>NZ_CBDBZT010000003.1:0-837500 GCF_965213655.1 Candidatus Palauibacter sp. | reverse complement strand
GTCGGGGTGACCGCGTCATCACGATCGACCCAGGGGATGCTCGAGACCACGATGACGCACTCTCCATCGAACGGCTCACGGGCGGTGGGGCTCGGATCGGGATCCACATTGCCGACGTATCGCACTATGTACGGGAGGGAGAGGCGCTCGACGCGGAAGCTTGGGAGCGCGGCACGAGCGTGTACCTCGTGGATCGTGTGCTGCCCATGCTCCCGCACGCGCTGTCGAGCGACCTCTGCTCGCTCGTGCCCGGGGAAGACCGGCTCACGCTGGCCGCCTTCCTCACCGTGGATCGCGGCGGACGGCTCCGGGGGACGAGCTTCGCCCGGGCTGTCATCCGTAGCGCGCACCGGCTCTCGTATGAAGAGGCGCAGGAGGTGATCGACGGAGAAGCGACCCCCGCGGCACGGCGGGACTCGGGCCTGCGCGAGGATCTTCGCGCGTTGCTCGATGTGAGCCGCAGCTTCCGTCAACGGCGCCGCGCGCGCGGGAGCCTCGACTTCGACCTGCCGGAGTCGCACGTCGTGCTCGACGAAGAGGGGGCTCCCGTCGATGTGCGGCCGCGCGAGCGGCTCGCCTCGCACCGGCTCATCGAAGATCTGATGATCGCCGCGAACGAAGCGGTGGCGCAGTGGGCGATCGAGAATGGGGTGCCCGTACTGTACCGCATCCACGAGGAACCGAACCCCGAGAAGATCGACACGCTCCGCCTGCTGGCGACCGAATTCGGACTCTCATTCCCGCAGCGCAACCCGCGCCCGCGCGACTTCCAGCGACTGCTCGACGCCGTGAAGGGCAGGGTCGAGGAGTCCGTCATCTCGGTCCAGGTCCTGAGAAGCCTTGCCAAGGCCCGCTACGAGCCGGGCAACGAAGGCCATTTCGGGCTCGCCTCCCCGGCGTACCTCCATTTCACCTCGCCCATCCGCCGGTATCCGGACCTCATCGTGCACCGGCAGCTGGCTCGCTGGCTGGCGAACCCCGGTTCCGCGCGCGAGATCAGCCGGGAGTGGCTCTCCGACACGGCCCGACACGCCTCGGCCCGGGAGGAGAACGCGGCCCGGGCGGAGCGTGATTCGGTGGACCTCAAGAAAGTCGAGTTCATGGAGCGGCACGTCGGGGATCACTTCGACGGCACGATCAGTGCCACGGCCCGCTTCGGTTTCTTCGTGCGGCTCAACGCGTACGATATCGAAGGTCTCGTCCATGTGAGCCGCCTCTCGGGGGACTACTACGTCCACGACGGGACGAAGCACATGCTGCGGGGGCGCCGAACGCGCAGGAGCTACCGGCTCGGGGACCCCGTGGAGATTCAAGTTGTGCGCGTGGATCGCGAGGCACGGCGGATCGATTTCGATCTCCTCTGACGCGACTCCGGAAAGTTCGCCTTCCGGGGGGAAACGTGGTCTATTTACCGTCGGCAAATCACACCCCACACGGACCCGACGCGCGCGCGGAGGGCTGGAGCCGGACATGACGGAGCTCGCGAAACAGAAAGAACGCGCCGAGGCGCTGCGCGGCCGGCTCGATGAGCTACGGGGGTATCTTTGAGATCTCCGAGAAGCTGACCCGCATCGGCGAACTCGAGAAGAAGATGGCAGCCCCCGCGTTCTGGAACGACCAGGACGCCGCCAAGGAGGTCATCGGGGAAGCGAACCTGCTCAAGACCTGGACCGGTCCCTGGGCGGACTGCTCCGCCCGCGTGGACGATCTTCTCGAGATGACGCTGCTGCTCGAGGACGAGGACGACGCCGAACTGGAGGCGGAACTCGAGGGCGGACTCGACGGGGCGGAGAGGGAGGCGGCCCGCCTGGAATCCCGTAACATGCTGCGGGGGGAGGACGCCCACCGCAGCGCGCTCGTCACGATCAACCCGGGAGCCGGCGGTACGGAGTCACAGGACTGGGCCCAGATGCTCATGCGCATGTACGTGCGCTGGGCGGAACAGCACGACTACAAGGTCGAGATCATGGATCTCCTTCCCGCCGAAGAAGCCGGGATCAAGTCCGCGACCCTCGATGTGGAGGGGCAGTTCGCCTACGGGTATCTGTCGGCCGAACGCGGCGTCCACCGCCTCGTGCGTATTTCCCCCTTCGACTCGCAGGGGCGCCGGCACACCTCCTTCGCCTCGGTGTTCGTCTATCCGGTGGTCGATGACGACATCGAGATCGAGGTCAATGAGGAGGATCTCAGGATCGACACGTTCCGGGCATCGGGGGCGGGCGGTCAGCACGTGAACAAGACGGATTCCGCGGTGCGGATCACGCATCTCCCGACGGGGATCGTCGTCTCGTGCCAGCAGGAACGCAGCCAGCACAAGAACAAGTCCAAGGCGCTGAAGATGCTGCAGGCCGCCCTCTACCAGCGGGCCGTAGAGGAACGGGAAGCGCGCCGGGCCGAACTCGAAGGCTCGAAGACGCGAATCGAGTGGGGTCGGCAGATCCGGTCCTACGTCCTGCAGCCTTACAAGATGGTCAAGGACCACCGGACGAACCTGGAGGTCGGCAACGTCGGCGCGGTGCTCGATGGCGAGCTCGACGGTTTCATCCAGGCCTTCCTCCAGGAATCCGGCAAGACGAGCGCATGAACTGCCCATCGTGCGGTTCCGATACCGTTGGACTCCGCGACGGAGCCTGCACTGCGTGCTGGTACGCGTCCGAGGCGCGACCGAAGCCGGTAAGGGACCGCTTCGCGAAGCTCGCCCGCGTGCGCGAACTGGGCCTCGAACCCTACGGCTACGCCTTCGATCGTTCCCACCAACTGCGCGACGCGTTCGCCGCGTTTGAGGAGCTGGAGGCCGCGACCCAGGGAGCGACGGACGGCCAAGCGCCCACCGAACTCGAAGGCGTCCGTGTCGCGGGCCGCATTCTGTCCTACCGGGACCTGGGCGGAAGCGCCTTCTCGCACATCGGCGATCACGACGGGCGACTGCAGATCCACCTGCGGCGCAACCTCCTGGGAGCTGAGGGGGCCGCACTCATGGACCTGCTCGACCTCGGCGACTGGGTCGGCGTTGAAGGCGCCGTCTTCCGCACGCGACGGGGAGAGGTCACGGTGCGGGCCGAATCCCTCACGCTTCTGACAAAGACCCTCCGTCCGCTCCCCTTCGGGAAGGAGGAGATCGCCGAGGACGGACAGCGCGTCGTGCACAGCGGGTTCAGCGACCAGGCCTCGCGCTACCGGCAGCGGTATGCGGATCTGGCGGTGAACCCGGAGGTGCGCGAGGTGTTCCGGATCCGGAGCAGAATCGTCACGGAACTCCGCCGCTGGCTCGACGCGCGCAACTTCCTCGAGGTGGAGACTCCGGTTCTGCAACCTCTCTACGGCGGCGCTCTGGCACGACCGTTCTCCACGCACCACCACCGGCTCGACCGGAAGATGTTCCTGAGGATCGCCGATGAACTCTATCTGAAGCGGCTCATCGTAGGGAATCTCGACCGAGTGTACGAGATCGGGCACGACTTCCGGAACGAGGGGATCGACCGCACGCACAACCCCGAATTCACGATGCTCGAGCTGTACTTCGCGTTCGCGGACTACGAGGACGTGATGGAGCTCACCGAGACGATGATCGGCGACGTCGCGCGGGAGGTGATGGGGACGACACGGTTCGAGTACGACGGCGCGGAGGTGGACCTCGCCGCGCCCTGGCCACGCGTCCGCTGGGATGAGGCCTTCTCGTCGGCTACCGGTCTGGATCCGCGGCGCGCGGGCGAGGCCGACCTCCGCACTCTTGCGGAAGAGGCCGGACGCACGGACGCTGACCAACTCTCGCGCGTGCAGATTCTCGACACGCTCTTCTCGGATCTGGTCGAAGACCGGATCACGGATCCCGTCTTCGTGTACGGTCACCCGATCGAGATGAGCCCGCTAGCGAAACCCATGCGTGGGGAGCCGGATCTTGCGGAGCGATTCGAGGTCATCGCGTGCGGCTTCGAACTCGTGAATGCGTTCAGCGAACTCAACGATCCGGTGGATCAGTGGAACCGGTTCGCGGCGCAGCGGCGCCTGAGAGAGGCCGGCGACGAGGAGGCGATGGAGATCGACGAGGACTATGTGCGGGCGCTGGAGTATGGCCTCCCTCCGACGGGTGGATTCGGGCTCGGCGTCGACCGCCTGGTGATGCTGCTCACCGGACAGACATCCATTCGCGATGTCGTCCTCTTCCCCATGCTGCGTCCGGAGGAGGGGCAGGCGTGAGCGCAGGCCGGGGCCGCTTCGAACGCTTCGTGGCGCGGCGCTACCTGCGGGGGACCGGGCGGCGCATCTCCGTCTTCGGCATCTTCCGTGCCCTCGGCCGCTTCCTTCGCCGGCCGTGGTGGCCCTTCGGGGGCGGCGGCACCGTGGACGAAAGAGACTCGAGGCTCGTTGCCTTCATATCGAGCCTTGCCGTGGGTGGTGTAGCCGTCGGCGTGATGGCCCTCATCGTCGTGATCGGGGTCCTCAACGGCCTCCAGGAGAGCCTGCGGGACCGGATACTGAGCGGCGGGCCGCACGCGCACGTGATGGAACTCGACAGCGGCTTTCAGATGGAGGATTGGGAGACGGTCCTCGACCGCGTTCGGCAGGACGAGAATGTGGTCGCGGCTTCGCCTTTCGTCTTCAACAAGGTCGTCCTCAACGCGGGCGACAGTTACAACGAATCCGTCGTGCTGCGCGGCATCCCGGACGACCCGGAGGGGATGCGGATCGCCGGGCTCATGGAGCACCTCATAATCGGGGAGCCACCCTTCGGCCCGACCGAATCCGGGAACCCGGGCATCGTGGCGGGACGCGGCCTCGCTCAGAAGCTCGGCCTCTATCAGGGCAAGCTCATCACCGCCGCCTCCCTTCAGAACACGCCGCTCTCCACTCTGGGCTTCTCGCCCGCGCTTGCACGCTTCGAGGTCACCGGAATCTTCCAGACGGGACTGTATCAGTACGACGACGAACTGGTGATGGCCCCTCTGGCGGAGGCGCAGGCACTCCTCGGCCTCGGCGAGGCCGTGACCGGCATCGAGTTCGACGTGAGCGATCCGTGGGAGGCGAGACAAGTGTCCGCCCGGCTGGAGGAGGCGCTTGGCTGGCCCTACCGCGTGGAGGGCTGGCAGGAGCTCAACAGCAGCCTCTTCTCCGCGCTCCGCCTCGAGAAGCTCGGCATGGCCGTCGTGCTGATCCTGATCGTGCTGGTCGCCTCCTTCAACATCGTCTCGACGCTCGTGATGATGGTCGCGGACCGCACGCGGGAGATCGGGATCCTCCGGTCCATGGGAGTGACGGCACGGAGTGTGGGGAAGGTGTTCACGAACATGGGGCTCTTCATCGGCGTCGTCGGTACGACGCTGGGCGCCGCGCTCGGCGCCATCCTTGCCTGGGCCCTGACGCGTTACGAGTTCATCGCACTCCCCAGCGATGTGTACTTCATCGACCGGCTCCCGATCTCGCTGGCGCCGCTCGACGTTACGCTGATCATCCTCGGTTCGCTGCTCATCTCCTACCTGGCCACGATCTATCCGGCGCGAAAGGCCGCAGCGCTGGCACCCGTCGACGCGATCCGGCACGAGTGACCGTGCAACGAACGGGAAAGGCGCCGCCGGCAGTCCGAACGGCGGGACTCGTCCGGACCTTTCCGAGCCCTGATGGCGGTCTCATACCGGTCCTGACCGGGATCGGCCTCACCGTGGACCTCGGGGATTCCCTGGCCATCGTGGGTCCCAGTGGGTCCGGGAAGTCGACCCTGCTACATTTGCTCGGTGCCCTCGACCGGCCGACGGGAGGAGACGTCTGGCTGGGAGGGGAGCGGGTGTCGGAACTCGAGGGGGAACGGCTGGCCGAGCTGCGGAACCGTTTCGTCGGCTTCGTCTTCCAGTTCCATCACCTGCTGCGCGATTTCACGGCGCTGGAGAACGTGATGCTGCCGCGGTTGATTTCCGGGGCTTCGCAGGAAGAGGCTCGGGATCGGGCCGCGGGGCTGCTCGCTCAGGTGGGGCTGGCGGAGCGCGAGAGCCACCGGCCGCGTCGGCTTTCCGGGGGCGAGCAGCAGCGGGTCGCGGTGGCCCGTGCGCTGGCGAACTCGCCGCCGCTCGTGCTGGCGGACGAGCCGTCCGGGAACCTCGATGCGGAGGCGACGCTGCGTCTTCACGACCTGCTGTTCGAGTTGGTGGACGGGCACGGCGCGGCGCTGGTCGTCGTGACCCACAGCCGCGAGCTGGCGGGCCGTGCGGGTCGGGTGCTGCGCATCGAGAGCGGAGAGCTCGTCGCCGTGTGATGGAGCGCCGGGCGGCGCAACGGAGAAACGAATGGACTGCGAGAACTGCGGGGAACGCAAGGCGAAGATCACGCTCACGGAGATTGAGGACAACGAGATGCGTACGCTCAATCTCTGTTCGACGTGCGCCTCCCTGAAGGGGGTTTCCGCCAGCGGCGGATCCCCCCCCATGGCGGACCTGCTGGCGCACCTCGGCGGGAGTTCCGGAGACACCCTGTTCCCCCCGGCCGCGGAGCCGTGCGAATACTGCGGCACCGGAGCCGACGACTTCCGCAAGTCGGGGCGGCTGGGATGTCCCCAGTGCTACGCTCAGTTCCACCGGCAACTCCGCGCGCTCCTCCGCCGCGTGCACGGATCGTCGCAGCATATGGGTAAGGTGTACGTGAGCACGGCCCCCGAGACGGACCCCGAGCGGGTTCGCCTCTCCACGCTGAGGCGGCGTCTGGAGCGCGCAGTCGAGATCGAGGATTTCGAGTCCGCGGCGGACCTCAGAGATGAGATTCACGCGCTGACGGAGGTCTCGTGACGGACGGGCCCGGGACGGCGCCGCCCGTCGGCACGCACGGTCTCGACTGGGTCGATGAAGCCGGACCCAATGGCGATATCGTCGTTTCCAGTCGGGTGCGCCTCGCCCGCAACCTCCAGGGGTATTCCTTCGCCTCGCACGCGACCGGAGAGGAGCGGGAAGCCCTGCTCGAGAAGGCGCGGGCGGCGACGGAGGCCGCCGGGATGCTCGAAGAAGCCGATTTCTGGGAGATCGCCCGCCTCGAGCCGGTGGACCGACTCCTGCTCCTCGAACGGCGCCTCGTGAGCAAGGAGCTCATCGGCGGGCCGGAAAGCGGACCGCGGCGCGGCTCGGGCCTCGCCCTGTCCCGGAACAGGGCGCTCGGACTGATGGTGAACGAGGAGGACCACCTCCGGCTTCAGACGCTGCGCGGGGGCTTCCAGCTCGCGGCGGCATGGCGCGATCTCGATCAGTTGGACGAAGAGATCGGCGCCCGCCTTCCGTACGCGTTCCATCAGGAGTTCGGCTTCCTGACCTCCTGTCCGACCAACGTGGGGACCGGGCTGCGGGCCTCCGTCTTCATCCACCTCCCCGGTCTCGTCCTCACTCGTCAGATCCGCAAGGTGCTGGAGGGGATGGGGCAACTCGGCGTGACGTACCGGGGTCTATACGGAGAGGGTTCGAGAATCGTGGGCAACCTGTTTCAGATCTCGAACCAGACGACCCTGGGCAAGACCGAGGAGGATCTGATCGACCAGCTAGAGCGCCTCGTCGGCCGCGTGATCGGCTACGAGAAGCAGGCGCGGGCCGTGCTGCTGCGCGAGGCCCCGCACGTACTCGAGGACAAGGTCTGGCGGGCGTACGGGATCCTGTGTCACGCGAGGAGTCTGCCCTTCGAGGAGATGATGAACCTCCTTTCCGGAGTCCGTCTGGGAATCTCGCTGAGACTTCTCAAAACACCCCGTGTAGAGGTGATCATCCGCATGATGATCCACGCCCAGACCGCACATCTCGCGCGCGCGGCGGGGCGCCGGCTCGACGAGGCGGATGCGGACGCGTTCCGCGCGAGCTACGTTCGAGGAGCCCTTGAGTAGCACGGATAAACACCGGTCACGCTGCCGGCCGCCTGTCGACGCCATATGAGGCCCGGATGAACTACAACTTCACGGATCGTGTTCGGAAAGTGCTCGCGATGGCGCGCGAGGAGGCTATCCGCCTCAAGCACGACTATGTGGGTACCGAACACATCCTCCTCGGCCTGATCCGTGAAGGCGAGGGCGTCGCCGCCGCGGTTCTGGCCAACCTGTCGGCCGACCTCGGCGAGCTGAGAAAGCTCGTGGAGGGCAACATCCGGCCGGGGAAGAGCAGTTCATCGATCGGTGAGCTGCCCTACACAACGCGGGCGAAGAAGGTGCTTGAGCACGCGATGGCCGAGACGGAGGAACTCCACCACACGTATGTGGGGACCGAACACCTCCTGCTGGGTCTGCTTCGCCAGGAGAAGGGTCTCGCGGCGAAAGTGCTCGGAGAGGCGGGGATCGGACTCGACGGCGCGCGTGCCGAAACGCTGAAGCTGCTCGGGACCGACATGCCCGCCGGCGGCACCCCCGCCGCGGCCTCCGTCTCCGACCCCGCAAGTTCGGGTACGAAGGGGGACAAGAAGTCGAAGACGCCGGCGCTGGACCATTTCTGCCGCGATCTCACCCAGCTCGCGCGGGAGGGGAAGCTCGACCCGACGATCGGTCGGCTGGGCGAGATCGAGCGTATGATGGAGGTGCTCTCGCGCCGCAAGAAGAACAATCCCGTGCTCATCGGCGAGCCGGGCGTGGGCAAGACGGCGATCGTCGAAGGGCTGGCCCAGGCCATCCAGCGGGGCGATGTGCCGGACAGCCTGAAGCGGTACCGCGTACTTGCGCTCGACATGGCCGCCGTCATCGCCGGCACCAAGTACCGGGGGCAGTTCGAGGAACGGCTCAAGGCCATCGTAAACGAGACGTCGCAGGCGAAGGGCGTCATCCTCTTCATCGATGAGTTGCACACGCTCGTCGGCGCGGGAGCGGCGGAAGGCGCGATCGACGCGTCGAACATGCTCAAGCCCGCCCTCGCCCGCGGTGAACTGCAGTGTGTGGGCGCCTCCACTCTGAACGAGTACCGGAAGTACATCGAGAAGGACGGGGCGCTGGAACGCCGCTTCCAGACGGTGATCGTCGAAGCCCCGTCGATCGACGAAACCATCGAAATCCTCCAGGGCTTGCGGAAGTACTACGAGGATCACCACAACGTGGAGCTTCCGGATCCGTCCCTTTCCGCCGCCGCACGGCTGGCCGAACGCTACATCACGGACCGCTTCCTTCCGGACAAGGCCATCGACGTCATCGATGAGGCGGGAGCCCGGTCGAGGCTCGCCGCGCAGGTGCCTCCCGCCGAGGTCCAGGAGTTCCAGACGAAGCTCGAGGAACTCGCGGAGTGGAAGGACGCGGCGATCAGCGATCAGGACTTCGAGCGCGCTGCCTACCTGAGGGACCGCGAGAAGGAAGTCCAGGAGGAGATCAAGCGCCGGCGTGACGAATGGGAGCGCGCGCGTGCCGAGTTCCGTCCCACCGTCGGGGAAGAAGAGATCGCCTTCATCGTGGGCCGCTGGACGGGGATTCCGGTGACCCGGCTCAGGGAAGCGGAGACGGAGCGCCTCCTGAGGATGGAGGACGAACTGCATGAGAGTGTCGTCGGCCAGGACGAGGCGATCGACGCGGTGAGTCGTGCGATCCGTCGCGGACGAGCGGGTCTGAAGGATCCGGACCGGCCGATCGGGAGCTTCATCTTCTGCGGACCCACCGGGGTGGGGAAGACCGAACTGGCGCGGGCCCTGGCGCGCTTCCTCTTCGCCGAGGAGAGCGCGCTCGTACGCGTGGACATGTCGGAGTACATGGAGAAGTTCTCGGTGAGCCGTCTCATCGGCGCCCCGCCGGGCTACGTCGGCTACGAGGATTCCGGCGCACTCACGAAGGCCATCCGGCGGCGGCCGTACAGCGTCGTCCTGCTCGACGAGATCGAGAAGGCGCATCCGGACGTCTTCAACATCCTCCTCCAGGTCCTCGATGAGGGTCGGCTCACGGACAACTACGGGCGGGTGATCGATTTCAAGAACACGGTCGTGATCATGACGTCCAACGTCGGGAGCCGGGACATCGGCACCTCGACCCGCGTGGGCTTCACGGAAGACACGGACGGAATCGACTACAACCGGATTAAGGAACGCGTCTCGGACGAGATCAACCGCGTGTTTACGCCCGAGTTCCTGAACCGGGTCGAGGAAACGATCGTCTTCCATCCGCTGTCGAAGGAACAATTGGGCGAGATCGTGCACATCCAGCTCCGGGAGGTACAGAAACGCCTCGCGGAGGAGATGCTCGAACTCGAGCTGAGCGATGCGGCGATCCGGTTCCTGGTGGACCACGGCTATGACGAGAAGTTCGGGGCACGTCCGCTCAAGCGGACGATTCAGCGGCACGTCGAGGACGCGCTCTCCGAGCGGATCCTGATGGCCGATTTCGAGCCCGGAGACCAGATCCGGGTGGACGTCGCCGACGACGAGGACAGCCTGGTGTTCGCCACGCCCACGGCTTCTTCGGCGAAATGAGCCCCCGGCAGCCGCCCGCCAGCGCGGCGAGCGGACTGGCGCTGATGGGGCTGATCCTCGCGCTCGCCACCGCGGAGCCGGCGGCGGCGCAGCTGCAGCTCGACCAGTCCTCGGTCCGCGTCGATTCTGTCATCGTGCTGGGGAATCAGCGTCACGCTGCGAACATCATCATCACGCGCAGCGGCCTCCGCGCGGGCAACGTCGTACGCCAGCCGCAGATTCAGGAGGCGATCCGCCGCCTCTTCAGTTCCGGGGACTTCTCGAACGTCGAGATCGGAGTGGCGGAGTCGGACGATCCCGAACGCGGCGTGTTCTACATCCGCGTGGAGGAACGGGCCTACATCACGCAGTACGCGTTCCGCGGTCTGGAGCGGGTCGACGAAGATGTGATCCGGGACACGGTCGGGCTCACGAACAACAGTCCGCTCGACCCGAGCCGGATCGGACGCGCGCGCGTCACGATGCTCGAGCTGCTGTCCAACGAAGGGTTTCCGACCGCGAGCGTGGATACGCTCATCCGCCCGGACCTTGCGTTCCCTCCCGACTTTCTCGTCGTGTTCGACGTGGACGAGGGGCCGCGGCTCGGGCTCACGCAGATCACTTTCGAGGGCAACGAAGCCTTCACCGACGCGGAACTCAGGGCCACGATGGCCACCGACGAGGAGGGGTTCTTCTGGTTCGATTCGGGCGAACTCAAGAAGGACGAGTTCCGGCGCGACCTGACCGAGCGACTCCCGGACTTCTACCGCTCGAACGGCTTCCTCGACTTCGAGGTTCTGGGTGACACGGTCATATCGGACCGCGTGACGGGGAAGGGACGCATCGAGATCCGGGTTGAGGAGGGGAGCCAGTACCTCCTCGAGGATCTGAGGATTACGGGGAACCGGGCGTTCCCGCTCGCGGCGATCGAACCCATTGTGCGCCGAGGCCAGCACGAAGCCGAAGGGGATGAGTATCCTCCCTTCAACTTCACCGCCTTCTACGCCTCGCCGGCGGACCTTGGAGATCTGTACCGGAACAACGGATATCTTGCGTCCCGCGTCACGCCCGACGTGCGGCGCGCGGACCTCCCCGAGGGGGAGCAGCCGCGCGTAACGGCCCACCTCAACATCGAGGAGGGCGCGCGGAGCTACATTCGCGAGATCGCGATCGAGGGGAACACGGCCACGCACGACCGCGTGATCCGGAACCGCCTGCTCATCTTCCCCGGAGATGTGTACTCGCAGGAACGTCTGATCCAGTCGTTCCAGAACATCCAGGGGTTGAACTTCTTCGAGCCGCTGCCGCCGGACGAGGCGATCGACATCCGCCCGCGCCCGGACGGGGACATCGACATCTCGCTGCGCGTGCAGGAGAAGCAGACGGGGACTCTGAACTTCGGGATCACCGCCTCCGGTTACACCGGGCTCGCGGGGTTCATCGGCTATTCGCAGCCGAACCTGTTCGGGCTTGCCAAGACGGGGAGCTTTCGCTGGATCTTCGGCCGCCGGCAGCGGGACCTCGACATCAGCTACTCCGACCCGGAAGTCTTTGGAAGCCACTATTCCGCCAACGTCACGCTCCGGAGCTCGCGCGATCAGTTCACGGGCTTCAGCCTCGGGGATCGCCGCCAGACGGGTGGTCTGACGGAAGTCGGCGTTCCGATCTTCGGGGTACGAAACACGCGCGTCTTCGCGGGCTACTCGCTGTTCGACGACGATGTGCGGGGTCTGGACACGACGAATGCGATCGGGCGGCGCTTCTCGCTCTTCTCCGGGTTGCGGTCCACCCTCTCATGGCGCCTCGTCCAGGACAGCCGGAACAATCCTCTGTTCGCGACGAGTGGAGCCCGGAACCAGTTGGCGTTCCGGCAGACGGGCGGCTTCCTGGGAGGTGATGGGAACTACCAGAAACTCGATCTGACGAGCGAATGGTTCGTGCCGGTCGGTCAACTCGGGGGAGGTCCCGGGAGCACGAGCCCGCCCATCGAACTCACGTTCGGTCTCAGCTTCGAGGCGGGGCTCATCCTGGGCCGGAATCCGTTCTTTACGGAACGGTATTACGCGGGCGGCACGCAGGCGGGGATCCAGTTACGAGGGTACGATGAGGCCTCGGTGACGCCATCGGGACACATTCCGGATGACGCCCCCTTCAGCGACCTCGACCGCGTGGGAGAATCGTTCTTCCGGACCGGGGTGACTTTCGGGATCAAGCTCACGAACAGCATCTTCATGAGCGCTTTCATGGACGCCGGGAACGTGTGGCAGGACGCCAGCCAGCTGAACCCGACGGACCTTCTGGTGGGGGCCGGGATCGGCGCGAGTCTCGTCACGCCCTTCGGTCCCCTCGGACTCGACTACGCATACGGCTTCGATCGGCGCGATGTCCTCGGCCGGCCGGATCCGGGTTGGCAGTTGCACTTCAAGTTCGGACGAGTGTTCTGAACCGAGAGGGATATCGACATGAACTGGATCCACAGGGGCGCGAGGCCGGCGGTGATTTGCGCGCTGGCACTTGGCGCACTGGTCGCGGGCCCTTTGGCCGCCCAGGAGCAGCCGACTGTGCCGCTGGTGCCGGAGCCCGTCCCGCTGCCCCCTGAGGGGACGCCGGTCGTCTACGTGAACACGCAGGCCATCCTCCCCATCGCACCCGGCGCCGATTCGGCCGGCGCCGCGTTTCAGCGCCTTTCCGTCGAATTCGAGAACGAGCTCGGGGCTCTCGCGACGGAGATCAACTCCCTCATCGATACGTACCAGCAGCAGCAGTCACTGCTCGACCCGGCCGGACGCCAGCAGCAAGAGCAGGAGATCCGTGACAAGCAGCAGCAGGCCGCGACGAGGCAGCAGGAACTGGAAGTGGAACTGGATCGCCGCCGGGCGGCACTGCTCGAACCGATCGTGGCGCGCGTGAACGAGGTGATCGAGGAGATCCGTTCGGAACGCAGCTACTCGATCGTGCTCGACATCGCCGGGGGGGTCGTGGCGGCGGACACCACGCTCGACATCACCACCTCGGTGCTCGAGCGCCTCGGGGTGGACCTCGCCGCGATCTCGGCCCCGCCCGGCAGCTAACGGTACCGCCGCCTGACGCGGGTCGGGTCCCGTTCCGCGCATGCCCACGTTCACCGTCGCGGATCTCGCCCATCGGGTGGGGGCGGACGTCCTGGGTGACCCGGACCGACCGTTGAGCGGCGTCGCTTCGCTCGAGGTTGCCGGTCCCGAAGATCTTTCGTTCTTCGCCCGGGAGGCGTTGCGGGCCGCCGTACACGGAACCCGGGCGGGGGCGGTGCTGACCCCGCGCAGCTTCGACGCGTCCGGCGTCCCGTTCAGCGTCCTGCGGGTTGACGATCCCCAACTCTCCTTCGCCAGGATCGTGGGGCTGTTCCACCCGGAGCCTGAACCGCCGCCTGGCATCCACCCGTCGGCCCGGGTCGACGAGGGGGCGCGCATCGGGGCAAACGTGTCGCTGGGCCCGGCCGTCGTGGTAGAAGACGGGGCGCGGATCGGGCGCGGAACGTGGCTGGGGCCCGGGACGCTGGTCGGCCGCGGAGCCCGGATCGGCGTGGACTGCCGACTCGGCCACGCCGTTTCCATCCTTCACCGGGTCGAGATCGGCGATCGGGTACGGGTGCATGCCGGCGCGCGCATCGGGACGGACGGGTTCGGCTACGTGGAGGGACCGGAGGGCGCGCACAAGGTGCCCCAGGTCGGCGGCTGCGTGATCGGAGACGACGTGGAGATCGGGGCAAACTGTACGATCGACCGCGGGGCGCTCGACGACACGTGGATCGGGGAGAGAACCAAGCTCGACAACCTCGTGCATGTCGGGCACAACGTCCGCATCGGAAGCGATTGCCTCGTCGCCGCGCATGTGGGCATCGCGGGGAGCTCCGAGATCGGAGCCGGGACGCAGTTCGGCGGCCAGGCCGGGGTCGCGGGGCACCTGACGATCGGAGCCGGCGCGCGTATCGCGGGCCAGACCGGCGTGATTCAGGATGTGGCTCCCGGGGCGGAACTCGGAGGAACGCCGGCCCGGCCTCGGAGATCGTGGCTCAAGGAGGCGGCGCACCTGGGCAGGCTGCCCAACCTCTTCCGGCGCGTCGCACGGCTCGAACGGCGGGTGAAGGCGAGAGAGAGCGAACGGCCAACCCGGCGGGAGGCGGCGGACGCGTCGGACGACGGCACCGCTTGACGGCGAGACAGCGTACGATCGCGCGGGGTGTCGAAGTCCGCGGGCACGGGCTCCACACGGGAGAGGCCTCTCTGGTCCGGCTTCGCCCCGCACCCGAGCACAGCGGGCTCCGCTTTCGCCGCACGGATCTTCCCGGTGCACCCGAGATACCTGCAACGGTGGAGTCCGTACACTCCGCGTACCGCGAGACCGCCCTCGGGAGTGGCGAAGCGGTCGTCCGAACGGTGGAACATGTGCTCGCCGCGGCGCGCGGGCTGACGCTCGACAACCTGTGGATCGATGTTTCCGGACCCGAGCCTCCCGCGCTCGACGGGAGTGCCGCCGGGTGGTGCGAGCGTCTGCTGAACGCCGGAGTGCTCGCGCAGCGGGAGGAGGCGCCACGCCTGCGGATCGACCGCCCCCTGCGCCTGAAAAGCGGGGGGAGCCGGTACGAGGTGCTGCCCGCGGAGGCCGGCCGGGTCTCCGCCACGATCGACTTCGACCACCCTCTCATCGGGCGGCAGTCCGCGAGCGCGCGGCTGGAGCCGGGAGATTTCCTGCGGGAGATCGCGCCGGCCCGCACCTTCGGCCTCTCGGCGTGGAGAGAGGCCCTGCGCGAGCGGGGGCTCGCGCTCGGAGCGACCCGGGACAACACCCTCGTCCTCTCGGGAGAAGGGCTTGAACGCGGTCAGGAACTCCGTTTCCCGGATGAGTTCGTCCGCCACAAGATCCTGGACATCATCGGCGACCTCGCACTCGTGGGCGCGAGGCTGCAATGTCATGTGGTCGCGGACCGCCCGGGACATCACGGCAATCTGGAACTCGCCCGCCGGCTGGTGTCCGGATTGCGGGAGAACGAGCCAAACGAGGAAGGGTGATGGACGTCACCGAAATACTGAACATCCTCCCGCACCGGTACCCGATGCTTCTGGTGGACCGGGTGCTGGAGATCGAGCCGGGGCAGCGGATCGTCGGCCTCAAGAACGTGAGCGCGAACGAACCGTTCTTTGCCGGGCACTTTCCGGGCCGCCCTGTGATGCCTGGCGTACTCATCATCGAGGCCCTGGCGCAATGCGGGGGGCTTCTGCTCATGGGCGGCCTCGAGAACCCCGAGGAAAAGGTCATCTACTTCCTCTCGGTGGACGGCGTGAAATTCAGGCGACCCGTCGTCCCCGGGGACCAGCTCATTCTCGAACTCGACCTCGTTCAGGGACGGGGCACGCGTGGGAAGTTGAAGGGAGTAGCACGCGTCGACGGCAAGGTTGCCGCGGAGGCCACGATTCTGGGACAGGTCATGGACCGGTGACTTCGGCGGGCTACGCCCCGGGGTGCCATGCGACGGCGGTCGTCGATCCGTCGGCCCGTCTGGCGGAGACGGCCGCGGTGGGCCCGTACACCGTCATCGGCCCGGATGTGGAGATTGGCGAACGCGTGCGGATCGGCCCGCATGTATTCATCGAGCGGGATACGCGCGTGGCCGAGGATGTGCGTATCGCGAAGGGGGCCGTCCTCGGTTCCGACCCGCAGGATCTGAAATACGCGGGAGAACGCACGTTTCTGGAGATCGGACCGCGCACCGTGGTGCGCGAATTCACGACGCTGAACCGGGGGACCGCCGCCAGCGGCGTGACGGCGGTGGGGGCGGACACCCTTGTGATGGCCTACGTGCACATCGCCCACGACTGCCTCATCGGCGATCACGTGGTGCTCGCGAACGGGGTGACGATGGGAGGCCATGTCGAGATCGGAGACTGGGGGATCGTCGGGGGCCTCACGGGCGTTCACCAGTTCACGCGCATCGGCCGCCATGCGATGGTCGGCGGAGGCGCGCGCGTGTCTCGCGACGTGGCACCGTACACCCTCGCAGGGGGAGTTCGCACCCGCACCTACGGTGTCAATCGGATCGGTCTCGAACGCCGGGGGTTCGAGCCGGAGGCGATTCGCGCGTTGCAGACGGCGTATCGGACGATCTTCCGGTCCGGTGAGCCCCTCCGCGTGGGTCTGGGTCGAGTGGAGCGGGGGGAGCTGACCCCCGAGGTCCGGGAACTCGTGCGCTTCATCCGCGACTCCGAACGTGGCGTAACGGTGACGCGCATCGGGCCGGACGACGACCTCCCGCCCGAGCCCCGAGCCACGAGAGCCGGATCCGCCGTGTGAGCCGGATTCCGGCCGGTGTCGTCGGGGTCGGAAGGCTCGGCGCCGAGCACGCCCGGCTCCTGGCGCAGAGCGATGCGTTCAAGCTCGTGGGCGTCCACGACCGGTCGGGCGCGCGGGCGACCGAGGTGGCGGACGCGCTCTCCGTGCCGGTCTTCGCGGAGGCGGAGGCGCTGCACAACCGGGTCGAGGCGGTCGTCATCGCAGTCCCCACCATGGCGCACCGCGAAGCCGCAACCGCGGCGATCCGGGCAGGCTGCCACATCCTGGTGGAGAAGCCGCTTGCCGCGGACCTCCCGGAGGCGGACGAGATCCTCGGGCTCGCGGAAGAGAAGGGCGTGGTCCTCGGGGTCGGACACGTCGAGCGCTTCAACGGCATCCTCCTCGCCGCGGAACCGTGGCTGGACCGGCCCCGATTCATCGAATCGCTGCGCATGGCGCCATTTCAGCCTCGGGGGGCGGACACCACGGTGATCCTGGATCTGATGATCCACGACATCGACCTCGTCCTCACGTTGACGGAGGCGCCGCTCGCCGACGTGCACGCGGTGGGCGTGCCCGTTATTTCGCCCCGGATCGACCTCGCCAACGCGCGTCTCGCCTTCGAGGATGGCACGGTCGCGAACATCACCGCGAGCCGCGTGGCGCTGAAGGCGCTGCGCCAGCTCCGGTTGTTCCAGCGCTCCGGATATTTCAGCTTGGACCTGGCGGCCGGGACGGGACATCATTACAGACGGCGCGACCCACAGACCGAGACGGCTGTCGCGGGAGTGGAGGCCATGGTGGAGCCTGTTGCGCTGGAGGCTCGCGGTGGCGAGCCGCTGGCCCGGGAGATCGAGGCCTTCGCCGACGCGATCGGGGGACGTCCGAGCCGCCTCGTCTCGGGTCGCGCGGGCAGGGAAGCGCTGGAAGTCGCCATCCGGATCACCCGCGAAATCGAGGAGTTTGTGCATGTCGTTGCTCAAGATTCGTGAGGAGCGGAAGAAGCTCGGAGGTGGGGTCAAGCGAGGGCCCCGAACCATCGTCCTCCTCATTCTGCTGGCACTTGTCCTCATGCTGATGGCTTACCTCGGCCGGCTGTCCTGACGTCACAACCGCGCCCGGGGCCGGCGGTCTTCATCTCCGCCGGCGAGGCCTCGGGGGACCAACACGGCGCGGCGGTCGCCCGGGAGATACGCCGGGAGCTTCCCGACGTGAGGCTGTTCGGGATCGGGGGCCGCGAGCTGGAAGCGGCCGGTGTGTCGAGGATCGCCGGGCTGGACGAGCTGTCGGTCATGGGAGGGACGGAGGTTCTGCGGCGTCTGCCGGGTTTCTTTCGACTCCAGCGCAGGATCGAGGGTCTCTTCGTGACGGAGGACGTACGGCTCCTCCTTCCGATCGACTACCCGGGGCTGAACCTGCGGCTCGCCAGAAGCGCGCGGCGGCAGGGACGCCGGGTCCTCTACTACATCGCGCCTCAGGTGTGGGCCTGGCGAGAAGGCCGCGCAAGGAAGCTCCAGCGCGACTGCGACCGCGTCCTCACCGTGCTCCCGTTCGAAGGCCCCCTGCTCGAGCGATACGGCGTGCGCACGGAGTTCGTCGGGCATCCGCTGCTCGACGCGCCGCGCAGCCGCGCAGCCGCCGCCAGAGACCGCGCGGCCCCCGGGGTCCGCATGACCGATTCGCGGAGGGTGATCGGACTCTTCCCGGGATCGCGCGCGCAGGAGGTCCGCTTCATGCTCCCGGTCTTCGCGGAGGCTGCGCGGCAACTCGCCCGGCGACACCAGGATCTTGATTTTCTCGTCGCGCGTCCGCCGCACCTGCCGAAATCGCTCTATGCGGGAGCGGGGTTCCCGACCGCCGGGGCGCGCGAGGTCACCGAGCGGTCCTGGGCGGCACTGACGAAGTCCGGCACGATCACGCTCGAACTCGCGCTCGCGGGCGTACCGATGGTCGTGGGATACCGCACGGGCGGGCTCGAATGGGCCATCGGCCGTCGGCTGGTGCGCATCCCGTCCATCGTGCTCGTCAACCTCGTGGCGGAGGCCCCGGTCGTCCCCGAGTTCCTTCAGGATCGGCTGACGGCCGAGCGTGTGGCGGCGGAGCTCGAGGGGCTCCTCGGTGAGCGGGCGGCGGGGCGCCGCGAGATGCTCCGAGCATTCGACGTCGTCCGAGAGCGGCTCGGGGATCCGGGTTGCGCGGCCCGGGTCGCGAGCCACGCGATCGAACTGCTGGCAAGAGACCAGGAGTCTCCGGGTCGCCTCGGTACGCCGTGCTGAGCGCCCGCCGTATCCCGCCGGGCGCGGCGGTCCGGATAGTACGGACCGCGCTGCCCATCAGCCGGACGTGGCGCCTCCGGCACCCCGACGACCCTCGTCGGCCGTATCGGCCCCTGCTGAAGCACGAGGTTTACGCGTGCTGGCACGAACACCTGCTCCCGCTCACATGCCTCTTCGCAGGCCAGAATCTCGCGACCCTGGCGAGTCACGACCGCGACGGAGAGATCATCTCACAGGTCCTGCGACGCCTCGGCTATGACGTGGCCCGCGGTTCGAGCACGCGCGGCGGCTCGGCCGGGTTCCGCCAGTTGGCCCGCTCATTTGCGGCGGGACGCGGAGTGATCCTTACGGGTGACGGACCTCGCGGCCCCAGACGGTCGCTGAAGGAAGGCGCGGCCCGCATGGCGAGGCTCACGGATAGTCCCGTGACCGTGGTGGGGGTCGCCGCCTCTTCGGGCTCCCGGCTCCGAAGCTGGGATCGCTTTCTCGTCCCCGCACCCGGGGCCACGGTGTTCGTTTCGCTCGCCGGGGTCGCCCCGGACCAAACGCCCGGCACGGGGGACATTCAGGTGGCGCTCGAGCGCGAGGTAGCGCGCTGCGAGCAGGCGGCCCGGGAGGCTCGCTGGTGCAGTCCGCCCGGGGTCGAACGGCAGGGGAGGAGGCAGGAGAAAGCCCCCTTGCGGGATCGTCCGCTGCGTCCCGCACGTGTGACGAAGGTGCCGCGCTCGCTCGAACTCCGACTCCGGGGCCAGTGGCGCCGTCCACGGGCGGCGCTTCCGGTGAGGGCGCTGGCTCGCGCCTACGGAGGTGTCCACGACATCCGTCACCGGCTCTACGACCTCGGCCTCCTCGCCACGCATTCCGCCGGCATCCCCATCATTTCCGTGGGCGGGGTCACGGCCGGAGGAAGCAGCAAGACGCCGCTCGCGGCCTTCATCGCCCGCACGCTTCAGGAAGCCGGGCACCGGCCGGCCATTCTCGCGCGCGGGTACGCCGACGAACTCGATCTGCTCGCGCACGAGGCGCCGGGAGCCTCGATCCGGGGGCACCGGGACCGGTTGCGTTCAGGGCGGCGAGCGGTGGCGGAGGGAGCGACTGTCGCCATCCTGGACGACGGTTTTCAGCATCGGCGCCTCCTCCGCGATCTGGACCTGCTGATCCTCGACCGCGACGCCCTGCGCCGCACCAACCGGGCGCGACTCCCTGCCGGTCCTTTCCGCGAGGACTGGGAACGCGCCGTCGCCAGGGCGGACGCCATTGTCAGCACGGGCCGGGAAGCCTGGACGACGGATGTATCCCGTTTCGACCGCGAACTCCGCGACCAGCTCGAGCATCTGGCCCCCGGCGTACCCGTCGCCACGGCGGCGTTCGGGCACGGCCCTCCCGAGGCCGCCAGCGCGGGTGCGCGCGGTTGGTCCGGACCGCCGGCCCCTCGCCTCGCCTTGACCGGAATCATGAAGCCCAATCTCTTCTTCGCGCAGGCTGGCGCCGAGTGCGCGTCGCTTCGGGAACAACTCGCGCTGAGCGATCACGGGATCCCGACGCCGCGGGAGCGGGCGGTTGCGACGGAGGCGGCGGGCCGGGGCGGCGTCCTCACTACGCGCAAGGACCTTCCCCGACTCCGCCCGCTCTTCGAGCCGGCCCTGCCGATCTGGATTCTCCCCGAAACCCTCGAATGGAAGGCCGGCTGGGAAGACGTGAGGCGCTTGATCGTCGAAAAGGCTTCCAAGCCCGCAATGCGTCATGCGGAGGCGGTGCTGTGACACGGATCCTCGTGGCCTCGGTCGGACGGAACCGGGCCTCCGCGCTTCGACGCGCGACGGAGGAGTATGAGGAACGCCTGCGGCACTACATCCGGTTCGAGACCGTGGTCGTGGAACCGGCGAGACTTCCGGATGCCCGCGCCGCGGAGGCGCGAGAGCGGGAGGCGGCGGCCCTGGAACGTCGGCTCCCCGACGACCTGGAGCTCGTCGCTCTTACGCGAGAGGGTGAGCGCTGGACCACACGGGCCCTCGCGGACTACCTCGACGACATGCGCACGTACGGCCGCCCCGGGGCGGTCTTCGCGATCGGCGGGGCGCACGGACTCGCCAAGGGGCTGCTCTCACGCGCGCGGAGGCAGCTCGCCCTCTCGCCCATGACGCTCCCGCACGAGGTCGCCCGGCTCGTCCTCACCGAGCAGCTCTACCGCGCCGCGACGATTCTGCGTGGCGAGCCCTACCACAAGGGATCGTGAGCGGCCCGTGAGCGAGCCGATGGACGCCCCCGCCGAGTGGTTCAGAGAGTGGTTCGGCCAGGCCTACCTGGAGCTGTACCCGCACAGGGATGAGGAGGAGGCCGCCCGCGCCGTCACGCTCTACCGCGAGCGGGCAGGGCTCCCCATGGGCGCCCGTGTCCTCGATCTCGCCTGTGGGGCCGGACGCCACCTTCAGCGTCTCCGGGCGGCCGGCCTACGGGCCACCGGAATCGACCTTTCCGCCCCGCTCCTCCGTGCGGCCCGATCGCGCCCCGCCGTGGATGGTTGCCTCGTCCGCGCGGACATGCGCGGGCTCCCCTTCGGCGACGGGACCTTCGACGGCCTCGTGAACTTCTTCACCTCCTTCGGCTACTTTCTCACGCCCGACGAAGATATCGAAGTCCTGTGCGAAATCCGGCGCGTGCTGCGCCCCGGCGCACCCTTCCTCATGGACTACCTGCACGCGGCATGGGTCATCGATCGCCTCGACCCGGAGTCGGTGGACGAGATCAACGGCACTCCCGTGAGACAGACGCGCTGGGTGGAAGGAGACCAGGTCTTCAAGCGCATCGAGATCGGCGGAAAGGCGGGCCGCGAACCCCGCGTCTACCACGAACGCGTACGCCTTTATTCCCCGGACGCACTCCGCACGCTCCTCCGGGAGCATGGACTCGAGGCCACGACCACGTTTGGAGGCTACGATGGGACGCCATTCCGAGACGACTCACCCCGCCTCCTCCTGATGGGACGGACCCTTTGACTCCGCCGGCGAACCCCGAACTCCTTTCCCGGCCGCTGGGCGTCCCCGGCTCCCTCGCGCACGCCGTCCTGTCAGCCGGTGAGCCCGAGTTGCTGCCGCTCGCCACCGGTCTGGCTGCGGCCGCTCCCCCTCCGTCACGCCGCGCCCTGCTCGGAGCCGGAGCGTTCGGCGTTTCAGGGCCTGCCGCCCGCCCGCGCCTCGAGTCGGTCCTCCGCGGGGAGGGCTACTTCGTGACCACGGGGCACCAGCCGGTCCTCCTCCTCGGGCCCCTCTACGTCATCTACAAAGCCCTGACCGCCATTTCGCTCGCTGGCCAGTTGGAGGAGAGACTCGGGGTGCCGGTCGTCCCCTTGTTCTGGATCGCCTCGGACGACCATGACTGGGAGGAGGTGGGAAGCGCGACGATCCTCGACCGCTCGGACGCACCGCGGACGCTCTCCCTCCCGGTCCCCGCCGGTGGTGAACGCCGGTCCGTGGGATCCCACCCGCTCGACCGCTCGGGGATCGATGTACTGGCTGCGTTGCTTGAAATCGTTCCTGAATCGGAGTTTACGGCGCACTACCTCGAACTGATACGAGATGCGTACGTAGAACCACAGCCCCTCTCTACCGCCTTCGCGGAACTTCTCGCTGGCATCCTCGGGGATCGGGGGTACGCCTGGCTTGATTCCGCGCGCCCGGAGGTCCGGTGCGCCGCGGCTCCGTTCTATGGCCGACTCTTTTCGGGCTGGGACGGAGTCCTCGAGGCGGAGGCCGCGGGTGCGCGCGCGCTGCGATCTGCCGGCTTCGAGGCTCCGATTTCGAGCGTCGCCGATGCGCTGCCGCTCTTCTTCGATGAGGGCCGGGGGCGGCACCGCGTCCGCCGAGACGGCCCGATAACGCCGGAGCTGTGGCGTCGACACCTGGAGACCGCGCCCGAGAGTTTCTCACCCAACGTCGCATCCCGGCCCGTGCTCGAATCCTGGCTCCTCCCGGTAGCCGCGACCGTGCTCGGGCCCGGCGAGATCGCGTACTGGAGCCAGCTGGGACCGCTGTTCGATGCCCTCGATGTTCCGCTGCCGTCCATCCAGCCGCGCGCGGCATGGACGCTGGTCGAGGCGCGAATTCGGCGGATTCTCGACCGGACCGGACTCTCGCCGCACGATCTCGCCCAGGGAGCGGAGCCGGTTGTGGCGCAGCTGACGCGGGAGGCGCGCCCGGAAGGGGTGGAGCGGGCGCTGGATCTGTTCCGGGAGAACGCCGAGAGCGGCGTATCCGCGATCGAAGAGGCCGTGGCCGAGGACGTGCCGGGGCTGCGGGGCGCCGCGGGGAAGATGAGGAAGGGCGTCCTCGGCGCCGTCTCCGAGCTGTCCCGGCAGGTGGACCGCACCACACGCGAACGACTCGACGTGCGCCTGGGCCAGGTCCGCCGCGCGGGAGCGAACCTCTTCCCCGGCCGGCGCCCGCAGGAGCGCGTGTTGAACCCGTTCTCCTTCCTCTGCCGCTACGGGCCCGGGCTCGTGGAGCGGCTCGCCCGCGAAACCGACCGGCAGGTGGCGTCCTTCTTGGCGGGTCGCGCGGGAGATGGATAGCTTGCGGCGTTCGCGGGTACTCGACCGGGAGCGGGTGGAGAGCACCCTGCGAGCGGACGTTTTCTGACGGAGGGCGCGACAATGAGCGGCACAGGAGACCCTAGATGACCTTCGCCTTCATGGTCGTGCTCGGGCTTATCGTCCTCATTCCCGTGCTGGCGATTGTCATCGACTCCCCCCTCTCCGAAGCCCTCGCCCGCCGGATCGGGAACACCGACTCCGGGACGAGCCAGTCCGCGCGCATCGACGCGCTGGAGCAGGAACTCTATTACCTGACGCAGACCGTCGAGGGGATCCGCGAAGAGACCGCCTTCGTCCGCGCGCTCGTGGAGGGCGACGAGGCGCTCCCGGCACTCCCCGCCCGAGACGGGGGAGGGTCGGCCGGAAACGACGGGGAGCGCTGATCTGACGGAGGGGAAGGCGCCGGGGCAGGGCCGTTCCGCGACGCGGGTCGCCGCCGGAATTCTCGCCAGCCGCAGCACCGGGTTTCTGCGCGACGTCATCATCGCCGCCACGTTCGGGGTCGGGCCCATCACGGACGCATACGCGGCGGCGCTGAAGATCCCGAACGCCTTTCGCAACCTCCTGAGCGAAGGGGCGCTCTCCGCCTCCTTCGTGCCGGTGTTCTCCTCGCTGGTGGAGCGGGGCGAAACGGCCGCGGCTCGGCGGCTGGCGCAGGGCGTTCTCGGCGGCCTCCTCATCCTCTCCGCCCTCGTCGTGGCCACGGTCGTCGCGGCCGCGCCCTGGCTCCTCGGGATCCTCGCGCCCGGCTACGACGCCGATCTGAGCGAACTCACGACGCGCCTCGTCCGCATCCTCTTTCCCATGTCGGGGGTCATGATCGTCGGCGCCTGGTGCCTCGGCATCCTGACGAGCCACCGCCGCTTCTTCCTGCCTTTCGTCGCGCCCGTCGTCTGGAACCTGTCCCAGATCGCCGGCCTCCTGCTGGGGGCGCGCCTGGGGTGGGGACCGCTCATCGTCGTGCTCACGTGGTCCACCCTCATCGGCAGCGTGCTGCAGGTCGCGATCCAGCTTCCCGCCGTGTACCGCCGGCTCGGAACGCTCCGCCCCCGGATCGATTTCCGCTTCGAGCCCACGCGCCGCGTCGCGCGCAACGCCGTGCCGGTCGCGGCCGGGCAGGGGATCTTTCAGCTCTCGAGCCTGACCGACGTATTCGTCGCCAGCCTCCTTGCCGAAGGGGCGCTCACGGGCATGTACTTCGCCCAGCGCATCGCGATGGTGCCGATGGCCCTCTTCGGCGCTTCGGTCGCGGTGGCGGCGCTGCCGGAAATGTCCCGCGAAGAAGGGGCCGCGGCGTTGCGATCCCATCTCTCCACCGGAGTGCGCCGCGTAGCTTATTTCATCCTTCCCTCGGTCGCGGTGCTCCTCCTGCTCGGGGATCTGGTGACCTCCCTCATCTACGAACGGGGGGCCTTCGAATCCGAGCACGTACCGGTCGTGCACTGGGCCCTGGGAGCCTACGCGCTGGGGCTCGTCGCGACGGGTCTCACGAAGCTGTTCGCGAGCGCCTTTCACGCCCTGCAGGACACGCGGACGCCGGTGAAGTACGCCATGGCCGGCGTCGGAGTCGGCATTCTGATCGGGGCCGGGACCGCGCTGTGGATGGAAGACCGGGGCTTCGGGCTGCGCGCGGCGGCCGGCCTCGTCTTCGGCAGTTCGGTCGGGGCCTGGATCAACCTCGTCCTCCTCGTGCGCGGGCTTGGGCGCCGCGGCGCCGGCGGCTGGTTCCGCCCCGTGCGGCGTTCGCTCGGGCGCATGGCGGTCGGCACGGGTCTCGCGAGTGTCGCGTTCTGGCTGATTCGCTCATTGCTCGAGGTCCGCCTCCCGGATGGATTCCTCGGCGACGCGGTTCTGCTCGCGGCCGCGCTCGCCGGCGGCGGGCTCTGCTATGTCGCCCTCGCCGGCCTCCCGACCGGACTCCGCACGGTGCGGGAGGCTCCTGTCGAGGGGGATTCATGAGCGGGACGGGAGGGTCGCGCGCGACGGACCTCGACGGGCTGCGCGAGCAGGCGCGGGGGCTGGCGCACGAGCCTGGGGTGTATCTGTTTCGCGACGGTGCGGGAGACGTCCTTTATGTGGGAAAGGCGAAGTCGCTCCGGTCGCGCGTCGGCTCCTACTTCGGCGCCGAGGCGAGCCGCTCCGTTAAACTGATCCGCCTCGTGCGGGAGATCGACAGCATCGAGACCTTCCCCGTGCGCTCCGAAGCCGAAGCCCTGCTCCTCGAGTGGAATCTCATCCGTGAGTTCGGTCCGCGCTTCAACATCCAGCTCCGCGACGACAAGAGCTATCCGTACATCAAGATCACGATCACGGAACCGTTTCCGCGCATCTTCGTGACGCGCCGGCTGAAAGATGATGGTTCGAGGTATCTGGGCCCGTTCACGGACGTGGGGGCGATGCGACGGGCGCTGCGCACGATCAAGAAGATGTACACCGTGCGGTCGTGTCACTACCGGATGCCGGACGAGCTTCCGCCCCGCCCCTGTCTGGACTATCACATCGGGCGCTGTAAGGCACCGTGTGCGGGTCTCCAATCCGAGGCCGATTACCGGAAGATGATCGACGAGATCCTCGAGATCCTGGGAGGGCGGACCGGAGCCGTCAGGCGCTCGGTGGAGCGGCGGATGGCGGAGGCCGCGGAAGCGCTGGAATACGAACGGGCCGGGGAACTGAGGGACGTCCTGCGGGGACTTGATCAACTGGAGGGCCGGCAGGCGGCGATCGATCCCAGGGGCGGGAGTCACGACGTGATCGGTTTCGCGCGCCAGGCGGCGGGCGGGGCGGTGTGCGGCATCGTTCTGAGGGTGCGGGAGGGGCGGCTCGTCGGTCGGCGAATCCACTATCTCGCGAATGTCGGGGACGAACCCGATGAAGCCGTGCTCGGAGCCCTCGTGAAGGGATACTATCTGCGCCAGGCGGACGATGTCCCCTCGGAGCTTCTCGTGCCGGAGCCGTTTGATGAGCAGGATCTGGTGGAGGAGTACTTTTCGGGCGTCGCCGACCGCCGCTTTCGCATTCGGGTGCCGGTGCGCGGACCGAAGCTGGACCTGACCCGGGCCGCGAATCGAAACGCGGCACACGTGCTCGAGCGGGACCGGGTCGAGCGGGGAGACGATTCGAGGGACGGAAGCGGGACGACGGGACCTCCGGCGGCGGGGGCCCGCTTGGGAGAGGCGCTGGAGCTGCAGGCGCCAGTGCGGGACATCGTCTGTTTCGATGTGTCGACGCTCGCGGGCCGGGAGTCGGTCGGGAGCTGCGTGTGGCTCCGGGACGGACAGCCGCACAAGGATGAGTACCGCAAGTTCCGAATCCGGGACTCGGAGGAGGGACACACCGATGACTACGCCATGATGCAGGAGATCGTCTCGCGCTACTTCGACCGCCGCGTACGGGAGGGACGCACGCTGCCGGACCTCGTCGTCGTGGACGGGGGCAGGGGGCAGCTGTCGGCGGCGCGGCAGGCGATGGACGGCGCAGGTGTTTCCGACCTGCCCACCGTGGCCCTCGCCAAGCGCGAAGAGGAGGTATTCCGTCCCGGGGCCCCGGCGCCGCTGCGCCTTCCGCGCACGGATCCGGGCTTGCACTGGCTGCAGCGGGCACGTGATGAGGCCCACCGCTTCGCGCTCCATTACAACCGCACGTTGCGGAGCCGCCGCGCCCTCAGGTCGAGGCTGAGCGAGATACCGGGGGTGGGACCGGAGCGAGAGCAGCGCCTCCTGGAGCGCTTCGGCAGTCTCGACCTCATCCGGCGGGCCACGCCCGCACAACTCGCCCGCACGCCGGGGATCGGCCACGCGACCGCGACGTCGATCCTCGCCTCGCTCCGCGAGGACGACCCGGCACAGGGAGTCGACCCATGATGCGTGGCGACCGGCCTCCCGCGGGTCTGTGCGCTCGCTGCCGGCACCGCCGCTGGATCACGAGCGACCGCGGATCCGCCTTCCTCCTGTGCCGGCTCTCGCGCCGGGACGCCCGATTCCGGCGCTATCCGACGCTGCCCGTGCTGCGTTGCGCCGGTTTCGAGGCGGAGGACGAGGCCTCATGAGCTCTCCGCCAACCCCGGCCACGCCGGTGCGCACCCGTTTCGCCCCGAGCCCGACCGGGGCGCTCCACCTGGGCAATGCACGCACCGCGATCCTGAACTGGCTCTTCGCGCGGCGGCACGGTGGCGCTTTCGTGCTCCGCCTCGAGGATACCGACACCGAGCGCGCCGTCCCCGGAGGCGAGGAGATGATCTACGAGGCGCTCGACTGGCTGGGGATCGCCCCGGACGAGGGACCGCGAGAGGGAGGGGCGTTCGAACCCTACCGCCAGCTGGCCCGGGCCGACCACCATCGGGCGCGGGCGGCGGAACTGCTGGAATCGGGGAAGGCCTTCCGCTGCTACTGCCGGCCGGACGAACTCGAGGCGCGGCGGGAAGCGGCGATCGCCGCGGGCGAGCCGACGGGGCGCGATGCGCGCTGCCGTGACCTTCCGGCTGAACGGCGACCCCGCTCCGGGGCCGAGGGAGGAGGGAGGGCAATCCGGCTTCGCGTAGAATCCGGCCCCGTCGAGTTCACGGATCTCCTGAAGGGCACTCTCGCCATCGACGGAGACGACCTTGGGGATTTTGTCCTCCTACGGGGCGACGGTCGGCCTACGTACAACTTCGCGGTCGCGGTGGACGACATCGAGATGCGGATCAGCCATGTGATCCGGGGCGTGGGCCACCTCTCGAACACGCCCAAGCAGGTGCTCCTGTACCGGGCTCTGGGCGTCGCGCCGCCCGAGTTCGTCCACATCCCGACCGTCCTCGCCCCCGGTGGCGGGAAGCTCTCCAAGCGGCGTGGAGCGGCCGGCGTGCTCGACTACAGGGAGCGGGGGTTCCATCCGGACGCGGTGCTCAACTACCTGTCGCTCCTCTCGTGGTCCTCCGAGGACGGGGAGGAGTTTCTGAGCCGGGATGCGCTCGTCGAGCGCATCGATCTCGATCGGATGGGCGCGGCCGATACCGAAATGGATGAGGAGAAGATGACATGGCTGTCCGGCCAGCACCTGCGCGCGGAACCGGCCGAACGGCTGGCGCGGGAGTGGGCCGCGCGGCTCGATACGGCCGGACTGGGGCTTAGCGCCGCCGATCTCCGCCGCGCGGCGGAGGTCTTTGCCAAGCGCACGCGCCTGCTGTCGGACGTGACGTCCGAGATCGAGCCGATCTACCGCGCGCCCGAGACCGGCGCGGGCGGCGCACGGGAGGTGCTTTCGGCTCCGGATGCGGCGACCGCGATCCGCCTCGCCCATGCAGCGTGGGCGGATGTGGCGTGGCAACCCGACCCCCTCGCGGGGACGCTTCGCACGGCGATGCGCGAGTCCGGACTCGCCGGCCGTACCTTCTTCCCGCCCGTTCGGGTCGCTTTGACCGGGCAGCCGCACGGTCCCGACCTCGGCGAGGTCGCCTACGCCCTCGGCCGGGAGCGCACCCTGGCCCGGCTCGAGGCCGCAGATCCAGATCATCCAGGATAGGGAGAGAAGCGTATGAGTTGGCGCCTCGAATGCGGTCTCTGCGGGCGGCCCGTGCCCCGCGGGCTGGCCACGGTCTGTCCCGACTGCGGCAAGCCCCTGCTGGCCCGATACGACCTGGGCGGCCTGGATGGCGAGGCGCTTCGGCGTGCGTGGTCCGGCCGGCAGGGCGGCATGTGGCGGTTCCGCGAGATCATGCCTGTTGAGCCCGACGAGGACCCGGTGACGCTGGGGGAGGGCGGGACGCCCCTGCTGGAGGTCGAAATCGGCGGGGAGTTCGAGGGTCTCACGCTCCTCGTGAAGGACGAGGGCCTGAACCCCACCGGGAGCTTCAAGGACCGGGGTCTCTGCGCAGCCGTCACGCGCGCGGTGCACGAGGGCGCGACGGACCTCGTGATCCCGAGTGCCGGGAACGCCGGTGCCGCCCTCGCCGCGTACGCCGCATGCGCCGGGGTGCCCGCCCGCCTCTTCATCCCCGAGGATACGCCGGAGGGTGTCGCACGGCGGTGCGAGCACTACGGCGCCGACATCACGAGGGTAGACGGGCTCATCGACGAATGCGGTCGCCTCTCCGCCGAGTACGGTGCGGAGACGGGCGCGTTCAACATTTCCACGCTGAAGGAGCCGTACCGGATCGAGGGCAAGAAGACGATGATGCTCGAGATCGTCGAAGAACTCGGATGGCGGGCGCCAGACGCGATCGTCTATCCGACCGGCGGGGGTACCGGGCTCATCGGGAGCGCCAAGACCCTCGCGGAACTGCGGGAACTGGGCCTGATCGATGGTGACACGCGGCTGTACGCCGTGCAGGGAACGGGCTGCGCACCCATCGTGCGCGCGCACGCCGCGGGGGAGACCTACGCCGAGCCGTGGCAGAACGCATCGACCGAGGCCTGGGGACTTCGCGTCCCCGGAGCGCTCGGAGACTTCTTGATGCTTGATGCGATCCGTAAGTCGGGGGGCGGCGGGGTCGCCGTCTCGGACGAGGCCATGAGGGCCGCGGCCCTCGAACTGGGCGCGGCCGGCGTGGGCGCTGCCATCGAAGGCGGAGCCACCCTCGCCGGCGCCCGGGAACTGCGCCGATCCGGAGAACTGCGGGACGGGGAGACCGTCGTCCTCTTCAACACGGCGCACCTGTTGACCTATTGAGTCTGCGGGCTGCATCGCGGCGGATGTCGCCGTGCGCCGCGGCGGGGTTCCGGCTACTTTGGGCGGAGTTGCGACTCAACACCACACAGGGGTTCAGAGCGATGTCGAAAATGGTACGTACAGGGGTAAGGGCGGCGACCACCGCAGCCCTTGCGTCGATCTTCGTTTTTTCGGGGCTCGTCGGGCAGGATCCGGCTGCGGAATGCGCGTTCGAAGGGAACAGCGCCGCGAGCACGGCTTCCGACGCGCTTCAGCAACTGGAAGAGGCGATGACGGCGGCGGACAGCCTGACCAGCCTGACGGAGGCCTGGGAGGCCATAACTGCGGATCTGGACAGCGACAACCCGGTGGTCGCACTGCTGGCCGCGCAGATCCAGATCGGTCTCGGCAACTTCGAGGAAGCGGAAGGGCTTCTCGATCGTTACGACGAACTCTCTCCTCCCGAATGCGCGATGCACGGCGAGGCGCAGCGCTACAACGGCTGGGTGCGGCTCTACAATCAGGGCGTGACGGCCTACAGCGCGGCCGACACGGACGCGGCACTCAGCTCCTTCATGCTCGCCAACGAATTCAAGCCCGACCTCCGGACGTACAGCAATGCGGCGCTCCTGCAGTCGGAGATAGGAGACAACGCAGGCGCGATCGAGACGTACCAGGCCGCGCTCGCCGCCGACATTCCGGACGCGGACCCCGAGACCCTGCGCAGCACGGTCCGCGGCCTCGGCGATATGCTGATGACGGAAGGCCGGGGCGATGAGGCCGTCCAGACCTACAATGACTATCTCGCCATGTATCCGGATGATGTCGTGATCCGGATCCGGTATGCGGGAGTCCTGGCCGACCAGGGGCAGACCGAGGAATCGGCTGCGATCTATGCCGAGACGCTCCAGCGCACGGATCTGACCTACGATCAATGGCTCGAGGTCGGAGTCGGGTTCTACAACTCGCAGAACTTCGAGGATGCGGCCACCGCGTTCGGGAACGCGCGCGGAGGGAACCCCTACAACAAGGAAGCGATGGAGAACTACGTCAACGCTTCCGTCCAGTCCGGGCGTCCCGGACCCGTTATCGCGCTCGCGGACTCGCTGACCCAGTGGTATCCCTACGACGCGCTCTCCCATCAGCTGCACTTCCAGGCGCTCGGCCGCGCCAGCATGAACGAGCGCGCGATGGAGGTGATGGGCGAGGAGCAGGAGTTGCCGATTTCCGTCACCTTCGCGCAGATGGCGGCCGTCGCGGACGGCCGGTACAGCGTGCGGGTCCGCTTCACGAACCGTTCCGCGTCCGGCACGCTCCAGATCGCATTCGAATTCCTCGATGCCTCCGGGCAGGTCGCCGCCGAGCACACGGCAACCTTCGATGCGGACTCCGGCGGCTTCGACTTCGAGGTCCAAGCCGGCGTGCCGCTGGCCGGGTTCCGGTACGGGACGATCGGGGGCTGACCGCGGTGTAGGTCCAGGCGCGGATACCCGGGCCACCACCGATGAGTCGGAGTGGCCCGCCCGCCGTCCCACATACGCCAGATCATGATCCGAATCGCCAGCGTCGAGCCGGGGTCGATCGCCGCAGACCTCGAGCTGCCGGCCGGACTCGCCGTGCTGGAGATTAACGGAAAGCCCATCCGGGACGGCCTCGACCTCCTCTTCCATCAGGCGGAACCCGCGCTCAGCGTGCTCGCCGAGCAACCGACGGGCGAGCGGCTGCTGTTCGAGATCGAAAAGCCCGTGGACGAACCCCTCGGGATCGTCCCGGAACCTGACAAGATCCGCCGCTGCACGAACGCGTGCCCCTTCTGTTTCGTGAAGGGCAACCCGAAGCTCGACAAGCTCCGGGCGCCTCTCTATGTGAAGGATGATGACTATCGACTGTCCTTCCTTCACGGCCACTACATCACGCTGACGAACCTCCGTCCGGAGGACTGGGACCGGATATTCGAACAACGGCTCTCCCCGCTCTATGTGAGCGTTCATTCGACGGACCCTGCGGTCCGGCAAGGGATGCTGAAGAACCCTCGCAGCGCGAACATCGGGCAGGATCTCGATCGGTTGGCCGACGGCGGCATCCTCGTGCACGCGCAGGTCGTCCTCTGTCCGGAGGTGAACGACGGCGCGCATCTGATACGAACGATCGAGGATCTCTATCGGCGCGGGGAGGCGATTCGGTCGCTCTCCATCGTGCCCGTGGGGCTGACCTCCTGGAACGCGGCGCTGGGGGGACGAACCCTGGAACCCGAGGAATGCCGCGCGGCGCTTGCCGCCGTCGACGCGATTCGGGAGCGGGCGCTGGCCGAGCGCGGACAGGGGTGGTGCTACGCGGCAGACGAGATGTACCTGCAGGCGGGACTCGAACCGCCGGGCGCCACCTACTTCGATGATCATGAACTCGAGAGCAACGGAGTCGGTGCGCTCTCCACGCTGACCGACCGCGTCACCGGACAGCTGGGGGCACTCCGTCCGCTGGAGGGGTGCAGGGTTCTCGCGGTCACCGGGACTTCCATGGGGCCGACGCTGACGCGTCTCGCCGGCCGCATCGCGCGGCGGACCGGCGCCGACGTATCGACAGTGGCGGTCGAGAACACGCTCTACGGGTCGATGGTCACGACCGCCGGCCTGTTGCCGGGCGCCGATCACCGGACCGCACTCCGCGAGGCTGGAGACTTCGACGTGGCCCTCTTCTCGGCGCAGGCGTTGAGCGACGCGGACGTCTTCCTGGATGACATGAGCCTCTCCGAGCTGCGGGCGGGCTTTCCCGGGCGCCGCGTCGAGCCCTCGCACGACCTCATCGACGTTCTGTCGCGGCTGTAGCGGCGATGGCTCTCAGAACGGTCGCCATCGTCGGCCGCCCCAACGTCGGCAAGTCGACCCTCTTCAACCGGATCCTCGGGCGCCGCGTGGCGATCGTCGCCGAGCGCCCCGGCGTGACCAGGGACCGGCAGTTCGCCGAAGCGGAATGGGCCGGGCGGCGCTTCCTCCTCGTCGATACCGGGGGCCTCGTCGTCCGGCCGGATGAACACATCGACCTCGAGGTGCGGCGGCAGGCCGAGACCGCGATCGGGCACGCGGATGTCGTCGTGTTCGTCGTGGACGGCCGCGATGGCGTCCAGCCGGTCGACCGTCACGTTGCAGAACTCCTGCGCCGCTCGGCGTTGCCCATCGTCGTGGCCGTGAACAAGCTCGACGAACTCGCGGAGGCGATCGAGCACCTCGACTTCTACGAACTCGGCCTCGGCGATCCGACGCCGCTCGCTGCCCTCAGCGGCAAGGGATCGGGCGACCTCCTGGACCGAGTCGTCGCGGCCCTCCCGGGGTCGGAGGAGAGGGAAGGCGACGACGCCGATGTCCGCATTGCCGTCATCGGGCGTCCCAACGTCGGCAAGTCCAGCTTCGTGAACCAGCTCCTTGGAGAAGAGCGCCTCATCGTCCACGAGGAGGCCGGGACGACGCGCGACGCGATCGACACGGACCTCGTCCTGGGAGAGCGCCGCGTCCGTCTCATTGACACCGCGGGACTTCGGCGCCGGTCCCGCATCGTGGACGACCTCGAGTTCCTCGGACGGCTGCGGGCGGCCTCGGCCATCGACCGGGCCGATATCTGCCTCCTGCTCGTGGACACGCAGTCCGGCGCCGCGAACCAGGATTTCCGCATCGGACATCAGGCATGGGACGCGGGAAGGGGTCTCGTGTTCGTGGCCAACAAGTGGGATCTGATCGAGGACCGCGGACCCTCGGCGCTGGCGGGCTACGAGCGCGAACTTCGGGAACGGGCGCACTATCTCCGCTGGGTCCCCATCATCACCTGTTCGGCGTTGACCGGAAAACGCGTGCGGAAGGTCATCGATCTCGCGTTCGAGGTGCAGGAAGCGCGGGCGCGACGTGTGCCCACGGCCGAAGTGAACCAGGTTCTGCAGCGGTTGGTCGCTCGTCGGCAACCGCCCCAGGGGGGACGTGGTGACGTGCGGCTGCTGTACGGCAGCCAGGTGGCGGCGTCCCCGCCGCTGTTCGTACTCTGGTCCAACCGACCAAACGACCTCAAGGAGCACTATGTGAGATACCTCGTCGCCGGCTTCCGGGAGGCCTGGGGATTCGAGGGATCTCCCATCCGGATCAAGCTGAAGAAGCGTTCGGGGCGCGAATGACCGCACCGCTCCTGACGCTCTGCGCCTATCTCATCGGCGCGTTCCCCACCAGTTATCTCGTCGGGCGAGCATACGGGTACGACCTGAGGCGGGAGGGAAGCGGCAACCTGGGTTCCACGAATGCCTACCGGGTGCTCGGGTTTTTTCCGGCCGTCGGCGTGCTCATCGTGGATCTGCTCAAGGGATTCGTGCCCGTGTGGCTCTTTCCGGCGTGGGACGGGAGGACCGGTGCGTGGGCTCTCGTGTACGGACTCGCCGCCATCTCGGGACACGTGTGGCCCGTGTACACGAAGTTCAGGGGAGGGAAGGGGGTCGCGACCGCGGCCGGGACGATGGCGGCGCTGGCTCCCGTGGCCGTGGTCGTCGCCTTCTTCGTGTGGGTCGTAACGGTGATCCTCACGCGGACCGCCTCGATGGCGTCACTTCTCTCCGCAGCCCTCGTGCCGATCATGGCGCGCGCCTCGGCGGCGCCCCGCTCGGTCATTTTCTATGCGCTTCTCCTCGCCATCACCGTGTGGTGGACGCACCGTTCCAACCTCGCGCGAATCGTGAGGCGCGAGGAATTCCAGGTGGACTGGCGCCGCGGCCGGCTCCCGCGGCGTGAGCGGGCGGCCCGGAAGGCCCCGGAGGAGGAACCGTGAGCGGGCAGAAGGTCGCCGTGCTGGGCGCGGGAAGTTGGGGCACGGCACTGGCGGCTGTCCTCGTGCACAACGGCCACGATGTACGGCTGTGGGCGCGGGATGCCGCGCACGCCGCCGCGATTCGCGAGACGGGGACGAACGAGCGCTACCTGCCCGGAATCGAGCTGGGTCGCCCGCTATACGTGACCTCGGATCTGGGGGAGGCGATCAGCGGCACGCGTTTCCTCGTCTCCGTGTGTCCATCACACGCGGTGCGCGAAGTACTGGAACAGGTTTCCCCCCACCTCGACGACCATGTGCTCATCTCGGCCTCCAAGGGAATCGAGATCGGGACCCACCGGCGGATGTCGGAGGTCATCGTGGAGACGCTGGGGGAGGCCGCGGCGCCGCGCACAGTCGTCCTCTCGGGACCCAGCTTCGCCGAGGAACTGCTCCTCGGACTCCCCACGGCGGTGGTTGCCGCGAGCCGGAGCGAAGCGCATGCGCTGGCCGTGCAGAGTCTGTTCCGGAACGGATATTTTCGGGTGTACACGCAGCCGGATGTGGATGGGGTGGAACTGGGCGGTGCCCTCAAGAACGTGATCGCACTCGCGGCCGGGATATCGGACGGACTGGAACTGGGTTCGAACGCGCGCGCGGCGCTCATCAACCGCGGACTGGCGGAGATGGCGCGACTCGCCCGGCACTTCGGGGCGCGGGAGACGACGCTCGGAGGCCTCGCTGGACTCGGAGACCTCGTCCTCACCTGCACGGGACGGCTGAGCCGGAATCGTTCCGCCGGACTCGCCATCGGGGCGGGCCGGCGGCCCGTGGACGTGATCGGGGAGATGGACCAGGTGGTGGAGGGCGTGCGGACGGCGCGCGCGGCGTACGAACTGAGCCGGGATCTGGGCGTGGAGATGCCGATCACGAGCGGTGTATATTCGATCCTGTACGAAGAGGTTGCGCCCCGAGCGGCGCTGGCACGGCTGATGGCGCGGGAACCGAAACCCGAGCGCTGGGGCTGAGTCACGGGCCGCGGGTCGCGGCGGCCGGCTGTCAACGGAAGGGGAAAGCGTGTCCGACCGTATCGCCCCGAAGGAGTACTACTCGATCGGAGACGTGTGCGAGATCACCGATCTCAAGCCCCACGTCCTCCGCTACTGGGAGACGCAGTTCTCCGCGCTGCGCCCGACGAAGAACCGGGCGGGCAACCGGGTCTACCGCCCGAAGCAGATCCAGCTCGTGCAGCTCCTGCGAAACCTCCTCTACACGGAGCGGTACACGATAGAAGGCGCGCGGCGGAAGCTGGAGCAACTGCGCGCGGGCGGGGAACTCGCGGCGGAAGCGCGCGTGGCGTGGGACCGGGAGACGATCAGCGATCTGCGGAGGGAAGCGGACGAATTGGTCGAGCTCCTCGAGGACGGCGAGGCCGGGTGACCGAAAGGGAAAAACCCGTCCTCCTGTGCACGAACGATGATGGCGTGAAGTCGAACGGGCTCACGCTCCTCTCGCGCGTCGCCGAGGCCCACGGCGACGTGTGGACCGTAGCGCCGGATCGGGAGCAGAGCGCCACGAGCCATGCGCTCTCGCTGTTCCGCCCGCTCCATCTGACCCGGCTCGGGCCGCGACGCTACATGGTGGACGGGACGCCCTCAGATTGCGTGCTCCTTGCCTTTAAGGAGATCCTCCAGGCACAGCCCCGTTTTGTCCTTTCCGGCGTCAACCACGGCCCGAACATGGGGGAAGACGTCCTCTACTCCGGCACAGTGGCGGCGGCCATGGAGGCGACGATCCTCGGGGTGCCCGCGATGGCCTTCTCCTTCACGGGGAGCGACGACCACATCCTCGAGACCTATGAGGACCTGCTCGGCCGCCTCATCGACGCCTGCCTCCGGCGGGATTCGTTTCCGGATGAGACCTTCTTCAACGTCAATCTTCCGGATCGGCCGGCGAGCGAGGTGGAAGGGATCAGGGTAACGGCGCTCGGGCGGCGCGTGTACCATGACTCGCTCCGCCGGAGCCGGGATGGGGAAGGGCAGGAGTACTTCAAGATCGGAGGGGGACGCTCGGCCTGGAGCGGCCGGGAGGACTCGGACTTCCGGGCCGTACGCGCCGGCTGCGTTTCGGTCACGCCGCTCCACCTCGACCTGACGAACTTCGAACTGTTGAACGAGGTGAGGTCGTGGCAGCTGGGGAGTTGAGTGGTCGGGATCCGGCGACCGAATACCGGCGGGACCGCCGCCGTCTCGTGGAGCGGCTCCGGGACCGGGGCGTGAGCGACCTGGCCGTCCTGCACGCCTTCGACATCGTCCCGCGCCACGCGTTCGTGCCCGAGGTGATGCGAACCCGGGCCTACGAGGACGTACCGCTGCCCGTCGGCCACGGGCAGACGATTTCGAGTCCGACGATCCACGCGCTCAGCCTCGAACAGGCCCGGATCGGACCCGGTGATCGCGTGCTCGAGGTGGGGACGGGGACGGGGTTTCAGACGGCCCTCCTCGCGGCGCTCGGGGCCGCCGTGTACTCGATCGAGCGGATCGCGGCCCTGTACGAGGCCGCCGTGCAGACTCTGCGCCGACTGGGCGTCGAGGCCCGCCTCATGCACGGGGACGGCAGCCGGGGCTGGCCTCGGCATGCCCCCTTCCGGGCGATCATCGTGGGTGCCGCTGCGGCCCGCCCGCCCGAACCGCTCTTCGACCAGCTCGCCGAGGGGGGGCGCCTCATCGTACCCGTGGGTACCCGTCGCCAGGAACTGCGACGCTACACGCGACGCGGAGACGACTTCGCGAGGGAGACGATCACCGGCGCCCGCTTCGTGCCCCTCGTCGAGGGCGAAGCGCGGGGGAGGGGCCCCGAGTGAGGCTCATGAGCGCCTGGGCCGGCGTGTACGCGAAGGGCCTCGCCATGGGGCTGGCAGATCTCGTTCCCGGGGTTTCCGGGGGCACGATCGCCTTCATCTCGGGGATCTACGACGAACTCGTGGCCACGATCGCGGGACTCGATCGCCGCCTGCTCGGGGCGGTTCGGGAGGGGGGTGTGCGCGGCGTGTGGCAGGCGGGCAACTTCGGCTTCCTCGCCGTCCTGCTCGCCGGCATCGGCACGAGCGTGTTCGCCTTCGCCGGGCTGCTGCACTGGCTGCTCGCGAATCGGCCCGCGGAGCTGTGGGCCTTCTTCTTCGGCCTCGTAGCGGCGTCGGTCGTGCTCGTCGGCCGGCGTGTCGCCGATCGCCGGGCCGGCATCCTGACACTTGCCGCCGCGGGGGCCGTGGTGGCCATCGCCATCACGTCGCTGCCCCCGCTCGTCCGCTCCGACGCGCCGCTATTTCTCGCGGCGGCCGCGGCCGTGGCGGCCTGCGCCATGATCCTGCCCGGCATCTCCGGCAGCTTCATCCTGCTCATCCTGGGCGCTTACGCGCCCGTGATCGCCGCCCTCAACAACCTGGACTTCGTCCGGATCGCGTCCGTGGGCTTCGGGGTCGTCATCGGTCTGCTCGCGTTCAGCCGCGTCCTGCGGCGCCTTCTCGCTCGTCACCGGACGCCCACGCTGGCCGTGCTCACCGGGTTTCTCCTCGGCTCGCTCAACGCGCTCTGGCCGTGGAAGGCCCAGCTCCGCGAGCTTTACACGCACAGCGACGGCCGCATCGAGTGGTTGACGGGGAATCGCTGGCCCGCCGGTGCCGGCGAGCTCTGGCCGGAGGTCCTTCTCGCACTCCTCGGGGCGGCGGCGGTCCTCGCCATCGACCGCCTCGCGGGGGGGCGCGGACCCGACCGCCCGTGACGGAACCCAAGTAGCGACAATCCACCGGGCCGGGTAGCTTCCACGCCATTCGGCAACCCGTGCAAGAGCTGAGGAGAGGACACCAGATGGCGGACGCGCTCGCCAGCGGAAAGCGGCCCGACGGAGGCGACCGGCAGGATGCCTTCATCCGGTCCACGTTCCGTCTGGCTACCTGGGTCAACGAGAACATGCGGGCGGTGCTGGTGGGGGCCGCCGGGGTCGCGATGGTCGTCGTGGGCGTCGTGTACTACATGAACTTCCAGGCTTCGGTACGCGATCAGGCGGCGAACGAACTCGCGACGCTGCGCATGACCGCGACCGACCCCGAACTCCTCATCGCCGATCTTGCGGCTTACGTGGAGCGCTTCGACGGCGTCGCAGCGGCGAACGAAGGCCGCCTCCTCCTCGCGCGGACATACCTCGATACAGGCCGGTCCGTCGAGGCCGCACAGGTCGCGAGCACGATCTCCGAGGGGCCGGACCGTCCGGTCGGCCTCGCCGCCCGTACGCTCCTCGCGGCAGCCCAGGAAGCGTCGGGAGACGCGCAGGCCGCCCTCGCTACTTGGGAAGCCCTTGGAGAATCGGCCCGTTTCGCCTTCCAGCGCCGCGAGGCGCTTGCCTCCGCGGCGAGGATTCTCGCATCGCTCGGCCGTCTCGAGGAAGCCGAGACGATTTTCGCGGGCATCGCCGAGGAAGCCGCCGGCGAGGACCCGGTGGAAGCCGGCGTCTACCGCCTCCGACTCGGAGAGATCAAGGCCCAGCGCGCCGGCAGCGGCTGACAGCGGCAATCCCGGGCGCACGGCAGGGGCTTCATACGACGCGGAAACACGAAATCCCCACACCTTCCGCAATGCCACATAAGATATATTATGTAAACTGTTGGCAAATGAAGCGGACTCCTTCACATCCCGCTCTTGGATACTTGACCTGCGACGCTCGGTTTAGAACGTGAAGGTGTGGGAGTACTTCACCATGAGCGCGCGCCCCGACGAGAACGGGAGGCGCGGGTCGACGCCGCCGTTCGGGCGGTCCACGAAGTAGCCCTCGTTGTAGACCACCCACAGGTCCACGCCCTCACGGAAGTGATAGCGGAAGCGCGCGTTCACGCTCACCTGGTCCGTCGTGGAGTTGTACTGGGCGAGCGTACTCAGCGAGAGGTGCGTGTCGAGCGAGAAATCCAGATTGAGTCTCGCCAGGTGTGTCGTGAGGAAGTTACGGCCCGGCAACTCGAACCGGTTGATGTCGTACCCCGGGCGGATCTCGACATGACGGGAGACGTTCAGCGCCGGACTGAGGCGAAGGCTCACGCGGCGACCGGCGTAGAAGCTCCCGGCGGAGCCCCCGATTTCCCCCCGCACGAGTCCGCCGCGGGAGAGCCGGAGCGAAGCGTCCGCTTCATGGAACCAGTATTCACCCGGATCGATCGTCAGGCCCGCGATCCGGAACGGATCCCGGATGCTCTCGAAGCTCGAACGGGACGTAAGCGTCATGAAGGTACCCGACTTCATGCCGATCATTATCTGAGGGGCGATAACTCGTGACTCCGGCGTCAGATCCACGTTCCGGTAGTAGTGCTGCGTCTCGCTGCTGAGCGTTACGGCGCGCAGCTTCGAGTCGGCGCCCATGAACCAGGAATAACCGGCCGATCCGCCGAAGAGAGTGAACGCGTTTCGGAGCTGAAACCCCAGGCGCGGCAGGTAGTCTGCCCCCACCCGGCGATACTGCGCGTTGTAGGCGAACCCTTCCTGTCTTCGCCGCTCGAACTGCGCAAAGAAGGTCCCCGCGTCGAGCGCGTTTCGTTCCACGATGTCGTCGTCGAAGGACTGGGCCCATTTCAGCGTCAGGTAATCGTCCCCGAACACCCGGATCTCGCTGTCGGCGCCGTAGGCGACGTTCGCCTTTCCGTACGCGTCGATGCGCGTCGTGACGATCCCGCCGACCGACGAATTCTGATTGAAGACCTGCTGCTTGAGCCGCAGCACGCCCATGTTCTCGCCCGGCCGCCCTGCCCTGGGGGCCGTCTGCATGTTCAGCATCCCGAAATCGAGCCCGCCGGCCCGCCCCACCACGCGGGCGCCCCCATAGATGCGTACGAGTTCGCCCTGGTCGAGCCCGATGCGGCGGCTGAAGAAGACCCGGTCGGTGATCCCGCCGGTAGCGAAGTCGAAGGTCGCCGAGCGCTCCTGGAAGAACTGCCGCTTCTCCGGGAAGAACAGGGGGAAACGCGTGAGATTGATCTGCTGGTCGTCCGCCTCGACCTGGGCGAAGTCCGTATTGGCGGTGACGTCGATCGACAGGTTCGACGACGGTGAGTACTTGAAGTCGAGGCCCGGCTCCCCGGTGGGGTCGTCCCTCGTCTCCCAGTACGCCTGGACATCGGACGGCTCGCGCAGGGTCGGGATCTGCGTCATCCCGCCGAGGACGTACGGCGTCACGTAGATCGGGTTCGCGCGATTCACGTCCCTCAAGGTGACCCGCTGCGCCAGCGATGGCTTTCCGAAGCCGAAGAATCCGTACTCGGGGGAGATGTCAGGGTAGACGTGGCGCTCGTTCTTGCGCGAAATCGAGCGGTAGACGGAGAGCCCCATCGTCACTTCCCCACCCGTGTTCTGGAACCCGAGCGTCGAGAACGGGATCTGCATCTCCGCCGACCATCCATCGCTCGTCCGCTGGACCGCGGCATCCCAGTGCGCGTTCCAGTCGCTGTTGAAGGGGCGCGTGCCCGCGGTCCACTCGGCGTCGCCCCAGACCGCGCGGTCGGATCGCGCGCCGTTGGGGTTTACCACGAAGGCCACCGCCGTCTCGTGGTCGTTGTAGCTGTCGATCACAACCGAGAACTGGTCGTCGCCGCTGAACCCGTCGCGTACGAAGCTGTTCGCCCGGATCCCGCCGAGGTCGGAATCGAACAGTTGCCCCGCGACGTACAGGTATCGTTCATCGTAGGCGATCCGGATCCTCGTCTCTTCGGTGAGGGCCCCGCCGTATGTGGGCGAGTACATCACCAGTGGCACGGGGTCGATGTCGCCCCACGCGGGATCGTCGACGAAGCCGTCGAGGTGGATGTGCCCGTGTCCCTCGAGCCGGTGGAGCGGCACCGACGGCTTCCCTCTCCCGCCGTCCTGCGCCAGCGCGGTCCCCGGTGCCAGCGCCGCGAGCGTCGTGCACAGCCACAGGGTCGCCCTCGCACGGGACCCCGCTTCCCTGCCCCTCCCGCGCGGGCTCACCAGATGAAGGTGTGCGAGTATTTGATCATGATGTTCCGTCCCGCCGACCACGGCAGCCTCGGATCGAATCCACGGTCCCGTTCGAAGTTCAACCCTTCATTATACACAATCCAGAGGTCCGTGCCCTCCCTGAAGTGATATCGAAAGCGCGCGTTGATGCTCGTCCGCTTGTCGAGGTTGTTGTACTGGGCGAAGGTGCTGAACGAGAGGTGGGTGTTGAAGGCGAAATTGAGCCGCAGCCGGCCGAGCTGCGTCGTCGTCGCCTCGCTCCGGCCGGAGAACTCGATCCGGTTGACCTCATAGCCGCCGACGACCTCCAGGTAGCGGGACACGGTCCAGGTGGGATTGAAGATCAGGCCCACGCGCCGGCCATCGTAGAAACTCCCCACCGTCGTCCTGATGTCCCCCCGGAAGATCGTGCTGCGCGGCAGCATCCAGTCGATGCCGGCCTCCGTGAACTGGTACTCGCCAGGCGGGATCGACACATCCCCGATCTGGAACGGGGCCTCGAGGTCTTCGATCTGCGCGTTCGCATAGGCCGTAATGTTCGCGGTCGACTTGAAATCGAACGACACCGAGGGGCGGATCGAACGGGACTCGACCGTGAGGTCCGTGTTGCGGTGATAGTTCTCGCCCATCACCAGGAGCGTGACGGCGTTCACCGTGGCGCTCGGGCCCCCGAGCCACGTATGGGCGAGCTGGCCGCCGTACAGCGTGAAGTCCCTCCGCAGCTGGAAGCCGAGGCGCGGCACGTAATCCGGACCCACGCGGCGGTAGTAGAGATTGTACCACATTCCGCGATCCGTCCGCCGCTCCCAGCGGGCCCGGATGAGACTCGCGTCGAGCGCATTGCGCTCCCTGACCACCTGGTCCCGGGTTTGCGCCCACGTAAGCGTGAGGTACTCATTTCCGAAGGGGCGCAACTGAGTGTCCAGCCCGTAGGCGACGTTGTTCTGGCCGTTGGAACCGTACCGCGTCGTGAGGATCCCCCCGACGAACGAGTACGGATTGAACACCTGCTGCTTGAGGCGCATGACGCCCATGTTCTCGCCCGACCGGCCGGCGGCCGGAGCCGTCTGCATGTTGAGGACCCCGAAGTCCAGCCCCCCGAGCCGGCCCACCAGCCTCGCGCCCCCGTAGATGCGGACGAGCTCTCCCCGCTCGAGCCCGATGCGCCGACTGAAGAACACGCGGTCGGTGAACCCTCCCGTCCCGAAGTCGAACGTCGAGGTCCGTTCCTGGAAGAACTGACGTTTCTCGGGGAAGAAGAGCGAGAAGCGGGTAAGGTTCACCTGCTGGTCGTCCGCCTCCACCTGAGCGAAATCGGTGTTGACGGTGAGATCGATGGCCAGGTTCGACGAGGGGGAGTATTTGAGATCGACCCCAGGCTCCGTCACCTGGTCCTGCTCGGTCCCCCAGAAGGAAGCGGCGTCGGACGGTTCCCTGAGGATCGGAGTGCGGCTGAGTCCCGCGAGCGCGTACGGGGTCACGTACACCGGTGTCGTGGGCCGGACCTCGCGGAGCGTCATGCGCTGGCCCTGCGACGGCTTGAGGAAGCCTCCCTGCCCCCATTCGCGGCCGATGAACGGGAAGACGTGGCGCTCGTTCTTCCGGGCGATGAAGCGGTAGACGATGATCCCCATCGTCACTTCGTCCCCCTCCGCCTGGAACCCCAGCGTGGAGAACGGGACCTGGTATTCGGCGGACCACCCCTCCTCGTTCTGCGAGGTGAGGACGTGCCAATGAGCGTTCCAGTCGACGTTGAACGGCATCACGTCGCCCGTGAAGTCGCCGTCGTTGGAGAGGGAGCGATCCTGGCGGATGCCGGCGGGCGTGGTCCCGAGCCAGACCCCGGTCTCGTAGTCGTTGTAGCTGTCGATCACCACCGAGAGGAGATCGTCGCCGCTGAACGCGTCCCGCAAGAAGGTGTTCGAGCGGATCCCCTCCGGATTCGAGTCGTACATCCGCCCGGACAGGTAGAGGTACTCATCGTCGTGCGCGATCCGGACCTCGGTCCGTTCCGTCATCTCACCGCCGTGGGTGGGGGCCCACATGAACATCGGCAGCGGCTCGATCGCGTCCCAGGCCGGCTCGTCGACGACGCCGTCGACATCGATCTGCCCGGTGATGCGCGGGATCGGCACCGGGACGGGCGACCGGAGCGGCGCGGCATCGGCTTCGTCCGAGCCCACGGCCTGCGCGGCGAGTCCGGGAGCCGCGAGCAGGCATCCCGACACGATCCACGCGCACCGGGCCGCGCGTCGCTGAAGTCGACGGCAGATGTGGGTCAACGGCGTGCTTCCAGAATCGGGAGTGGGTCCGGGAGGTCTGTGCAACCCAAGAACACCTCGCCGAGCTGGAGGGTTCAATCCCCGGCGGCGGAGGGACCGCCGGTTCCGGCTACCAGCTGAACGTATGAGAGTACTTGACCATGATCGCCCGTCCCGCCGACCGGGGCAGCCTCGGATCGAAGCCCCGGTCGCGTTCGAAATTCACCCCTTCATTATAGACGATCCAGAGGTCCGTGCCCTCCCTGAAGTGGTAGCGGAAGCGCGCGTTGATGCTGATCCGCTCGTCGAGGTTGTTGTACTGCGCGAAGGTGCTGAGGGAGAGACTGCGGTCCAGGGCGAAGGAGAGCTTCACGCGGCCGAGGTGGGTCGTCGCCGCCTCGTCGCGGCCGGGGAACTCGATCCGGTTCACCTCGTAGCCGCCGCCGATTTCCACGTACCGGGACGCGCTCCAGGTCGGGTTGAAGATCAGGCCGACGCGCCGCCCGTCGTAGAAGCGTCCCACCGTCGTTCGAATGTCGCCCCGAAAGATCGCGGTGCGCGGCAGCATCCAGTCGATGCCCGCCTCCGTGAACCGGTATTCGCCCGGCGGGATCGACAGCTCCCCGATGTCGAAGGGGATCCGTATGTCCTCGAACTGCGTGTTCGAGTACGGGGTGATCGACGAACCCGACTTGAAGGAAAACTCAACCTCGGGGCGGATCGTGCGCGACTCGGGCGTGAGATCGGCGTTGCGGTAGTAGCTCTCGGTCGTCACCGAGGGGGTGATCGTGTTCAGCGACGCGCTCGGGCCCTGGAGCCACGTGTGGGCGAGCTGCCCGCCGAAGAGCGTGAAGTCGCTGCGCAGCTGGAACCCGAGGCGCGGCGTGTAGTCCGGTCCCACCCGGCGGTAGTAGAGGTTGTACCATAGCCCGCGATCCGTTCGCCGTTCCCAGCGGGCGCGGATGAGCGCCGCGTCGAGGACGTTGCGCTCACGTACCTCCTCGTCGAACGTCTGCGCCCACGTCAGGGTGATGTACTCGTTGCCGAACGGGCGCACTTGTGTGTCCAGCCCGTAGGCGACGTTGTCTTGGCCGTTCGCCCCGAGGCGTGTCGCGACGATGCTCCCCACGTAGGAATAGGGGTTGAGGATCTGCTGCTTGAGCCGCATCACGCCCACGTTCTCGCCCGAGCGGCCACCGGAGGGAGCGGTCTGCATGTTGAGGACGCCGTAGTCGAGGCCTCCGATGCGGCCCACGAGTCTCGCGCCCCCGTAGATGCGGACGAGTTCCCCCCTCTCGAGTCCGACCCTCCGACTGAAGAACACGCGATCCGTGAAGCCGCCCGTCCCGAAGTCGAAGGTTGAGGAACGTTCCTGGAAGAACTGCCGTTTCTCGGGAAAGAAAAGGGAGAAGCGCGTGAGGTTGATCTGCTGATCGTCCGCCTCGACCTGGGCGAAGTCGGTGTTCACCGTAAGGTCGATCGCCAGGTTGGAGGAGGGCGAGTACTTGAGGTCGATGCCCGGCTCCGTCGTCGGATCGCGTTCCGTGGCCCAGAAGGCGGCCGCGTCGGAGGGTTCCCGCAGCACCGGCGTCTGGTTGAGGCCGCCGAGCACGTACGGGGTTACGTAGACTGGCGCGGTGGGCCGCACGTCGCGCAGCGTCACGCGCTGCGTCTGGGACGGCTTCATGAACGCCAACCGGCCCCACTCCCGCGCGATGGCCGGGTACACCTGGCGTTCGTTCTTGCGGCCGATGTAGCGATAGATGGTGATACCCATCGTGACTTCGTCGCCCTCGGCCTGGAAACCCAGCGTCGAGAACGGGATGCGGAACTCTGCGAACCAGCCCTCGTCGGTCCTCGTCGTGACCACGTCCCAGTGCGCGTTCCAGTCCTGGTTGAACGGCGGCAGATCGCCCGAGAACTGGGCATCGTTCGAGATGGAACGGTCGTGACGGACGCCGGCCGGTGTGGTGGCGAACCAGAGCGCGGTCTCGTAGTCGTTGTAGCTGTCGACCACGAACGAGAACAGGTCGTCGCCGCTGTAGATGTCCCGGTAGAACGTGTTGACGCGGATCCCGTCCGGGTTCGAGTCGTACATGCGTCCCGAGGCGTAGAGATAGCGGTCGTCGTGCGCGAGCCGAAGCTCGGTCCGTTCCGTCAGTTCGCTCCCGTGGGTGGGGGAGAGGTTGAACAGCGGGAGGGGCTCGATCGTGTCCCAGACGGGCTCGTCCACGACCCCGTCGAGTTCGATCTCCTCCGAGATGCGCGGGATGGCCACGGGGACCGGCGAGCGGAGCGCCTCCGCGTCCACCTCCCCCGCGCCGGTGGCTTGTGCCGCCAGCCCCGAGACCGCGCACAAGGCCGCCACGGCACCGGCGACGACGGCCCGTACGAGCCGGCCGGCGCCCCCCGACCGTCCACGCGAGGTGTTCAGGGAGGACATGCGCTTCAGTCTCGCCGCGTGAGGAGAAAGAACCACTGGGGCCCGCAGCGCAGGATGCCGCGCCGCAGCCCGCCGGGAAGTATCGAGAGGACACGCCAGACGGCCTGCCACCTGCCGCCCCCACCGCCGCTGAGCACGGATCGAATGGCGCGTTCCGTGATGTCGGAGATCCGCAGTCCGGGGACACCCATCGCTCGTTGCAGCGAGCGGTATCCCAGGAAACGGATGCCCCGGTAGCTCTTCGCGCGTCCGGTCCAGCGCACGTAGCGATCGGCCATTCCCCGAGGCAGCCAGCTGAGAAGCGGCAGCCGGTAGTGCGGCTCGAGGAACGCCCAACGGCTTCCCGCCGTCACGTAGGCGCAGGCGCCCGGCTTGAGGATGCGCGCCACCTCCGCGAACAGCTCACGCGGTTCCTTCACATGTTCGTATATGTGGTTCACGATGAGGAAGTCGAAGGACGCGTTGGCGACGGGAAGCCGTGTCCCATCGGCCACGCACGTACGGCCTCGCTCGATGACCACTCGCGGGTCCACCTCGAAACCGAGGACAGGCTGCCCGCTGAGCTTCTCGAGCTCGCGTTTGAGGAGGCCCGTGCCGCTCCCAAGATCGCCGACCACGGCCGCCGCTCGGATTTCACGGCCCACGACCGCGTCGAGGACCGCCGCCTTTCTGAGCCGGCTCTCCCTGTACTCGCGGCTGGCCAGGAATGCCTCGTAGTAGTCCCGCTCGGCGGAGCCGGCCCCGGATGGCGGCGTGCTCATTCAAGGAGTTCGGTGCCGCAGTGCTTGCAGTGGCGGGCGTCCTCGTCATGACCCGGCGAGGCGCAGCGAAGGCACATCCGCCCCATCGCCGCGCGGAGCTTCGCTTCACGACCTCCCGTGATCTCCGCGGTGACGATTCCCGTCGGAACGGCGATCACGCCGTACCCCAGGATCATGAGCAGCGCGGCAAGCATCTGCCCTACCGGCGTCTGGGGCGTGATGTCCCCGAACCCCACCGTCGTCACGGTCACGATGGCCCAGTAGACACCGCGGGGGATGCTGCTGAAGCCCGCGTCCGCTCCCTCGATCACGTACATCGCCGCGCCTACGACCGTCACCACGACGAGCACCGCGACGAGGAAGACGGCGATCTTGTAGGCGCTCGAGCGCAAAGCGCTGATCAGCAGCCGCTCTCCCCCCACGAACTGGGCGAGCTTCAGGACCCGGAACACCCGCAGCACCCGCAGCACGCGGATGACGGCGAGCGCCTGTCCCCCCGGGATCAGCAGCCCCACGAAGTTGGGCAGGACCGCGAGCAGGTCGACGATCCCGAAGAAGGAACGAGCATATCCTCGTGCTCGCTCCGCGGAGATGAGCCGGAACACGTACTCGATCGTGAACAGTACGGTGAACACCCATTCGAGCGTCCACAGCAGGCCTAGAGCGCGAACGTCGAAATCCTGCACGCTCTCCAGCATCACGACGACGACGCTGGCGACGATGACGCCGATTAGGAGGAGGTCGAAGAGCCGGCCGGCCGGTGTCAGGTTGCCGAAGATGATGCGGTGGGACTCGTTCCTCCACCGCGGCCGGGTCGAGAAGACCGGGTGATCATCGTAGTCGATCGCCGGACGCACGGGTCGCCGCCGGGACGGGACGTACGACATGGTCCGGTTCCTGGCCATCACAGCCTCCCGATGAGGGACCGCAAACGCAGCGCCCACACCCGCCATACCGCCTCACGCACGATCGCCCCCGACATCTTGCTCTCTCCGAGGCGGCGATCCGTGAACACGATGGGGACCTCGCCGACCCGGAACCCCTTCTTCCATGCGCGGAAGTTCATTTCAATCTGGAACGTGTACCCGGTCGACCCCACGCGGTCGAGATCGATCGTCTCCAGTACGCGGCGCGCGAAACACTTGAAGCCGCTCGTGGAATCGGCGAGACGCAGGCCCGTGGCGATACGCGCATACTTGTTCGCGTAGTAGCTGAGGAGCAGGCGCGACATGGGCCAGTTGATGACGTTCACCCCGGCAGTATAACGAGACCCGACCACGACATCGAAGCGGCCGGTCGCTGCCAGCATGTCGGAAAGATACCGTGCGTCGTGCGATCCGTCGGCGTCCATCTCGAAGATCCACTCGAAATCCCGCTCGAGCGCCCAGCGGAACCCGGCGATGTAGGCCGTCCCGAGTCCGGACTTCCCTTCCCTGTGCAGGACGTTCACGCGCGTTTCGGCCGCGGCAATGGCGTCGACGAGGGCGCCCGTTCCGTCCGGGGATGCGTCGTCCACGACGAGGACCGAGAGCCGGCTGTCCTGCGCCAGAACGCTGTCAACGATCCCGGCGATCGACTCGATCTCGTTGTACGTAGGCAGGATGACGAGGCCGCGTCCGCCGCCTGCCGGAGCGGAAGCGGCATCGTGATCCCGGTCGACGGCCGGGGCCGAGGCGGCGGATGTGTCGGGGCTCATTGGACCGGTAACTTATCGACCCTCGGGGCGGTCTCGCATCCATGGGAGGGACAGAGGTCGTTCACCCTCCTTCGCCCGCTCCCCGGGCCTCAGCGATCTTCACTTCGGGGGGGCGCTACAGATCGCAGGAAGGCCAGGGCCAGCCCGAAGGACACCAGCTCCGCAGCCGTCGTCCAGAGGCGGGCGGCCAGAGCGAGCGCAGCGGCAGGTCCGGCCGGAATGGCGGTCGCCGCGGTCAGCAGGCCCACGATCGCGCCCTCGCGTACGACCAACCCTCCGGGCGCCACCAGGGCCAGGTAGCCCACAACGTAGGATCCCGAAAAAACGCCCAGTGCAGTCGGGAAGCCGATTGTGTTTTCGAGCACTAAGCCTTCGAGAAGTGCCAGGAAACCGAGTCCGTGGAGAGGCCAGACGAGCAGGCTTCCGATCACCGCGCGGCACAGCAGCCTCCCGTCCAACTCGGCATCGCGGCGCTCTCCGGTCTCCCGCAGCAGGCGACGTCCCAGTCGTATGACGAAGCGCAGGACGGGCGGGGTGAGCGCGGCGCCGAGGGAGACGGCGCCGAGGACCAGCGGCCACCGGCCTACGGCTTCGAATGCACCGACGCCGAGCACAGCGATAGCCAGGGCGAGCCCCGTGACCACGATGGCGGCCTGGAAGGCGATCAGCGTGGCGAGGGCCGCCGCCCCGGAGTCCCCTCGGCCCCGGACGTAGCCGACCAACCCGGTGACCTGCCATATCTTGCCCGGCAGGTAACGGCCGAGATTCGACCCCAGCCATGCGGCGGTGGCTTCCGGAACCCCTGCCCTGCCGCCCGCGGTCCGGAACAGCCACGCCCAGATGGCACCGCTCGCGCAGAGGGCCACGACTTCGCATCCCAGCGCGACGGCCAACCAAAGGGGCCGCACCCGCCAGCGCGACATCTCCGATGCCGCGAGGTCCCCCCACGCGGCCCAATTGCCCGACAACGCCAGGCCGACCGCGACGAGGGCGGCGAGGAGAAAGGCGACGGTTCCGAGCGCGACCCACCGGCGCCCCGGTGTGGCGCCGGCACGGTCGGCAGTCACGCCTCCGATCCTCCGTGCCGACGTCGCCAGGAGATCAGAATGCTCACTCCCAGCCCGGCAATGGTCAGGAGACTGACCCAGACGCTGAGGCTGAAGGCAGGGCTCCGGTACTCGAACACCAGTTCATGCCGACCGGCGGGAACTTCGACGCCGCGGAACGCCGTATTCACGCGCCACAGCTCCGCCTCTTCCCCGTCGAGGAAGGCCTTCCAGCGTTCGTGATGGATCTCGCTTACCGCGAGGAGACCCCCCCGTTCCGCCATGACGTCCAATGCAACACGGTCGGGCTCGTGGTGAACGAGTGAAGCGCTCCCCCGCCCCGCCTCCGGACCTGCGTCACCGGCCCGCCCTTCGACGATCGTCACCCGCGCCGGCTCCGAGACTTCAAGCGTTCGCGCAACGGCGGCCGCCGTTGCGCTCACCATCTCGATGGACGCCGGGAAGTAGGCGTATGGACGCTCGGAGGGGAGTTCATACAGGTGGCGTCCTCCGGCTTCCGCGACCGATTCGACACCCTCCTGTGCACCGGGCGTGATGAGATAGCGGACGTTCAGCAGTTGGCGAACAACAGGATCCCGGAGCAGCCCCTCATCCGGTGTGATTCCACCCACGAGTCTCGCGTAGGGGCGCAGCAGGAACTTCTGAAGCCCGCTCGCGGACGACACACCGTAGTAGGCGAGTTGGTTGGGCCGATAGTTGGGTGTGGGGCCACTCAGATTCGGCGCCCAGACGCGCTGCCCGGGCTCCGCATTCTCGTACAGGGCCTCGATGACGGGGTCGGCGGCGAGCGCGGCGTCGGCGTCCTGCACCCTGAGGTAGCGCGCGTCTACGCGCCACAGGTCCATGATCCCGAAAGCGAGCACGACCAGCAGCGCTCCGACGCCGAGCTTGCGGCGCGCCACCCCCCACGCGGCTCCCCACGCGAGGCCGAAGCCGGTCAGGAGAAACACCCCGTTGAGCCGCAATGCGTCGATCAGAACCGCACCGGGCTGGCGGGGCCAACCTTCGGGATACCATGACAACAGTACGAAGTTGGCGAGCCCCCGAGGGTTGAGCACCGCCGCAGCGCCCAGCACGAGGATCGGCCCTCCCAGGAGCAACATCGGCCACGACCAGCGGCGCGCTCCGGCTTTCGGGGCCGTCCCGTCGGGCGAGCCCGGTTCGGTGACGGCACGCCGGTTCAGCGTGGCTTCCCAGCCGAAGGCCGCCAGAAGCGCAACGAACACCGTAACGGGACCCAACATCATGGATGGAGCCCGCAGGCTCGACATCATGGGCAGGAGCGTGTACGCGATCCGATGTACGGGTGTCACGGCCCCAAGGGCGAACAGGATCCCCAGCATTCCGGCCCCGGCAAGGAACCACACGACGCGCCTGTGGTCGCGACTCAGCGAGCGGCCAAACGATGCCGAGATGCCGAAAATCGCGAGGGCGAGAGGGACGGCACCGAGGTATTCCGAATGCAGCTTTATCGGATTCTGTCCCCAATAGGACCCCGGAAGCGATCCGACGAGATCCGGCAGGAAGAATGCCGTCAGTTCCTGGGGCGGCAGCGCCCAGGAGGAGGCGAATTCATATCCCCTCTCCCCCGCCGCGCGCGTGAAGTGTTCAAGGTTCGTCAGCGTCGGAAAGAACTGGGGTGCGGCGATCAAGACAGCGGCCGCCATGGCAAGCGTGAACCACGCAACGGGACGGACGTACACCTTCCATGCCGCCTCGGCCGAGGCGGGCCGGGGGAGCCGGAAGGCCACGTGATACACGAAGAAGGCCGCCAGGGCGAGGCTTGAGAAGTACATCATCTGCACATGCGCCGAGAATGTCTGCGCCGCGATAACGAACGAGAGGCCCGCGAACCATCGGAACTCTCCCCTCTCCAGGCCGCGGTTGAGCAGGCCGAGAGCGAGCGGGATGAGCGTCATCGCGAACATCCGCCCGTCCTGTCCCCCGAAGAGGTGGGACGTGACGTAGCCCGTAAGGAGGAATGAAGCCCCGCAGACGACGGCGGACATGGGCCGGAGCCGGAACGAACGTCCGAGGAAGTAGCCGAAGGCTCCGCTCAGGAAGGTGTGCAGGACGAAGGTCCAGCCGATGGCCCGGTGCAGCGGCAGCAGGAAGTAGAGGATCGTCGAGGGGTAGAAGATGGGCCCTGGCAGGATCGCCACGAAGGGCATGCCCCCGTACACGTGAGGCACCCAGAGCGGCACGCCGCGGCCCGCCAGAATCTCGTCCACATAGAACCGGCGCAGCGAGATGCCCTCGAACAGCATGTCCGACCCGAATAGGAGCCGTTCCGGGTAGAAGATGAATTCCCGGTAGAAGAGCACCGTCACGAGTGCGGCCGCACCAAGGAACCACCAGATCGTGTAATCCCGACCTCTCTCGGGCGTCGGGGTGTCCATCAGGGTCTGCGGGCTATCGCCATGAGGTTCTTGCCGATGGGCGGGTTCAACCAGCGTCCGCAGAAGCCCGTGACCGGCATCACAAGCTGGTCGTAAATGCTCACCTTGCCTGGGCTCAGCTCCTGGCGCAGGACCCGGCAGACTACGAACCACGCCACCATTCCGACGATGTCCCGGTAGGCGAGTTGGACGAGATCAAAGCCGGCGGGACTGTCAGATTTTCTGTGTAAATGGCCCTCGCACTCATACGGGCACTCGGCCCTCGAACACGATCGACAGGTGGTTCAGGGCGCCGGTCCAGTCCTGAACGGGCCGGGTCCAGCGCTGTGACGCCCTCTCGATCGCAAGGTACAGCACTTTCCTGACCGCCTCCGGGGTTGGGAACGCGCCGCGCTTCCTCGTCACCTTCGTGAGCTGCGCGTTCAGGGCCTCGATCGCGTTCGTCGTGTACATGACCTTGCGGATCTCGGGCGGATAATCGAAGAACGGGGTCAGGTTCGCCCAGTTCGCCCGCCACTTCCGGCTGATCATGGGGAAGCGCTCGTCCCAGCGCTGAGAAAAGGCCTCCAGCGCCGTCTCGGCCGCCTCCAGGCTCGGAGCCCTGTAGATGGCCCGCAAGTCCCTGGCGACCGCCTTGCGCTCCTTCCAGGCGACGAACCGGAGCGAGCCGCGCACCAGATGCACGATGCAGAGCTGGACCTGCGTCTTCGGGAACACCGACTCGATCGCCTCGGGAAAGCCCTTGAGGCCGTCGATCGCTGCGATCAGGATGTCCTCGACCCCCCGGTTCTTGAGTTCGGTGAGGACCGAGAGCCAGAACTTCGCCCCCTCCGCTTCGCCCACCCACAGCCCCAACAGCTCCTTGTTGCCCTCGAGCGTCAGGGCCAGGGCAAGGTAGACCGCGTGCGTCCGGACGTGGCCCCGGGAACGCACCTTCACGTGGATCGCGTCCAGATACACGATCGGGTACACCGTATCCAACGGCCGGCCCTGCCACGCCTTCACGTCCTCCAGGACCGCGTCGGTCACCGCCGAGATCAGCGACGGTGAGACCTCCACCTTGTACAGCTCCTTCAGGTGACCCTGGATCTCCCGCGTCGTCATGCCCCGCGCGTACAGCGCGATCACCTTCTCGTCGAACCCGCCCAGCCGACGCTGGCCCTTCCTGACGAACTTCGGGTCGAACGTCGAATCACGGTCCCGAGGCACCTCGATCTCGAACTCCGACGTGTCCGTCTTCACTCGCTTCCGCGTACGGCCGTTGCGCGAGTTGCCGCCGTTGCGGCCCTCTCTCGCGTGCTTCTCGTAGCCCAGGTGGTCGGTGAGCTCTCCCTCCAGCGCCCGCTCCACCACCCGCTTCGTCAGCGCCTCCAGAAGACCGCCTCCGCCCATGATCTCTTCCGGGCTGCGGCCCTCCAGCAGGCTGTCGAGAAGCTCGTCTACCTCCCGCTCCGTCGCATCCTTCTTCCTCGCCATGGTCTCCTCCCGCTTCCAGAGTCTACTCCATGGCCATTTACACAGAAATCAGCACACTCCCAAAGCCGGCCTGCTCGAGTTTCTTCACGAGGTCTCGCTTCCGATAGCGCCTGAAGTGGCCGAGAGATCGGTCAAAGCGGCTATTGAGCGCCGGCAACGCCGGGACCCAGAGGCAGAGGTGGCCCCCGGGCCGGAGCACCGCGCGCATCATCGTCAGCTCCGCGAGATCGTCCCGAACATGCTCTAGGACGTTCACACTTACCACGGAATCCACTCCGGGGGTGTTCTCCACTTTCATGAAAGCCGAGAGAAGGCAGTGGTGAACACTCGCGTTCAGATTCTCCCACAACCGTTCGCGGAGAAGCTCATACATCCTGTCGCTCGGCTCGACCGCGTAGAGGTGCGAAGGTTGCCGCTCGAGAATCAGTTGCGAGATGTTCCCGCTCCCCGCGCCGACCTCCAGAATCCGATCTCCGAGATAGGGCGAGAAGAGGCGGAGAATATCGCGGTGATACTTCACAGCCGAAGACATCGCCTCAAGATCGCGGCCCGGGTAGTCATGCATTCCCGGCACGCCCCCGTCGGGGGTTGCCCGTGCGCGCGAACCTCCACCCTCACGCTGCCTCATTCGACCTCTACCGGCGCCGGTCGTAGTCGCAGAATGGCGGTAACCGGTTCTCCTCCCTCATAGATCAGTTCAAACCGGCTCGGTGCGGATTGAATGGCAGGGATCAGATATCGACCGGTCGTCCCGCTCACCTGGTCGACAACCACGTAGCTCGCCCCCATTGCATCAAGGCCTCTCATCACGGTCGCCGCATCAGCCGAGAAAGGATACACGTCCCCGCGTCGGCGCGAGTACCAATAGAAGAGACGCGGCTTGCGGTTCGCGATGACCGCGTCGGGCGGCGTATTCTCGCGAGCCCAGCGGGCCGCCGCATAGAGCCTCGCCGAGGCCGGCACCTCGCACGGGCGACCCGCACGGTAGGACGCGATACAGGCCACGCGGCCGGGGATCGCGGTCGCAGCCCAAGTGATCCCGAATAGCGCGACAACCACCGGGACTGCCGGGCGCAGCCAGCGGCCGGAGGTGCGGAGGGGAAGCCTCCACAATGCCGAGAGCGCCAGCAACAGAATTACGGGCAGCAGAGGAAGCAGGAAACGTTGATCGGTCCATACCGACGGCCAAAGAGCGATGAGCCCAGCGTACAGCAGCGTGAAGATCTCCGCAGTCCCGAGGCGATTTCGCGCAAGGTTCGCCCACCCCAGCAAGGCCGCCGATCCCGCGAGTAACCCGAGAATGATCCTGCCCGCTCCCGGACCGCCTCCCGGACCCAGCAGGATGGCGGGGAGCACGCGGCTCACATACGCCCAGCAGTTCTCCGCTGCACGTTCGATGAGCCCCGCGAAACTCACCGCCCCCGCCTCCGGCGAATACGGGTCCACGAGGAGGAGCACAGACAGGTATCCGGGTTGATCCGCCGCCGCCCAGCGCTGATAGAGCGCCCAGGCTGCCAGTGCCCCCACCGCCACGAGCATCGTCCACGCAGCCCGGCGATACTGCCGCGCGAGAAGCCATGCCAGCGGCAAGGCCATCAGCACCGTCATGCCGGCCGTACGGGTCGCGAAGGCCGCGGCGGCAGCGCCCATCGCGTATATCGCCCCGCGGCCATCTCCCCGTTGCGACAACCAGAGAGCCGCAACGATCAGCAGCACGAACGGCGCCTCGCTAAGGATATAGTGTCCGTATTCCAGCAGGGTCGGATTCACGGCAAGGATCCCCGACGCCGCCAGGGCCGGGCCACTCCCGACCCAGCTCCGCCCGAAGTGCGCGGTGGCCCACACAGTCATCGTCGTGACGATGAGCATGGCGAACTTGGCTACGAACACGCCTCCGACCCACCCCAGCCCGGCAAGCATCAACGGCAGCAATGGGGGGTATCGGGCATGCAGCGGCGTCCCGGGCAGGTACAAATCGCGGTATCCCTCCCCGTTGCGCAGCGCATCGCCGAGAATGAGGTAGCCGGCGTTGTCGCCGCCCGGAAAGAGAGTGGGCTCGAACACCAACAGACCCAGCAGCAGATGGACGAAGGCAAATCCAAGCGCTGTGAGACCAAAGGCGTCCCGCACCCCTCCTCTGCCCTCTGCCATGCGATGATCAGTCATCGCATGATCCGTTGGGCACCTGGGCCACGGCGCAGAGAGACGGCAGTACTGTAGCAGGCGACAAGTCGATCCACGACGCTGGGGAGCCCGAAATGTTCGCGCATGTGCGCCCTCCCTGTCGCCACCCGTTCCCGTGCCGTGGCCGGGTCCCCGACTACCCCGACGATGGCGTTCGCGAGAGCACCGGCGTCGCCGGGCGGAACGAGGAGCCCCGTCTCGCCGTGCCTCACGATGTCCGGGATGCCGCCGACATCGGAAGCGATCAGGGGCAGCCCGAATTCGAGTGCCTCGAGAAGAACCACGCCGAGCCCCTCCGTGTCACCTTTGCTGTCCACGACAGCCGGGAGGATGAAGACGTCGCTCGTTCGGTACGCCTCCCGGAGCGCTTCTTCATCGACGCGACCCGCGAAGCGTACGAAAGCGCCGACGCCGGCACGGCGGGCCTCCGCTTCCAGCGGGGAGGCCTGGGGTCCGTCTCCGACCACCATGAGGGTCGCATCCACGCGCTCCCGGACGCGGGCCAGCGCCCGTATGAGGATATGCACCCCCTTCCGCTCCACAAGGCGCCCCACAAAGAGGAGACGGATCGCACCGCTCTCATCGCGAGACCGGCCGGCCGCGGTGGCAAGCGCCATCGATCCGTCGGAGATGGCCGCGCTAAACGGAATCACGGGCACCTCGCGCTCGGTGTACCGCCTCACGGCCGCGGAAGTCGCCGTCGAGATCGCCGTCACCGCGTCCGCGCTCTCGATGGACCAGCGGAGAAACGGCACCGCCCATGGGAGACGCCGTTCGACCCAGCGGATCTCGACGGAATAGAAGCTCGACATGACCGCCGTTCCGCTCCCGGCCGAAGCCCTGGCCAGCGCGCCGAACCAGGCATGCGGGACGGGCCAGTGTACATGAACGACGTCGGGGGGCGACGACGCTCCGAGGCGAATCGAGGCAAGACTGCCGCCGAGCATGTATCCCGGCAGAAGCCCGGCGTAGGCTGGACGTGAGCGAATGCGGTCCGGCGCGGTCTCGTCGTGGGTAAGGGTTTCGAATCGGGCCGGAGCGTACCGGAAACGACGCACGGGGATGCCCCGCCACTCCGCCGCGCCCCCGCCACGGTAAGCAGGCGCCAGCACCTCCACGTTCAGGCCCCGTTCGCGCAGGCCGAGCAACAGTCTTCCGAGCCAGGGCGTGATCACATCGTCGTCGTGCCGCGGGAAAGCGGTCACGACGTGCACGACCTTCACGGGCTGCCGTCGCGCTTGAGATCCTCGATCTCGTCTCGCAGTTGTGCCATCGTTTCCGCGAGGAAGCCGAGGATGAAGAGGAGGAGACCTCCCACGATCAGTAGAACGACGAGCGTCAGCAACGGGCGATAGCCGAGCCCGAACCCGAAGCGCAGGACGAGCGCCGTCACGCCCGTGAGTGCTCCGGCCGCGATCATGGCGAGGCCGCTCGTGCCGAAGAAGAGCAGCGGCTTGCGTCCGAACACGAGCTGGAACCACACCGAGACCAGATCCAGCATCCCGATCAGGATCCGCCGGCGCCCGGAGAACTTGGCCTCGCCGTGCCGCCTCGGGAGGAGATCGATGTCCAGCTCGCCGAGCCGGTATCCGCGGGCATGGGCGAGGACGACCAGATAGCGATGCCAGTCGTGCCGCAGCCGGAGACCCCGCAGGACATCGGCCCGAAAGGCCTTCATGGAGTTGAGGTCGCGCACGGGCACCTTGAAGATGGCGCGTGCGAGCCGGTTGTAGATGGATGAGATGAAGCGCTTCTCGTAGCGCCCCACCTTCCGTCCCGCGACGAGGTCGTACCCCTGATCCAACAGGTCCGCGAACCGCGGAATCTCCTCCGTCGAGTGCTGCAGGTCCGCGTCGAACAGTACGAGGTATTCGCCGCGTGCGGCCTCCGCCGCCGTCAACATCGCCTCCGTCTTGCCGCGGTTCGCCCGGTGCCGCAGCACGACGGCGGCAGCGCCGAGTCCCGCCCGCGCCGCCGCCTCCTCGGCCGCCTCCGCCGTCCCGTCGCCCGAACCATCGTCGACCAGGATCACCTCCGCCGGCAGATCGTGCTCCGCGAACGTCGCCGCGAGTTCCGCGAACAGCTCGGGCATGTTCTCGGCTTCGTCGTACGCGGGAACAATGACCGAGACTTTCGGGTCGCTCATACGCGCCGCCGCAGGCGGGCCGAGAGGATCCCCAGCTGATCCCGGTACTTCGCCACCGTGCGTCGTGCGATGCTCACACCCTCCTTCTGCAGTCGCGCGGTGATTTCGTGGTCGCTCAGCGGCGCCCCGGGGTCCTCGTCCGTGACGAGTTTCCGGATCCGGGCGCGCACGCCCTCCGCGGACACGTCCTCGCCTCCACGGGTCGCATAGCCGCCCGAGAAGAAGAACTTGAGCGGATACAGTCCCCGCGGCGTCTGCACGTACTTCCCGTTCGTCACGCGAGAGATGGTCGACTCGTGCATCTCGACGTGCCGGGCGACGTCGCGCAGTGTGAGCGGCCGCAGGTGCTCAACTCCCTTTTCGAAGAAGTCCCGCTGCCGCTCGACGATGAAGTCCATCACCCTCAGCATCGTCTGCCGGCGCTGCTCGATCGCATCGATCAACCACCGGGCGCTGCTCAGCCTCTCCGAGATGAACGCCTTGTTCTCTCCCTGAAACCGGGCCCGATCCGCGGCCACCTCCCGGTACACCGGCGAGAGTTTGAGCCGGGGGAACGAAGTGTCGTTGTGCGACACGTGATATCGATCCTCGACCCTCTCCACCGTCAGATCCGGGATCACGTACGATTCCGACGTGTCGGCGTACCTGAGCCCCGGTTTGGGATCGAGCTTTGCGATCTCGTCGCCCGCCGCCTGCGCTTCGCGCGGCGTGACGCCGAATTCGTCGGCCAGTTCCAGCCACCTGTGGTTCGCGAGATCGTCGAAACGCTCATCGACGATTCGATGGGCCAGCGACTCCCCCCGGTCGCGGTCGCGCAGCTGGAGCAGGAGCGTCTCCCGCAGGTCGCGGGCTGCAATGCCGCTCGGCTCGAAGGACTGGATCCGGCGAAGCATCTCCTCGACCTCTTCCAGGGAGACCGTCAGCGCCTCGACGATCCGGTCGAGCGGGCACGAGAGGAACCCCTCGCGATCCACGTTGCCGATGATCTCTTCGCCGATCAGCAGCTGACGCTCGCCTAGACGGAGGAGGTTCAGCTGCTCGTGAAGATGGTCCCACAGACTACGGGTGGCCGCCGCCGTGGGCGTGTAGTACTCCCGGTCTTCGTATTCCTCACGCCGCCCGCCCGCATCGAAGTCGTCGAGGAGGACCTCCTCCCAGTCCACTTCCTCGGCGTCCACTTCGTCTGCATCCACTTCGTCGGCGCGCTCGTCCGGTTCATCGCCGGGTTCCACGAGGTCGAGGAACGGGTTGTCGACGAGTGCCTGCCTAAGGTGGCCCTGAAGATCGAGCAGGGGCATATGCAGCAGGTCCATCGCCTGATAGAGGCGGGGCTGCGCTTTCTGTTCCTGCCGCAGGTGGAGACCGGCGGAGAGGCCCGGCTGTCCCGATCCCATGTTCAGAGCCTGAAGTCCTCCCCGAGGTACAGTTGCCGCGCCTCCGGATCGTTGACGAGGTGATCCGCCGCGCCGTGGACGAGGATCTTCCCTTCGAAAAGCAGGTACGCGCGGTCCGTAATGGACAGCGTCTCGCGCACGTTGTGGTCGGTGATGAGAACCCCCAGACCCTTGTCCCTCAGGTCCCGCACGATGCGCTGGATGTCGTCGATCGCAATCGGATCGACGCCGGTAAAGGGTTCGTCGAGCAGCAGGAACTTCGGCCGGGTCGCCAGCGCCCGGGTAATCTCCAGGCGCCGCCGCTCTCCCCCGGAGAGCGAATAGGCCTTGTTCGCCCGAAGGTGCTTTATGGACAGTTCGTCGAGCAACTCCTCCAGGCGGGCGCGCCGCTCCTGCCGCGACATCTTGATGGTCTCGAGGATCGCCATCACGTTCTGCTCGACCGTGAGTTTCTGGAAGACCGACGCTTCCTGGGGGAGATACCCGATGCCGGCTCGCGCCCGCCGGTACATGGGCCAACTCGTGAGTTCGTCGTCATCGAGGTAGACGCGCCCCTCATCCGCCTTGAGCAGGCCGACGATCATGTAGAAGGTCGTCGTCTTCCCGGCGCCGTTGGGGCCGAGCAGGCCGACAATCTCTCCCTGCTGCAGCTGGATCTCCACCTGATTCACGACGCAGCGACGCTTGAACGAGCGGACGAGGCCTTCGGCCCGTAATACACTGCTCAACGGAATCTCCTGGATCTGAGGGCTGAGGCCGCGTCGGCCGTCGCACGACGCTCCCGTCCCGGTTGGCGGATGCCGGAGGCAAGCTGCGCACCCGGGCGCCCGGAGGCTCCGCTCCTGCGCACGGTGTCCGGCGGTGCGCCAGCCGTATCCGGTGGCGCCGTCGTACTGTCGGATCGGACGTCCGACGTGTCCGGAGGCGCACCGAGTGAGTCGCCCGCGACTGCGGCCGCGGCACTATCGGCCACCGCCGCCGCGCTGTCCGCCGCGGCTGCGCTATCGGCCGCCGCCGCGCTGTCCGCCGGTGACGGGATCCCGAAGGCTTCCCGGGGTTCCAGGAAGGCGCCGATCGCGTGTTCTCCGTCGACCCCGACGGGTTCTCCTCCCTCGAAGTCCACCTGAATGCGGCGCGCGACAAGATAGTTCAGTGACGGGCGGGCGCTCGTGGTCGAGTCCCGCACCATCCGGTAGAAGGCGCTGGCATTGCCGACGATAACGAGTTGCGACATGAAGGGGTCCGGCGCGGCCGCCGAATCCGCGGCCGGGGCCGTCGAGTCCGCGATCGGGGCCGCGGACCGCTCGAAGGCCGCAATGAGCGTATCGCCGCGCGCCCAGTTCGCCGAGCCATCGGTTGGCAACTCGATCTCGGTCGCCGCCTCGTCACCCTCCTGGACTTCGGTCGTGTCCGCGCCGGCTTCAGCGGAGTCGGCCGGGGGGGCTTGAAGGCTGTCCTGTCCGGTCGCTGTCGAGTCGGGCACGGGCTCTGCGGCGGTCGAGTCGGTCGCCGTCGAGTTGGCCACGGGGGGCTCCGCAACGGTTGAATCGGTCACCGTGGAATCGGGCGTCGCCGGTTCCTCCGGGGGCGGGGGGATCACCCACGACGTGTCTCGCTGGACCGCGACCGCCTTCCCCATCGCGTACGCGGTGTCGATCTGACTCCCGTACATGACGAAATGAATCGAGTCACCCTGAAGTTCGTGGCTGCCGGAACGCGCCCGGCTCACTCCCTCCCCGTGAGCCTGCACATCTTCGACCTCGCGGTTTTCCAACTCGATGTCGATGCGTTCGCCGGTCATCTCGAATCTCTCCCCCGACGCATAGCCACCGCCGATGGCGTGGATTTCCTCGAGTTCCTGATTCTGGGAGAGGAACCGTATCGAATCGCCCTCCAGCCGAATGCCCTCGGCCTCGATCCACGGCTCACCCCACAGGACGCCGAGGCCATCGGCGCGGGTGAGCATTGCGCTGTCCGCCCGAGCCCGGAGGTCGCTCCGATCGATGACCGCGTCGCCGTAGAAGCGAGCCTCGTCCTCGCCCGCGAAAATGGCGAAGTCCGACTCAACCTCGAACGGTTCCGGGGACTCCGTATTCGTGGGATAGAAGGTAACGATCGGCCGCCCCGGCGCGGTCGTCACCGCGTCGACGCCGGAGACGGCTCGCAGGAATTCCGCGCGGGGCCCGTTGAGCGTGGAGCCGTCGGTCAGACGGACGAGTTCAACATCTTCCTCGGCAATGACGAAATCGGAGAGGTGAAAGTACAGGAGCCGGCCTGACTTCAGCGTCCTGATCGAGTCTTCGTAGACGACGGCGCCAATGAGTTCGACTTGCTGGGGGCCGTCGCGCTTTATCGCGCTGTCCGCCTCCATCGTGGCTCCTCCGCAGGTCCACAAGTAGCGGCCGCCGAGATAGGTGACGTGCGCGCCCGTGACGTCCCGGTTGGTGACACTCCTCGTGTCGGGGTCGAGCGGGCTCCACCGGAGGTTGCACCGGTTGAGCGCCTCCCCGACGCCGGGTTCGGGCTCCTGCGCGACGAGCGGGCCGGCGAGCCATATCGCCAGCACGAGACAGCTCGCAAAGCTGAGGCGTCCGCGAATCACCGGCGCTTCGCCTCCGTCGTATCGGGCGGCGCCACGAGGCTGTCCGGGAGGACTGCCGCCGTGTCGGGCGGTGCCGCGAGGCTGTCCGGGAGGACTGCCGCTGTGTCGGGCGGTGCCGCGAGGCTGTCCGGCCGGACCTCCGTCGTATCGGCCGGTGTCACCAGGCTGTCCGGCAGGATCTCCGTCAAATCCGGTGGGTCCGCCGCAATGTCAGTACTGTCTGCTGTCGCCGTGGAATCCTGAGCTGGCTGCGCCTCTGCATCCGGCTCCGTCATCGTCGAGTCGGTCGGTGCCGGCTCCGCGCCGGCCGGATCCGCCGCGGCCGGATCCGCCGCGACGGCTCCCGTCGTGTCTCCGGCCGGATCGGCCGGCAGGGGGACCGCCTCCGAGTAGACGACCCGGGGCCGCATCTCTCCCTCCTGATTCATGACGATGACCGAGTCGAGCGTGGGATCCGATTCGAACCCGGTCCCTTCGAGGGTCAGTCCCTCCAGCCCGCGCAGGAGGTAGAACGCCGTATCGCCATACAGGCGACCGTCGATGTTCTGGTACCGGAGGCGCTCGGTCTCGAGGCGCTGGTCGTCTCGGCGGTCCTCCACGACCACGTTCCGCTCCGCCTGGAGGTCGCCGGTGAGTTCGTGGAAGATCCCGAACTCCGCGGTTACCTCGGTCGACTCCAGTCCACTCGGGTCGAAGAACAGGAGCGTCATGCGGCGGAGGTGAATCTCGTTGCCCTCGTGCCACTCGGCCGTGTCGGCTACCACGACCGCGCGCCGGATTCCGTCGCGGGTGATGAACGATCGCATGCCTCGAGCGGAGGTATCCACGCCCTCGGGCAGCGGCTCGCCCGCCGTCGGAGGTGCATCATCGGACCCACACGCGGCGAACACGGGCAGCAGCGGAAGGACGGCAAGCGGCCAAGTGCGCACTGGTCTCCGCAGGGTACCGACCCCGCTCACTCGCGGCCTCTCCCGGCCTCTGCGAACCGCCCACTCAACTCCCAAACCGTCCTCCTTCTCGAAACTCGGCAACCAGCCCCTCCCACTCCCCTCGCGCGACGAGCAGGGCCTCCGCGAACTCGCGCACGGCCCCTTTCCCGCCGGGCACCGTCCCCACCCAGACCGCCTCGCCCCGCACCTCCGGTACGGCCCCGACGACGGCAGCCGGAAACCCTACGCGTTCCATGACCGCGAGGTCGGTGAGATCGTCGCCAAGGTGCGCTGCCTGGTCCCACGTGCAGTCGCGTCGCGCCAGCATACCCCGAAGGGCCGAAAGCTTTCCCTTTCGGGATCCGAGCGAAACCTCTTCGATATTCAACTCCCTGGCCCGCAAGCGGACGGCTGCCGACCGCCTGCCGCTGAGGAACACGACCATCAGTCCCGATCGCTGCATCATCCGGATCGCCAGGCCGTCGAGGGCGTGAAAGCGACGCAGATCCAGGGGAGGGTCGGCGGAGTCCCCGTCGAGGGAGTCCGAGCCGACCCAGATCGACCCGTCTGTGAGCACGCCGTCCACGTCCAGAGATACGAAGCGAACGGCTTTGGCGAGTCGGGGGTCCATCTCGGGTCTCGGGCTCACAGGCGGGGCATTCAGACCGTCACGGCCTCGCGCACGCGCATCGACCGCTCGACCACGCGCTCGAGTTCTGCGAGCGGAAGCATGTTGGATCCGTCCGAGGGCGCAGCCCCCGGATCCGGGTGTACCTCGACAAAAAGGCCATCCGCCCCGGCCGCGACCGCTGCCGCCGCGAGCCGCCCGATGTGTTCCGGTTCCCCGCCGCTCCGAAAGCCCTCTCCGCCCGGCAATTGCACGGCGTGGGACGCATCGAACACCGTCGGGCAGCCCGTTGCGCACCGCATGAGGGCGAAGTTCCGCATGTCGACGATCCACCGCCCGTAGCCGAAAGCGAAACCCCGCTCCGTCACCGCCAGATCCCGCGCCCCCGCGTCGCGCAGCTTCCCGATTACGCCGCCGACATCGCCGGGAGCCATCCACTGACCCTTCTTGACGCTCACCGGATGTCCGGTGGCCGCGGCCGCTCGCAGGAGATCCGTCTGTCGGCAGAGGAAGGCCGGAATCTGGAGCGCGTCCACGACCGCCGCCGCTCGCGCGGCCTGCTCGGGGAGGTGAATGTCGGTGAGCAGCGGGAGTCCGGAGCGGTCGCGCACCCGGGCCAGCGCCTCCAGACCCTCATCGAGCCCCGGTCCGCGGGGGGAAGACGCGGAGCTCCGGTTCGCCTTGTCGAAAGAAGCCTTGAACGTCACCGGGAGATCCAGCCGTTCGCCGAGTTCCGCCAAGTGGTCGGCGATCTCGAAGTTCAGGTCATCGTCTTCCAGCACGCACGGCCCCGCGATGAGAAAGAGAGAAGTCCACGGCGCCCCCAAGGCACCCGATTCGGCCCGCCGGCGCCCGGAAAAAAACGAGGGCCGCCCCGGACTCATCTCCCGACCGTGACCCCTTCCGTGCGGACCGCCGCCTCCGAGTCCTCCCACTCATCCGCCATGCGCTGCCGACCGGCGTCGTCACCCGGCGTACTCCGCAGGCCGTCCCGCCGCCTCACGGCCGCCTCGACGAAGGCCGCGAAGAGCGGGTGAGCGTCGTTCGGGCGCGACTTGAGTTCCGGGTGGAACTGCGTCGCGAGGAAATAGGGGTGCGCGGGAAGTTCGAGCATCTCGACGAGGCCCCCGTCCGGGGACATGCCGCTGAAGGCCAGGCCGCTCTCACGGAGCGTCGCCCTGTAGGCCGGGTTGACCTCGTACCGGTGGCGGTGTCGCTCGGAGATCTCGTCCGCGCCATATACCCCACGGGCTTGCGATCCGGGGTGGAGCAGACACGGGTAGGCTCCGAGCCGCATCGTGCCGCCCATGTCCGTCACCTGATGCTGGGAATCCAGCAGCGAGATCACCGGATGGCTCGTCTTCGGGTCGAACTCGGACGAATGGGCGTCCGAGAGACCGCACACATTGCGCGAAAACTCGATGATGGCGCACTGAAGTCCGAGGCAGATTCCGAAATACGGGATCTCACGTTCGCGCACGAACCGTATCGCGTCCAGCATCCCGTCGATGCCGCGCTCCCCGAATCCGCCCGGGATGAGCACGCCGTGGAAGCGTTCGAGGAAATCGGTGCCCCGCGCCTCTACATCCTCCGCGGAGCGCCACTCCACCTCCACTTCGACATCGTTGACGGCGCCGCCGTGGATGAAGGCCTCCGCGATCGACTTGTAGGAATCCACGAGTTCCGTGTACTTCCCCACCACGCAGATCCGCACTTGGCCTTTTGACGGATGCTTGATCCGGTCGACCATCGCCTGCCAACTGTCGAGGTTCGGCGCAGGTGTGTCGAAACCGAACTGCTCGCATATGCGATCGTCCACTTCCTGCGCGCGATAGGCGAGCGGGAGTTCGTAGATGGTCGCGACGTCGCGCGACTCGATGACCCGGTTCTCGTCGACGTTGCAGAAACGGGCGATCTTCTTCTTGATCCCGTCGTCGAGGTCGTGTTCGGTCCGGCACACGAGCAGGTCGGGCTGGATGCCGATCCCCAGGAGTTCCCGCACCGAGTGCTGCGTCGGCTTCGTCTTCAATTCGCCGGACGCGTTGATCCATGGGACGAGCGTGAGGTGGACGAACAGGGAGTGCTCGCGCCCGACATCCTGCCGGAACTGGCGGATCGCCTCCAGGAAGGGGAGCGACTCGATATCACCCACGGTTCCGCCGATCTCGGTGATCACGACATCGTGGCCCGGCGCCAGCCGCCGCGCCGCCGTCTTTATCTCGTCCGTGACGTGCGGGATGACCTGGACCGTGGCGCCGAGGAAGTCACCTCGCCGCTCCTTCGTGATGATGTCCTGATAGACGCGGCCTGTCGTCACGTTGTTCGCCTGCGACAGCGACTCGTCGATGAACCGTTCGTAGTGTCCGAGGTCGAGGTCCGTCTCCGCTCCATCGTCGGTCACGTAGACCTCGCCGTGCTGGAACGGAGACATCGTCCCGGGATCGACGTTCAGATACGGGTCGAACTTCTGGATCGTCACGCGCAGGCCGCGTTCGACGAGCAGGCGTCCGATCGAGGCCGCGGTGATCCCCTTCCCCAGCGCGGAGACAACCCCTCCTGTAATGAAGATGTACTTCGTCGGTGACCTGTCGTCCGTCATCCCCGCACCTCCTTGCTGGATAATACCCGTTCCGCCCGCGCGATGTCGGCCGGCACATCGACTCCGGGTTCGGTCCAGGGACCGAGTACGACGTGAATCCGCATGCCCGCCTCGAGGGCCCTCAACTGCTCGAGCCGTTCCGCCCGCTCCAGCGCGGATTCGGGCAGGGCGGCCCATTGCTTGAGCGCGGAGCGCCGGCACGCGTACACACCGATGTGGCGCAGCCGCGTGCTCGTCCCCGGCGCCGGCGATTCGTCCCGGGAGAACGGGATGGGGCTGCGGCTGAAGTAGAGCGCCCGTCCATCGGCGGCCCGGGCAACCTTGACCACGGCCGGGGACCGCCACTCGTCTTCCGCCCGGATCGGGGCTGCGATCGTCGCGACTTCCCGCGCTCTCCGCACGGCGCCCTCGATCGCCCCTCCGTCCACGAAGGGCTCGTCCGCCTGGAAGTTCACGACGACGTCATCCTCCTCCGCGCCGAGAAGGTCGGCGGCTTCGTTCACGCGGTCCGTGCCCGAAGGGTGGTCGGAGCGCGTCCGGACGACCTCCGCGTCGAACCCCCGTGCGCAGCTCTCGATCTCTTCGCTGTCCGTCGCGATCACGACGCTGTCGAAGGCGCGGATCGCCGATGCGGCGCGCCAGCACCACTCAAGAAGCGTGCGGCCGGCCAGCGGCTGGAGGGGCTTCCTGGAGATACGGGTGCTGGAGATACGGGCGGGAAGGACGCAGATCACGCCCATCGCTGGGGAGGCCGGGAGTCGGTCCGGAGCGGCATCGCAAGAAGCTAGACCTGCGCTCCGGGGTTGTCAAAAGAATCGGTAAAGAAATCAGCGGGGCGGCGGCATGCGCGTAGGCCTGTGTGACTTGCGCGTCCGAATGTCGACGAAAGCGATGAGGCCGGGATCGCCGGGCTCGGCTGTGGAGCCTGCGGCGGCCCCGAACTCGAGCCGGAAATCCCACAGCCGGAGAGCCACCCCGCCCTGGATCGCGCCGTACAGTTCGAAGTCATCCCGGGGCGAATGAATGCCCGCCCCGCTACCGCGCGCGAACACGTCCATCCCCCCGAGCGCCGCATCGCCGATAAGGGGGATTGCGTAGGTAGTTTCGGCGTAAAGCAGGCGAGGGCCGCTCAGGGCGCGTAGCGGCATCGTCGGCAGCGTTCCGACACCCCCGATCAGCGAGTAGCGTTGGGACGGGAGGTGGCCCGCCACATCCGCCCTCCCGATCACGAAAGCATCGACCGCATGGCCCCATGCCGTCACCCGGCGCACGGATACGCGCCCTTCCAGGAGCAGGAAATCGTAGGAGCAAATGAGATTACAGTCGCTCCCGAGTTCGTCCTGGAGTCCCCCTTCGACACCCACCCCGAACGCCGTCCGGCCATCGCGACGATTCACCGACCATTCAAACCCGGCGCGTGCAAACCAGAAACTCCGGGGATGTGCCCACACGCGCTGCCCATCGTCCGCCTCGCCTCCGAAAAGGACCGTCACCGCACCCGCCTCGAGGGACGCTCCCTCCTCGTGTCCCCCCGTGAAGATGAGGCGCCAGTTCGGAGCTTCCTCCCACACCGGCGGCTCCGCCGACATCAGTTCCAGTTCGACACCGAACTGCCTGGAATCGTAGTGGCCGCGGACGTCGTCGCCGGCGACGAAGTGTGCGAGGCTGTTGTACCACGTTGGGCGGATCCAGGCCTCGTTGCTGATCACGGCGCTGGTCGCGAACAGGCCCAGCCGGAGGCGTTCCGCCAGGCGCCACGAGTTGTGGAAGCGAAAGTCCACATCCTCGCGGGCCGGGATCCAGGTCAGTCCGGCCGCCAGTTCGGGCCGGCCCGGCGCGTCGGACAAGCGCGCCAGCGCGCCGACCGGGAGCGAGAGGCCGCTTACCCGGTCGTAGGTCGGGAGATGGAAGCCGTACGTGCCGTCGAGTTCGAAGGCGGGCTCGGGCTCAACCTCCGAGATGATCTCGAACCCGCCCTCGGTCGGGCGTACGCGGAGGGGTTCGTTCGGCCGATAGGTGATGGCCCCGCCGATCTCGGCCACGTCGGAGTCGTAGAATCCTCCTCCGAGCACCAGCACGCTGCCGGTTACGGAAGCGCCGGAGCGAAGGAAGAGGTCGCCGTCGACAACGTACAGGTCGCCCTCGATCCGCCCGGCGATACGCGCTGTGCCCTCGAGGAGGAGGACGGAGCCCGGGACCGTGTCGGCCCGGGCCAGGACCGTATCCCGGGTCCACGCCGTGAAGTCACCGGCTTCAAGAAAGGTCTGGAGCGCCGCCTGCGCGTCGGATCGCGGCTCGCCCGCCAGACGCACGCCCTGACCCTGGGCGGGCGCCGCCAGGAAGGCGGCGAGCCCTGTCGCGAGCGCGGCCGCGAATGCGTGACGTCTCATTCGGCGACCTTCGCGGTCGCTCGCCAGCGGTCCCACGCGATGACTTCTTCGCGTGGCAGGCGCTCCGGCAGTTCCGCCAGCCCATCGTGATACCCGAGGCAGAAGAGGGCCACGATCGGGACGGGCTCCGGGACGCCGAGGATGGCGCGGACGGCGCCCTCCCGGAAGCCGTAGATCCAGCTCGACTGCAGGCCGAGATCGGCCGCCGTCAGCATCATCGCCTGGGTCGCGGACGCCAAATCCATGGAGAAGCTTTGCCGACCCGTACCGCTCACGTGCGAGTGGATCCGCGCGCAGCAGGCAATGACGACAGGCGCCGTCTTCACATGCGGATGGTTGAACGCCGCCGCCGCAATCCTGTGGCGTGCCAGCGCCTCCTGCACCACAACGAAGCGCCAGGGTTGCGCCTCGCGGGCGGACGATGCGTAGCGCGCCGCCTCCAGCACCGACTCCACGATCTCGGGTTCGACGAGCCGGTCGCGGAAGCGCCGGACCGGACGCCGGTTGCGCAGCAGGTGAAGGAGACGAGTCAGCCTCATCGACGTCGCTCACCCACGGGGATGGTGGCTGCGGTGCACCTGGCGCAGGTGCGACCGGTCCACATGTGTGTAGATCTCGGTCGTCGAGATGTCTGCATGTCCGAGCATCTCCTGAACCGACGCCAGGTCGGCGCCTCCCTCGAGCAGGTGCGTCGCGAAGCTGTGGCGCAACGTATGGGGCGTCACGCGCTTCAGGATGCCGGATCGCTCGACGTGGCGGCGGAGGATCTTCCAGACCCCCATCCGGCTCAACGGAAGCCCTCGCGCATTGAGGAAGATGTGTCCGGTAGACTGTCCCCGGTCGAGTACCGGCCTGGATGTTCGAAAGTATCGGCGCACCGCCGAGCGCGCAGCCGCACCGACGGGAACGAACCTCTCCTTTCCCCCTTTGCCCCGCACCCGCACGAGCGCCTCTTCGATGTCGAGGTCCCGTCCCTTCAACCCAATGAGTTCCGACACGCGAAGCCCGCACCCATAGAGCATCTCGAGCATCGCCGCGTCGCGGGGCGCCGCGCGATTCTCCGGGTCCACCGCCGCGATCAGCGCCTCGATCTCGGGCACGGACAGCACGTCCGGGAGCGAGCGGCCCGCACGGGGCGCTTCGAGGCGTTCGCTCGGGTCCGACTCGATCGCGCCCTCGACGATGAGAAAGCGGAAGTAGCCGCGCAGGGCGTAGACGCTCCGTGCGACGGTCGAGGCGGCACGCCCCTCGCCGGCCAACCCGGCAACGTGGTCGCGAAGCAGTTGGTACGTGACCCCGGCCGGCCCGGCGATGTCCTCGGAGACCGCGAACGCGGCAAACCGGCGGGCTTCACGCATGTACGCGTCGATGGTGCGCGGCGAGAGTCCTCGCTCGAAGCCGAGATGGTCCCGGAAGGACTCGAGGTGGAAGGCGCGCTCGATGCCGGGGCCGTCTCCCGTCACGGCGACGCCCGCGGCCCCCCGCCCTCGGAGCCCTCCTCGAGATCCCCGGTCGGACGCGCTGGCTCAGCCCGCCGACTTCGGATCCACCAGCCGATGATGACGCCGATGATGACGGCGGCCACGAGAAGGAGCCACGCGTTGACCTGGCCGAGCAGCTCCATGAGGCGGTCGACGTTGCGGGAGGCGAACATCCCCCCCGCAAGCATGAGGCCGTTCCACAGCAGCGACGCGGCGACGACCGGGGCCATCGCCCGCACCATGCCCAGCCCCGTGAATCCCGCGAAGGTAGGGACAATCACGCGCAGTACCGGCAGACAGCGGGCGAAGAAGATCGCCCACAACCCGTGCCGCTCATAGAAGCGGGCCAGGCGCCGGAACTGGTGCGGACGAATGAGGCGCCGGCCCCAGCGGGTCTCGAACACACCGCGGCCGTGCCGGCGCGCGAGCCCGAATACGACCATGGCACCGCCGGAGTTCGCGATCCACGCGCAGAGCAGGACGGAGAGCGGCTGTAACGATCCCCTGTCCGCCAGCACCGCGCCGAGGACGACGAAGGTGTCGGAGGGGACGGGCGGAAAGATGTTCTCGAGGGCGGACCCGGCAGTGATGAGCGCGTAGGCGGTGAACGCCGGAAGGGCGAGCAGGAAATCGAGGAGGGGTTGAACGCCGGGAACCTCAGGCACCGTCCCCCGCAGCCGGGGCCACCGTGGCGACCGCGATGGCGGCGAGGCCCTCACCCCGCCCGATCCACCCCATCCCCTCGTTGGATTTTCCCTTTATCGACACCCCGGCGGGCCCAGTACCCAAGGCCTGACCAAGGCGCTCCCGCATGGCCTCGGCGTGGGGTGAGATGCGGGGCCGTTCGGTGACGACGGTCGCGTCGACGTTCACCACCCGGAATCCCCTTTCGCGCAATCGACCAACCGCCGAGGCGAGGAGTTCAATGGAGTCGGCGCCCGCATGCGCGGGGTCCGTATCCGGGAAGAGCGCGCCGATATCCCCCAGGCCGGCCGCGCCGAGGATCGCATCCGTGATCGCGTGCGCGACCGCGTCTCCGTCGGAGTGTCCCTTCAGTCCGGGGGCCCCGGGGATCGCGACCCCTCCCAGCACGAGAGGCCGCGCCTCGTCGAAGCGATGGGAGTCGTACCCGATACCGGTCCGCACCGGACGACCTCTCCGGCCGCGCGCCTCAGCCCTGCCCTGCGCCCAGGATGCGGAGAGCGAGGTGGGCCGCGTTCTTCGCGTTGTCGATGCCCACGGCGGCGACCGGAACGCCCGGCGGCATCTGCGCGCACGACAGGAGCGCGTCGAGGCCCCCGAGCGTGCCGGCGGAGACGGGAACCCCGATCACCGGCAGCGAGGTGTGCGCCGCCACGACGCCGGGGAGCGCCGCCGACAGCCCCGCACCGCAGATCACGACGGAATGGCCGGCCGCCGCCGCGCCCTCGGCCAGCTCCGCGGTCCGCTTGGGCTGCCGGTGTGCCGAACTCACCTCGACCTGTACGTCGACGCCATGCTCCTGCAGAATCGCCACGCCCTTCGCCATGGTGGGCATGTCCGATTCCGATCCCATCATCACCAGTACCGAACTCATCCTCTTCTCTCCCCTACTCGCCGTTCCAGCGTCGAACGGCCAGACAGACGTTGTGGCCGCCGAAGCCGAAGGAGTTCGAGAGCGCGACCTCGACGTCCCGCTCGATCACGCCTCCGTGCGCGTATTCGAGATCGCACTCGGGATCCGCTTCCTCGAAGTTGATCGTGGGCGGGATGATTCCGTGCCGGCACACGAGGGCGGAGATCGCCCCCTCGATCGCCCCCGCCGCCCCGAGGGTGTGTCCCGTCATCGACTTCGTCGAGCCGACCACGATCGAGTGCGCATGCTGGCCCAGCACGTCCTTGATCGCCTTCGTCTCGGAGACATCGTTCGCGGGCGTCGACGTGCCGTGCGCGTTGATGTACCCGACCTCGGTGGGCTCGAGTCCCGCATCTTCCAGTGCCTGCTCCATGGCAAGACGCGCCCCCGATCCATCCGGGGCCGGCGCCGTCATGTGGTAGGCGTCCGCGCTCTGGCCGAAACCCGCCACTTCCCCGAGGATCGCGGCGCCGCGCGCCCGCGCGTGCTCCAGTTCCTCGAGAATGAACATCCCCGCGCCTTCCCCGAGCACGAATCCGTCGCGATGGGCGTCGAAGGGACGCGAGGCCCGTTTCGGATCGTCGTTCCGCGTCGACATGGCCCGCATGTTCGCGAAACCGGCGACCGCGAGCGGCGTGATCGTGGACTCGCTGCCCCCCGTGATCATCACATCGGCTTCGCCGTTGCGGATCGACCGGAAGGCGAGTCCCACCGAGTGGCCGCTGGAGGCGCAGGCCGATACGGTCGCGTAGTTCGGACCTTGGGCCCCATACCGCATCGACACCATCCCCGAGGCCATGTCGGGGATGAACATGGGGATGAAGAAGGGCGAGACGCGCCGGGGCCCGCCCTCGAGCAGCCTCTCGTGCTGCGCCTCGAGCAGAGGAAGCCCGCCGATGCCAACGCCGATGAGCACGCCGACCCGATCCGGGGGAAGATCCCCGAAACCGTCAGCGAAACCCGCCTCGGTCACCGCCTCGTCCGCCGCGCCCATCGCGAAGTGGAGGAACCGGTCCGCGCGCCGGGCATCCTTCCGGTCCATGTATCTCGACGGATCGAAATTCTTCACCTCGCAGGCGAAGCGGACCGAGTGGTCGGATGCATCGAACTGGGTGATGGGTCCGGCACCGCTCACGCCCCCGAGGAGAGCGTCCCAGGTCGAGTCGGAGTCGAGCCCGATCGGGGTGACTAGCCCGATCCCCGTAATCGCTACACGTCTTCTCATGAACTGAGAGGCAGGCAGGCGCTAGGCCTTCTCGTTCAGATACGCGATGGCCTCCTGGACCGTCTGCATCCTCTCCGCGTCTTCATCCGGGATCTCGATCCCGAACTCTTCCTCGAAAGCCATCACGAGTTCGACGGTATCGAGCGAGTCAGCGCCCAGATCATCGACGAAGTTCGCGTCGTCCACCACTTTTTCCTGCTCCACGCCCAGTTCCTGGGCGATGATCTCCCGCACGCGTGCCGCGTTGTCCATGATTGCGTGTTCTCCTTGTATGAAGGGGCCGATCCACGGCCCCGCTGTTTCCTGTCCTCTGTCGGCGATCGAATATGGCGCCTCGCCGCTACGACTGCATGACCATCCCGCCGTCGACGACGATCACTTGGCCGGTAACGTACGAAGCCCCGGGACCGGCGAGAAATCGCACCACAGTGGCGACATCTTCCGGGGACCCGGGTCGGCCGAGGGGAATCCTCTCCGACATGGCTGTTCGAACGCTTTCGGGCAGTCCCGAGGTCATGTCGGTTTCGATGAACCCCGGCGCGACAGCGTTGGCCCGCACACCGCGACTCGCCAGTTCCTGAGCAACGCTTCGGGTGAGCGAGATCAGGGCGGCTTTGGCCGCCGCATAGTTGGACTGGCCCCGGTTTCCCGTCAAGCCCACAACGCTGGAGATGTTTACGATGTTTCCCGCGCGCCGCTTCATCATCCCCCGGGCGACGGCCCGCACGAGATAGAACGCACCCGACAGATTCGTGTCGAGCACCGACTGCCAGTCCTCGTCCTTGAGGCGGAGGATGATGTTGTCGCGCGTGATGCCCGCGTTGTTCACGAGGATCGTCGCGTCGCCGAGGCGGTCGGAGACATCCGAGACGAGCCCCTTGCACGCGGCCGGGTTCGAGATGTCGCAGCCGAAACCCTCATGACCCTCTCCGGGCAGATCCTCGGCCACCGCCCGGGCCCGGTCCGCCCCGGTACCCACCACGGCCACGCGCGCACCCGCCCGGGCCAGTTCCCTCGCGATCGCAGTCCCGATGCCGCGGGTCGCTCCCGTCACGATCGCAACCTCACCCGCCAGTTCGCTCATTCCGGCACCCTTCAGTCCGAAGATCCAAGATAGGCGTCCACCGACGACGAATCGCCAACCGCGGTGACGCGCAAACTCCGATCGATGCGGCGGGCGAGGCCCGAGAGCACGTTGCCCGGTCCGATCTCGAGCCAACGCGCCGTCCCCGTCTCATGCATGCGTTCGATCCCTTCCGTCCACCGGACGGGCGATGTGAGTTGCAGGATGAGGGTTCGTCGCGCCTCCTCCGCGTCCGTCACAAGCGTCGCGGTGGCGTTGGAGACGATGGGGAACGAGGGCTCGCGCCAATCCGCCGCTTCGAGCGCCGCTGCCAGCCCCTCGGCCGCGGTCGTCATGAGGGGCGAATGGAAGGCGCCGCTCACGTTGAGCGGGAGGACGCGGCGCGCCCCGGCCTCCGAAGCGAGCCGCCCTGCGGCGGCGACGGCCTCGACATCGCCGCTGATGACGACCTGGCCGGGTGCGTTGAGATTGGCGGGCACCGCAACGCCGCCAGCCTCCGCCGCGCGCTCGCAAACGTCGGTCACGGCTTCGGCGTCCAGCCCGAGCACGGCGGCCATCGTGCCCGGCCGGTCGGCGCCCGAGGCCCCCATGAGCCGTCCGCGCTCGCGTACGATCCGGAGACCATCCTCGAAGCCGAAGGCGCCGGACACGAGATACGCCGACAGTTCGCCGAGCGAGTGCCCCGCCCCGATGCCGGGCTCCCCGGCGCGCCCGGCGATGAGATGCCAGATGGCGAAGGAGTGCAGCATGATCGCCGGTTGCGCATTCTCCGTGGCCCGCAACACCTCCTCGGGCCCCTCCCAGCAGATCCGGCTCAGCGGCATGCCGAGCGTATCGTCGGCCCGCTCGTAGAGCTCCCGCACCGACGTATCGTCTGCCGCCAGGTCCCGGCCCATGCCGACGTATTGGGCGCCCTGCCCCGGGAAGAGGAGCGCGACGCTGCTCACGCCCCGCTCTCCTGCAGCATGCGGGCCAGCGATGTGCGAATGACGGGAGTGAAGCCCGAGGCGGCGCAATCGGCCGCCGTGCGAATTCCGTTCATGATGGCGCGCGCGGGGGACGTACCGTGACAGATGATCGTGACCCCATCGACGCCGAACAGGGGCGCGCCGCCGTACTCCGTATAGTCGAGAAAACGCAGCGCCTCGCCGAGTTCGCCCCCTTCGCCCACGCCGGCGGTGCGAAAGATCTGGAGCACGAACTCGGCGATCGACTCATAGAACTTGAGCAGCACGTTGCCGACGAAACCGCCGCACACGAGCACGTCACACGCCCCGGTCACGATCTGGTGTCCCTCCACGTTACCGATGAATTCCAGTGTGGGATCGTCGGAGAGGAGGCCGTGGGCCGTCGCCATGACGCCTCCTCCCTTCTCGCCTTCCTCCCCGATATTGAGCAGCCCGACGCGCGGCCGCTCGATCGAGAGCGTCCTGCGCAGATAGGTCGATCCCAGGTGCGCGAACTGGTACAGCTGCCGCGGGCGGACGTCGACGTTTGCGCCCACGTCCATGACGAGGACGCGCCCGGTCCCGGTTGGAAAGAGAGCGCCCACGGGCGGCCGGTCCACGCCGGGGAGCAACCCGAGCGTGAGCACCGAAGCGACGACCGTAGCCCCGGTCGGCCCCGCCGATACGAAGGCATCCGCCCTTCCGTCGCGTACGGCCTCCAGGCCGCGAACCACGGTGCTGTCCGTCTTCCGCCGCACCGCGAGCGCGGGTGGCTCCGCCGGGGCGATGGACTCCTCCGCCGCGAGCCACGCGACCCGGTCGGGCGGGAACCCGGTCCGTTCCGCACGCAGGAGGTCGCCTGGTCCTACGAGGAGGAGAGAGAGGTCGTCCGGCCACGCGTCGAGGGCTCCAGCGGCAGCCTCCAGGGCGGCCTCCGGCGCGGATTCTCCGCCCATGAGGTCGAGTGCAACCCGAGTCACGCTCGAATGCAGCGGGGCTTCTGCCACGGGCTGCCCAATCAACTCCCCCGGCCCGGCCGCCGGAGGGCGGCGGCCGCGCTCGGGGGCGTCAAAACTCTTCGATCTGAACGACCTCGCGATCCGCGTAGTGGCCGCAGGTCGGACAGACGCGATGCGGTCGTTTCGGATCCCCGCACTTGGGGCATGCCTGGCGCGCGTTGTCCGGCGCCTTGTAATGCGTACGCCGCTTGCGCTTGCGCTGCTTCGACGTCCGTCTCTTGGGTACAGCCATATCGTCAACTCACTCCTGTGCAACCGGCAGTTCGGGCGGAACACGGCAACTGGCAGTCTCCGCCCCCGAATGTCAAGGAATGTCGCCGCCCGAAGCCTCCTCCGGACGCCCTCCCAGTCCCTCCAGGGCGGCCCACCGCGCGTCGGATTCCGGCGGCGGGCAGCGACAGGCCTGCTCGGCGAGCCGCACGCCGCATGTCGGGCAGAGCCCCGGGCAGTCGCGCGAGCACTCCACGTAGGCCGGCGCATGGACCCAGAGTTCCTCGCGGACCGGACCCGCCAGATCCAACTCCCCCGACCCCGGGTCCAACGCCCAGACCCCTTCTTCTCCGGGCGTGAACCGGGCGGGCGGGCGGTACAGCGCGGCCCAGCTCGCGCGCACGGCGACCTGGATCGGCTCGAGGCAGCGGCGGCACTCCACGCACGCCCGCGCGTCGAGCGTGCCCCGGGCGCGAACGCCGGCCCCATCCGCGCGCCGGACCTCGACGTCGATGTCGACGTATTCGAAGGGGAGCGGTAGTTCACCGAGCGATTCACCCGGCCCCTCCAGACGAAACGCGCGCTCGATGGGGCCGGCGTCGAGGCCCGCGAGTCCGACGTGGGCGGCTTCCACCGGGTCCGGCGGTGACGAGGTGCCGCGCGGGATCACGCGCTGCCGATGAGGTCGACCTGTCCGAAGAAGAAGCCGAGTTCCAGTCGCGCATTTTCGTCGGAGTCGGAGCCGTGGATCGCGTTACGTTCCTTGCTCTCCGCATGGAGCGCGCGCACAGTGCCCGGCGCGGCCTCCGCCGGGTCCGTGGCACCGATGACCTCGCGCAGGTAGGGGACCGCCCGCTCATGTTCGAGCGCGAGCGCCATGCAGGGCCCCGACGTCATGAACTCCACCAGCGCCCCGAAGAAGGGACGTTCCCGGTGTACCGCGTAGAACGCCTCGGCTCCGGCGCGCCCGAGCCGCAGAACACGCGAACCCCGTACGCGGAAGCCCGCGTCCTCCAGGGCGGCGAGTACCCTGCCGGCCTTCCCCGACCCGAATGCATCGGGCTTGATGATCGCGAGCGTCATCGTCTGCACGGCTTCACTCCCCTTTCGTTTCTTTTGCGTCGCCGGCCGCGTCCCGCAGAAGAAGCCGTCGGATGATGTCACCGCGCGTCAGAAACCCGACGAGCTGGCCCTCGCGGACGACCGGCAAGCGCTCGATTTCCCTGTCCAGCATGAGGCGGACCACGTTGGCCAGCCGTTCATCCTCCTTCACGCACATCACGGTCCTTTCCATGATGTCGCGCACTTCGCCGGCGGGGGCGCTTCCCGCCATCCCCTCACCCGCCTCCGCCCGCTCGAGCCCGGGCAGGAGCCGGCTCATCAGAAGGCCGTCGGTGAGCATCCCGAGGACATGGCCCTCGTCATCGATGACCGGCACCGCGCGCAGCCTCCTCCGCGCGAGCATGTCCGCCGCCTCCTCCAGGGTCATCCCGGGAGCGGCCGTGCTCACGTCGCGGGTCATGATGTCTCGTACCTTCATTGCCCGCCTCCTGCCGGTTCTGCGTCCCTGCGTTCCTGTCACGACTGTGGCAGTCCGTGGACCGCTACATGCGATCGCGTATGAGGCCCACCAGGTCGGCGGGCCTCCGAGCAACCCCGATCCCGTGGCTCTCGAAGGCACGGATCTTCTCCTCCGCCGTCCCCTCGGAGCCCGAGATGATCGCGCCCGCGTGCCCCATTCGACGGCCGGGAGGCGCGGTCTGGCCCGCGATGAAGCCGACGACCGGCTTGCTCATCTCCCGCGCCACGTACTCGGCCGCCACCTGCTCGTCCGTGCCCCCGATTTCACCGATCAGCGCGACGGCTTCCGTCTCCGGATCCGCCTCGAACGCGGCCAGGCAGTCGACGAAATCCGTACCGATGAGCGGGTCGCCCCCGATCCCCACGCAGGCCGACTGCCCGATCCCGGCCCGGGTGAGTTGGAAAATGACCTCGTACGTGAGGGTGCCGGAGCGGCTCACGATCCCGACCGGGCCTTCGCGCACGATCTGGCCGGGAAGGATCCCGACCTTGCAGCGGTCGGGCGCGATGAGCCCCGGACAGTTGGGGCCGATGAGACGCGCCCCCTTCTCGCGCACGTACGGCAGCACGCGCAGCATGTCTCCCACCGGGACGCCCTCGGTGATACAGACGATGAGGGAGATGCCCGCGTCCGCCGCCTCGAAGACCGCGTCCGCCGCGAAGCGCGCGGGCACGTAGATCACGCTCGCGTTCGCCCCCGCCCCGGCCACCGCTTCCTCCACGGTGTCGAACACGGGCACCGCATCGTCGAAGCTCTGCCCGCCCTTCCCCGGCGTCACGCCGGCCACGACCCGCGTGCCGTATTCGATCATCTGCCGGGTGTGGAAGGAACCGTCCCGCCCCGTGATCCCCTGCACGACCAGTCTCGTCTCGTCTCCAATGAAGATCCCCATCAAGCGCCACCACGGGCTTGATGGACGGCGGTCTCGACCGCCCGGTCCATGTCGACCATCGCTTCGAAGCCGTGCGAGGCGAGGGTCGCGACCCCCTCCTCCTCGTTCGTTCCCGTGAGGCGGATAGTGATCGGAACCCCCAGTTCCATGCGACTGGTCGCCTCCACGATCCCGTTCGCGACATCATCGCAGCGCGTGATTCCCCCGAAAATGTTGAACAGGATCGAGTTCACATTCGGGTCCTCGGTGATGAGTTCGAGCGCAGCCACGACTTTGTCGGGATTCGAGGAACCTCCGATGTCGAGGAAGTTCGCGGGCTCGCCGCCGTAGTACTTGACCAGGTCCATCGTGGCCATCGCGAGGCCGGCCCCGTTCACACAGCACCCGACGTTGCCGTCGAGCTGGATGTAGGAGAGTTCGGCGTCCCGCGCCCTGACTTCGGCCGGATTCTCGGCCTCCGTGTCGCGCAGCGCCGCGATGTCGGGCAGCCGGAAGAGAGCGTTGTCATCGATGTTCATCTTCGCATCGATCGCCTTAACCTCGCCCGCCGGGTTCACGATCATCGGGTTGATCTCGGCCAGCGTGGCGCCGCTCGCCCGGTAGGCCTGGTAGAGTCGGGCGATAATGGACGCAGCCTGCCCCGCGACGCGCGGGGGCTCGTACAGATGGTGCCCGAGTTGGGCCGCCTGATGGTTGAGAAGCCCGTAACGCGGGTCGACGGCCACCTTCCGGATCGCCTCGGGCATCGTCGCGGCGACCTCCTCGATGTCGACCCCGCCCTCCGACGAAACCATGATCGTGTCAGCCCGCCGCGCCCGGTCGAGCACGATCCCGACGTAGGCCTCGGATTCGATGTCCTCGGCCGGCGCGACGAGGACCCTCCGCACCTCGATCCCCTTGATCTCCAGCCCGAGGATGGCTTCGGCCCTGCTGCGCGCCTCAACCGGCGTCGCGGCGAGCTTGACGCCGCCCGCCTTGCCGCGTCCTCCGGCGTGGACCTGGGCCTTGACCACGACCGGTCCGCCGAAGCGTTCCGCCGCCGCCGCGGCCTCCTCCGGCGTCTTCGCCACTTCGGATTCCGGCACCGGAATCCCGTGTTCCGCGAAGATCCGCCGGGCCTGGTATTCGTGAATGTTCATCAGATCGTTGTCGTACTCCCGTTCTGGATCGATCCCCCGTCCCGGGTCCGGGAGAGGAACCTTCGAATGTCGCGTCAAACAGCCGGCAGGTCGACCCCTTGCCCGGCAAGGAAGGTGCGTGCGACGCCGGCGATCTCCTGCATGCGCCCCCCGGTGTCCGCCTCGATCCGCGCCACGACCACCGGCTGCGTGTTGCTCGCCCGGATCAGCAGCCAGCCACCGTCGAAGAGCACGCGCGCGCCGTCGATGTCGATGACCTTGTGGCGCTCCTTGAAGTAGCGCACGGCCTCCTCCACGAGCCCGAACTTCCTGTCTTCCGGGCAGTCGAGCCGCAGCTCCGGCGTGGACGGATAGCTCGGAATCTCGGCCGCCAGCTCCGACAGCGGACGGCCGGCGCGGGCCACGAGGCCCGCCAGCCGTGCGGCCGCATAGATCGCGTCGTCCGTCCCGAAAAACCTGTCGGCAAAGCAGATATGGCCACTCATCTCACCTGCTATAGGAGATCGCCCTGCCCGCATGCGCTCCTTGATGAGCGAGTGTCCCGTCTTCCACATGACAGGGATCCCCCCGTCGGACCGGATCACCCGGGGCAACGCCTGCGAACATTTCACGTCGAACACGACCTCGGCTCCCGGCCGCTCGGCAAGCACCTCGCGCGCGAACAGCAGCAGCAGGTGGTCCCCGCGGATGATCCTACCCTCCTCCGTCACGGCGCCGATGCGGTCCGCGTCTCCGTCGAGCCCCACGCCCAGGTCGGCCCCGGTGTCGCGCACCCGTGCGATGAGGTCCTGGATGTACTCGTCCACGGTCGGATCCGGATGGTGGTTGGGGAAGGTGCCGTCCGACTCGCAGTAGAGGCCGTCCACCTCGACTCCGGCGGCGGTCAGCGCCCGCACGGCGACCACACTCCCCGCCCCGTTCCCGCAGTCCAGGACCATGCGTACGTCCCCCTCGACCCGGCCACGCGCCGCGATCTCCTCCACATAGCGGTCGAGGATCTCCTCCTCCCGCTGTTCGCCGCGCCCGGAAGCGAAGGCCCCGGCCTCGATCCGGTCCCTGAGCGCCCGGATCGCCTCGCCGTAGAGAGCCCCGCCGTCGCGGACCATCTTGATCCCGTTGTATTCGGGCGGATTGTGAGATCCGGTGATCTGGATCCCGGCGTCCGAACCGAACTCGATGGCCGCGAAGTAGAGGGCCGGCGTAGGCACCGTTCCGACCGTCGTCACGTCGACCCCCGCCGCGCACAATCCGCGGCAGAGAGCGGCGGAGAGCTGCGGGGATGAGGGCCGGTTGTCGTGCCCGACCACGACGCGAGGGGCCTCCCGCTCCGCGAGTTCGGTCCCGAACGCCCGCCCCACGAGTTCGGCCGCCGCCTCCGTCAGGTCGTCCCCGACGATCCCGCGAATGTCGTATTCGCGGAAGATTCCGGAATGGATCTGCATTACGGGGCCGGCGGCTCCTCGGCCTGGACGACGACCCCCGGCGACGGCGCATCGGCGAGAGCGTCACGGGCCCGATCGATGATCCGTCCCGGGAAGAGCCCGGCGAGGAGGATCAGCGCCACGCAGGTTCCGATGACGAGGTTGAACCCCGGCTTCGGCGACGGCGGCGTGTGGGCATCCTCCGGCGCTGCCTCGAAGTACATCTTCCACACCACGCGCAGGTAGTAGTAGTAGGCGACGAGGCTGGTCAGAACGAGCGTCACCGCCAGCGACGTCTCGCCCGCATCCACGGCGGCGCGAAGCAGATACAGCTTGCCGACGAAACCGGCCGTGGGCGGGAAGCCGGCGAGCGACAGGAGGAAGACGAGGAGCGCGGCCCCGAGCACCGGACGCCGCCAGCCGAGTCCCCGGTAGTCGCGGACCCGCTGGTTGCGGTCACCGCGCCCCGCCACATGGAAGACGACCGCGAAACTCGCCGCCGTGACCACGGTATACGCCGCGAGGTAGAAGAGCGAGGCGGACCGTCCCAGGTCGGAGGCCGCGGCGACGCCGACGAGAAGATATCCGGCATGCGCCACCGAGGAATAGGCGAGCAGGCGCTTCACATCCTGCTGCGAGAGCGCGATCAGGTTGGGCACGATCATGGTCAGGATCGCCAGCCACCACACGGCGCCCTTCCATATTTCGACCGCGCCCCCCAGATCCACGGTCAGCACGCGCAGGAGCGCAATGAAGGCGGCCGCCTTGACCCCCGTCGCCATGAAGGACGTGACCGGCGTCGGGGCACCGTCGTACGCGTCCGGTGCCCACATGTGGAAGGGCACGGCGGCGATCTTGAACGCGAAGCCAATGAGGAAGAGGCCGATGCCCGCCACGAGGAGGAGGTCTCCCTCGCCCGGCGCGGCCGCAATCTGCTCGGCGGCGGTGGCCAGGCGCGTCGTCCCCGTTGCCCCGTAGAGGAGCGCGATCCCGTACACGACGAAGGCGCTCGCGAACGCCCCGACGATGAAGTACTTGAGGCTCGCCTCGGAGGAGCGCGGGTTCTTCCGCACGAATCCGGTAAGGACATATACGGAGATCGACATCAGCTCGAGGCCGACGAAGAGGAGGATGAGGTCGCGCGCCGCGACGAGCACCATCATCCCCACCAGCGCCAGGAGAATCAGCGCGTGGAACTCGGGCGAACGCAGCCCCTCCCGACTCAGGTAGTCGCGCGACAGCGAGACGACGAGGAGAGCCCCGCCGAGCAGGATCACGTCGGCCGCTACGCGGAAGCCGTCGAGCGCGATCATCGCGTCCGGCGGGCCGGAAGCGTCCATCAGCCACAGGCTCGCGACGAGGGCGCCCGCAATCGAGTACAGCGTGACGAGACAGTCCACGGACATGCGCCCGTTCCCGCCATCTCCCCCGGCCGCACCGTCCGCCCCCGCCGGCGCGAAAGCGTCGCGCATGAGGATGAACATGGCCGCCAGCGCCAGAATGACTTCCGGCAGGAGCGCGACCCAGTAGCTCGCGTGCGAGGCGAAATCGAACACCCTCACGTCACTCCCCTCCCCCGGCGGCGCTATCGGGCTCGGCTTCGACGAAATCGATGTCCGCCGACGCGACATCGGCCGTCCGCGTCTCGACGTGTTCGATCAGGGCCTCGACCGAGGCGCGCGTCCGGTTCAGGAAGGGACCCGGCCACACGCCGATGAGCAGAATCAGCGCCAGGAGCGGCGCGAGGATCAGGCGCTCGCGGCTGTTCACGTCGGTGAGCGTCCGGTTCTCCTCGCGGTCCAGACGGTTGAAGAGAATGCGCTGCACCATGGGGAGCATGTAGCAGGCGGCGAAGATCACGCCGGTCGTGGCGATGGCGGCGATCCAGGGGTGGGTCCGGAAGGTCCCCAGAAGGATCAGGAACTCTCCGACAAACCCGTTCGTGCCCGGGAGCCCGACGGAGGAGAGCGCGACGACGACGAGCGCGAAGGCGAACACCGGCATCACTTTCGCGATGCCGCCGAAGTCCGCGATCCGACGCGAGTGACGCCGTTCGTACAACATCCCGATGAGGAGGAAGAGCGCGCCCGTCGAAATCCCGTGGTTCACCATCTGGAGGATGCCACCCTCGATCCCCTGCGTCGTGAGCCCGAACACGCCGAGCACGACGAAGCCGAGGTGAGCGACGGAGGTATAGGCGATGAGCTTCTTCGCGTCCGGCTGGACCGCCGCCACCCAGGCCGCGTAGAGGATCCCGATCAGTCCGAGCACGAGCATCGTGGTCACGACCATGGGATCCGTCGACGCGGCCGGGAAGAACGGGAGCCCGAAGCGCAGGAACCCGTACACGCCCATCTTGAGCAGCACCCCCGCCAGGATCACGGAACCCGCCGTCGGGGCCTCCACGTGCGCGTCCGGGAGCCAGGTGTGGAACGGGAAGAGCGGCACCTTGATCGCGAACGCGAGCGCAAACCCGGCGAAGAGCCATAACTGCGCGCGCCGGGCAAGTTCGAGCGACACGAGATCCTCGTAGGCGAAACTCCACGCCCCCGAGCCGTCCTGGAAGAGCCAGGCGAGGGTCACGATCGCCACCAGCATCAGTAGCGAACCGACCGCCGTGTAGAGGAAGAACTTCACCGCGGAGTAGATCCGGCGCTCCCCGCCCCAGACCCCGATGAGGAAGTACATCGGAATCAGCATGATCTCCCAGAACACGTAGAACAGGAAGAGATCGAGGGCGACGAATACGCCGATCATCCCCGTCGTTAGGAAGAGGAGCATCGCGTAGAAGGCGCGCTCCCGCTGCCGGATGTGGGAGAAGGAACCCGCCACGGCCAGCGGCATTGTGAAGGTCGTGAGCAGGATCATGAGGATGGAGATTCCGTCCAGGCCCACCGCGTAGGAGATCCCCCACGCCTCGATCCACGGGATGGAGACGAGATTCTGGAATCCCGGCTCGGCCGTATCGAAGGTCCAGAAGAGCGGCAGCGAGAGCGCGAACAGGACGAGCGTCGTCACAAGGGCCACGGTCTTCGCGCGCGCCTCGGGCACTGCGAAACAGGCCGCTCCGCCGATGAGGGGGAGGATCACGAGGGCGGTCAGGATCCAGTGCCCCTCGTACAGGGCCATCATGAGAGCACCCCGAGCACGAGGAGGGCCCCGAGCATGAAGGCGACGAGGTAGGTCGTCACCCGGCCCGTCTGCAGCTGCCCGCCGGCCCACCCGAGGAGACGGACCGCGCGGCCCGCGCCGTTGACCGCGCCGTCGATGAGCCCGGCGTCCACGATCCGCCAGCAGGCGCGCCACAGGGCGAGCGAGGGACGGACGATCGCGCGGTCGTACAGTTCATCGACGTACCACTTGTCGTGGAGCACGCGGGCGAAGCCGGTCGGCGCCACCGCCTCCGCCTCCGTGGGCACCGGCTTCGGCGACAGGACGCGGACCGTCGCGGTGACGGCGGCGATCGCGATCGCGGCGGAAATCCCCGCCCACAGCGCCTCGCCGCCGCCCACCGGCGCGTGGTGCTCGGCAACGAAACCGTGCGCCTCCTTGACCGCGATCGCCGGCTCGAACACGGGCTCGAGCCAGTGGTGCAACCACTCGACGGCCGGCAGCAGGGGCAGCGCCTCCGGGATGTTCGCCCACCCTCCAACCACCGATAGAACAGCGAGCACGCCGAGCGGCGCCCACATGACGAGCGGCACCTCGTGCAGCTTTCGCCCGGCCTCGGACGCTCCGCCGCGCCCGAAGGTGCGGTTCTGCCCGTGGAAGGTCATGACCATGAGCCGGGTCATGTACACCGCCGTGAGCAGCGCCGTGGCCAGGGCCACGCCCCACAGGATCGGATACCCGTAGGCGCCCGCATACCAGATGATCTCGTCCTTCGAGAAGAACCCGGCCAGCGGCGGCACCCCCGCGATCGCGAGCGTCGCCACCCACATGAAGACGAACGTGCGGGGCATGAACTTCCCGAGCCCGCCATAGTTCCGCATGTCGTTCGGGTCGCCGTGGTCCGCGTCTCCGTGCCCTCCGTCTCCGTGCGCCCACGCGTGGTGCACGGCATGAATGACGGCCCCCGCCCCGAGGAAGAGGAGCGCCTTGAAGAAGGCGTGCGTCATCAGGTGGAAGACCCCGGCCGTGAACGCCCCCACGCCGACCGCGAGGAACATGTAGCCGAGCTGCGAGATCGTGGAGTACGCCAGCACCTTCTTGATGTCGTTCTGCCGGATCGCGATCGACGCCGCGAACAACGCCGTTCCCGCGCCCACCGCCGCCACCACCCCCTGGGAGACCGGCGAGAGCGCGAAGAGCACGCTCGTGCGCGCGATCAGATAGACCCCCGCCGTCACCATCGTTGCCGCGTGAATGAGCGCCGAGACCGGCGTCGGTCCGGCCATGGCGTCGGGAAGCCACGTGTGGAGAGGAATCTGGGCCGACTTCCCGGTGCAGCCGAGGAAGAGGAGGAGCGTGATTCCGGTGACGAGAGCGCCGCCGTAGGCGAACGTCCCCTCCGCCGCCGCGAGCACGGGGATGAAATCCAGCGTCCCGAAGGCCATGAAGAGGAGGAACATGGCGACGAGGAAGCCCGCGTCACCGATCCGGTTCATGATGAACGCCTTCTTGCCCGCGTTCGCGTAGTCCCGGTTCTCGTACCAGAAGCCGATGAGCAGGTACGAGCAGAGCCCCACGCCCTCCCAGCCCACGAACATGAGCGGGAAGCTGGCCCCGAGGACGAGCACGAGCATGAAGAAGACGAACAGGTTGAGATACGAGAAGTAGCGCGAATAGCCGGGGTCGTCGCGCATGTAGCCGACGGAATAGATGTGGATCAGGCTGCCCACCCCGGTGACGATCATGCACATCAGCATCGAGAGCTGGTCGAATTGGAGGTCGACGCCGATGCGAAGGTCGCCGGACACGATCCAGCTCCAGAGCCCCACCACCTCCGCCCCGTGCAGCTCCGCCCCGTTCATCCTCATGAAATTGACGAGGACGACGGAAAAGCTCAGGAGGAGCGCCGCGGGACCGACGATGGTCGGGATCCGCTTGTTGTCGCGCCACAGGAAGGCGCCGATCCCGTTCACCACCGCCCCGAGCAGGGGAAAGGCGAGGATGAGCCACGGGAGCACCGGATGGAACGCGGCCCCCGCGCCCTCCTGTCCTGCGAGAGGGGCGACGCCCAGCGGGAGCGCGCCCGCGCCGGCCACGATGTCGCCCGCGCCGCCGAGGACGCCACCCGCGAGGCTCACCATTTCAGGAGCCTGAAGCTGTCGAGATCCACGACCTCGTAATGGCGGAAGATCGCGATGATGATCGCCAGACCGACGGCGGCTTCAGCCGCGGCGACCGCCATCACGAAGAAGACGAAGATTTGGCCCTCGATCCCATGCAGGCGCGAGAAGGCGACGAGCGACAGGTTCGCCGCGTTGAGCATCAACTCGACGCACATGAAGACGATGATCGCGTTGCGCCGCAGGAGGACGCCGATCACGCCGATCGAGAACAGGATCGCGCTCACGAAGAGGGCGATGAGTCCGTTCAGGCCGAGCGCGCTCGCCATGCCCGCCTCGCTCACGCCTTCTCCTTCCGCGCCAGCAGGATCGTCCCCACGATGGAGACCAGGAGGAGGACGCCCGTGACCTCGAGCACGATGGTGTATTCGTGGAAGAGCGGCCGCGCCACGACCCCGATGACGCCCTGTTCGAGGGCGGCCTCGCGCAGCGCGCTGCGCGCGATCTCCACGACCGGCCGGGACTCCGTGCCGCCGACAAAGAGTCGCGTCAGGACGCCGAGGAAGGCGATCGAAATCGAGCCCCCGACGAGCCCCCCGATGGGCCCCTTCAGGTCGCGCCAGTCCGCGTGCCCCAGGTTCAGGAGCATGAGGACGAAGAGGAAGAGGACCATGATGGCCCCGCCGTACAGGATCACGTTAATCGCCGCAATGTAGTGCGCGTCGAGCATGAGGAACATGCCTGACGTGGCGAAAAACACGCCCACCAGGAAGATCACGGCGGAGACGGGATTCCGGCGCGTGACCATGATCACCGCGCCCAGAATCGCGCTCGCCGCGAAGGCCTGGAAGAGGAAGTCCTGGATCATCGCGGCATCACTGCGACGCGGGGTCCTGCGGATCCCACAGCGCGGTCACGTCGTGCTCCTGCTCGACGAGCCGCTCGAGGTCGTACACCCAGCGTTCGCGCGAATACTCCGCGTTCTCGTAGTGCTGGCCGAGGTGGATGGCTTCGACCGGACACACCTCCTGGCAGTAGCCGCAGAAGATGCAGCGGAATTCGTCGATCTCGTAGATCGCCGCGTAGCGCTCGCCGTTCTCGTCCTCCGCCGGCACGAGCTTGATGCAGTTCACCGGACACACGGTCGGGCACAGGCCGCAGGCGACGCACTTCGCGCGCCCGTCCTCGTGCACCGCCATGCGGTGTGTGCCGCGCGTGCGAGGCGAGAGTTCCCACTTCTCGTCCGGGTACTGCTGCGTCTTCGACTCGGGGCGGAGGAGATGCCGCAGCGTGATCGACATCCCCTTCGCCGCGGCCCTTACGTACGAACCCTCCGCGCGCGGCCGCTCCACAACCTTCACATCACCGGGCATCTACCCTCCCTGGCGGTCTGACGAGCCGCCGGCCGGTCTGGCCCCCTTCGCCCCGCCGCGAATCAGCGTCCCGCGGTCCATGGCGAAGAAGAGCACCCCCGCAAGCGCGAGGTTCACGAGGAAGAGAACGAACGCGTACCAGCCGCCGGCCGGGATCCCGACCGCCTCGATGACGAGGATGACGAAGGCGATGACGAGGATGTAGACCGTCACGGCTTCCAGCATGAACTTCCAGCCCAGATCCATGAGCTGATCGTAGCGGAAGCGCGGCAGCGTCCAGCGAATCCATATGAATACGAGTACGACGAGCGAGGTCTTCACCCCGAAGGCGCCCAGCGTCAGCAGCGTCTTCCACCAGGTCGGATCCCCGATCACCGTACCGTCGGAGAGGACCCGGATGTTGTCCCCCTGCCAGAACGGGATATCCCACCCGCCGAGGAAGAAGACCGTGACGAGCGCGGCCACGGTGATCACGTGCGCGAACTCGCCGATCATGAACATCGAGAACTTCATCGCCGAATACTCCGTGTGGTATCCGGTGATGAGCTCGGCCTCCGCTTCCGGCAGGTCGAAGGGGAGTCGGTTCGTCTCCGCCAGCCCCGAGACGAAAAAAAAGAAGAGGCCCACGAGCAGCGGGAACACGAACCAGGTCGCGTACGTCGCGGGCCCGGCGGTGAACGTCTGCTGCATGGAAACGATCTCGGGCGCGCGTACATCGCCCGTGAGGAGGATGAGGGGCACGAGGCTCAGCGCGAGCGCGACCTCGTAACTCACCATCTGAGCCGAGCCGCGCAGGCCGCCGAGGAGCGAGTACTTGGAGCCCGAGGCCCAGCCGCCCATCGCGACCCCGTACACCCCGATCGAACCGATCGCGAGCACGTACAGGAACCCGATCGGCACATCCGCCACGATCATCTCCACGAGCCCCCACGGCGTGGGGAGCGGAGAGGCGAAGGGGATGACGGCGAAGAGAATGGTGGCCGGCAGGATCGCGAGGACCGGAGCCAGGAGGAAGAAGGGCCGGATCGCCTGGGCCGGCATCGTCTCTTCCTTGATCAGGTTCTTGAGCCCGTCGGCAATGACCTGCAGCAGACCCCAGGGGCCGACCCGGTTGGGACCGCTCCGGTCCTGGATGAAGCCCGCGACCTTGCGCTCGACGATCGTCGACAGCATGACGGCGAGCATCAGCACCGTGAAGAAGAGGGCGACCTTCCCTACGGTAGCAACGGCGAAAGCGCCGCCGGCGACCGGGTTCACGCGTCAACCTCCGCCGGCGCCGCGGCCAGGCCGGCGGCCGGGGCGCCCTTGAGCCCGAGCCCGTCCCACGTCAGGCCCGCGAAGGCCGGAGCGTCCGTCGCCATCCGCGCGAACGCGCTGCGGAGGTCATTCACGGCCGCGCCGTCTCCCAGGCGGGCGAGTACGCGACTCAGCACCATCCAGCCCGGGCGGGCCAACCCCGGCGGAGTCAGCGCCTGGTGGAAGCGCTGCACCCGTCCCTCGAAGTTCGTGTACGTGCCGTCCATCTCGGCGAAGGTCGCGATCGGGAGCACCGCGTCCGCGTTGCGCGCCGCGCCCGGCAGCCGAGTCCCGATGTACAGGAAGAAATCCGCCGCTTCGCCGAAGTCCTCGGGGGCTCCCTCGAGTGCGTCATCGAGCACGACCAGCGCCCCGGCCCCCGAGCCGTTGGGGAGCCGGTCCACACGGCGGCCGCCGAAGATCCCCGCGCCCGCAGCGTTCGCCGCGCGATCCGCCCTCAGCTTGAGCGTCGGCACCGTCGGCAGCTCGGCGGTCTCCCCCTGCGGGACCCGGAACTCCGCGCTCTCCACGCCGAGCCGCTCGAGGATCTGCCGCACGTAGAACAGGTTCTCGTTCGAGGCGTCCGGGGACACGACCGCGCTCCCGCCGCACTGGCCGAGGGCCTCGATCTTCTCCGCCACCCAGTCGAGCGCCGTCGCCCAGTCCACCGGCCTCAGCCGGTCGCCATCGCGGATGAGCGGGAGCTCGGCCCGCACCCCGCGGTTCGTCATCACGAGGTGCTTTCGCCCGTAGTCGCACATCCACCAGGAGTTGACCGCCGCGTTGTGCCGCGGCTTCACGCGGACGATCTGGTTCTCCTTGGTGTCGATCGTGACGTTGCAGCCGGTGGGACACCCCGGACACACACTCGCCGCGGCATCCATGTCCCACGCCCGCGCCTTGAACACGAAGTCCTCGTGCACGAGCGCACCGACCGGGCACACGTCGACGATGTTGCCCTGGAACGGATTGTCGAGTTCCCGGCCCGGGAAGGTGTCGATGTAGGCCTTGTCTCCCCGCTGGGCGACGATGAGCGAGTCGTCCTCCGCCACGTCCCTCATGAAGCGGACACAGCGGGTGCAGATGACGCAGCGGTCCGCGAAGTAGAGGATATCGTCGGAGATGCGGTCCCGTCCCATGATCCGCTTGGGCTCGTCGACCCGGCTCTCCAGCTGATTCGTGACGTACGCGTAGTCCTGGAGCATGCACTGCCCCGCCGCGTCGCAGATGGGACAGTCGAGCGGGTGGTTCACGAGCAGGAACTCGATCACCGACTGGCGCGCCGTGCGCGCGGTATCGCTCGCCGTGTTCACGACCATGTCGTCGGCCGCCTGCAGCGTGCACGAAGGCTCCAGCTTGGGACGCCCCTCGACTTCCACGAGGCACATGCGGCACTGCGCCGGTCGCGTGGGGATGCCCGGATGGTAGCAGTAGCGCGGCACGACGACGCCCACGTGCTCGGCCGCCTCGATGACGCGTGTCCCGCGGGGCACCGTGACCTCGACCCCGTCGATCATGAGCGTGACCGTCGCCTTCGCTCCGTTCTCAGCCATTGCGCTCAGCCATCCGTCACCCCGTCGCGACCAGGGTGGGCTTCATGCGCGCCTCGTAGTCGGCGCGGAACTTGTTGAGCGAGGAGCGGAGCGGGAACACGACGCTGTCGGCCAGCACGCAGATCGTGCGCCCCGTCATCTGCTCGCACAGTTCGTACAGTGTGTCGATGTCCGCCGGGCGGCCGTCCCCCGCTTCGATGCGCTGGAGGATGCGGACGACCCACGACGTGCCTTCGCGGCACTGTACGCACTGGCCGCACGACTCGTGCGCGTAGAACTGGGCGATCCGCCGCATGGCGGCGACGATGTCCGTATCCTCATCCATCACGATCGGCGAGGCGGTTCCCAGCGCGCTCCCCGCCTCCGCCAAACCCTCGTAGGTGGTGGCGCAGTCGAGTTCATCCCCGGTCAGGAACGCGGTCGACGACCCGCCCGGGATCACGGCCTTCACGGGCTTTCCCGAGGGCGTCCCGCCGCACGCCTCGAAGATGATGTCGCTGAGCGGCAGCCCGAGGGCGAATTCGTAGTTGCCGGGCCGCACGAGGTGGCCCGAGCAACTCCACAGCTTGGTCCCGGGAGACTGTTCGCTTCCCCACTTCCGATACCAGTCGGCGCCGTTCTCGAGGATCATGGGGACGGCGGCGAGCGTCTCGACGTTGTTCACCGTCGTGGGCATCCCGAACGCGCCCGCCTGTGCCGGGAAGGGCGGCTTGGCCCACGGCTCGGCGCGGTTCCCCATCAGCGAGTTCATGAGGCCGGTCTCTTCACCGGCGATGTACGCCCCGGCGCCGGCGTGGACCGTCACGTCGCACGACCACGACGAGCCCAGGATGCCGTCGCCGGCGAGACCGTTCTCGTACGCCTCGACGACGGCAGCGTTGAGAACCTGCGTTTCCTCGAAGAACTCGCCCCGCACGTAGATGTAGGCGTGCTCCGCCCCGATGGCCCGCGACGCCAGCAGGCAGCCCTCGATGAGGAGGTGAGGCGTCCACCGAATCACCTCCCGGTCCTTGAAGGCGCCGGGCTCGGACTCGTCCGCGTTGCAGCACAGGTAGTGCGGTTTCCCGTCGTCCTTCGGCATGAAGCTCCACTTGAGCCCCGTCGGGAACCCGGCCCCGCCCCGCCCGCGCAGCCCGGAGGCCTTCACGACCTCCGTGATCTCGTCCGGTGCCATGTCCAGGGCGCGCCGAAGTGCCTCGTAACCGCCCATATCGCGCCAGCCCTCGAGCGTTCGCGCTTGGGCGCTGCCCTGGTGGCGGGAAAGTCGGGTGGTGGCCTCGAGTTCGCTGCGGTGCGGGAAGCTCATGTGTCGCTCCTCCCGCCGGTGCCTGCACCTTCGCGGGCGCTCCGCAGCTTCTCCACGATCCCGGACACGCGGTCCGGGGTCACGTCTTCCAGGTAGCGGTCATTCACCTGGACGACCGTCGCGAAGCCGCACGCCCCGAGGCACTCGGCCTCGATCACCGTGAACTCGCCGTCGTCGGAGATCTCGCCCTCCCGGGTTCCGACCTCCTCCAGGAAGCGGTCCAGGACCTCTTCGGCCCGGTTGAGATGGCAGGAGATGTTCGTACACACCTGGACGAAGTGACGCCCGACCGGGTGCTTGTTGTACATCGTGTAGAAGGTCGCGATCGAATGGACGTAGGCCGGCGTCAGATCCAGTGCCTCCGCCACCTCGACCATGTCGGAGGGCTCGATCCACCCCTTCTCTGCCTGCACGAAGCCGAGCATGGGCAGCAGCGCCGCCTGTTTCGTCGGATAGCGGGAGAGGGCCGCCTCCAGCCGGCGCTTCCCTTCCCCCGTCTCGAAGATGGGACCGTCGAACGTCTTCCTGGCCGTCAGCTGGAAGGGCTGCGCCCCGACGACCGCGGGATGGATGCGCCGGCTCACCGGTCGATCTCCCCAAGCACGACGTCGAGCGAGGCGTTGATCGCCACCACGTCCGCCACGAGTTCGCCGTGTACGAGTTCGGGCAGCGCCGCGATGTTGATGAACGACGGGCCGCGGAAGCGGCAGCGTACGGGCTTCGTGCCGCCGTCGGAAATGATGCCGAAGCCGAGTTCGCCCTTCGAGCTTTCGATCGAGTACCACGTCTCCCCGGCCGGCACGCGGACGCCCTCCATGACGAGCTTGAAGTGCGAGATCATCGTGTCGATCGACCCCATCGCCTCACCCTTGGGGGGGAGGACGATGCGGTAGTCGTCGATGTTGATCGGGCCGCCGGGGAGCCGGTCGAGCGCCTGCTCGATGATGCGGAGGCTCTGCCGCATCTCCTCCACGCGCACGAGGTAGCGGTCGTAGACATCGCCGGTGGTCCCCACCGGTACGTCGAAGTCGTATTCGTCGTAACCCAGGTAAGGCCGGGCCTTCCGCACGTCGTATGCCACGCCGCTCGCGCGCAGCGTGGGTCCGGTGACGCCGTAGCTGACGGCCCGGTCTGCCGGGAGCAGGCCGATGTCCATCGTGCGCCCCTGCCAGATCGCGTTGCGCGACAGGAGCCGCTCGACCTCATCGACCGTATCCGGGAATGTGTTCGTGAAATCGCGCGCCGCCGCCGTCCAGCCTACGGGCAGGTCGGCCATCATGCCGCCGACCCGCGTGACGGAGGTCGTGATCCGTCCCCCCGTATAGGCTTCGTGCAGGTTGTAGATGCGCTCGCGCTCCTGGAAGGTGTACAGGAAGACGGAGAAGGCGCCGATGTCGATGGCCGTCGTCCCCAGCCAGAGGAGGTGCCCCAGGATCCGGTTCAACTCGCCGAGGATGACCCGGACGACCCGGCAGCGCTCCGTGATCTCGACGCCGAGGATCGTCTCCACCGCCCCCGCGTAGCCGATGTTGTAGAGCATGGGCGCGAGGTAGTCCATGCGGTCCGTGTAGGGCACGCACTGGTTCCACTCACGGAATTCGCACGTCTTCTCGAAGCCCGTGTGGAGGTATCCTATGTGGGGCACGCAGTGTACGACGCGCTCTCCGTCGAGCTGTAGCACGAGCCGGAGGACGCCGTGTGTCGCGGGGTGCTGCGGCCCCATGTTGATGAGGATCGGCTCACCCTCGAGCGCATCCTCGGGCTTCTCGTCCGGGCTCAGGTCGCGCATGCCGCCCGGCGCTTCGCCTTCCGCCGCGCGCTCGGGCGGCGCCTCCACCTCTCCGTCCTCCGTGACGGAATAGCCCGCCATCTCCAGCTCTTCGACGGCGTATATGTCGACGAGGTCGCGGGAGAGGGCGCGGCTCACCTGGGTGGATCTGCTGAAGCGGCCGCGGAGCGGGAAGTCCTTCCGGAGGGGAAAGCCTTCTTCGTAGTTCTCCGGCATGAGGATGCGGCGCAGGTCCGGGTGACCGCGGAAGCTCACGCCGTACATGTCCCACACTTCGCGCTCCAGCCAGTCGGCGGCGAGCCACTGGTCCGTGACGCTCTGCAGTTCGAGGTCGTGCATCGGCACCTCGCACGCGACCCGGAGCTGGTGCCCGTGCGCCATCGACCAGAGCTGATACCACACCTGGATCGGGGCCCCGATGCCCGTGTGCGCCCCCATGACATCCGCGAGCAGGTCATATGCCTGCTCGGGCGTCTCGCGCAGAAAGCGAAGGACGTCCGCGTTCAAACCCGGATCGATCCACACGACGGGATAGCCGAGCGCATCGCTCTCGACGCGCCGCACAGCCTCTCCGAAGCGGTCGCGGAGGGCCCGGACCGAGGGATGGCTCGCCGCGTCCCCGTCGAGCGGAGAGACCCCCACCATGCGCGGAGGCGCGGTCGTCGTCACGGTCGTCAACGGCGGAGGGCCCGGGTCAATCCAGGTGTTCCAGGCGGCGTTCGCGCCGATCGCGCGCCCGCGCGAGCGCGGAGGTGGGACCAAGCCCGCTCATGCGGTTCTGGTTCGTCGAGTTCCCGAAGGGCTGGGCGACGAGTTCGATCGTCTCGGGCGGCAGATTCGGGCGCCCGACGGCGTCCGGATCTTCGTCCCGCGCCCGGGGGTCGGCCAGCGACTCTCCCTTGATCTTCTCTTGGATCATGAGGAGTCCGTAGATGAGTCCTTCCGGCCGCGGCGGACAGCCCGGGACGTAGACATCGACGGGGATGATCGTGTCGATTCCCTGGACGATCGTGTAGTTGTCGAACATGCCGCCCGAACTCGCGCACGCGCCCATCGACACGCACCACTTGGGCTGCGGCATCTGATCCCACACGCGGCGCAGGACGGGCGCGAGCTTGTAGGTCACGCGGCCGGCGACGATCATCAGATCCGCCTGCCGGGGGCTGAACGACATGCGCTCCATCCCGAAGCGGCCGATGTCGTACTTGCTCGCGGCGGAGGCCATCATCTCGATCGCGCAGCAGGCGGTCCCGAAAGGCATGGGCCACAACGAATTACGGCGCGCCCAGTTGATCACGTAGTCAAGCTTCGTGGTCATCCAGTTGTGCGGGATGCCGGTGTCGAGCCGGCCTTCATCGGGATGCGCGCCGGGAGGCAGCGTATCGAGCGATTTCATTGCGCTCCTCCACTTCGTCGCGTCTTCAGTCCCACTCGAGCGCCCCCTTCTTCCACGCGTAGACGAGTCCGACGCCGAGCACGGTGAGAAACGCCGTGATCTCGACGAATCCGACCATGCCCAGTTCACGGAAGATCGCGGCCCACGGAATGAGGAATAGCGTTTCGATGTCGAGGACGATGAAGAGCATCGCCACGATGTAGAAGTTGACCGAGAAACGCTCTCGTGTCGTCCCGAGGGGGGGGATCCCCGATTCGTACGGGCTCGCCTTCACCGCGGTGGGCCGCCGGGAGCCCACCAGATGCGATACGCCCATCATCGCGGCGGCGTTCAGCACGCCGACCAACCCGAGGATCAGGATGCCGAGATATGGGTCGAGCAAGGGGGTTCGCTCCTCTCGTGCGAGCTTGTGAATTTCTTCACTTTCCCGCGCCGCGAAGCTATCGCGGAGGGGGTGCACCGGCAAGCGGGAGAGGGGGGCGGATCACGCCAGACATTAGGCCGTCTGCAAGCGTTGCGCGGCACGAAGGCGGAGGGTCACGGCCGGCCCCGGAGTTGGCGCTCCGGGAGGCGGGTTCGTGCTTGAGTGCAAAGGGAGGCGAGAGTACGCTGCCTGACATGAACCCGGACGTTGGAGATCCTCCTGTTCGCCCGTGATGTCGCGATCAGCGACGGAACGGTGCGCGTCGCTGTCCTGGGCCGGGGGCGGCCCATTCTCTTCCTGCACGGGATCAGTGCCCACAGTCGTGCATGGCGGCCGGTCGCCGAACTCTTCGTCGAGGAGAATCCGGGGTGGGAGTGCTGGCTCCCCGACCTGTCTGGACGGGGCGCCTCGGAGGCGCGACCGGGACTCTCGTACACGCTGGACGACGAAGTGCGCCGGGTGCGTGAGTTTGTACGGGCGCTCACACCGAATGGGCCCCGGCCGCCACTCGTCGCCGGGCATTCACAGGGTGCCGCGATCGCGCTCGCACTCGCACGGGCGGACCCGTCCATCTCCGGACTCCTGCTCTCCAATCCGGTCACGCCCGAGATCAAGAGCCCGGCCGCGCTGCGGTTGCTGCGGTCGTCTGCGGTGCGGGGGGCGGTCGGGAGCCTCATGGCGCCGCTTCACGCGCCGTTGGGCCACCTGGTGTTGCGGCGTGCGTGTGGTCCGGCTTTTCGAGTCCCTCCGGATCTGGTCGCCGGCTACGCGCGGCCCTGGGCGAGTCCGCGCCGCGCCCGGACGCTCTTGCGCATCCTCTGCGACTGGCACCCGTCGGAGTTGGAGGATCGGATGCCGCACCGCTCGATCGCTGCGCGCGTGGTGGCGGGTGCGCACGACCCGAGGATACCCGTCGCCGCGGCGCGGCGTCTCGCCGAACGACTGGAATGTGGATTCACGCTGTCGGCGGATGGCGGCCACGTGCTGACGGAGCAGCATCCGCGGCTGTTGGCTCGTCTGCTGGGTGAGCTGGCCGCCCGGCTGACGCAGAGCCTGGCCACGGACCGCTAGAGCTTGGGAGGTGTGACTCCCGTCTGGCCCTGGTACTTGCCGGCCTTGTCCGCATAGCTGACCTCGCAGACTTCGTCCGACTCGAAGAAGAGCACCTGCGCGATGCCCTCGTTCGCATAGACGCGGGCAGGCAGCGGGGTGGTATTCGAAATCTCGAGTGTCACGTGCCCCTCCCACTCCGGTTCGAAGGGCGTGACGTTCACGATCAGGCCGCAGCGCGCGTAGGTGCTTTTCCCGACGCAGATGGTGAGGACCTGCCGCGGAATCCGGAAATACTCGATCGAACGCGCGAGCGCGAAGGAGTTCGGCGGGATGATGCAGACGTCACCCGAGTACTCGAGGAACGAGCGTTCGTCGAACTTCTTGGGGTCGACGACAGGAAAGAGCGCGTTGTGAAAGATCCGGAATTCGTCGGCGACCCGCATGTCATAGCCGTAGCTGCTCACGCCGTAGGAGATGACGCCGTCGCGGACCTGGCGGTCGGCGAAGGGCTCGATCATCCCTTGCTCGCGTGCCATGCGCCGGATCCAGCCGTCGCTCTTTATCGCCAATCGGACCTCTCGGTGTGGAGGGCGGACGCTCGCGAGACAGCCTGCCGGCACCCGTGGCCAAGGCTGCTACAGCGTGAACCTATGCAGGCGTCAAGTCCACCGCGCGTCACGTTCGTGTGAAAGCGATCCAGCCCGCCCAGAGCCAGGCGACGATGAGCGCGGCGCCCCCGATCGGCGTGATCGCGCCGAGCCAACCGATTCCCGACAGGGCGAGAGCGTAGAGCGTACCGCTGAACACCGCGACGCCACACAGCATCAGGATCCCGGGACACCTCCACGCCGGGGCCGGCCAGCGTGCCGCGGCAAGCCCGAGGAGGATGAGTCCAAGGGCGTGCAGCATGTGGTAGCGAGCCGCCGTATCGAAGATCGCGAGGTCATCCGCCGAGAGGCGACCTTCCAGCGAGTGCGCGCCGAACGCTCCCGCAAGGATCCCCAGGCCCGCGAGCAGAAACCCGACCGCGAGTAGCCCGCGGTGCGGCGAATCCCTGCCGATCAGTCGAAGATGGGGGTCGGAGCCGCGCTCGCCCTCCGCGCGGCCTCGGTGGCGACCGCCTCCATGACACGATCCCAGCGCTCCGGACTGATTTCGGTCAGCGTCGCCTCCAGAATCGCCGCCAGTTCCCGGCCTTCCTCGCGCCGCATGGGGGCATCGCCATCTTCGAGTTCCAGCCGCTTACGCAGGTCCGCCGACCGCTCGAGCAGGTCTCGGTGCCGGAGTCGTTCTTCGTAGCTCATCAGCCCCCCACCTGGCTCAAGGCGGCGAGTCCGCCGCTTCCGGCCGCCGTGCCCAACTCCAGATAGTGGCGCTTCGGCTTCCCGGCGAGCGCTTCCGCCACCGCACCTTCGATGCTGCCCGTCTCACGCAGGGGGCCCTTGAGATCCACTTCATGATCGCCGAACAGGCACGTCCGAAGCTTCCCGTCGGCAGTCAGCCGCATGCGGTTGCAGCGCTCGCAGTAGTTGTGGGAGAGAGGCGTGATCGCGCCCACGGTGCCCGCTCCGCCCGGAAAACGGTAGTACACCGCGGGTCCGTTCCCGCGAGGGCCGGAATCCGGCACAAGATCCTCGATGGAGCGGATCCTCTCGAGAACTTCATCGGCGGAGATGAAACGGTCGGTGAGATGAAGGTTCTGCCCCACCGGCATCAGTTCGATGAAGCGCACGTGCCACGGCCGCTCCCGGGTGATCGCCGCAAAGTCGACGACCTCGTGGTCGTTGAGGCCCCGCATGATGACGCAATTGATCTTGATCGGAGCGAATCCCGCCTCTTCCGCGGCGCGGAGACCCGTCATCGTTTCATCGAAGCGCCGGGCCGGGCGCCGGGCGATCTCCTCGAAGCGGTCGCGGTCGAGCGTGTCGAGGCTGACGTTCACGCGCGCGACGCCCGCTGTCCGCAGCGCCGTCGCGAAACGGGGCAGCAGGATGGCGTTCGTGGAGAGGGAGATGTCGTCGATGCCCGGGACCGCGGCGATCATGCGAACGAGGTCCGGAAGATCCTTGCGAACGAGCGGTTCTCCGCCCGTGACCCGGACGCGTTCCAACCCGAGATCGGCCATCTGGCGCACAATCTCGGCAATTTCCTCGTACGCGAGCATTTCCGGCTTGGGGATCCAGGCCAGCCCCTCCTCCGGCATGCAGTACGTGCAGCGAAGGTTGCACCGATCCGTGACCGAGATCCGGAGATACCGGATACGGCGGCCGAACTGATCTCTCATGGCACCGGTCGTGGGGGTAGCGAAGAGGCTCGTCGCCCTCCAGGCGAGAGCGGCGAGTGGCGGGACTCCGCGCAACCTTCCGGCAGCGCGGAGTCCCACTACGAACGGCTAGCTGATAGCCGAAACGTTCTCCTGCATCATCATGTTGTCGTCGTCGTCACCACAGTCTCCGGCAAAAGAGACCGTCGCGATCATCGCAACGACCAGCAGGTTTCGGACCATCTTCAACATGGCGTCCCTCCTCAATTTGGGCGCCCGCTGCCGAGGCCGTGTGCCTCCGGTTCAATCGGGCCGCCCCTGACCAGACCTTCCTACTCCAACCGTGAACCGCCGGCTAAGATACCGGCCCCCTGGGTCCGGGCTCCCACCCAGTGCGATTCACCGTCCTCGTAGTGTTCATGCTTCCAGATCGGCAGTCTGATCTTGATCGTTTCCATAATCCAGCGCGAAGCCCGATAGCCGTCGTCACGGTGTTCCGACGTGACGGCGGTCGCCACGCTCACCTCTCCCAGCGCGAGGTCACCCACGCGGTGGGCTGCGGCTACCGAACCAACATCGAACTGTTCCAGCGCCTCGTGGCAGATGGCCGACAACTCCCGCTCCGCCATCTCTCCGTACGCCTCGTAGGAGAGACGAGACACGGCCCGGCCGCGATTCCTGGCGCGGACCCGCCCCTGAAAGAAGAGCAGCGCGCCGTCCGCCACGGACCCGATTTCCCGGACAATATCTTCGAACAGGCCGAAGTCGTCCAGACTTTCCTCGGTGATCCACGTCCGGATGCGCCCATCCGCCTCAGTGGCCCTCCCTCCCCGGGGCACGACTTCAACCCCCGGCCACGGGAGGGATAAGCGCGACCTCGTCGCCATCGGACAGGGCCGTACCGGCCTCGGCGTAGCTCTGGTTGACCGCGACAACGACGCGCTCGGGGAGCCAGTCGAACCCCCCGGGCCCGCGCAGAGCCTCCACGAGGTCGGACACAGTGCTCTCCGCGGCGAGTTCCGCCGACCCCTCGCGTCGCGCGGCAAGTTCGCCGTACACGCCGAAGAAGAGCGTACGAACCGAGATGCGGTCCGTCATGGGCGCGCTCCCGCCAGATCGAGGTGGGCGAGGAGCCGCGGCACGATCCCCTCTTCGCGCAGGGTTGTCACGCGCACCCGCGTGGCATCGCTCCCCCCGGGATCCGGAAAGGCCGCAACCGAGAGGTTGCCTCTGAACGTGCAGAAAGCGATGTGCGTATCGCTCTCGGTGTCGACCCAGGCGTCGGCCATCCGGTCGTCGCCGAGGAAAAAGTCTCGCGCGGCGGCCAGAACATCCGTCGGTGCCAGCGCGCTTGCCGTCTCTGTCGTCATGGGCTCTCCCCGCGTACCATCACACCAGCCGAACATAGGGGCGCCTCGGCTCTCTCTCAAATACGATCCACTTCTTCGACAAGAGTCTTCGCCGTGCCCACCATGCAGTTTTCCCCGAACGTCGCCCGGCTCGAGGCATCGGCCACTCTGGTTCTGGCTGCGCGCGCCCGGAAGCTGAGGGCAGCGGGAGTTCCCGTCGTGGACCTCTCGGCCGGCGAGCCGCAGTACCCGGCACCGCCCTTCGCCGCCCGCGCGGGTATTCGTGCGGTCGAAGAGGGGAAGACGGGATATCCTCCCACGTCCGGGCTTCCCGCACTGCGCGAGGCGATCGCGCGCTATCTGCGCGAGACGACGGCCGCAGGAGCGGTGGAACCCGACTCGGTCATCGTGAGTGCGGGCGTGAAACAGTCGCTGTTCAACTGCTGCTACTCCCTCTTCGGCGCCGGCGAGGAGGTGCTGGTGCCATCCCCCTTCTGGCCGAGCTACACGACGATCGTCAGACTCGCGGGAGCGGATCCGGTCATCGTGGAGACGACGTGGGACGGAGGGTTCGTACCCACCGTCGAGGACCTCGAAGCTGCCCGCACGACGCGCACCCGGGGGCTCATGCTGAACAGCCCCGGAAACCCGACGGGAGCCGTCATTCCGCCCGATCTCCTGCGCGAGATCATGGTTTGGGCGGAGCGCCACGGGATCTGGGTGCTGTCCGACGAGATCTACAGACGGCTCACGTACGGGGCGGCGGCGCCGTCCGTGTTCGACATCGGGGAGCGCGGCGAGCGGACGGTCCTGCTCGACGGGGTTTCGAAGGCCTTCTGCATGCCTGGGTTCAGGATCGGGTACGCCGTGGGACCGCGGGACGTGGTCCGGAAAATGGCGGATCTGCAGGGCCAGACGACCTCGGGGGCCGTCGGCCCCTCCCAGTATTCCGCCGCCGCCGCGCTGGGCGAGAGCGGCCCCCGCGAAGCGTTTGTCGGGGACCTCCTGTCGAGGCTCTCCGAACTCAGGGGAATCGGGCTCTCGAGGCTTGCGGAGATCGACGGGATCGAGGCATTCCCGCCTGACGGCGCCCTCTATTTCTACGGAAGGCTCGCCGACCCCGGGACTTCGTCGCTCGATGTCGCGGAGCGGCTGCTCGCCGAGGCGCAGGTGGCGTGCATGCCGGGCGAGCCGTTCGGCTCTCCGGGACACCTCCGCTTCAACTTCGCGGTGGAGCCGGCAGTTCTGGAAGACGGACTGGAACGGATCGCCGATTTTTTCGGCTGACTCGACCGCCCTCCCCGGCTCTCCTCAGCCCGCTAGCCCTGGTTGTGGGGACTCGCCGCTACTTCGTCGCGCAGCAGACGCGAGGGCTTGAAGACAGGCACCTTCCTCTCCGGCACGCGTACCGGATCACCTGTACGCGGATTACGTGCCATGCGAGTCCGGCGCTCCCGAACCTTGAAGGTGCCGAAGCCGCGAATCTCGATGTGCTTGCCTTGCACGACGGCTCCCTTGACCGCGTTCAGGAATGCGTTGACCACCGTGGCACAGTCCCTCTTCGTCACTCCCGGGCCGATGGCCTCGTGGACCTGCTCAATGAGATCCGCCTTCGTCATCTCCGTCTCCTCCGGGCGTTGGCAACCTTGTACATATCGCGTTTCGCTCCGGGGTGGGAGCGACTTATCGAAGTTCGAAGAGGAGCCTCGGCGCGCTCGGGCGCAGAGGCGCCAGCGACCCGATCCACGTCCGTACCTCACCGATGCTCAGCCCCCCGAGCAGATCGAACAGATCGATGGCCGGTTCGCGCGGCCGCACGATCGTCGGGTCCGTTCCCAGACCCGCCATCCGCCCGGCGAGGGCGATGGTTTCGGGCAGGGTCATGAGGCCGTCGACGAGCCCGAGTTCGTTTGCCTGACGGCCCGTGTACACTCGACCGTCGGCCAGTCCGAGGACGGTTTCCCGGTCCAGGCCCCGGTTCTCGGCTACGACCTCGATGAACTGTTCGTGTACGTCGCGTACCAGTGCTTCGAGGATCTCGCGGTCCTCGGAAGAAAGAGCCCGCGCGAAACCGCCCAGGTCCTTGTGCGCGCCGCTCGTAACGACTTCCCAGCCGAGACCGACCTTCTGGAACAACTCTTCGGCGTTGGGGAATTCCATGATGACGCCGATGGACCCGGTCATCGTGCCGGGCAGCGCGTACACGCTGTCGGCGCCCACGGCGGCGTAGTACCCGCCGGAGGCTCCCACGTCACCCATCCAGGCGAGGACGGGCCGGTCGTCGTCGTCCCGCAGATTGCGGATGGCTTCGAAGATGCTCTGTGAGGCACCCACGGTACCTCCCGGAGATTCGATCTCGATCACGAAGGCGCGCACGCCGGGGTCGTCGCGGAACCCGTCGAGCGTCTTCGTAAATCCCGCTTCGTCCGTAATCACGCCCCGCAGCGGGACCACGGCGACCCGCCCACCCGCAAGAAAGGACGTATTCCCCACCGTCCACCAGATGGACAGGACCGCTCCCAGGCCGAAGATGCCGAGCAGCGCCAGGAGGGCGATCACCGAGCTTCGCTTGTCTTGAGTCACGTCACGTGGCGGTCCGTGTGAGTGGGTCCGTGGGCGGAAAGCCCGCCGCAACCTAGACAACACAGCGTCATGATTCAACGCATAATGCGGATATCAGCTCGAAGTGGGACTTCCGACTCCCCGCATCGTCTCGACGAAGCGGTTGAACAGGTACCGGCTGTCGTGGGGTCCCGGAGCCGATTCGGGGTGGTACTGCACCGCGAACACCGGCCGCTCCCGGTGGACCAGCCCTTCCACGGTGCCATCGTTGAGGTTTCGGTGCGTCACGTCGAGCCCGTTTCCGCCCCGGATCCGCCCCTCCTCCTCCAGCACGGCGAACCCGTGATTCTGGGACGTGATCTCCACGGCGCCCGTGGCGTAGTTGAGCACGGGATGATTCCCGCCCCGGTGTCCGTAGGGCAGCTTGTAGTTCGTTCCTCCGAAAGCCCGCGCGATGAGCTGATGGCCCAGACAGATCCCGAACAGCGGGACCCCCGCGTCACTCAGCGAGCGGATGCGCTCGACCGCTCCCGGCACGGCCTCCGGATCGCCCGGTCCGTTCGAGACGAACACGCCATCAGGCCGGGCCGACAGCAACGCCTCGGCGTCGGTATCGCATGGGACGACGCGGACGCGGTATCCCTCGCGGCGGAAGAGATCGAGGCTGCGCGTCTTCACTCCGTAATCGAGGCAGAGCACGAGGCCGTGGTCGCTCGCGCCGTGGAGGGGACCGAGTTCGTACGGTTCGGGCGTCGAGACGGCGGTCGCAAGGTCGCGGCCGGACATCTCCGGTTCGGCGGCCAGGCGTTCGGCGGCCCGTTCCGGCGCCACCCCATCGTGCGCGAGAACCGCCCGCATCGCCCCCGCATCGCGGATATGGCGGGTAAGCGCCCGCGTGTCCACGCCGATGAGGGTGGGGATCCGGTGCGACGCGAGGTACTCGGGGAGGGTGGAATCGGCCGGCCCGGAACCGATCTCTCGAGAAAGGTGCCTTACGACAAAACCGGCAACCCAGGGCCGCCGCGATTGCACGTCGGGGTCGCGGATACCGTAGACCCCTTGCATGGGCGCGGTCATGACGACGATCTGCGCGGCGAATGAAGGATCGGTGAGCACTTCGTGATACCCGGTCATCACCGTCGTGAAGACGGCTTCGCCCGCGGTTTCCGCCTCCGGGCCCACATAGGTCCCGCCGAAACGTCGGCCATCCTCGAGCAGGAGGTATCCGGGGCGTGCTTGCATCTCGCTCACGTGGCGCGTCCAATGTGGCGGTTGAAGGTGCGGGGACCCGGGCATCGGCACGCGGCCCGCGCACACGGTGAACCGAAGCTGCGGGAGGCGCGTTGACTGCCGACTCCGGACCCGGGCAGGAGAGCGGGACCGATGCTCCGCTCGTCCATATCTTCGCCGACGAGTCGTGCCTCGGCAACCAGTTCGAGGATCGCCGGAATCCGGGGGCGGCGGCCGGACTCATCGAGCGATTCGACGAGCGTCGCGGCTGGTATCGGCGGGACTTCGCCCACTTCGATCCCGATACGACGAACAACCGGATGGCAATCGCCTCCGGCATCGTCGGGTTGGGCTCCCTGCGGCGGGCATGCCGCGTGGTCTTCACGAGCGACAGCCAGTACCTCATCCGCGGGATGAAGGAGTGGGTGCACGGCTGGGCCCGCCGGGGCTGGCGTCGGAAGGGCGGGCCGATCGAAAACCTCGAACTCTGGCGGGAACTCGTGCGCGTCGCCGGACGCCATCGCGTCGAGTGGCGCTGGACCAGGGGACACGCCGACGATGTGAAGAACGCCTACGCGGACCACTTGGCGGTTACCGCGGCGCGGGATCGACACGGCACCGACGGACTCGTCCCCTCCGCGTTCGAGAGCTGGCTCGCGGAGGAGCAGGAGAAGGAGCGGTATATGGACTTCCTGGATCTGCCGAGCGACGCGTTCAACGCGGATCGCCAACCGCCCACCTCGGACGATCCTCCCGGCGACTGACGACCGGCTACGGGCCGGCTCCCCCGCTCCCGGAACCGGGATCTCCTTCGCCGTCTTCCGTCCCGCCGGAGTCCGGGGTGCCCTCCTCCGATCCGGGTGTGGCCGCTTCGTCGGAGGGAGCCGCGCCCTCGCCGAGGTCGGGCGAAATCTCCAGGAGGGAAGCTGGCGCTTCCTGGAGACTCTGCTGGCCGGGAAGTCCCTGACGCAGGATCGATTCCGGCGCCGCGTCGGGGCTGGACGAGAGCACGGTCAACACGAGCGCGAGGAAGAGGAAGCTCCCACCCCCGTACCAACTCATTTTCGTCAGCGCGTTCGCCGCCTGCCGGCCGCCCATGAAGGAGTCAGTGGAGGACGAAGCGCCACCGAAGGAGGCGGCAAGCCCCCCGCCCTTCCCGGACTGGATGAGGATCATCACGCACAACACGAGTGCGATCAGCGAAATCAATACGATCAGGAACGTGAACATCATCTACCCGCTATGGTTGGGTTGGCGGCTCAAACTAGAGTCGCCGGCCGGACAGGGCCAGTTATCCGGACCGGCCGCCCGTCGACGGGATTGCGGAGGACGTCGGCGTTACCCACCCGCCGCACAGATCGAAGCCCAGCTCTCGGGATCGAGGCTCGCACCGCCCACGAGGACGCCGTCCACCCCGGAGGCGGCAAGGAGTGCCTCGATGTTGGCCGGCTTGACGCTCCCCCCGTAAAGGATCACGGATCCCTCGGCATCGCAGCCATCCGCCTGCGCGAGCCGGTCACGGACGATGGCGTGGGCTTCGGCGGCATCGTCGGGACTCGCCGTCCGTCCGGTGCCGATCGCCCACACCGGCTCGTACGCGTACACGAGACGGGATCGGTCCTCCCGGTCGAGAGGCCGCAGGGCTTCCCGAATCTGCGTGTGGAGCACCGTCTCGAGCCGTCCGGATTCGCGCTCCTCTAGCGTCTCGCCGACGCACAGGACGGGGCGGAGTCCGGCCTCCAGAAGGCGAACCAGCTTGCGGCCCACGTCGGCATCAGTGTCTCCGAACTCCCGGCGCCGTTCCGAGTGGCCCGCCAGTCCCCATGTGGCGCCGGTCGCCGGAACCATGGCAGCCGCAATACCGCTCGTGTGCGCGCCCTTCACCTCGGTGTGCACGTCCTGCACCCCGAACTCCAGGTCGGGGCGCCCGGAGACCGCAGCCGCGAAGGCAGGCAGGCTGATCGCGGGCGGAAACACGACGACCGTCGCATCGTCCCGGCGCACATGGCGCGGCGCGAACCGCCCCACGAACGCTCCAGTCTCCACCGGACCGTGGCACATCTTCCAGTTCGCGGCGAACACGGGGGTGCGCGGCTGACTCACGGATGCCTCCTGTGGGCGAGAACGTCGAGACCGGGCAACCGCCCGCTCGACAGGTAAGCGAGGGCGGCCCCGCCCCCGGTGCAGACGTGCGACACGCGGTCGAGGAGTCCGGCCCGGCGAACGGCCGCCGCCGAGTCTCCACCTCCGATGACCGTGAACCCGCCCGCGGCGGTCGCCTCCGCGGCAGCTTCGGCGATGGCGAACGTGCCCGCCGCGAACCGCGGGTCCTCGAACAGGCCCATGGGCCCGTTCCAGAAGAAGGCGGCACACCCGCGCAACGCCTCGGCGTAGCGGGCGCGCGTCTCCGGTCCGATATCCAGCGCGGCCATCGCCGGCTCGATCCCATCCACCGCGACCACCTCGACCGTCTCCCCGTCTCCGTCCGAACGGTCCAGGACCGTCACATCGATGGGGAGCCGGATCCGTTGCTCTCCCGCGGACAGGATCGAGCGCGCGAGATCGAGCGCCCCGTCCTCGACCAGCGAGACTCCGGTCTCTACCCCCCGCGCCCGGAGGAAGGTATTCGCCATGGCTCCGCCCACGAGGATCAGATCCGCCCGTTCCACGAAGCGGCGCATGAGGTCGATCTTGTCGCCGATCTTGGCTCCGCCGAAAGCAACGATGAACGGGCGGCGCGGGCGGTCGAGCCCGCCCAGTGCCTCCAGCTCCCGCTCGACGAGCAGTCCCGCCGCGGAAGGGCTCAGGCAGGCGGGGACCCCTGTCGTCGAGGCGTGCGCCCGGTGCAGGGTGCCGAAGGCGTCATTGACGAAGAAGTCGCCGAGTCGGGCGAGGCGCCGGGCGAGCGCAGCGTCATTCGCCGTCTCGCCGGGCAGGAAGCGCGTGTTTTCCACGAGGAGCACCTGTCCGGCCGCCAGCTCGCGGCTGGCGCCAAGCGCGTCCTCGCCGTCGCACGGCGCGGCGAAGAGGACGTCGGCCCCGAGGAGGTCGGAGAGTACGGAGGCCGCGGGCGAGAGCGAAAACGCCGGATTCGGCCGTCCCCCCGGCCGGCCCAGATGCGAGAGCAGCACCGGCCGGCTGCCGCGCTCCAGCAACCAGCGGAGTGTAGGCAGCGATGCCTCGATGCGCGTGGCGTCCGCAACCCGCCCAGCGTCGAGCGGGACGTTGTAGTCCACACGCACGAGCGCCCGTTTCCCGGCCATGTCGGCCGGGAGGTCTCGCAGAGTTCTGGTCACGAGGAGACGGGCGGGGGCTGCTCAGGTCCCGACGGCGGCGGGGAGACGCTCTCCGACGAAACTCGCCAGGTCCACGAGGCGATTCGAGTACCCCCACTCGTTGTCGTACCACGAGATGACCTTCACGAGCGTGCCGTCCATGACCGACGTCGACTGCGCATCGATGATCGCGCTCGCCGGGTGTCCCGTGAAGTCGACGGATACGAGCGGCTCCTCGGTGTATTCGAGCACGCCGTCGAGGGCCCCTTCCGCGGCCTCGCGAAACGCGGCGTTGATCTCGTCCGCCGAAGTGCCCCGCGACACGGTGGCCACAAGGTCCACGATCGACACATCCGGGGTCGGGACGCGCATCGCCATCCCGTCGAGCTTCCCCTTGACCTGCGGGAGGACGAGGCCCACGGCCTTCGCGGCTCCCGTCGTGGTGGGGATGATCGAGAGCCCGGCGGCACGGGCACGCCGGAGATCCTTGTGCTGCAGGTCCAGCAGCTGCTGGCCGTTCGTGTACGCGTGGACGGTCGTCATCAGGCCGCGCTCGAACCCGAAGCGGTCGAGCAGAACCTTCACGACCGGCGCGATGCAGTTCGTGGTGCAGCTCGCGTTCGAGATCACATCGTGCTTCGCCGGGTCGTACTCGTCCGCGTTCACGCCGAGGACCAGCGTGATATCCGGCTCAACGCCGGGGGCGGAGATGATGACCTTCTTCGCGCCCGCCCGCATGTGCCGGGTCGCATCTTCCCTCTTGCGGAAGATCCCCGTGGATTCGATCACGACGTCCACGCCGAGTTCCGCCCACGGAAGGTTGGCGGGGTCACGTTCGGAGAACACGTGCACCCGTTCGTCTCCCAGTACGAGTTCCCCGCCGTCTACACGCACCTCTCCGGGGAAGCGTCCATGCACCGAGTCGTACTTGAACAGATGGGCGAGCGTCGCCGCATCCGTGAGATCGTTGATCGCGACGAAATCAAGGTCTCCGCGCGGGTCCTGAAGCGCGGCTCGGAGGATATTCCGGCCGATGCGGCCGAAACCGTTGATGGCAACCCTCACACTCATTCGGTTTCCTCTCGGGAAGGATTATGGACGAAGCGTCCCGGTTGGTGATTCGTCCCCGTCCAGGGGACGCAGTGTGCGCGCAAAAGTAACGGCCCCCACGCTGCGGAATCCAGCCTCGGCGAGCGTCTCGGCGCAAGCAATCGTGGTGGCTCCCGTCGTGAGCACATCATCGACGATGATGGCGCTGCAGCCCTTTTCCAGCGGGACGTCACACAGCCGGAAACGCCCTTGGACGTTGGCGCGGCGCAGCGCCCCCCGGACGCCCGCCTGCCGACCGCCCCCGGGGCGGCGTTCGAGGAGCCGCACCAGGGACCCGGCGCCCCGGTCGGCAAGGGCGCTGGCCAGTTCCTCGGCCTGATTGAATCCCCTTTCCCGGAGGCGCGCCGGCGTGAGCGGCACGGGAATCAGCCAGGGTGCGCCGTCGCTCCCGATGCGAGACGCGATGGTCTCGACTCCAGGAGCCATGCGGGCGGCCATCCAGGGCGCGAGGGCACGCCAGCGGTCGTACTTGAGGGCCCTTACGGTCCGGGCGGCCAGGCCCTCGAAGGCGAAGGGCGCGTCGGCCGCCGTCAGGATGTCGGGCCACCCCTCGCACGTACCGCAGCGCACGAGTTCCCCGACCGCGGCCGCGATGTTGCCGAGCGGCTCCGCGCAGCGCGGGCAGCGGGGACTCGCCAGCCGGGGGAGTCGCGACTGGCAGAGGGCACACAGCGGCGGGCCATCGGGAGCCACGCCGCGGCGGCAGCCGATACACGCGGCGGGCACGAGCGCATCGAAGCCCGCAGCGGCCGCCCGGCCCAGCCAGCGGATCGGGCCGGCCCGCGCCACGGCACTCACGGCCCGCTCGATCCGTCCCCCGGTTCCGACTCCACGCGCGCCGCCAGTTCGGCCACGGCCGCATCCCGCATCGCCCCGAATGGAGCCGCACGGCCGGGAAACCAGCGCTCCAGCGAGAGCGCCGCCTGGCCCACGAGCATGTCGAGGCCGCCGCGCGCGGAAATGCCGAGCGCCCGACCGTGATGCACCCACGCCGTTTCCCCCGGTGCATACACCATGTCAAAGGCCGCCCGAAACTTCGCTCGATCCGGCCTCGCCCCGAGGTCGAGGGGGAGCGGATCTTCGGGAGACAGCCCCAGGCTCGTCGAATTCAGCACCAGATCGTACGTGGCACCCGGCTCCGGCGCCTCGATCACCCGCAGGGCACCCGCCGCGTCGGCCGCACAGGCCACCGCCGCATCGCGCATGGCGCGGGCCCGTGCCGGCGTGCGGTTCAGAATCTCGACCGACGACGCTCCGCCCTCAAGCAGCGCATGGACCGCGGCCCGGGCCGCGCCCCCCGCGCCCAGGAGAAGCACGCGGGCACGCTGCGCCTGGAAGCCGAGGCGGGAAAGGGCGATCTGGAGCCCGCCAACATCGGTGTTATCCCCGGCGAGTTCGCCATCCGCCTGTCGCCACCAGCAGTTGCACGCTCCAGTCGCCCGAACCGCGGCGCTCGGCCGGGTGAGTGCTTCGGCCGCTCGAAGCTTGTGCGGGAGCGTCACATTGCCTCCCGTCAGATCCGCGCTTCGCATGATTGACCCGACCTCGGCGGACGCGGCCCGTCGGGCGACGTATTCTGCGTCCAAGCCCTCGATTTCGAAGGCTGCGCGGTGCATCGCAGGCGAAATCGAGTGGCGCACGGGATCTCCCAGGAGCGCGAAGCGGCGCGTCACGACCCGGAACCTTCGCGGCCTCCCCGTTCCCCTTCGCCGAGGACCTCGAAGAGCCCCCGCATGGCAAGCGTCAGCAACTCCCAGGTTCCTTCATACGTCTCTAGATCTCCGCCATACGGGTCCGGCACCCCGCCTCCACGCCGCCCGTGGTCCGCAGGCAGGAAATCCGTCATGACGTGGACGGTCGCGTCCGGGGCCCAGTGCTCGGCCGCCCGGGCATGCGACGCCTCCATGCCGACGATCAGATCGGCCCATTCGAGCAGCTCAAGCGAAAGCTCCCGCGAGGCGTGCGACCCCAGGTCGAGCCCGCGTGCGGCCGCCACGGCGATCCCGGGGCCCGAAGCCGGCTGCCCGGGAAGCGCGAAGGTGCCCGCCGATGCGCAGGAGACGTCCACCCACCCTCGGGCCTCGGCTTCCGCCCGCGCGATCACCTCGGCCAGCGGACTGCGGCATATGTTGCCGGTGCAGACGAAGAGCAGGTTCACCTGGACGATCTCCCGGAGGTACGCGAGGAGAGGACCCGTACAATCTCGGTCGCCGGCAGGGCTCCTTCCCGCAGCACGTCGGCCGCCCCTCCCGCCATCCGCACGAGGGTCGACGGGACCGAACCGGCGAGATCACCCGCGTCGAGCCAACCCATCGTTCCCCCGTCCGATCCGATCGCCGACAGCGCGGCGCGCGCCTCCGCGCTCGTCCTCGCCGGGGGTCTCCCCGTCAGATTCAGACTCGTAGACGTCATCATCCCGCCAGCGAGTTCAAGGAGGCGTCTCACGACGGGATGAGGGTCGACGCGTACCGCGACCCCGGTGTCACTCCCGTCCTCCACGACCAGCGTGAGCGGGCCGGGCCAGAAGGCGTCGGCGAGCCGGCGCGCCGCCTCCGTCCAGCGCGCTGCGGGCAGCGCCTCGACGAGCGCCTCCCGGCTCGCGGCGAGCCGGATGAGCGGACCCGGCTGCCGACGCTTGATCGCGGCGATGCGCGCGTCGACATCCGGGCGCGGCCGGCCACCCAGCCCGTACACGGTCGAGGTCGGGTGAGCCACGACCCGCCCGGCATCGAGCAGTGCCACCGCCCTGGCCAGGGCATCATCTCCTCCCGCCCGAGCCCGGCCCGACCAGGTCGCCTGCGGAGTTCCCATCCTCTCGTGCCAGTCCACCACGTCGATACCGGTTCCGTCCCCCTGCCCGATGAAGTCGCCCCGCTCCATCACTGTTTCCCTGCAGCGATCAACCCCGTCTCAACCAACGCGCGTGCGAGCTTCAGGTCCCGTGCCGTCGTGACCTTGAGGTTCACGGGATCTCCCTCCACCGTCGCAACGTCGAGGCCCAGCCGTTCGCACAGCAACGCGTCGTCCGTCATGGCGGCCGCGTCCTGCGCCTCCCATGCCCCGGCATCTCCCACCGCGTGTGTACGGATCAGGACGTCGGCGGGGAAGCCCTGTGGCGTCTGCACGCGACGGAGCGGCTCGCGTGGCACGGTCTCCTCGATCCACCCGCCCTCGTCTACCCGCTTTACCGTGTCCTCCACGGCGATCACCGGCACCACGGGGCCACCGCGAGCACGATCCACGACGCGGGAAATGAGCCCTGCCGACACGAAGGGACGCGCCCCATCGTGCACCAGGACGGTCTCCACGGTCCCGGCCAGCGCCGCGACACCCGCACGCACGGAGTCGGCCCGAAACACCCCGCCGGGCACGACCAGGACCTCTTCCGGCAGCCAGGCGGGAGGCGAGGCCGCCCACATAGGCGACAACACGAGCACGACCCGGTCTACCTCGGGGTGATCCAGGAGTGCCCGCACCGACCAGGCGAGAACCGGCATGCCGCAGAGATCGACAAACTGTTTCGGCCGCGACCCGCCGAAGCGATGCCCCTGCCCCGCCGCGACGACGACGGCGCCGACGCCGCCGACCGTCCCCGGCCCTCCCGCCGGCACTACTCGGGTTCCGGACGGCGGCTCACGGATTCGAACGCCGTGAAGGCCTTGTGGAAATAGAGTTCGACGGTCCCGGTCGGCCCGTTGCGCTGCTTGCCCACGATGAGTTCGGCCTTCCCCGCCAACCCCCTTTCCTCCACCTCTTCGGGCTTGCGGTTCATCTCCTCGCGGAAGATGAACAGGACCACGTCCGCGTCCTGTTCGATCGCTCCCGATTCGCGCAGGTCCGAGAGCCGCGGCCGATTCCCTTCGCGCTGCTCGGGCGCCCGCGAGAGCTGGGAAAGAGCGAGGAGCGGCACGCCGACCTCCTTCGCGATCGCCTTCAACGACCGGGAAATCGCGCTGATCTCCTGCTGGCGGTTCTCGACCCGCGTTCCGCCGGACATGAGCTGCATGTAATCGAGCACAACGAGCCCGACGCCGACTTCCGCGTGGAGGCGGCGCACCTTGGCGCGGAGTTCGATCGGCGAGATCGCGGGCGTATCGTCGATCCAGATCGGGGCCGTGTTCAGGTGTCCCGCTCCGCTCGCCAGCCGGGTGAAGTCGTCGGGCGACAGACGGCCCGTCCGGATCCGGCTCGAATCCACCTTGGATTCCGAGCTCAGCATCCGCTGTACGAGCGACTCTCTCGACATTTCAAGCGAAAAGATCGCCACCGGGACGTCTCCGCCGATCGCCGTATGCTGGGCCATGTTCAGCGCGAGCGCCGTCTTTCCCATCGAGGGGCGACCCGCGAGCACGATGAGGTCGGCCGGCTGAAATCCGGCCGTCATGCGGTCGAGTTCGGGAAACCCGGACGCGACGCCGGTGATCGTCCCCGGATTCTGCACGAGTTCGTCGATGCGGTCCATCGTCGAGCGCAGCACTTCCTTGATGCGGACGAAGGTGCCGCGCTGCTCCGCTTGCGATATCTCGAAGATCCTCTGCTCCGCTCGATCGAGCGTCTCGTCGACTTCGCCCGACCCCGCTTCGTAGGCGTCCTGGACGATCTCCGTGGCGCTGGAGATGAGCCGTCGGAGCACCGTCTTGTCCCGCAGGATCCGGCAGTGGTAACCGAGGTTGGCGGTGGTCGGCACCGCGTCCACGAGCTTCGCGAGGTACGCCATCCCCCCGACGGCGTCGAGCTCCGCCGCCGTCTTCAGTTCGTCCGCGAGGGTCACGGCGTCGATCACGTCACCGCGCCCGTACAGGCGCACCATCGCGCGGAAGATCCGCCGGTTTCCTTCCCGGTGGAATGCGGAATCGTCGATCTGTTCAAGGACGGCGGCTACGGCGTCGCCATCGATGAGCATGGCCCCGAGGACCGATATTTCGGCCTCCTCGGACCAGGGCGTGCGTCGGGCCTCGATCCCGTCACTCGGCAGACTGATCGCCGTCTCAACCAATGCGGTCCTCACGGTCTCCGGAACCGTCGAGCATGCGACGTACCATCTGGAGATCCTCCCACGTGGGCCGAATCCAGCCGGGGTTACGGAGCAGCGCCGCCGGGTGATAGGTGACGACGACGGGATACCCGGAATAGCGGTGTACGCTGCCCCGGAGCCGGCCCAGGGCGGACTTCGTTTCGAGCAGCGTGCGCGCAGCGAAGGCCCCGAAGGCGATGATCACCTCGGGCTCGATGAGCGCGAGTTGTTTCAGAAGATACGGAGCACAGGCCGCAACCTCTTCGGGGAGGGGGTCGCGGTTCCGGGGCGGCCGGGACTTCAGCACATTGCAGATGTAGACGGAGCTCCGGGGGAGCCCGATCGACATCAGCAGACGGTCGAGGAGGCGGCCGGCGCGGCCGACGAAGGGGCGGCCCGTCTCATCCTCGCGCGCCCCGGGCGCCTCCCCTACACAAACGACGCGGGCGTCCGCCGCCCCTTCGCCGAAGACCGGTTTCTTCCGCACCTCGTGGAGCGAACAGCGTGAACAGGCGGCAACGAGCCCGGCGAGCGCCTCCAGATCCGGCGCCTCCCCGATCTCCGCCCCCGTCGCCGCGGAGGGGGCGGCGGAACTCGGCACCTCGGCGGCGCGACCGGCGGCGTCCGGTCGCGCCATGCGCCGGGCGGAGGCCAGACCCCGCAGGACTTCTTCGCGCGTCGCGTGCTCGAGCATGAGGGCGTTCCGCTCCGCGGAGAGCCTCTGCTCGAGGAAGGCTCGAGCGAGCGTCCGGGCCCCGGCGTCCGGCGGATTCACCTCTCCGCCGCCGCCTGAAGCGAGGCTTCGACCCGGTCGAGCAACTCGTCGGCCAATTCGGTCTTCTTCGCCAGAGGCAACTCCTCGACCGTGCCATCGCGGTCGATCAACGTGATGCGGTTCGTCTCGGACTCGAATCCCGCGCCGGGCTCCACAGCCGAGTTCACCGCAACGAGGTGCATGCCTTTGCGCTCGAGTTTCTCACGTCCGCGAGCGAGGAGGTCTTCCGTCTCGAGCGCAAAACCCAGAGTAAAGATCCCCTTCCGTTCACGGAACGCCCGCGTCTCCATCAGCAGGTCCGGTCCCGGCCGAAGCGCGAGGTCGAAGCCGTTCGCGGTATTTCCCGTTTTCCTGATCTTCGAGTCCGCGACGCCGTCCGGCTCAAAATCTCCGACCGCCGCCGCCATCAGGAGGATGTCCGCATCGGTCAACGCGGTCTCCAGCGCGGCCAGCATCTCCTGGGCCGTCTCGACCTCCAGCAGGTGGGGACCGGCGGGTCGCGGCCTCGTACCCGGTCCACTGATAAGCGTGACCTCGCTCCCTCGCCGCCAGGCGGCTTCGGCAAGCGCGAAGCCCATGCGGCCCGATGAGCGGTTCGAGATGAAGCGGACGGGATCCAGCGCGGCCCTCGTCGGGCCCGCCGTCGCGACGACCCGCCGTCCACGCAGACCCGTCGCCGTCTCCAGCGCCCGCCCGATCCGCGGCAGTATCTCCTCCGGCTCCAGCAGCCTCCCGGGCCCGCTCTCGCCCTCGGCGAGCGGACCATCGGCCGGACCGGCGATCGCGTAGCCGACATCGACCAGCCGCGCCACGTTCGCCTGCGTGATCGGATGCTCCCACATCCGCGTGTTCATTGCGGGACAGACAAGCACCGGCGCACGCGCGGCGAGCACGGCGGTCGTCGCCAGATCGTCCGCCGCTCCGGCCGCGAGCCTGGAGATGAGGTTGGCCGTGGCGGGCGCCACGACGACGACATCGGCTTCGAGCCCGAGATCGAGGTGCGCCATGGGCCGATCCCACAGCGACGCGTGTACCGGGCGGCCCGTGATTCCCTCGAAGGTGACACGTCCAACAAAGCGCTCGGCGGACGCGGTCAGTATGACCTCGACACCTGCCCCGGCCTCAATCAGACGGCGGGTGAGGATCGCGCTCTTGTATGCGGCGATCCCGCCGGATACGACGAGCAGCACGCGACGACCATCGAAGGGCCGCACGGGGCCTGCCGACAGCTAAGGGATCAGGGTGGGGCGCGCCCGGACCAGCCGGTATTGCAGCTTCTTATCCTCCGAGGTCAGCGCATCCGCGGCGACCGTCGTGAGCTTCTCCGCGCCGTATGGCGAGCGTTCGAGCGGGAGGGCGTTGAGTTCGCGCGCATACTTCGCGGCGACGAGTACACCCAGATACTTGTTGGTCGCCGCCTTCGCGACGGCGTCCGGCGTGAACACCTTCATTCTATCTCTCCCTCGACAACTATTACGGTCAGCGGTCCACGGCCTTCGGACCAGCGGCCCCGGCGAAGCCGTACCCGTATGGAAACCTACCACATGCGTCAAACGGTATCCAACTCTCCGATGATCCGCTTCACGTATTCCCGCTCCGGCGCCCCGAGGCCTCCGGGAGGCGCGAGCCCTTTCGCGACGAGGGCGGACACGTCCGCAGCGGCTTCCCCGATCCGGTCATTTATGACCAGGCGATCAAACCGAACCGCAGCTTCCATCTCCGCCCGGGCGTTCGCCAGCCGGAGGCGGAGCTGCTCCGGGCTCTCGCTGCCGCGCCCCCGCAGTTGCCTGACGATGCGCGCCCCGGTCGGCGGAACGATGAAGATCGAAAGGACCTCCACGACCGTATCCCACACCTGCCGAGCGCCCTCTACGTCGATGTCCAGGAGGAGATGGGCGCCCGCCTCGCGGGCCCGGTCGAGGTTGTCACGCGGCGTCCCGTAGCGTTCACCGTGGACCGTCGCGTATTCGAGCATGGCCCCCGCGTCCACCAGCGCCTCGAACCGGTCTGGCGACACGAACCGGTAGTCCATGCCATCCCGTTCTTCCGGGCGAGGCCGTCTCGTGGTCATCGAGACCGAGAACAGGAACGCGGCGGGCCCGGGTGTCTTGAGCAATCGGTCGCGGATGGTGGTCTTCCCCGCCCCGGACGGTCCGGAGAGGATGACCGGGAACGGAGGGCGGGGGCCCGAATCTCCGCGGCTCACTCGACGTTCTCCACCTGCTCCCGGAGCCTCTCGATCTCGTTCTTCGCTTCCACCACGAGTCGTGAGATACGGGGGGCGTTGGCCTTCGCCCCCAGCGTGTTGATTTCGCGCTGCAACTCCTGAACGAGAAAACCAAGCCGCCGCCCCACCGGCTCCTCGATGGGGGCCGCCAGGAACTCCTCGAAGGCGTCGACGTGCGAGCGGGCGCGCACGAGTTCCTCGCTGATCTCCCAGCGGTCCGCGATGAGCGCGATCTCGCGTGTCAACCGATCCTCGTCCAGGCCCTTCCCGGCCAGGCCCTCGACCGCGTCGCGAAGTCGGCGACGCTCGCGCTCCAGCCGTTCCGGCGCCAGCGCTTCCGCGCCGTCGACCGCTTCCCGGATCCCCTCCAGCCGTCCTCGAAGGTCCAGCGCGAGTCGTGCGCCCTCCCGGTCCCGCATCTCCACCAGCAGGTCGAGCGCCGCCGTCGCCGCTTCCTTCACATGGTCGGCTTCCGGTACGAACTCCGTCCCCTCGCCGCCCGCCTTGCGGAAGATCCCGCCCACGCGAAGCAGCGAGGCCACGTCCGGCTCGCCCGGCACCCCGAAGTCGTCCCGCAGACGCGCACACGCATCGAGCACTTCCTGGACGCGCCCCTCGTCGAGACTCGTGCCTTCCGCGTCCGCCGCGCTCTCCACGCGGACGAAGAGATCCAGGCGCCCTCGACGGGCCCGGGACTCGGCGAGACCGCGAAGCTCGATCCCCCACTCTTCGCCCCCGGGGGGCGCCTTCACCACGACCTTGAGCCCCCGGGAATTCACCGAGCGCGCTTCAACCGTGATCGTTCCGTTCTCCCGCGTCACGGTCGCGGAGCCGTAACCGGTCATGCTGCGAATCAATTGTAGAACTCCCACCGGAGGCCGAACACGTTGAGTTGTCTCGGAAACAGCGCCCCCTGGAAATCGCCCAGGTCGTCCGCGCCCAGATTGCCGAAACGCCAGAAGAACCGAAAGTCGGCGATCTTGAACATCAGGTGCCCGCCCATCCAGCTGTCGGCCTCCAGCATCACCGGATCCGGCGAGCCGGGGACCGGTACCATCCGGGCGCCGCGGCGGTCGACGTACAGCGACACCCAAATGCGAAGGTTCTCGTCGAAGAACGTGTCGTGCAGGAGAAACTCCGTACGGAACAGGCGCTCGGGGAGGAAGAGCGTTTCGGCGCCACGCGAGTCGAACTTGCGCCATGAAGCGCGGAAGCGAATCGGCGCCACGTTCCGAAGCAGCAGGCCGAGGGGCACGACGGGCCCTTCGAAGCGGGCTTCCAGCGAGGTGATGTCGACCTCTCCCGAGTCCGCCACGACGAGCCGGTCGAATGGGGCGCCAAAGTCGATCCGGCGATCCATCCACTGCTCCGAATAGCGCCCCGAGAGGTTGAACGGTCCGATCGCGAGGGTCGCCGAAGCACCTCGAGAGCGGAACCGGACACTGTCCGCCGCGATCAGGTCCAGCGTCTCCACGGTGTCCGCCATCGGGTGCTGGGGGAAGCCGACACCCCGTGTCCCTCCGGCCTTGAAGGCCCGGAGCGCGATCGGGATCAGAAGCGTATCCCGGAAGGCCAGACCGCCGCGCCACGACTTTGTCGGGAACTCGTTCCAGCTCGCGAGTTCCCCCCCTCCTTCGAGCGTAAAGGGACCGATCGGCTGCCAGGCGGAAAGGTCCGCGATGCGGGATGCGTAGGCGTCGCGCCCGGCGAAGCGGAGGCCCATCGAAACCGCCCCGGCTCCGGGTCGCGCCGAGAACCGCAAGCCGACGCCATCCGCGCCCCGCTGCGGCGGAGAGATACTGTCCGGGAGGTTCTCGACGACATCCGTGAAGCTTGTAGCCTGCCCGTAGGCTTCGACCTGGGCGCGTTCCCCCAGGTTCGCCCGCGTCCTGAGGAGGAACTCCCTGCGCGAGAACTCCAGCGTGTCGAGGGCTGTGCGGTTGATCGTCTCGTTACGATACTCGATCTGTACTCCGAAATCGTTCGAGCGCGGCATCCACGAATACCGGCCCCGTACCGCGAAGCGGTCCTGGTCGTTCCGCCGATCCTCGATGTCGTACCGCTCGAAGGACGCTTCAATGTTGGCGGCGCCTCCCAACCGGTTGGCAAACATGAAATCGAGGAGTTCGGACCTCGGGTCCCCGGTCACGCCGCTGATTCTGGTGTAGCCCTGGGTTCCGTCGTGACTGATGAGGTCCACATCGACGATGAGGCCGTCCGCGCCTCGATACACGCGGACACGGTCGATCTCGTTCAGGGATACCCGCCGGAGGTCGGCCTGCGCGTGCGAGAGCGACAGAACCTCGCGACCGTCGACGTACAGTGCCGCAAGTCCCGGGCCGAAGCCGCCGTCGAACACATGATGTGGACCCTCGTAGAATTCGCCGCGCACGCCCGTGATTCCCGGCACCCGCTCGAGGAGTAGCTCGATGAGCGAGAGAGCCGGAGAGGCGTGAACGCACTCCCTGTCGCAGTCGAATACTTCGTGAGTCGGACCGCGCAGTCCCGTCAGCCGCCGCGGAAAGCTCTGGGCTCGCTGCGGCGTGCTGTCGGCGAACACCTCGCGGACGGAGTCGGGGATGACCTCCAGGCTGTCCGGAAGAGGCGGGTCCTGCGCTTGCGCCGAAGAGACGCCCCCAACCGCAAGCAGCAGCGCGCCGAGGGCGCGGACGCAGGCCTTCGTCACCCTCGCTCGCGGACGCGCAGCCATTCGTGGACAAGCCGGACCCCGACTCCCGTGGCCCCCTTCGGCTGCCACCCGCGCGCCTCCTTGGCCCACGCCGTGCCCGCGATGTCGAGGTGGGCCCAGGGCACGTCGTCCGATACGAACTCGCGCAGGAACCAGCCCGCGGTGATCGTGCCCCCACCGCGGCCGCCAATGTTCTTGATGTCGGCGATATCGGAGTCGAGTTGCGCCCGATACGCTTTCCAGAGTGGCAGTGGCCACGTCCGCTCCCCCGTCATCTCGCCGGCGGTCGACAACTCGTCCGCGATACCGCGATCGTTGGCGAGCACTGCCACCGCGTGATGGCCGAGGGCGATGACGCAGGCCCCGGTGAGCGTGGCCATGTCGACGATCGCCACCGGATCCAGCCGCTGCGCGTACGTCAGAGCATCCGACAGAATCAGGCGACCCTCCGCGTCCGTGTTGATGACCTCGATCGACTTGCCCGACAGTCCGCGGATGACATCCCCCGGTTTCACGGCATTCCCCGCCGGGAGATTCTCCGTCGCCGGCACGAGGCCGATGACGCGCTGCGGGATGTCGAGGCGCGCCGCGGCAATCATGATCCCGAGCACCGCTGCGGCACCCGCCATATCGTACTTCATGTCCTCCATGCCCGAGGCGGGTTTCAGCGAGATACCGCCCGCGTCGAACGTCACGCCCTTTCCGACGACGACAACGGGATCTCCACCGCCGCCCTCGTGCTCCATCTCGATGAAGCGCGGCTCCTCAACCGACCCTCGGGATACGGTGAGGAGGCCACCGAACCCTTCCTCCTCCAGCCGCTTCCGATCCCGTACCTCAATCCCGAAGCCATGTTCCCCCGCCAGCCGCTCCGCCTCCGCGGCGAGGTAGCGCGGCGTCGCCACGTTGCCAGGCAGGGTGACGAGTTCGCGCGTCGCGTTTTGCGCCTCGGCCAGCACACAACCCCGCCGGACCGCCGCCTCCGCCTCCGGACCCGCCGCGCCTCCCGCGATGAGGACCCGCTCTTCCGGCGGCGGCGCGCGGCCCTCCCCGTCGCGCAACCCGTCGTAACGCCAATCCCCGAGCGCGAGCCCCTCGGCGGACGCCTGCCACAGTGCATCGTCCGCAGTCTCCGGCACGCGGAACCCGATGGATTCGAGGCCGCGCGCGCGAGCCGCTCTGACCCCGGCTCCCGCCGCTCGACGACACGACTCGGCCTTCGGCCTCGCTCCGGCGTCGAGGCGGACGACGAATACATCCGGCGTTTCCAGAGCCCCGAGCCGCACCCAACCCGACGTCTCCCCGGAACGCCCATGGCCCTCGAGCCATGTCGTCGCCGGGTTTTCCCACCACTCTCCCGTCGCCTCAACGCCATCGAACCACGGGATCACAAGAGCGTCCAGTTCCCGTTCGAGGGGTACGCCCGAGCGTATCTCCACCGACACCTTCCTTGTCTCGACTCTGGTTTCAACGAAAGAAGCGGGCTCGCCGGCCCTGTTAAGGCCTGCGGCCCGCTTCCGCGTAGTGGCCGGCGCCGGACGCCGCGGGCTCCGGCCCTGTCAGCGACTCCGGCTCAGCGCTCGTCCATCGGCACCCAGCGCAGATCCGTCTCACCTACATACTCCGCACGCGGCCGAATGAGCCGGTTGTCGGCGTGCTGCTCCATGACGTGCGCCGTCCAGCCGCCCATCCGCCCCATCGCGAAGAGCGGCGTATAGAGGTCGATCGGGATGCCCAGCGCGTAGTACACCGTGGCGCAGTAGAAGTCGACGTTCGGATTGATCCCCTTCTCGGATATCATCCTGTCTTCCAGCCTGCGGGACATCTCGTAAAACTTCCCGAGGCCGGCCTGCTGCGTGAGCACGCGGGACATCTCCCGAAGGTGCGTCGCCCGCGGATCCTCCGTCTTGTAGACGCGGTGGCCGAAGCCCATGATCTTCCGCTTCTCGGCGAAGGCGCTGTCGAGCCACGGGTCGACGTTCTCCGGATCACCGATCTCGATCAGCGTGTGCATCGCCCTCGCGTTCGCTCCGCCGTGCAGCTCGCCCTTCAGCGCTCCGACCCCGCCTGTCACGGCCGAGTGCATGTCGCCGAGCGTGGCGGCGATGACGCGACAGGCGAAGGTCGATGCGTTGAACCCGTGGTCCAGGTAGAGGAGGAGCGTCCTGTCGAGCGCGTCGACCGCTTCCTCCGTGCCCGGCTCGCCGTTCGCCATCCTCACGAAGTCGGCGGACAGCGAGAGCCCCGGATCAGGGTCCAGCGGCTCCAGCCCCTGCCGAATGCGGTGGATCGCAGCGATGATCGTGGGCGTCCGTGCCACGAGCCGCTCCGCCTTGCGCCGGTTCGCCTCGAGCGAGTTGTCCTCGGCATCCGGATCGTACACGCCCTCGAGGGAAACCCCGGTCCGCAGAGCCGACATCGGGACGGTCTCCGCCGGGAGACCCTGCAGGCCTTCCACGGTTCTCGGATCCAGCGCGCGTTGCGCCGCCAGCGCCGCCTCGAACTCCTCGAGTTCCGACCGCCTCGGCAGCCGTCCGTTCCAGAGCAGGAACACGCTCTCGGGGAACGAAACGTTCGGCGCGAGTTCGTGGATGTTGTAGCCTCGATAGACGAGGATGCCCTTGAGTCCGTCAATGAAGCTGAGTGAAGTCTGTGAGGCGACGACGCCTTCCAGTCCTTTCCCGGCGGCGGCGGTCATTCTGTCACGAGGCCTTTCGGTATCAGTGTAAACATCGGAGGGAATCCCGGGTGCCCTCCCCGGCCGTCTTCGGCCGGGGTGCGGGGCTTCCGCGCTGACGGCTAGCGGATGGCAGGATCGAGCTTCGCCTTCTTGAAGTGCTTCTTGAGATCATCGAGACTGAGCTCCTCGAACGAGCCCTGCGGGAGCCGAAGCCGCCGCTGCGTCTGATAGGGGTCGGAGAAACAGACGAACACGACCGCCTCGAAATCGTCGGGCGGAGCCTTTTCGTTCGGGTCCGGCCAGAAAACCTCGCGCGAAGCGAGCCATGCTTTCCACCGGCGCCCGTCGTCATCCTGGAAGGTCTTTGTCATTTCCACCTCTGATGGCCGGGCCGCTCCGCCCGCGAACGGTCAATGGGACGTTTCCGGCCGAAATACGCACTATTCGCAGCCAAGTAAGGTAGCGTGCGATCACGAAATCGGGAAGAAGGTGCGCGGTTCGGAGGGATCGGCGAATGCAGTTCCGACACAAGTCAGCCGGGCGGGACCTCCCGGTCCGGCGAATCGAGCTCGCGGAGCCGGCATCCATACGCGAAACCGCCGCCCATGAGAAGGCCCACGAGCAGTCCCAGCAGAAGCGTCACGAGGACGTAATACACTGTGATTGTCATGCCGGAAGAATGCCGGATTTAGCCGGCGATGTCCAGCGTCGGCCGCTAGCGGCGTGCCAGCCGCCCGAGAAGGCGTTGCTGGAATGCGATCCGTTCCATCACGCGGTCGACGATCCGCTGGGCGCTGGCCCGCGAACGGCCCTCGGCGGCCAGGTCCTCGTACGGCACGGGCCGGCCCACGTAGATCGAGACTCGCTGTCCGATCCGCGGCAGGCGGGAACCGATGGGGAGGACGCGATCCAGCCCCTCCAGGGTGATCGGAACCACCTGTGGACGTGTCTGGAGGATGACCATGCCCGCGCCGGCTCGCCCGCGGCCCACCTTCCCGTCCCGTGAGCGCGTACCCTCCGGGAAGAGCGTGATGGTTCCCGCTCGAAGCGCGCGTGCCGAGCGAATCATCGCCCTCAGGTCGCGCCGCCCGCGTCGCACCGGAATGCACTTGAACTGGTGGAACACCCAGGCGAACAGCGGGTTCTTGAAGAAGTTCTCCGCCGCCGCCGCATTCCAGGGCGCGAGGTGGGGCCTGAACATCTTCTCGGGAAAGAACAGGTAGTAGGCGATCGGAAACGAGTCGATCATGGATTGATGATTCGAGAGCACGAGCGTGTTCCGAGCATGAGGAACGCGCCATCTCCCGTAGACTCGGGTTCGATTGAGGAGACCGAAGAGCAGGAAGACACAGGGTGGAGCCACGAGGTTCGTGATGATCCAGCGAGTGACCGGCGTCAGCCACCGCGTGAGGGGGCTCGGGGCCCAGTCCGGAGGCGATTCGTTCGCCCGTTTCGGGTTCTCGCGATCCATCATCGCCTGAGAGTAGGTTGGCACGGAATCAGCGGGAAGGCCGAGCGGCCAGGATGTCACTGAACCACCAGGATGGGAGCCGGCGCGGGTGCGAGTGATGGATCTTGCCATCATCGGAGCGGGGCCCACCGGGCTCGAGGCCGCTGCACGGGCCGATCGGGCCCGACTCGAGGCGGTCCTCTTCGACGCCGGGACGGTGGCGGATCACGTCCGAGCCTGGGGCTGGCTGCGACTCTTCTCCCCATTCGAGTGGAACGCCGGGCCGGCGGGGCTGGAGCTGCTGCGCGGCCGGGGCGTGGGGCTGCCGGCGGGTGAGGCGCTGCTCACGGGCGCGGAGTTCCGGACGCACTATTTGCTGCCCCTGGCCGCGGCCCTGCGGCCCCGTGTGGAGGTCCGCGAAGGGGCGCGCGTACGGGACGTCGCCCGGGCGGACCGGCTGAAGGGCGAGGCGCTCGGCGAGGCCGCCCGGGCCGACCAGCCCTTCCGGCTTCTCGTAGAGGAGAACGGCGCCGAGACCGAGGTGTTCGCCCGGGCCGTGTTCGACTGCTCGGGGACGTACGGGCGGCCGAACTGGGCGGGACCGGGGGGCACGCCCGCCGTCGGCGAGCGATCCGCCCGAGCGGCGATCGAATACCACGTCCCGGATGCGCTCGGCGCCCGGCGCGAGCGCTACGCGGCGCGCCGCACGCTCCTCCTCGGCAGCGGCCATTCCGCCGCCTCGACCGCGGGTGCCCTGGCGAGCCTGGCCCGGGCCGTACCCGGCACGCGGTTCACATGGGCCACGCGCGAATCCCACCGCCTCCCGCTGCGGCCCATCGCCGACGATCCGCTCCCCGAGCGCGTGAAACTCACGCGCCGCGCCAACGCGGTCGCCGCCGAGCCGCCCCCCGGCTGCGAGTGGCTTCCCCGGAGTCGGCTGCTCGCCGTGGCGCACACCCAGCCGCAGGGGTTCGAGGTCGACCTCGAGATCGCCGGGACCGTGCGCCACGACCGCTTCGACCGGATCGTGGCCAACGTCGGCTACGAGCCCGATGACCGCCTCTACCGCCAGCTCCAGGTGCACGCCTGCTACGCGTCCCTCGGCCCCATGGGCATCTCGGCCGCACTCCTCGACGCCCGGGGCGCGTCGGGCGACGCGCGCGCCGATTGCTGCATCGACGAGGGTACGCTCGGACCCGAGACCCTCAGGAATCCCGAACCCGGCTTCTTCATTCTGGGCGCCAAGAGCTTCGGCAAGAATGCCGCGTTCCTCATGCGGACGGGATACGAGCAGGTCGCCGACGCCTTCTCGCTCCTTGGACGGAGCGCCCCGCGCGCGACCCGGGCAGGCTGACCCGGGCATTCCGTGGCCTCACATGCGCTTGTAGGTGGGGCCGCTGCCGCCCTCGCGCGGCGTCCAGCGGGGACCCAGGACATCGGTCGCCTTGCAGTCGATGCAGTTCGGCGCGTTCACGACCAGCCGGTCGCCGGCGCGCTCGTACACGCCCGCGGGGCAAAGGCTCGCGTACAGTTCCGCCATCTCCGGCGACACGCCTTCTTCCGTCTCTCCCCTCATCACGAGGTGTGAAGGGATGTCGTCGCGGGTCGCGTTCCCGGAGCGAAACACCGCGTCGACCTTGGCCACCGCATATTCCCCTTCATACGCGGACTCGAGGCCCAGCCGCTTGCGGCGAGGGTCCGTCGCGTCGGGTCCGCTCGCGATCCGGGTCCCGGGAAACGTGCCACCCGTCACCTGCATGAGCCCCGCCTTGAGGCCTCCCGAGAAGAAGCCGGACTTGAAGGCGAGGCGCTGGTTCCGGTTGCGGTGGAGCGGGTCCCGGATCAGGCTCTCCCTGAGCATCGCGTCGTAGGACGAGAGGCGAGCCGCGGCCACCGCCCCCTTCGCGTCCCCGGACTGCTCGGACTCATCTGACAGCGCCCGGCCGATCGTTTCCGCCGCGAGGATGCCGGACGTCATCGCGTAGTGAATGCCCTTGAGGGAGGCGACATCCACCAGTCCCGCCGCGTCTCCCGCAACGAGCAACCCATCTCCGCTCAGACGGTCCGGGATGGCATGGTACCCGCCTTCGGGAATCGTCTTCGCCCCCCACTCCACGAGTTCGCCCCCGTCCAGGATCGCGCGCACGAACGGGTGCTGCTTGAGACGCTGCAGCAGCGCGTGCACGTCGAGGTCCACGTACGGCGCATCCAGCCCCACGACGAGCCCCAGGGACACGAGATTGCCGCCCATGGGGTAGATGAAGCTCCCCCCGAACGCATCCCGCGGCAGCGGCCAGCCCATGGTATGCGTGACCGAGTCGGGCGGACGCGCGACCTCCCACAGTTCCTTGACTCCGAGCGCGAAGATCTGCGGGTTCGCCGAGCCGACGCCTTCCCGCTCGAGCCACGCCTGGCTCAGCGGACCGCGAGTACCCTCCGTGAGAACGGTGACCCGCGCGGAGAGATCCGTGGCCGGCATGTAGCCGCCAGCCGGATTCCCCTCCCGGTCGAGACCCGCCGGCGTCGTGCGGACGCCGAGGACCCCTCCTCCGCGCATGAGGAGGGCATCGGCGGGGAACCCCGTGAAGACGTTCACACCGAGTTCCTCCGCCTGCCCGCCCAGCCAGCGCACGATCTCGCAGATCGAGGCCACATGATGGCCGTGGTTCCGCATCGTGGGCGGGGTGGGGACCCGGACCCTTTTCCGCCTGGTGAGGAGCAGCACCTGGTCGCCGGCAACGCGTCCCCTGAACGGAAGCTCCGACTCGTCGAGAGCAGGAAAGAGTGTCCGGAAGGCTTCCGGGTTCACGACCGCCCCCGAGAGACAGTGCTCCCCGAGTTCACCCGACTTCTCAAGCACGCCGATCTCGAGGTCGGCGAGCGGCCCGCCCTCGGCGCGGTCGCGCGCCGACAGTTGCGCCAGCCGGATCGCACCCGCCAGCCCGGCGGGACCTCCACCTACGAAGAGGACATCAAGCGGTACGGCCTCCGGGTCGGGGTCCTCGTCGACGATGAAGCGCCCCTGCGGCAGCGGTGGCTGCTCGGATGCGGGAATCAGGGGTCTCACCGCGGCGTCCCGAGAACGCCCGCCTCGCGAAGGAGCCCCAGCGTGGGTTCGAGCGGCAGCGCTTCGATCGTTCGTCCCCGGCGCCCCGTCACGGATGTCGCCCGGAAGAGCGAGTTGATGACGGCTTCGTCCGTCGCCTCGACCACCGCCTCGAAAACGCGGGACAACGAACCGCCGTCCCGCACGGCGGGCCCCTCGCCCGTCGAGAAGGCGATCGCGTAGTCGCCCGAACCGTGGGACATATAGGAACCCGTCCGCGCGAGCCCCATGAACGCGCGGTCGGCCACCCGGTCGAGTTCGCGGTGGGCCAGCGGCAGATCCGTCGCGATCACGATCATGACGGAGCCATCGCCGTCCCCCTGCGCCCGGCCGCCGCGCAGCCCGGCCGCGGCCAGCTTCTCGCCCACCCGCACGCCATCGATCCGCAGCGAGCCCCCGAAGTTGCTCTGCACGAGCACGCCGATGTTCACGATCCGCCCGCCCACCTCGACTCGTCGCGACGAGGTCCCGATTCCGCCCTTCCAGCCGAAGGCGATCGTCCCCGTGCCGGCCCCGACCGCCCCCTCCTCCACCGGACCGCTCGCCGCGGTCCCCAGCGCCCCGCGCACATGCTCGGGCCGGATCGGGCGCACGCGCATGTCGCTCAGGTATCCGTCGTTCGTCTCCCCGACGACCGGATTCATCGACCGCACGTCGCGGTTCGCCGGGAGCGAGAGGATGGTGTCCAGGAGCGCGTCGGCCGCGCGGAACACGCTCAGGGTTCCCGTGAGGAGGATCGGCGTCTCGAGTTCACCCAGTTCATTGACCTGGCTCAGCCCGACCAGCTTCCCGAACCCGTTCCCGACCGCGATCGCCGCCCGCACCCGCCGCTCGAAGACGTTGTCCCCGTGCGGGAGAATCGCGGTGACGCCCGTCCGGATCGAGTCGCCGACCCACACGGTATGGTGGCCCACGCGCACCCCGGGCACATCTGTGATCGCGTTCAGCGGCCCCGTGGGCAGCCGTCCGATCAGGACGCCCGCTTCCCTCGCGCGCGGCCGCTCCGGGCCGGTTTCCCCCGCCTCCTGGCCAACGGCCTCCGTCGGCGACAACACCCCCGTGGCCGCGAGGACCAGCGCCGCCAGCGACCCCGCCCGGCTGAGCGTCCCCCTAGTTTCCACCGATGATGGTCGCCCGCTCGACGTAGTCCAGGTCGGCGAACTCCGCCTCGAGGTAGACATTCCCTTCCTCCTGAATCCGCCCCTGGCTCGGCCCGTTCCCGCCCGGCGCCCCCTCACCGTACCCGGAGTGGAGCGCGTCGACGACGTCCATACCCGAGATGACCTCGCCGATGGCGGCGAACCCCATCCCGTCCAGCCGCGAGTTGTCGCCGAAGTTGATGAAGAGCTGCGTGCTCCGGCTGTTCGGCATGGATGTCTGGGCGAAGCTTATCCGCCCGCGCGTGTTCCCCATCACCACCGGGTCGTCCTGGATGTTCGCCTCCCGCCACCCGCTCTGGATCTCCGGATCCCCATTGATCCCGAACTGGGCCATGAAGCCGGCGATCACGCGGAAGAATCTCGCGTCGTCGAAGAACCCGTTTTCCACCAGGTTGTAGAAGCGGTCCACACCGTTGGGGGCCCACTCGCGGTGCGCCTCCACTACGAACGTGCCTCTCGAAGTCTCGAAGCGAGCCTGAAACGTCTCTGGAGCCGTCATGTTCACCTCTGCCGAAGCCGGGTCCCGAAGAAACTCGCTCGGCCCTCCGCCCCTTTCACAGGCTGTCCCCGCCAGCAGACACCCGAGGAGCAGCCAACCCGGCCTGAAACCGGACCTGGATAGACGCGACCGTGCCATCTCGACCCCCGTCAGCTTTCGTGTTCGTGTGCGCCCCCAACAGCCCGTGGCCTGCCGGCGGGCGTGCCGTCAAACGCGGCGTGCGACGATGTAACGATATGCCACGGGAATTGCGACAAGCACGAACAGGGTACTCGAGATCAACCCCCCGATGGTGGCCAGCGCGAGGGCGTTCCAGATGTTCTCATCCTGGGACGAGGCGAAGAGGACGAGCGGCAGGAGTCCGAACACCGTCGTAAGCGTCGTCATGAGGATAGGACGCACGCGCTCCAACGTCCCCTGCACGATTGCGGCGCCCGTCGGCATGCGTTTGCGCAATTCGCCGATGTGGTAGACCACAAGGATGGCGTTGTTCACGACGATGCCGCCCATCATGATCGTGCCGATGAACGCGGTGCGGGTGAAGGTGGCGTCGGTATAGAAGAAGATGAGGAAGACGCCGATGAGGGCGAACGGAAGCGAGAAGAGCACCACGAAGGGCGCCGCGAGCGACTCGAACAGACCCGCGGTCACCATGTAGATGAGGAGGATGGAGAAGGCGAGAACGACCCACATCTGCGTCGTCTCCTCCGTCGTCCAGCCTCCGAAGCGCGACTTCTCGATCCTGTATCCCGGGGGGAGTTCCATCGCGTCCACCACTGCGTCGCGGACCACGTCGCCGAGTTTCACCGGGCCTCGGAACTCCCAGGCCACCGTCCTCTCGTACTGCTGGTCTTCGCGCCGGATGCTGGCCAGAACCTGTCGGCGCCCCACCTCCGCCACGTTGGCGAGCCGAAGCTCCTCGCGAGAGGAGATCGGCACCCGCAGGTCGCTCAGATCGTAGAAATCGAACTCGCGGTATCCGTCCACCTTGACGGCGTACTGGACCTCTTCTCCGCCCACCCTGATCCGGCTCCCGGACGGCCGGCCCTCAATGTTGCGGGACACGTAGTCGAGCAACTGCGAGACGGGGAGATTGTAGGCCGCCAGCGCCTCACGGTCCGGCTCCACGTAGTACTCGAATTCCTTGTCGCGCCGGTAATAGCCGCTGTTCGCGTTCGGGTCCACGTCGCGGATGCGGGAGAATCGCGTCAGACGCGACGCGATCTCCTCGGCGATCTCCTGCACGGTCAAGTAGTTGTACCCGAGCACCTGGAGGCTGTAGTTGGGCGGACTCGAGCCGCCGCCGTAGAAGCTGGGACCGTATCCGCGCACGAAGACATCGACGCCCGAGAACCCATAGCTGTACGCCACCATCTGGTCCTTGATGGCCACCGGGATGGACGTATGCTCGATCTCCTCCGGGAATTCCGCGCGCATGTACGCGTAGTTCGGCCGGACCTGCGCCTCGAAGCGTTCCACTTCATCGATGGTGGCAAGCTTCGCCTCGAAGGAGCGCGTGAGTTCGTCCGCGCGCTCCAGTCCCGCGCCGCGCGGGAAGCTGATCGTGATCGTGATGCCGCTGCCGCCTCCGCCAAATCCGCTCCAGTACCTCCCCGTGTTCACGTGCTCGTCGAACAGGTACCAGCTCCCCGCGAGACTCCCGAGGCAGACGACCGCGATCAGGACGGGATGCCGCAGCGCGAACCCGAGGAGCGACCGGTATCCCGTGATGTAGAGCGGTTCGGACCGCCGGGTCGGCGCCGACGCGGCTTCCCCCGTCGTCAGGGCCGGATCGACCACGGCCCCGGCGGAATCCCGCATGCGGGCGACCCGCGAGGCGAGGGCCGGGACGAAGGTGAACGCCACGAACAGACTCGCGATGATCGAGAAGCCGACCGCAAACGAGAGCGGCAGGTAGTAGACCCGCAACTCCCCCTGCAGGAAGAGGAAGGGTACGAGTACGATCGCGGTCGTCATCGTCGCGGCGAGGACCGGCAGCACGACCTGGCGCGCCCCGCGGCGCGCGGCATCGGATGGGCCCGCACCCGCCCGGCGGTGGCGCTCGACGTTCTCGAGCACGACGATGCCGTTGTCGACGACGAGGCCGAACCCCCACGCCAGCCCCCACAGCGTGAGCAGGTTCAGCGAGAAACCGCCGATGTAGAGGAAGTTCACCGCGGTCAGGATGCTGAAGCCGATCGTCGCGAACACGACGAGGACGGCGCCGAGCGACCGCAGGAAGATCGTGAGCACGATGAAGATCACGATCGCGGCCGCGATGGCGCGGAGCCGCAGTTCCGTGAGCTGCTCCCGGATGTTCTCGCTCTGATCGCTCCGCAACTCGAGCCCAACGCCCGCCGGGAGCGTGGAGGCCAGGTCGGTCATCGCGGCCTTCACATCGTCCGCGACCTGGATCACGTTCGTGCCCGACTGGCGGTACACGCTGATCGAGATCGTGGGCCGGGAGTCGATGCGCCAGAGCATCCTCGGGTCTTCCGTCTGGTCGCGCACCTGCCCCAGATCGCCCACGCGGACCGCGCCGTCGGGCCGCGTGAGGACGATCATGTCCGCGATGTCCGACACCTCGAGAGCTCGGGTGCGGACCGCGATGGCGAACTGCCGCCCATCGAGTTCGACCGATCCCGGGGCCTTCGGCTCGGAAAGCTCAGCGATCCGCGCGCTGACCTCCTCCGGCCGCAGCCCGAGCGCCTCCAGCCGGCCCCGGTCGAGTTCGACGGCGATCTCGCGGCGTTCGGCCCCGTAGACCTCCACTGCGGACACGCCCGGCAGTCCCCGCACGAACGGCTCGATCTCCTCCTCGGCGATCTCCCCCAGGCGCGCGAACGTATAGGGCCCCGTCAGCGAAAAGCTGAGGAGTTGCTCCTCTTCCTCCGCAAATTCCTGGGGGACATACTCGGAGAGGCTGGGCATCACGCCCTCGGGCAACTCATCCCGGATCGAGTTGATCCGTTCGCTCAGCTCGAGACGGGCGAACTCCATGCGTGTGTCGCGCTCGAAGTCGATGTCGATCCGGGCGCTGGAGCCCGTCCCGCGCGGATCGGCGGATGATTCCGAGATGACCTTCTCCACGCCGCCGACCTGCTGGATGACGGTTTCGAGCGGCGCGGTCACGAACGCTTCCAGCGCCTCGGGCGAGGCTCCGTTCCAGGTGGCGGCGACCGTGAGACGGGGGAACTCGACCTCGGGCAGGTCCTCGACCGGGATGAGTCGGAAGCTCGTCACGCCGAGCGCGAAGAGCGCGACGTAGATCGCCGCTGTCGCCACCGGTCGGCGGATGGCCAGATCGATCATGGTTCCACGCTCCCTCGCGCCATTCCCGGGGCGGCCGGCCCGGAGCGGCCGCCGAGTCCGTATCCCGCCTTCGGCTGGAGCGCTGCCGGATCGCGACGCTCGGGCCGCGGGTCCGGTTCCCGCCCCACCGACACGGATGGTTCGACCATGATCGAGTATACCACGGGCACGACGATGAGCGTGAGGAACGTCGCGGAGATGAGACCGCCGATCACCGCTACGGCCAGCGGCGCGCGGAGGTCGGCCCCGGCTCCCAGCCCGGCGGCGAGCGGAAGAAGCCCGACCACGGTCGTGATGGTCGTCATCACGATCGGACGGAGCCTGAGCCGGCCCGCTTCAAGGATCGCATTCCGCTTCGTCAGGCCGGATCTTCTCCGCTGATTGATGAAGTCGACCTTCACGATCGCGTCGTTGACGACGATGCCGATCAGGATCACGAGTCCGATCCCGCTCATCGCGTTGACGCCGTCCCCGGCGATCCAAAGCGCCGTCACCGCCCCGATGGCGGCCAGCGGTACCGCGGTGAGGACGACGAGCGGCTGCACGAGCGACTCGAACTGCGCAGCCATGATGAGGAAGACGAGCGCGAGGGCGAGGGCGAAGGCGAAGGTGAGCGAGCGGAAGCTGTCCTGCATCTCCTCGTTCTCGCCGCCCACGCGCACGGTCGTGAGCGTCGGCCGCGGGATGTCCGCGATCGCGGCTTCCACCTCCCGCACGGCCGTCCGCAGTCCGCCGTCGGCTACGTCCGCGAGCACCTGAATCGTGCGGTTCTGGTCCTCCCGCCGGATCTCGACCGGACCGAACCCCTGCCGGACCGTCACGAGTTCACCGATCGGCACGCCCTGCAGCCGAAGCGCGAGTACGCGGTCGAGTTCGCGCCGCGCCTCCTCCGGGATCGTCACCCGGATGTCGATCTTGTCGGCGAATACCGAGTACGCGTTCCTCGTCTCCGACCCGCGCAGGTAATCCTCGATCGCGGTCGCAACGGCCGTCACGGTTATCTGGTGCCGGGCCGCCACCTCCCGGTTGACCTCGATCACCAGTTCCGGCTGCGTGCGCAGGAAGTCCAGTCGGACATCGGCCAGCGTCGAGACGCTCTCGAGCCGAGTCTCGATCGCCTCGGCGACCGGCACGAGTTCATCCAGCTCCCCGCTCTGCACCTTCACCGCGAGGTCGGCCTCCCCGATCGCCAGCGCCCTGCCGAGCGAGGTGGCCCGTCCGGTCTCGATCGTCACGAAGGCCGGATCCAGCCCGCTCCCCGGGAGCCGCTCGCGCAGTTCGGCGATGGCTTCGGGCGTGGGCCGGGAAGATCCGGCGAGCTGGACATCGAGGGCCGCATTGTTGAGTCCGGTCAGGTCGCGCGCCGCGAGTTCGCTGCCCCGGCTGCGGCCCACCCTCGTGAAGATACCCGAGACATCCGGCATGTCGAGGAGGAGCCGCTCCACATTCCGGGCCGCCGCGTCCGTGGTGCGGATCGGCGTCCCCTGCGGAAGGTTGAGCTCGACCCAGAACTGCCGCTCGTCGACGTTCGGCATGAGTCCGCGCGGAAGCGACGCCGCGAGCACGACCGCGCCGGCGAGCGCGATGACGGCGATCGAGACCACCTCCAGCCGGTGTTCCAGTGCCCATTCGAGCGTCCGCTCGTACCGGCCCGCGAAACGAAGGAACCCGCGTTCGAAGGCCCGCAGGAAGGGACCGAAGACCCGGCCCAGGAACCTGCCGCCGCCCGTCGCGACATCGACGCCCGTGAGCCGGACGGAGCGCCCCACGTAGGCGATCCCGCCCCCGACGCCTCGCACGGACGCGACGGCGCCTGCCCGAACGGCTCGGCCGGCCCGGCGCACGCGGCCCGGCCGCTCGGCCTGCGCAGCCTCGACCTGCTCCGATGCGGAAGTCTCGCTCTCGACGTCGGCCGGTGGCTCTCCCCGCATCCCCCGGGCCACCTGAGCCGCCAGTACCGGAAGCAGCGTGAGCGCGACGAGCAGCGAGGCGAGCAGGGAGAACGTCACCGCGAGCGAGAGATCGCCGAACAGCGCCCCCGCCACACCCTCTACGTACAGCACCGGACCGAACACCGCGATCGTGGTCAGCGTGGACGCCGTGATCGCGGCGGCCACTTCCCGGGCGCCCCGCCCGGCCGATTCCCGCGCGCTGCCGCCCGACTCCTCGCGGTGCCGGAAGATGTTCTCGAGCACCACGATGGAGTTGTCGACGAGCAGGCCGACCCCGAGTGCGAGGCCGCCGAGGGACATGATGTTGAGACTGACGTCGAAGGCGTAGCAGAGGGCGAACGCCGCCATGACCGAGATCGGAATGGCGAGCCCGATGGCCAGCGGATACCTCGGATCGCGCAGGAAGAGGAAGAGCACGAGGAACGCCAGCGCGCCGCCGAGCAGCAGCGCGGAAACGACATTCGAGATCGCGTCCCGGATGAAGGCCGCCTGGCTGGAAGCGACCTCGATCGATACCTCCGGGAACTCCTCGCCCAGCTGATCCAGCGTTTCGCGCACCCCATCCGCCACGCGGACCGTGTTCGTCCCCGCCTCCTTGAACACCTGCAGCCCGACCGCAGGCTCTCCGTTGAAGCGGGCGATCGTCTCGAGATCCGCGATCGTGTCGGCGACGGTCGCGACGTCGCTGAGCCGCACCGGACGGACGCCGGGCCCCGTCGGGCGGGAAATGACGACGTCGAGCAGTTCCCCCACCTCCCGGAACTGGCCCAGCGTGCGCAGGCTGTACTCGAAGCGGCCCCGCTGGATCGTGCCCCCCGGGGCGTTGAAGTTCGCCTGGTCGAGCGCGTTCGAGATCTCGTTGATCGAGACCTCGTGCACGTCCAGGTACTCCGGGTCCACGATGACCCGCAGCTCCCGCTCGGGTCCGCCCGTCAGCCCGGCGAGCGAGACGCCGTCCAACTGCTCCAGACGGCGCTTGAAGACGACTTCGGAGATGTCGCGCAGGCTGCGCAGGTCGGTCCCGCTCACCGCCAGCGTCATGATCGGATCGCTGGTCGGATCCGATCTCAGAATCGTGGGCCGCTCCGAGCCTTCAGGGAGCCTGTCGGACAGATTATCCAGCTTCTCGCGGGTGTGTAAGGTCGCGAACTCCATGTCCGTACCCCACGCGAATTGGAGCTGGACAAGCGACTGTCCCTCACGAGACCGTGAAGAGATGCGGCGCGCCCCCGGGATCGAGTACAGCTGTTGCTCGACGGGTTCCGTAATGAAGCGTTCGACTTCGGCGGGCCCCGCGTCCGAATACGTCGTCCACACCGAAAGCGTCGGAAAGGCGACATCCGGCAACAGATCGATCGGCAGCCGAAGGAAGGACACCACGCCCAGCACGCCGATGCCCACGTAGAGCATCGCCGTAGCCACCGGCCGCCGAAGCGAAACGTCGGGAAGCGCCAAGGCTAGGGTCTGCCCTCGACGTATTCAGCCAGATTCGACCAGGCGATCCGGTAATCGTACCGATTCTGGGTCAGGGCGGTCTCCGCGCGCTGCACCGCGTCGATCGCGTTTTGGAGCTCGATGAAACTCGTAGTGCCGAACCGATAGCGTTCCTGCTCCATTTCGAGACGTTCGCTCGAGATCTCGTACGCCTGCTCCCGCAACTCCTGCGTCTGTGCCAGCTCCTCGATCTGGGCGCCGAAACGCCTGACATCGCGTTCGATCTCCAGCCGTAACCGCCGATAGTCCTCCTCGGCCTGCCGTTTGGCGGCCGATGCCTGGGCGTTCTGCTGTTCCCTGCCAAAACCGTCAAAGATGCTCCAGGAAGCTGAGATACCGAACCTTGTGTTCGTGTCACTTGGGTCGAACTGCCAGAACGAGGCATCGGAGCCGAAGTTCTCGCCGCGATTCAAACCGAGAGTCGCGGTGATCCGGGGCAGGTATGTCGTGCGGGCGGACCACAGTGAGGCAGAGGCCGCAGACCGATCTGCTTCCAGCGCGGCAAGTCCCGGATCCGTGGTCACGGCCGCGCCGACGATGGTTTCGATGTCCGGTATTCCGGCAGGCATGCCTTCATCCCCGGCAAGAAAGAGCCCTTCGCCCGCTTTGGGCGGCAGCCCCATCGAGACCACCAGTTGCCGGAGCCCGACCCGCAACAGGTTCTGTTCCGCTATGAGCCGGATCCGGGCGTCCACGAGGTTCAACTCGGCACCCAGAACATCCGTGCGTTCCACAGCGGCTATCTCATACCGCCGGCTGGCGATCTCGAGTTCGAGTTCGCGGTCGGCGATCTGGGTCCGTGTCAACTCCAGCAGTTCCTGGCGCCGCAGGGCTTCGAGAAACTCACGCCTCACCGCCGCGACAACGGCGCGTTGCTGATCGTCATACCGTCGCTGGGCGCCTCGGAGGTTCGCCGCGCTACGCCGGATTTCCGCGAAGCGCCGACCTCCATCGAGGAGTGTCAGATTGAGATTCAACCCTTGGCTAGCGGACTGCGAGGTGTACGTCAGACGTTCCTGCAGCCGCTCTGCAGGTCCTTCCTGGGCCTCATATGTTGAGACCGTGGAATTCGAGCGACCAAGGCTCAAGCTGACTGACGCGTCCGGAAGGAACGCTCCCCAGGCCGCCAACCGGTCGGCTCCGGCTCCGTCCGCCGCAGCACGAGATCCCCTCAGGACCGGGCTTTCGCTCATCGCGATTCGAACCGCCCTCGCGATATCGAGCGTGTCCGGGAGCGGCGGTCCCTGCGCGGCCGCCTGTGATGCGACCGGAAGCCCTCCGGCCATGAGCAGGACGACGATGGCAAGCGCACCACGGAACTCCGGCCGGCAGCCTCCGACGCCGAACCTCATCGCGAGCCGCCCGTGGAGCCGCCTGCAGTGCCGTCCGCGGGCGGTTCCGGAGGGGTCTCGAGGTCGCTGTGATTCTCGATTCGCACCTGCGCGTCGTGCGTGAGCGTAGCGTGACCGTCAACGAGCACGATTTCGCCCCCCGCCGGCACGAAAGTGTCGTCTCCGTCCGGGTTGGGGATGATCTCCTGTTGAGTGTCGTTCTCCAGACCGAGCGTCACGTATTCCCACTGCGCGCGCCCCGTCTCCGAGCCCGGCGCCCCCGGTTCGAAGACAAACACGACCTGGCGCCGGTTCCGTTCGACGACCGCTTCCTTCGGCACGAACGTCCGGTCCGCCAGCTGCCGGCCGGCAATCCGCACGTTCCCCGGCATCCCCGGGACGATTCGGGCTTCGGGGTTCGACAGGCGCACCGTGACCCGCGCCGTCTGCGTCTCGGGATCGACCAGCGGGTTCAGGCTCACGACCCGTCCCTGGAAGACCTCTCCGCGAAGCGCGGGGAAGGTCGCCGTCGCCTCCCGTCCCACCTCGATGAGCGGGAGTTCGGAATGGAGGACCTCGGCGTCGATATCGATCTCCGACAGGTCGACGATGGTCGCGATCGAGTCGCCCGCCCGGACGCGGCTCCCCTGCGCCACTGAGAGGTTCGCCACGAAGCCGGCGAAGGGGGCGACGATCCGGGTCTTTTCCAGCTCGTAGCGCGCTTCTGCGAGACCCGCCTCCTGATCGGGGAGGGCCACCCGGATGCGGGCCTGCTCGGCTCGGGCAAGCCGGACTGAATCGGGTAAGTCCTCATCGAAGAGTACGCGGTCCAGATAATCCGCTTCTGCGCGCGCCACCAGGGCTTCCGCGCGCTGCTCCCGGATCTCGTAGAGGGTGGGGTCGACACGAGCCAGGAGTTGGCCCGCCCGGACGTACCCACCTTCCTGGACCGGGACGGCGGCCACCGGCCCTTCGACCTCCGAATGGAGCGGCGCCTGGCGGAGAGACGCGGCGCGCCCGCTCGCCGTCACCCAGAGCACGAAGGTGTCGCGCTGAATGACGGCACCTTCGACGGGGAGGAAAATATCCGTGGCGAAAGCGGCGGCCGAAGCCGTCCCACGCACCGCCTCGGCCACCGAGTCCGCGGCGGGATCGCCGAAGGTCTCCGGCCCCTCCTCCTCGTCCTCGTTCAGCCGCATGAAGATGCCGAAGACGGCCGCACCCGCGATGAGCAGGACAATCAACGTGACCCAATGACGTGCCTTCATAAGCCTCGCACCGCTGTTTTTTCCGGCCGCTCCATGGGCCGCGTTTCCGGCCGCCGGTCTTCAGGCAGCCACCCGGGGCGTTCCCCGGAGAGTAACGAGCCGTCCGGGCGCGTGCAGACACTTGGCCCGTCGGGTCGCGCCTCAACGTATCTATCGCAAGACTGTCAACGGTTTATCAACGTCACGGATCGGGGCTTTGACACCCGAATGCGTCCGAACCGTTGTACGCTTCCCGGAACAGAGGGTTTCCCGCCCCCTGATGGAGCCTAGGCGGGGGAGGACTCCCGGGCAACTATTTCACTAGTAGGACCACAGAAGTGGCACCGGAGGAGAGGGCATGATCCAGAGGAGTGATGAGAGCGGAGCGGCGGCGATCCGGATGGCGCACGAACCGGCGAACGTCCTGACCGTCGAGTTTTCCGACGCCCTGGCCGCGGAATTCGACCGCGTCCGGGATGACGACTCGGTGCGGGCCGTCGTGCTGACGGGTACCGGGTCCGCCTTCTCGGCGGGCGTCGAGCTCTTCCGCGTCGTCGATGAGGGCCCGCGGTACGTCGAAGCACTGCTGGACAGCCTCGGGGCGCTGTTCTCGATGCTCCGCGCGTTCCCGAAGCCGCTCGTCGCCGCCGTGAACGGTCATGCGGTCGCAGGCGGCGCCGTCATCGCCTGCGCCTGCGATTACCGGCTCATGGCTTCGGGAGGGGGACGCGTCGGGCTTCCGGAACTGAAGGTGGGGGTTCCCTTCCCCCCCATCGCGTCGGAGATCGTGCGGAGCGCCGTATCGGCGCAGTATCAGCGCGAGGTCATGCTGCTCGGCCGCCTCTACGATCCCGAGGCGGCGGCGGAGCGGGGCCTCGTGGACGAGGTCATCCCGGCGGATGAACTCCTCCCCCGGGCCCGGGAGGTTGCGCTCGACCTGGCCTCGATCCCGGCGGCCACGTACAGCCTCACGAAGCGGCAGTTCGCGTCTCCTCCGGGTGGCTTGGCCGACCTGGAGGCCGAACTCGGAACGATCTGGACTGCCGACGACACGCGGGAACACATCCGCGGCTACCTGAAGCGAACCCTCGGCCGCTCTTCCGCAGCCCGCTGAGCTCTAGATCCAATCCTTCTTGCGGAAGTCCATCATGACCTCGGCGAGCTTCTCCATGTCCGACGGGAGGCCCATCGAGAGCCGGCTCCAGTCCGTCATCGGCGGGAACGGACGGCCCACATTGAACCCGGCCTCGAACATGCGCTCGTTGTAGGTCGCGAGTTCGCCCTTGATGCGATGCATGATGAAGTTCGTGTGGCTCGGCAGAACCTCGATGTCGAGCTGGCCGAGTGCGTCGTGCATGACCGCCTTCGCCTCGTTGTTCGTCTTCACGCTCTTGGCGAAGAAGTCCGCGTCGCCGAGCGAGGCGATGGCGGCGACGCCCGCGACATGGTTGGGCGCATTCCGCGTCGCGAACGGGAGGACCCGCTGGACGGTGGCCTCGTGCGCGATCCCGTAGCCGAGCCGGATGCCGGCCATCGCGAACACTTTCGAGAAGGTGCGGGCGACGATCAGGTTCGGATGGCGCTCGATGAGCGGGATGAACGTCTCGTAGCCCGGGTCGTCCGCGAGTTCGAAGTACGCCTCGTCAACGAGGAACAGGTGCTGCTCGCTCTCGTCGCGGATCCAGTCCATGATCGGCCTGGTCGAGGTGAGCGTACCGGTGGGGTTGTTCGGGTTGCAGAAGTAGATCACGCTGGGCGCGGACGACTTCGCGGCCTCTTCGCGCATGCGGTCGACATCGTGCGCGTAGTCGCCCGTGAGCGGAACCGTGACGTGATCGTAGGCGAACGGCTGCGAGTACCTGGGGACGTCCTCGTACGTCGGCTCGGCATAGATGAGCCGGCCGCCGGGCGCCGCCCAGGCCGCCGCGGCGATGCGAAGGATCTCGGTCGAGCCGGAGCCGAAGAAGAGCTGGCCGGGCTTGACGCCGAGGCGCGCGACGAGCGCCTCGCGCACGAGTTCGCCGGTCGCGCCGGGATATCGGTTCGCCTCGTCGAGCCCGTCGATGATCGCCTGCCGCGCGGACGGGGCAATGCCGAGCGGGTTCTCGTTCGAACTCAGCCGGATGGGCCCGTTGTAGTCACGTCCGGGTCGGCGGGGGTTGAAGATGGTGTCGAGACCGCGCGCCGTCGTTGCGCCCGCGAGGGGTGCGGCAAGGGGTGCGGCGGCGATGCCGGCAACGCCGGCGCCCGTGAGTCCGGTTCGGAGAAACGCCCGTCGCTTCATGTGCCCTCCCTGATGTTCCGAGGACGCCACCGCTGCGGGGAGGCGGCGCCCGCTCATGCCTCGTTGGAACATGGGCCGCACGTCGGCGAACGTCCAGCGCGGCGGCTCGTCTCGGCTCAGTCGGGAGGCGGGGGATCCCGGCGCGGAGGTTGTCCGGGAGGCGGTTCCCCCGGCGACTCGCTTCCCCCGGATCTTCGTTCGGTGACCAGGAGGCGGACGCCGGACATCGCGCCGTCCATCAACGAGTCGAGGGCCGCCCGGAGGTCGTCTCCGTCGAGACCCGCCAGCTGTCTCCTTACTTCCTCTGGAAGTCGCCGGAGGAGTGGGGCACCGCGGCGTTCCCGCCAGTCGCCTCGCCGACGCTCGGCTTCCGCCGCGTCGCCTCCGGTGGGAGCAGACCCCTCCCCGTCGAACTCAACGCGCGCCGTGAGAAACGGGAGCGCGAAGGCGCTGTCGATTTCGGCGGCGTGCTCATAGTGCGCTTCGGCCTCCTCCATGTGGCCGGCGCGGGCGAGGGTATTGCCGCGGTGAAAGGCGGCGAGGGCCTCGAGATTCCGCGTTCCGAGGTGGCTGAGGCGGACCGCACCGCTCGGGGGCCGATTATCTGTCAGTTCTTCTCCGAGCCGCGTACTGAGGCTGTCGACGAGCGCGAACACGTCGTCGCCCCGGACGAAATCGGCCGATGCCACGGTGCCGTTCTCCAGTTCGATCAACTGGGCGTCGATGCGCATGTCCTCGGCCGATCCGGTCACGCTGCCCCAGAGCAGCGTGCGGGCGCCGCTCGCACGCGCCACCGTCATCGCCAGCGCCTCGGGGATTTCTTCCTCCTCGGAGACGCCGCCCTCCATGAGGAGGTCGTAAAGGCTCTGCCGGCCCACGACCATCAGGCCAGGGATTTGCGCCAGGTTCGTCGTGAGCAGATCGGCCAGTCCCGCCCCCAGCCACTCGAGTGCCTGATCGGGGACATTGTTCCGGAAGGGCAGGACGGCCAGCGAGTTCCGCCCCAGATCGGGGTCTGAACCCACGAAACGCATTACTTCGCCTGCACCGTCCGCGACCGCGGGGGGCGCAGCGATATCCGCACTTTCCACGTCCACCGGTTCGGCCGTCGCGATCCGGTACGTGCCGATGGCGCCCAGTGAGGCGAGGGTGAGCAGGAGCCAGGCTTCGGCGCGGCGGACGCGCTGGGGGCCCCGTTCCCCGTGGTACCAGCCGATGACGAGGAAGGCGGGGAACCCGAGGATGGCGAGGAAGACGACCGTATCGAGGATCTTCCTCGAAAACGCGTAGGTCCCGACGATGAAGTCCGTGATCTCCACGCCGAGCCAGGCCGCGCCCACATACACGAGCGCGATCTGCAGCATGCGCCGCTTCCGGATCTTCTCCAGGATCGGCGCCCCGTTCCCCTCGTTGTCGCTCATCATCCGCCCGCCCCGGTCTCCGCAGGTACGCTGGTCCTCCGCTCAGCGGCTATCGCGCCGTGTGACACCGCCGGAGCGGCGAACGTTTGCCGCTCCAGCGGGCCACGAGAGCCGCAGACCTAGCGGTCGTCCTCGCCGTCGGGCTCGTCCCAGAAGCCGAACCCTTCCTTCCGTACTACCTCCAAGGGGGTCGTAAAGGTCTCGTCGCCGAGCGTGATCGCCACCGTGTAGGTCCCGGGATCGGCCAGGCCGCCCCCGCCGCCGCCCCCGCCGAAGAAGCGGCGGAAGGTCGACATTCCGCCCCGCTCCCGCACGGCTTCGGCCACCTGCTGGAAGACGGTGCGCATGGCTGCGGGGTCGGCGCCGCTCGCGGCGGCCGCGGCAGCCGCCATGGCCGCGGTGCGGCCCCCTCCTCGGCCTCCGCCCTGCCCCGCCTGTCCTGGCGGCGGATAGCGCTCGGCCGGCCGCTCCTGCCAACCGGCGCCCGCACCGCCTCCTCCACCGCCGCCGCCGCCGAACATGCGCATGATCGCGCCCTGGTTCCCGCCCTGCATCATCGAGAGCACCTGATCCATCGTCTCCCGAGCGACTCCCTCGTGCTCGACCAGCGAATCCCCAACCGCCTCATACATGCGCGCGGTGCGAAGGCTGTCCAGCCGATCCGCGGGCGACGGCTCCCGAGGCGCGGACCGACGGTTGAACGTCCATCGCACGCGCTGCACGCCGGCGCTGGCCGGGCCGTTCATCGTCTGCACGGTATCCCCCGCCGAGTTGAGGATCGCGATCGAGGCCTGCGGGCGCGCGCTTCCACCGCGCGGACCGCGAGGCGCTTCTTCGGCCTCCTCTTCCTCGGCTTCTTCCGCCTCTTCTTCCGCCTCTTCTTCCGCCTCCGCTTCGGCCGCCTCGGCCAGCGCCTCCGCGACATCCTCCGGGACGTAGTAGGAGATCTGCGCCCCGTAGTCCCCCGTGTCTCCCTGGAAGGTGCTCTGCGCGATGAACTCGCCGCCCACGGGCGGATCCCCGTACTGGATCGCCGTCTTCGGCTGGAACACCGTCACCGCCTCGGGCAGCCGACCACTTTCGAGCTGCTGCAGGAGGGAGATGTCCGCCACGAAAATCGAGCGACCGTGCGTTCCCGCGATGATCTCGCTCTCCCGCGGATGGATCTTCAGGTCGTGGACCGGAACCGTGGGCAGCCCGTTCATGAAGCGCGTCCAGGACCCGCCCCGGTCCGTGGACACGTAGGCCCCCACGTCCGTCCCCACGAAGAGGAGATCCGGGTTCACCGGGTCTTCGCGGACCACGTGCACGAAGTCCGGCGCCCCGGTCGGGAGGTTCGACGAGATCGAGCGGAAGGTCTCCCCGGCGTCATCCGTGGCGTAGACGTACGGCGTGTAGTCGTCGCGCCGGTGGTTGTCGAAGGTCACGTAGAAGCGGTTCGGGTCGTGGCTCGACGGCTCGATCCGGCTCACGTACGTGCCCTCCGGAACGCCCTCGAAGCGATCGGTGAGTTCGATCCACTCCGCTCCCTCCGGCGTCCGCCACACGCGGCCATCGTCCGTCCCCGCGTAGAGTTCGCCCTCGTTGAGCTTCGACTCGGCGAGCGAGACGATGGTGGCGAAGTTCTCCGCCCCCGTGACGTCCGGCGTGATGCCGCCCGTCGTGTTGTAGGCGATCTCGATCTTCTCCGGATCCGCGTATGTGAGGTCGTCCGAGATCGGCGCCATCTCGTCCGTCTCGTACGTCCACTTCAGGACCCGGTTCGCCCCGATGTACAGCGTCTGCGGATCGTGCGGGGACAGCTCGAGCGGCGTGTTCCAGTTGAACCGCATGTCGTAGAGCGCCGAATCCTGAGCGACGAGCGCCTGCAGTTCTTCGATCTGCGCCACGTTCGCCGCCGGGGGATTGTCCGGGTCATCGCCCGTCAGGATCGCGACCGAGTCGCGCAGCGTCTGCGTGCGCTCACGCCAGTCGGGCTGCTGCAGCTGGTGTCGCTCGCCCGTGCGCGTGTTCCGCCAGTAGATCCGTCCCTGCTGCGATTCCCCGAACACGATGTCCGGGTTCGTCGGATCCTGCGGCGCGTAGAAGCCGTCACCGCCCCCGATCGAATACCACATATGATTGTCGATGGAGCCGCCGGCGCGTGTGCTCGGCCCGCACCACGTATAGTTGTCCTGCAGGCCGCCACACACGCGATAGGGCGTGTCCATATTGAAGCTGACCGCATAGAACTGTCCCATCGGGATGCGGTTGGGGAACTCGAAGTTGCCGCCGCGGTCCCATGTGATCGCGATCCCGCCGTCGTTGCCCAATATGAAGTGGTCCGGGTCGGACGAATCCCACCACAGTGCGTGATAGTCGACGTGCACGCCCTGGGCCGGGTTCCCCACTGTGCGGCCCCCGTCCCGCGAGAAAAAGAGAGAAGACCAGTAGATGAAATCGGGATCGTCCGGCGACACCCAGACGCCGGAATAGTAGAAGGGCCGTGAGTTGTTCGAGTTCATGAACTCCCACGACTCGCCGCCGTCCGCGGAGCGGTAGAGTCCCGAGGCGTGGCGGTTTCCGTCCTCATCCGCTTCCTCCGGGGCCTCCGCCTCGACCATCGCATACATGACCTGGGGATAGCTCGGAGCGATGGCGACCTCGAGCCGTCCCAGCATCGTCTCCGGGAGGCCGTTGCCCTCGACCTTCTCCCATGTGTCGCCGGCGTCGGTGGACTTCCAGATGGCGCTGCCGGGGCCGCCGCTCTGCAGGAAGTACGGGCCGCGCACGCGTTCCCAGCTCGTCGCCCACAGGATGTCCGGGTTCTGCGGGTGCATGTCGATGTCGACAAATCCGGCGTCCTCCGACACGAAGTTCACGCGCTCCCAGGTATCGCCGCCGTCCTTTGTGCGGTACAGGCCGCGCTCGTCGTTGGCGCCCCACGGGTGGCCGAGCGCGGCGACGTATACCCAGTCCGCCTTCGTCGGGTGAACGACGATGCGGCCGATGGCCTGCGTCCCCTCGAGCCCCTTCAGCTCCCAGGTGAGCCCGCCGTCGACCGACTTGTAGATCCCGCCCCCCGGCGAGATCGAGTTGCGCGAGTCCTCCTCGCCGGTGCCCGCCCACACGATGTCGGGGTTGCTCGGCGCGATCGCGAGGTCGCCCATCGAGACGACGCGCTCGTTGTCGAACACGGGCCGGAAGGTCGTCCCGTTGTTGGTCGTCTTCCAGACCCCGCTCGTCGCACCGGCGATGAAGAAGGTCCCCGTCCCCGGGATCCCTTCGATGTCGGTGACGCGCCCGGCCATGTTCGCCGGGCCGATCGAACGCCATTCCAGCTCGGCCATGAAGTCTTCATCGGCCACCGCCTCCTGCGCGGCCGCCGGGGCCGGGAGGAGGAGGGACGTGAGGATGAGAGGTACTGCGACGCGCTTCAGCATGGTTCGGGACTCCTGGCGATAGTGGCGCTCGGCGCGGCAACGCGGTCGAAAGTGAGAGTCACGCCCGACGATACGAAAAACACCCGCGCGTCCTCCGGCGTTTGAGGTGGCGGGCCGCTCATGGTAGTGGATCGTCGTCCTTGAGGGCACGGATGCGTCGCACCATGCGGTCGCGCCAGGCGCAGAGGGCGGCGGTCGCGTCCGAACCATGCATCGCTTCGGTCTCGGCGTGAATTCCGTCGATCACGCGATCCGAGAGGTCCGGATCCGACGCCAGATCCGCCCACAGATCGCGGTAGGAGTCCCCGTAGCGCCGGTAGTATTCGCCCGCGCCGCCGTCCGCGTTCGTATGGCCCGTCCCAAACGGTCCCAGCAGGGCCCAACGGAGCCCCAGGCCCTCCCGGACCACGATGTCGATCGCTTCCGCCGAGGCGGCGCCCGTGCCGTACAGGAAGACTGCCTCCCGGATGAGGGCCGCCTGGAGCCGGTTAAGGAGGAAACCGGGGAGGTAGCGGTTCATCTGTACCGGCGACTGCCCCACGCTCTCCAGGAAGGCGAGCGTCGTGGCCAGCACTGCGGGGTCGGTCCCCTCCCCGGGGAGGACCTCCACCACGGGGATGACGTGCGGCGGATTCACGGGGTGTGCGACGATGCATCGGTGAGAACCCGCAAGCCCGTCCGCGATCCGCGACATGCCGTGGGCGGAGGTCGAACTGGCCAGAATCGTGTCGGGACCCGCCGCGGCGTCCAGTTCGGCGAAGATCCGCTGCTTGACCGCGAGGGTTTCAGGCCCGCTCTCCTGCACCCACCCGGCGCCCGAGAGCGCCTGGTTCAGCGTATCGCAGCGGCGGATCACCCGCCCTTCCGCGGCGGCGGCCCCGGAACCGATGAACCCGAGGGCCTCGTCCTCCTCCGCGGACTCCCGCGCCCAATCGAGCGCCAGCGCCAACTGCTCGCGATCGGGGTCGTAGACCCGCGTCTCACAGCCGGCCCTCGCGAATACGCGGATCCAGCTCCGTCCGATGACCCCGGCCCCGACGACGGCGACACTTCGGATCGTGGGCTGGGTCACAGAGCTGACATCGTCGGGAAAGGAGGGCGAAGGGTCATGCCGGAGGAGGGACTCGAACCCTCAAGGGATTGCTCCCACCGGATTTTGAGTCCGGCGCGTCTGCCAGTTCCGCCACTCCGGCTCGCGAGCGCGGCCCTCAGATCTACCACAGAGGGCCGCGTGCGGCTATTGCATCTCGTCGAGCGCCTGGTACACCAGCTGCGCAGCTTCGCGTGATCGTCCACGCCGGCCGCCGGGATGAGCTGCGTGAAGTAGACGACGACGAGATCCTCGGCGGGATCCACCCAGTACGTCGAGTGGTACGCGCCACCCCACCCGTACTCGCCCACCGAGCCAGGGGTTCCACGCGCCCCGAGGTCGGCCAACACGCTGAACCCGAGCCCGAAGCCGACTCCGCCGTCCCAGTTGAAACGGTCCCCCACGTGGTTGACCGTCATCAGGTCGACGCTCTTGCTCGACAGGATGCGGGCGCCGTCGAGTTCGCCGCCGTTCAGCATCATCTGCAGGAAGCGGGCGTAGTCGTGCGCCGTGGAGAGGAGCCCCGCGCCGCCGGAGAAGCTCGTGCGTGGGCCGTCGACGTACGCGCCCTGGCCGACCATCCCGCCCGGGTCGGGCGCCGGTGCGAGTCCGCCCTCGGCGGCCGAATACACGACGCTGAGCCGGTCGCGCTTCTCGTCGGGCAGGTAGAAGTGGGTGTCCGCCATGCCCAGCGGCTCGAAGATCCGGGTGCGGAGGAAATCGTCCAGCGGCTCGCCTGACACTTCCTCGACGAGGGCGCCGAGGATGTCCGTCGAATATCCGTAGACGAAGCGCTCGCCCGGCTGCGCGTCCATGGGGAGCGCGGCCATGCGCCGCACGGTCTCCCGGACCGGCTCGTCGCGGTGCGCGAAGTACCAGCCCTGGATGCCGGCCTCCGCCCACAGGTCGGCTGCGGGTCCGCCTCCGTAGCCGATCCCGGCCGTGTGGGTGAGCAGATCCCGGATCGTGATCGGCCGGTTCGCCGGGACAATCTCGTAACCGCCCGCTCCATCGGCGACCGCGACGGTGGTCTCCATGTACTCCGGCATATGCCGGCCCACCGGGTCGGAGATGAGGAGACCCCCCTTTTCCTGCAGGATCATGACGCCCACACTCACGATCGCCTTCGTCTGCGAGGCGATGCGGAAGATGTCGTCCGTCTCCATGGGGTCGCCGGCCGCCACATCGCGATGGCCGACCGCCTCCAGATAGGAGACCTCCCCCTCATGGGCGACCAGTGCTACCGCGCCGGCCAGTTCCCCCTCCTCTACATAGGACTCCAGGGCACCGCTGAGCCGATCGAGGCGACCTGCATCCGACTCGGCCGCCGACTCAGCCGCCGATGACCCGGGGACACCCGCCACCGCGAGCGCTCCGCCAACCACGAGCACCGGAAGTACGCCCCACAGGAGGCGCTTGGGCATTCTGTTCATCCTTGGTCCTCCGTCCTTCGAGGGTCCCCCGTCAGTCGAGCGCGGGGTGCCGGGTGTGCCAGTCCGTCGCCGCCTGGAAGGCATGCGCGACGCTGAGAATCCTGTCGTCCGCGAACAGGTCGCCGATCAGAGTCGTCGTGAGAGGCTGCTCCGCCTCCTCGCCCTCGGGGCCCAGCGGGCCGAAACCGTACTGGACGACGGCCGCGGGGTGCCCCGTCTCGTTCGTGAGTCCCACCTCCCCCGACCCGGTGGCGAACATGTCGAAGCCCTCCATCGCCTCGGCCATGCGCTTCATCACGATGTGGCGCCGCCGCTGCGCGTGCACGTAGTCCATCGCCAGACCCTCGCGGCCGCGGCGGAAGCGCGTGAAGTCGCGCTCCTCGGCCTCGCTGAGCCCCTCCGGCACCGGGGGCAATTCCCCGTCCGGGGCCACGTGGAAGTCGAAGGCCGATGACGACTCGGCACCCAGCGCACTCGCCGACTGAGAGGGCAGCTCGCGCATGAGCTGCGGCCTGGCGCCCAGATCCTGCAGCTTCTCGACGAAGGAGTGCGGCGCGTCCTCCGTGTACCCGATCGAGAGCGCGCCCAGGTCCGGGTTCCGCTCGAAGCGGAACGGCGTCGTGATGGAGGCGGGGTCCTTCTCGTCCGCGCCGTGGATCTCGTTGAACACGAGCGCGCAGTCCTCGATCGTGCGGCACATGGGGCCCGTCTTGTCCATGCTCCACGAGAGCACCATGCCCCCGTAACGGCTCACGCGCCCGAAGGTGGGACGGAGGGCGCTCAGCCCGTTGCGCCGACTCGGGGAGACGATCGACCCACGCGTCTCGGTCCCGATCGAGAACGCGACGCAACCGGCTGCCGTCGCCGACCCCGGTCCGGCGGAAGACCCGCTCGATCCCCAGGCGAGGTTCCACGGATTCAGCGTCCGTCCGCGGTACCAGCGGTCGCCCCGCGCGAACTCTCCCGTCGCGAGCTTGGCGATGAGCACGGCGCCCGCCGCGTGCAGCCGGCGCACGACCTCGGCATCCTCGTCGATCATCTGCGTCTGGAAGGCCGCCGACCCCCATGTCGTCCGAGCCCCGGCGGTCGAGAAGAGGTCCTTCACGCCGTACGGGATTCCGTGCAGGGGGCCGCGCCACTCGCCTGCGCGGATCTCGGCTTCCGCCTGTTCCGCCTCTTCCCTGCCCCGGTCCTCGAGGATCGTCACCGCGCACAGCAGGACCGGGTCGTACCGCTTCATGCGCTCCATGTAGATGTCGAACAGTTCCGTCGGCGAGACCCGGCGTTCCCTCACGAGAGCCGACAGCCGGTGCACCGGGAGGAACGCGATCTCCTCCTCGGTCGACGGCACGGGCCCCTCCCAGGGTTCGACCTCGATGGAGGTCTTCTCGAACGGGTTCATTCCCGCGCGCCAGTACTTCTCCAGCAGCGCGCCCGTCCCGCCCGGATACGCCTGGAACTGAAGGGCCGGCGGCTCTCCGTTGCCGAGCGGGATGACGTCCTCTTGAGCAGCCTGCTGCGGCTCCCGCAGCCCCGCCGCCCCGAGGGAGGGAGGGATCCGCGCCGGAGCGGCCACGAGCGTGCGGGGATCGAGCGCCCCCGCCGCGGTCGCCGCAGCGGCGGCCTTTAGAAACCCCCGCCGACGGATACCGCCTCGCGACCTCTCCTCACTCCGTTCGTCGATCTCTGTTCCGTGCTCCGCAGACACGCGCAACTCCTGTGGCTGAGATGGGCCGATTCCCGATTCGGGCCGGGCCGCCCTCCGGGCTCAGACTGCGGAGAAACGGCCTGCCCGACAAGCCACCGCCGGTTTGCCGGAAGAGTCTTTGCCTCCCGTCATCGTTCCGCCTAAATTAAGTAAGTACTTGATTATCGGCTGAGGAGATGACAGCGAGATGAGCGAAACTCGTAACATCCTTCTTCGGGAGGCAGCGGCACGGGGCAAGTACGCGCCGCTCTACGCCCACCTGAGAGTCCGAGCCGGATCGGAGTGGCGCGCAACGTTCTTCGAGCTTGAGAGGATGCTGGGCTTCGAGCTTCCGCCTTCCGCACGCATACACCGTCCGTGGTGGTCGAACCCCGGCCGAAGCGGCGGTCACAGCCATGCCCTGGCATGGGTCGCCGCAGGATGGAGGACGAAAATGGTGGACCTGGAAGGAGAGACCCTGACGTTCGTGCGTAATCCGGCGTCAGCGGACCGAGACGGGATCAATGTGGAGACCGATGCGGCCCCCCTCCACCCCGTATCCATCGACGAAATCTTCACGCCTCACGACTTCGGGTCGTGGCCCGAGGGCTTCCGCGTCAGCCGTGAGGCACTGTACGGGGATGAAGGCCGATAGGGGCTCCACTTGTTCATAGACACGAACGTTCTCGTAGCGGCTCGGGCCCCCACGGCGCCCCAGTTCCAAGTCGCCAGGTCCGCCATGACGAGAATCGCCGGCGGCGCCGAACGGCTCCGGATCAGCCGCCAGGTACTGCGCGAATATCTGGTTGTGGTGACGCGTCCTCAAACCTGGTCGACCCCGCTCCCCATGGCGGACGCCCTGCGGGACGCGGAGCGGATGTCGCGACGCTTCGAGGTGCTGGAGGACGGGCCGCGAGTCACGAGCCTGCTGACGGACCTCTGCCGGGAGGTGCCGGTCGCCGGGAAACAGGTCCATGACGCCAATATCGCGGCGACCATGCTGGCCTATGGGGAGCGGAGGCTCCTCACGCTGAACGAAAGGGATTTTCGACGCTTCGGCGACCGTCTGGAACTCGTCCCCGTCATGGAGTGAGGCCGGGGCGCGCGCGACCACTTCGGTACAACGAACTTCATCCGTACGTCATCCCTGCCACAGGAGGGTGATCCGGCGCCCCGACTCCACTCTCTCCCAGGAAACCGGACCCCGCAGCACCGTCGAATGTTCCGCGCGGTCCGGACACTGAGACGCGCCGGGTTGGAGAATCGTTGCTTTCAGGCAGGGCCGTTGCCGCCGCCAGCAGGCCGTGGCTGCTAGCCGGGAAGGTTGAAGAACGCGAACCCGAGCACGAGGTATACGGCGAGGAGGAGCACGCCCTCCATCCAGTGCGTCTCACCGTCATCGGCGATCTGTCCCACCACGAGGACCGAGACCGCGACCGCCACGACCTCGAGCGGCGAGAAGACGAGGTCGATCGGCTCCGGCCCGATCGCGTAGGAGAGGAAGACGAGAAGCGGGGCGATGAAGAGGGCGATCTGGAGGGACGATCCCACCGCGATCTGGATCGACAGGTCCATCTTGTTTCGGAGAGCGACGAGCACGGCAGTGGAGTGCTCCGCCGCGTTGCCGACGAGGGCGACGACGATGACGCCCACGAAGACCTCGGTCATCCCCAGAGCGTGGGCCGCCTCCTCCGCCCCGCCGACGAGGATCTCGCTCATCCAGCCCACGAGCGCCGCCGCCCCGACGAGGACGGCGAACGACTTGCGCTTCGACCACCCGGCGGCCGCGTGCGCACCCGCGGCGGCGTGCGTCGTCCCCTGGTAGAGCTCCGCATGCGTACGCAGCGCGAAGACGAGCGAAAGGACGTAGCAGACGACGAGGATGACGGAGATCTCGAGGCTCAGCGATCCCGATGCGGCTCCGGCCCCCGTCGCCGCTGCCGCCTCGGCACCTGCCCCGTCGCGGAGCCAGTGAAGCAGCGACGGGATGACGAGTCCGACCGCGCTCAGGAGAAGGAGTGTGGACCCGAGCTTGGCCGCCGTCCGGTTGAACACCTGCTTGCGGAACTTCAAGCCGCCGAGAAGCGCGCTCAGTCCGAAGATCAGGAGAATGTTCCCGATGATCGACCCCGTGAGCGACGCCTTCACCAAGTCGTGCAGACCCGCTCGGAGGGCGAAGATCGCGATGATCAGTTCCGCGGCGTTTCCGAACGTCGCGTTCAGAAGCCCGCCGAGACCGGCCCCCACATGCTCCGCAAGCATCTCTGTGGACTTCCCCATGATCCCGGCGAGGGGAACGATCGCGACCGCGGAGGTAAGAAAGAGCGTGGTCGCCGACGCGTGGACGACGTACTCGAGGACGAGCGTGATGGGAACGAAAACGAGGAGGAGCAGGAGGACCTGGTCCGCTTTCAGCTTGAGAGCCAACCCAATGTCCTCCCGTTTCCTCCGGAAAGTTGAAGAGAGAGGCGCCGTCCGGATTCGAACCGGAGTAGGGGGCTTTGCAGGCCCCTGCCTAACCACTCGGCCACGGCGCCGGAGTGCGCACAGCCTAATCGTGCGGCCGCACGGGGGAAAGTCTGGTAAACCGCGTATGCGCGATCGGTTCCCGGCAGCCGATGAACGCGCCGCGCGGAAGGTTCTCTATCGCCTCATGGGCTGCTATACTCGCGCGATGCTCCCGCAGACCCGACCTGCCCTGCCGGTCTTCTTCGCCCTCGTCGTCACCGCCCTGGCTCCCGCACATCTGGCCGGGCAGTTCACCGACGCGCGACTGCCCAGCCAGGGGAAACTGTGGCTCACGGTCACCCCCACCCTGCTGAACTGGTCAGAGCAGTTCGCCCTCGACTCGAGCGCCGGCATCGCCGACGGGGAGCGCGAGCCGCTTGCCGCGCACTTCGACGGTCCGCTCGCCCGCCGCATGTACCCGCCCCCCTTCGCTCTCATTCAGGATCTGAACAGTGATGCCGCCGCACTTGGCTTCGATCCCGTGATGGAGGACGACTTCTCGTTCGGCGGGCTCGACTTCTCGGCGATGCGGGCGCAGATACGCCGACTCGGCCTCGGGATCGAGTTGGGCGTCCTCGACTGGGTGAGCGTCGGAGCGCGGGCCCCCTTCACGCTCACGGACATGACGGTGGGCTTCGCCTTCGATTCCACGGCGACCGTGACCGGTAACGCAGCGGCCTTCGAGTCCGGTGCGCCCTTCCTCGTGGACGCACGATCGGCGCTCGGCGATCTCGGTTCGCTCATCGCCGGCGGCTCGCTCACGGGATCGACCCTCCAGGGGGCCATCGCGCTTCGGAGCGCCGCGCAGGATTTCGTCAACGCCCTGGGACGGCGGGCCGCGGACGGTGCCCTGATTCCTACCGCTTCCAGCGCCGCGGGGACGCAGATGGCGAATCGCTTCACGAGTTTCGCTGAGGCGTTCGAAGCGCTCGGGCTGACGCTGCCCGAACTCGCCCTGCCCGAGTTCGCGACCGAGGATGACTTCGACACTCTGTTCCTGAGTCAGGGCTTCGCCGATCGGCTGCCGACGGACACGAGGAATGAACTGAGTCTCGGAGAGGTCGAGCTCTTCGTACGGGTCAACCTCATCGACGGCATCACGCGCCGAACGCCGATCCCGGGACGCAGGGATGACGTGGACGCGGAAGCCGAGCCCGCACCGGATCCGGAACGCGGCATCCGGCTGCGCACGACCGTGGGTGGACTCGCCCGGCTCCGTATCAAGAACCGCAACCTGACGCTCTTCGGAAATCCGACGAACTCGGCGGACATACCGATCGGGGACGGCCAGACCGACATCGAGCTGGCGCTGTATCAGGACATCGCGTTCGGGCGCAGCTTCATGATCCGCGCCTCCGCCCGTTACGGGATCCAGCGCCCCGACGAAGAGGTGGTCCGCTTCGCCCCACCGGACCGCCCCTACGTCGGAGAGGAACTCACGACGCTGATGAGACGAGACCTCGGTGACTACCTCGCGATTCTGGTCCGGCCCTCCCTTCGCTTCAACTCCGCTCTCAGCGTGGGGATCGAGTACGACTACTTCCGCCTGCCGGCACCCGCCTACGAGTTCGCGGGGATGGTGGATGGACTGGATCCGAACATACTGGCGGCAGAGGGAGCGCAGACCCGTCACCGGCTGGGCGTCGGGTTGCTCCTCGACATCTCCGAGGCCGGGGGCGTCGAGCAGCTGGCTGAAGGGGCGAGACCCGTGCGCGGCGCCTACCAGTTCGGCATCTCGTTGCGGCGGGCCATTTCGGGCTCCGGGGGCCTGACCCCGGCGTCCTTCCGTTACGGGGCCGAACTCCGCTTCCCGATCAGCGTCTTCTGATCGCAGTCTGCCAATCGCGCCGATCCGGCGTCATAGCTGGCCGGCGAGCAACTCCTCGGCATGGGCTCGTGAGGCGCGGCTGGCGGGGTCGCCTCCCAGCATGCGGGCGACTTCGTGGACGCGTTCCCCTCCCGTGAGCACCCGGACCGAGGTCCGCACTCCTTCGGCTTCCGTGACCTTTCCGACCGAGTAGTGGGCGTCGGCGCGCGCCGCGATCTGTGCGAGATGCGTGACGACGAGGACCTGGTGCGCGACGGAGAGCCGCACTAGCCGGGCCGCGACGCGGTGTGCGACCTCGCCCCCGATCCCCGCATCGATCTCGTCGAACACGAGCACCGGCAGATCGTCGACCTCGATGAGGGCGGTCTCCAGCGCGAGCATGAGGCGGCTCATTTCTCCTCCCGAGGCGACGCGGCGCAGCGGCGCCGGGGGGAAGCCCGGGTTCAGGGAGACGAGAAACTCGACCTGTTCAGCGCCGACGGCACGGATCTCTTCGTACGCGTCCAGCGAGACCTCGAGCCGGCCCCCGAGGAGACCGAGTTCCGGGAGTGCGGCGGTCACCGCCTCGGCGAGCGCGCGGGCCGACGCGCGGCGCCGTTTCGAGAGCTTGGACGCCAGCGCGGCCAGCTTCGTTGACATGGCTTCGCGTCCCGCTTCGAGTCGTTCGATCTCGTCATCGGCGCCTCGTACCGCCTCCAGCTCGCGTCGCGCCTCTTCGCCCGCGCGAATCACGTCGTCCAGCGTGTCGCCGTACTTGCGCTTGAGCCGGTAGAGGAGATCCTGCCGGACGCGGATCTCGTCGAGCCGCTGCGGGTCGTGCTCGATCGAATCCCGGTAGGGCGCGAGGCTTCGTCCCAGTTCCTCCACGTTGCGGAGCGCGGCCTCGAGCAGATCGCGGAAGGGACCCGCCTCACGGTCGATAGCGACCAGGGCGTCGAGGCGGGTCGCAAACTCGCCCAACTGGTCGACGAGCGACCCCTCGGCTTCGTACAACCGATGGTGGAGCGAGCCCGAGAGTTCAATCAATTCTTCGGAATGCGAGAGGCGGCGAGCTTCCGCCTCGAGCGCCTCATCCTCGTTCGGTTCGAGTCCGGCGCCCGCGATTTCGTCCCGCTTGAAGCGCAGGTAGTCCGCCCGTTCGCGCCCTTCGCGCGCCGCGCGCCGCGTGTCCTCCAGATGTGCCTCGACGATGCGCAACTCTTCGTGGGCGGCCGCCGTCCGCGCCGCCAGCGGCCCGTGCCGGCCATAAGCGTCCAGGAGCCGCCGCTGCCAGGCGCGATCCAGGAGCCGCTGATGATCGTGCTGTCCGTGGAGATCGAGGAGTCGGACCCCGAACTCGCGCAGCCGTCCCGTAGTGGACGGTGAGCCGTTGATCCAGGCCCGATGGCGGCCCTCGCGACGCAACTCGCGACAGAGGATGAGCCAGCCGTCCTCCTGCTCGATGCCGGCCTCCTCGCACAGCGACCCCAACCCAGCGAGGCCCTCGATCTCGAAGCGGCCCTCGACGCGCGCGGCCCCGGATCCCGCCCGGATCATGTCCGCGGACGGCCGGCCCCCGACGAGAAGTGCAAGCGCCTCGACGAGGATGGACTTCCCGGCCCCCGTCTCGCCGCTGAGCACGCTCAGGCCCGGGCCGAATTCGAGCGTGGCTTCCTCGACGACGGCAAAGTTCCGGACGCGAAGCTCTCTGAGCATGGTCTAGCCGTCCCCGTTCCCCCCGGATGGGGGCGCCGGATGGTCGCGGACATCGCCCCACCGCAGCTTCCGCCTGAGGACGGTGAAGAAGGAATAGTCGGACAGGCGGACGAGACCTACGGGGTGGCGGGAGCGAGCGACTTCCACCCGGTCGCCCACCGAGAGGAGACAACCGGGCTGTCCGTCCACGGTGAGTTGCAGGTCGTGGTCCCCGGAGAGGAGTTCGACGGAGATCCTGGTGTCTCCCGAAAACACAACCGGGCGCACCGCCAGCGTGTGCGGCGAAATGGGCGTCGCGACGATCCCCTCCATCGTCGGCGAGACGATCGGCCCACCCGCAGACAGGCTGTACGCCGTCGAGCCCGTAGCCGTGGCGAAGATGATGCCATCCGCGCTGTAGTGTCCCACCTCGTCGTTGTCAGCCAGAACGCGCAGGCCGATCAGGCGGGCGAAGCCGCTCTTGTGGATCACCGCGTCGTTGACGGCGTAGAAGCTCCGTTCGTCCGGACCGTTGGATCCGTTCGGAATCACCCGGACGCGGAGGGCGATCCGCTTCTCGAGCGCGTAGTCTCCGCTCGCCACCATCGACATCGCCGCTTCGAGCTCCTCCTCCGAGACCATCGTGAGGAATCCGAGCCGACCCAGGTTGCAGCCCAGCACCGGGATGCCGCGCGGTGCCGCCAACCGGGCCGCCCGCAACAGCGTCCCGTCCCCTCCCAGGGACAGCACGAGGGCGACATCCCCGTCAATCTCTTCCGGGGGGACGGCATCGCGTCCCGCTTCCGCCGCGAGCGATGGCTCGAAGACGAGAGACACGCCGAGTTCGTCCGCCGTCCGCTCGACGCGGCGGAGCAGAGGCTCCAGTTCCGGGTGGTCGGCGTTACCGATGATGAGGAATCTCATGGGCCGCTCAACGGTCGCGCTCGAGGACGAGTCGTCCGATCTCTCGCAACCGGTCCGCACCGTCGAGCGGGGCGATCTCTCCCAGCGCCTCGCGGCCGAACTCTTCGGCGCGTGCTCTCGCTCCGTCCAGACCGAGGACCGATGGTACCGTCGCCTTTCCGAGGGCTGCGTCCCGGCCGCCGATCTTCCCCATGCGGCTCGAAGATCCCGTCACATCGAGGATATCGTCCACCGTCTGGAATGCGAGTCCGATGGCGATCCCGAAGCGGGTCAGCCGATCGACGATCGCGGCCGGCGCGCGGGCCGCAATGCCGCCCATCGTGCAGCATGCGGCGATAAGACGCGCGGTCTTTCCGAGGTGGATTCGCGCAAGCTTGTCGAAGCTCACACGCTCCTTCTCGGCGAGAAGATCGAGGAGCTGGCCTCCGACCATGCCGTCGCTGCCGGCCGCCGCCGTGAGGGTTCCGATAAGCCGGCTCGCCGCGGGGTCAGACAACTTCAGGCCCGCCGCTCCCTCGGCCACGGCGCGGATCGCGAGCGGAAGCAGCGCCGCCCCCGCCAGAACCGCAGCCCGCTCTCCATACCGGATATGCACCGTCGGACGCCCGCGGCGAAGGTCGTCGTCATCCATGCACGGCAGATCATCGTGGATCAGGGAATACGTGTGGACGAGTTCGGGCCCCAGGGCCACGCGATGGAGCGCAGCCGACCCGTTTCCGGCGCCGGCTCGCCCGACCGGGCCGGTGTGGCCCCCAGCAGCTTCCCAGGCGCCGACGAACAGGAGAGGCCGGATCCTCTTCCCCTGCGCGAGAACTGCGTACCGTATGGGTTCCGCGATCGGGCCCGTCCCCTGAAGTGTCTCGGATACCCAGCCCCTCAGTTCCGCATCGATCGCGGCACGCAATTCGTGCAGTTCCCCCGTCACGATCCGCCTTCCGGCTCATCCGCCGACTCCTCGCCCGCCGCTTCCACACCCACCAAAGGCGCCGTCTTCAGCTTCCCCGTCGACGACGCGATGAGTTCCTCGACCCTGCCGCTCGCCCTCTCGAGCCAATGCCGAGCTTCGCCGAGACGCTCGATCCCCTGCTCGAAAAGGGCGATCGCCTCGTCCAGTCCGATGCCCTCCCGGTCGAGGCGTGTGACGATCTGTTCCAGTTCCCGGATCGCCTTTTCGAACTCGAACTTCGTCGAAGACTCGCTCATGGTTCGGACTCCGGGGCGTCAGGCCCTGCCGTGTCAGGCTCCACGGTGTCCGTCGTCGCCGCGACCCGTCCCCCCTGCACGCGCAGGCGGAAGCGCTGGCTCGGCCTGAAATGGTCGATGCGCGTGAGTCGACGATCCTGAAGATCGGTGGCCACGGCGTAACCGCGGGCCACAGTCTCGAGCGGACTCAGGGCATCGAGCGCGGCGGCGAGGCCCGCAAGCTGCGCACGCGAGCGGGAGAGCGCGCGCTCCAAGCCGGCCGGGAGCCGGGCCGCCAAGGTGTCGAGACGTAGTTCCGCGACATCGCGCACGTATCCGGCGGAAGCAGGCAGGCGGTGCGCTAGCGCTTCCACGCGATCGCTCCCGCGCGTGATGAGCCGGCGCAACCCTCGAGCCAGACCCTGCCCCGTCGCGTCGAGCGAGGCGCGGACGCTCCGGACGTCCGGCACCGCGAGTTCCGCGGCGGCGGACGGCGTCGGCGCCCGGAGGTCCGCCACCAACTCGCACAGGGTCACGTCGACCTCGTGCCCGATGGCGCAGATCACGGGAACCGGGGTCGCCGCCACCGCACGGACCGCCGTCTCCTCGTTGAAGCACCACAGGTCCTCCATCGACCCGCCGCCCCGGCTCAGAATGATCGCGTCCAGTTCCCGCTCCAGACCACCAGCGCTCCACTCCACGAGGCGCTGGAGCGCAGCTCGTACTTCGTCGGCAGCGCCCTCACCCTGCACGCGGCAGTGGCGCACCACGATCTCGACCCACGGAGCCCGCCGGCGGAGCACGGTGATGATGTCGTGCAACGCCGCCCCCTTGCTCGACGTGACGACACCCACGCGCCGGGGAAACGCGGGCAACGCGCGCTTGCGCTCCGGGTCCAGCATGCCCTCGGCCGCCAACTGCCGGCGGAGCCGCTCGAAGGCGATCCTCCACAGACCCTCGCCCGCCGCTTCGATGGCGCGCACGCGCAGCTGGAACCGACCCTGCCGGGCATAGAGGGTGGGACGCCCGTGGACGAAGACCTCCATGCCGTCTTCGGGGTCCGCCGGCAGGCGCCAGGCGTCCCCCCGGAAGAACACGCAGGCAACACTCGCGTCGCGCGCCTGGTCCCGGAGGGAGAAGTAGCGGTGCCCGACCGAAGAGCGGGTCCAGTTCGTCACTTCGCCGCAGACCCAGAGGTCCCCGAAGCGCTTCTCCAGCGTGCCGCGCGTCGCCTCGTTCAACTCGGACACGGTGACCGCGCCTTCCGGGGACCGGCCATCGCGCACCTCGGCCGGGCCGAACAGCGAGGCTTGCGACGTCACATTCAACCCGCCGCCGCCACCGTCCCCGCCGTGGCGAGGCTTGCGGTCCGCTCCGCAGACGTCACGGTATTGCTGAGCAGCATGGCAATCGTCATGGGCCCAACGCCGCCGGGAACCGGCGTGATCCAGCTCGCGCGCTCCACGGCCTCGTCGAAGGCCACATCGCCGACGAGCCGGTAGCCGCGCTCCCTGGTCGAATCCTCGACGCGGTTCACCCCCACGTCGATCACGACGGCTCCCTCCCGCACCATGTCGCCGCGGACGATGCCGGGGACTCCGACGGCGACGATGAGGATCTCCCCCTGGCGCGTCACGGCGCCGAGGTCGGCCGTGCGGCTGTGGGCCACAGTCACCGTGGCGTTCGCGCCGGGCTCCTTCTGGAGCATGATCTGGGACATCGGCATGCCGACGATGTTCGAGCGGCCGACGATGACGACGTGAGCCCCGGAGGTTTCCACGCCCGTCCGCCGGATGAGTTCCTGGACGCCGGCGGGCGTGGCCGGGCGGAACGCGTTCGCGTCCCCCTGAGACATGCGGCCCTGGTTCACCGGGTGGAATCCGTCGACGTCCTTGGCCGGATCGATCCTCTCCGTGACCTCGCGCTCATCCAGGTGCCGAGGCAGGGGGAGCTGCACGAGAATGCCGTGGATGGCCGGATCCGCGTTCAGTTCATCGACGATGCCGAGGAGTGCCTCGCGGCCGATGTCGGCGGGCGGCGTGATGTCGCGGGCAAGAATGCCGGCCTCTTCGCAGGCCTTCGTCTTCATCCGCACATAGACATGCGACGCGGGATCATCGCCGACGAGGACGACTCCGAGGCCGGGTCGGATCCCCCGCTCCGCAAGGGCTCGCGTCCGTTTCGCCACTTCCGCCCGGATCTCGGCCGCGATCCGCTTCCCATCGATGAGCTGCGCCGTCATCCATTCCTCTCCGTCGTTCAGCGTGAGAAGTGTGTCTAGCGTGCGAAGTCCACGGTTCGTGACTCGCGCACGACGACCACCTTGATCTGCCCCGGATACTGCAACTCGTTCTCGATGCGGCGGGCCGTACGTTCCGACAGCTTCGCCATTTCCTCGTCGGAGATCTTGTCGGGGGTCACCATGATCCGGATCTCCCGTCCCGCCTGAATCGCGTAGACCTTCTCGACACCGTCCCAGGAACTCGCGATCTCCTCCAATTTCTCCAATCGCTTCACGTAGTGCTCAAACGACTCTCGCCGGGCGCCGGGACGGGCGCCGGAAATCGCGTCCGCCGCGGTGACCAGGAAGGTCTCCGGATAGCGGGCGGGCTCCTCGTCGTGGTGTGCCCGAATCGCGTTCAGCACGCCGTCCTTCTCCCCGCACTGCTTGCACAGGTCGTAGCCGATCTCGACGTGGCTTCCCTCCTTCTCGTGCGTGAGCCCCTTGCCGATGTCGTGCAGCAGGCCCATCCGCTTCACCAGCTGCGTGTCGAGTGACAGTTCGGCCGCCATCGTGGCTCCGATGAGCGCGACCTCGTGCGCGTGCTGCAACTGGTTCTGCCCGTAACTGGTCCGAAAGCGAAGGACACCGAGCACTTCCCGGAGTTTCGGGTGCAGGTCGTGGATGCCGAGTTCATACAGGACCTCATCCGCCGCCTGCCGCATCGTCCGCTGCACATCCTCCCGCGCCTTCTCCACAACCTCCTCGATGCGTCCGGGGTGGATCCGGCCGTCACCGACGAGGTGGTCCATGGCCAGCCGCGCGACTTCACGTCGGACCGGATCGAAGCAGGAGAGGATGACGGCCTCGGGCGTATCGTCCACAACCACGTCGACGCCCGTGGCCGCCTCGAAGGACCGGATGTTCCGGCCCTCGCGCCCGATGATGCGACCCTTCATGTCGTCGCTGGGAAGGGTGACGACCGAGACGGCCGCTTCGGAGGAATGGTCGACGGAGAGTTTCTCGATCGCCTGGGAGATGATCTTGCGCGCTTCGCGTTCCGCCTCGGTTCGGGCGCGCTCGCGCACCTCCCGGACGTGCTGTGCCGCGTCCGCTCGCGCCTGGTCGCGAATCTGGCCCATCAACTCGCTGCGGGCGTCTTCCCGGCTGATACCCGCGATTTTCTCGAGACGCTTTCCGAGTTCTCGCTCGCGGTCGACGAGTTCCTTCGCCCGCGTGTCGAGTTCGCCGCGCTCGACCTCGATCTGCTCGCGACGCCGGTCCATCCGATCCTGCCGCTGGTCGATCGTCTCGAGCTTGCGTTCCAGCGTCTCGCTGCGCTCGAGGGCCCGCTGCTCCAGGCGCTCCAACTCCGTACGCCGGCGCTCCGCCTCTCTGGTCGATTCCTCCCGGAGACGCTGCGCCTCCTCGCGCCCCGCAAGTTCCGCCGCTTTGCGGAGGCTGCCGGCCTCCTGCCGGGCGGACTCGATGATATCGCGCCCGTCGCTCTCAAGGCGGCTGCGCACCCGGCGCAGGCCCCGTCGCTCGATCAGAATCCCCGCGACGCCCCCCGCCACGAGACCCGCGATCGCCAACAGGATTGTCGGCACGGTGATGGATTCCAGCACGGCCAGACTCCAATCCTCGAACCATCTATTAAGAAAAAAAACCGGCGGACTCGTCCACCGGTGCATGCCGCTCAGATCGAACGGAAGCGATGCGCTCCGTTCGATTATCTATCTGAAGCTGGGGCCTCGCTTCTGCGGGGCCGCCTTACGGACAGCACAACACCGATTGCCTGCTTGTCTCTCTAACTACCGTCAGGAAACGTTGCTCGGGACTCTGCACGCCGCAAGCGGACGGCGCGATCCCGGCCCGGGCGAAGGCAAAGACCGAATCTACGCGGAGGGGTCGCCCGCGATGGACTCGAGCCGTTCGGTCACTTCCGTGACTCTCGACTCGACGGCGTCCGTGAGTTGCTCGACCTCGCGGCGGGCCTGGAGGAGTTCGTCCGTGATCTCGAGCGCGGCAAGGATCGCGGCGCGCTGGGGCTCGGCCACACCCGCCACGTGCGCGCGCTGGATCGCATCGTCCACGTACTCTGCGCAGGCCCGTGTGTACGCTTCACCCCGATCCGTCCGGATCCGGTATCGATCGCCGAATATCGTCACCACGATCGGAGGCGAGTCATCACCTGAGTTCATACCTCATCCTCCACATGAGCCAGTCGATTGCGCAGGCGCCGGGCCTTTTCCCTGGCCTCGGCCAGTGTCTCGCGCAGGCGCCGGTTTTCCTCCGTCACCGACTTGAGCCGCTCCTCGATCTCGGCGGGAGCCGGTTCGCCCGGGCCCGCGACCCGGAGTTCATCCCATTGGGTCTCGATCCTGCTTGCCGCCCGAGAGAGGCGGTCGAGCAGTGCCTCAACTTCCCCTTGCCGGTCAGGACCTCCGGATTCTGGCACCGAACCGTTTCTCCAAGGCCTTGGATAGCGTGGACATCTCCGACTCGACATCCCGATCCGTGAGCGTACGGTCGGGAGCCCGGAAGCGAAACGTCCATGCCAGTCCGAGGTGACCTCCCTCGATCTCATCTCCAGAGTAGACATCGAAGAGGCGCGCATCGCGCAGGAGGTCGGACGTCACTTCCCGCACCGCCTGTTCGATGTCCGCGGCGGGGACGCCTCGGGGCACTGTCATCGAGAGGTCTCGGCGCACGGCCGGGAACGGTGACGTTCTCCGATAAGCAGGTGCGGTCCGCCCCTCGACGGCGGCGAGGTCGAACTCCAATCCGAACGCGGGCGCGGCCCACGGAGGGGCGTCAATCGACGCCACGTTCACGGCTCCCGCGACGCCGACCACGCGGCCGTCCTTCACGGCGCGGAACCCGCCACCCGATAGCCATGGCCCCGCAAGAGACGACGCTCCCCTATCCGGAGCGCCCCCAACCGGGGCTCCCTCGAGCGGCTCCAGGCCGGCGCCGCAGAGTCGGCGCGCGAACGACTCGGCCATCTCCTTGAGATCCCACAGGTCGAAATCCAGCGCCGGTCCCGACCAGTGATCCGGGCGCCGGGTCCCGGTGATGACCGCCCCCACTCTTCCGGACTCCTCGAAACGACCGGTCCCGTCCGCGTCCTCTTCCGTGCCCGCGCCGGCCGCGTACCCGAACACGGTACCGAGTTCGAACAGGCGGACATTGCGATTGCCGCGCGCAAGATTGTGTTCGAGCCGCCGGAGCAGCACGGGGACCATCGCGGAGCGAAGGCAACTCTCTTCGGCCGACAGCGGGTTCGGCACCGAGACGATGGCGCGGTTCCCACGGAAATCCTCCGGCATGAAACTCAGGCTGCGAGCTTCGAGCAATCCTCGTCCCGTGAGCATCTTCCGCACTCTGGCCGCCTTCTCGACCCTCGGGTCCGCAGGCACCCCGCTGGGCCGGAACCTGCGGTCCTGGCCAGCCCCCGCATCGTACCCGACCCGGCGCGCGACTTCCTCCACGAGATCGATCTCCCGCAGGACATCGGTGCGCCATCCGGGCACGGAGACAAGCAGCGGATCGGTCGCAGCGTCCGCGTCGCCGTTACCGCTCGCGGCGGGCAGGGCCTCGAAGCCGATCGGCTCGAGTGCCGCGAGCACGCCCGCCGCGTCGAGGCCGAAGCCGAGTACCTGGTTCACGCGGCCGACTCGGAGTTCGACCGGCGGCATCCGGGCCGGCGGCGGACCCGCGCGAAGGCCGATGAGGTCCGCCTCGCCCCCCGCCGTGGCGAGGATGAGTTCCACGCACCGCGTGAGCGCCCGCTCCTGGGCATGGACATCGATCCCCCGCTCGAAGCGGTAGGACGCGTCGGTGGACAGTCCGGCCGGGGTCCTGGTCTTGCGCACGCCGGCCGGGTTGAACGAAGCGCACTCGATGAGCACATCGACGGTGTCCCCCGTAACCTCCGTGTCGAGCCCTCCCATGACACCCGCGAAGGCGATCGCGCGATCGCGGTCCGCGATCACCGTCTGTTCGGGGGTGAGCTTGTGTTCCTGGCCGTCCAGCGTCGTCAGCGGCTCGCCCGCCACGGCTGCGCGCACGCGGATCTCCGCACCGGACAGCCGCGCGAGGTCGAAGGCGTGCAGCGGCTGGTTGTACTCGAGGAGGACGTAGTTCGTCGCGTCGACGACGTTGCTGATCGGACGTGCGCCCACGGCGAGGAGTCGGCCCGCGAGCCACGCCGGCGACGGTCCGACCCTGATCCCCCGGATGACGGCGGCCATGTAGCGCGAACAGCGGTCGAGGTCCTCGATGCGCACCGTGACCCCGGCTCCGCTCGCCTCGGACTCGCCGTCCCGCCATTCGGGCGACCAACTTGCACCTCCGAAGTCGCGCGGCGCCGGAGGCCCGCCCAACTCGCGGGCGACCCCCATGTGGCAGGCGAGGTCGACCCGGTTCGGGTTCAGGTCCAGCGTGAGGCGCGTGTCGGGCAACCCCAGCGCCTCGGCGAGCGGCGTCCCCGGCTCGAGCCCGTCGGCGAGGCGCATGATGCCCCCCTTGTCGCGCCCCAGCTCGAGTTCGGCCTCCGAACACAGCATGCCGTGACTCAGTTCGCCGCGAATCTTGCGGCTCTCGATGCGGAAGCCGGCGGGCAGTTCGCCGCCGGGCGCCACATGCGGATAGAGCCCCCCGGTCGCGATCACGGGAGCGCCGCACACGACATCGAGCACCTCGCCGGCGCCCCGATCCACCTTGCACAGGGTCAGCCGGTCCGCGTTCGGGTGCGGGCGGGCTTCCAGCACGCGCGAAACGACGATCCCCGCCAGCCCCGCGCCCACCGTTTCGATCTTCTCCACCGCGGCGGCCGTCATGGTCAGGCGCTCGGCCAGAACGCGCGGGTCCCGGAGTTCCCCGCGCAGTCCGACGAGTTCGTCGATCCAGTTGAACGAGATGTTCATGCGAACTGCTGCAGAAAGCTCATCTCCCCCTCGTAGAGGAGCCGCATGTCGGGGATGCCGTGCCGCACCATGGCAATGCGAGCCGGTCCCATCCCGAATGCATAGCCCGTGTAACGCTCGGGGTCGTACCCCACGGCCTCGAAGACGGCGGGATCCACCATCCCGCTTCCCATGATCGTGATCCAGCCGGTGCGCTTGCACGTGGAGCAGCCGCTCCCGACGCACACCGTGCACGACACGTCGACCTCCGCGGAGGGCTCAGTGAAGGGGTAGAACGATGGCCGGAAGCGGCTCTTCGTCCCCGGACCGAAGAAATGGTGCACGAAGTGTTCGATCGCGGCGCGGAACTCGACGAAATCCACGCCTTCGTCGACCGCGAGCCCTTCGATCTGCTCGAACGCGGGAGCGTGCGAGGGATCGAAAGAATCACGCCGGTACGCGAGCCCCGGCACGACGACCCGGACGGGCGGCTGGAATGCCTCCATCACGCGCGCCTGCACGGGCGACGTGTGCGTCCGCAACACGATGTCCTTCTCCAAATAGAAGGTGTCCATCATATCCGCGGCGGGGTGGTCGAGCGGAATGTTGAGCGCGGTGAAGTTGTACCATGTGGACTCGATCTCGGGGCCGAGCACGCGCGTGAAGCCGAGTTCCGCGAAGATGTCGCAGATCTCGTCGATGACGCGGGTCACGGGATGCACGCCGCCGACCCAGCGCCCGCGCGCGGGGAGGGTGAGATCGATGCGGGCGCGCGGATCGGAGGCGGCTGCCGCCAGCGCCTCGGCCCGCTCCTCGAGGGCTCCACGCAGCACCGTCTTCACGGCATTGGCGCGCTGTCCGACGTCACGCCGGGCCGCGGCCTCGACCGTGCCGATCAGGGACATGACCTCGGCCAGCTGACCGTTCCGGCCCAGATAGTCGACGCGGGCCGACTCGAGCGCAGCGGAATCCCCCGCTTCCCCGATCGCGGCGAGCCCCTTCTCCTCGATGGCGGAGAGCCGATCGAGGAGAGACGCTCCGGCCGGGGTCATGGGCCGTGCGCTTTGGCCACCTCGACAAGCTTGGTAAAAGCGGCCGGATCCCGAATGGCGAGGTCCGCGAGCACCTTGCGGTTCAGGTCGACGCCAGCACCCTTCAGTCCGCTGACGAAGCGCGAATAGGACATTCCGTTCTGCCGAGCCGCCGCGTTGATGCGGGCGATCCACAGTCGGCGAAAGTCGCGCTTCTTCTTGCGCCGGTCGACATATGCATAGGCCCAGCCGCGCTCGACCGAGTTCTTCGCGGTCCGATATAGCTTCGACCGCGCGCCGAACTGGCCGCGGGCTTCCTTGAGGATCTTCTTTTTTCGACGGTTACGTGCAACGCTGCTCGTCGCGCGTGGCATGACCGCACCTCCTGATTCCTGATACCGGGACTGTCCGGGGGCACTGTGGGGGAATGGGCGGCTATTCGCCCAGGAGTCGCTTCACCCGCTTCTCGTCCGCCTTCGCCACAAGGGTCCCCTGACGCAGCCGCCGCTTACGCTTGGGGCTCTTCTTCGTCAGGATGTGGCTGTGGTAGGCACGCCGGCGGCGGTACTTCCCGCTGCCGGTCTTTCGAAACCGCTTGGCCGCGGACCGGTTCGTCTTCATTTTCGGCATGTTGCGTATGCTCCGGTTCAGCTCCGTCCGTGACCGTCCGGGACGGAGTCGTCGTTCTGGAGTGGACTACGTGCGGTGCGGTCCCATCAGCATGGTCATCGTGCGACCCTCATGGGCGATGTCCGACTCCACAACCGCGATGTCCTCCAACTCGTCCTTCACCATTTCAAGGATCCGCCGCCCCCGCTCCGGGTGCGTGACCTCGCGTCCCCGGAACATCAGCGTGAACTTCACCTTGTCACCATCCCCGAGGAACCTGCGCGCGTGCCGCATCTTGAAGTCGATGTCGTGCGCCTCGATCTTCGGCCGCAGCTTCACTTCCTTGACGTGGATGATGTGCTGTTTCTTCTTCGCCTCCCGCGCCTTCCTCGCCTGCGCGTACTTGTACTTTCCGAAGTCCATGAGCCGGCAGACCGGCGGTCGCGCGCCGGGCGCCACCTCGACCAGGTCGAGTCCGCGTTCGGTCGCGAGGGCGCGAGCTTCGTCCGTCGCGACGATGCCGAGCTGGGTGCCCTCCTCGTCGATGAGCCGGATCGGGCTGATCCGGATCTTGTCGTTGACTCTGGGATCTCCGTTCACTGCACCTCATAAGAAAGCCCGCATCGGCGTTTGCCGACCGGGCACGAAGGCACGTCCCACGCGGGGAGTGCGACCGAGACCCGGCAGCAGCACGATTCCGTGCGCCGGTAGGGTGGGGGCAACGCGGCCCCGCTTGTCTGTTTTTCCAACGCCGGAAAAGTGCCCCCGGGAGGCCCTCCTGTCAACGAGAGAGCGGCCCGGGCGTCTCTTGACGTCAGGTTTCGAGAGACCGGGTCTCGACGCGGTGGCGGACCCGCGAGGCGAAATCATCCAGCGGGACGACCTCCTGCTTGCGTTTCGCGCCGCGGGCGCGGACGGCCACGGTGCCGGCCTCGATCTCACGGTCTCCGACGACGAGGAGGTACGGAATCTTCTGCAGTTCACCGTCGCGGATGCGGTAGCCGAGGGTGTCGGAGCGGTCGTCGAGTTCCACTCGCAGTCCTTCGGCGGCGAGGCGATCGCGGATGCCGCCGGCCGCGGGCGCGTGCCCGTCGGTGATGGGCAGGACCCGCACCTGTACGGGCGCGAGCCAGGGCGGGAAGGCCCCCGCGAAGTGCTCGATGAGCACGCCCGTGAAGCGCTCCAGCGTGCCGAAGATGGCGCGGTGGATCATCACGGGCCGGTGGGGCCTGTTGTCCGGGCCCATGTACTCGAGTTCGAAGCGCTCGGGCAGGTTGAAGTCGAGCTGGATGGTCGCCCCCTGCCATTCGCGCCCGATCGCGTCCTTGTACTTTATGTCGATCTTCGGGCCGTAGAAGGCGCCCCCGCCCTCGTCCAGCTCGTAGTCGAGGCCACCGCGCTCCAGCGCCTCGCGCAGGGCGTCCTCCGCCATGTCCCAGACCTCGTCATTGCCGATTCGCTTCTCCCCGTGCGGACGGGTCGAGAGGTCGAACCGATAGTCGAGGCCCAGCGTCGTCATCACCGTGTCCACGAGTTCCAGACAGATGAAGATCTCGTCTTCGATCTGGTCGGAGGTGCAGAAGACGTGCCCGTCGTCCATCGTGAGCATCCGCACGCGCAGCAGGCCGTGCAGCGTCCCCGACCGTTCGTGGCGGTACACGTTGGCGACCTCGGACAGGCGCACGGGAAGGTCCCGGTAGCTGCGGGGATTCGCCGCGTAGATCGTGATGTGGCCGGGACAGTTCATCGGCTTCACGCGAAAGGCTTCCCCGTCCTCGCTCTCCATGCGGGGGTACATGTTCTCCGCGTAGTTGGGCAGGTGTCCGGAGCGCCGGAAGAGCGCCTCACTGGAGACATGAGGCGTGTACACGAATTCGTAGCCGCGAGAGTACTGCAGGTCCTCGATCCAGCGCCGGAGTTCCAGTTGCACGCGCGCGCCCTTCGGGTGCCAGCACACGAGCCCGGGACCGATCTCGTCCTGGATCGAGAACAGATCCAGTTCCCTGCCCAGCTTCCGGTGGTCCCGCTTCCGGGCCTCATCGATCCGCGTGCTGTAGGCCTCGAGCGCGTCTCGCGAATAGAAGGCCGTCCCGTAGATGCGCTGCAGCATCTGGCGGCGTTCATCGCCGCGCCAATAGGCTCCCGCGGCGTTCAGAACCCGGAAGTGTCGGATCTCACCGGTGCGAGGAGCGTGCGGCCCCCGGCAAAGGTCGAGGAACGGCCCGTTGCGATAGACGGAGATCGCCTCGTCCGCCGGGATTTCGTCCAGCCGCTCCAGCTTGAGCGCATCATCGGCGAACAGTTCCAGGGCTTCGTCACGCGAGACCTCGCGACGCTCGAACGGATCATCGGCCCCCGCGACCTCCGCCATCGTGCGCTCGATCTTCTCCAGATCCTCGGGCGTGAAGGGCGCCGGGACCTCGAAGTCGTAATAAAAGCCGTCGTCGATCGGGGGCCCGAAGCCGATGCCCGCCCCCGGATACAGCTCCCGCACGGCCGTGGCGAGTGCGTGCGCCGCAGAGTGCCTAAGGACGTAGAGCGCGTCGGGATCCTCGTCGCTGCGCGTCACGATCGCGACCTCGGCCCCGTCCAGGAGCGGGGCCGAGAGGTCGGTGAGCGCACCGTTCACACGGGCGGCGACCGCCGCTCGGGCCAGTCCGGGGCCTATGGCTGCAGCAAGATCGGCGGCGCTGGAACCACGAGGCAGCTCCCTAGAGGAACCATCGGGGAGCTTGATTGAGATCTGGGAGTCGTTCATCGGCCTACCCGTCGATGCACGATTTGGATGGAAGCTGTCAGTGGACGCGGAAGCTAGGGTCGCGTGGCCCGATCGCCAAACATCCGTCAACGCGTCCGGAGGATCGTAACCTGCGCCCTCGCGCGCGGCGGAAGGTCCGCCCCGGCCCGGTCCATGACCTCGAGGATCAAGCCGGGCGCCGCGCCGGAACTCACGAGAGAGAAATAGCGCCCCGTGGAGGAGTTCATCGTGAACTCGGTCGAGCTGTTCGTCGATACATGCAAGTTCATCCGCGATGGCGTGAGCGGGAAAACGCGCGTGAACGGACAGTTGTCCCCGAGATTGGATTCGCTGAGTTGCCTGTACAGCCCCGGGAGATTCCAGGTCGACCACTGAGTCCGGGGATCCGCCGCTGCCGGCACCCGGTCATCCGCAATGAGCGAAGTCAGGTACAGGGAGAGAACCTCCTCCCATTCCATGTTCACGCCGGCCACGGTCTGAAGTGTCCGTTCCACGTTGGTGATGCCCTTGAAGTGCGCGGGCCCGCCCGAAGTCAGGTACCGGAACAGCTCTTCCTCCCTGCTTCCGGGAAGCGCTCCCCCGCTCCCGGGCGCACCGAACTGGTCGCCGAGCCAGCGTGCGAACCCGTACGCGAAGCCGCGGAAGGCCAGGGACTCCACCCCGCCGGGATCTTCGCCGGCCGCGTCCCCGAGCACTCGCGTGGCCGCCGGACCATTGGGATCCGGCGTCGGACAGCCGCCCCGCAGAAAACGGCCGAGGCGAATCTGATTCACGACGTGAAAATGGTTGTAGATGGCAAGTTGTTCCTCGCTCGCCGTGATCATGTCCAAGTCGAGGTTCGCCCTCGTCCCCAGGCCCGCGGCCCGCAAACCGGCGACCTCCTCGGCGAGGTGGGCCATCCCCTCATCGAGCCACGCGACCTCTCGATCCCCAAAGATGTTGCCGCCCCCGAGCGTGACGCGCTGCTGCGTGTTGAGCAGGTGCGCGAATTCGTGCGCTACTGTCGACCGCGCGAGCCCGTGCGCGAAGTTGAGGCTGATGTCCGCGCCGAAGTCCTCGTCCGGATCCGGACCCACGAGATAGAAGATCTCCCCCTCGTTCGAGGCCGCGCAGCTCGATCTCGTCGTGAGGTCCCGCGCGAGGAAGAAGCCGGCGACGACGCTCTGCTCTCCTGCGGGCGTGAGCTTGTTCACCTCGGCCGTAATAAGGGCGAAGACGGTCCCGTTGTCGTCGATGTCCGCAGGTTCGCCGAAGTAGGCGACGTCCACCGGATATACGACTTCGTCGAGTTGCCGGCCGATGGCCTCGAAATCCTCCGTCGAGAATCGGTCGCTATCCGGCTGATCGTGGAACTGGAGGTCTTCCACGATGGTGAAGTGCTCTCCCGCGTACCTGACCTCGCCGGTGACGGTCGTCGGGTTGCGGCAGTTTACGACCAGATTCGCGCCCACGCCGATCCTGAAGGAGAGTGTGTCTCCGAGATCCGGCGGCCGCCGCGCATCGGCGAGACTCGGAGGGTGGAGGCCCCGAGCCCCGGGCCTCACGGGCTGGGCACCCACCGCCGCGAGTTCCCGGAGATCCCGCTCCCGGAGGAGGCGTTCACGCTCGAACCATGACACCCGGCGCTGAAGGTTGCGGTTCAATTCTCCGCCGGTGGGCGTGAGACGGGGCGCGCGGGACGGGGTCACGTTCCCCGAGGCGCGCTCGGCGCGGATGCGCATGCAGCCGTCCACGCTCTGCCCGGGCGCTTGCGACGCACTCTGCACGATCACCTGGTAGTCGCGCGGCGAATCTCCTCCGGCCAGCCGAAAGGCGCGCACGTCCGCGGCGGCATCCAGCGTGACATGCTGGCCGGGAGTCAGGTCCAGCGTGGCGGACACGGACGGCGTGGCCACCCCTCCGCACCCCGAGGCGAGCGGGGGAGGGGGAGGAGGAGGCGGCGGATCCGTCGTCCCGCCGCCGCACGCGGCCAGCGTGAGACCGGAGAACGCCAGCCCGAGGCGTGGCCACCTGTCTCGTAGTTTCAGCATGGGTGTCTCAAAGTTGATCTCCGTGGCGCCGTCCGCGGGCCGCCGGTTCGTCGGGTCGGCCGGCCGCTCCGACGCCAAGATACCCGCCGTTCGCGCTCCGTGCCCGTAGGCGCGTGTGAACCGGCAGACACCACACCGGGTCAGCGAATCCGGAGAGCAACGATGCGGATTTCCTGGGAAGAGGGGACGGCGAGACCGGCCTGGGTCGTCAGCTCCACACGCATCTGCGGGTGCGGCCCCGCGCTCTCGAGAGTGAAGTAGTAGCCTGTCGAGGCGCCGAGTTCGAAATCGATCCGGGCATCCGTCCCGGCGGCGAGCGCGATCTCCGTCGCGCGGAGCGGAAAGGCCGTCGCGAAGGGGCGCTTTCCCTGCAGCTCCCGGTGCAGACCCGCGAACACGTCGCGAATTTGCAGTGTCGTCACCTGCGTCGAGGGGGGCGCGCCGGGCTGATCGTCCGCGATCGGGGCAAGGGTCCAGGAAGCCAGGAGGTCGTCCCATGTGGCCGGCCCACCGTGCGCCGACGCGACCCGCTCGACATTTTCGATGCCCCGCGCACGCCCGTTCCCCCCTCCCGCCAGGTCGTGGAAAATGGCCTCCTCCGCGACGCCGCCGAGCAGTCCGCCGCCGCCCGTCGCGTACTGATCCGCGAGCCAGCGCAGAAAGAGCCAGCCGAACCCTCGCATGGCGAGCGAGGAAATGCCTCCGGGGTCGCGCAAGTCGGCATCCCCCAATGCGGGGGTCCGATGCGGGCCGTGCAGGTAGAACGCGGCGCGCCGGAAGTTCGGGAGGTGGAAGGTCTCGAAATTGCCGGAATTGGCGAAGAGTTCCTCGAAGCCGTAGTTGGCCCCCGGGCCCAGGAATGCACCGGACATCCCGATGAACGTCTCCGCCGAATGAGCCAGCGCCTCGCTCAGCCAGGTCACCTCGAGGCTCGCGAACGAGCCCTGGGAAAGCACTGTGCGGCGCTCGGCCGAAATGAGGTGAGCCAGTTCGTGCGCCGCCACGCCGATCGCCCCGGTCGTGGCGAATTCTTCGGGTACTGGCTTGGAGAACCGCCCATCGGGATCGGGTGCGAGGAGGTAAAGGATCTCCCCGCCGTTGGACGCGGGGCAACTCTCGGGATCGGCCAGATCCGCCGGATTGAAGAACCCGGAGATCCGGGTATCGCTGTCCCGGGGCGTGGTCCGGTTCACGACAGGTGTGAACAGGATCCATACGACGCCGTTTCGATCCAGGTCCGCGGGTTCACCGAAGTAAGCCGAGAGGACGGGGAAGACCCCCCTTTCGAGCGCTCCGAGGACACTCTCGTAACCGCCATCGAGCACGACGCCGGCCCCATCCAGATCCTCCACGACCGCGAAGTTCGGGCCCACCGCGCGGACGACCGCAGTTACGTCGTGGATCCCATCGCAATCCACCTCGAGATCCGGATGCACGGCATTGCTGAACATCACCGTGTCACCTACGGAAGGGGGCATTACAGCGGAGGAGGTCGCACTCGCACGCACCGGTCCGGGACCTGTCGGGCTGGCGCGGACCTGGCGCAGGGGTCGCGCCTCCAGCACGGCGCGGCGGGCATTCGCCCGGAAGGCGAGTTCGGCCCGCGACGCCTCCTCAAGGTCGATTCCGCCGTCCTCGAAGCCGAAATCATCAGCCGGTGCCGTGCGCGCAGGGGTGGCGACCGGCGGGACCCGGGCGGCCGCCGCCCCCTCCGCCTGCGCCGCAAGCCGGAGGCGAGTCGTCGCCCCCGGCGTCTGCAGGGCGCTCTGCACGACCATCAGGTAGCGCGCCGAGGCGTCACCCGCCCCGATCTCCACCACCTGGGTCCCTCCCGCCGGGAGGACGCACATCTCCCCGGGCGCGAGCGCCAGCGTGACGCGGGTGGCGCCCCGCCCCGCCACGGCGGGACAGAGCTCTCCGTCCGGACCCGTTGCGTCCGAGCACGCCACTTGAGCCAGGACAGCGACGCAGAGCGCCGTCCGCGCCGCACCTCCGGGAGCCACCGAAGACCCCAAATGAAGTTTGAGCAAGGACATCGCGGGACATCCTAACCGCGGGAGCCGGATGCGCGAAGGCCCGGCCGAAGCCGGGCCTTCCGTCCTTCTCGTACACTCGGTGCGACGGGGACGGCGAACCGCCCCCCGAGACGAACGGCTAGTACATGCCGCCCATGCCGCCGCCGGGCATGCCGCCGCCGGCCGCCGCCGCGGGATCCTCCGAATCGGGCCGCTCCACCACGACCGCCTCGGTCGTGAGCAGCAGACCCGCGATCGAGGCTGCGTTCTGCAGCGCGGTACGCGTGACCTTGGTCGGGTCGATGACGCCGGCCTTCACCATGTCTTCGTAATCGCCGCTGGCCGCGTTGTAGCCGGTGTTCCGGCCGTCCGCTTCGCGGACCTTCTCGACGATGATCGAGCCCTCGGCCCCGGCGTTCGAGGCGATCGTTCGGATCGGCTCTTCCACCGCGCGCCGCACGATCTGGATCCCGATGCTCTCGTCCGAATCGGCACCCTCGAGGCCGTCGAGCGCCATCTGGCTCCGCAGAAGCGCCACGCCGCCGCCGGGAACGATGCCCTCCTCCACGGCCGCGCGGGTCGCGTGCAGCGCGTCCTCGACGCGAGCCTTCTTCTCCTTCATCTCGGTCTCGGTAGCGGCACCCACGTTGATGACCGCCACGCCGCCCGCCAGCTTCGCCAGCCGCTCCTGCAGCTTCTCACGGTCGTAGTCGGACGTCGACTTGTCGATCGCGACCTTGATCTCGCTGATGCGGCCCTGGATCCGATCCCCGTCGCCGGCACCGTCGACGATCGTCGTGTTGTCCTTGTCGATGACGATCCGCTTCGCCTGGCCCAGGTCGCCGACCACCGTGTTCTCGAGCTTGAAGCCGAGTTCCTCGGAGATCACCTGGCCACCGGTGAGGATCGCGACATCCTGCAGCATCTGCTTGCGGCGGTCGCCGAAGCCGGGCGCCTTGACGGCCGCGACCTTGAGCGTCCCGCGCAGCTTGTTGACGACGAGTGTGGCGAGCGCCTCGCCCTCGACGTCCTCCGCCACGATCAGGAGGGGCTTGCCCATCTGGGCCACCTTCTCGAGGACCGGAAGCAGGTCCTTCATGGCCGAGACCTTCTTGTCGTGGATCAGGATGATCGGCTCGTCGAGGACGACCTCCATCTTGTCCGGATCCGTGACGAAGTACGGCGAGAGATAGCCGCGGTCGAACTGCATCCCGTCCACGGTCTCCAGCTCGGTCTCGAGGCCACGCGCCTCTTCGACCGTGATGACGCCGTCCTTGCCGACCTTCTCCATCGCGTCGGCGATCAGGTCGCCGATCTCCTGGTCGCTGTTGGCCGAGATGGCCGCGACCTGGGCGATTTCCTTCTTGCCGGAGGTCTCGACCGAGAGCGAATGCAGGTTCGCGACGATCGCCTCGACGGACTTGTCGATGCCCCGCTTGAGCGCCATCGGGTTCGCACCCGCCGTCACGCTCTTCAGGCCCTCGGTGAAGATCGACTGCGCGAGGACCGTCGCCGTCGTCGTGCCGTCTCCGGCCGCGTCGGACGTCTTCGTCGCGACTTCCTTCACCATCTTCGCGCCGAGATCCTCGACCGGATCATCCAGCTCGACTTCCTTGGCAACCGTGACGCCGTCCTTCGTGATCGTCGGGCTGCCGAACTTCTTCTCGAGGACCACGTTCCGCCCCTTGGGGCCGAGCGTGACCTTGACCGCGCGCGCGAGCTTGTCGACGCCCGCCTTCAGGCGCTGCCGTGCCGCGGTATCGAATTCAAGATCCTTCGCCATTTCATCTCCTTCGCCCGGCTATCCGGGCGCATCAGTCAACGGGTTTGACCCGCCGTCTACCGCGGTGGCGGCTAGAGGACGGCCAGAACGTCGCTTTCCTTCACGATGAGGTAGTCGTCACCATCCAGGGAAACTTCGGTCCCGGCGTATTTCCCGTAGAGCACACGATCTCCGTTGTTGACTTCCATCGGGATGCGCTCGCCGTCGTCGTTCATGCGGCCGGGGCCCACGGCGACGACCGTGCCCTGCTGGGGCTTCTCCTTCGCGGTGTCCGGAATGTACAGCCCACCGCGCATCTCCTCGGTCTCCTCGAGCGGCGCGACCACGATGCGGTCGGCCATGGGGGAGATGTTCAGCTTCGTGTTCGAGGCGGTTGCCATCTTGCCTGTCCCTCCTTGGACCTTCGGTATTGGGTGATCCTTCGGCTGAAAACCGCGAGAGATCCCCGCGGCTGTTAGCACTCTCGTGCAATGAGTGCCAAGGCGAGGCCGAAGATATGCGGGGAGTCCGTTCCGATCAAGGGGGCTATCCGGTCGCCGGGGGTTATGAAACCGGCCCCGCACGCCTATCGTAGGGGCGGCCAGAAAGGGAGGTCGACATGTTTCGTGCTGCTGCAGTGCTGGTAGCCGCCGGCGCGGTGGGTCTGTGGGTGACGGGGATCCTGTTTTCCGTCCTCCTGCCCCTCGTGTGGATGGCGGTCAAGGTCGCGTTCTTCATCGCGATCTTCTATCTGATCGTGCGGATGATCAATCCGGATTTCGCGAACAAGGTGAAGGAGAAGTGCTGCGGAGGCGCCGCTTTCTTCCGCGGCTCCGGTAGCTAGCCGGCCGGGTCGGAGGGTCCGCCGAACAGGTATCGGTCCGCGATCGCCAGGCCGGTGATCGTCAGCGCCGGTTCGATACGGTCCACGCTGCGGCAGTGCGAGCCCACGACCCGGGCGAGTCCGCCCGTCGCAACGATGAGCGGATCGCGCCCCCATTCCTCGACGATCCGTCCCACGATGCCGTCGATCCCCTCCACGACCGAGTAGAACCCGCCGCTCAGCAGACAATCCTGCGTGTTGCGGCCGATGACCCGCGCCGGTTTCTCCACATGGATCTGGGGAAGTTGCGCCGTGGCGCGCGCGAGCTGGTCCGTGCCGGCCGTGGGGCCTGGCGCGATGACCCCGCCGACGAAGTCGCCCTCGGCCGTGATGCAATCGAAGGTCGTCGCCGTCCCGAGATCCACCACGACGGTGTCACGACGGTAGAGTTCCGCCGCGGCGAGCGTGTTCGCGATGCGGTCGGCGCCGACTTCGAGGGGATGGTCGACGTCGAGCCGGACGGGGATGGGAGAGCCGCCGTTGAGGAAGCGCAGCGGGGCGTCGAGGGTCCCGCCCACGGCTAGCCAGATTCGGTGCAGCGCGGGGACGACGGAAGCGACGACGATCCGCTCCGGCGCCGGCAACTCCTGCGCCCCGAGGAGCCCGCGGAGCTGCAGTGTGATCTCGTCCGCCGTTCGGCGACGGTCCGTCGCGATCCGCCACGTGTGTACGGGCGTGAGATCCTCGAACCATCCGAGAACGGATTCGGTATTCCCGATATCGACCGTGAGGAGCATGGGATCAGCCTCCGCCGAGGGCGATGGATCCCGCGACGACGCGGCGCAGGGCGCCCGCGCGCGGACGCAGCAGGAGGGCGCCATCCGGGGCGATCCCGGCGGCGAGGCCGATGGCCGGTTCACGGTCCGAGAGCCGGTGCTCCACCCAGCGGTTCCTGAGCCAGTCAAGTCGGTCGAGTTCGTCGAGCGCCCCCGCGTCCAGTGAGGTGGGAACCCTCGGGAGACGTCGCTCGAGTCCGGCGACGACCGCGTCCGCGACGTCGACCAGGCGCGTCGGACCCACGCAGTCGGCGAAGGCCACCGCTCCTTTCACGTCGTCCGGAAGCCGGCCGGCCTCGACGTTGAGGCCGACGCCGACGACGAGGAAAACGCCTTTCTCGCCATCCCGGGTCATCTCGGCGAGGATGCCGCCCAGCTTCCGCTCCCGCGCCATGAGGTCGTTGGGCCATTTCACGGCAACCCCCGCGCCCGGAAAGCGCCGGTTCAGTTCGCGCGCCAGATCGACGCCCGCGACGACCGTCACGAGCGGCGGAACCGTGGCCGCACGCGGCCGGAACACCATGCTGAGGTAGAGGCCGGCTCCGGCCGGAGAACTCCAGCTTCGGCCCGCCCTCCCGCGCCCGGCCGTCTGCTGGCGGCAGAGCACGATCGTGCCGGAAGGCGCCCCGCCCTCCGCTAGTTCGCGCGCGAGGTCATTGGTCGAAGGGATGCGATCGAATGCGTAGACCGACTCCCGGTCCCAGTGCTCGCGCAGCGTCGCGACGGGCTCCCCGGCCCAGCGTTCTGCCTGTTCTGCGAGCATGGTGGCTCCGACGTCAGTCATTCAACAGCCATCCAAAGGTCATCCGCGAAGCGCCGGCCAGACCGCGGCCGCGGCCAGATACCCCCCGCCGACAAGCCAGCAATACCAGGCGAAGCGGTGGAACACGCGCCTTTCCAGCATCCGCAGAAAGATACGAATGGCGAAGACCGCTGACAGGGCCGAGGCTGCGAACGCGACCGCGAGAGGCAGAATTCCGACCGCGAGTCCGGCCTCCGCGAGCCCCGGTGCCTGCAACACCGCAGCCCCTCCAATCGCGGGGATCGAGAGGAGGAAGGAGAACTCGGCCGCGCGGCGGGGCTCGACGCCGGCCGCGGTCGCCGCGGCGACGGTGCTCCCCGAGCGCGAAATGCCGGGCAGGATGGCGCAGGCCTGAGCCAGACCGATCGCCAGCGCCCCGCCGGCGCTCGGCCGCGCGCGCGTCCCCCGGCGAGACAGGTGCCGGATCGACCAGACGACGACGCCCGTGACGAGCAGCATGCCCGCTGCGAGCACGGGCTGCTCGAATGCGGGTTCCAGAGCACCGCGCAGGCCCACTCCGACCACAGCGGCCGGGAGCGTGGCCACGGCCAGGAGTCCGACGTCCCCGATGCTCGCACGATCCGCCGTGCACACGCCCCGGATGAGCACCGCCACACGCCCCCGGTAGACCCAGCACACCGCGCACAGCGTCGCGACATGCACGGTGACCTCGAACACGACGCCGGGGAGTTCGATCCCGAACAGCGCCTGGCCGAGAACGAGATGCCCGGAACTCGATACCGGCAGGAACTCGGTGAGGCCCTGGACGAGGCCGAGGATGAAAGCTTCGAACGGGTTCACGCCGTCGGCCCCTCCGAGTCATCCCCGTCGGCGAGGACTCGGCGGTAGAGCGACTCATAGCGGGGGACGATATGATCGATGGTGAAGCGCTCGACGGCCCTGTCCCGCGACGCGCCCGAGAACGCCTCCCAGCGCGCCTCGTCGCTCAGCAGCGAGATCGCCGATGTCGCCATGGCTTCGACCGCTCCGACCGGGTGCAGGTAGCCGGTGACCCCGTGCTCGACGACCTCTTCGAGTCCCGTCCCGGAGGATCCCACCACGGGCACGCCGGACGCTTGCGCTTCCAGCGCCACGAGACCGAAGGACTCCTGCTCGCTCGGGAGCAGAAAGAGGTCGGCGCTGGCGAGGAGTTCGGCGACGGAATCGATCTTGCCGAGGAAGACGACACGCTCCGCGATACCCAGCTCCGCGGCGATCTCCGCGGCGTGCTGCCGCTCCGGACCGTCCCCCACGAGGATAAGGCGAGCCGGAATCTCGCGCTGGACCCGGGCGAAGACATGCATGAGGTCCGGAATCCGCTTCACGGCCCGGAAATTGGAGATGTGCATCACGACCTTCTCTCCGGCCCGCGCGAGCAGGTGCCGGCCTCGGTACCGCTCGCGGTCGTAGATCCTCGGGTCGACGAAGTTCGGGATGACCTCGATCGCGCAGCGCTCACAGTCGAAGTCGCGGTGGGTCCGCTCGCGCAACCAGTCGGAGACGGCGGTGATCTGGTCGGACTTCTCGATCGAGAAACGTGTGATCGACCAGTACGATGGATCCTGGCCCACGAGCGTGATGTCCGTGCCGTGCAGCGTTGTGACGAGCTTCACGTCGCGTCCTCCGTCCCGGAGCATGTCGCGCGCGATCCACCCGGCCGTGGCGTGCGGGATCGCGTAGTGCACATGGAGGAGGTCGAGTTCCTCACGCCGTGCCACCTCGTGCATCGTGACGGCGAGCGCGAGCGAATAGGGAGGGTACTCGAACAGCGGGTAGCGGTTAACCTCGACTTCGTGGAAGTAGACGCCATCGATGAAGTTGATGAGGCGGAACGGCTGTGCATAGGAGATGAAGTGCACCTCGTGCCCCTTGCGGGCGAGGCCGAGCCCCAGCTCGGTGGCGATGGCCCCGGAGCCTCCGTACGTCGGATAGCACGTGATCCCGATCTTCATCGTCCCGTCCTCACCCTGTTTCGCGCCACTCGTTTACGATGCGGCGCGCAAGTTGCCCCGGCGTCGTCGACCCGTCCAGCGAATCGAGCACGACCGCGTCCTCCGGGAGTTGGTGTCTGAACCATGTCCGCTGCCGGCGCGCGTAGCGCCAGGTGGCCCTCGACACGCGCTCGACCGTGTCGTCGACGCTGGCCTCGCCGCGGACGAGCGCCGCGACATCCGTGTAGCCCAGCGCGTCGAAGGCGCGGGAGCCGTCGAGGCCCCGGGCGACGAGGCCGCGGACCTCCTTCGGCCAGGCGCCTCCCCGGATCAGCGCGTCGGCGCGGCCCGCGATTCGTTCGCGGAGGAGCGGCGCGGGCCACTCCAGCACCCAGGTCGCGGTCCGCAGCGGCGGGCGCTCCGTCGGGCCGCTGGCCATCCAGCCGGTGAGCGGTTCGCCCGTCAGCAGGGCGAGTTCCACCGTGCGCGTCGCCCGCTGCCGGTCCAGCGGGCGGCGGCGCGCGGCCAGGGCCGGATCGAGGCGGGTCGCCCAGCGCACCAGTTCGTCGCGCTCGAGCTCATCCAGCTGGGCGTGCAATCCGGCGCGCCGCGCCGGGTCGAGCGGGGGCTCCTCGAACATTGGGTGCGTGAGCGCGCGCAGGAACAGTCCGGTCCCGCCGGCGAGGATGGGGATGCGCCCCCTGGCCCGGATGTCGGAGAGCCAGCCGGTCGTCAGGCGGGCGAAGCGGCCCGCGCCGTAGCGCTCGCGCGGATCGAGAAAGCCGACACCGTGGTGTGGGGCCGCGGCAAGTTCATCGGCAGAGGGGGCCGCGGTCCCCACCACGAAGCCGCGGTACGCCTGGCGGCTGTCCAGGGAGATGATCTCGCCGCCGAGCCGGCGTGCGACCTCGATGGCGACGGCTGTCTTGCCCGAGGCGGTGGGCCCCACGACGGCCGGTACGGACGAGCTCCCCACGGTCGCGGCGACTACCCCCGGCCGAACCGCCGGTCGAGCTCGTCGACACTCAAGCGGACGATCGTCGGACGGCCGTGGACATCGTGTCCGGGCAGCGGGGTCGCGAACAGCCGGTCGAAGAGCTCTCTCGCCTCTTCCGGAGAGATGTGCTCCCCCGCCTTGATCGCGCCCTTGCACGCCATGCTCATCGCAAGGCGCTCGTGCTGGGTGCGCGCCGCGTTCACGAGCGGAGAACCCTCCGCGAGCTCCCGCACCATCTCGCGCAGGCAGCGTTCGGCGTCGAAACGGGCGTGGGGTTGCGGCGCGGCCGTCAGAATCCAAGTCCGTTCGCCGAACGGTTCGAGCTCGAATCCCTGCCGGGCGAGCAGCCCTGCGAGATCCTCGAGGGCCTCGGCCTCTGGAGGGGAGAACTGGAGGGTGACCGGAAAGAGGAGCGCCTGGGAGGTGCCGCCCCCGGCTTCGAAGCGCGCCATGATCTCCTCGTAGAGGACCCGTTCGTGCGCCGAGTGCTGGTCGACGATGAGGAGTCCCTCGCGAGTAGCCGCCAGGATGTAGCGGTCGTGGAGCTGCCAGAGCTCCGGGCCGGCGAAAGGCGCCTCCGGCACGCCCCCCTGCCCCCCCGCGGCGGCTTCGGTCCCCGGCTCGGCGGACCCACCCGCGTCATCCCGGCCAGACACGAAGAGCGCGAATTGCGGCATCTCCGCGGGCGGCTCGCGGCGGGGTTTCGCCGTGCCCTCGCGGGAGGGGACTCCATGGCCTCGCTCCGGGTCCGGCGCCTCACCGGGGAGCCCCACCGGCATCGCGGAATCGAGCCGGGCCAGCGCGGCGCGCACCGCATCGTGCACCGCCGCCTCGACGCTCCCCCTGTCGCGGAACCGGACCTCCGCCTTGGCCGGATGGACGTTGACGTCCACCGACTCCGGTGCCGTCTCGATCCGCAGGAAGAGACTCGGCCGCAGGCCCTCCACGACCGTCGTTCGAAACGCGCTGTCCACGAGCCGCAGAAGAGCGGGATCCCGGAAGGGGCGGCCGTTCACGAAGGTGTAGCGTCGTCCGCCCCTCGCACGCGCCGCATCGGGCCGCTGCACGAAGCCCCGGACCCGCACCTGACCGCCTTTGTCCTCAACGGGGATGAGCGTGGGGGCGAGATCTGCCCACAACTGGCCGATCCGCTCGAGCCAGTCCCGCGCGGGGGCGAGGTCCATGGAGGCGCGGCGGTTCGACGTGAGCCGGAAACCGACGGTGGGGTTCGCGAGCGCCAGCAGTACGAGCGCCTCGCCCGCGGCCCGCGTCTCCGCGGCCGCACTTCTGAGGAACTTCGCCCGGGCCGGGAGGTCGTGGAACAGCGCCCGTACCGTCACCGTCGTGCCGCGCCGGCGCGGTACGTCGTCGACGCTCCGGATGCGCCCGAAGTCGACCCGCGCCCGGACGCCGGTTTCCGGACTCAGCGCCGTATGCAGTTCGAAGCGGCTGACGGCCGCGATGGAGGGCAGCGCCTCGCCACGGAAGCCGAAGGAGCGCACGCTCCGGAGATCGTCCACGCTCCGGATCTTGCTCGTGGCGTGGCGATCGAGGGCGAGCACGGCGTCCTCGCGGTTCATCCCGCTCCCGTCGTCCGAGACCCGGATCTCGGTCTTCCCCCCGTTACGAAGCGAGACCTCCACCCGCCGGGCGCCCGCATCGACCGCGTTCTCGGCGAGCTCCTTCACGACCGAGGCGGGACGCTCCACGACCTCGCCCGCCGCGATCTGGTTCGCGACATGATCGGGCAGGATCTGCACGCCACCGGCCTGCGGGCGGTTCATGCCGCGTCCTTCAGGCCGTAGAAGCGGCGGGCGTTCCCCGTCGTGAGCGCCGCGGCCTCATCGAAGGCGATGCCGCGCACTTCCGCCAGTCGCTCGCACGTGTGCGTGAGGTAGGCGGGCTCGTTTCGGCGTCCGCGCCGGGGGACGGGCGCCAGGTAGGGGGCGTCCGTTTCGATGAGGAGCCGGTCGGACGGCACCTCGCGGGCCCAGTCGGCCAGTTCGGGCACGAAGGTGATGAGTCCCGAGAACGAGACGTACCAGTCGGCCTCCAGAGCGGCACCGAGGAGTGCCTCGCCCCCGGTGAAACAGTGCAGCACTCCCGCGACGCCGTCGCCGTACTCCCTCACCCGCTCCGCCGTCTCGACCTCCGCCGAGCGCGAGTGCACGACGATCGGCAGACCGAGCCGGGCCGCCATCCCGAGGTGCGCCTCGAAGTTCTGCAGCTGTGCCGCCCGGTCAGCATTGTCGTAGTGGAAGTCGAGACCCGTCTCCCCGAGCGCGACGACTTCGGGGGCCCCGGCGATGCGCTCGACCTCGCCCAGGAGTGACGCCGATGTCCGGTCCGCCGCGTGAGGGTGCAGCCCGGCGGTCGCCCACATGCCGGGCGTCCGGGCGGCGAGCGCCACAGCTTCCCCCGCGTCCTCCGGGTCCGAGGCGACTGTGACCATGCCGCGTACGCCGTTCGCATGGGCTCGCTGCACCACCTCGTCAAGGTCGGGGACGAAGCGGGCCGCCGTCAGATGGAGGTGCGAGTCGAAGAGCGTCGTCCCGCCCCCCGTACCGGTCACCCCTGGCCCGCTAGCCGCGGGCGGCGATGGCGGCGCGCTTGCGTGCCCGTTCGTGAATCTCGACGAGTACGGGAGACGCGACGAAGATCGAGGAATACGTCCCGACGAGAACGCCGATCATGAGCACGCCGGCGAAGGGCCGAATCACGGCCCCCCCGATCACGACCAGCGAGAGCAGCGCCATCAGTGTCGTGCCGCTCGTGAGTACCGTGCGCGGCAGCGTTTCGTTCAGGCTGCGGTCGAGCGTCGTATCGTACGATTCCTTCCGCTTCTTCTTGAGATTTTCGCGCACGCGGTCGAACACGACGATCGTATCGTTGAGCGAATACCCGATGATCGTGAGAATCGCGGCGACGGTAGCGAGGTTGATCTCGATGTCTATGAGCGAGATGAACCCGAATGTGATGAGCATGTCGTGCACCGTCGCGATGACGGCGGCCACGCCGAACCGCCACTCGAAGCGGAAGGCCAGGTAGATCAGCGTCAGGAGAAAGGAAAGCAGCACGGCGATGACCGCCGTGCGCTGGAACTCATCGCCCACCTTGGCGCTCAGCGTGTCGCCGCGCACGATCTCGAAGCTTCCCGCGGAGTACTGCGTCTCGAGGCTCGTCCGGATCTGGTCCCGGATCGCGTTCTGGTCCTCTTCCTCCCCGACCGGCACGCGCAGCAGGAAGTCGTGGGTCTCCGCCCCGACCGTCCTCAACTGCTGAATCTGGACGCCGCTCGTGCCTCCGGTCGTCAGGGCGTCGCGAATCTGACCCACGTCGGTCGTCTCCGAGAACTGGACCTCGAGGAGCACGCCGCCCGTGAACTCCACGCCCGTCCGCAGCCCCCCGCGGAAGATGATCGACAGGAGGCCGATGGTGATGATCGCGGCCGATGCGAAGTACGCCGGCCGGCGCATGGAGAGGAACTTGTAGTTCGCGTTCTGGAAGACCCTCATGGTGAGTTCGTCCCTATATGCTCACGGACTCCCGGGAGCCGCGTCGGTTCAGGTACATGGTGAAGAGCGTCCGCGTGACGTAGATGGCGGAGAAGAACGAGGCGAGGATCCCGATGCAGAGGGTGACGGCGAAGCCCCGCACCGCGCCGGTTCCGAACTGGAAGAGGATGATCCCGGTGATGAGCGTCGTGAGGTTCGCGTCCACGATCGCCGACAGCGCGTTGCCGAATCCCGCGTCCACCGCCGTGCGTGGCGTCTTCCCGGCCGCGAGTTCCTCTCGCACCCGTTCGAAGATGAGGACGTTCGCATCCACGGCCATCCCGATGGAGAGGATGAGGCCGGCGATGCCCGGCAGCGTCAGCGTGGCGTCGAGGCCGGCCAGCCCACCCAGCATGAAGATGACGTACGTGAGCAGGGCTCCGACGGCGAGCACGCCCGCCGCCCGGTAGTAGAGCATCATGAGGATGATCACGCCGACGATCCCGATGATGAACGCGGTGCGACCCTGCCTGATCGAGTCCTCGCCGAGCGAAGCGCTCACGTTGCGCTCCTCGACGACCTCGATGGGCATGGGCAACGCGCCTGCCCGCAGGACGAGCGCGAGTTCCTGCGCCTCCTGGAAGGACGCGCCGGGGGTAAGCTCGATCTGGGCGCGCCGGCTCAGGACACTGCGGATGACGGCGTAGCTTTGAACCCGGGAGTCGAGAACGATGGCCATGTTCTGGCCGATGTTGCGCGCCGTGGCGCGCTCGAAGACCCGCGAGCCGCGACGCGTCGTCTCGAAGGGCACGATCGGCTGGTTGAACGTCGGATCGCGGTTCGCCGGGCCGGCGTCTTCAAGCATGTCGCCCGTGATGAGCGGCTCCTCCTCGAGCACGTAGAGCGGCACGTAGGATCCCGCGCCCGCCCCGACCTGCTCCACGCCCCAGTGCAGCGTGACGCTCCGCGGGAGCGCGTCCCGGACGCTCTCGAGTTCGAGCCATGCCGCCACGGTCGGCTGATCTTCCTGCGGCACGAGATACTCGCCGAGGATCCGTCCCTGTCCGAGGAGGGCCGAGAGCGGCCGCGCAGCCGCCTCGTCCGCCGCATCGGCAGCGGCCGTCTCTTCGTCTTCCGCCGACAGGGAGTCGGCGGCCGGATCCCCTGTTTCGGCCGGATCTTCCGTCTCGGCCGGCCCCTCGGTATCGGCGGAGTCGGTGGCCGCGCCGAGGATGTCGCCGAGGTCCACTTCGGGCGCGGTCTCCAGCGTCGTGACCCGGAGGTTCTCGATCCCGACCTCGTTCACGATCGCGCGGTCGATCCGCTCGAGGGCGTCCACGAATTCCTGACCGTCCGTGACGATCTTGAACTCCATGAACGCGGTCTCCGTGGCGATCCGCTTCGCCTGCTCGGGATCGTCCACCCCCGCGAGTTCGATGATGATGCGGTTTCCGGAGCGCTGGATCGTCGGCTCGCGGACGCCGAACTCATCGATCCGGTTCCGGATCGTGGTGAGCGTTCGTTCGACCGCGTCGTTGAGATCCTGGCCGGTCAGCGTGCCCTCGGGATCGTAGATCTCGACCGCAAGGTGCATGCCGCCCTGCAGATCCAGTCCCAGCTTGAGCGGCCAGACCCGCTCGGACTCGCCCGTCACTTCGTCCACGACGGTCTCGGGCACCAGGGCGAAACCGCAAACAGCTACCAGAACGGCGATCCAGATCAATCGCCATCGTACTGAACCGAACATCTAGCTTGTCACCGTTCTTCGTGGGTCTTCTGATCGCGGCCCGCGGCGGGGCCCGAGCGACCCCGGCCGAGCCGGGGATCGTCGCTGCCAAGTGGCAAAGGGACGCAAAGCTAGCCCAGCGACCCTCGCGAGGAAACTACGCGGCGTCTCGCGGCGGATGGTAGGTTCCTCCGCCGCGGCGCGCCATCTCGTGCGCCGCGCGCCGGTCCCGCGCGGGCGGGGCCGAAACCCGGGCCTGGAGCGGCGAGGCAGCGCATGGCGAATACGCGTTCGGAGCGCGAGTCGAGACACCACGATAAACACGACTCCGCCGGGCAGCCGCGTGCGGTGACGCGCTCGCGAGGGCAGCGTATCGGTCTGTGGCTCGGACCGCTCCTCTTCCTGCTGATGCTTCTGCTCGACCTGGAGCCGGGACGGCCCGAAGTCACCCGCATGGCGGCGGTGGCCCTTCTCATGGCCACATGGTGGATCACCGATGCGATTCCACTCTTTGCCACTGCGCTCCTCCCGCTCCTCCTCTTCCCGCTCCTCGGGATCGAACGGACCGGGGAGACGGCGCCCATCTACTTCAACAGCACGATCGTCCTCTTCCTCGGCGGCTTCATGATCGCGCTCACGATGGAGAAGTGGGACGTGCACCGGCGGATCGCCCTCTGGGTCATCCGGGCGGTGGGCGGCGGCCCGGCCCGAATCGTGCTGGGGTTCATGCTGGCCGCGGCCTTTCTCTCCATGTGGATCTCGAACACGGCCACCGCGATCATGATGGTCCCGGTGGGACTCGCCGTGATCCTGCGCATGGAAGAGCAGTTCGGGCGCGACAGGACGCGCGCCTTCTCCGTGGCGATCATGCTCGGGATCGCCTACGCCTGTTCCGCCGGCGGGATCGCGACGCTGGTCGGCACGCCGCCGAACCTTTCGTTGCAGCGGATCTTCGCGATCACGTTTCCGGACGCACCGCCCATTTCGTTCGGGGTCTGGTTCGTGATGGCGCTGCCCATTGCGGCACTGATGCTCGGCTTCGCGTGGATACTGATCACGCGCGTCTTCTTCCGCGTGCCCGAAGAGGTCTCCGTGGACCGGGAGGTCGTCGAATCCGAGGTGCGGAAGCTCGGCTCCGTCGGCTTCGAGGAACGCGCGATTCTCGCGGTGTTCGCCACAACGGCTTTGCTATGGGTGTTCCGCGCGCCGATCGAGATCGGCCGGGTCACGATCCCGGGCTGGTCCGTGCTTCTGCCGTATGGCGAACTGATCGACGACGGGACGATCGCCATCACGATGGCCTCCATACTCTTCCTGATTCCGACGAAGTCACCCGGCGCGCAGTCCGCCACCGTCATGGGGCCCGACGTCGTCCGCCGGCTGCCCTGGAACATCGTCCTGCTGTTCGGGGGAGGCTTCGCCCTCGCCCACGGCTTCCAGAACACCGGACTGGCGCGGTTCATCGGCGAGGGCTTCAGCGGCCTGTCGGCCGTGCCCCCGCTCGTCCTTATCCTCGTCATCTGCCTCGCGATGACGTTCCTCACCGAACTCACCTCGAACACGGCGACGACCGAGATGGTGCTTCCCATCTTCGCGGCTGTGGCCGTCGCGACGGGCGTTCACCCGCTCCTGCTGATGGTCCCGGCGACGCTCTCCGCCTCGTGCGCCTTCATGATGCCGGTGGCGACGCCGCCCAACGCCGTGGTGTTCGGGAGCAACCGCGTGCGGATCTCGGAGATGGCGCGGGCGGGACTATTCCTGAACCTGATCGGCGCGGTCGTGATCACGCTGATCTTCCGCGCCGTGGGCCCGCTGCTGTTCGGGATCGAGCCCGGCGTCCTGCCCGACTGGGCGGTGCCGGCCCCCTAGAGAAGGGCGGAAGGGGGGGAAGGCCGGTCGGGTCGCCCGGGGAGACGACCCGACCGGATCCAGGCTCGCTACATCCCCTGGTGGGCGCCCATCAGGAGCCAGTGCAGCATCAGGCTCCCGTCGTCGCCGCGCGAATAGAGCGCCGCGTAGTGGCCCCCTCCGGCCCCGTCCGGGCCTTCGGTGCCGTAGGTGCCGATGCCCACCGCATGCCCCTCATCGAGGTCGTGCGCGGACCAGGCCGACATGCCGCTGAACGTGACGCCGGCGTCGAACAGCGCCTGCAGCCCCTCCTCGACGGCTGCGCGGCCCTCGCGGGCCCGCTCGCCGGGCAGCATGGCGACTGCGTCCTCGGTAAAGGTGTTCGCGACCATGGAGGCGTGCCCCATGTTGTAGTGCGTGACGAAGTAGTCGCCGCTCGCCTGGATGAGATCACCGCCCATGCCTTCCGGCATGTCCATCATCGCACCGGCCGACATGGTCTGATCGGGCGTGTCGAGATTGGCGACCATACCCTTCAGCGCCCACTCTCCGTCCATGTTCTCGGCCACGCCCATGTAGTAGCCGGAGTTGCGCGCGTCCCCACCGGTCAGCACGTAGTGTCCGCGCGCGACGACCTGGTCGCCGAACGCCATCGCCGCGCCGGGGTGGATCGCGATCTCCGAACTCCCCGCGTCCATCCGCGACTGGAGCCCCTCGCCGATCGCTTCCCTTCCGTAGAGCATGGCCCCCGAGCTGCCCCAGAGGAGCCCATCCTCGGCGAACTTGCTCGCAACCATGCTGCCGTGACCCATGTTGTAGTGGGTCTGCCAGTAGTCCGTGATCGTCGCCATGGCCGCGTCGGCGTCGGGCATGGCCTCGGCCATGTCCTCCGTCATCGCGTCGTCCATCGCGGCATCGTCCGTCATCGCGGCTTCTTCCGTCTCTCCCCCGCCGCAGGCGATGGTGAGGGCCAGGGCGAACGGAGCCAAGGTGCGGATGCGCATCGGGGTACCTCCTTCGGCAATAAACCGTCGCGCCCTCCGCACGCGTACGTTTCGATGCGGGGACCGTCGACGAGACAAGGCGTAACTGTCGGAACGCTACGCGTTTCAAGGCGGATCCGTCAATGCGGCGTGCAGGCGGACGCACCTGCCGAGGTTGGCCAGCCATTCACCCCCCGCTTACGTTGGGCGCCCGGGCGACGGCCCGGCCAATACCCGCGACGCCCACCTCCGAACCGGAAAGCCCACAGCATGGTCCAGATCGTGCGCAGCACACGCCCTCTCTTCGTCATCCTGTCGCTCTCGCTCCTGATCGTGGCCACGGGTTGCATTCGACCCTTTGCCCGTCCCGCCCCGGGTCCGTCCGCGGCGGGCGGAGACGGCCCCGGCGCCCGCCCCGGCGGTGGGGATGACGACGACGGGCCGGAGCCCTATTCCGAGGTCGTGACGGAGGAAGCGGTCACGGACTCGGGGATGGTCCACGTCCATCGGGTGGACGACAAATGGCTGTTCGAGATTCCCGAGGCGTTGCTGGGACGCGAGATCCTGCTCGTGAGCCGTCTGGCCTCGGTTCCGGAGGGGATGGGCTACGGCGGCCAGAAGGCGAATACTCAAGTCATCCGCTGGGAGAGGAACGGGCCCGACGACGAGCGGATCTTCCTCCGCGTCGCACGCCACACGAACGTGGCGGACGAGGCCCTTCCGGTGGCGCAGGCCGTGCGGGGCGCGAACTTCGAGCCGATTCTGCGGGCCTTCGACATCGAGGCGCTGAACGACGACTCGACGAGCGTCGTCATCGACGCCACACCCCTGTTCGAGTCCGACACCCCGATGCTCGGGCTCAGCCAGGGCCGCCGCGACGCATACCGGGTGCGCTCGCTGGATTCGAACCGCACCTACGTCGACTGGGTCAAGAGCTTCCCCCGCAACGTCGAGGTGCGGCACGTCCTCACCTACAACGCGCAGACGCCCCCCTCGAACGCGAGCACGAACTCGATCTCGATCGAGATGAACCAGTCGATGGTCCTGCTCCCCGACGAACCGATGGAGCCCCGCATCTTCGACGAGCGGGTGGGCTTCTTCAACGTGAGCCAGGTGGACTACGGCCGCAGCGACCAGAAGGTGGTGACGCGCACCTATGTGACGCGCTGGCGCCTCGAGCCGAGCGACACGGCGGCCTTCCGGCGCGGCGAACTCGTCGACCCGGTGCAGCCCATCATCTACTACCTCGACCCGGCCACGCCGGAGAAATGGCGCCCGTACCTCATTCAGGGGATCGAGGACTGGCAGGAGGCTTTCGAGGCCGCGGGCTTCAGCAACGCGATCCAGGGGCGCATGCCGCCCTCCTTCGAGGAGGACCCCGAGTTCAGCCCGGAGGACGTGCGCTATTCCGTGATCCGCTGGTTGCCGTCGCAGGTGCAGAACGCTTCGGGACCCCACGTTCACGATCCGAGGACCGGGGAGATCCTCGAGAGCGACATCCAGTGGTATCACAACGTCGCGAACCTGCTGCGCAACTGGTACTTGATTCAGACGGCCGCCGTGAATCCCGCGGCCCGCCGCGCCCTCTTCGACGATGAGGTGATGGGCCGGCTGATCCGCTTCGTCGCGGCTCACGAGGTCGGACACACCATCGGACTTCAGCACAACATGAAGTCGAGTTCCGCCTTCCCCGTGGACTCGCTGCGAGCCCCGGGCTTCGTGTGCCGCCAGGGGGTCGCACCCTCGATCATGGATTACGCGCGCTTCAACTACGTCGCGCAGCCGGAGGACGAGGGGGCGTGCGTCGACCTGCGGATCGGCGAGTACGACCGCTTCGCCATCAACTGGGCCTACCGCCCCATCCTCGATGCGGACGCGGACGAGGAGCGCCCGACGCTGGACGCGTGGATCCGTGAGGTCGAGGACGACCCGGTCTACTACTTCGGCAGCTCGACACCCATCGACCCCAGCGCGCAGACGGAAGCCATCGGCTCCGACGCCATGGAGGCGAGCGATCTCGGGATCGAGAACCTGAAGCGGATCCTCCCGCAGCTCATCGAGTGGAGCAGCGACGGGCGTGAGGGAGAGAACTACGAGGAGCTGGCGGAACTCTACAACAACGTGATCGGCCAGTGGAACCGGTATATGGGCCACGTAGGGACCGTGGTCGGAGGGGTCACGCGGACGCGGAAGCGCATCGGGCAGGAGGGCGCCGTCTACGAGTTCGTGGATGAGGCGACGCAGCGGCGGGCCATGGACTTCTTCGCGCGGCAGGCCTTCGATCCGCCGGCGTGGATGGTCGACGAGGACATCCTCTCGAAGATCGAGAACCCGTCGACGGTGGACCGCATGCGGAGCATTCAGGTTCGCGTCGTGAACATGATCCTCGACCCGGGCCGCATGCAGCGGCTCATTGAAGCGGAAGCCCGGAACGGGGGCGACCACTACAGCCTTGGAGAGCTGTTCGAAGACCTGCGCGCCTCGATCTGGGTGGAGCTGGACACCGGCGCCCCGATCGGGGTCTACCGGCGCAACCTCCAGCGGGGGCACCTCGAGCGGCTCGAGTACCTGATGACGCAGGAACTCTCGCTTCCGCTGTTCTTTTTCGGCGGCCTCTCCGACTTCTTCACCTCGGTGGACGTGTCGCAGTCGGACATCCGGGCCTTCGTGCGGGGCGAACTCCACGGGCTCCAGGACGCGATCGAACGCGTGCTCCGGCGGCGGCTCGACCGCACGACGGAACTGCACCTGCGCGACGTCCTCGCCAGGATCGACGACATCCTCAACCCCGACTGAGCCGGCGGAGTCGCCGGAGCAGGGACCCGCTTCAGCGAAAGTGCAAAGGGCCGGGGGGAGACCCCGGCCCTCTTTGCATCGGAGGGAGCTTCTAGAAGCGGACGCGGAGGCCGAGTTGCGCGCGGCGCGTGTCGCCGAGACCGCTGCGGATCGTGCCGTCGAAGTTGAACAGGAGCCCCGTCTGCGCCGTGTCGAGGAAGTTGTCGGCACCGGTCAGGTTGAAGACCTCGAGGATCGGTTCAAGCGTCCGCCCACCTCCGATGTCGAAGGCCTTCGATACTCTCAGGTCCCAGGTGAAGAAGTCGTTCTCCCGCCGCAGCGTGTTGCGCTTCAGAACCGAACCGTCGGCGCACACGCGGTCCGCCGGGGCGCCCGCGCGCTCGCCTGCCGGGGAGGCCAAAGGGTTGGCGGCGGTGGGGCCGCAGCTCTCCGATACGGGTGACGCGGAGAGGTAGCGGAAGACGTGGTTGAGGACGACGCCGCGCCCCAGATCGAAGAGCAGGAAGCCGGTCATCTGGTGACGCCGATCCCGGATCGACCAGTTGTATTCCGGCTCGAAATCGGTTGCGGTCGCGTAGAAGAAGTTGAAGGGATCACGCTCGTTATCATCATCCGACTTGTCGAACCCCATGGTGTAGTTCGCCTCGAAACTCATCCTCCCGCCCAACGCGTCCTCCCCGTGCAGTCCCAGGGTGATGGCGTTATAGCGGGAGCGCGCGCTGCTCTCCGTGACCGTGACGGTCCCCAGTCCGTTCGCTCCCTCCGCGAAGGGCGCGCCGAGCTCCGCTGCGTTGCGGTCCACAAAGCGGAACAGGTTGTCCGTGCGGGCGTGCTGCAGCGACAGGGTCACGGCCGTGTTTTGGCTCAGCGCCTGCTCGACGGCGACGTTGAAAGACCAGGTCCTCGGCAGCTCCAGGTTGCGGTCCGCGATGTTCACACCCGGCTGGAACGGCGGTGTACCGGGTGGAGGCGGTGTCAGGAACTCTCCGATCTGCGGCGGCGGCGGAAGGAACGTCGTGTCGCTGGCCGCGAACTGCGTCCCCTGGAAGGCGCCGTTCGTCGTGCGGTGCTGCGCGAACACCAGCATCGGGATGCGCGAGAAGTAGGAGCCCGCGTTCAGGCGCACGAGGGTGCGCCCATCGTTGCGGGGATCCCAGGCGAGCCCGAAGCGCGGCTGGAAGTTGTCGAGGTCGTCCGGGATCCTCCCGTCCGATGGGAAACCCGAGGTCCCGATCCATGGCCCGTAGAAGGTTTCCTCCGGCTCGATGAACATCCCGGGGTGCCATGACCCTTCCCAGCGCAAACCCAGGTTCAGGGTCAGGTTGTCGCGCGGGCGCCAGGTGTCCTGGATGAAGAGCGCGAGTTCATCCATCGTGAAATCCTGCCGCCCCAACTGGTCCTGCGGCGTGTTTCCCAGCGTGAGCGCCTGCAGGTAGAGCAGCACAGGGCCCGTTATCGTCGTCCCGGGCGGACAGACGCCGACCGGGCTGTCAGAACCGTCGGAGCAGGTGACGTACTGGTTCCCCTGCGTGACGAAGTTCATGAAGCCGTCGACGGAGGAGAACTTGTAGAGGCCGTTCGCGAAGCCGATGAACTGCTGGCCGACCCCCGTCCGATTGTACTCCGCGCCAATCTTGAGCAGGTGGTCCCCCGCCAGGAAGGAGAGGTTGTCGGTCAGCTGGATGCGGTTGTCGTAGCCGGGGTCGATGGGGAGGAAGAAGGGCAGCCCGATGCGGAAGCCGTCCGCGAAATCCATCGCGATGTCCGGGAAGGGGCGGCCGCCGACCGCGGCGAAGGCGGGCTGCGGCGGTGCCGAGGCGCCCGGAATCAGGGGGCCTTCGTACCCCCGCGGCCGATCCTCGCGCGCGTACTGGAAGCGGAACTCGTTCGAGACGGTGTTGGAGAGCTGTGACCTGAGGCTCGCGTTGACGGCGTGGGAGAAGTTCTCCTCGAGACCGTTGGCGCTCAGGCCCCAGGAATCCACGTCGAACGTCCCGTTCACCTGCTGTGACCACGTGTAGTTGTACTTGAACGACGCCTGGTGGCGGTCGCTGAGGTTGAAGTCGAGCTTCGCGATCAGCGCCCGGTTGTCGTCGGTGCGGCGGATGGGCCCGAACTCGTCGTCGAAAAGACCGGGCCACTGCCTCTGGAGGAAGCCCTCCAGCTTCTCCAACTCGGAGCGGTTCACGACGTTGCGCGTGAACTGCTTCGTTTCGTTCGCTTCCTGCTGATCGTAGGCGATGAAGAAGAACGCCTTGTCCCTCACGATGGGGCCGCCCAGGGTGAATCCGAACTGGCTCCGGCCGAACTCGGGCTTGCCGCCCCCGCGTTCGCCGGGGTATGCGGTCGATATGGCGTCCCACTGGCCGAAGTAGTGCGCGGAACCCGCCAACTCGTTCGTACCCGACTTCGTGATGACGTTCACGAAACCGCCGGCCGAGCGCCCGAACTCGGCGGACGCCCCCTGGTTCACGACGACCAGCTCTTCGATCGCGTCCTGACTGAAGGTGAAGGCGGGGCGCTGGCCGCCGCGCTGTTCGCCGAAGAAGGGGTTGTTGAAGTCCGCGCCGTCGACGGAGACGTTGTTGAAGATCCCCCTCTGGCCGCCGATGTTGAGCACTTCCCCGTCGGGACCCTGGGATACGGACACGCCGGGCGTGAGGAGGGTGTAGTCAAGGAAGTTGCGCCCGTTGTTCGGGAGGTTGTCGACTACGTCCTCCGCGAGGCGATGGGAGCCCGCTGGGTCCTCGGTATCGACGAGCGGTGTCCGGTCCGCGGTGACGGCGATCTCGGCCACCGCCACGGGCTGGAATTCGAGCGCGAGGTCCAGGATTTCACCCACGCGGAGCACGAGCCCCTCGGCGCGCTCGTCGCCGAGCTGACCCGGAGCCCGGGCGGTCACGTCGTAGATCCCAAGCGGAAGCAGCGTCCGCACGAACGCCCCGCTCGAGTTCGTCTCGACCGTCGTGGTGAACCCGGTGGCGCGGTGCTCGATGACGACGGAGGCGCCGGACACCGGTGCCCCCACCGGGTCGCGGACCACACCGCGAATCACGCCCGTCGTCGCCTGGGCCTGAGCGGCTGCGTCCGCCGCGGCGGCAAGGAGCAGCATGAGCATCGCGAACAGGCCGGTGGACCAGCGTCGGAAGACCGGAGCCCGGGATGGCCGCATGGCGCAACTCCTTCTCTGTGGTGGGGTCATGAGGTCGGGGGTCGGGAATATGGGCCCGGCAGGATTCGAACCTGCGACCTTGGGATTATGAGTCCCCTGCTCTAACCAGCTGAGCTACGGGCCCGGGCGCTGTGCGCAACGTACGCGCCGCGCGATCACGGTGCGACTTCCACCCCGACGGTGGCACCTTCCCGCTCCGTGACCTCTCCGATCACGGCAGCGGCGTAGCCCGCCGACACCAGCGCGGACAAGGCAGCCGACGCCTCGTCCGCGGGGACGGCCGCCAGCAATCCGCCCGACGTCTGCGGATCGAGGAGGAGCGTTCGCAGCGTTTCCGGGACGGCTTCATCCCACTCCACGTGCGGCTCGTATGCGTCCCGATTTCGGGCTGTTCCGCCCGGTGCACACCCCTCTTCGGCAAGGCGGAGTGCACCGGGCAGGAGTTTCGGGGCCGAAGCCCGGATACGGGCGTTCGCATCCGAGGCGCGGCACATCTCGAGCAGGTGGCCGAGAAGTCCGAAGCCGGTGACGTCGGTTGCCGCGTGCACCTCGAAATCGGACAGGACAGCCGCCGCGTCACGGTTCAGATGACGCATGGAGTCCACAGCCACGAGAAGGTCGTCGGGGTCGGTGACGCCCTGCTTGAGCCCGGTCGTAAGGACGCCCGTTCCGAGCGCCTTCCCCAGCACGAGGGCGTCTCCCGGTCGCGCCCCGCCCTTGCGCCACAGGCGATCCGGGTCGCCGAGCCCGATGGCCACGAGCCCGAACTTCGGCTCGGCGTCGTCGATCGAGTGTCCTCCGGCCACGGCGATCCCGGCCTCGCGGCACACGTCTGCGGCGCCGCGGAGGATCGCGCCCACCGTCTCGTCGGAGAGCGTCCCGGAGGGGACGGCCAGGATGTTGAGGGCGAAAAGCGGGCGGGCCCGCATCGCGTACAGATCTCCGAGCGCGTTGGCGGCCGCGATGGCCCCGAAATCCGCCGGATCGTCGACGAGCGGGGTGAAGAAATCGAGACTCGCGACGATGGCTGCCCCATCGTCGAGCAGATACACCGCGGCGTCGTCCGGACCCTCGAGTCCCACGAGGAGCCGGTCATCCGGAAGGTGCGGAACGTGCTGCAGGATGCGGCCCAGATCCTCCGGGCCGAGCTTGCACGCTCAGCCGGCTCCGTGCGAGTACTGGGTCAGGCGGGCCGCTTCGGCCGAAGGGGTGTTCATGACGACCGAAGCTACGGTCACGCGGCGCGTCTCGCAGGCGTTCCTACCAGTTCCGCTCCACCACCGGATCCTGGAAACGGTTGCGGCCCATCACGCGGTCGCGAATCGCCGCCTCCGCGTCTCCGGCCTGTTCGAGAAGCGCCGCGGCCTGTTCCGGCGACAACATCTCCATCTCGCCGGAGCCCGCGGCAGCCGCCGCACCGGCCCCCGCACCCTGCGGCGACTGCCCCTGTCCGCCCTGCTGCTCGTCACCGCCGCTCTCTCCCTCCTCCTCGAGCCAGCGTTCGACGAGTTCGAGGTTCCAGCGCGCATCCTCGTCATCGACGCGACGGCGGAGGACCTCGCGGAAGGCCTCGCGCGCGGACTGGAGGGCGCCCCGGCGGGCCGAGGGGTCGCTCTGAGCGAACCGGCCGTCGAGAGCCGTGCTCAGCCCGAGGTTGTAGAACGCGCTCTCGCGTACCTCGTCCCGCTCGCTCCCGATCGAGAGTTCGAGCGGGGCCTGCGCCTCGCCGACCTGCCCGTCGTGGAGGAGCGCCGTCCCGAAGTTGTAGTGGTCGATCGGCCGGTCGGAGGATGCGGCCCGCTCCCTGTAGCGCGTGACGGCCTCGGAGTCGGACGCCTGCGGATCGCCGGCCCCGGTCTGACCGGAGGCCTGGGTGGGAGCCGCCTGCGGTGCGCCCGCGGCAAATGCCGCGAGCGAGGCCGCTGCGGCCGCTAGACCGAAGATCGTGCGCATCCGTGTCGACTCAACCACGTGGCAACAGGAACCCTTCTCCCCAGAGGCTGACGAAGGCGAGCAGCAGCAGCGCCGCCACGGCGGCATCCTCGGTCGACGTCAGGGGCTCCCGGCCGCCCTGGCCCAGTTCCCGTTCGATCGCGTCGATACCGTCCGCGCCGTCAACATAGCGACCACCGGTACCGAGAGACATCTGCCTCAGCGAGGCGGCGTTCAGACGCGTAACGACGGGGCCGCCATCCGGTCCCTGGAGTACCGAAGCTCCGCCCCGACGACGCGCGGCCATCGTCGGATCGAGCGAGGCCTCTCGCGTCAGGGGGATCTGCCCGCCGACTTCGGTTCCGATCCCCACCGAATGGATGACGATCCCTGCGTCCCGGGCGCGCCCGATCGCCTCCCCGAAGGGCGCGCCGGCGGTTTCCTCGCCATCGGAGAAGACGACGATCGACTTCTGCGCCCCGTCTTCTCCGCCGGCGAGGAGGTCGATCGCCTGCGTGAGGCCGGAGGCGAGCGACGAGCCGCCCAGCCCCACGGCGGCGGGTCGCACGCCCTCCGCCAGCATCTCGATCGCGCTCACGTCCGTGGTCAGCGGCGAAAGGACGTACGCGCGACCTGCGAAGTAAACGACGCCCATCCGGCCATCCGTGCGCGTCGCGAGGCGGCCGGCCAGTTGGCGCTGCACCTCCAGCCGGCTCGGCTCGACGTCCGCCGCCAGCATGGAGTTCGAGGCGTCGAGCACGAGGATCGTCTCGGCTCCTCCTTCATCGAGGCGCCGGGCCTCCGTCCCGCCCGAGCCGGAGGCGAGCGCGATGGCGACGACGCCCGCCCCGAGCAGCGCCACGCGAATGGGTGGAACCGCGTGGGCGGGCAGCCGCACGTAGCGCTCGAGCAGCGACGTCTCGGCAAGTTTGTCGCGGTCGGCGCTCGACCGTCGCGAGGCGAGCAGCCTGAGCGCCACGGCCAGGGCTCCGATCAGGAGGGCGAGCGGGAGCGGGGCCATGGTCAGGCCCAGACCCGGCGGGCGCGCGTGGCCGCCATGAGGAGTTCGAGCATGACGAGCGCGAGCGCCGCGATGAGAAGTTCGCGCCGCATCCCGACCCGCTCCTCCGTCCGCACTTCCTTGATCGGAGTGGTCTCGAGTTCGTTGATCCGTTCGTAGATCCGGGTCAGCCCTTCGGGATCGGTGGCGCGGAAATAGAGCCCCCCCGTGCTGGTCGCCATGCGCTCCAGGAGTTCGTCGTTCACATGCACGCGGATGTTGGCGTACTGGTACCCGAAGGCGGTACGAGCCACAGGCACCGGCGCGACCCCGTCACGGCCGACACCGATCGTGTACACGCGGATGCCGAGGGAGGCCGCCGCGGCCGTCGCCTCTTCCGGCGAGATGCCGCCGCTGTTGTTGTCTCCATCGGTGAGCAGGACGACGATGCGAGATTCGGGCTCCAGGTCGCGGAGCCGGTTCGCCGCGGTGGCGAGCGCGACGCCGATGGCCGTCCCATCCCGAAGTTGTCCCGCCTCGAGCCGCTCTACCGCGCTCTCCACGACCGCGTGGTCCAGCGTCCCCGGGACCATCGTGAGGGCCTCCCCCGCGAAGGCGACGAGGCCGATCCAGTCCGATTCCCGACCTTCCACGAAGCGGATGACCTCCCGCTTCGCGACTTCGATGCGGTTATCGGGCCGAAAATCTTCGGCCAGCATCGAACTCGAGATGTCGACCGCCAGCATGATCGCCACGCCCTCGCGCTCCGACTCCACGCGCTCCCATACCCGCACCGGGTTGACGAGCGTGATGATGACGAGGGCCAGGGCGAGTGAGCGAAGGGCGGGCGGGAACCACCACCAGAACTGTCCGCGGCCGCGCCCCCGGGATCCGGTGAGACGGGCGATGTCCGGGTACGGGAGACGGACCCGGCCCGAGCGCATCAGGGCCCACCCGAGGGGCAGAAGCGCAAGGAGAAGGAGGAAAGGCCAGCCGGGGAGCGCGAATTCGCTCACGTGGCGCCTCCCGTTCCACCCGGGTCGATTTCGGCGGCAGCGTCCCCGCCGGCGCCCTCCTCGCCGGCGCCGGGTTCGCCGGGTTCATCGTCCGCAATCGAGTCCGCCATGTCCGCGCGCACGAATGCCGCGCCGACATCGATGTCACTCAGCGGGCCCTCCCGCTCCGTCCGCAACCGTGCGAAACGGGCCATGATCGAGTGGCGCAGGGCGGCGACGAGTCCCACGTCGGAGTCTCCAAGCCCGAGGAGTTCCTGCGAGGGCGCCCAGCCCCGCGTCACCCGGGCGTAGCGCCGCAGCGTCTCTTCGTAGCTGTCGTAAAACCGGTCGCCGCTCACCTGCCGCCCGACCCAGTGTTCGCGCAGCCGCTCGAATTCGCGCAGCGCCAGGTCGCCGGGGCCAAGGGGGCCTTGGGCGGCGGCCGCGGCGGCGCGGCGGCGACCCCACGTCCACCACGCGAGTCCGGCGAGCGCTGCGGCGAGCAGGAGCAGCCACCATGGCAGCGTCCGCAGACTCAGCAGGGGGCGGGCGTCCCTCAGCTCGAGCGGATCTTCCGAGGCTGGAAGCACGCTCACGACGGGGACAGCGGGCGGCTGCAGCCGGCGGGTCACGCCGCCCGCTGCAGCGAGTTCGACCTCCACCGGAGGGATGAAGAGCGTGTCCGCGCGCCACGCCCGGACGGTGTATTCCGCCTCCCAGCGCCGGCCCTCTTCCACGGACCGGATCTGGACCGGCCCTGTCTGCTCGATCGCCTCCGGCACGTCCAGGAGCGCGGGGAAGCGCACCTCACCGGATCTTTCCTGCCCCACGACGAGGCGGACCGTGAACTCCTCTCCGACCCGCACGGACTCGGGGAGCACGGTGGCCTCGAGGTCGACCGCGGACTGGGCGGCCAAACCCGGGGCAGGCGCCAACCCCAGGGCGAGGGCGATCCGGACCACGCATCGGGATACCCTCACCGGAGCCTCCGCCGGCCGCGAGCCGCGAAGAAGCCGGAGAGCCCGGACTCATACGGCGTGTCGGTGCGCAGCCGCATGAGATCGACGTGGCAGCGGGCGCAGAGCCGCTCCAGCGCCCGCGCTCCCGCGGTCGAGTGCTCCGCGAGCCGTTCCCGAACCGCCGCATCCCCGAGGTCGACCACGGCGCGATCCCCCGTTTCGGGGTCCACGACCTCCACCCAGCCCGATTCGGGGATCGTCGTTTCCGCGGGATCATCGACCGCGAGCGCCACCACGTCGTGGCGGCCCGAGAGCCCCAGCAGCGGTCGGGCGAGGTCCCCGGCGCCCACGAAATCCGATATCACGAACACGAGGGAACGCACGGTCAGCATGCGCGCCGCGGTGGCAAGAGCCAGATCGAGGTCCGTGCCCTTCCCCTCCGGCCGGACGGACACGAGTTCATGCAGGAGGCGAAGGTTTCGGTTGCGGCCCCGCGCCGGCCGGACGTAGCGCTCGATCCGGTCGCTGAACAGGAGCATGCCCACCGGGTCCCCGGCACGCATCGCCGCCAGGGCGAGGGTGCTCGCCACTTCCGCGACCAGATCGCGTTTCAGGGCCTTGCGGGTACCGAACTCGTTCGAGGCGGAGACATCGACGACGAGGAGAACGGCGAGTTCCCGTTCCTCCACGAAGCGCTTCACGTACGGCCGCCGCATGCGGGCGGTCACCTTCCAGTCGATCGCCTGGAAGGGGTCGCCGGGCTGGTATTCGCGGACCTCGGAGAACTCGATGCCGTGTCCCCTGAAGAGCGACGGGTACGGGCCCAGGGCCGGATTGTCCATGAACCGCCGGCTCGTCAACTCCAGCCGCCGGACCTCTTTCGACGCGGCGGCGGAGTCGGACGTCGGCGCCGGCCGCCGCGGGCGCCACAGGAAGTCGGGCAGCCTCACGGCACCGGCACGGTCTCCAGAAGATGGTCGAGGACGTGATCGGCATCGATCTGTTCCGCCTGCGCCTGGAAGGTGAGGACGAGCCGATGCCGAAGAACATCGCGGGAAATCGCCTTCACGTCCTCCGGGACGACGAACGCGCGACCCTCGATGAACGCGTGCGCGCGGGCCGCTCTCGCGAGGAATATCGTGGCGCGCGGCGAGGCCCCGAACTCGATCCAGTCCACGAGTTGGGCCAAGCCGTGGGCCGCGGGCTCCCGCGTCGCCAGTACGAGCTGGAGGATGTAATCCTCGAGCCGCTCGTCCACGTAGATCCCCGGCAGCATGGCGCGCGCGGCGAGGATGCGATCGGGCTCCACCACGGCTTCGACGGGCGGCGGATCTTCACCCGCCATGAGCCGCATGATGGACCTCTCCTCTTCGGGCGCTGGATAACCGACCCGGGTCTTGAACATGAACCGGTCCACCTGCGCTTCGGGAAGCGGGTACGTACCCTCGTGCTCGATGGGGTTCTGAGTGGCCATGACGAGGAACGGCACGGGGAGCGGATGCGTTTCCTCTCCGATCGTGACCTGGCGTTCCTGCATCGCCTCCAGCAGGGCCGACTGCACCTTGGCGGGCGCGCGGTTGATCTCGTCGGCGAGGACGATGTTGGCGAAGATCGGGCCCCGCTTCGGCGTGAAGGTGCCCGTTTTCTCCTCCCACACGAGCGTTCCCACGACGTCGGCGGGAAGCAGATCCGGCGTGAACTGGATGCGCCGGAACGTGGTGTGGATCGTCTCGGCGAGGGTGCTGACCGTGAGCGTTTTCGCGAGCCCGGGCACACCCTCGAGCAGAATATGGCCGCCCGTGAGGAGACTCATGAGGACGCGGTCGAGGAGGGCGTGCTGGCCGACGATCCGCTTGGCCAGTTCGTTTCGTACCTCGGCCACGAAGCTCCCAGCCTCCCGGATCGCGGCCTGCTGGGTCTCGAGATCCTCCCCCGAGATCCGTTGGGCCGTCCCGGCTTCTCCGTTCATGCGTCCTCTCGCTGTCGCAGTGATGGTCGGTCTGCCAGCCGCCCGATCTTCACTCCCGAACCGCCCCGGAGCAAGCCGAGCCCGCCGCCCGTGTGAGCGCCGCCCGTTCCTTTGCAGACAATTCACGGGTCGCGCCCGCTGCGAGCGCACCCAGTCGGATCGGCCCGAACGACGTCCTGCGCAGGCTCCGGAGCCTGACGCCGAGTGAGGCCAGCATGCGCCGGATCTCCCGGTTTCTTCCCTCGGCGATGACGATCTCTACGGTGGGAGACGAAGTATGGGGAGGCGTGATCCAGCGAGCGCGGCGGGCCCGGGCGGGCCCGTCTTCGAGCGCCACGCCCGCCCGGAGGCGGTCCGGAAGATCCGCCGTCACGGGCCCCACGAGCGCAGCCTCATAGACCCGCTCGATGCCGGTCCGCGGGTGGAGGAGCCGATGCACGACATCCCCGTCGTTGGAGAGGAGGAGGAGACCCTCGCTCATGAAATCGAGCCGGCCGACGTGAGGCAGGTGACGGGTATCGGAGGAGAGAAGATCGTAGATGATCGGGCGTCCGCCGGGATCGTGCCGGGTGCATGCGTACCCCGGCGGCTTGTGGAGCGCCAGCCAGAGCGTCGGCTTCAGACGGATGGGGCGGCGGTCCACTTCGATTCGCCCGGACTTCGGGTCCACGGTGGTCCCGGGCTTCGTCACGACCTCGCCGTTTACGCGAACGCGGCCGCTGGCGATGAGTTCCTCGCTCCTGCGGCGCGAGGCCACGCCTGCCCTGGAAAGGTATTTCTGCAATCGCATAAGCCGCCCGTCCCTCAGTCCGCGGAAGATTCTTCCGCTGGCGGCTCGCCGGACGTCTCCGGTTCGGCACGCACGAGTGAGACCGACAGGTCTTCCGGCGCCGGCAGATTGTCCAGCGACTGCAGGGCGAAGTGATCCAGAAAACGGGATGACGTCCCGTAGAGGAGCGGCCGCCCGAGCCCCTCTCCCCTCCCCACGATCTCGATCAGCTCCCAGTCCTGGAGCGTCCGCAGCACCGACGTGGACGCGACCCCCCGGATCTCCTCGATCTCGATCCGCCCGATGGGCTGCCGGTACGCGATGATCGCGAGCGTCTCGAGCGCGGCGCGGGAGAGTGTCGGGGGCCGGGGCACCGAGTCGAAGCGCTCGAGGTATGGGGCGAATTCCGACCGCGTGAGGATCTGGAATCCGTCCCCCAGCTGGTAGACCTGGAAGGCGCGTCCGTCGGTGTCGTAGTGCTCGCGCAACGCGGCGAGCGCTTCACGGACGCGCCGGACATCGAGTGCGTCGTCGGCCCGGGCCAGCTCGCGGGCGGTGAGCGGCGTCTGACTGGCGAACAACGCGGCCTCCACGATCTGCTCGGGACTCACGCGGTCTCATCTCCCCCCTGGTCGCGCGCGCGGCTTCCGAAAAGCCAGATCGCTCCGAACCGCTTCACCTGCTCGAGCCGCAGGAACTGCTGCCTGGCAAGCTCCAGACAGGCGAGCAGCGCCGCGACGACATGCTGCCGTTCCTGCCTCGAATCGAACAGCCGATCGAATGGCACCCGCCGGCTCTCGCCCAGCAGATGTCGGATGACGACGATCTTGTCCTCGACCGGGACGATTCGGATGGGGGCGATATGCGTCGCCACGGGATCCGGGGCCCGGATATCGCCGAGGACGGCAAGGAAGTCCTCGAGTGTCGTCGCCAGCTCCTCGTCCGCGGCCTCGCGCGGCGGTCGCGGAGGCAGGAATCCCTTCGACATGTGACGCCGCCGCTCGAGTTCGGCGGCTCCCAGCGTCCGGGCGATCTCCTGAAACAACTCGTACTCGAGCAGGCGCCGGACGAGTTCCGCCCGTGGATCGTCTTCCCATTCCGCGTCGCTGCGTCCCGGCAACAGGAGCTGCGCCTTGATGTGGACCAGGGTCGCGGCCAGTTCCAGAAACTCCCCGGCGCGATCGAGTTCCAGGCGGTCGAGGCCGTCGCCGAGGGCTTCCTGGAACTGCCTGGTGATGGTGGAGATCGGAATATCGAAGATGTCGATGTCCTGCGACCGGATGAGGTGCAGGAGCAGATCCAGGGGGCCCTGAAAGCGGTCGAGCTCGACGACGAACGGCCGCGCCGCCTGCTGGCTTGGAAGTCGGTTCGGAACCGCCGTCAAGTAGCCTCCCCTGGACTCGGGCCGACGGGAACCGGAGGTCGCCGGCCACTCTCCGCGTAATGTAGCATGGGCGTCCCCGCAGCGCGTAGCCCCGATACACGCGTCCGAGCCGCATGTCGGGGTTGGACGGATCCGGCGAGTCTGGTATGTTCTTCCGTTGATTTTCGGACGCGTGCGAGGGTCCGCCTGCGGACCGCCACGCCCGTCACACCGGGAAGAAGAAAAAGAAGGAATCGAATGCCGAATAACGAGAGTCAGAAGAAGCGGCTGCGCCAGTCGCAGGCGAGGAGGCTCCGGAATCGCCAGGTGCGGTCCGAGATCCGGACCCGGACCAAGCATCTGCTCGCGACGGAATCGCGGGAAGAGGCGACGCCGGCGCTGTCCGAGCTGTACCGCGCGCTGGACCGAGCCACCCGCCGCAACATCATCAAGGCGAACACCGCGGCTCGTCAGAAGGCCAGGGCGGCAAGACACGTAGGGAGGCTTGCCTAGCAGCGTTTCCCCACGGCCCGCTAGGACTGGTAGCGGGTCTCGCCGCCGACGATCGTACGCTTCACGCGGCCCGTCACTTCCCAGCCCGCGAACGGCGTGTTCCGGCTTTTCGAGCGGAAGCTTGCCGGGTCGACCGTCCACGCTTCCTCCGGATCAAACAGGACGAGGTCCGCGCGACTGCCGGGCCGCAGGGTCCCGCCCTCGATCCCCATCAGCCGGGCCGGCGCGGTGGACATGCGCTCGATGAGGTCGAAGAGCGTGATATCCCCCGGCGTCACAAGTTCCCTGATGCACACGGCGATCGCGGTCTCGAGGCCGACGATTCCGAAGGGCGCGTCGTCGAACTCCCGTTCCTTCTCCTCGTAGTGGTGCGGCGCGTGGTCCGTCGCCACGCACTCGAGCACGCCGTCGATGAGCCCCTGGCGCACCGCGAGGCGATCGGCCTCGGAGCGGAGGGGCGGATTCATCTTGGCCTCGGTCCGGTACCCGCGCACCGCCTCTTCCGTCAGCGCCATGTGGTGCGGTGAAGCCTCGCCGCTCACCCGCACCCCGCGCTCGCGCGCCAGACGAATGAGTTCGACCGCCTCCCGGGTCGAGACGTGCTGCACGTGTACGTGCCCGCCGGTGAGTTCCGCGAGGTAGATGTCTCGCGCCACGACCGTGGCCTCGGAGGCATTCGGGATCCCGCGCAGGCCGAGCGCGGTGGCGACGGCGCCTTCGTTCATGACCCCGCCCGCCGAGAGCGCCATGTCCTCCGCGTGCTGAAGCACGGGGATCCCGAACGACTGGGTGTACTCGAGCAGGCGCCGCATGAGCGCCGGATCGTGGATCGGGTGCCCGTCGTCGGTGACCGCGACCGCGCCCGCCTCGACAAGCCCGCCGATCTCGGTCATCTGCTCGCCGGCGAGGCCGAGCGAGGCGGCGGCCACCGGGCTCACGCGGGCCCCGCCCTCGCCCTTCCGGGCCCAGCGCCGCGCCTCCTCCCGCACGAATCCGACCGCGGCGGGGTCGTCGAGCGGCGGATCCGTGTTCGGCATCGCCCAGATCGTCGTGAAGCCGCCCGCCGCCGCCGACTGCGCGCCCGTGCGGACCGTCTCCTTGTGTTCCGCTCCCGGTTCCCTGAGGTGCACATGCACGTCGATCAGCCCCGGGGCGACGACGAGTCCCCGCGCCTCGAGTCGGGGGATGCCGTCCGGCCCCGTGAGGTTCCGCGCGACCGCTTCGATCCGACCGTCCCGCACAAGAACGTCCCGTACCCCATCCGTCCCCGTGGAGGGATCGATCACCCGTCCCCCGGTGAGAAGGAGCGATCCGCTCACGGTCCCTCCACCTTGGCGTCCTCCGCCAGCTCCGGCCGTCCTCCGGCGAGCAGGTAGAGGACGGCCATGCGCACGGCGACCCCGTTCGTGACCTGCGGCAGGATCACGGAGCGGGGGCCGTCCGCCACGTCGGAATCGATCTCGACGCCGCGGTTCATGGGCCCGGGGTGGAGAACGATCATGTCGTCGCCCGCGCGCGCCAGCCGTTCGGAGCTGACGCCGAACACGCGGTTGTACTCGCGCAGCGAGGGGACGTAGCCGCCCTCCATCCGCTCCAACTGAAGCCGCAGCACGTAGAGCACGTCACACCACTCAATCGCTTCCTCGATCGACGCCAGGCGTTGTACGCCCAGCTCCTCGATCCCCGCCGGGATCAGCGTGTGCGGCCCGCACACGGCGACCTCGGCCCCGCACTTCAGGAGCCCCCAGATGTTCGAGCGCGCGACGCGCGAGTGCAGGATGTCGCCGGCGATGCAGACGCGACGGCCCGCGATGGCGCCGAACCGGTCCCGGATGGTCAGGAGGTCGAGAAGGGCCTGCGTGGGGTGCTCGTGCCGCCCGTCGCCGGCGTTGATGACATTGGAGGGGATCCGGTCCGCGAGGAACTTCGCCGCCCCGGACGATCCGTGGCGCACGACGACCATGTGAATGCGCATCGCCTCGAGATTGCGCGCCGTGTCAACGAGCGTCTCGCCCTTCTGCACGGACGACCCGACCGTGGAGATGTTCACCGTATCGGCCGAGAGCCGCTTCTCCGCGAACTCGAAACTGATGCGGGTCCGGGTCGAGGGTTCGAGGAAGAGGTTGACGATGGTCTGTCCGCGGAGGACCGGCACCTTCTTGATCTTCCGCTCGCTGATCTCCTTGAACGGCTCGGCGGTATCGAGAATGGCCTCGATCTGGGCCCGCGTAAGCGATTCGAGCCCGATGAGGTCCTTTCCGAGCCCGAGTTCGCGGCCCTGGGCCGTCATGCTCCCGCCTCCGGGGCGGCACGGAGGGCGACGATGTCGACGCCCCAGTCGCCGTCCGTGTCCGCGACGCGCACTGCCACGTCCTCGTTGGGTCCGACTTCGATCACGCGGCCCACGTAGTCGGCCTGGATCGGGAGCTGGCGTCCCCCGCGATCCACGAGGACGCAGAGCTGGATCCGGCGGGCGCGGCCGAAATCGGACAGCTCCTGCAGCGCGGCCCGGATCGTTCGTCCCGTGTGGAGCACGTCGTCGACGATCACGATGTGCGCGTCTTCGATGGACTCCGGAATGCGGGTCGTTCCGACCGTGGGGAGCGCACCGAGCTGCTCGAAGTCGTCCCGATAAAGCGTGATGTCGAGCGAACCGATGGGCACGGAGCCGCGCATCGGCTCGAGGTGACGACCGATCTCGGCGGCGATCGAATCGCCGCGGCGGTGGATGCCGATGAGGATGAGGCGGGCCTCGGGCTCGATCGCCCGGTCAAGCTGCGCGGAAAGCTCGGCAAGGAGCCCTCGGGCAGCGGCCTCGTCGAGGACGTTGTGCGTCAGTTTCGTCTCGGCTTCGCTCGATCCGTCACGGGCGGCTCGGCGCTGGCAGCCCGTGGCAAGAGCCCGCTGCGGGCTGCCGAGGCGGCCCCGGTCGGGCGGGAGTATAGATCGCGCACCTGCCACGATCAACGTCGCACCGCCTCCCGTCTCCCCCGCACCGACCCGCGTTGCCCCTCGCGAGACGGCCCCGGTAGGTTCGGGCATGCGCATGCGACCCGACATCTTCCGGCGCGCCGCACAGTGGCTTCTGCTGCCGGCGCTCGTCCTGCCCGCGTCTCTTCCCGGCACAGTCTTCGCGCAGGACGCCCCCGCGCTCACCGTGGAGGGACCCGCCGTCGTCCTGACCGACGTTCCCTTTTCGCTCACGCTGCACACGGAGGATGGGGAGAACGCCCGTTATCGGGTGACCTCGGCCTCGGGCCGGGAACTGGCCGCGGGCCCCCTGCCTCTTCGGTCCGAGACAACGGTCAACGGCCTGCGGGCCGCGCGGGGCGACCTCCCGCTGACCGTGGAAGTGACCTCGGATCAAGGGACAGCGAGCGAGACCGTGGAGCCTCCGCGGTTCCCCGGCTGGATCAGCCTGTTGCCGCCGATCATCGCTATCGCCCTCGCACTGATCTTCCGGCACGTCGTGGTCTCGCTTTTCTTCGGCATCTGGCTGGGCGGCTGCTTCATCGCGGGACTCAACCCCGTTGCGGGGCTCTGGCGGACCGTGGACACCTTCATCGTTCCCTCGCTGGCGGACCCGGACAACGCATCGATTCTCATGTTCTCCGCCCTGCTGAGCGCCATGGTGGGCGTGATCTCGCGCTCCGGGGGCACCCGCGGGATCGTCGAGGCGGTGCGCCCGCTCGCCACGACACCGCGCCGCGCGCAACTGGCGACTTTCTTCGCGGGCGTGGGCATCTTCTTCGACGACTACGCGAACACCCTCATCGTCGGAAACACCTTCCGGCCGATCACGGACAAGCTGAAGGTGTCGCGCGAGAAGCTCGCGTATCTCGTGGACTCCACCGCCGCGCCCGTAGTCACGATCGCGTTCGTGTCCACATGGGTCGGGTTCGAGATCTCGCTGATCCGCGACGGACTCCGCATCGCCGCCGAGCAGACCCCCGACCCCGCGCTGGCGGGGGCCCTTGCCTCCGCGAGCCCGTTCACCGTGTTCCTGAGCAGCATCCCGTACCTCTTCTATCCCATCCTCGCCCTGTTCATGGTTGCGGCGGTCATCGTTACGCAGCGGGACTTCGGCCCCATGCACGGCGCGGAGATGAGGGCGCGCACCGGCGGCGGCGTGTTCCGGCCGGGCTCGCAGCTCATGGTGAACACGGAGGAGACGGGACTCGACGCGCCGGAGGGCGTGCCGCTGCGCTGGTACAATGCGGCGATCCCCGTCCTGACGGTGGTCGTGACGGTTCTTCTGGGGTTGTACTTCGACGGCCGAAGTGTGGTGGGTCGGGGCGCATCGCTGTGGGACACGTTCGGGGAGGCGGACCCGTTCAAGGCGATCCTCTGGGGCTCGCTCGCCGGCTGCCTCGTTGCGATCGGGCTGGCAACGGGGCAAAGGATCCTCTCGCTCAGCCAGGCGCTCGACGGCTGGCTCGCCGGTATTCGTGCGATGACGATGGGCTTCGTGATCCTGACCCTCGCCTGGTCGCTCGGCGAGGTGACGAGTCAGCTCGCGACGGCGCAGTACCTGACCCAGATCCTCGAGGGCAGCCTCGCGCCCGAGTTGGTGCCCGTCCTGACCTTCGCGACGGCGGCGGTCGTCAGCTTCTGCACCGGCACCTCGTGGGCCACCATGAGCATTCTGCTCCCGCTCGTGGTGCCGCTCGTCGTCGCACTGGGCGGCGCGGCCGGATTCGAGACGGGGGACGGCGGCGTACTCCTGGTGAGTTCGATCAGTTCGGTTCTCGCCGGATCCATCTTCGGCGACCACTGCTCGCCGATCTCCGACACGACGGTCCTGAGTTCCATGGCTTCGGCGTGCGATCACATGGACCACGTGCGGACGCAGCTTCCGTACGCGCTCGTAGTCGCCGTGGCCGCGATGCTGTTCGGCCATGTGGGGACGTCATACGGGATGTCGCCCTGGATCGCCCACATCCTCGGAATCGGTGTCGTCGTCGTCGTCCTGCGCTTCGTCGGAAGGCCCGTTCCCGCGGGAACGTGACCCGGCAACCATCGTGACTCGGAAGCGTGACACACAAGTGATAATCCATTATCATTACACCTTCGGTTCTCACGCTCTGCTCTGTGTGCTCCCGGCAACGACGCGATACCGTGAAAAACTCTTTCGCCACCGTCCCTTCGAGTACCTCTCTGGCTTCCGGATCGCGCGTGCTGGCGTGCGCCGCGGCCTGGTGTGGCGTGCACTGTGCGCTCACACCGTTCTTCGTCGCGGTGGCGCCCGCGCTGGCGCTCTCCGAAGGGATCGAGCGAGCGGTTTGGGTCGGGACCGTCCTGCTCGGCGCGGTGATGCTCGTCCTGGGCCCCGCGGGCAGGAATGCGGCCGTGATCCTCACCTTCGCGGCGGGAGCCGCATTCTGGTCGGCCTCCCTTGCGGGTTGGCTCGAGCCGCTGCCCGAGACTGTGACGTCCGCTACCGGCAGCCTGGCCCTCGCAGGCGCGCTTGTGATGGGGGCCCGTATCTGCCAGGCCGGCGCGTGCGCCGAATGCGACGACGAGGAGCACGCGGATCGAAGAGGCTGACGCCGACCCTCCATGCGGTCCGGACAGGTCGCTGATGCAGCGGGACACCCGTCAGCGCAGGGCGATCCGCCGCGTGTTCATGAGCGTCGAGCGCCCCCTCACGCCGGACGAGGTGCTCGAGTACGGCCAACGGATCGTGCCGTCACTCGGGCTGGCCACCGTCTATCGGAACGTGAAGACCCTCACGGACGAGGGGTGGTTATCGGAGGTCGCGCTTCCCGGCGGCGGGCTTCGGTACGAACTGGCCGAGCGCCCGCATCACCACCATTTCCTGTGCCGCTCCTGCGATCAGGCGTTCGACATGCAATCGTGCCCGGATGAAGTCGAAGCGCTGGCGCCCGAGAGTTTCGAGGTCGACGGCCACGAGCTGATTCTCTTTGGCCGCTGCAACACGTGCAGCGATCGGTCTCGTTAGCGAGGCAGTCGTCTCGCCGCGGATCGCTGATGTCGTGTCGGAAGATTCGCGAGCTACCGGGAGCGCCGCTGCCGGAAGAAGTCGCGGAGGAGGCGCGCGGACTCCTCGGCGAGTACGCCCGGCACAAGTTCGGCGCGGTGATTGAGCCGGGGGTCGCAGACCAGGTTCTCGATCGATCCGCACATCCCCGCCTTGGGGTCCGCGGCCCCGAACACGACGGTGCGCACGCGGGCCAGGACCGCTGCGCCGGCACACATCGCGCACGGTTCGAGGGTCGCGTAGAGGGTATGCTCCTCCAGTCGCCAGTCGCCGAGGCGGGCGGCGGCGGCGCGCAGCGCAAGGACTTCCGCATGGCCCGTCGGATCGGCATCCGCCCGCGTCCGGTTGTGCGCTTCCGCGACGATCTCCCCCTCGGGGTCCGTTACCACGGCGGCGACGGGCACTTCCCCGCTCTCGCCGCCGAGGGCCGCGAGTTCGAGCGCCCGCCGCATCGGCGCCTCGTGCTCCGCCGGCCACGTGGCGTTCACGCCGCCGGCACCCGGGCGTCGAGGAAACCGGCCGCCGCGCGGATCCGGGCCAGAGCCCGCTCCCGTCCCATCGCCTCGAGCACCTCGAAGATCCCGGGGCGCACGCCCTGACCCATGAGGGCGACGCGGAGGGGGTTGATGACGCGCCCCGCTCCAACCTCGAGCTCCGCCGCGAGGCCCCGCACCTCGATCTCCAGCGTCTCCACATCGCGGAAGGCGACCTCCCCGGCGAGACGCTCCGCCAGCCGCCGCAGGTGGCGTGCTGTTTCCTGGGGCCGCTTCCAGAAACGCTTCACTGCGTCGTCGTCGTAGCTGAGGGTGGCCGCAAAGAAGGGAGAGACCTGCCGAGCGAGAGCGGGAAGCGTGCGGGGACGCCCCTTCACCAGATCGATGATTCGCGCCAGCCGCTCCGGGGATGTCTCGAGTTCCGGGTGGGTCTCGGCCAGACTTCGACCTTCCTGCACCGCCTCCCGGGCCAGGATCTCGAGGACAGCGCCCGCGAGGCCGGCCGGCGGAGAGTCGGCGATGTGGCGTCCGTTCAACCAGCCGAGCTTCTCCAGGTCGAACACCGCGCTCTTCTTCAGCACGCGACCGATCGAGAACGCCTCGATCAGGCCTCCGACATCGAACACCTCGTGGTCGTCCCCCGGAGACCAGCCGAGGAGCGCGAGGAAGTTCACCATCCCCTCGGGCAGGTAGCCTTCATCCCGATAGGCGAGGACCGACAGGGCGCCGTGGCGTTTCGAGAGTCGCTTGCCGTCCGGTCCCAGGATCAACGGCACATGCCCGAAGCGGGGGAGCGGTCGGCCGAAGGCCCGGTAGAGGAGGATCTGCTTCGGTGTGTTCGAGAGATGATCGTCGCCGCGGATCACATGAGTGATCGCGGCCTCCGCGTCGTCCGAGACCACGGCGAGATTATACACGGGCGTCCCGTCGGAGCGGAGGACGATGAAGTCGTCGATCGAGCCGGCGGGGAACGACATCGGCCCGTGGATCATGTCCTCCCACCCGATCGCCTCCCCCGGCACCCGAACACGGAGAGCGAACGGCTCTCCGGCCGCGGCCCGCGCGTCCGCAGCGGCAGCATCCAGCCGACCGCAGCGACCGTCGTACCCGTATCCCGCCCCAGCCCGCTTCGCCTCTTCGCGTCGGGCCGCGAGTTCGGCGGCAGTGCAGAAACACCGGTAGGCCGCGCCCTGACCGAGCAGGCGCAAGGCGTCCCGGCGGTGACGCTCGACCCCATCCGCCTGAAACACGGGGCCTTCATCCACATCCAGGCCCAGCCAGGCGAGCCCGTCCAGGATGGCCTGCGTGTGCTCGGGACGGGAACGCGCCCGATCCGTGTCCTCCACGCGCAGGAGAAACGTCCCCCCTTCGCGCCGCGCGAACAGCCAGTTGAACAGCGCCGTGCGCGCGCCGCCCACATGCAGAAAACCGGTGGGACTGGGCGCAAACCTCACCCGCACCGCCATGAACGCTCCTCTTCCGCCGAAGGCCTGTCTCCCGTCGGGCACTCAAGTCGGGACCGGGAGATGGATTGTTCCATCTTGTATGGGCGGCCGATAGGATGCCACGCATGAGTCCCGTATCCGCGTTCGTGCTTCCCGGCCTGCGCAGCCCCTTCGCGAAAATCGACCGCGAACTCTCGCGCTGCGACGGTCTCGCGCTGTCCGCTCCCGTCGTCCAGCAGATGGTGGCGGGCGACGGGGGCCCGGGCCGCGAGAACGCGGGTCGGATCGATCTCTTCCTGTGGGGCGCGGTCATCCCCACGCTCACGGTGAGCAACTGGGGTCGGGAAGTCTGGTTCGACGCGGGTCTCGACGCGAGCGTCCCGGCCCAGGGTATCGTCCAGGCGTGCGCCACCTCGATCGCGGCCGCGACCCACGGCGCGGGTCAGGTGGCCGCGGGGCGCGCGGATCTCGTCCTCTGCGGCGGCGTCGAGGCGATGAGCCACACGCAGATCGGGCTCTCGCCCGGACTCAGTCGAACGATTCGGCGCGCGGGGACGGCCGGCAGCCCACCGCGCATGGTACGGACGCTCGCCGGAATCCGCCCACGCGACCTCCGGATCTCGGCGCCGGCCATCAAGGAGCGCACGACCGGAAGGACGATGGGGCAGCACGCCGAGGAGATGGCCAGCGAGTGGGACATCGGGCGCGAGGCACAGGACCGTTTCGCGCTCGCGAGCCATGAAGGCGCGACGCGCGACGGCGGGGCCTTCTTCCGGCCGCTCCTCGTTACCCCCGGCACCTTCCGCGTCGACCGCGACACGCTCCCCCGAGACGGCACCTCGCTGGAGAAGCTCGCCGGCCTCCGCCCCGCCTTCTCCCGCTCGGGGGGGACGCTCACGGCGGGCAACTCCACGCCCCTCACGGATGGGGCCGCGGCCTGCTGGGTCGCATCCGAGGCCGGGCTTGCCGCGCTCCCCGACTCCCTGCCCCGCGCGCGCCTTCTCGACTGGCGGCAGGCCGGGATCGATCCGGACCGCGAGGGCCTTCTCATCGCCCCGGCCATCGCGGTCGCCGAGCTGCTCCACCGCCACGGGCTTACGCTCGAGGACATCGGACTGTGGGAGTTCCACGAGGCGTTCGCCGCGCAGGTGCTGTGTACGATCGCGGCGCTGGAGGATCCGGAGTGGCTCGCGGCCCGCTCGCCGGTGAAGGACGGTCTCGGCGCCTTCCCGCGGGACAGGGTCAACCCCAACGGGGGGAGCGTCGCCCTCGGGCACCCCTTCGGCGCCACCGGAGCGCGCATCCTCTCCCAGACCGTGCTCGAACTCGCGGATCACCCCGCCGGCACGCGCGCGATCGTCAGCGTGTGCGCCGCGGGCGGCCTCGGCCACGTTGCACTCCTGGAGGCTGTCTAGCCGCCCTCAGCCATGCCGGGCACCGACCAGTCCCGGGCGGCGGAGTTCGAAGGCCAAGCCCAACAGCGCGGTGAAGAGGACGAGCGCGTTCGCCTGGTGGAGAACCGCCAGGGGGATGGGGACGAAGAGCAGCAGCGTCGCGACCCCCAGCGCCGCCTGCACCCATACCGCCGCGAAGCCCGCGTGGGCCCACGTTCTCGCCGCTCCCGAGACATGTCGCGCGCAGACCCACCAGAGGGCCGTCACGCCCCCGAGCAGGAGCATGGCGAGCACGCGGTGGTTGAATTGCACGGTCGCGCGATCCTCGAAGGGGCTGAGCCACCACGGGTTCGCCCCGAAGAAATCGGGCGGGATCCAGCCGTCGCCCATCCGCGGGAAGGTGTTGTAGACGAGTCCCGCGTCCAGGCCCGCCACGAAACCGCCCGAGAGAAGGGTGAGCGACGCGAGGCCGAGTACGGCGCCAGCCCAGCGACCGATTCCGCCACCCGACTCCGCGGGCGCGTCTCCGTCACCCGTACCGGGGCGCAAGAGGGAGAGCGCCGTCCACAGCGTGAGGGCGTAGACGAGCACCGCGAGCGCGAGGTGCGCGGTGAGGCGGTACGGGCTCACGCGCGGAATATCCACAAGCCCGCTCTGCACCATCCACCATCCGAGGAGCCCCTGTGCCCCACCCAGCGCGAGCAGAAGCAGAAGACGGGGAACGAGGGACCGCGGAATCATCCGTCGCGCAAGGAATACCGCGAAGGGGATGATGAAGACGAGTCCGATCACGCGCCCGAGGAGGCGGTGCGTGTACTCGAACCAGAAAATCCGCTTGAACTCGCCCAGCGACATCCCCTGGTTCACGAGCCGGTACTCGGGGGAATCCCGGTAGGCGGCGAACTCCCGCTCCCAACCCTCGGCGCTCATCGGAGGGACGACGCCGCTCACCGGCTCCCAGTCGACCATCGAGAGCCCCGATCCGGTCAGGCGGGTCACGCCTCCCACGACGAGCGTCGCTGCGACGAGAGCGCAGCCGACGAGGAGCCAGGCCGCGATGATCCGCGCGTGGCGCTGCCTTCCGCTCTGAAAAGGAGGTGATGGCATGAGGGGTTCCGGTGCGCGTTTGCGCCGGTTTCGTGACCCGTGCGAACTTCGGTCGCTCCCGGAGTCACCGGGGCGCGGAAGATAGCGGAAGATAGACGGGTGGAGAGGCCAGGCGCGATGTCGGACTCCGGAGCACGCATCTCGATGTTCGCCCTTCAGCGGCTCGCTCCGAGATTGCGGGCCCACCGCCCGGCGCTCGCCGGGGCCGGGATCTGTCTCCTCCTGAGCACCGCGATCGGGCTCGCCTTCCCACTCATCGTCCGCTACCTGATGGACGCGGCCTTCGGCGAGGGCGACCCCGCCCTCCTGGGTGCGATCGCGCTTGGACTGCTGGGTCTCTTCGCGCTTCAGGGCGTGTTCAACTTCGGCGAGACCTACTGGCTGGGGGCGACGGGCGAGCGGGTCGTGACGCAGTTGCGCGACGAACTCTTTTCCAAACTGGTCGGGCTCTCCCCCGGGTTCCACGCAAGCCGAACCAGCGGCGAACTCACTTCCAGGCTGGCCTCCGACTGCTCGACGCTCCAGCAGATCATGGGGCACCAGATCGCCGAACTCGTGCGGCAGGTGCTCTTTCTGGTGGGGGCCGCGGTCCTGCTCACGCTCCTCCATTGGCAGCTGATGCTCACGACGCTGACGGTGGCCCCCGTCGTCGTGCTGGCCGGCTTCGCGCTCGGCCGCCTCCTCCGGCGCCGGAGCACCGAGGTGCAGGACCGCCTCGCCGCCGCACACGCGGTTGCGGACGAAGCCTTCGGCCAGATCGAAATCGTGCAGGGGTTCGTGCGCGAGGAGTGGGAGTCCGGGCGCTACCGGGCGGGAATCGCAAGGGCTCTCGAGGCGGCGCTTTCGCGGGCCGTCGTGCGTGCGCTCCTCTTCGGGATCCTGACCGTCGTCGCCTTCGGCGGAATCGTCGCCGTCCTCTGGCAGGGCGGGCGGCTCGTGCTCGCGGCCCAGATCACGGCCGGCCAACTCGTGTCGTTCCTCCTCTACGCGTTTTCGGTCGCGGCGGCGATCATGGCGCTCGCGTCGCTATGGGGCAGCTACCAGGAGGCGCAGGGGGCCGCGCGCCGCGTGTTCGATCTCCTTGATCGCGACAGCGAGATCGCGGATCCCGAGGCGCCGGGGTCCCTCGCTGGAGAAGGACCGCCGGCGATCTCGTTCAAGGGGGTCTCGTTCCGCTACGGCGAGGACGAACCGTGGGCCCTGGAGAGGATCGAGGCGACGATCGAGCCCGGGGAAGTCGTCGCACTTGTGGGTCCGAGCGGCGCCGGGAAGACGACCTTCGCGTCACTGATCCCCCGTTTCTGGGATGTGACCGAGGGGTACCTGCGCGTACGCGGGACCGACGTCCGGGCCTGCGCCGTCGCGGACCTGAGATCGCGGATCGGGATCGTGCCGCAGGACCACCCGCTCTTCGCCGGCACGATCGGGGAGAACATCGCGTACGGGCGACCGGACGCGAACTGCCCGGCGATCGAGGCGGCGGCGGAGGCGGCGCACGCGCGCGAGTTCATCGAGCGGCTTCCGGACGGCTACGACACGCGGGTCGGCGAGCGCGGGGTCCGGCTCTCCGGGGGGCAGCGTCAGCGGATCGCCATCGCCCGCGTCCTCCTCAAGGAACCCGAGATCCTCATCCTCGACGAGGCGACGAGCGGACTGGACGCCGAGAGCGAGGCGCTGGTCGAGGAGGCGCTACAGATCGCCTCCGCGGGGCGGACGACCGTGATCATCGCCCACCGCCTGCGCACGGTGCGCCGTGCCGACCGACTCTTCGTCCTGGACCGGGGACGCCTCGTCGACAGCGGCCCGCACGATGCGCTGATCGATCGCTGCGAACTCTACGCCCGGCTCTACGAGGGCCAGCAACTCGCCTAGCACGGACGGCTAACGGAGGAGGGCTTCGATCTCCTCGGTCAGCGCTGCGGCGGTCTGGGGACCGAGGAGTTCCTTCCGGATCCAGCCCTCCGCGTCCACCATCACCGTGGTCGGGAAGCCCACGGCTCCGAAGGTGGCGACGGCGTCATCCATCCCCATCATCCAGTTCGGGTACTCGACGCCGAAGTCCTCAAGGAAGTCACGGATCTCATCGATGTCGCCCGAATCGACGGCGAGTCCGAGGATGACGACGGGCCGGTCGTCGTAGATGCGGGCCAACTCCACGAGTTCCGGCAACTCGTCGCGGCACGGGAGGCACCAGGTGCCCCACAGGTTCGCGACGACCACGTTGCCCCGCAGGTCGCGGAGGCTCGCCTCGCCGCCCTCCAAGGTGCGGAAGACGTCCTCGGGCGCCGCTTTCGCACCCGAGGGCACGGCGTCCGTGTAGCTGGCCGCCGCTCCGCGATCCGCCGCCTCGTCCGCCGCTCCGCAACCGAGCCCGATCAGCGCGACGAGGGCGATGGCGCCCCGCCCGGTCAGCATCCCGTCGTCCCGTCGGCGTTCGAGGTCTCACCGCCGCCCGGTGTCAGGACCACGCCCGGGAGCGCCCACGTCAGCCCGCCGTCATCGACCACGAAGGTGCCGCCGACGAGCACGAAATCGACGCCCGACGGATACTGGTGCGGCTCGAAGAAGGTCGCGTTGTCCTGGAGTTCGTCGAGGTCCAGTACCGCGATATCCGCGATCAGCCCCTCCCGTATGAGCCCGCGGTCGCGGAGGCCGAGCAGCTGCGCCGGCAGCGTCGTCATCGATCGGACCGCGCTCTCGACCGACAGGATGCCGAGGTCCATCGCATAGCGTTTGATCTTTCGCGGGAACGTGCCGTAGAAGCGGGCATGCACGGGTCCGTCGTCCGGGAGCGCGATCCCGGCGTCGGACGCCGTCACCAGCCAGGGATGGGCCGAGAACTCCTCGACGTCGATCTCGGAGAGGGAGAAGCCGCGTACACGGGCGCCGCCCGCCCGCATTCGATCCCCTTCGAGCTGCAGGCGGATCGCCACTTCGACGGGAAACGCGTTCCATTCGGCCGCGAGATCGGCGACCGTCTTGCCGACCAGACTCTCATCGGGGTGGTCCATGACGACGAGGTTCTCGGGCCCGCCGCGACGACCGATCTCGTGTGCGATATCGAGGCGTACCTGCTCGCCGCGGTCGGGATCGGCGAGCGCCTCCCCGAGCGCCGCCGCATAGTCGACGTCCGCGCGCGGTCCACCGGGTCCGCCGCCGCCGGGCCCGCCCCCGGGGAAGATCCAGCGCGGGAGGAGCACCGTGCTCCCGTCGCTGCCTGTCGTGTTGTACGGGTACTGGTCCGCCCAGATCGGAACGCCGCGTGCCCGAGCCCGTTCGATCAGGTCTACGAGCACCCGGCCCGCTCCCCAGAAATCGGCGCCGCGAGCCTTGATGTGGGTGGCGACGGTGGTCACGCCCGTGCGCTCCGCGACCTCGATGTCCTCGAGGATCGTCGTGATCATCGTCGGCGGTCCCGGGTCGTCCTGGCTCGGCCAGAACCACATCGGGGTCGTGCCGGAACTGCGTTCGTGAACGATGTAGAGGCCGCCGCCCCGACCCGCGGCTTCGACGAGGGGGAAGAGTTCGGAGGTCTCGCTCCAGATCCCCGGGAAGTACTCGAGACCGGCGCTGAGGCCGTAGGCCCCCTCGGCCATCCCCTGCTCCACGAGTTCCGTCATGCGCTCGACCTCGGCAGGCGTCGAGGGGCGCATGACATCGTCGCCGAGCGCCATCGCCCGGATCGTGTTGTGCCCCACCATGAGCGCCGCGTTGGGCCCGTGGCCGCGGGACTCGAGCCTGGCGCGCTGATCGGCGATCGGCCACGGAGAGCGGCCGTCCTGGTTCACGACGACCGTCGTCACGCCCTGGCTCACGAGGTTCGGGGCGGCCCGGCGGCGCGCCCCCTCGCTGCCGGCGTCTCCCGCCGCGTCGAGTCCCTGGTCGGCGTGCGAATGAAGGTCGATGAATCCGGGGACGACGTACCGGCCGTCGAGTTCGATCACGCGGCCGGCGGTGGCGCCGGCCAGATCCCCGACCCGGGCGATGCGGCCGTCACGGATCCCCACGTCGGCGCTGAACCACGGATTCCCCGTGCCGTCCAGGACCCGTCCGCCACGCAGCAGGACATCGAAGGCCGCCTCCTGCGCGGCCAAGGTCGGGACGTGCAGAAACCCGAGGACGGCGGCAAGAAGGAGCGTGCGAAGGTCACGGCGGTTCATGATCGCTTCCCCTGTGAGAGATACGAAGTCGTGGGCCCCAAGCTACGACAGGTCGTACACGGGTTCCAACCGGGCGGTTTGGCGCCCGGCGTGCGACCGGATAACATCCGCGGGCCATGAACGATCTCCTTTTGCGCGCACTCGCGCGCGAACCCGTGGAGCGAACCCCGGTGTGGTTCATGCGGCAGGCGGGACGCTCGCTCCCCGCCTATCGCGAACTCCGCCGGGAGCGTGGTTTCCTCGAACTCGTGCGCGACCCGGAGGGGGCGGCGCAGGTCACACGGCTCCCGCTCGATTACTTCGATGTGGACGCGCTCGTGCTGTTCATGGATTTGTCGACGCCGTTCGAGGCCGCCGGGATCGAGATCGAACTGCGGGCCGGCGTGGGGCCCGTTCCCCTGCCCCCCTGGGAAGGCCTCGCGGACGTGGACCGCCTGCGCCCCTTCGAGCCTCGGGAGCGACTCGACTTCGTGCTGGAAGCGATCCGCATCCTGGCCGCGGACAGGGAGCGCCCCATCATCGGCTTCGTGGGCGCTCCCTTCACCCTGTGCTCGTACCTGGCCCGCGGCACGCGAGACAGCCGGCTCGCGCAACTGCGGGCCTTCATGCTGCGGTCCCCCGAACTCTGGGACCGGATGGCGGGGTTCTGGGCCGACCACCTGGCGGAGTTCGCGATCGCGCAGCATGAGGCGGGAGCCGCGGCGATCCAGGTGTTCGATTCATGGTGCGGCATCCTCGATCCCCTCACCTACCGGGCGCGAGTGCTCCCGTACTCCCGCCGCCTGCTGCAGCGACTCCGCGAGAAGGGCATCCCCACGGTGCACTATGGCGCCACGCAGCGCGCCGTCGTGGAGGCAGGAGGCGACGCGATCAGCGTCGACTGGCGCACGCCGCTCGACGAGGCCTGGGACATCATCGGACCGGAGCGCGCGATACAGGGGAACCTCGACCCCGCCTGCATCCTCGCGGGCGAGGAACCGGCGCGCGCGGGGACGCGCGACGTGCTGCGCCGCGCCGGCGGCCGGCCCGGCCATGTCTTCAACCTCGGGCACGGCCTCCAGCCCGACTCCGACCCGCGCGTGATCGCCGCCGTGGTCGACGAGGTGCGGCGCTGGGGTCCGCCGGGCGAGAAGCGCTGGGACGTTCCCGCGGGAACGCCGTCAGCCGGGACGGCGCTATGCCCGCGCGGCTAGACGCTCCGCCACCGACTCGGCTTCGACGATGCGGCTCGATATTCCCAGACGTCCGGTGTAGCCGGCGGCGAGCGTGATGCCGGGAGGAAGCTCGAGTCCGTCCATCGCCGCCCACGAGCCATCGAACGCCGGGAGCTGCGGCCGGGCCGTACGGATGGGAGTCGCCGCGGTCGCGTGGATCGCTTCGTACTCATCGGCCGCGGTCCGCTCGAGTCGGCCCGCGTCCCATGCGGAAACGTCGGGGTCGAGTCCGCCCCCCAGATAGGCCGTACAGAGGCCGTCACGCCCGAACAACGAGGCGTTCCACGTCACGCCGCGGGTGCGCCAAGACTCTCCCAGGGCGACCTGGAACCCGAACCCATCCGGGGCGCGCTCTACTTCCAGCGGTACGACGGCGACGCGATGATACCGCAGTCCGGCGAGACGGTCGGCGGCCCCCGGCTCGATCGTCCTCACAAGGTCCGCCGCGGCGGACGCCGGCGTAGTGATCGCCACATGGTCCACGGTCGCGGAATCCGGGCGCGGCCCCCCGTGGCCGATCTCGAAGCGCCGGCCGGAGCGCCGAAGCTCCCTGACCGGTGCCGCGACCCGAATCCGGCTTGCGTGTCGCCGCGCAATGGCGAGCGGCAGCGTGGCCATTCCCGCCTGGAAGGTGAACGCGGGGGGCGACCCGGCCGGCTGCCATCGTCTCGCCGCGGCGAGGAGGCTGCGCTTCACGCCCAGGGGTCCGAGCATCATGGGAAGAACGTGCGCCGCCGGCATCGTCTCCGGGTCGGATCCGAAGGTCGCGGAGACCAGAGGGCCGAAGAGCCGCTCGTATGCCTCGCGCCCGGCCTTGCGGCAGAAGTATCTCGCTACGGACTCCCGCGGCCGAATCCCCCGGGTGAAGGGTTCGAGGGCGGCGCGGGCGCGCCCGGCCGGGGAGAGCAGATCGCCCGTCAGGAGCCCGCGCGGCCGGTGCGGTACGGTCCGCAGACGGCCGCGGGCCCAGATGAACAGGCGCGCTCCGGACCGCGCCTCCAGGATCTCCCCTCGAAGCTCCAGTTCGTCGACGAGCCGCCGCACCGGGGGCGCCAAGCGCGTCCGCTGCGGACCGAGTTCGACGACCCGGCCGTCGTGGCGCGCCGTGCGGATCACCCCGCCGACTTCATCGGCTGTCTCGAACAGAATCGAGTCGACGCCGCGCCGCGCCAGCGCGTGCGTGAGCGCCAGCCCGGTGATTCCACCCCCGATGATTCCGACTCGCATCCCTCCCCCTTCCCGCGTCCGGCAAGGAGCGGCAAGGTCCCGAGCCCTCCCGGCGCGGGCAAGCCGGGGACTGCGCCGATACCTTCGAGCGATGGCGAACTCCGAACCCCAACCCGCCGTCCTCCTCCTGAACTTCGGTGAGCCGCAGGGAGCGGACCCGAGCGCGGTCACCCGCTTTCTGGAGCGAATCTTCCTCGCCAACGCGCGGCTGGAACCGCACATGGACATGGCTGCGGCCCGTGAACGGAGCCGCGAACTCGCGCGGCGACGGACACCCGGCCTGCTCGAGGTCTATGAACGGATCGGGGGCTCACCGCTCGACGTGCAGGCGAGGGCACAGGCGACGGCGCTCGAGCGGGCGCTGAAGGCCCGCGGCCACCCGATGCCCGTGACCGTCGGGATGCAGTTCACCGAACCGTCGATCGAAGAGGCGCTGCGCCGTCTGCGGGAGACGGAGGCCGCGGTTCTTGTTCCTCTGCCCGTGTACCCGCTCTGCGGCCCTTCGACCACCGTCGCGGCGCTGGCCGAGGTCGAGGGGGCGCTCGAGCGAATGGGCTGGCGCCCGGAGGTGCGCAGCGTGACCGGGTGGCATCGCCATCCCGGCTACGCGCGCCTTCGCGCCGAGGCGATCCGCCGCGCCTCCGCAGAGGCGGGATGGAGCCTGGCCGATCCGGAGATCCGCCTCGTATTCAGCGCCCACGGCACGCCGCTTCGCTACGTCGAAGAGGGCAGCCGCTATGTGGAATACGTCGAGGAGTGGTGCGCGACCCAGGCGCGCACGCTCGGCGTGAACACCTGGACGCTCGGCTATCAGAACCACACGAACCGAGGCATCGACTGGACTCCGCCCGACATCGAAACGGCGCTCGAGGATCTGCCGGGCGTCGAGAAGGTCCTCGTCGACCCCATCAGCTTCATGCACGAACAATCCGAGACGCTGATGGAACTGGATGTCGACCTCGCGGAACACGCCGCGGCGCTCGGTCTCGAGTTCCACCGCGTCCCCGTCCCGCACGACGACGCGGCGTTCGCGGACGTGCTGGCCGACCTGACGCTGGCCGCGCTGGGAGTCGAGTCCCGAACCCTGCCCCCGCGGACTTCGTGCCGCTGCCGGCCGGGAGCCGACCTCTGCTTCAACGGCGCGCCAACTGCCTGACCTCCTCGTGCCGGAAGCACGAGGTCGTGTGGTCGTTGACCATCCCCGCCGCCTGCATGTACGCGTAGCAGATCGTCGGCCCGACGAAACGGAAACCTCGTCGCCGCAACTCGTTCGACATGCGTTCGGATTCCTGTGTGAACGCCGGCACCTCGGCCATCGAAGACCAGCGGTTCCGGATCGTACGCCCCTCCGTAAACGACCAGATGAAGGCGTCGAAGCTGCCGAACTCTTCCTGGACCTCCAGCAGGTGAGCCGCGTTTCCGATCGCGGCTTCGATCTTCATGCGATGGCGAACGATCGAAGCGTCGCCTTGAAGTCGATGTACATCATCTTCTGTAAATGACGACACTGCCACAGGATCGAAGTCACGGAACGCAGCTTGGAAAGCTGCCCGCTTGCGCAGGATGACCGCCCACGAGAGACCGGCCTGGAACCCATCGAGGAGGAGGAACTCGAAGTGGCGGCGGTCATCGGACACGGGTACGCCCCACTCCGTGTCGTGATACGCAACCATCCCCGCTTCGGACCCCGCCCAGCCGCAGCGCGGTCGGCGATCGGACACTTCCGGTCAGCCTCCGGGGCTCGCGGTCAGATCTTCGATCACGCGTCCGCCGACGCTGTCCACCTGTCCCCGGATGACGCAGGCCAGCATGTCGGCGGCCTCCCGGAGCATCGACGCCGGCTCCCGCCGGTCGCCCTCGAAGCGGACGACCTCGCCGAGAAAGATGCCGACCAACTGCGTGGACCCGGAGTCGTCGCCACCCGCCTTGATCGCCGCGTCGTACGCCGCTCCGGGGACGCTGGCCTTCCACGGTTCATCCCGCTCGGATCCGCCGCCCTGCGACGCCCGATCCATCGGTACGAGAGCGAGCAGACTGCCCTCCATGCCCGGCCCGCCCTTCCGGACGTTGAGCGCGAGCGCGACCGGCTTGTCGAACAGCTCCATCTCGAGGAAATCGTCCACGCTTTGCCGGGGGATCGCGCAACGTCCAATCGCCCGATCCTCGTGGAAGGTCCCGATACAGACGCTGTTTCGGGGTGTCAGATCGTGCTTGATCGGACGGACATCGAGCTTGAGCGGGGTAGCGGTACCGACAAGGACGTGTTCGCGTCGACTCTCGTCTTCATTGGACGGCGGGAGCATGTCTCCGAAGAACAGTGTCGTCATCCCATCACCCTCCGATCGGTCGTCGCTGTCGTCCTACTGAACACCGATACGCAATCGCGCCCCACGGGTTCCGTAATGTCGCCCGGGCGGGCGGCGCGCGATAGTCTGACCGCGCTCGCGCACCCGGTTGAGCCCCCACCGAATACGGGAGAATACATGACCCGCGACTGCCTCGATGCCATTCAGGCGTGGGACGGTGAATCGGTCGTCACCGCGCTCGACGCCGTCACCGGAGCCTGGATCTTCATCGCCCTGCACGATACGCGACTGGGTCCGGCTGCAGGAGGGACCCGGATGGCTTCGTATCCGACGCCGCAGGACGGCCTGATCGACGCCATGCGCCTCGCCGAGGGCATGACCTGGAAGTGGGCGAGCGTCGGCATGCGGTACGGCGGCGGAAAGGCGCGCCTCGTCTCGCTCCGCGGCGCCTTCCAGACCGGCGTCGACCTCGGTACGACACCCGAGGACATGGCGCGGATCGGCGCGATCTCCGGGTACGCCGTCGGCCTCATCGACGGAAAGCCGGGCGATCCGGGACCGTACACGGCGCGCGGCGTGCTTGCCGGGATGCGGGCCGCACTCGAACACCAGTTCGGCGAGGCGGACCTCGCCGCCCGGTCCGTGCTCATCCAGGGGCTTGGCGGCGTCGGTTTCCCGCTCGCCGGGCTTCTGGCCGAGGCCGGGGCAACCCTCCACCTGGCGGACCTCCGCGAGGCCGCCGCGCGGCGCGCCCAGGCACGGTTCGGGGGCCACGTCGTGCCCCTCGATGACATGTGGGACCTGGATGTGGACGTGTACGCGCCGTGTGCGGTGGGGGCGACCCTGAATCCGGATACGATCCCCCGCCTCCGCTGCCGGATCGTCGCCGGTTCCGCGAACAACCAGCTCCTCGCGGAAGCCGACGCTCGGAGGCTGCACGAGCGCGGAATCCTCTACGCCCCCGACTACGTGATCAACGCGGGAGGAGCGGTCGCCTTTGCCACCATCCACCAGGGAGAGCGTGACGAAGCCCGGCTCCTGGCCCGCGTCGGGGAGATCGGAACATCGCTCCGGGAGATGTTCGAGGAGGCGGCCACCGCCGATGAATCGCCGCTTGGCGCGGCCCGTCGCCGTGCGAGTGAGTTCCTCTCCCGCGCGGGGTCCGTCACCCGGTCCGGAAACGCGGACTCCGAGGTCCAACGGCCCGTGGCTAGCGGCGGGAAATGATCCGGTCCAGCGGTTTCTTCGTGATGTCGGGTACGAGTGCGTCGTCCGCGGGGTAGCCCACGACGAGGAGGAGGAAGGGTCGCTCGTTGGAGGGGCGGTCGAGGACCTTGTTCAGGAAGCCCATGGGGCTCGGCGTATGCGTCAGCGTGGCAAGCCCCGCGTGGTGCAGTGCCGTGATGAGGATCCCCGTGGCGATGCCGACGGATTCCGTCACGTAGTAGTTCTTCAGTTTCTCCTCTCCGCGCATTTCGTAGCTCTCCGCGAAGATCGCGATCAGAACGGGGGCCATCTCCAGGAACGGTTTGTGCTCGTCCGTCCCGAGGTGGGCGAGGGCTTCCAGCCACGCGTCCGGCGCCCGGTGCTCGTAGAAGTCCCGCTCCTCCTTCTCGGCCTCGGCCCGGATCCGGCGCTTCACCTCGGCGTCGCGCACGACGACGAAGTGCCACGGTTGGCGGTTCGCGCCGTTGGGAGCTGTTCCCGCCGCTTCTATGCAGGCATCGATGACCTTCTGGGGGACGGGTTCCTCGGAGTATTCGCGGACCGTCCGGCGGCACCGCAAGTCGTCGCGGAAGGCCCGCGCACGGCGCACCATCTCGCCCTCCTCGCGCCGCGTGAACGTCGTGAGCGGCACGGGACGGTACGGACCCCCGTCCGTCATCGGCCCGACCCGGGAGTCATGGGCGCGACGCGGGACTCAGCGGACCCCGACGAGGCCGCGCGTCGCCTGAATCAGCTCGCGGGAGTCGTATCCGACGCCGTCCTTGAACACCCAGCGGACGGCGCGAATGGCGCTCGGGTCGCTCCCCGGGTCACCGTTCAACACGATGAGATCGGCCAGTTTCCCGACCTCGACGGTGCCGAGTTCGTCGTCTACGCCGAGGATCTTCGCGCCGTTGGCGCTCACGACCTGGACGGCCTGCACCGGCGAGAGTCCCGCCTCGAGGAGAAGCTCGAAGTTCCTCTGGTTCCCGAAACCCGGCAGCGCTCCCCCGTTACCGGTCGGGTCGACGCCCGCGGCGAGCAGCCCGCCCGCGTCGACGAACGCCTTCTCGAAGCGCATTTCGTTCCGGAAATTCTCGGGATCCGGACCCATCTCCTGAATGCGCCCGCGCTCGTCCAGGTACGCTTCCCGAAGGTCCGGCGCCATCAGCTCCAGCGTCCGCTCATCCACAACGTCCCGGTCGGGGAAGAAGGCCTCGTAGACCGCGAGCGTGGCCGTGAGTCCCACGCCGGCCTCCACCATCGCCGCGATCGTCTCCTGCGCGATGGGGCCCGTGGGGTCCGAGCCGCCGGCACGCTGCATGATGTTGCCGGGACAGCGGTCAGGCTCCTTTTCCGGCACGAAATCGGACGCCGTGAGCATCCCGTGCTCGAGGTTGTCGATGCCGAGCGCGACGGCCTCCTGGAAGCTGACCGAGCACAGGTGTCCGGTCACGCGGAGGCCCAGCCGGTGCGCCGCCTCGATCGCGGCCCCCAATTCGGCGCTCCCGATCGAGGTGTACGCCTTCAGCCACGTGGCCCCCTCCTCCGCCCAGTACTCGACGAAGCGCCGGGCCTGTTCGGGGGACGTCATGCGGGCCTGGTGGACCGAGCCGGTCGAGCCCGTGATGTACGGCGCGGTGATGTGGATGCGCGGTCCCGGCGAATCGCCGCGGTCGATCGCGTCCTTCAGGTGGACGTCCGCGAAGGGGGTGAAGCTCCCGGTGGTGCGGATCGTCGTGACGCCGGAACCGAGGTAGAGCCGCGGCGCGCTGTAGCCGAGCTGCACGCGCCGTCCTCCCACCGAGGTGTAGAAGAGATGGTCGTGCATGCCGACCATGCCGGGGATCACGGTGTGGCCGCTCAGGTCGTGACGCTCCGCGCCTTCCGGCACGGCGACCGTGGCGGCGGGACCCACGGCGGCGATCCGCCCGTCGCGCAGCAGCACCGTCTGGTCCTCGAGGACCGGGCCGCCGGTGCCGTCGATGACGCGCACGCGTTCGAGCGCCACGATCGGTCCCCGCACGGCGACGTAGTCGCGAGTCTGCTCGGACAGCCGGTCGTAATCCTGCGCCGCAAGCGCTCCGCCGAGCCCGGCGACCATGGCCACGCAGGCGGCGAGCACGGCGGTGGCGGCCCGGGCCGCGAAACGCCTCTTTCCGGAGTGGCGATACTGGATGGACATCTTCATTCCCCTCTCGGCTGGTCCCTTGTCGACGCGTCCCTCTCCGTCACCGGATCCCCACCATCCCCTTCACGGAGTCGATGAGCTTCTCCGAGTCGTAGCCCACACCGTCCTTGAACACGACCGTCACGTTCCTGATGATCGCGGAGTCCGATTCAAGGTCGCCCTCCAGGACGACCAGATCCGCCAGCTTGCCGGCCTCGATCGTCCCCAGTTCGGCGTCCACGCCCATGATCCGGGCGCCGTTTGCACTCACGATCCGGACCACGGTGGGTGCGTCGAACCCGGCCTCGACGAGAAGCTCGTAGTTGCGCTGGTCGCCGAAGCCGGCGATCGCGCCTCCGATCCCCGTCGGGTCCACGCCGGCCGCGAGCACGCCCCCGGCCTCGACGAAGCCGCGCTCGAACGCCATGTGCTTCTGCAGGTGTTCCTCCGTCATGGGCCAGTCGGGGTTTGCCTCGATCGCGTCCACCGTCTCGAGGTAGTCCTCACGCACCTCTGGCGCCATCGCCTCCAGCGTGCGCTCGTCGAGGACGGACCGCCCCTTCGTCATGGGCTCGATGACCGCCATCGTGGAGGTCATCCCCACGTCGTTCTCGACCATGGAGAGGATCAGCGCCCGGGCGGTATCCCCGGACGGATCCCCCTGCTCTCCCACCACGACCATGGAATTGGGCGGACACTCGTCGGGCCGCTTGCGGGGATCGAAATCCGTCGCCGTCCCGAAGCCGTGCTCGATGTTGTCCATCCCCAGATCGACGGCTTCCTGGAAGGTGATCGAGCAGATGTGCCCCGTGACCCGAAGGCCCTGCGCGTGCGCCTCCTCGATGACCGCGGCGAGTTCCGCGCGGCGGATCGTCGTGTACGCCTTGATCCACGAGACGCCCTCCCCGGCCCAGTAGCGCACGAAACGGCGCGCCTCCTCCGGTGAATTGACCTGCGCCATGTCGCCGAGCGCCGGGTTGGGTCCGGTGACGTATGGCGCGGTTACGTGCATGCGGGGACCCGGCGCGAGCCCCTGGTCGATGTTCGACTTGACGTTGAGGTCCGCGTAGGGAGAGACGCTGCCTGTCGTGCGGATCGTCGTGACCCCCGCCGCGAGATAGAGACGCGGGGAGGAGATGTTGCCCTGGGCCATCCGGCCCCCGGCCCCCATGAAGAACATGTGGTTGTGGAGCCCGATCATCCCCGGGATCACGGTGTGCCCCGTCAGGTCGCGGACCTCGGCGCCCGGCGGAACGTCCACCGAGCCCGCCGGTCCGACCGCGGCGATCCGGTTCCCCTCGATCACGACCGTCTGGTTGGCTCGCGCGCCGGTACCCGTCCCATCGATGACCTTGACACCGGTGAGAGCGACCGTCGGTCCGGGGATGGCCACGAACTCGGAAGTCTCGGGGTCGAGTTCGGCGGCCGACTGTGCGGACAGGTGCGCCGGGGCGAGAAGGATCGCGAGCGCGACGGGGGCCGGGGTGAACTTCCTCATGGGAAACTCCTGTGCGTTGGGCCGTTCGGGGCCCGAAAAACGTACCGCGTCACGGCTCCACCGTGAACACCATCTTCATGCCCGCCTCCAGATGCTCGGCGATGTGGCAGTGCAGCATCCAGCGGCCGGGGTTCGACAGTTCGAGCAGGACGTCGAGCGAACCGCCCACGGGGACGACCGCCGTGTCCTTCCAGGCAAGGTTGTCGTGCGCGACGCCGTTGGTGGCGAGGACGAGGAAGCGCTGGCCGTGGATGTGGATCGGGTGCTGCATCTGGTGCAGCGTCTCCCGGCGGCTCCGGATCCTCAGTTTGACCACATCGCCGACGCGGAAGGTCCACCGGATCGCCTCGTTCTCCAGCCCCGTGGAGGGTTCGCGCAGCGTCCACGCCACGTTCTCCGGCGTCGATATGAGGTTCATCATCGGCATCGTTCCCGACCATTCGATCGGGTGGAAGTACGCCGAATCCACCTGCATGAGGCGTTCGACGACGAGCGGGAGGCCGCGCGTCGTCATGTCGAGTTCCAGCGTGAGGTCCACCGGCCGGTCGAAGTGGGAGCGGTAGGGTTCGATCTCCTCGAGGGCGCGCTTGTTCTCGCGCAGCGCCTCGAAGGCCGCGTTCAGGTTGGGCGTCGCATCGCCCGGGCCGACGCGGATGACGCCCAGCGTGTCCTGTTCCGGGAAGAAGCTGCCGCCGATGTGGTCGATCCCCTGGACCCGGTTCAGGAGCGCGTAGCTTCCCGCTTCCGGGAAGGAAACGTGCACGATGTAGCGTTCGGCAGGTGCGATGATCACGCTCTCGACCCACGTCTCGCGCTCGAAGTTGCCCACGTCGGCGCCGACCAGCTTCATCGGCGCGCCGCCGAAGGAAAGGTTGAACGTGCGCGTGTTCGAGGCGTTGGTGAAGTAGAAGCGGACGACGGACCCGCGCTCCACGTCGAGCGCATAGTCGGGCTCCCCGTTCACGAGCATCGTGTTGCCGAAACGGCCCATGAGCGCATGCGTGGCGCGTTCGAGCCCGAAGGGGACGATCCCGTGCTCGCCCAGGAGCAGGTCGTCGAGCATAACGACCTCCTCCCGGTGGACGGGGCCGAAATAGTCCGGGTCGTCCGACCGGACCATGAGGTTGCCGGCCAGGCCCAGATCCTGCTGGACATCCTCCCGGTGGTGCGGGTGGTACCAGTAGAGGCCGGGGTCGGGGAAATGCACCGTGTAGCGGAAGCTCTCGCCGGGGGCGACGGGATCCTGCGTCACGCCCGGCACGCCATCGAAACGGTTGTCGAGACGGAGGCCGTGCCAGTGGATCGCCGTCGGCCAGTCGATGCGGTTCGTAAAGTCGATGGTGACGGTGGCGTCCTCGGGGACCCAGAGGAGGGGGCCGGGGATCTGGCCGTTGAAGCCGTAGCCGAGCAGTTCGCGGCTCCCGATCCGACGGCGGACGTAGACCGCATCGAGGGTGAGCGAGTCGCCATCGGCAAGTTCGATCAACTCGCGCGGGCGGGCGTCGACGATCTCGCCTTCCCAGCCGTCGCCCGGCAGCCAGGGCTGCACCTCCGGCCGAAGCTCCATGAGCGACGGGAGCATCATGACCCCCTCGGGCATCGGCACGCCGCTCCACGCATCGTCCATCGCCATCCCGCCGGGGCCGATCCGGGAGGCCCCGAGCGCGAACTCGAGGAAGTCGGCGGGCTGCATGCGGCTGGACGGCGACTGGGCCCGCAGCACGTAGGGGCCCGCCGGCTCCGCGCCGACTCCCTCCGCCGCTCCGGGCTCGGCCCCGGGGTCCGGGCCGGCCTCCGCCGTGATCAGGATGAGGAACTTGTTGAAGGCGACCTGCCCGGCCGGCACCCGTCCGCGCGCCGGGACCTCCCCGAGGCGTTCGATGGGCGACAGCACCTGGGTCGACGCCCAGGCGACGTAGCGGTCGTACGGACCGAGCGTGGAGGGCGGCGGCAGATCCGTCGAGATCACCGCGTCGTACAGGAGCCGCCCATCCGGCGTCACGCCCATCGAGAACGGACCCGGCGGGCGGCGCAGTTCGACCGTCCCGGCCGCGCCGGGCACGCGGGGCGTCGGGAACAGGGCCATGCAGTACAGGTCGGGGTTCGCCGCGGCCCCCTGCTCAGCGCCGGGCATGCATCGCGGGGCCTCCTGACCGGGCGGCATCCCCGGGGGCGCCGCGCCCACCCACAGCCAGAGCCCCCCGCACAGCGCCCCGACGGCGCCCAGCGCAGCGGCGGTCGGGATGCCCCCCCGCCTCCCGGCCAAGCGTCGGGCCCCGGGGATCACTGCAGGGCCCTGGTGCGCCCTCCGTCGACGGCGACGGACACGCCCGTCACATAGCCGGCCCGTTCGGAGGCGAGGAATGCCACGACCGCCGCGAATTCGCGCGGCTCACCGAGCCGACCCGCGGGAATCGCGGCGTTCCACCCTGCTTCCACTTCTTCCATCGAGATCCCCGCGGTGTCGGCGCGAACGGCGGCCAGCTCCACCAGCCTCGCCGTGCGCGTGAAGCCGGGAAGCACGTTGTTCACGGTGACGCCGAACGAGGCGACCTCGTTCGAGAGCGTCTTCGCGAAACCGGTCACGGCGGCCCGCACGCTGTTGGAGAGGATCAGACCATCCACCGGTTCCTTCACGGCGACCGAGGTGATGTTCAGGATCCGTCCCCACCCGCGCTCCTTCATGCCGGGCAGCACCGCGCGGGTCAGATCGAGGGCGCTCTCGAGGTTGAGGCGCACGGCCGCCTGCCACGCCGCCCGGTCGTGATCCTCGAACTTCCCGGCCGGCGGCCCGCCCGCGTTGTTCACGAGGATATCCACGCGTCCGAAGCGGCTCATCGCCGCGTCGACCAGGCCGGCCACGTCCGCGGGATCCGACAGATCGGCGGCGATACCGACAACTTCGCCAGACCCCCGCGCGTCCGCCGAGGCCACCGCTTCCGCGAGCGCCGCCTCGCCCCGCGCGCACATCACGAGGTGAGTCCCCTCCCCCGCCAGTTCCTCCGCCACGGCCCGGCCGAGGCCCTGCGAGGAGGCGGCGACCAGGGCGACGCGGCCCGCGATACCCAGATCCATCAGTCGTCCGGATTGTGGAAGTAGGAGTCCGTCCCGTCGAGCCAGTCCGTTCGGGGAGGACAGAAGATATCGAGATCCAGCGTCTTCTCGAGCGCTATGGCCTTGTGGGGGACGTGAGACGGAATGTGAAGGATCTCGCCCGCACGTACGACGACTTCCTCGCTCCCGTCCTCTCCCAGCCAGAAGTGCAGCGCGCCCTCGAGGATGTATGTGAACTGTTCATTCTCGTGCGAGTGTGTGGGAACGACCGCGCCTTCCTCGAGCAGCACCTGGGCGATCATGGCCCGGTCTCCGGTCACCATGCGCCGGCCCAACTGCTCGGTTACGCGCTCCCACGGCAACTCCTCCCAGCGGAAGTGCCGGGGCTTCGCTTCGCTCATGACGTTTCCTCTCTGCGTGGTGGATCCCGGATCCGATTGGGGACGGACGATGAACCGCCTACCGATTCCCGGCAAGCGTCCAGGCGACGCCCGCGCGCACACTCCAGTCTCCGCCCATCACCGTGGTTCCGTGCCCGATCCCGGCGTCGATGGCGAGCGGCCCGTGCCGCCATGTCACGCTCGCGCGGAGCTCTCCGAGGTCGCCGGTGCCGAGCGGGGACACTCTTCTCGTGCTGGCTCGCCCGCGGGTTCCGGCCGATAGTCGCCAGTTCGGAGACGCGTACCAGAGTGTTTCCACCGCCCAGGCGAACGCATCGTTCTGCTCGAATGGTTCGATGGGAGCCTCCAGGATACTCACGCCGAACCACCCGGTCGCATGCCAGCGAGCCGAGTTCCAGGAGAAGAGCCCCGCGATCGTGACGTCGGTGGTGTTGAGCCCCATCCCCCGGGTTTCGTCGGAGTTCGGGAGCCTCACGCCCAGATGGCCTCCCGCCGAGAACCCCGTGCTTCCGCCGATGGGCGCGAACGACACGGCGAGTTCGAAGTCGCCCACATCACGCGACATACCATCATCGAGAGAACGGTCGAGATCGACGGCGGGGATCGAATCGCGCGTCTCGATGGAGAGCGCCTTCCGGGCCGCGCCCTTCACTTCGAGCACGACGCGCGGTCCGATCGCCCATGCGGCATGAAGCTCGGGGAAAGCGGTCAGATCTCCCGCGAGCCCCGCCAGCGGAAAGTCGGCATTCGCGGTATGAGAGACGCCGACGCCGATCAGGGCCTCGCCGGACCGGGCGGCCCCCACCGGCTGCACAAGCGCGTCGCGTGCGAGTTGAGCCTCCGCCGGCATCGCGGCCGTGACGGCGACCGCCCCGCAGAGAACGCACGAGAGCCCGACGCGGAAACGCCGGGCTCCCGGGGACTGCAACGAGGGGGACCGCCGGCGCCGTGCCGGCCGGTCGCCGCGGTTCAGCTTCGAGCCGCCTGCATGATGTCGTCCACGTACCCATCCAGCCGCGCCATGACCTCGATCGTCTCGGCCTGTGTCCCGGCGTTGGCCAGCTCTCTCGCCAGGTTGAGAAGCATCCCGCGGACGGCCGCCGCGTCCCCGGCCCCCATCGAAGGGGCCTCGGGCTCCGGGGCCGGCGCCGGGGCGGGCGCGGGGGCCGGCTCCCGAGCGGGCGCAGCCGGCGTGGCGGGTGCCTCGGCTTCCGCGGCGGCCACAGCCAGGCGCCTTTTCACCTGAAGCGGGTACTTTGCATGGAACTGCCGGGGAGCCAGGTCGGCGACTGAAGCGTCGATCTCACAGGCGCCCTTGAACAACTCCGCATTCGTCACGCCGGGATTCTCCCCGAGCATGCGTGTCACATATTGCAGCACCGCCGCCCCCGCATCCGCCGACGAGGCACGCGATCGCGCCGCCTTCGCCCTGGCGCGCGCCGGAGCCGCCTTCGCCTTTGGACGCGCCGGAGCCGCACTCCCCGCACCCAGGCGCCGCTTGACCTGTAGGGGATACTTCGCGTGGAACTGTCTCGCGCTGAGCTTTCCGATGGTCTTGTCTATCAGCTTCGCCCCCTCAAGAAGCGTCGCATTCGAGACCCCGGGATCCTTCTTCAGCTCCATCTCTATGAATGTCATCACGTTGTCACTCATTGTGCCTCCTCTTGCAGACGTATGCTCATGCAGACATATGCGTCGGACGATGGATACCGCCAGCGCGTATTCGCAATGTGGAATACACCACTATCACCTCCCGCGCACGGCGAGTCAACTGTGAGGCACGCATAGATGAGGGGATCCTGTCCCGAAAGGAGGGGGAGGAGGAGCGTCGATCCGCGACCGAGCCACATGGTGGGGACGCCTCGCTTTCTGGGGCCACCGCGCGCGCATAGCTTCCCGTCCATGAAACCTCGAATGACGTCCACCCTGATTGCCGTCGTGGCGGCGTGCCTGCTTCCGGCGCTCGCGTACGCGCAGGGATCGCGCGTCCCCGGCGCGATCGAAGCGGGACTCATCCTCCGGCACCTCGACGGAGTCAAACGAGTGCTCGTGGTCGCGGCGCATCCGGATGACGAGGATACCGCGCTGCTGACCACGCTCGCGCGCGGCTGGGGCGTGGAGGCAGCCTACTTCTCGTTCACGCGAGGCGAGGGCGGACAGAATCTCATCGGCACGGAACTCGGCGAGGGACTCGGCATCATCCGCTCGGGCGAACTCCTGGCCGCCCGCTCGATCGACGGGGCGCAGCAGTTCTTCGGCCGCGCGTTCGACTTCGGCTATTCCAAGACCGCGGAGGAGACCTTCACGAAGTGGCCGCGCGATCGCGTCCTCTCCGATCTTGTGTGGACGATCCGGCGCTTCCGCCCCCATGTGCTGATCACGATGTGGAGTGGAACGGAGCGGGACGGCCACGGGCACCATCAGGTATCCGGGCTGCTCACACACGAGGCCTTCGACGCCGCAGGAGACCCGACACGCTTCCCGGAGCAGGTGGCGGCGGGAGCGGAACCCTGGGCGCCGCTGAAACTGTACCGCCGCCCCCTCTTCGAACTGGGCGCCACTGCGATCGAAATCGCGACGGGCACGCTCGACCCGCTGCTCGGCCTCACCCACCACCAGGTCGCGATGGACAGCCGCAGCCAACACCGTTCGCAGGACTTCGGCACGGCCCTGCCGCCCGGTCCGCGGGTCACTCGGCTCTCGCTGGTGTCCTCGCGGGTCGGCGGCTCATCGACGGAGCCGCTGCTGGCCGGGATCGACACGACGCTGGCGACTCTGATCGCCGACCTCGGCGAGAGCGCACAGGCGGACGTTCGTTCGTACCGGGAGGCGGTCGGACAGGCCGGCGCCTCGCTCAATGCGACGACACCGGAGACCGCCCTGCCCTTCCTGGCCGAGGCGTGGCGGCGGTTGGAGCGGCTCCGCGCCGCCGCGCCCGCCGAGCGGGAAGACGAGGTACGACGCGAACTCGACCGCCGCGCGCGCCTGCTGACGCGGGCCATCCTCGCGGTGGCCGGGGTGCGAGTTGAACTGCGGGCGAGGGACGATGTCCTCGTCCCGGGACAGACCGTACTCGTCGAGGCGCGCGTCTGGAACGGCGCCGGCGCCACCCTGGAACTCGACCCTCCGAGCCTCGAGGTTCCCCCGGGGTGGCCGGTGGAGGGGATCGGGCCGGACGTCGAGACGGAGCCCGACGATTTCGGGTCGTTCGCCCGCTTTTTCCGTCAGGAGGACACCGTCTTCGACCCGTCGGCCCGGGCGCGCATCGAGCCCGGTCAACTCGCGCTTTGGCGCTTTGCCGTCACCGTGCCGGCGGACGCGCCGCCCACTTCCCCCTGGTTCCTCGAACTTCCCCGTGACGGCGATGTGTACCAGTGGTCCGATGATGCGCCCAGCCTTCGCGCGCTCCCGTTCCGTCCTCCACCCCTGCACGGACGCGTGACCGCGCTCGTGTCGGCGGCGGGCGAGCGAATCGAGATCGAGGTCGAGGATCCGGTGCGCTACCGCAGCGTGGACGGTGTAACGGGAGAGAGCTGGCGTCCCCTGCAGGTAGCTCCGCGCATATCCGTGGCCGCGGCGGCCCCGGCCATGATCTGGCCCAGCGGCCGTCCGGACTCCCGGGACATTGCCTTCCGGGTCTCCAGTTTCGCCCGGGACGCGGTGACCGGTGATATCGCTCTCGATCTCCCGCCCGGCTGGCGTGCGGCACCGGAGGGGGCGCCATTCGAGCTCGCCGGCGAGGGAGCCGTTCAGACAGTCAGCTTCACGGTCGAGCCTCCGGCCGGAGAAGCGGAAGGAGAGTTCTTCGTACGGCCCCGGATCCGGGTCGCCGGAGCCGATGTACCCGCCACGCGGGCGACGATCATCGACTATCCACACATCGAGCCGCACCTCATGGCCGACGCCGCCGCGGTACGGATCGTGCGTTTCCCCGTGCGAGTCGCGGACAGACGCATCGGATACGTGATGGGTACCGGCGACGACGGGCCCGAAGCCATCCGGCAGCTCGGGCTCGACGTTGAACTCATCGAACCGGGAGACTGGGACGCCGAGCGACTCGAGCGGTTCGACACAATCGTGGTCGGGATCCGGGCCTACGAGGTGCGCGAAGACCTCGTCGCGGCCAACGCGGAACTGCTCCAGTGGGCGCGGCGCGGCGGCACCGTCGTCGTCCAGTACAACCGCTACGAGTTCAACCAGGGCGAGTACGCGCCGTACCCGATCACGATCGGCCGCCCCGCGCCCCGCGTCACAGAGGAGGACGCACCGGTCACCCTCGTCGACCCCCGGGCGCCCGTTCTGGTGGAGCCCAACCGTCTCGGCCCGGGCGACTTCGAGGGCTGGGTCCAGGAGCGCGGCCTCTACTTCCCCGACGAATGGGACGAACGGTACCAGGCGCCGCTCGAGATGGCCGACACGGGAGAGCCGCCGCGCCGGGGCAGTCTGCTCGCCGCCCCGGTGGGTCGCGGTCTCTACATCCACACCTCGCTCTCCTTCTTCCGGCAGCTGCGCGCCGGCGTCCCCGGCGCCTTTCGCCTGTGGGCAAACCTCCTCTCCCTCGACGGGAGCCGCTGGCGGGAGATCACCGCCCCGTGACTGAAGGCCCCGACGAGAGGGACGAGAGGGACGGGAGGGAGGGCCGGATCGGCCCCTTCCGTAGCTGGCGCGCCCTCTATGTGTCGGTGATCGTCTATACGGCCGGGCTCATCCTGCTCCTCTATTTCGCCACGCGCCTGCTCGACTTCGGGGTGCCGTGAGCGCCCTCGACTGGCTCGTCTTTACGGTCTATTTCGGGGCCGTCGTCGTTTTCGCCTGGCATCAGAGCCGGCGGAACCGCGGCGTCGAGGGTTTCTTTCTTGCCAACCGCCGGATGGGCTGGGGCGCGATCGGCCTTTCCGTCATGGCCACGCAGGCGAGCGCGATCACCTATATCGGCACGACCGGCCAGGCGTTCGACGACGGCATGGAGTTCGTCCAGTTCTACCTCGGCCAGCCGATCGCCATGGTCATCCTCTGCGTCGTCTTCGTCCCCTTCTTCTATCGTTCGAAGGTCTTCACCGCCTACGAGTACCTGGAACGTCGCTTCGACGCCCGCACGCGGACGCTGACGAGCTTCCTCTTTCTCGTGTCCCGCGGACTCGCGGCGGGGATCGTCCTCTACGCTCCCGCCATCGTGCTTTCCGTCATCATGGGCTGGGACGAGCGCGTGACAATTCTCGTCATGGGACTGATCACGGTGGCGTATACGATCATGGGGGGCATTACGGCCGTCATTTGGACGGACGTGCTGCAGATGATCGTCATGTTCGCGGGCATCGGGATCGCAATCGCCGTGCTGTTCGGGACGCTGCCGGAGGGGGTGGGCGTCGGTGACGTGGCGTATATCGGCGGGATCCACGAGATGTGGCGGAGTATCGACCTCTCGTGGGATCCGACAAACCGCTACACGCTGTGGTCCGGGCTCATCGGCGGGCTCTTTCTGGCACTTGGCTATTTCGGCACCGACCAGAGCCAGGTCCAGCGCTACCTGACGGCGAGTTCGCTGCGCCAGAGCCGTCTCTCCCTCATCTTCAACGCCTTCGTCAAAGTCCCGATGCAGATCTTCATCCTCGCCATCGGTGTTCTTCTCTACGTCTTCTATCACTTCGAGCGCCCCCCGCTCGTCTTCAATTCGGCCGAGGCCGCCCTGGTCCGGGAGAGTCCCCGCGCGGACGACTTCGCGGCGCTGGAGGCCGAGCACGAACGAGCGCACGAGTTGCGCCGCGAGAGCACCCTGGCGGTGTTGGAGACTCGCCGGGCCGGCGACGATCCGGCGGTGCTGCAGGGCCGAATCGCCGCGTACGACGACGAACTGGAGCGGCTGCGAGAAGCGTCGAAGTCGCTCGTGTCCGAGGTGCGCGGGGCTTCGTCCAATGATGTGAACTATGTCTTCCCCTCGTATCTGATCTCATATGTTCCGGCGGGCATCCTGGGTCTTCTCATCGCCGTCATCTTCGCGGCCGCGATGTCCTCGCTCGACTCCGAACTCACGGCCCTCTCCAGCGCGACGGTGATCGACTTCTACCGGAGACACGTGAAACCGGAGGGGACGGACGCCCACTATCTGCTCGTGTCGCGACTCGCCACCCTGGCCTGGGGCGGCTTCGCGGTCCTCTTCGCGCTCTACGCCGGCCAACTGGGTTCCCTGGTGGAGGCCGTCAATGAAGTGGGCTCGATCTTCTACGGCGCGCTTCTGGGCGTCTTCCTCCTCGCCTTCCTCGTGAAGCGGGCGACGGCCGCGGGCGCCTTCTACGGGCTCATCTTCTCGATGCTCACGGTGCTCGCCGTGTCGCGTTTCACGGAGATCGCGTGGCTGTGGTACAACGTCGTCGGGACCATGGCCGTTCTCGTGGTCGGCCTCGCACTCCGCCGGCGCGGGCGGTAGAGTCTCCGCTCGGAAAAACGCCGCACACATCCCCCGGATCCCTCAAGGGGGGCGGCTCCCAGCAACCTCATCGGGATGATACGGATGCTCACGGACGTACAGATTGCCGAGGCCGCGACGCCGAGGCCCATAAAGGAGATCGGGGAGAAGATCGGACTGGGGCTCGATGAACTCGTGCCCTACGGCCACTACAAGGCAAAGGTCAGCCCCGAGTCGGTCTTCGAGCGGGAGCCCGGATCGGGCCGGCTCGTCCTCGTTACGGGCATCACGCCGACGGCCGCGGGCGAGGGCAAGACGACCGTTTCCGTGGGGCTCGCCGATGGCCTGCGCCGCCTAGGAGCGAACTCGGTCCTCTGCATTCGCGAGCCGAGCCTGGGCCCGGTGTTCGGCGTCAAAGGGGGCGCCGCGGGCGGAGGATACTCGCAGGTGATCCCGATGGCGGACATCAACCTCCACTTCACGGGGGACCTGCACGCGATCACCTCGGCGCACGCGCTCCTTTCGGCCGCGCTCGACAACCACCTGCAGCAGGGGAACCGGCTCGAGATCGACCCGCGCCAGATCACTTGGCGACGCGCCGTGGACATGAACGACCGGGCGCTGCGAAATATCGTCGTCGGGCTCGGGGGACGGATCAACGGGGTGCCGCGCGAGGACGGCTTCATGATCACGGCCGCCTCGGAGGTGATGGCGATCTTCTGCCTCGCCGCCAGCCTGGAGGATCTGGAGGAGCGGCTGAGCAGCATCATCGTGGGCTACGACTACGGAAGCGAGCCGGTACGGGCGCGCGAACTCAATGTGGCGGGCGCCATGACGCTGCTGCTGCGGGAGGCTATCGGACCGAACCTCGTCCAGACGCTCGAGGGGACACCGGCCTTCGTGCACGGCGGGCCCTTCGCGAACATCGCCCACGGCTGCAACTCGCTCATGGCGACGCGGGCCGGGCTGGCCTTCGGCGATGTCGTGATCACGGAGGCGGGGTTCGGGTCGGATCTCGGCGCGGAGAAGTTCTTCGACATCAAGTGCCGCATCGGGGGGCTGAACCCGGAGGCCACCGTGCTCGTGGCGACGATCCGCGCCCTCAAACTGCACGGCGGGGGCGACCGCACGGCCCTCGCGACGCCCGATCCCGAGGCCGTGCGCGGCGGGCTCGTGAACCTCGGCGCGCACGTCGAGAACATCCGGGGCTTCGGCATCGAGCCGGTGGTGGCGATCAACGTGTTCGGGACGGACTCGGATGAGGAGATCGCGGCGGTGGCGGAGGCCTGCGAGGAACTGGGCGTACCCTGGGCCCGCTCCGACGGTCACGCGCTGGGCGGCGCCGGCTGCGAGGATCTGGCCCGCGCGGTGCTGGCGGCGCTCGACGAGGGATCCGCCGCGTTCGAGCCGAAGTACGACGCGGGGGCCGCGATCCGGGACAAGATCGAGGCCATCGCCCGCAAGGTGTACGGAGCGGACGGGGTCGACTACACGGCGCGCGCGGCGAAGGACATCCGGCAACTCGAGGCGGCGGGGCTCGGGGACACGCCGGTGTGCATCGCCAAGACGCCCAACAGCCTGAGCGACGACCCGACGCGCCTCGGCCGGCCGACCGGCTTCCGCATCACGGTCCAGGACGTGCGCCCCTCGGCGGGGGCGGGCTTCGTCGTGGCCAGGGCCGGCACCGTCATGACGATGCCCGGACTCCCGCGTGTGCCCGCGGCGGAGGGGATCCGGATCGTCGAGGACGGGAGCGTGGTCGGGCTCTTCTAGTCTGGTGACAAAGGCATGATCGAGATCGATCTTTCTGCCGGCCCCCACGCGGAGGATGTGGAGCGCCGGCTCCGGGAATGGGGCGCCGAGGACGCGGTGGCCCGGCTGTGGCGGCGGGACCCGACGCTGTGGAGCGCGGACCCGGAGGCGCCGGAACTGGCCGACCGGCTCGGTTGGCTCGACCTGCCGGAGACGTCTCCGGCGAACCTCGACCCGGTCGAGGCGTTGCGGGCGGGCGTGCCCTTCTGGTTCACCGACCTCGTGCTGCTCGGGATGGGCGGCTCCAGCCTCGCGCCCGAGGTGATCGCGCGCACGATGCCGGGAGAGGGGCTGCCGCTCACGCTCGTCGACACGACGCACCCGGGGGCGCTCCGCGACCTCGAGTGGCTCCGTCCCGCGAACACGATCTTCGTCGTCGCCAGCAAGTCGGGCACCACCATCGAGACGCTCTCGCTCTTCCGTCATTTCTGGTCGCGGACCGCGGAGGTGGTGGAGGACCCCGGCGCGCACTTCATCGCGATCACCGACCCCGGATCTCCCCTCGCCGAACTCGGCCGTGAACGCGGCTTCCGGGCGGTGTTCGAAGCGCCTTCCGATGTAGGCGGGCGCTTCTCCGCCCTGAGCCCCTTCGGGCTGGTGCCGGCGGCACTCGCAGGCGCCCAGGTCCCGGCTCTCCTCGCGGAGGCAGTCGAGGCTGCGGATACGTGCAAGGACGAGGCCCAGCACAACCCGGGCTTCCTGCTCGGGGCTGCTCTGGGCGAGTTCGCACTCGCCGGGCGCGACAAGGTCACCTTCCTCGCCGGACCCGATTGGGAAGCCTTTCCCGACTGGGCCGAGCAACTCATCGCCGAGAGTACCGGCAAGGACGGCCAGGGCATCGTTCCGGTCGCCAGCGAGCCCCCGCGGGAGCCGGACGAATACGGGGAGGATCGAGTGTTTGTCGGCCTGATCCTGGCCGGCGACGCAGCGCGGGAAGCCGAGCAATGGGGAGAAGCCGACGGGACGCCGGCCCTGCTCGACGCGCTAGAGGCGGCGGGCCACCCGACGCTGCGCATTCGGCTCGAACGGCCCGAAGAACTGGGCGCCCTCTTCTTCGTGTGGGAGGTGGGCGTGGCGATGGCCGGAGCCGCTCTCGGAATCCACCCCTTCAACCAGCCGGACGTGGAACTGGCGAAGCGGCTCGCGCGGCAGGTGATGGCGGGCGAGGGCGCGTCGGACGGGGGCTCGGCCGATGACGAACGGGCGGTGGACGCGACGGCGTCCGAGGCGGACGAGATCGATCTCGTCTGGGAGTTGCCGCAGTTCGGGCACGCCCCGCCCCGCACGCCCGTGCCCCCGGATGTGGACGGAATCCGCGCGCGGGTCGAGGGGTTCTTGGCCGCGGTGGCCCCGAGCGACTACATCGCCGTCCAGGCGTATCTCGCGGGCGGCGAGGAAGAAGAAGGGCTACTCGGGACGCTGCTCGCAGCCCTCGCCGGAGCCACGGGCGCGACGACGACGCTCGGCTATGGACCGCGCTTCCTGCATTCGACCGGCCAACTGCACAAGGGAGGCGCCGGCAACGGTGTCCTCCTGCAACTCGTGGACGACGCCGGCGAGCACGTCCACGTCCCCGAGACGGAGTTCACCTTCCGCCAGCTGATCCGGGCCCAGGCGCTGGGGGATATCGAGGCTCTTGGTCGATGCGGACGTCGGACGCTCAGGGTCCGTGTGGGCGGTCCCGAAGGCCTCGGCCTGCGTCGTCTGATCCAGCTCGTCGAGGAGTCCGACTAGCGCTGACGCCCCGGTCCGATGCCCTCGGCGGGGCTGCCGCGTGACTCAGTGTACGATACGCACCTGCAGACCGAGGCGCCCGCCGACCCACGCCGCTGAAGGCGCGAGAATCCGCAGGCGCTGCGACTTCATGGCGCTCGGCATTCCCGGCTCAGACCCGGACGTGGCAGGCTCATCCGGGTGCGGCCGCAGGAGGCTCCACGCCGTGATGGCGGACGCAAGCGCCAACGCGGTATTGGCGGCAGCGGAGACCTCGGCCTCGACGTCCGACCCTTCCCGCTCGCCCCATGCATTCCACGCAAAACCCGCATGCGCCACAGCAAAGCCCCCGTTGACCACGCCCAGCAGCGGTCTCGCCCACGCCTCGGGTTTCGCCAGGTGACTGACGAGGACCGACCCCACTGTCAACGGAGCGACGTATTGCCAGGCGCGAGACGGGGAACCGACGAGCGTGCAGCACGGAGAAAAGTCGCCGTAGCTGGGCTGGATCCTGGCCGCTTCCGCAAGCGTCAGACCCGTCTCATCGAGCCATTCGGAGAAACGCGGATCGTCCGCAAGCTCCCATGCGTACACATTGTTGTCCGTACTCGCGACCTCGCTGACGAGACTCTCCCGGCCGGACCTTTGTAGTAGGTAGGCCACCGCGCACGGCGTCCCGTGTCCGTCGACAAAGACCGGTACCCGACCGTCGCCATGCGTATGGTTGTGTGGGAACTCCCCCCGTTCCCGGTACTCGCGCAGCCAGTTCAGGGCCGTGTTCCGTCTCTCCAGCTGAGCGGCATTCAGGCCTTCCGTCCCCCTGCTCCTCAGCGCTCGCTCGACATCTAGCAGATGCCCCTGAATGCGTCGGACCTCCAGCAGCCCGGGTTCGGCTCGCACGAACGTGGCTGCGGGTGTCGGCACAGTCCCGATCTGCGCCGTGGTGTGGCCGGACGCGTCGTCGCCCGCCGGCCGGGGACCACCGCGGGAAGCGACGAGCATGCACAGACCCCCAGCGACGGCAACGGCTCTCGAAGAAGCGGACATGGCTACGACCCCCGTGACAAAGTTCCCCTCGTGCTCACGGCGAGAGGCAGCTGGAACACGATGTCCGGCCGTACCCGTTGTAGCGGGGGACGTTCCGGTCAGCGGAGGGGCATCTCCATCTGGCTTTCACCGGAGGGCAGAAGATCGGTCCGCCCTTCGATGTCGAGCAGCGCGCGCTTGTAACGGAGCCCGCCCGTGTATCCGCCCAGCGTCCGGTCGGTCCGGATCACGCGGTGGCACGGCACGATGATCGGTATCGGGTTCCGGCCGAGCGCGTTGCCCACCGCCCGCGATGCCCTCGGGCGGCCGATTCGCCGGGCGATCTCCGTGTACGTCACCGTCTCGCCGAAATCGAGTCCGGAGGCGGCGTCGAGCACGGCGCGCTGGAAGTCACCCAGGTCCGTGAGGTCGACGAAGAGGTCGAAGCGGGGACGGCGGCGGCCGAAGTACTCCGTCAGTTGCTCTTCCGTGGGGGCGAGTCGATCGGTATCGCACACCACGGGTGTCGACGGGTACCGGCGCTCGAGGCCAGCGACGAACGCCTCGTCACTCTCGTCCTGCCACGAGAGCCCGACCAGGCCCGCTGCGCTCGCGGCGACCCGCATGGGGCCGAAGGGCGAATCGAAGCGGCGCCAGCGGATGACCGGGCCGTTTCGGAGGTCATTCTCGCAGCGATGCAGGACGCGATATTCCGCCGCCTGCTCCCGGCAGGCGCGGCACACCGCCATATGCTCGGCCAGGGCCTGGACGACACCCGGCTCCGAGTCGCCCATGATCCAGGCGATGATGTCCTCTTCGCGATAGACCGTGCAGCTTCGCGTCATATCGGCCCCTCTTCCCGCCACACGTCGACGAGGTCGCGGCGCAGCTTCTTCAACCCCTGGTAGACGTTGGCTCGCGCGGCTTCGGGCGAAGAACCCATTCGGCGGGCGATGGTCGCATAGTCCAACTGTTCGATCCAGCGGAGCCAGACGGCGTTCCGCTGCCGCCGGGGGAGTTCCGCGACACTCTTCCGGACGCGGGCCGCAGCGGCTTCGGAGAGCCGGCTCAACGCCGCATCGACCGCTCGAAGGGGACCGGATTCCAGCTCACTGGCGTGGGCCGCGAGCAACTCCGAGCGCCGTCGCCGTATCGAGATATGGTCGAGTGCCCGGCGGGTCGCGACCCGATACAGCCAAGCACGGATGTTCGCGGCCTCTCCAGCGTCGGGCCGCGCCCGGAGTGCGGTCAACCACAGGTCCTGCACTATATCGCGCGCTTCCTCTTCGTTTCCCAGCATCGCGGCCACATGGCACTGAAGTTCGGAGCCGTAACGCTCCGACCAGTCCTTCACTCTCCGTTCCGACTTCGCAGCCGTGGTCACTCGCCCGGGCTCCGCCTCTCCATCCACTTTCCTGTTCGTTCTCACTCCATGAAACGTATCGCTTGCGAACCCGTGAAACGGGACGCTCCGGGAACTGGACTCGCGAGCGCGTGAACTGTACCGTGTGGGCCCGCAGCCCCCACCGGAGGCTTGAAGCGTTTAGCGGCGGCGCGCATCGCCGGACAACCAGCCAGCAGACCGAGGCTCTCTTGAATTCAGCATATTCCGCATCCGCACCGACCCGCGTCGCGTTGGCCCTCGTGACCGCCTTCGCCGCCGCGGCTTGCACCGGCGACGCCGGAGAAGAGAACGGGGCCGCTCCCAGCGAGAACGGTGCGGCGGACGGTGCCGTGGGCCGCGACCCGCTCCCCGAAGAGCGGCGCTTCGCGAGCCTGTCCCAACTCACCTTCGAGGGGGAGAACGCCGAGGCCTACTACTCCTCGGACGGACAGCGGCTGATCTTTCAGCGTCGGCACGAGGGCGAATATGAGTGCGACCAGATCTTCACGATCGGCGTCGAGGGCGGAGATTCGCAACTCGTCTCGACGGGGCTCGGCCGGACTACCTGCGCGTACTTCTTCCCGGACAATTCGCGGATCGTCTACAGCTCCACGCATCACGTGGCGCCCGAGTGTCCTCCGCCACCGGACATGCGCCGCGGCTACGTCTGGGCGCTCTACGACTTCGACATCTACACGGCGAACCCCGACGGTTCCGACGTCCAGCCCATCTTCTCGAGCCCCGGCTACGACGCGGAGGCGACGATCGCTCCGGATGGCTCGCGCATCGTCTTCACCTCCACGCGCGACGGAGACCTGGACATCTACTCGATGAATCCCGATGGCTCCGACGTCCGGCAGCTCACGAACGAGCCCGGATACGATGGCGGGCCCTTCTTCTCCCCGGACGGATCGAAGATTGTCTACCGGGCACGATACCCCGAGAGCGAGGAAGAACTCGGGGACTACCAGGCGCTCCTGGCGGACGGTCTCGTCCGGCCCGGCGTGCTCGACATCTACGTGATGGACGCGGACGGCTCGAACCGGGTGCGTCTCACGAACAACGACGCCGCGAACTTCGCCCCCTTCTTCCACCCCAGTGGCGAGAAGGTGATTTTTTCCTCGAACCTGAACGACCCGAGCAGTCGCAATTTCGATCTCTTCCTGGTGAACCTGGACGGGACGGGGCTGGAACAGGTCACGTTCAGTGAGGAGTTCGAGAGCTTCCCCATGTTCAGCCCGGACGGCAATTTTCTTGTGTTCGGATCGAACCGGCACGGGTCGCACGAGGGCAACACGAACATCTTCATCGCCGAGTGGATCGACGACCTGCCCTAGCAGTCCGCGGAAAACCGCCAGTGACCGACTTCGCCCGCGGACCGTCTAGCCTGTGACGACAGCCCCGGCGGCGACCCAGCCGTGCCGGGGCGGGAACCGGAGAACGCGGGAGCTTGGGATGCGGTTCGCAAAGGCGACAGAAGACTCTGGAAGCCCTTGGCGGTTGCGGGGTTGGCGACGGGCATGGTGGGTCGGCGCGGCGTGCGGCGTCACCCTCGCAGCGCCTCCGGTCTCCGCGCAGGAGACCGAGACTCCGATCGACTATGACGCTGCGATCGCGCAGAGCGGGATGGAGGGCAGCTACGGGTACCTGCGGGCGCTGGACGGATCCGCGACGCTCATTCAGGGGGATACCCGGGAGCGCGTCCAGGTCGCGGTGAACGAGCCCGTCCTCGTTGGCGACCGGATCTTCGCGTCCGATGAATCGCGTGTCGAAATCGTACTCGCCGATGGAAACCTTGTTCGGATCGGGGACCGGGCGGAGCTCCTCTTCCGCGCGCTCGCCAAATCGGGGGATACGAGTGACCCAGCCTCCGTCCTCGAACTTGTGCGCGGGTCGCTGCAGTTCGTCGTCGCCGCGGATCAGGCGGGGACGGAGTGGCCTTCCGTCATCACGCCGAACGCGACGATTCGACCGAGGGGAGCGGGCTCCTTCCTGATCGTCGTCGAGGACGGGGGGCGCAGCGAGGTCGTCGTGCGCGAGGGCGTGGCCGACGTCACGACACAGACGGAACTCGCCGAAGTGCGCCGCGGCGAGAGCCTCCTGGTCGAGGGAGCGCAGGGTAGCCGGCTCCGGTTCGCTGCGGCCCCGGGTCTCGATCGGCTGGAGGCGTGGGGCCAGGGTATCGGCGACTACGCGCGCGGCGAGTACACGGCTCATGTGGATCCGGAGCTTCACTACGCGGCCTCGTCGCTCAGCGGGCACGGCTCGTGGGTGCAAGTGGGTGCGGGGGTCGCTTGGCGTCCACGCGTGTCGACAGACTGGGCGCCGTACCGGCACGGGCGCTGGCGGCACACACCCGGCGGGATGTTCTGGGTCTCGTACGAACCGTGGGGCTGGGTGCCCTACCATTATGGGTACTGGGATCTCGATCCCGCCTGGGGGTGGGTCTGGTTCCCTGGCCAGCGTTTCGCCGTGGCGCACGTCTACTGGTACTGGGGTCCGAGCTACGCGGGCTGGATTCCCTCGGGGTACTACTGGCGCCACTACAGGAACTACTACGGCAGCCGCTGGGGCTTCCACTTCGGGGTCTACGGACACGTCGGGGGCGGCTTCGGACGGTATCGGCACTGGACGTTCCTGCCGCACGGCCGCCTTGGACACCGGCGACAGCACTTCTACTCGGTGGGCGGCTCGGACTTCGGTCGCGGGCGGAAGGCGGTCGAACGCGGCGTGCTGCTGACGGACTCCCGCCTGCTCGGGCGCACGGCGCAGCGGCGGCCGGCGCAAACGCTGGCGAGCTTGCGGCGCGCGGTCTCGCGTGACGGGCGAACGACAGTCGATGCGAACGGCTTCATCGATCGCGGCACGAGCCTGCCGCGGGAAGTCGAACGCGTCGCGCTGCGGAGCCGCGATGGCCGGTCGGCCCGACCGCGCGACGCGACCGCCGGAACCCGGAGCGACCCCTCGCAAGCGACACGTACGGCGCCCATCCGAGTCACGACGCGGTCGGCGGAGGGCCGCACCCTGCGGCCAGAGGGGCCCGGGGTGCAGCGAGCGGGCGTACAGCGGGCGGCGCGGCCCGCGTCCGGGACCGGCGCTCGCCCGGCGGTCCGGCGGCCTGTCAGGCGAGACGACACGGGATCCGCGAGACCTCCCGTCATGCGGCCCACTCCACGGTCGGGTTCCGGCGTGCAGCGCGCGCCGCCACGGACAAATGACGACGGCGGTCGCCAGGTCGTCCGTCCGCGCACGGCCCGGGAGTGGCCTGCCGTTCGCCGGACGGGGGGCGCGACGACTCGGCCGACCGTGCGGTCGGCACCGGTGCGGCCGACGGTAAGGCCCACGACGGCGTGGCCGTCCCGGCCGGTCCTTCGACGTCCAGCGTCTTCGAGGCAACCCGTGGCCCGCCAGTCCATCCCGCGTTCACCGCGGCCGGCCGTGCGGCCCTCCAGCTCGTCAAGGTCGAGCGGCAGCGTCAGACGTTCGGGCGGCGGATCCAGATCCGGGGGCGCGATCCGCCGATCCGGCGGCAGTACGCGGTCGACAGGCGCCGCGCGGGCGCGGGGCCGATCCCGCGGCTAGGGGGCTACGGTCGGAGTCAGGGGTCCGGCCACACGGCCGGATCCCGCTCCATCTCGGGTTCTGGTTCCACGCCGAGCGCCTCGACCATGCGCACGTAGTAGTTGAAGAAGCCGACGACCTCCGTCGCGGTCAGGATCTGCGCGTCCGTCCAGCCGACCTCCCGCAACGCGTCGACGTCCCGCCGGGCGGTGGAGGTCGGGTCGCGCGTGATCGCCACCGCATAGTCCAACAGCCGGCGCGTCTTCGCGTCGAGTCCCGCCGTCCGGTAGTCGGTCCGGATCGCGCGGGCCAGCTCGGCGTCTCCGGTGGCCTGACGGAGATCCTCTCCGTGCGCCTCCGTTCAGTAGAAGCACTCGAGTTCGCGCGAGGTGACCGTCGCGAGCATTTCCCGCACGTCGCGCTCCAGCGGTCCCGGCGCCAGCATCAGCGCTTCGTAGAGTTGGATCGAGGCCCGCATGACGGGCGGGTTCAGACTCTGGATCCCGATCACGTTGAACACACGCCCCGCGCGGCGGACGGCCTTCTCGTACTCGCGGGCGAGGAGCCCCCTCGCTTCGTCGGGCGCTACCGTCTCGATATGCGGCATTTCGCCTCCTTGTGGCCGACGGATCCGGGGCGCGAATCAGCTCAGCAGCGGAACCGGCCCCTCAGCGTACGAGAAAGCCGTCCCGCCACGGGTCTTCCGGATCGATGAGGAACTCGTGCCGGCCCGTGACCCAGGCCCGACCCCCAACCTCGGGCACGATGGCCGGATGCCCCCCGACCGTCGTGGTGTCAACGATCCGGCCGCTGAACCGGCCACCGATGATGCTCTCGACGACGATCCCGGTGTCCCTGGAGATCTCCCCGCGTGCGTGAAGGATGGCGAGGCGCCCGCTCACGGCGGTCCCCGTCGGACTGCGGTCGAGTTCCCCCTCCGCGAAGATGCAGACGTGCCGCGAGTGGTGTGCGGCGTCTGCCGCCTCACTCGTGAACACGGTGCCATAGAGAAACCCGAGATCGGAGTCGTCGGGGTGTTCGATGTCATCCGCGGCCACCGATGATACGGCGTGCGTGATGCGGCGCCCCGCATCGATCAGATCGGGGGCGCCACCGGGCGTGAGCGGCAGCCCCAGCGCGTCCGCGTCGACGTAGGCGTAGAAGGCGCCTCCGAACGCCAGATCGTAGGAGACCGTTCCCAGGCCTTCGACCTCCACGCCCCGGTCGAGAGTGGCGGCGAATGAAGGCACGTTGAGGAACCGGACCTCCCGGACCCTTTCGCCGTCCAGGATTGCGGTGGCACGTACCAGCCCGGCGGGCGTGTCGATCGTCACGGGCCGTTCCCTCCCCCGCCCGTCGATCCAGCCGGCCTCGACCGCGATCTTCGCCACGCCGATGATGCCGTGGCCGCACATCGTCGAATAGCCCTCGTTGTGCATGAACAAAACGGAGAAATCGGAGCCGGGGCGCACGGGGGGCATCGCGAGACAGCCGTACATGTCCGCGTGCCCTCGCGGTTCCCACATCAGCGCGCGGCGGAGTTCGTCGTGGTCCGAGCGGGCCACGCGGCGCCGTGCGAGAACGGTCTCTCCGGCAAGCTCCGGGAAACCCGCCACGATGACGCGCAGCGGCTCGCCCTCGGTGTGAGCGTCGATCGTCTCGATGCGGAGCCAGTGTTCGGGGGCGGTCCAGGTCATGTGAATTCCTCGATGAGACGGTGGCCCGAGGCCGCGGAATCGTCGTATGCTGGCGCCGGTGATCTTACGCCCTGCCGCCGCCGCCCGCTCCGGCGACGGCTCGCCGGCAGCCCGTGGCGGAACCCTGCGTCGCATCGAGAGGGCCCTGTTCGAGGAGAAGGCATGAGACCGAGGGCTGTTGTCGCCGAATTCGTGGGTACGTTCGCGCTGGCGTTTTCGACCCTGATTTCCGTCAACCACGTCGGTTTTCCGATCCCGACGCCGGCGATGGCGGCGCTCACTCTGGGGGTTCTGGTCCACCTGCTCGGGCCGGTTTCGGGCTGCCTGCTCAACCCTGCGGTGACGGTGGCCATCTGGTCCGTCGGCAAGCTCAATGCGAAGGATGTCGGATCGTTCATCGTGGCGCAGTTTGCCGGGGCCGGACTGGCGCTCGCCCTCGGAGGCCTCCTGTTCCCCGATCCGGTCCCGCTCCCCGTGGACGCTTCCGCCGGCACGGGCGTCGCCGAGATGCTGGGCGCCGCGCTCCTCGCCTTCACGATCGCGGCCGTCTTCATGGGCCGGATCCCCGCCCGGCTGACCGGCGCCGTCATCGGCGCGGCCCTTATCGTATCCATCTCCTGGGCAGCCCACGGATCGAACGGGGTGCTCAATCCTGCGGTCGCCCTCGGGATCGGATCCTTCTCGCTCGCCTACGTGTGGGGACCGGTCGTCGGCGCCCTGATCGGCGCGCACCTGTCCCGGTATGTGTGTGACCCGGGGGACCGGACGCCCCGGGACGACTAGCCGTCGGTGGCGTAGCGGTCGGCACCCATGAAGTGCAGGGAGACGTAGGGTTCGTCCCCGACGACCCACGAGTCGTGCGGCTCGGGCGGGATATGGAACAGGTCGCCGGCCCGAAGCTCGACCACCCGGCCGTCCGGGAAGGCCGCGGTGGCCGTGCCCCGGAGCACGAGACCCACATGCTCGACCGGGCACAGTGGCTCCTCCGATGGCACGTGCTCGGACCATTTCCAGCCCGGCTGGTACGTCGCCCGCCCGATCGTAAGGCCGGCCACGCGGACGACCTCGAAGCGGCCGAGTTCGAGTTCGCGCACCTCGTCCGGCTCCTCGAAGCGCCGAAGGATGACGTCGATCATTTCGCGGTCACTCGGGGCGATCTTCGTCCGCGGGCGGGTCCGGAGCTTCCCCTTCGGCGAGACCGCGATAGAAGGTGAGGCCGTTCATGTCGAGGTCGTAGAAGGCGAATTCGCGCGTGCCCCACGGGGTCCGCCGCAGCGCCGTGCGCTCGTGAAAGACGCCCTGGTCGCGGTATTCGTCGAACAGTGCCTCGACCTCGGGCACGACGAAGCGCAGCATCGGGCGTTCGACGCGCCCCCACTCCTCCGGGTCGTGCCACTGCAGGTGCACCTCGATCCCATCCCGGCGCACGCCGGCGTATCCCGGGTTCGTGGTGGAATCGGCGAAGGAGAGCCTGAATCCGAGGCGGCCGACGTAGAACCCAATCGCGGCGGCGACATCCCGCGAGGGAAGCACGGGCTGCACCGCCTCGAGGCGGGCCGCCCGCCGCTGGGCCGCTATCGGTAGTTCTCCATCAGCGCGTCCAGCGCCTCGGCGCCCGGGCACAACTCTTCGAAGGGAAGGTCCCACAACGGCCGGTCGACCGTCCCCAGCACGTCGTGCAGGTCCCACGATGCCGGGTCCACGTAGAGGAGTCCCGTCGGGACCTCGCCCGCGTTCTGCCGCTCGCGCAGATAGCCGTACACGGCGTCCCTGTCGGTCGCGTCGTAGTCGCCCTCCACCTGCCGGAAGAGGATCACGCTCCCGTCGTGCATGCGGACGTCGCGCACGTCGACGGACCCAATGTCGGCCGTGATCTCATCCGCCTGGGGGACGAAGTCCTTCGGGGTTACGAACGCGGCCTCGACCGCCTCGCGGAAGTGCTCGCGCGTGTAGGCGTAGCTCTTCGTCGAGCCCACATGGTCGTTGAAGGTCACGCACGGCGAGATGACATCGACGAGGGCCAGACCCGGGTGTCGGATCCCCGCCTTGATGATGGGGACGAGCTGGTCCTTGTCTCCGGAGAAACCGCGCGCCACGAAGGTCGCGCCGATCGAGAGTCCGAGCAGGGCGGGATCGATGGGAGGCTGCTCGTTCGGCACGCCCCGCTTCGACTTCGAGCCCATGTCGGCCGAGGCCGAGAACTGGCCCTTCGTCAGCCCGTAGACGCCGTTGTTCTCGATGATGTAGAGCAGGTTCAGATTGCGCCGCACCGCGTGGCACAGTTGCCCGAGCCCGATCGAGAGCGAGTCCCCGTCCCCTGAGACGCCCACGTAGACGAGGTCGCGGTTCGCGGCGTTCGCTCCGCTCGCCACTGACGGCATCCGCCCGTGCACGCTGTTGAAACCGTGCGATTCGGACATGAAGTAGGCGGTCGTCTTCGACGAGCACCCGATCCCGCTCATCTTTGCGGCCCGGTGCGTCGGAATCGCGAGTTCCCACGCCGCCTCGATGAGCGCCGCCGTGACGGAATCGTGGCCGCACCCCGCGCACAGCGTGGACATCACGCCCTCGTAGTCGCGGCGCGTGAGCCCCAGTTCGTTCTTCTCCAGACTCGGGTGGAAGACCCGCGGCTTGGCGATATACGTCATGCACCCACTCCTTCGGCGGTCTCCGCCGCGAGCCCGAGTCGATCCTTCACGCCCGCGATAACGTGGCGCGCGCTCAGCGGCAGCCCTCCGTAGCGGAGGAACGAGGCGAGCCGTTCCTTCGAGGCCGGTGTCTCCAGCGTAAGCAGCGACTTCAACTGCGCATCCCGGTTCTGCTCGATGACGATGTTGAGGTCGTGCGCCTCGATGAAGCGCCCGACTTCGGGTGCGAAGGGGAACGCCCGGATCCGCATGTAATCGAGCCGGAGCCCCTCCTCCGCCTCCATGCGCTCAATGGCCTCGCGCACCGCGCCGTCACAGGCGCCGAGCGTGATGAGTCCGTAGCGCGCATCCGGCCGCGAGCGGATCTCCGGGGCCGGCACCGCCTCGGCCGCGTTGTCGATCTTCACGGCGATGCGGTCGATGACCTCCTGGTATTCGTCCGGATCCTCCGTGTACTTGCCGTACTTCGTGTGGCCCGAGCCGCGCGTGAAGTAGGCGCCCTTCGGATGCTCGCCGGGGATCGTGCGATAAGGGATCCCGTCGCCATCGACATCCAGGTAGCGGTAGAAGGTCTCGATCTCCTGCAGCGCCTCCGCGTCGAGCACCTTCCCGCGATCCGGCCGATAGTCGTCGTCCCACCGGAAGCGGGGCACGACCCAGTCGTTCATCCCGATGTCGAGATCGGAGAGCACGAACACGGGCGTCTGGAAGCGTTCCGCGAGATCGAATGCCTGTACGCTGAACTCGAAGCACTCCGCCGGGTCCTTCGGGTAGAGGCAGAGGTGCTTCGTGTCGCCGTGCGAGGCGTAGGCGCAGAGGAGGATGTCGCCCTGCTGCGTGCGCGTCGGCATCCCCGTCGACGGACCCACGCGCTCGACGTCGAAGAAGACGCACGGGACCTCGGCGTAGTAGGCGAGTCCGATGAACTCCGTCATGAGAGAGATCCCGGCCCCGCTCGTCGCCGTGAAGGCGCGGGCTCCGGCCCAACCGGCGCCGATCGTGATGCCCGCCGCCGCGAGTTCGTCCTCTGCCTGCAGGATCGCCGCCCTGCTCCGTCCGGTCTCCTCGTCGACACGGAGACGCCGGCAATAGGCCGTGAAGGCATCGACGAGCGAGGTCGAGGGTGTGATCGGATACCAGGCCGCGACCGTCGCGCCCGCGTACACGCAGCCGAGCGCCGCCGCCGTGTTGCCGTCGATCAGAATCGAGTCGCGCGTGGCGTCCATTCCCTCGAGCCGGATCGGCAGGGGGCACTCGAAGTTTTCGACCGCGTAGTCGTAGCCGAGCCGGATCGCCTTGAAATTCGCATCCAGCAGGTGGCGCTTCCTCTCGCCGAAGGTCTCCTCAAGCAGTTCGCGGATCACGTCCATGTCGATGTCGAGGAGGGCGGCGAGGGCGCCCGTGTAGGCGATGTTCTTCATCAGGATGCGCGTGCGGCCGCCATCGAAGTTCTTCACGCACATCTCGGCCAGCGGGACGCCGAGGAACGTCACCTCCTCCCGCCGCAGCGTATCCGCCATGGGCCAGCTCGAGTCGTACAGCAGCCAGCCGCCCGGCACGAGCTCCTCGATGTCCTGGGCGTACGTCTCCGGGTTCATCGCCACGATGAGGTCGAAGTCCGGCGTGCGCGCGACGTGACCCGACCGGTTCACGCGGATCTCGTACCAGGTGGGAAGGCCCTGGATGTTCGAGGGGAAGACGTTCTTCCCCGACACCGGGACCCCCATCCGGAAGATCGACTGCATGATGAGGCCGTTCGCGCTGGCGGAGCCCGTGCCGTTCACGGTGCCGATCTTGAGCGCGAAGTCGTTCACGCGGTCCGCCTTCATGTCGGCCATCCCGTCAGGGAGCCACCGAAACGAAGCCGCCCGGCGACATCTCCTCGATGCCCATCCCGGAGTAGGGATGGTCCGCGTCCTGGCCCGCGTACGGCTTGAGCAGATCGAAGGTCCTCATGTCCCAGGCCGCCGTCGGACAGCGCTCCGCGCACAACCCGCAGTGAATGCAGAGGTCCTCGTCCTTCACCATGACTCGCGCCGTCTGCGGCAGCGACTCCGAGACGTAAATGTCCTGGTCCGGGTTCTCGGCGGGAGCGGTCAGTCGCGTGCGGAGTTCTGCCTCTTCCCCGTTGTGCGTGATCGTGAGGCAGCTGAGGGGACAGATGTCGATGCAGGCGTCGCATTCGATGCACAGGCTCCCCGTGAAGTGCGTCTGAATGTCGCAGTTCAGGCAGCGCTCGACCTCGGTCAGCGTCTGCTCGAGGTCGAACCCCTCCTCGACCTCCGTCTCGATGCTCTTCAGGCGTTCCTCGAGGCGGACGTGCCGCATCTTCCGGCGGGCCGCGTACTCGTAGTCGTTCGAGTAGCTCCACTCGTGGAGGCCCATCTTGGCGCTCACGAGGTTCATGTGCTCGGGCGGGCGCTTCTCGAGGTCCTCGCCGTGGCAGTAGGCGTGGATGGAGATTGCCGCCTGGTGCCCGTGCTCGGCCGCCCAGATGATGTTCTCCGGGCCCCACGCGGCGTCGCCGCCGAAGAAGACCCCCTCGCGCGTCGACATGAACGTCGTGCGGTCGACGACGGCCTCGCGCCACTTGTTGAACTCGATCCCCGCGTCGTCCTCGATCCAGGGGAAGGCCGTCTCCTGCCCGATGGCGAGGATGACCGCTTCGGCGGGGAAGAACGCTTCGTCGAGCTTGGTTGAGACGAGCCGTCCCTGGTCGTTCTCGTGCCACTCCACGATGTCGAAGTTCATCCCCCTGAGGACGCCGTCCTCGACGACGAACTCGGTGGGCGAGTGGTTCTCGACGATATCCACCCGCTCTTCCTCGGCGTCCTCCAGCTCCCAGGGGGAAGCCTTGAAGTACGGCTTCGACTTGCGGGCCATGACCTTGACGTTCGTTCCGCCGATCCGCTTCGAGGTGCGGCAGCAGTCCATCGCCGTGTTCCCCACCCCGATGACGAGCACATTCTCCTCGATGGAGTTCGTGTGCCCGAAGGCGACGGATTCGAGCCAGTCGATACCGATGTAGATGTGGTCCGTATCGTACCGGCCCGGAAGGCGCAGTTCCTTCCCGCGCGGGGCGCCGGAGCCGACGAAGACGGCATCGAATCCCTGCTCCAGGAGCCACTTCATGCTTTCGACGGGCGCGTTGTAGCGGATGTCCACGCCCATGTCGAGGATGTAGTCGATCTCCTCCCACAGCACCTCGGGGGGCAGGCGGAACTGCGGGATGTTCGTCCACATGAGGCCGCCGGGCCGGTCGTTCTTCTCGAAGATCGTGACCTCGTAACCGAGCGGCATGAGATCGCGGGCGACGGTCAGCGAGGCGGGTCCCGAGCCCACGCAGGCGATGCGCTTCCCGTTCTTCGCCTTCGGGATGTCCGGGAAGCGGGGCGTGATGTCGCCACGGAGGTCGGCGGCGACGCGCTTGAGGCGGCAGATCGCGACCGGCTTCTCCTCGACCCTTACGCGCCGGCAGGCGGGCTCGCAGGGGCGGTCGCAGGTTCGGCCGAGGATGCCCGGGAAGACGTTCGACTCCCAGTTGAGCATGTAGGCGTCGTCGTACCGTTCCTGCGCGATGAGGCGGATGTAACCCGGGACGTTGGTGTGGGCCGGGCAGGCCCACTGGCAATCCACGACTTTGTGGTAGTAGTCGGGGTGCTCGACGTTTGTTGGCTCCACCGTTTCTCCTCGGGCTTACCCCGCCCGACAGGCGCTACGTTCCCCAGCCCGTGAGTCGCGTGGTGAAACAACCGCTCGCAATCGTAGGGGACGAGCCGGGTTGTCGCCAGTTTTTCGGTGACTGCGGCCGGATCGTTGCTGTCCCGCCCGGGGCCGTGGAAGTTGAGCCAATGGATAGACTACCCGTCGCCTCCCTCTCGGAAGACGACCTCTTCCGGTTCCTGGAGGATCTTGAAGCGACGCTCGCCGGACTCCGGGCCGGGTCCGCCGAAGTCCCGGAAGGGCGGCAGCCGGTGCACACGGTTGCGGGCGGGGCCCACCTCTTCAGGCGAGATACGGCGGCCAAACTCGGACGGATCGCGGGGAGTTGCCTCGAGCGGTACGCAGGGGAACCTGCCGCTCTCCGGGAGGCGTTCGGGAACCGACTGCCCGCCGGGACCGCAGGGGCCGTGCACGAGCGCGTACGCGCCAAGCTCGCTCGCGAGCCCGTCGAGAGCTTCCTGATCGACTTCGAGGACGGTTTCGGCGTGCGCTCCGATGCCGAGGAAGACGAGGCGGCGGTGACGGCGGCGGCGGAGGTCGCGGCGGGGGTCGCTGCCGGCAGCCTCCCGCCCGCGCTGGGCATCCGCATCAAATCCCTCTCCGACGTCACGGGCGAGCGGGCGCTACGGACGCTCGATCTCTTCCTGACGACGCTGGCGCGGGCCGGAGGGGGGCTGCCGGACGGGTTCACGGTGCTGCTGCCCAAGATCGTCACGGCCGGGCAGGTGGACGTGCTGGCCGGCGCCCTGGATCGGCTGGAGGCGACGCTCGGCCTGCCGGAGGGTGGGGTCGCGATCGACATCATGATCGAGACGCCGCAATCGATCGTGGGGGGCGACGGCCGAATCGTCGTGCCCGAGCTTGTCGCGGCCGCCGGAGGCCGGTGCGGCACCGTCCACCTGGGAGCGTACGACCTCACGGGCGCGGCGGCGGTCGCCGCGGAGGAACAGACGCTGGGGCACCCGCTCTGCGAAGTGGCGCGACAGATCCTCCAGCTCTCGCTGGCCGACACCGGCGTCCGGCTTTCCGATGGCGCGACGAACGTGCTGCCCGTCGAGCCGCACCGCGGAAGGGCCGTGATTTCGGCCGCCGAGGAGGCCGAGAACATGGCCACGGTGCACGGCGCATGGCGGCGGCACTACGTCGATGTGCGGCGATCTCTGAGCCAGGGGTACTACCAGAGCTGGGACCTCCACCCGGCGCAGCTCGTCTCCCGCTATGCGGCCGTCTTCTCCTTCTTCCTCGAGGGACTCGACGAGGCAGCGAGCCGGCTCGACCGCTTCGTCTCCGCCGCGGGACGGGCCGTCCTCACGGGATCCGTGTTCGACGATGAAGCCTCGGGCCAGGGCCTCCTCAACTTCTTCCTTCGGGGACTCGCGAGCGGAGCCCTGACAACGGAGGAGGCGGCGCGCTCGGGTCTGACCGCGGCGGAACTCGAGACTCGCTCGTTCCGCACGATTCTGGAGGGGCGCAGCGGGTGATCGCCGCCTGGATCGATCGCGGCGCGGTCCGTGTGCGCGACGACCTCCCGCGGCCCGGCCTTGAGCCCGGGGAGGCCGTCGTTCGGGTCCTGATGGCGGGGATCTGCGGGACGGACCTGGAGTTGATGCGCGGATATCGCGGTTTCACGGGCATTCCGGGGCACGAGTTCGTCGGGCGTGTCGAGGAAGGGCCCCCGGATTGGGTCGGCGCGCGGGTCGTCGCGGAGATCAACGTCACTTGCAGCTCGCACCCCGCCGAGTCCAACTGCGTCAACTGCGCCAATGGCAGGACCACACACTGCTCTCACCGCGAGGTGATCGGCATCCGCCAGCGCAACGGCGCGTTCGCCGGTTGGTTGCGAGTGCCGGTGGCAAACCTGCATCGGGTGCCCGAGCGGCTTCCAGACGAGGTTGCGGTCTTCACCGAGCCGGTTGCCGCCGCCTGCCGCGTCCTGGAGCAGATCGAAGATGAGATTGGATCGAGCCGGGTATCCCGGGCGCTCGTCGTGGGTGCTGGACGACTGGGGCAGCTTGTGGCGCGCGTGCTGGCGCCGCGGTTACCGGGACTCGAGGTCGCAGGGCGATCGGAGCGGAGCCTGGCCCGGGCCCACGACGCCGGCCTGACCGCCCGCCCCGTCGCCGTCGTGGAGGAGGCCGCCTACGACCTCGTCGTCGACTGCACCGGCGCCCCGACCGGTTTCGCGGCCGCCCGCAGAGCCGTCAGGCCGCGAGGCACCCTTATCCTCAAGAGCACACACAACAATGGGTTGGCATTAGACATCTCATCCATTGTCGTAGATGAAATTCGACTTCTCGGCTCTCGTTGCGGACCAGTCGAGGACGCCTTGGCGATGCTGGAGCGGCGAGACATCGAGGTAGACGACCTCATCGACGATCGGTTGCCGCTGACCGCCGCCGCGGAGGCCTTCAGACGGGCGGCGGAACCGGGCGCGGCGAAGGTGCTTCTCGTCCCCTGACCCTCGCCGGCTTCAGTCGGAGAGTTGCACGGCGCGGACGCGCACGCCGCCTCCCTCGCCCGGGATCGTCCACGCGACGAGAAGCTGGTCACCCGTGCGCAGCATGCGCGGGAAGCCGCTCGATCGTTCGCCGGCCGTCTCCGAGATCAGGAGCGGCGTGGCGAGCGATCCATCCGGCAGGACACGGCGGGCGAGAACCCGCGGCGTCCTGTCCGAAGCCTCCAGCCACACGACCACAGCCGAACCGTCGTCCAGCCGCTCGATGTCCACGCGGCCCAGCGGCAGCCCCTCATCGATTCGAATGCGCGGGCCGAAGGTCGCACCCCCGTCGCTGGAGAACGCGACGTACACCTGCGGCGTGCCGTCGACCCCCGTGTACCAGGCCGAGACGAGCGCCCCTTCGGCGCCGCTCAGCTGCGGCCCGTTCACGGGACAGCCGGCGATGACCCAGCCATCGGTCGACACCGGCGCGGGGTCCGTCCAGCGCTCCCCCGCCCCTCTCACCACGGCGATGTCGCGGACTTCGGCTTCGCTCCGGTCGCGGTAGGCGGCGACCAGCCCGTCGCCGACGCGGGCCAGCGCGGTCTGGCAGCACTCGCACGTCCGATCGTCGAGCAGCACCTCGGGGCCCAGATGACCATCCGCCGCGAGCGTGCGGAAACGGACGGACATCGCCCCGCGCTCTGCCGCGCCGCCTCCGGCAACGTGTTCGCCACCGCCGGCATGGCCCGCCATGGCCCGGGCGTCGAGCCAAGTCAACCCCGCGCCGTCCCCCCACGGCACCATCGACACGAAGCCGTGCTCGGTGGGCGACTCGTCGTCGTGGGCGCGGAACGGCTCCGTCCACGTCATCCCGCCATCGGAAGAGAGCGCCAGCATGACATGGTAGGCGTAGGGCGCGTCGGCGACCTTCTCCAGCCAGTGGACGGCGAGCGTGCCGTCGGGCATCTCGACCGATGAGGGAAAATCGGCCCAGTTCACGAACATCGCTTCCGACGCCCACACCGTACGCGGCGCGGACCAGCCCCCTTCGTCGCGAATCGCCACACGCAGTGCGGGCACGTCTTCCTCCGGCTCGATCCAGGTCAGGATCGCGCGCCCATCGGCCCCAGGGGCCAGCGATGGTTCACCGCTCGGAGACGGTCGCTGGAACTCGACATCTCCCGGTTCCAGCGACACCTGCCGTTCCGCTGCGCCGGAGCATCCGCACAGGAGCGCGGCGACGGCGAGGGAACGGACCGGCCGGCCGGGACGGACTCGCTTGAGGTTTCGCATGTGAACTCCGGACATTCTCTCTCCCCGGGGGCGAGGCCGTATGATACGCGCCTGACGCTGACATGAGAACTGCAACGCGGCGGACGGGAGGCGAAGTGTCACAACGCGCGTCGGTGATGACGGGGCCGGGACAGCCGCTGGAGGTCCGGTCCTTCGATGACCCCGAACTCGGACCCGGCGAAACGTGGCTGGAGATCGAGGCGAGCGAAGTGTGCGGGATCGACGTCCACCTCTTTCACGGGCGCCTCGCGGGCGTGCCCTGGCCCATCATCCCGGGGCACGTGAGCGTGGGACGCGTGAGGGAGACCCGCGGGCCCGGTGTCGATGCTGCCGGGCGGCCGCTGGGGGAGGGCGACGCCGTCACCTTCTTCGACGTGGTCGGGACGTGCCACAGCTGCTTCTACTGTTCCGCGGCCCGGCAGCCGAACCTGTGCCCGCACCGCCGCGTCTACGGCATCACCTTCAGCGCGCGCGAAGGACTGCTCGGAGGCTGGGCAACCTCCATGAGGCTCACGGCGGACACTTCGATCTTCAAGCTGCCCGAGGGACTCGCGACAGCGGACGTCATCGGAGGCGGCTGCGGGCTCTTCACCGGTTTCGGCGCCGTCGAGCGCTCGGACCTGCGGCCTGGCGACACGGTTGTCGTGCAGGGCTCCGGCCCAGTCGGCCTCGCGGCCGCCGCCTTCGCCCGGGTCCGCGGCTGCGGCCCCCTCGTGGTCATCGGCGACCCCGACGAACGCCTCGCCCTCGCCACCGCGATGGGCGCCGACATCACGCTCCCGCTGAGCCGAACGTCGGGCCCTGACCGGTCAGCGAGCGTGGCCGACCTCACCGAGGGCCGGGGCGCCGACATCGTCATCGAGGCGAGTGGGAACCCGACGGCGATCCCCGAGGGGTTCGCCCTCCTCCGCGACGGAGGCACCTACGTCGTGGCGGGCCACTACACGGACGTCGGCCCCGTCTCCGTCAACCCGCACGTCGACATCAACCGCAAGCACGCGACCGTTAAGGGGCGCTGGGGAACCGAACTGCCTCACGTCTCACGCGCGCTCCACCTGCTCGCTCGACACCGACTCCCCTTCGCCCGCGTGATCGGGGGAGAATACGGCCTCGATGAAACCGGGCGCGCACTCGCCGATGTCGAGCGGCTCGCCGTCACCAAGGCGATCATCGTCCCGTCCTAGAAGTCCCTGGCCACCTGGGTGGCGGATTCCACGCGGATCGTGAGGATGTCGATGTCGTGGTACTGCTGATGGCGGATTGAGGAGGCGTAGTGCCTCAACAGCCGCAGCGGGGTCTCCGCCTCGACGGGGACGCCCGCCGCCGCCTCGCTGAGCATCGCCAGCTGATCCTCGATGTTCTTCTCGTCCGTCGTCGCAATGAACTCGAGGTCCGCGGCGCGGCCGTCGCTGCGCGCGATCAGCAGCAGGTTTCGCTCGACATCGGGCGCATCTTCCGCGGCCTCGCGCATGAGGATCTGCAACGTCTCCTCGCCCACCGCGCGCAGACGCGTTTCCATATCCTCGTCCCAACCCTTGCGCGCGGCGAATTTCACCAGGAAGGCGTCGATCTCCGACCACGTCTCGTCCGTCAACCGGGTCTTCAGTCGCGCCCGACCACCTCCGGTCACCTCCCCGAAGATCGTGAGCAGGATCACGGTGAAGCCGCCGACGGTCATACCGTTGCCGAGGAGTTCCGCCCAGGCACCCTGGAAGGCCTCCGGGTAGACCCAGTCGAGCTGGAAGGCGACGCCCATCCAGAAGGCGACTCCGACGATGAGACCGTTGCGGTAGTCCAGCCCCTCCTGGAGCAGGATCTTCATCCCGAAGACGAAGATGAGCGCCACGATAACAACGAAATAGGCCGCCACGACGGGGCCGGGGATCGCGATGATGAGAGCGAGGAATTTCGGAAGGAAGGCGAACGCCAGGAAGACGAAACCGACGCAGATCCCGATGGCGCGGGAGGCGACGCCGGTGAGTTCGGCGACGGCGATGCTCATGCCGTAGGTCGTATTGGGAACGGTCCCCGCCAGGCCGGAGAGGAGATTGCCCACACCGTCGGCGGAGATCGCACCCTGAATGGAGCGAAAGTCGATCGCGCGCGGCCTGCGCCAGGAGACCCTCTGAATCGCGATGGCGTCCCCGAGCGTGTCCATGGCGCCCACCAGCGTCACCATGACGAAGGACGGCAGGAGGGCCCAGAACTCCGGTCGGAAGCTCAGATCCAGACCGGGGTACGCCAGGTCCGGCAGGCCGATCCAGGAAGCGGCCGCGACCGTGGACATGTCGTAGATGCCGAAGCCGAGGCCGGCGACCAGGCACCCCGCGACGATCCCGAGGGCCGGCGCCCAGAGCCGAAGCGCGCCGGAGAACCGAAGCGGGACCAGCACCATGGCCGCCAACGTCACGCCCGCGACGACCGGAGCCGCCGCCCCGTGTGCACCGGCAGGCACCTCGGCGAGCTTCCGCAGGATCATCGGAGCGAGCGTCACCGGGATCAGCATGAGCACGGTGCCCGCCACGGTGGGCGTGAAGATGCGACGCAGAAGCGCCATCCTGGAGGCGAGAAGGAACTGGATCAGCGAGGAAGCGATGATCAGGACCGCGAGCATCCCCGGCCCGCCCTGCTCGAGCGCGGAAACGCTCACGGCGAGGAAAGCGCTGGTGCTCCCCATGACGAGGATGTAGCCCGCACCGATCCGGCCCACACTGCGCGCCTGAATCGCCGTCGTGAGCCCGCTGATCACGAGCGCCGCGAATACTGCCCACGACAGGTAGGCGTCGCTCCCGCCGGCAATGGTGATCATGACGGTCGGCGTGAGTACGATGGGAGCGAGGCAGATGAGCGCGTACTGGACGCCGAGTCCGGCGGCGATCGGGAGCGGCGGACGCTCGTCCGGCTCGAAGCGAACGTCCTGGCGGGCGAGCGCGGGGCTGGAACCCGCCATCAGTCGCCGCTTCCCCCGGGAAGTCCCGCGGTGAGCGCTTCGCCGCGTGCCGCGGCGCGCCAGCGTGCGGGGTCAGCTTCGAGCCTCTCCACAGCCTCCCGGAGCACGTCCAGCGCCAGATCGATCGTGTGCAGGTGCGTCCGGAAGGCGAGCGCCGCCATCCGCAGCAGGAACGTCCCGTCGACGGTCGTCGAGGAGAGGAAGACGCGGCCGTCCCGGTGTGTTTCCTCCACAAGCGCGCGGTTGAACGCGTTCGCGTCGCCTGTCTCCGGCACCCATCGGTACGTCACGACGGAGAGGTCCGGCTCCGGCCCGGTCTCGAACCCCAGCGCCTCGACTTCACGGCGGAAATACCGCGCGAGTTCGAGCTTCTCTTCGAGGCAGGCCCGGAAAGGCTCTTCACCGTGCAAGAGTAGCGGCAGCCAGACGCGAAGCCCGCGGAAGTGTTTGGTCAACTCCGGTGAGACGGCGGCGGGTGAGCGGCCTCCCCACTCCGATACGACCGTGTCCTGCAGGTAGCTGGCGTAGTAGGTGTGGGAATCCTGCAGCGCTTCGCCGTGCCGGACGAGAACGGCGCCCGTCCCGTACGGAAGGAACAGACCCTTGTGGGGATCGAGGACCAGAGAATCGGCGCGTTCCATGCCGGCGAGCACCGGTTGACACCCCTCGACGAGGGCGAAGAAGCCCCCGTACGCGCCGTCGACGTGGTACCACAGGTCCTCACGTTCGCACACGTCGGCGATGCGGGAGAGCGGATCGACCGCGCCGGTGTCCGCGGTGCCTGCCGAGGCGAGGACGAGCCAGGGCCGGAGGCCCTGCGCCCGATCCGTGGCGATGAGTGCCGCGAGCGAGTCCGGACACATCCGGAAGCCATCGTCCAGCGGGACATCCCGCCGTACGGTCTCGCCCAGACCGGCGACGCGAAGCGCCTTGTGCAGGCACTGGTGGACATGGGCGGTGGAGTAGACGACGGCTCGCTCGTAGTCCCGGGCGCGAAGTCCCGTGGCCTCCCGAGCCGTAACCACCGCGATCAGGCTGGCGACCGAGCCGCCCGAGGCGAGATTGCCGTCGGAGCCTTCCGGAAAGCCGACGAGTGCCGCCATCCAGTCGAGGACCGCATCCTCCATCTCGACGGCGCCGGGGCCCGCGAAGCGCACACCGGCGTATTCGTTCGTGACCGCCGCGAGATAGTCCGCGAGCGAAGAGGCGTAGATCCCGCCGCCGGGGATGTACCCGAGGTGTCCGCCGTGCGACGGCACGAGTCCCGCCCCGACAACGGACTCGTCGATCCGGTCGACGAGTTGATCGATCGACCGCGTTCCGCTCCCGATCTCGAGTTCCCGGATCCTCGCGACGGACGACTTGTCGTGCTGGTAGGCCAGCCGTTCGGGAAGCCCGTCGAGGAACCCCTGGGCGTAGGCGTGTACCTCGGCCATGAGGCGGTCGCGCTCACCCGCATCGGGTTCGAGCGGCCGCGCAGCCTCCTCCAGTTGCAGGATCCGGGACCGCTGCCGACTTGAGATCGAGCGCATGATGCGATCCTATCCCTTTCGTTCGGGGGGCGCGAGCGTTCTGTCCCCCTTTCTGCTTCACGGGAGGATCCGGCTTGTATCGGCCCCGAAAATCATCATTGACGTACAGTCTTGCCGCGGCCCTCGTCTTCGGGTTGGCGTCCGCTGTCGAGGCGCAGCCGCGGGCGGATCGCGCGGAAGCCTACCTCCGATCCTTCCACGACCTGAGGCTGTTCAACGGCGCGGCGCTCATCGTCGACGAGGGCGAGATCCTGTTCGAGGGAGCGTTCGGCGCGTCGGACTTCGGGGACGGCGGAGCGAACGCCCTGGGCACGCGCTTCCGCATCGCGTCGCTCACGAAACAGTTTACGGCCGCCCTGATCCTCAGACTCGAGGAGGAGGGGCTGCTGCGGGTCGAGGCCCCCGTGGGGCGCTACATCGAGGAATACCCACCGGAGTTCGCGGAACGGATTACGCTCCACCACCTGCTCACCCACACCTCCGGGTTGCCGAGCTACACGAACATTCCGGGGTTCATGGAATGGGAGGCCGCGACCCCGTTTTCGCCGGGTGACATCGTCGCGCTCACATGGGAGGAACCGCTCTCCTTTGAGCCGGGCACCGACTTCGAGTACTCCAACTCGGGCTACGTACTTCTGGGCTGGATCGCGGAACGGGTCACGGGGCTGAGCTACGACGGAGCCCTCCGCACGTACGTGCTCGACCCGCTGGAGTTGAGCGATACCGGGTACGATCGCGCGCTTTGGCCGCCGGAGGGCCACGCCGGCGGCCACACGCGCGACCTCGTCGGCTACCGGCCGGCGCGCCTCATCGACCCGTCCGTGCCCTATTCCGCCGGCATGCTCTACTCCACCGTGGGAGATCTCGCTCGCTGGGCCGCGGCACTCTTCGTCGCCGGAGACCTGTTTCGGGACCCGGAGACGCTGGCGCGCATGACCACCCCCGGTCTCGAGTCCGGGTCGTATGGGTACGGCGTCGGGGTGGGGGCCCGCGACATCGAGCGCGACATCGGCGTGCGCGTGATCGAACACTCGGGCGGGATCTTCGGCTTCTCGTCCTACCTGCGTGTGTTCCCCGACCACGGACGACTCATCGTGCTGCTGGACAACACGTCCTCCGATCTGGGCCCGCTCGTAGCGGGGTTGACGAACGTGCTGTGGGGTGGCGAGGCCGTGCGCCCGAAACCCTCGATCGCGGAGCGGCTGCTGCCGATCGTCGAGGCGGGTGGGGTCGAGGCGGCGATGTCCAGGTACGACAACTGGCGGCGCACGCGACCCGAGGAATACGACTACTCCCCCGGTCAGATCCTGAGTCTGGCCGGCCATTTCCGGGAGGACGACCCGGACACGGCCATTGCGATCCTCGAGGCCTACGCAGCCGGTACGCCCGAAGCCCTCGTCATCCGTTATGCACTGTCGGAACTTCACGAGGAAGCCGGGGATCCGGAAGCGGCGGCGGCCCACCTCCGGGAGGCGCTCACGTACAACCCCGGGATGCCCCGTCTTCTCGAGCGCCTGTCCGATCTGGGCGTCGAACCCGATCTGGCGCTTCGGCTCCCCATCGTGCGCGTCGAGCCGGCGGATCTTTCCTCTCTCGTGGGTGCATACCGGATCGATCCGGCCACCACGCTGACCGTCACGCTCGATGAGGGTGTGCTCATGGCCGCCCGCACCGACGAGGACGCGTTCCGGCTTCTCCCCCAGTCGCCGACCACCTTCCTGATGCACGGCTCGGCCGTGCAGTTCGTGTTCGAAGTCGCGGACGGTGTCGCGGGCGGCGTGTCGGTGGTGGAGGCGGATCAGCGCCTCGTTTTCCCCAGAATCGGAAGCTGAGCCGGCCCGGCAGCGACGTGCACGACTTCGCCGTCATCGGGCTCGGAGCTATCGGAAGCGCGACCGCGGCCGAACTTGTCCAGCGGGGACATTCGGTAGTGGGATTCGACCGCTACACGCCCCCGCACACGATGGGATCGGCGCACAGCGACACGCGGATGATTCGAGCGGCCTGGTACGAGGGGTCTCCGTACATGCGGTTCGTGCGCGATGCCTACCGGCGCTGGACGAATCTCGAGCGCACATCCGGAAAGACGCTGCTGCGGACGGCGGGCGCCCTCATGTTGGGGCCGGCAGACGGCCGCAACTTCGCGCGAAATCCGCTTCACAGTGTCATCGGTCCCGACGCCGACTACCTCCTGCTCTCCGCGGAGGAAGTCGTCGAGCGCTTCCCGTGGCTCCGGCCGGATCCCGGGACCGTCACCATCTATGAGCCGGGTGCCGCGACTCTCTCACTGGAGGCCTGCCTCGAGGCGACGCTGGAGGCCGCGGAGGGCGCGGATCTGCGTTTCAACGAGTCCGCGATCGGGTGGTCGGGCTCTGCCTCGGGCGTCCGGATTCGGACCGAACGGGGAGAATACGCGGCGAGGCGGCTCGCCATCGCAGCGGGAGCGTGGACTCCGCAACTGCTTCCCGAGCTTTCCCTCCCGATCGAAGTGGAGCGCACGGTGCAGTACTGGTTCGAACCTGCCGGGGCGCATGCGGACATGCTGGAAGAGGGTCCCGCCTGGGTGTGGGAACTCGAGCGGGAGGGTACCTGGTACGGCTTCCCGCCGACGGCGCGGGGCCTCAAGGCGGGGATGCATTTCCAGGCTGGACGCCGAACCGATGTCGAGCGAGTCGACCGCGAGGTCGGTACCGCGGAGACGGAGGCACTGCGAGAGCTGTTCGGGCGGTACGCCCCGGGCTTGGCGGGCCCCCTGGCCCACGCGTCCGTCTGCCTCTACTCGAACACGCCCGACGAGGACTTCATCCTGGACCGCCACCCCGACCAGCCCGGCGTGGTGCTGTTCGCCGGCGGCTCCGGGCACGCATTCAAGTTCGCACCCGGCCTCGGGTCGCTCATGGCCGACCTCCTCACGGACACTACGCCAAGCCATGAACTGTCGCACTTCTCTGTCGAACGCTTCGGGTGACGTCGATCGTGGCGGCAGAACTGGTCCCGGTCTCGGACGTCATCACCGTGCCGGTGGCGACCACTTCCCCTCCGCCCGGACAGGACAGGGTTTCCGTCCCGCCGGAGGACGGTAGATCATCGTCCGACCCCAACAGCGTGATGCCTTGAATGGCTTCGAGGAGAGCCTCGCTCTCCTCCAGCGTCAGCGTGGGCTCATCCGGCCCGGTTGTGTCGTCGCTGCAGGCCACCATCCCGAGAACCATGCTCAGCAGGACTCCCGTCCGTCACGCCGTTTTCCCGATCGTCATCTCCCCACACTCCCTCACTGTCCAACCATTCGCCCGTCCAGCATCGGTGTGCTTCACTAGCTCCATTGACCGTCCAGGGGTCCCGGTCGTCACTCTTTCCGGTCCCCGGCGAAGCGCAGGAAAAGGGCCGGCACGACGACCATGTTGAGGGTCGTCGACGTCAGGAGACCTCCGAGGACGACCACCGCGAGCGGGGCCTGAATCTCCTTGCCGGGCTCGCCGATACCCAACGCCAGCGGGACGAGGGCGAGACCGGCGGTCAGCGCCGTCATCAGGATCGGGCTCAGGCGCTCCATCGAACCCTGCCGGATGCTGGGGGCCAGCGCCGTGCCGGCCGCGCGAAGGTCCTGGTAGCGGCTCACGAGGAGGATCCCGTTGCGCACGGCGATGCCGAACAGCGTGATGAAGCCGACGAGCGTCGCGATATTCACGGTGCCGCCGATGAGCAGCACGGCGAGTACGCCTCCCGCCAGGGCTAGAGGCAGGTTCACCATGAGCAGGGCCGCGATCCGGGCGCTCCCGAAGGCCCTGAACATGATGAGGAAGATGGCGGCGATCGAGAACAGCGAGAGGAGCGTGATGCGGCGTGTCGCCTCCTGTCCGCTCTCGAACTGCCCGCCGTACTGGACGTAGTAGCCCGGCGGGAGTTCGACCTCCGCCGCGACGCGCGCCTGCAGTTCCTCGGCGGCCCCGCCCACGTCTCGTCCCGCGACGTTCGCGCTCACGACGATCTTCCGCTGCACGTTCTCCCGGCTGATCGCGTTGGGTCCCAGCGACGGCACGATCGACGCCAGCTGCGAGAGCGGCACGGTCGTGCCCGCCGGAGTCGTCATCAGGGTGCCGCCGATCGCCTCGGGGTCCGTGCGGTGTTCGTCCGCGTAGCGCACCACGAGGTCGAAGGCGCGGTCCCCTTCCCGGATGAGCGACACTTCCTCCCCCTGAAACGCGACATCGACGGCCGCGGCCAGCGCAGCCGGCGTGACACCGTGGCGGGCCATGGCGCGGCGGTCGGCGCGGACCTGAAGCTGGGGGATGTCCGCCTGCCTTTCGACCGAGACATCCACGAGACCCTCCACCGTCCCCGCGACGGTCTCGATCTCGCCGGCGATGTCCCGCAGTTGCCGGAGGTCGGGCCCGAACAGGTTCGCCGCGATGGCCGCCCGCGTGCCCGAGAGCATGTGATCGATCCGGTGCCCGATCGGCTGTCCGATCGTGACATTGGTCCCAGGAAGCCCCGCAAGGTCGTCGCGGAGCTCGGCCATGACCTCTTCCAGATCCTGCTCCGACAGGTCCAGCCGCGCGTCGACCTCGGAGGCGTTGGCGCCCTGCGCGTGCTCATCGAGTTCGGCCCGGCCGGTCCGCCGCGACGTGGAGACGACGGCCGGGTGGGCCAGGAGCTGGCGTTCCACTCGGGCCCCGATCGCGTCGGACTCCACCAGGGACGTCCCGGGCAGACTCACGACGGAGATGGTCAACGACCCTTCCTGGAACTCGGGCAGGAATCCGCGCCCCAGCGAGGGCACGAGGGCCAGAGTGCCGGCCAGCAGGAGCACCGCTCCGCCGAGTACCGCCCCGGAATGGCGAAGTGCCCCGTCGAGGACGCGCCCGTACGCCCGTTCGACGCCGCGCATCAGCCACGGCTCGCGCGGGCGGCCGATGGCCCGGTCTCCCGGCAGAAGCATGTGGCAGAGCGCCGGCGTCACCGTGACCGCAACGAGCAGCGATGAGAGGATGCTCACGATGTAAGCCAGTCCGAGCGGCCGGAGCATGCGCCCTTCCACGCCGGACAGGAAGAAGAGCGGGACGAAGACGATGGAGATGATGAGCGTAGCGCTGAGGATCGGGTTCCGGATTTCCCTCGCCGCGTCCCGGATGAGCGTCAGCGGCCTTCGGCGGCGCTCCGGCGGGCGGCGGCGGTCTTCGCGCAGTCGGCGGTACACGTTCTCGACGACGATGATCGCGTCGTCGACCAGCGCGCCGATGGCGATCGCCATGCCGCCGAGCGTCATCGTGTTGATCGTGCCCCCGAACAGCCGCAGCACGATGACGGCCAGCGCCAGCGAGAGCGGGATCGCGAGCACCGAGATCGCCGTCGTCCTCAGGTTCCACAGGAAGAGCAGGAGCACTGCGATGACGAGCAACGCACCGTCGCGCAGGGCGTCGATCACGTTCTGCACGGCAAGCGAGATGAAATCGGCCTGCCGGAACACGGACCTCTCGAAAGCCACGCCCGCGGGGAGTTCCGCCTCGATCTCGTTCAACTCGGCGTCGATGCGCTCCGTCAGCTCCAGCGTGTTGGCGCCGGGCTGCTTCTGGATCGAGAGGACGACGGCGGGCTCCGCGTTCACGGAGGCCGTGCCGAGCCGGACGCGCGGACCGATCCGTACATCGGCCAGGTCCTCGATGAGGACGGGCACATCCTCCCTCACCGCGACGACGGTCAGGCCGATCTCCTCCAGGTCGCGCGCGCGACCGATGCCGCGGATCAGGATCTCGCGCCCTCCCGAGCGGTAAACGCCTCCGGACGCGTTCCTGTTCGAGCCCACCGCCGCTTCCAGCACCTGGTCGAGTCCCACGCCGTAGGCGAGCAGGCGCTCGGGGTGGATCAGGATCTGGTACTGGCGAACCTGTCCGCCGATCGACACGACCTGTGACACCCCGGGCACGGCGAGCAGCCTTCGCCGCACCGTCCAGTCGGCAACCGTGCGCGCCTCCATGAGTTGCTGCGCGGGTGCGCTCATGCCGACGAGCAGGATCTCGCCCATGATCGAACTCACGGGCGCGAGCACGGGCGCGCTCACGTCCTCGGGAAGTTGGGCCGTGGCGAGTTGGAGCCGCTCGCTCACGATCTGCCGCGCGCGAAGGATGTCCGTCCCCCAGTCGAAGTCCACCCACACGATGCTGATCCCCTGGGCCGAACTCGACCGGACCCGGCGCACGCCGGCCGCACCGTTCACCGCCGTCTCTATCGGGAAGGTGACGAGGCTCTCCACCTCTTCCGGAGCCAGTCCGTGGGCGTCGCTGAGCACCGTTACCGTGGGTGCGGTGAGATCGGGGAAGACGTCGACCGGCAGCGTCGCCGCCACCCAGCCCCCACCCGCCAGGAGGAAGACCGCCCCGGCCAAGGCGAGGAAGCGGTTCTCCAGCGACGCATGCACGAGCCGGTCCAGCAGCCCGTGCAGGAGACCCGGCCGATCCCCCTCCGGTCCGGGAGCGCTCATCCCGGCGTGCTCAGTGCGGATGTCCGTGGTCGGAGACCTCCACGTCGCCGAGGGAGGCCAGTCTCACCTGATAGGCGCCGACGGCGACCACCTGCTCTCCGCCGGCAACCCCGGAGTGAACGATGGTCCACGACCCATCCGAGGGGCCGGTCTCCACCACTCGCCGCTGAAACGCTTCGCCGCCGACCTTGACGTAGACGACGGAGAGGCCGTCCTCCTCCAGAATCGCACCGGTCGGGACGGCCACGCCCTCCATGGGGTCGCCGAGGAGGAGATGGCCTTCGGCCAGCATCCCCACCTTGAGCACCCCGCCCGGGTTCGACACCGCGAACCGCACCGGCAGCGCCCGGCTCCCGGCCTCGATGATGCTGCCCACCGACACCACACGGTCGGCGGCATGCGTGTGATCCGTGCCTTCAACGGTGAACCACGCGCCGCTCACTCCGCTGGCCGCCTCGGCGTAGCGGGCCGGGACGCGTGCGATGAACCACAGCGTGTCGGGGCGTACGACCGTGAACGCGTGCGTCCCGACGGCCACGTGCTCGCCGGGAGCCACATGGCGGTCGGCGATCACGCCGCCGATCGGACTCCGAAGCCGGTAGACGTGCGGGTCCGGACCCCCTTCACCGTCGGCGGCGCCAGTGCCTCCCACCGCCTCGAACGCGGCCCGAGCCACGTCGAGGTCGTGGCGCGCCTCCTCGAAGCGGCGCTCGGGGATGGCTCCGGCGGCGAAGAGACGTTCCGTCCGGTCCGCCTCGCGCCCGGCCTCCACCACGTCCGCCCGCATGCGGGCGTACGAGTCGTCGAGGCTCGTGGGCGCGATCAGTGCCAGTGTCTCTCCCTCCCGCACCGCCTCTCCGGTTGCGGGCGAGGGCCCCTGGACAAGCACCAGGCCTTCCACGGGTGTCGAGACGTACGCGAGACCTCGCGCGGGGGCCGTGATCTCCCCGGTAACGGGGATCGAGTTCGGAATCCGGCGCATCTCCGCGACCGCAACCTCGAACGGCATCGCCCACTGCTCTTCCTTCGGTAGCGCGATGAGCCCCGGCAGCGGTTCTTCCACGTCGTGCGGCAGCGCATCTTCGTTCGCGAACACCTGCAGCTGTCCGACGGGGATCGCGTGGTCCGCGCCGCGGGCGGCGAGTGTCAGGTCCGCTCGCCATGTCCCGGTCTCCGTAAGCGTGGGCGTCGCATGGTAGACACCCGGTTGATCCGGGACCTCGACCACGATCTCTTCGCGGGCGCCGCCCGGCCCGCGGAGGAGGAGCGTCAGGCGGCCCTCCCGCACCGGCTTCCAGTCCGCGAGCCACGTGAGGTGGATCTCCCACGGATCGCTCGCGATGCCCCGCACGTGCGGAGGATATACGACGAAGAGTTCGAGCGATTCAGTCCAGTGCGTCACGACGCCGCCGCCGGCATGGGAGTGGTCGGCCGCGACCGCCTCACCCAGGGACGGTGCCTCACACCCCGCACAGGAGAACAACAGCACAAGGGCGACGGCCCGGGTCACGCGCATGACACCTCCTGAACTGCGGTCCTGTTCCATCCGCTCAACGTTGCCCGAGCCTCGGCCGGACACCAGTGCAGCCGAAACCCGGGCGCGGATGAGGCCCGTACTGTTCGGTGAAGCGCCGACGCGCCACCTTGAAGCATGCCCAGCGCGGAAGAGGACACCACATGAAGAAGATCGCCATAGCCGTCGCGATTCTCGTCATTCGCAAGCTGATCAAGAAGCTCTGACCGGTCGCACGCGCGAAGTTCTGGTCCGGCGAGGGTCCGGTGTCTGGAATCCGGATTCTGGCCCCGACCGATCATCAATCCGGGCGCCCGATCCTCCCTGGTCTCATGGCCGTCAAGACCCGAAACGGTTCGAGCGCCTCCGGATCGTACGAGAAGTAGATGAAGAATGGCTTCCCTCTCATCTTCACCCGCTCCACGAAACCCCAATATCGAGAGTCAAGACTGTCGTCCCGGTTGTCGCCGAGCATAAAATACCGTTTGCGGGGGACTACCAGCGGTCCCCAGTTATCCCGCGTGGGCCTGTATTCGCCCGGTACCGCCACCCCTGTCAGGTACGCCCTCTGCCACAACATCCGGACGTCTCCGGAGTTCGGCCGACGTGGATCGCGGCGGACGTAGGGTTCTTCGATTCTAACCCCGTTCCGATAGAGAACGCCGCCCTCCATGCGGAGAGTGTCCCCGGGCAGGCCGATGGTGCGCTTGACGATGTCAAGGCCCGGAGAATGGTCCGCCCTGAAGACGATGATGTCGCCGTGCTTCGGTTCCGCGTATCCGGGTATGCGATAGTTCGTGAACGGAATCGGAGCACCCAGAGCCACCTTGTTCACGAGCAGGAAATCGCCGTGCACGAGCGTGTTCTCCATCGAACCCGACGAGATTACGGACGCGGCCAGGAGAAATGTCCGAAAGAACAAGAGGGCGGCGACGGCGATTCCCACTGATCGCGCCCACTCCCGAAGCCCTTCCGACTTCGATCGCACCTTCCCGTTTCCGCTCTGATTCTTGGCCATGTCCACCAACCTCCCGTTACAGGAACCACCGACCAAACCGTATCGCTACATGAGACCATCGATGTAGGCGTGGAAGCGCCACAGACTGCCGCCGCGGACGGCGCGGGCGATGTCGATCCGGAACAGGCCCTCCATGAGAGACACTCCGGCCCCCACGCTCGAGAGCCAGCCCTCCGTACCGAAGGAATCCGCAGGTCCCGCCCAGCCCGCGTCCCAGAAGGCCGTGAGCCGGATCGTACTGCCGCCGATATCGTACGCGGCATCGCCGACCCGGAAGCCGCGCCCCAGTTCGACCCGCCCGAACCAGAAGCTCTCGCCTCCGGTCGATACCGGATCGAAGGCCCGCAGCGTATGCGACCCGCCGAGGTGGAAGCGGCGCTGTGGAGGCGCCTCGCCGAACACCCTTCCGGTCCCCCCTTCCAGCGCTACGGACCACAGGCCCAGGGGCAGTTGGAGTGCCGCCGAGACGGCGGCCCGCCCGTAGAGATCGAAGTCACCCGTCGCGGCTTCCCCCCACACGGACCCGCTGAGGACCGGCACCCCGGGGTCGACCGACGAGAACGCGCTCAGCCGGCCCGATACGCCCGCGATGTCTCCGCGAGCAGCCGTGATGTTGTCCGGAAAGACCGCATCCCCGAAGAGGTTCGGTAGTGAGAAATCACTCTGCTTGGGCGCGTTCTGGTGCCGCTCCGCGAAGAGCGCCCCTTCCACGCGTGTTCTCGCACCCTGCTTGTTTGCCGTGATCTCGAAGCCCGTTTCGCGGAAGTAGAGGCCTTCGTCGTACCCCCTGAGCAGGCTGTTGAAGGAGTTGCCGAAGGAGAGTGGACGGCCCCAATCCCCGAGGTCGGTGAGTCGTCGGTACGCGGTGACGCCGAAGCCGTCCTTCGCCGTCTGGCGCCGCCACCCGACCTCCACCCCCGGTTCCCACTCCGGGATGCCGACCCGGGGCGTGAGCGTGAACTCCGACGTCACTCCCGTCGGCACTGTGAACCGGGCGCTTACCGAGAGCCCCTCGACCCGATTGTAACGGAGCCGGCGCAGACCCGGTGCGATGTCCAGGCGGGGACCCAGCCCCCCCGCGGCGGGGATGCGCAGCGACGACAGCCGATCCTTCAGGTCGTCGAGTTCCGTGGCCGCGAAGGCGTCGACGGTGGAGGAGAAGAGCGGTTCCGGCAGCTCCCGGGACAGGAGGAGCTCCTCGACGGGCGGAACGATCATCACGATGGCGCGGGCACGGGCGGGGAGCGAATCCGATTCCGCCGTCAACGGATCGTCGCGGACTCCCTCGATTCGCCCTTCTTCAGCGTCGGTCTCCTCAGCGTCGGCCTCCTCGTCGACCCAGCGCGTCCAACCCGTCGGCAACTCCCCTCCGGGATCCAGCGACGGCTCGGAATCCACCAGGTAGTCCTCGAACGTCCATTCGTAGCGCACGGGCATGCTCGCGAGACCCGCCATCGTGGCGACCGCATCGAAGGCCATGCGATTGGGGAGCCACCAGCGGAGTTCCTGGAGTCCGTAATCGATCGTGATGAAATCGACCCTGGCACGGATCGGCTTCACGAATCCGGGAACATCGTCCGCATCCTCCGGTTCTTCGCGGTCGAAGTCGTACTCGATCGCGGGACGGTAGGCGGCCCGCGTGAGGACGGCCTCGTCGGCGTCGAACCAGAACGAGCCCGCAATGCGGTCGAAACGGGCTTCCCGCGGCTCGACGATCGCCTCGATCAGCGTCACGGTTCGGTCGGCCCCCGGGAAGCGAATGCGCAGCGTATCGCCGGAGCGGTAGCGGTAGTGATACGCCGCGGTATCGGCCAGTGGGTGCAGGGCCCAGTCCGAGCCGATCGCCACCCGCTCGCTGGCCGGGTCGATCATGTCGAAATCGAGTTCGAACGCATCGTCGTCGCGCAGGTCGTCCTCGAACTCGACGCCCAGGCCGGCAATCGGCACTCCGCGGCGGACGCCCAGCCAGCGGACGACGTGCTCGCCCTCCGCTGCCCAGCGCAGGCGCGCCGCGCGTTCCTGATGGAACATCGCCCGCTCGCGTCGCAGGAGCGCGCCGCCCAGACCGGCGTAGATGCGCTCGCGAAAGGTGGTCTCGAAGCTCGTAAGCCCCTCGGCCCGGGCCTTGCGCTGTTCCCGCGCGCGCTCGATCAACCCGGCGATCCCTTCGTCCGCATGGGCGTCGGGCGGAATCGGCCGCGAGGCGGGGACGGACGGGTCCTGGAGGGCGTGCACGTCGACCACTCCAGCCACGGCGCCCGCGAGAATGCACAGGGCCGCCATGGAGACGGCACGTCCGGCAGCAAGTGATCGGTCCATTGACCTTCCCGGTTACGGGGTGCGAGTGGTGCCCGCGTGCGCCGACGACACATCCCGAAAGAAGCCGTTACGCCTATGTTTGGAGAGACGTTTCAACCTTCGCCCGCGTCACCCGGGGGAGCGAGTGGGGCTGTACTCCAAACATATCTTTCCGCGTCTCATGGAGGGCGGGCTCAAGAGCGACCTGCATCGCCGGTACCGCCGTCGCGTGCTCTCCCGTGCCAAGGGGGAGGTGCTCGAAGTAGGCTTTGGCACCGGCCTCAATCTCGAATGTTACCCGGCATCGGTGCGCCGCGTCACCGGCATCGACCCCGCGGCCGTCCTCGAGCGCCGGGTGCGCGCTCGCATCGCCCGCGCCCCGTTCCCCGTCGAACGCATGATTCACGACGCGGCCAACCGACTTCCCTTTCCGGATGAGCATTTCGATACGGTGACGAGTACCTGGACGCTGTGTTCGATCGAACGGCTTGGCGACGCCCTGGGCGAACTGAGGCGTGTGCTGAGACCGTCCGGGGAGTTCCTCTTCCTCGAGCACGGCCGGAACGAGAAAGGCTGGGTCTCGCGTCTGCAGGACACTCTCAACCCGATCCAGAACCGCATCGCCTGCGGTTGTAACATTAACCGGAAGATCGACACCGAGATCGAGCACGGCGGCTTCCGGATCATCGAACTCGACCGCTTCGCGATGCCCGGCGTGCCCCGGGCTCTGGGTTCCGTCTACCTTGGCGTAGCCGGACAGGAAAGCGGAACGCGCCCCGCAGTCCCGGAGCGGGCCCCGCCGTGAGCGATAGCAATCCTCAGGCTCTCGGAGTCCTCGCGGCGAGGAGGGCGCCGGCCAGACCCGCCACGGCCGGGCCGAGCAGGAAGAGAAGCGCCAGGCCCCAATGGCCGGACGGCGGATCCGTCATCGTCACCCAGACGCCGATGACACCCAGAATGGCCAGGGCCCAGCCCGGAGCCAGCCCCCAGAGGAAGGGGCGCGCGCCACTGTGCAGCCGGGTGAGGCCGAAACCGACGGACAGATAGAAGAGACCCCCGAGCGCGATGAGCCCCGGACCGGGATCCACAGGCAGATCCCTGAACACGAGCGCCAGCCCCGCGAGGCCGGCGAGGAGGCAGACGATGACGGAAACCAGGAGCTTCAGGACGGCTCTCATGGCGTGCGAAGATGCGGTGGGATCCGCGGTTTCTCAAACGTCCCCTGCGCGGGCCAACCGCCGCCGGGCGGCAGCGGCCGCCGTCGCGCTCGCAGCCGTCGTCCAGCTGACGGGCACCACGGGGGCGATGGGTCAGGCTGCGGATCCGGTGAGCCAACCAGCGCCGGAGGCCCCCGCGCGGGCCATCGATCTTGAAGAGCTGGCATGGATCGCGGGCCACTGGGGCGGGACGCCTTCGGTGGGCAAATCGAGGAGGCATGGTTCAGCCCCGCGGGACGCTCGATGTCCGGCTCGTTCCGCCTCGTGCGCGAGGGTCTTGCGGTCATGTACGAACTTCTGCTCCTGGAGCAGGACGACGACGGAGGGATCTACTACCGTTTCAAGCACGTCGGGCGTGGCTGGGAGCCGTGGGAGGAAACCAGGCTGGAGTACCATCTCACCGCCATCGAGGGGCGGAAGGTCACCTTCCGCAGCACCGCCGAGGAACCGCCGCCGAACGCTCCGTGGTGGTTCACATACGAGAGCCCCTCGAGCACCGAGTTGGTCGTGACCATTCATGGCGGCGCGGGCGGCGATCCGACCGTCCTGTCGATGACGAGGCGCTGAGACCGTATCTTTCGGGCGACGGCAGGCGTTTATCACCCAGAGGCGAAGAACACCGGGAAGGAGCCCGTACCATGGCGGCATACACGTGTGAGGCGTGCGGAATGAGCATCGGCACCATGACTTGCGGACAGTGCGGCGCGGAACTCGCGCACGGCACGCTGAGTCGCGATGACGGCGGCACGGTCCACGTCTCCAGGTGTCCGGACGGCCACGGCATGGTGAAGTCGCCCATGTGTTGCGGTCACGACATGGCCTGTTCCACGTAGCGGGCACTCATCATTGTTGAGGAGAGTGAGGCCGGACTCGACCAGGGGGGCCACATGAGTGCATTGAAGTCAGGCAGTAGATGCGCCCGTCTGGCGGCGCTGACCCTCGTCGCTGGAGGCGTGCTGGCGGGTTCGCCGTGCGCGGCTTCGGCGCAGGAGGAGACGGAACGGGAGACGGCGGAACTGATCGGCCAGGTGGCCAGCGCCTCGACCGGACTCCCGATCGAGGGGGCCCGCGTGATCCTCCTGGGCTCCGGGTACGGAGCGATCACCGATGCCGAAGGCAATTTCCGGATCCCTCGGACCTGGGCCGGCAGGGATTCGATCGAGGTGCGGCTCATCGGCTACGAGGCCGGCTACACGGTCATCGACCTCGCGGCGGGCCAGACGACGCGCGTCACATTGACCCTGTCGAGCAGCGTCATTCGCATCGCGGATCTCACGGTGGAGGTACGGGAGACCCGCCGCGCCCGGAACCTGGCCGGCTTCGTGGAGCGCCTGGAAAAGGGGTTCGGGACCTTCTACACCCCGCGGGACATCATCAACCGGAACCCGCGGCTCCCCAGCGACCTCCTGCGCGGCCTGCCAAACGTCTCCGTGGGCCGCATCGAGTACGGGAGAGCGGAAGTCTTCCTTGGAGATGGAGCCCGGCTCGGATGTCCGCCGGCGCTCTACCTCGACGGGATGTACCAGGCGGGGATGCAGTTCGACGATCTCCCGAAGGAAGATCTGGGCGCGGTCGAGGTTTACCGGCGGGAGGTCGAGACGCCGATGGAGTTCATGCGCACGGGCTCGACCTGCGGCGCGATCGTAGTCTGGACGCCGGACGGCCCGGGCTTCCTGGACTGGGCCGGAGAACTCCCGGACCCCTTCGACTAGGGGGGGTGCCTTAGCCCTGCCCGCCGGCAGGTTCGCCGTTCAGGGTCAGCGTCCACTCGAGTTCCATGTCCTTACGGAGCGAGTGGTAGACGGAACAGTAGCGCTCGAACGAGAGCATGACGGCCCGCCGGGCCTTGGCTTCGTCCACCTGGCCGGAGACATGAAATTCGAACTGGAGACCCTTCACGTAGCGCGGCGCGGCGTCCGCCCGGCGGGCCCTCGCCCGGACCGAGAGCCCGGTGAGTTCCTGGCGCCCCTTCTGCAGGATGACGACCACATCGATCGCGGCACAGGCGGCGACGGATTCCACCATCAGGGCGACCGGGCTGGGGGCAATGCCCTCGTCCCCGTCGATTCGCGTCTCGTGGTCGGCTCGGTCGGCGCTGAACTTGAGCCCGCCGTCCCACCGGACCTGGATTCCGTCCGTGTTCATTTCGATCTCCGTGGCTGGATTCGGACTTCGGCAACATAGTACAAGGCGGCCAAGCTGCTGAAACCGCCCCGGCATGGAGGGCGTACAGGCAGTGCGGGAGGTGAAACATGTTCGAGTTCATCGGGAATTTTCTCTGGTTGGCCATCGCCGGCGCCGCGTCGGTCGGCGGCTACGTGACGATGAAGAGGTTCGTCCGCGGACGACTGCGCTTCGTGGACGGCGTGCACCGGCGTGGTGTCCCGCTCGTGGCCGGGGTCGCGGGTTGGGGCGTTGGCTTGTTGGCCGCGATCCTGCCCTTCGTCACTCCCCTTACGGCCGTTCTGTTCGGGATCGGGATCGGCACCGGCGTGGCAGCGGGCCGACGAGATATCAAGCGCCTCCCGAGCCCTTAAGGCGAAGCTTCGTACTCGTCGGGTCGGACGGTCACCTGTACGCGGACCTGTCGATCGAATCCACCGCGTGGGCGTCTTCGAGCAGGCGGGACTCGACATCGATCATATACACCTGCCCCGCCGACGAAGGCACGTAGGCGCGAGTCTCGTCGTCCGAGAAGATGATGTCGTGCGGCTCGGCGGGGAGGACGATCTCGGCGATCCGCTCCCCCGACCCCATGGCAAGAACCGCGATCGTGCGGCTCTCCCTGTGTGACACCCAGGCTTCGCGGCGCGTGTCGTGGAAGGCGATGCGGACCGGCTCCAGACCGCCGCTCGGGAACTTCCGGACCTCGCGCGGGCTGCGGAAATCGGCCACTACGCTGATCGTGTTCTCTCCGCTGTTGACGACCCACACCTCACGGCCGGACGGAGCAACCGCCAGACCCCCCGGCCGGCTACCTGTCGCGACGCGAGCCGAGACGATGGTCATGCGGTCGATCACTGTCACATTGTCCGTCTCCGCATTCGCCGTGAAGATGAGGTTCTCGTCGTCGCTCACCGCAATATCGACCGAGCCCTTCCCGCCCGTCTTCCAGAGCATCCGCACTTCGCCCGTGTGCGCGTCGAGTTCGACCACCCCGTTTTCGGCTTCGCTCGCGACCCATAGCAGCTGGCCGCCCTCCCCGGCGTCGACCGCGCCCAATTGTCGGTAGTCGCGGGGCTGAAACACCGAATGGACCCGCTGCGCGCGGAGGTCGATGACGGTCACGCCACGTCGGTCGTGGGGGGTACTCTCCCCTGCTTCCGCCGACTGCCCGCGGGCGGCCGCAGCCCTGGGTGAAGGTTCCCATCCGTAGCTCGTGACGTAGGCGAAGCGGCCATCGGCGCTCAATGCGAAGTGCCGCGGATCGGGTCCCGTCGGTAGGCGCGCCAACACGTCCCCGCCAACCGGGTCCACGAGCAGCGCTTCGCCGGAGGTGGGACTCAGAACCACCAGCGACGCGGGCCCGGGTGTCGTCGCACCCGGCTGCGGGATTGGACTCTGCTGCGCCGCCAGTGTGTGGCCGCGCAAGGCACGATCGCAGAGCGCGACGGCGACAGAGAGCACGAGAACAGCGGATATCCGGACTGCCCTGACAGGCTGTGAGATCGTCCGCACCGGCTTCCCTTCATCGTACAGCGGGCACGACCTCTGCCCGGGCCTGGTCCATGAGCGACTAAAGTGAACGTTGAGATACCCTTGGGCGCAATGCAGGCACCCCGGCGAACCCGATGGACTTGTCCCTACCCCCTGGCAGGACATTTTTCGGCATGACCTTCTCTGCGGACTCCGTACGCCTTACGACTCTGCTCGCGGACTTCGTCGCCACGAACTCCGTGAACCCCATTCTCGTGGACGGAGCGCCGGGCGAGACGGCGATCGCCGCCGTTACCTCCCGCTACATGCGCGAAGCCGGGCTCTCCGTGACCCGCTACGAACCCGAAGAAGGGCGACCCAGCGTGATCGGGCACCTTGCGGGTACGGGAGGCGGCCCCGCCCTGATGTTGAACGCCCACTACGACACCGTCGGCGTGGAGGGCATGGAGGCTCCGTTCTCACCGAGCATCCGGGACGGCCGGCTCTACGGACGGGGAGCCTACGACATGAAGGGCGCGCTGGCCGCCTGCGTCGAGGCGACCCGGCTCCTGCGCGCCTCGGGAAGGCGTCTCGCCGGAGATGTCCTTGTGGCCGCCGTGGCCGACGAGGAATACGCGAGCCTGGGGACCGCGGACCTGCTCGAGCGGCGCGCCCGCGGGGAACTCGCCTTCGACGCCGCGATCGTCACCGAACCCACCTCACTGGATCTGTGCGTGGCCCACCGCGGGTTCACCTGGATCGAGATCACGACGCGCGGGCGCGCGGCCCACGGGAGCCGGTATCGGGACGGCATCGACGCGAACGTGCGAATGGGACGCGTCCTTCGCCGGCTGGAGGCGTTGATCGAGGAACTCCAGTCCCGGTCCGGCCATCCGCTACTCGGCCCTCCGTCGATGCACGCGGCGCTGCTGGATGGAGGGAGCGGGATCAGCACCTATTCACCGCTCTGCACGCTGCAGGTCGAGCGGCGCACTGTGCCGCCCGAGACGCAGGAGTCCGTCGAAGGCGAGATATCGGCCATGCTCGATGATCTGCGCGCGGAGGACGCGTCCCTCGAGGTCACCTGGTCGACCTTCTTCCACCGCGAACCCTTCGAGACGACCCCCGAGGCGCCGATCGCGTCCTGTGTATCGCGCGCCGTCGACCGTGTTCTGGGGCGGGCGCCGGAGGTCATCGGAGACGCACCCTGGATGGACTCCGCCCTGACACAGGCCGCGGGAGTCGACAGCGTGGTGATCGGCCCGCACGGGGCGGGGGCCCACGCCGACGTGGAGTGGGTAGACCTCGAATCGTGCGCGCGGCTGGCCGAGATCCTGGCCGAGGCGGCCCTCGACTACTGCGGCTGACCGGAGCCGTCGCCTCCTGCGGGGACATTGGCGAAGATGCCGTTCGGCGCCCCGGAGTTCGCCGTGATGATTTCCGGGAAACGGTCTCCATCGAGGTCGCCGACCGCGATTCCGTAGGTGGCGCAGTCGTCGCACCCGAAGCGGAACTCCTCGAACTCTCCGCGCCGGTTGAAGTAGACGGCGTTCTGTGCGTCGGCGTTCGCGACGACGATGTCGAGATCTCCATCGAGGTCAAGGTCGGCGAGGCGAACCGCGTAGCTCCGGTCGTCTTCGCGTCCGAAGGGACGGCCCCGGGCGAACGAACCGGCCGCGTCCCCGAAATACACGGCGTTCTCTTCGCCGATGTTGGCTGCGACGATGTCGGGGAGGGCATCGCCGTTCACATCGCCCACGGCCACGCCCCGTGTCTCGTCGCTGCCCGTGCCGTACGGCGTTCGCCGGTCGAAAGCGCCGCTGTCGTTCCAGTGGATTGCGTTGGCTCCTCCGTCGCGGTTCGCGAGGACGAGGTCGAGGTCGCCGTCTCCGTCAAGATCCGCCGCGGCAACATCGATCGTGGAGTCGTCCCCTGCCCCGAACGACGTCCCTCCGTCGAAGGCGCCGGATCCGTCTCCCCGGAAGACGAAGTTCTGGCGACCGCGATTGACGACGAGGATGTCCGTATGCCCGTCCCCGTCCAGGTCCGCCAGAGAGAGGCTTCGGGTGGAACTCGGAGCGCCGAAGGTCGGGCCCGCCTCGAAGTGCCCGGCGCCGTCGTTGAAGAAGATGAGATTGCGGGTCCGGTCGTTCCCCGTGGCGATATCGAGGTCGCCGTCCCCGTCGAAGTCCGCGAGCGGAGCCGCGTACGTGCCGTCTTCTTCGTCCCCCAACCGGCGGGCCAGCGTGAAGCCCCCGCGCCCGTCGTTGAGGAAGATCCGATTCTGCTCGGGCCAGTGCCGGCCGTTGGCCACCACGACATCGAGCGCACCGTCCGCGTCCACATCGCCCAGGTGCACGGAGGCCGTGAGCCGGCTCGCCGAACCGAGGGGCCGGAGAGGCCTGAACGTCCGCTCCTGCGCCCCACTCAGGCCGACGGCGGGGGCCCAGGTCGACGCCAGCGGAGCGGTGGCGATGGCCAACAGCGCCAAGAAGGCGGCCTGCCCCCTGCGGATCACGTGCCGGCTCATCGGGCCGGGAGGGCGAAGGCCTGCAGCTTCGAGTCGACCTGGCCGGCGGCGGACGTCGCGACGACGACAAACTGGCGTCCGGAGCTGGTGCGGTACGTCATGGGGTTGCCGCGTCCGAGCCCGCCGGCCAGGTCGCCCCGCCACAACGTCTCGCCGTGGCTCGCGTCCATCGCCTCCAGCCACGGCGTCCCGCCGGCCAGGAACACGACACCGCCCGCGGTGACCAGAGGCCCCGAGGTCGTACCATGGCTCTGCGGCGTCCCTCCCATCGGGGGCAGATCGCGATCCGCGAGCGCCGGGTGCTCGCGGATCGCGGAGTCGTCCCCGAACGGGCGTTGCCACACGTGGTCGCCCGTGTTGAGATCGATCGCGGTCAGCGTACCGTAAGGCGGCTTGAGGATCGGGAGTCCGCCCGCCACCGACAGGGCGCCGGCGAAATTGGGGAGATAATCCGCATCCCCGGCCCCCGGCTCGGCCTCCGCAACGCGGGCGAGGAACGGATCTTCGTACGCCTTCACGAACATGTGGCCGCTGGCGGGATCGATCGCGGCGCCGCCCCACCCCGCCCCGCCGATGAGACCCGGCATCATGATCGTCCCCTCGACCGAGGGCGGCGTGAAGATCGGCCCCGTCCGGTGGCGGCGGAACACCTCCAGCGCCTCCGCGCGCAGTTCGGGCGTGAAGTCGATGAGATCGTCCTCCGTGATCCCCTGCCGCGAGAAGGGCGCGGGTCGCGTCGGGAACGGCTGCGTGGGCCAGGGCACCTCGCCCGGCACGGTGCTCTCGGGCACGGCCCGCTCCTCGACCGGCCACACGGGCTCGCCGGTTACTCGGTCCAGCACGTAGGTGAACGCCGTCTTCCCCACCGCCACGACCGCATCGATCGTGCGTCCGTCGACCTCGATCGTGACGAGCCCCGGCGGTGCCGGCAGGTCGTAGTCCCACAGCCCGTGGTGGACGGTCTGGAAGTGCCACACCCGCTCGCCCGTGCGCGCGTCGAGGCACACGAGCGACTCGGCGAACAGGTTCTGGCCCCGCCGGTGGCCGCCGTAGAAGTCGTTGTTCGGGGTGGAGACGGGGAGGTAGATCAACCCCCGCTCGGCGTCGAGCGAGAAGGGCGCCCACACGTTCGCCGAGCCGGTATAGGACCATGACTCGTCCTCCCACGTCTCGACCCCGAACTCGCCCTCCTTGGGGATGGTGTGGAAGGTCCAAAGCGCTTCACCCGTGCGCGCGTCGAACGCCTGCACGTCGCCGGGGGGGTTGTTGCGGTAGATCCGGGTGTCCGGAACGCCGCTGCCCACGATGACGATGTCGTCGAACACGACGGCGGGAGAGGTATTGGAGATGTGGAGTCGGTTCGCGTCCCACGCGAGCCCCTCGGTGAGATCCACCTCACCCCCGTCCCCGAAACCGGGAATCGGCTCGCCAGTCGAGGCGTCGAGCGCGATCAGCCGCCAGCGCGAGTTGAGAAAGATCCGCCGCTCGCTTCCGTCGCTCCACTGGGCGATCCCGCGGTGACAGAAGCGGCATCCGCGGTGGAGGTTCCCCCACTCCCACGCCTTTGGGTCATAGCTCCAGAACTCTTCGCCCGTCTCCGCGTCGAGCGCGACGACCCGACTGTAGGGGGTCGAGAGCCACATGGTGTCGTTGATGACGATCGGCGTGGCCTCGAAGGCCCCCGGCGCCACGCGTTCGCCCTGAATGGGGCTCGCAGCGTCGGGAACCGGCCCTTCTCCCGTCTCCCAGACCCAGGCCACCTCGAGTTCGGTAACATTCGAGCGGTCGATGTCCGTGAGCGAGGAATACTTGAGACCGCCCGGATCGCCGCCGTACACGGGCCAGTCCTCGCCCGCGTACGCGGCCGTCGGTTCCGTGCTTTCGACGGCACGGCTGTCGGCTTCGTCGCCGCCGCAACCCGAGAGTGCGGACCCGAGGCCAAGCGCCAGAAAGAGCACGAGGCTGCGGACGCGAAGCTCAACCACGAGCCGACCGTCAGCCATCGTCATCCACCGCCGCGATCACCTTGACCTCTATCAATACGCCGGGGCTGTAGAGTTCGGTCACCCCCACCGCCGTCCAGGACGGGAGCTCGGGGAGGAACTCGTCCTTGACCTCGATGAACGCCTCGATGTGCGCGTGCATCTCGATGTGATACGTCGTGATGTCGATGACGCGCTCGAGGCTCGACCCCGCCTCCTCGAGGACCTGGCCGATCCGGCGGAAGGTGTTCCGAAACTGGGTGGCGGGATCGGAGTCCCGATTCACGACACCGGCCAGGAAGACGAGATCCCCCACGCGCACCGCGTCCGAGTAGAGCCCGTTCTCTCGTGGCGGGTCCGGAAACCGCTCCTGCGCCGCGGCTCCCGTCGTGCCGACCCAGGCCAGGGTGGCGACCAGCAGCATCGGGGCGAGTCGTGCCCATGGGTAACGTCCTTGCGACATGGACCCTCCTGGGTCGCTCGGGAAACGAGTCACGGTGAGCGAGAATCTGCGGAAGACCGCCGATGTCGGCGACCCCGACGCCGTTCACGAGTAGTCGGCTCGGCGCATCATCGTCCACATCGGGTTGTGCGTCGCGGCGTAATCGAGGCAGGCCTGCCAGTCCGCCTGGTAGAACGCCCGGGCGCGAGCGAGTTGCGCTTCGGTGATGAGCGGCTCCGAACTCAGGAACCGCATCGGCACCGCGCGTCCGACCGCGACGCCGACATGCCACGCGAACCGGAGGGATCGCACGCGGAGCCAGCGAAGCGCGGGATGACCGGGTCGCGATCCTGCCCTCACCCTTCGGCGGCGCCCCACCGCCCGGAGGAATCGATACTGCCTGTCGCGATACGAGCGGTTGGTCGGGCGGAAGGAAATATCCCCCTCCTCATACGACGCGCCCACATAGTCGGCGATCGTACGGACGAACCGCTGCGGGTCGGCGACGAATTGGTCGAAGAACAGCACCAGGGGCCGGTGCCGGAAGTGATCCTCCAGGACGCGTATCCGCTCCCGGAAGAGGGCCGATGATTGCGGGCGGGCCCCGGCGTCCCCCTCGAAGTCGATGAAGCGCTCGAACGGAACGTACCGGAGTTCCTTGATCTCGCGGAGATAGACGGATCGCAGCCATTCGTCGTGGCGCCGAAGGACGAGGATGGGCCGGGCGTGCGGCGCCTCGCGCGCAAACCACGCCACCGATGGCGTGAACTCCCGGTACCCCAGCTGCCGCGATACGAGAACGGGGAGATCTCCGCTCTGGGCGATGATCCTCGCGCTCTGCCCGAACCCCGTCCGCGGCACGTAGCGGACGTCGCGGAAGCGCGGGAACACACGCTCCTGCAGCCAGCGCGAGGCGGCCCTTCCCGCCCCCACGTGGAAGAAGACCCTCGGACTCATCGGCGTTGCCCCGGGCGCCGTGGTCGTGGAATCCAGCGGGGCACGTCCCGGCAGTAGTCGGCGAAGGCCGCGCCGAACGTCCGCCTCAGATCCGGCTCCTCCCTGACGACGACGAAGACGGTCAGCCACAGCCAGTAGGCAAGAGCGTATGCGAGCAACCAGGGGGACGAGAAGAACACGGCTTCCCCGAGGAGGATCAGCACGACCCCGAGCAGGAGCGGATGGCGGGTATGCGCGTACCAGCCGTCCGTCACAAGCACGCTCGGCGCCGTACCGGGAACCGCCGATGTTCGCTTGCGTAGCAGGCGCGCGACCGACCAGAGATAGAGGTAGACGCCGAAGCCCCCCGCTGCAGCCCCAAGCCAGCGGCCCTGCCCGATGTCGACGGCGAGCAGCGGGATTCCGCCTGTGCGCCGAAGGATCAGGGCCGGAATGCCGACCGTGAAGACCCCGTGCAGAACGACCGCGGCGAGCGCGGTCCTCAAGACGGCGGCTTGTGACGGCTTCATCAGGTTGTTCTCCTCGTGACGCGGAAGAGGTATTCCGCGTCTTGTGGTTGGACCGTCCGAATCTACGTGGGCTGCGTCGACACCGGGACCTTGTTATCGACCTTGCGGGAGAGTGTGCCATGAGTTGCCGACGAGGAGTCGCGGCGGGAGTGCTCGCCGCCCTGCAGGTCATCGGCGGCACCGACACGGTCGCGGGCCAGTCAGCGGAGGACTGCGACGACCGGGCCGCTATCCGGATCTCGGTCGTGGACGAGTCCGGTTTCATTTCGATACCCGGGGCCACCGTCGTGTTGCGGTGGACGGACGCGCTGCGGCGACCCGTGCGCGAAGCCGCCGGTCCCAACGGCCGACTGCTCATCTGCGCTCCACGAGACGCGGGGGAAGCCACGCTCTGGGCCGAGTTCGGAGACGCGTCCAGCGAGGAGTCGGTGGTAGCCCTCGAGGCCGGGATGCCGCATGACGTGGAGCTTCGGCTTCTCCTGTCCGAGACGGGCACGGGAAGGCTTGTGGGGCATGTCCGCGACGCCGGTACGGATGAGCCCGTGGCCACGGCGGCCGTGTCCATCGCCGGAGATCCCGGCGAGGTCTCGAGCAACCGGAGGGGCCGCTTCGTCCTCAGCGGCGTCCCCGTCGGCCGGCGCGAGATTACCGTGCGCCACATCGGGTATGCGCCGCTTCGACATCCGATCGCCGTGACCCGCGGCCACACGACGGAAATCGAGATCGGTCTCGTCCCCGAACCTGTGGCGATGGAGCCGCTGGTGGCGACGATTGTGCGGGCTCGCCGACTGGAGACCAAGGGCTTCTACGAGCGGAAATACTGGGGTGAACTGGTCAGCGGCGGTGTCTTCTTTACGGCCGAGGACATCGATCGGCGCAATCCCGGTCGGATCACACACATGATCGCCGATGTCCCGGGGATACGCCTCCGCGACTGCGGACTGCGACTGAACAGCTGCAAACTGTACAATACTCGGATACCGGACACTTCCTCGAGTGAAGGCTGCCTGATGAACGTCTACCTCGACGGCAGCCTCGTCGTCCGCCGGGGTCGGATCGGGGGCGGCTCCGCGACGAACATCAACGATTTCGTCATTCCGGTCGAGATCGCGGGCGTCGAGGTATATCGGGGTCCCTCCGAACTCCCGGCGGAGTTCGCGGGGCTGGAGTCGCGGTGCGGCGTCGTCGTGCTCTGGACGAAGTCGTGAGGTCAGATCTCGCGCAGCGCTTCCAGGAACACTTCGCCGTACTGCTCGAGCTTGGCGGGGCCGATGCCCGGAACCCGTAGCATCTCCTCGGGCGAGCCGGGACGCAGGTCGATGAGATCCCACAGCACCTGGTCGCTGAACACGATGTAGGCGGGGACCCCGCGCGCGTCCGCCAGTTGCTTACGCAGGGTGCGGAGGCGCTGGAAGGCGGGGTCAGACGGCGAGCGATCGGTCTCGACCGCGGTGGTCCGGCGCCGGGAGCCTGCCGCCCGGGCCTTTCGTTTGAGGATGGGAAGCACGTCCACGAGATCCGTCACGCCGAGTCCCGTGCACACGTCGCACGATTCGCCGCACGCGTCGAAGTCCTCCCCGAAGTACGCGAGCAGCCCGCGGTGGCGGCACACGTCGCGGTCGGCAAGCCGGAAGAGGTCGACCGCGGCCCTGCGCTTTCCCTCGCGAACCACCGGATCGTCGATCTCGTCGAGGAACCGCTCGCGCACCTTGACGTCCGCCCATGAGTAGAAGAGCACGCAGTCGCTCGCGAGCCCGTCCCGCCCCGCCCGTCCGATTTCCTGATACCACGACTCGGTATCCGACGGCATGTCCCGATGGATGACGAAGCGCACGTTCGATTTGTCGATCCCCATCCCGAACGCGATCGTCGCCACGACCACGTCGACCTCGTCGCGGGCGAACGCGTCCTGATGCTCGGCCCGCGCGTCGTCGTCGAGTCCCGCGTGGTACGGCACCGCGTCGACCCCCTCGCGCCGCAGGAACTCCGCCATTTGTTCGACGGACTTTCGCGACAGGCAGTAGACGATCCCGCTCTGGCCCCGGTGGCGGCGGATGAGCCCGAGAATCTCGGCCCGCGTATTTCCCTCGCCCTTCTTGCGGCAGACGACCCTCAGGTTGGAACGGAAGAAGGATCCCTTGTATCCCTCCGGCTTCCGCATCCCGAGTTGGCGAACGATGTCGGCGGCGACCCGGCGGGTGGCGGTCGCCGTCAGGGCGAGGACCGGCAGGCCCGCTGTCCCGTTCGGGTCGGTCCCGGGAGCGGACCCGGTCCGGACGGAAAGGATCTCGTCTCGCAGCCCCTGTAGCGCCCGATACGAAGGACGGAAGTCGTTTCCCCATTGCGAGATGCAGTGTGCCTCATCGACGACGATCAAAGACAGTGGCGCGTAACGCAGCCGCTCCCGCATGTGCGGTCCCAGAGCTTCCGGCGCCAGGTAGACGAGTTCATAGTCCCCGCGCTCGAATCCCCGCAGCCGGCGCCGGCGCTCATCGGGCGCAAGAGACGAGTTGATGGCGGTGGCCCGGAACCCGACGTCGCGGAGCGCGTCGACCTGATCCTTCATCAGGCTAATGAGCGGGGAGAGGACGAGCACGGTTCCGGGCATGATTCGCGCCGGGATCTGGAAAGTGAGCGACTTTCCCGCCCCGGTGGGCATGACACCGATGCAGTCGCGTCCCGCCAGGACCGCATCGATAAGGTGCGCCTGTCCCGGCCGGAACTCGTCGTAGCCGAAGACGTCGCGCAGGACGGATCCGGGGTCGGGGGCACGGGGATCGATCATCGCGGGCAACATACGACGGATGTCCGCCCCGGGCTCAACGTGACCTCAACTGGGTCGCCGGAGTCTGTCAGGCTGGAGGCTGCGCGCGGGCGCGCGTGGAAACCCTTTCTCTCATCCCGACGTCAATAGAGGTTGAGCGGCCTGGCCTTGCGAGGCCAGAAGTCCCTGCCCTGGAGGTGTGCGATGTCGATGCGTTCCCGCCGTTCCGGCTCGAGGGCCGGAATACCTCGCGAAGAACGACTTCGACTTCACGGTGCTGGTCGACGACAACTACGTCGAACGCGCCGGCGTGTCCGCCTGGCCCACCACCTGGTTCGTCGACCGGGAGGGCTACATCCAGTTCGTGAAGATCGGCACGGCGCTCAAGCTCGACGAGGAGTTCTCGTGGCGCGTGGAAGCGCTTCGCGAGGAGACCACGAGCCCCTGACCGGAACGTCACGGATGTCGAACACACACGACTCCCGGAGGTACGCCATGTCGCTGCGCTGGACGCGCCGCGTCCTCGGGATCGGGGCTCTCCTCGTCTGCGCTGCGGTCGCGAGCTGCGGGACGCCACCCGACTACACGCCGAAGGAACTCGAGGCGGCGAAGGCGGAACTTCGGGACCACATCCGGCTGAGAACCTTCGCTGAAGGCATCGACCTCGGCAGGCGCTGGATCGACCGCGCCCCCCGCGACGCCGAACTCCGAGCTCTGTACGCCCGCCAACTGGCGGGCTGGGATCTCTCCAGGGAGATCCGGGAGCAGGCCGACGCCATCGCAACGGAGGATCCTCAGGACCCCTGGGCTCTCCATCTACAGGCGCTCGTGCTCATCGCCGAGCGTGACGTTCAGCTTGCGGCCGGGCCGAGTCTGGAGGCATGGGAGGCCCTGAAGCGCCCGGAGTTCGTCGCGACCTACCTCCATGCCACGCTGGGCGGCGGGGTCGAAGAAGCGCTTGCCTTCCTGACAACGTTGGACTCGGCTACCCGCACGTCGCCGGAAGTGATGCGTAGAGAGGCCGAACTCGAGTCGTGGGCTCAATACGAACTCGACGATCCGACCTGGGCGGACTCGAGTCTCGCGACCTATGCCGAGTTGCGTGAACGTTGGCCGGATCACGTTGATGGCTACCTGGGCGCGGCAGAGCACCTCTTTCGCGCAAATCGGCCCGAGGAGGCCCTGACCCTCCTTGAGCAGGCCGTCAACCTCTCTCCGGGATCGGTGGACGTGCGGCGGTTGCACTGGCGCATTCTCTTCCGGTCGGATGTGCTCGCTCCCGACGAGAGGCGGGCCGCCGTGGAAGCCAGCATGACCGACTTCCGAGAAGCGGCGCCCGAATCCATCCGGGGCCATTCCGTGATGGCGATGATGTACCGCGACCTGGGCGACGATGAACGGGCGGAACAACTCGAGTCCCTGATCGTGGAACGCGCACCCCTCAGTCTCCGAGCGACTCTGATCTACGGTCGCGAGTACGGCGCTGAGACCAACGAACTCAACCGGCTCGACCAGGAGAAGGGGCGCGATTCTCTCGAGTACAGGGCCCAACTCGAGGTCGTACGCGAGGCCCTGGACCGGTACCTCGAACGGCCGCTGTACAGGGATAGCTTCCGGGCGAATGCCTACATGTGGCTCTTCGAGGTGCTCATTTCTCTGGAGCCAGTACCAGCCGAGAGATTGGCCGAGGCGGTGCGAGGGCTCGCCGAGTACGACCGGCTGAACCCGCACGTCACGTATGGGGCGGCTCCGGTCGCCATGGCCGACCACACACCGTACGCAGGCGAAGCGGCGCAGATTGCCCAAAGCGGGCTGCCAGAAGTCGTGGAGTCTGTCGAATCGAATCGGAGTCTCTTCAAGACCGAAGGCGAGTTCGAGGAACAGTTGCGCTATCAACTGAGCCTGGTCTACGACGCGATGGGCTGGGGCTACTTCAAGTCGGGCCGGATCGAGGACGGGTATCATGCTCTGGAGCGGGCACTCGCACTCGAGGCCCGGAATCGGGAGACGCGCTATCATCTTGGGCAGGTGTACGAGCACTTCGCCGACGAGGCGGACGAGAGCGGAGACGCCGAAGCGGCCGTCGAGTGGCTGGACCGTGCGGAGGACTCCTACATCGCGGGCCTCGGGAGTACCCGAGTGGGTGAGAACCCCAGCCAAGCCGCGATCGAAGCGCTGTACAAGCGCCGAAACGGCGGCCGCGAAGGGATCGATGACTACCTGGCCACCCTGAACGAGCGCGACCAGATCCGACGTCGCGAGCGAATCCTGGAGTCACGGGTCGAGGCTGCGGGGTCGTACGAACCGTTCCGGCTTCCCCTACTCGACGGACCGCTGGTCGACTCCTCCGACCTCGAAGGCAAGATCGCCGTGCTGCACTTCTGGGGCACGTGGTGCGGTCCGTGCGTCGTCGAGATGCCACAATATCAGAGCTTTCATGCCCGCTATCGGGATGACCCCGACGTCAGCGTCATGTCGATCAGCAACGACACGTCACGTGATCTCGTCGAGGAATACCTCGAACGAAACGGCTTCGACTTCCGGGTGCTGATGGATGACGGGTACGTCCAGCGGGCCGGGATCGGGGCGTGGCCAACGACCTGGTTCGTGGACCGGAACGGCTACATCCAGTTCGTGAAGATCGGGAACACCTCGAAGCTCGACGAAGAGTTCACGTGGCGCGTGGAAGCGCTCCGGGAGACCGGAGGTACGCGCTGACCTTCGAAGGGGCTGGCCGTCTCTACCAGCGGAAAGCGGTTCGGGCAGCCTCCCCGGCCAGGTGCGTTCGCAGTTCCCGGGCTGTGTCCACAGGCAGGTAGGGAATGTCGACCCTGTGCGCGGACGCGCCCCCGCCCGCGGTATCCACCCTGAGTCTGGCCATGCCCCGCCAGCGGTCGATCGGTGTCGCCCGCAGCGCCACGGCCTGGATTCGGGTGTAGCGGGCCACGGTCGTGCGGCGCCACAGCCAGCCGCTCCGGAACCAGATCATGTCGTCCTTCAGCGCCCACCCGAGGTGGTCGACGTACCGCCGCGCGTATAGCACGGCCCAGGCCAGAAAGACCGCGTGGAAGGCCACGCCCCAGGCGCCGAGGGTGAAATAAAGCGGAACGGACGCGAGCGTGGCGACGAAGGAGGTTCCCCTTACCACGCGCCGGAACGCGAGCGGGGATACGGGCTCCCAGTTGACGTCCGGAGTGTCCAGCTCGGGGATCACCTCCCGCAGGAATTCTCGCACGCGTTCCCGTCGGAGTATCGGCGCGAGTCGATGCCGGTTCGGATCCGCGTTTCCTGACTCCCCGCCCTGGCTGCCTCCGGCGGTCTGGACCCCGATGGCGACCCGGCCCGCCCAACGCTGGAGCGGTCCCTCGTGGAGCGTCACCGTCTGAACGCGGCGCAGCGGGATGGTCGCCGCGACCTGCGTCAGCATGCCGAATGTGGCGCGCAGCCCCTCATCGGACCGCACGACGCGGTAGTCGTGGAGCCGCACGAGCGTCCAGACGATCGAGAGCAGCCGCGCAAAGATCACGAAGGCGACGACCAGCGCCGCCACGGCCACCACGGCCGCTACGATACCGGCGGCTGCCACGTCCGCAGCCACCCCCTCGACCGTGCTTCCGACCCACGACTGCTCCTCGGCGATCCAGTCGGAGGCCCGCTCGAGGATCCCCATCTCCCACGCGAGCCCGAAAGCGGCGGCGATGAGCACCATGCCTCGGTTCTGCAGCAGACCGTGGAGCAGGAGTTCGCGCGCCGGGAGATGCAGCAGCGTACGGTCCTCCGCTGAACGGGCCGACGCGAGATCGACCGGCGTCGCCTCGGTCGTCGCGGCCGCCGACGCCTCCGCGACGGCCCCCTTTCCCTCGCGGACCCGCTCGCGCAACGCTTCGAGGGCCGGCAGAGGGAGGACGGTCAGCGTCGCCTCGGGTTCCTGTCCCCCACCCGTCTGGAGCTTGACCTCCACGACCCCCAGCACGCGATGGAAGACGCCCTGCACCGCGTCGAGGTTCTGGATCCGCGCGTAGGGCACGTGCCGCTCGCGACGAAACAGGAGTCCGCTCCGGATCACAAGCTCCGCCTCTTCGTACCGATACCGGAACGTCAGATAGCGGACGATGGACCCCACGACGAGCGGGATGAGTCCGATGAGGAGGATGAAGCGCAGATCCACCCCGCCCAGGAAGTTGGCCGACGCGCCCCCGATGATCAGAGGGAAGATCGCGCGCCGGATCTGGCCAGCGAGCGAGAAACCGATCGACAGCGGGTGGAGCCGGTGCTCGGTCGGCTCAGACGGCATCGGCGCCTGCGGGCGGGAGGAGGTGGTCCCGGATTCGGAGCGCCGTCTCGTGCTCGAGTCCGTCGAGGGAGACCTTCGCGTACTGGGTTCCCGCCGTGTAGATCCCCAGCGTGCCGAGGCCATAGCGACGCTCGAGCGGCCCCTGCGAGACGTCGGTGTGCTGGACGCGGGAGCGGGGTACGCTGATCGCCTTGCGCCACACGACGCCGCTTCGGATCTCGATGTCCTCCTCGTTGACGATGTAGGAGGCGTGGCGGTGATGCAGGGCGGCCCAGCGGTACAGCCACCAGCCGAGAGCGCCCGTGACGAGGGCCCAGAAACCGACGATGGCTGCCACGACGCCCGTTGGGGGTCCGGCCACACCCCACGCGACGCCGACACCCACCGCGAGCGGGAGGGAGACGCACGCCGTGACGATGCCGCCGACCACCCGCTGCAGCGGGATCGACCGCGGGTCCAGCCCGTGACGGACTCCGTCTGCGATCGCGCCGGCCGCCGGGCCCGCCGTCTCAAGCTCCGTCTCAAGGCTGTGCGTCGACTCGTTCATCTGGACAAGTTACGCTGATCGAGGGGTTTTCGTGTCGGCGGTCCACGACGGCGGGAACCCATCCGGCGATCCGACGGGAGGAAGCCGTGAGTGCCGCGGAGTCGCGCAGCGACGAACAACTGCTCGCCGAGTGCACGGTCGAGACTTTTCGGGCCGGCGGCCCCGGCGGCCAGCATCAGAACAAGACCGAGTCGGGCGTGCGCCTCAGGCACGGTCCGACCGGCATCGTCGTGACCGCGCGCGAATCGCGCAGCCAGCACCGCAATCGGGCCCGGGCCCTCGGTCGCCTGCGAGCGGCCCTGAAGGAGCGCGAGTACACGCCCCCACCGCGCCGCGCGTCGAAGCCGACGCGGGCCGCCCGCCAGAAGCGCCTGGAACAGAAACGGCGCCGCTCCCTCACCAAGAAGAAGCGGCGCCGTCCCGAGTCCGACGAGTAACCGCCGCGGCGCTGCAAGGCCGCGGCCCGGCCGTGCGCGTCAGGTCGTCGTCGTAGTCACGCGCCGTGCGGGCCGATTGTCGTACTTCTCCCACAGGCTGCGGTGCTTGTTGTCCAGATCGGACGGCACGCCTTTGATGAACACCCACTCGATCTCTGTCGTGATCTCGAGCGGATCGCCATCGGTCACGATCAGGTTGCCGACCTTGCCGACCTCGAGCGACCCCAGCCGGTCGTCGACCCCCAGCACCCGCGCGGGCGCCAGCGTCACGGCTTCCAGCGCCGCATCCTTCGTGAGCCCCCACGACACGGAGTTTGCGGCCTCGTAGGGCAGCGTCCGCGAGTCGGCGGAGTTGAAGGTCGCGAAGGCGATCTCGACCCCCGCGTCGTGCAGCACGCCGGGCAGCGTGTTCGGATCGTCGTACGCGGTGTCCTCGCCCTGCGGCAGCCGCTGCACCGGGCCCAGGATGACCGGGATGTTCTTCTCGGCCAGCGTGCCTGCGATCTCGCGCGCGCCGGTTCCGCCCGCGATGACGAGGTCCAGGTTCCACTTCTCCGCGAACTCGACCGCCGACTCGATCTCGCGCCAGCCGTTCGCGCGCACGATGACCTTCATCCCCTGGTCGAGGACGCGCGACAGGTGCTCGAGCTGGATGTTGCGCGGCACGCGGTTCGAGCCGGACTCCACCGCCTGCCTGTAGTGCTGCGCGGCGACGAACCACTCGTCCATCTCCGCGACCTGCTCGTCGAAGCGCTCCTGCGCCTGGCGGAACGACCGACCGCCGCCGCCGAAGCCGCCGAAGCGGCCCCCGCCGGCGGAGAGTGTGGGCCAGCCGAGGACCATCGCCGCCGTCTTCTCGATCTCCATCTCCTCCACGGTCCAGCCGTCGAGGTGGATGAGCGTGGCCTGGCCCTGGATGCCGGAACCGCCGCCGCCGCCGAAGCGGCCGCCGCCGCCCGGCGCGGCCATCGTGTGCGTGATGCCGTTCGCGCGCGCGACGGGGATGTGCTCGCTGGCGGGGTGAATCGCGGTGTGCGCATTGAGATGCGGATTCCAGCGGCCCAGCTCGCTCGCGTCGTTCGTCACCGCGACGGCCCCGACCTCCGTGAGCCCCAGCGAGCTGAAAGCGTCGATCATGCCGGGAAAGACGTGCTTCCCTTCCCCGTCGATGATCTCGGCGTCCGCCGGGATCTCGACGTCGCGGCCCACCGCGATGATGCGGCCGTCCCTGAGCACGATCGTCCCGTTCTCGATTGCGCCGTCGGCCACCGTGTGGATCGTGGCCCCCTGCACCGCGAACGTCCCGCCCTCCTGCGCGGCGGCCTGAGCCGGCAGGGCAAGTACGACGGTCCCGAGGACTGTCGCTGTCGCGACTATCGACTTCACCATTGTGTCGATCCTGTCGTTCGTAGTGTTCTCAAGGGTGTCCCTGGATCTGCGCGTCATCGTCCACCTCCCGACCGACTGCCCGGATCCCGCTCGTCCTCTGAATCCTCGGAGTCGTCCGCCTCGCCGAGCATCTCTCTCAGTTCCGCCTTCTCCGCCTCGACTTCGGCTCGCATCGCCATGTCGGCGTCGATATCGAACATGACCTCGCCTTCGATATACGTCGTGCGAACCTTGGCGTAGGAGGAGAGCGGATAGTTTTCCCACAGGACGATGTCCGCGTCCTTCCCCGCCTCCAGCGACCCCACCCGGTCGTCGATCATAAGCTGGATCGCCGGGTTGATCGTGACGGTGGCAAGTGCCTCGGCCTCGCTCAGGCCGCCCCACTTCATCGTCTTGGCGGCTTCCTGATTGAGGTGCCGTCCCTCTTCTCCGCTGTCGGAGTTGATCGAGACGTTGACGCCGCGCCGGGTCATGATCGCCGCGTTGTAGGGAATGGCCTCGTAGGCCTCCATCTTGTAGGCCCACCAGTCCGAGAAGGTGGAGGCGTGGGCCCCGTGCTCCGCCATCTCGTCGGCGACGCGGTAGCCCTCCAGCACATGCTGGAACACGTGGATGCGGAAGTCGAACTCCTCGGCCGCCCTCATGAGTTGCAGGATCTCGTCCGCGCGGTAGCTGTGCGCGTGCACGTAGCGCGTGCCTTCGAGGACCTCCACCAGCGGATCCATGGTCAGGTTGCGGCGCGGCGGAATCGCGTTCCTGTCACCGTCCGCCACCCGGGCACGATAGGCGTCCCACTCGGCCTTGTACTCGGTGGCCTCGATGAAGGCCTGCCGGATCACGTCCATCACTCCCATGCGGGAGGCGGGATAGCGCGCCTCCTGGCCGGGGAGGGTGGGACTGCCGGCCCGCTTCGGGTTCTCGCCGAGCGCGAACTTGATCGTCGGCGGGGCGCCCTGTAAGAGGAGGCCCTGCGCATCGGCGCCCCAGCGGTGCTTGATGACGGCGTTGTTGCCGCCGATCGGGTTTGCGCTCCCGTGCATGACGTGCGACGTCGTCGTGCCGCCCGCCACCTCGCGATAGATCGCGATGTCCGTCGGGTCGATCACGTCGTGGATCGAGACCATGGAGGAGACGGAGACCGCCCCCTCGTTGATCGCGTCCGCTGCGATGTGGGAGTGGGCGTCGACGATTCCGGGGGTGACGAACTTGCCTGTGCCGTCGATCACCATCGCATCGGAGGGCGCTTCGACTTCGGAAGTCGGGCCGACCGCGACGATGCGCCCGTTCTGGAACAGGACGGCGCCGTCCTCGATCCGGCCGGCTTCCGCCGCGGTGAGGATCGTGGCGCCGCGGATCAGGATCGGCTGCTCCTGCGCGGCGACTTCGCCCGGGATCCCGAGCGCGAGGCCGAGCGCCAGCGAGCTGGCGCCGATTCGCTTGATGCTGTGTCTCATCGGACACCTCCCCCGGGCCGCGTGCCCGTGAAGTCCATGTTGCGCATGCCTCCGAACGAAGCGTTGCCCTCGATGCCGTCGCCCTCGACCGTGCCTGTATAGACGATTTCGACCTCCATGCCCGGTCCCATCGTGGCGGAGGCCGTGATGCTGAACTCGTTGCCGCTCACCCAGCCGTCCGTGATCTGCTGCTCGCCCCGCTCGCCCTGAATCACGCCGGTGATCGTGCCGTCCTCGGACACTTCGAGTTCGGCCGTCGCTTCCTGCGAGTCGTTGTTCAGCGAGAGGAGCCAGGTGCCGTTCATGTCGACGGCCGGCGCCTCCGTGGGTCGGGGTTCGGCTGCCTCCTCCTCGAACCTGTGGCCGTCGACGAACACCATCCGAATATCGGTGTCCTCGTCGAACAGCGGGCCGTCGGTGACGACGAGGTTCGCGATCTTGCCCGCCTCGACGGAGCCCAGCATCGCGTCCACGCCGTAGATCCGGGCCGGGGCGCTGGTGAGGCCTTCGAGCGCGGCCTCTTCGGAGAGCCCGTTCTCGATCGCGGTGCGCACCTTGTCCATCACGGCGCGCGGACTGCCGGCCGAACCGCTGTAGAAGGCCCATTCCGCGCCCGCTTCCTCGAGCCGGGCCGGCGTCGTCGGCGCGTAGGCGCGCCGCTTCATCGACGCGAGCGACTCCTCGGCCTCCGGATCCACGTCCCGGTTCCGTTCCGGCCAGTCGACGTTGACGAGCACCGGGACGCCCGCAGCCGCGATCTCGTCGGCCAGCCCGTACGCCTCATGCCCGCCGGCCAGGACCGGACGAGCGCCCGTGTCGCGCCCGAGCTTGATCGCGCGCCGGATCTCACGCACCTCGTCCGCCGGCATCACCGTCGGCCAGCCACCCGCGATGGCGTCCTGCACCGGACCGAGCGCGCGGTCGTACGTCGGCCGCGGCTGTCCGCCGGGGTTGGCCATGTACTGCGCCTCGTACTGCCGGCTGTGGTCCGCATCCAGGTAGAGCTGTCGAACATAGGAGATCACACCCATCAGCGAGCCGGGGAAGCTCCGGAAACCGCCCGCGCCGCTCATGGTAATGCGGAGCGCGGCCGGCGCCTTCACGACCATCTCCTGCTCATCCCCTGCGAGATTCACGACGACCCCCTGCCCCGTGACGATCCCGTCGTCCGGCGCCACGAGCGCGTTCGTGAACCCGCCGCTGCGCCACGTCTCGATCGCGTCGGAATCGGAGTTCAGCATATCTGCGGCATTGAACCAGGAGTTCGTCGCCGGGCGGTCCTCGGGTCTCACGGTGCGAGGCTGGTTTCCCTGCGTCACGAGGAAGGCGAAGGGATTCCCGCCCCCGCCTCCGCCGGCGGCGGGCCCATCCCCACCCTGCGTCTCCAAACCGACCTGAGAGAGGCCGTCAAAGAGGCCGGGGTAGACCGTGAGGCCGGAAGCGTCGATGACCCAGGCGTCGCCGGGGACATCGACATCGGCCCCGACGGCCTCGATCAGGCCGTTGGCGACGACGACGGTGCCGTTCTCGATCACGGCGCCGGTGCCGGTCACGATGCGCGCGTTCTGGAGGGCAAAGAACGGGGGAGGTACCGGGGTCTGGCTCGGCATGTACTGCGCGTCGGCGGACGCCGGGGCGGCGAGGCCGGACAGCGACGCGAGGAGCAGGCCCGGGACCACCCCGCCCGCCAGCCGGCGCGCGAGTGCGGTTCGGTTCATCAGAGGTACATCCTTCCGAGTGGGTCCATCATTGGGTCTATCGCGGGGATACACGTCCCTGCACATCTCTTTACAACACGCGGGCGTGAATCTCCGTTCAGTCACGCGCGGGGTCAACGGCGGCGCGGGACCGACGGCGCAGATTGCCGTGACCAAGAGTGATGGCTGGTCATGCGATTGCCAAGCGTCGTGCTGCCGACAGTTCCGGTTCCTGGCGCTCTCTACGGCTTCGCGAATGCCGTCCCCAATTCTGGGGATGGTGCGACCGACTTCCAGGCGGGACCTTTCGAGACACCCACAGGTTCGAGGAGGCTCTCGATGGTTCGTACCTCGATGGTTCGCATCATGGCGCGGCTGCTGCTGTTGATCCTCGTCGCGTCGTCGGTGAACGGCTGCTCCCTGACGTTGCTGAAGAAGCCCCGGCTCGCCGACGGTCCCGCGGCGAGAGACTGCACTACCTCGCGCGTCGCGCCGGCGCTCGATGCGGCCGCCGCAGGCCTCGTGGTTGTCGGCCTCGCCCGCGGGCTGACCCACGAACCTGAGGGGTTCGATCTCGAACTTATCTCCGACGCAGCCGCCGTGGCCATGCTCACGCCACCGGCCCTTCTATCGGCGTATTCGGCGGCGAGGGGCTTTGGGTGGACGTCCGAATGCCGCCGTCGCCAGGCGCTGAGCGAGGAGGCCATCGCCGCCTACCTCCGCACCCTGGTCACTCCCTCAGTAGCCGGGCCGGGAGGATCGGTCGAAGAGTTGGCCCGAAGATTCGACACACCACCGCGCAGCCAGGAGACACCCGAACGATGAAACGCGGGAGACTGGAAGGGGATCAGTCAGGGTGCGTGCGACATGGTCCTGCCGGCTCGGGCGCCCGGTTGGGATTGAGTACGGCTCCGATGAGCCATCACCTCCGAAGGCGCCCACTCCCAGCAGTAAGAGCGCAAATTTCTTGGGGCCGCGCGAGCCGGCTTCGGCGACGTGGGGGCTGCCGGGATTCCGGCTAGCGGAGGGATCCTCGCACGCCTTCGAGCGAGAGGACCCTCCGCACGAGTTCGGTCTGCCGGCGGACCCCGAGCTTGCGGTAGACTCTCTTCAGGTGCGTACGCACGGTGCTCTCCGCGCAGCCCAGTTCACCCGCGACGCCGGCTACGGTTTGGCCGGTCGCCAGCGCCACGGCTACACCGCTCTCCGTGGGCGTCAAACCCCAGACCATGGCCGGCAACCCCGGATCCACGCGGGGCCGGGTGATCGGGTCGACGATCAGCACCAAGGCGCCGACCTCCCACGAACGAGCGTCCGTGCCCGTGTCCTGGACGGGGTGGATTTCGAGGACCAGCGGCGCTTGAGCCTCGCCGCTCGTGATCTTCATCGAGCCGCCGGTGCCCTGAACGCCGTACGCGGGCAGCGCCCGCGCCAGCATGCGCTTCAGTTCCGCGTCTTCGTCCCGCGTTCCGGCACCCAGCAGGCCCTGGTCGTCGCGAAGCCCATCCTGTTTCGCGAGGACGGCCCGGGCACGGTCGTTCGCCTCCAGGATGTGGCCGCGGCGGTCCAACTGGATGATCCCCGACTGCCGATTATCGAGCAGCCTGGCAAGTGACGCGCCCAGCGCCCGGGCGTCGGCCATCGCGCGTCGGACGCGCGCGAACTGGCGCAGGTGAGGCGCGAGCCGCGTGATGGTCCGGATCTGATCCTGCCCCCAGCTTTCCCGTTCGGTGGAGTCGCCGAGGGACCAGATGACTCCGCAGCCGTCCAGCCCGTCGAGCGCGATGAAGAGGCCGTCCTGGGATCTCGCGATGCGCCGAAACTCGTTGTACGCGGCGGACGTCTTCTTCTCGCGATCGGTATAGAGTTCCGACCTGTAGGCCAGCTCGCCGTCGCCAAGTTGGTAGAGCCGCGGAATCGCCTCATCGCGCCAGTAGTAGTCCCGAAAATACAAGTGCGCGAGGTCATCCCGGCGTTCCTCGTCGACGAAGAACCGGTTCAGGAAGATCTCGGGCTCAGCCTGGCACGGATCCGCAAACGTCACGCCATGGCCAGTCACCCGGACCAGTTCGTTGATCGATCCGGCCGCCGAGACCCACGCCACGTCGGCCAGCGCGGCTCTGTACAACAACGCCACGGTGCGCTCGAACCTGTCCTGCGCAATCATGTATCCGTGTTCCGTCTTTCTCCATTCCGGTCACTTCCAGATTGGGCAAGTCCGCTGAATACCACCAATATGGGAGGGGACTGAAGCGGTTCACCAGCCATCGGAGCGCGCGTGTCGGCTTGGACGGACGGGACGGGCGCGTTACGGTTGGGACATGGAACACGCTCCGCTTCCGGCGGACGGTCTCGTGGTCGTCGTCAAGCGGGACTGCCCCACCTGCCAACTCGTCGCACCTGTGCTGGGGCGGCTCGCCGCCGGCCGCGACGGTCTTGCCGTCTTCAGCCAGGACGACCCGGACTTTCCCGCGTCGCTTTCCGGCGTGGTTGACGACACGGAACTCGAGCACTCGTTCCGCCTCGGCATCGAGACGGTACCCACGCTCGTTCGCTTCGAGGATGGAAGAGAGACGGGCCGCGCGGTGGGCTGGAACCGGGCGGAGTGGCGCGACCTGACGTCGACTCCGGATCTGGGCGCGGAACTGCCCGAGTTCCAGCCGGGCTGCGGCTCCCGATCCGTGGAGCCCGGCGCCGCGGAACGCCTGCGCGCACGCTTCGGCGAAACGGGTCTCGCTGCGAGGCAGCTAGCGTTGGATGCACATGCCGACGCCGTGGAAGCGTGCTTCGAGCGCGGATGGACGGACGGGCTGCCCGTCGTCCCGCCGACGCCGGAGCGGATATTGCGCATGCTAACGGGCACGTCCCGGGCTCCCGACGATGTCGTGGGCGCGGTACCGCCGGATTATGCCGAGTGCACGGTCGAGAAGGTGGCGATCAACGCGGTGCTGGCGGGGTGCAAGCCGGAGTACATGCCCGTCGTGCTCGCGGCGCTCGAGGCGGCGCTCCATCCCGACTTCACGCTGCACGGGATCCTGTGCAGCACCTGTTTCACCGCGCCCCTCATTATCGTGAACGGCCCCCTCGCACGCCGCATCGGGATGAACTCGGGGCTCAACGTTCTCGGCCAGGGGAACCGAGCAAACGCCACTATCGGGCGCGCCCTCAACCTCATCGTGCGCAACGTCGGCGGCGGCCGCCCCGGGGAGATCGACCGGGCCACTTTCGGCGCGCCCAGCAAGTACACTTTCTGTTTCGCGGAGGATGAATCTGACGAGGACTGGGAGCCCCTTTCCGTGTCGCGAGGCGTCCCCCGTGGCGCCAGCGCCGTCACCCTCTTCCAGGGCGAGGGCGTGCAGGGGATCATGGACCAGCGCTCCCGCACGCCCGAGGAAGTGACCGCGTCGCTTGCCGCGTGTCTGCTGGCCGTCTGTCATCCCAAGATCTGCGAGTGGGCGCACGCCGTGCTGCTCCTCTCGCCCGAGCACTACGCCATCTACCGGGAGGCGGGCTGGGACCGGGCGCGGATCACCGAGTCGCTGCTCGAGGCCACGACGCGGCCGTTGAGCGAGGTCGCGCGCGGCGCGGGAGGCCTGGCCGAGGGCGTGCCGGAGTCCGAAACGCGCCACCACGTGCCCAAGTTCCCCCCCGGTGGACTGCTCCTTGCCCGCGCCGGCGGCGCGGCCGGACTGTACTCCGCCATCCTCGCCGGCTGGCCCGGCGGCCGCGCCTGGCAGCACTCACACCCCATCACGCGAGAGATCGAGACATGAGTTCAATCCCCCGGACGAAGCCCGCGGTGACCGTCCTCCACGATCCGACCTCCGAACTCGCTCCCGAGATGCGCCCGCGGCGCACGCCGCCCCCGTCGCTGGAGGGGCGCGTCGTGGCGCTTCAGGGGATCGGCAAACTCCGCAGCGACGAGTTCCTCGACCATGTGAAGACGCGACTGGACGGGCTCGGCATCTCGACGATCCGTACCGACAAGCCGACCAATGCGCGGCGGGCACCGACCGAGTTGCTGCAGAGGATCGCGACGGAGGCCGACGTCGTGGTTCAGGCTCTAGCCGATTGAGGATCCTGCACGTCGTGCGGTCTGCACGACCTTAGAGACCTCGACGAACGCGGAATTCCCGGCTGCTTCGTCGTCACGACCGAGTTCGAGCAGGCGGCACGCAGCCAGTCGCGCTCGCTCGGCTTCGAGCCCGCCATCGTCTGGGTCCCCCATCCCATCCAGAACCGAACAGCGGATGAACTGGAGCAGCTGGCCGAAGATGCGATCGATTCCATCTTGAGTACCATCACGCAGCCCAAGCCCGTGGACTGAAGTTCGGAGGCGGCGGACCCAAGAGACGGGAAGGTCCTTTCCCGCGGGGACGCCGCGACCACCGATTCCGCCGATCCCCGTTCAGGCTCACTTGCCGCTGGCCAAGATCCCCCCCCATATGGGGGGGGATAATTTGGCGCCAGTTTGGGTGCGATTGTGCAACCCGTGACGGAGGAACTGAAGACCGAGCATGGCGGACCCAAGCGATGGATGAGACTCCGAACCGTCATCGTTCGCGAATCGCGGTAGCGGTCGGACTGTTCGCGATCCTCTCCTGTGGGGACGGCACGACCACCGGTCCGCCGCATCCGCCGCCTGTACCGACCCCGCCCAGCGTCCCGCCTCCGCCGCAGCCCGCGGCGCTCACGGTTACTCCGAGCGCGGTCCGGCTGGTCGCAATCGACCAGACCGCCCAGTTGGCCGCCGAGGTACGCGACCAAAGTGGGCAGGTAATGACGGGCGTGGCGGTCGCGTGGTCGAGCAGCGACGGCGGGGTGGCCGCGGTCGACTCCGCCGGGCTGGTGAGCGCCACCGGTCAGGGCGCCGCGACCGTCACGGCCTCGGCCGGGGATGTCTCCGGAACCGCCGAAATCACCGTGGCGCAGGAGGTGAGCGCCATCTCCGTCTCGCCGGCCGCCGCCCGGATCGAGGCCGTCGGCGACACCGTGCGCCTGGTCGCCGAGCCTACCGACGCCAACGGACACCCCGTGGTTGGCGCCGTCATCCGCTGGAGCTCCAGCGATGAGAGCGTGGCCGTGGTCGACTCCGCCGGCCTGGTGAGCGCCACCGGCCAGGGCGCCGCGACCGTCACGGCCTCGGCCGGGGACGTGTCGGGCACCACCCAGATCATCGTCGCGGAGGCGGCGGACCGGCGTACGCTCAAGACGCTTTACGAGACGACGGGAGGGGCGGATTGGACGAACGGCGACAACTGGCTTACCAGGGCTCCGATCGGGGAGTGGCACGGCGTCGAGGTCGATGTGGCGGGCCGTGTGATCGGGCTGGCGCTGGCCGGTAACAACCTCACAGGCTGGATCCCGCCCGAAGTCGGGGATCTCGATCGGCTGCGATATCTGCACGTCGACCGCAATGCACTGGGCGGGCCGCTGCCGCCGGAACTCGCGGGCGCTACCGGACTGACTTCGCTCCGCATCGGTGACAATCTGCTTTCCGGGCCCCTGCCGAGGTCGTTGCTGGCCCTGTCGCCCGAGGAGTTCCGCTACGCCGATACGGGGTTGTGCGTCCCACCCTACGAGACCTTCCGGAATTGGCTCGGCAACATTGCGTCCCACGACGGCACGGACGTGGAGTGCGCGCCGCCCACGGACCGCGAGATTCTCGTGCAGTTGTACGAAGCGACGGACGGGCCGAACTGGGAGAACCGCAACAAGTGGCTCACGGGAGCACCCCTCGGTGAATGGCACGGCGTGACGGCGGATGCCGGCGGACGGGTCCGGGCCTTGAACCTGGCCGGCAACAACCTGCATGGCACAATGCCGCCCGAACTCGGCGGTTTGTCGAACCTTCAGCGGCTGGATATGCGGAGTGCGGGATTGACTGGACGCATTCCGCCCGAATTGGGCCAACTCCGTCAACTAAGGGTCCTGTGGGTCTCCCACAATACGTTCGTTGGTGGCATCCCGCCCGAGATCAGGAATGCTTCGAACCTCCAGGACCTGGACCTTTTCAATAACAGCCTGACGGGCACGATCCCGGGAGAACTCGGGCGGCTCACCCGGTTGGAGTCGCTTGATCTGGGTTGGAATCATCTGAGTGGCACGCTGCCGTCGGCGCTGGGCGACCTGGCCCGCCTGCAGAATCTCAGGCTCGACCGCAACCTTCTTGCAGGGCCGATGCCCGCAAGTCTGCTGCAGCTCGAGTTGAGTGCGTTCAACTTCGACCAAAACCCGGGTCTCTGCGCACCGGGGACGGCGCGCTTCGTGTCGTGGCTGGGCCGCATCGCCGAGGTGCGGGGAGAATACTACTGCAACGCGGACGACATCGCGGTACTCAGGCGGCTCCACGAATCTGCGGGCGGAGCCGGCTGGACGAGATCCGACGGCTGGTTGGCCAGCCAGCCGCTCGATGGCTGGTACGGCGTCGTCACCGATACCATCGGCTACGTTCGGGCACTCGATCTGAGCCGGAACGGATTGGTCGGCACCCTGCCCCCGGAACTTGGCGAGCTCGCCGGCTTGACCGCGCTCCGGATCGGCGGGAACGCCCTTTCCGGCCCCCTGCCGTTCTCACTCGCGCGACTTCGTCTGAGGGAACTACGCTATGCCGGCACCGAGCTGTGCGTTCCGAGCGGTGGAGGGCTTCAGGAGTGGCTGGGCACCGTCTCGTCCCATGAGGGCACAGGTCTCGAATGTGCGGCGTCCGGCGACCGCGCGGTTCTGGAAACGCTGTACCGATCCCTGGGCGGATCGAACTGGCGCCGCAGAGGTGGCTGGCTGAGCGACCAGCCACTCGGCACCTGGGCAGGAGTGCGGGTAGACGGCGACGGGAGGGTCGTCGGGTTGAATCTGTCTGGTAACAATCTGTCCGGGCGCATCCCCGCCGACCTGGGCAATCTGTCCCGGCTCGAGGAGCTCCTTCTTCACTTCAATCGTCTCGACGGCGAGATTCCGCCCGAACTCGGCGGTCTCGCCAACCTGACCTCGCTCTATCTCTGGGGGAACGAACTCTCGGGTACCGTCCCGCCGAGCTTCGCGCAACTCGATCGGCTCCGTCATTTCTATATCGGGCGAAACGGCGTTTGTGTTCCCGGCACCTCCGCTCTGGCCAGGTGGCTGCAGGGAGTCGAGAACCACGACGCGGCCGCCAGATACTGCAACGCGACCGACGTGGCCGTACTCAAATCGCTGTACGGAGCTGCCGACGGCCCAGGCTGGACTCAGTCCAGCGGCTGGCTGGGCGAGGAAGGTGTTGCCGACTGGCACGGCGTCACGGCCGATAGCGTCGGCCGCGTGACACAACTCGATCTCACCCGCAACGGGTTGAGGGGCCGACTGCCCGCCCAATTGGGGGCGCTGGCCCGGATGACCGTTCTGCGCCTCGGCGGTAACGCGATCTCAGGTCGGTTGCCCCTTTCACTGACGAGACTCTCGCTGCAGGAGCTTGGCTACGCGGACACGGGCCTGTGCGCCCCGGTGGAGACGGCATTCCAGACGTGGCTACGCGGCATCCCGACGCGCGAGGGGACGGGAATCGAGTGCGGGCCGCTCTCGGACCGCGAGACCCTCGAGATCCTTTATGGGGCGACCGGAGGACCCGCATGGGCCCGCAATGAGGGTTGGCTGACGGATGCGCCGCTCGCGGAGTGGTACGGGGTAGAGGTCAACGACGACAGCCGGGTAGTGGGGCTGGAGCTTCCGTCGAACCACATCGAGGGCCGGATCCCGCCGGAGCTGGGCAGCCTCGCCCACCTTACGCGGCTCGACCTGTCGTTGAACTCCCTTTCGGGCCCGATTCCCGCGGAACTCGGCGGGCTCACAGGGCTCACGTTGCTGGACCTGCGTCGAAACCGTCTCACGGGGCCGATCCCGTCCGAACTCGGCGGGCTCACGAGCCTGCGGATGTTGGCGCTCGGCATCAACGCCCTCAAGGGCCCGATCCCCGCCGCGCTTGGAAGCCTGTCCAGCCTGGAGCGACTGTATCTGGGCTACAACGACCTGGCCGGAAGGCTGACGCCGGAGCTGGGGAGCCTCACCGGCCTGACGTGGCTCGAGTTGCAGGGCAATGACCTGAGCGGTCCCATCCCTCCCGAATTCGGCAATCTCTCGAGCATCACCCGACTCTTCCTCCATGACAACCGCCTCACGGGGCCGCTCCCGCCGGGATTTGGCGGGCTTGCCACCCTCGAGGTGCTATCCCTGCGCGACAACGACTTCTCCGACTCGATCCCCGCCGCACTCGGAACTCTCTCCTCACTGACTCATCTGGTGCTCGGCGGCAACGATCTGAGCGGCCCACTGCCCCTGTGGCTCGGCGGGCTGCCGATGCTGGAGAGCCTGGGCCTGGACAACAACGAGCTGACGGGTCCGGTGCCTGCCGCGTTCGGTCGCATGACGACCCTGCAGGAGCTTTCCCTTTCGAACAACCGCGCCATGGCGGGCCCGCTTCCAGCCGACCTGGCGGCGCTTGACCGCCTCGGCGTGCTCCTGGCCGGGGGCACGGAGTTGTGCGTGCCGTCAGACCCCGGCTTCCACACGTGGCTGGCGGGGGTCCACAAGCGACGGATCGCCTCCTGCGTCGAGGGAGACCTGCCGACCGCATACCTGACCCAGGCCGTCCAGTCCCGACGGTTTCCGGTTCCGCTGGTGGCGGGCCGGAAGGCACTGCTGCGCGTGTTCCCCGTCGCCGGCCGCGCCACGAGCGAGGGGTTGCCGGCAATCCGCGCCCGGTTCTACCGGGATGGCCGGGAGACCCACGTCGAGGACATCCCGGCGACAGCCGTACCCATCCCGACCCGCATCGACGAGAGCAATCTGTCGACGTCGGCCAACGCCGAGATCCCGGGGGACGTCATCCAGCCAGGGCTCGAGATGGTGATCGAGGTCGACCCGGCCGGCACGCTGGATCCGGGTCTGGGGGTTTCGACTCGGATCCCGGGCGAAGGGCGGCTGATGGTGGAGGTCCTGACCATGCCGCTGTTCGACCTGACGCTGATCCCGTTCATCTGGAGCCAGACCCAGGATTCATCGATCGTGGAACTCATCGGGCAAATGGCTGCGGATCCCGAGAACCACGAGCTGTTCGCCGACACGCGTGCGCTACTGCCGATCGGCAATCTGGCCGTCACAGCGCACGAGCCCGTGCTGACCTCGACGAACAACGCGCGCGCCGTACTCAATCAGACCTCCGTCATCCGGGCCCTGGAAGGCGGGACCGGCCACTACAAGGGAATGATGGTACGCCCTCTGGACGGACCGGTGAGAGGAGTGGCCAAGCTCCCCGGACGGTCCACCTTTTCGCTGGCCGAGTCGGATGTCATAGCGCACGAACTCGGTCACAACCTGGGCCTTCGCCACGCCCCGTGCGGGGAAGCCGGCGGCCCCGACCCCTCCTACCCCTACTCCAACGGATCCATCGGGACATGGGGGTACGATTTTCGGAGCAGCCGTCCAGTGTCGCCCTCAACGCCGGACTTCATGTCCTACTGCGGTCCGCCGGACGGGATCAGCGATTACCACTTCTCGAACGCGCTCCGCTTCCGTCTGAGCGCGGCAGACAGCGTGGGGCTCCCGGATCTGGCGCAACGGACAAGAGCGCTACTCGTGTGGGGTGGTGTGGGGGCCGACGGCGTGCCGTTCCTCGAACCCGCCTTCCTGGTCGATGCGCCGACCAACCTGCCACGCTCGGGTGGGGCATACGCGCTCTCCGGACACTCCACGGCCGGCGAGGAGCTGTTCTCGCTCGGATTCGACATGTCGGAGGTGGCCGACGGGGATGGCGGTTCCGGGTTCGCCCTGGTCTTCCCCGTGCAACCGGGGTGGGAGCGCGAGCTGGCGGGCATCACGCTTTCCGGGCCCGGAGGATCGGTCACACTCGACGAGGAAACCGATCGGCCGGCGGCGATCCTCCGCGACCCGCGAACGGGGACGGTCCGTGGCATCCTGCAGGACCTCACGCTGACATCCACGACTCGCGCGGACGCGGTTGCTTCCTTGTCTCCGGTACCGGGCCTCGAACTCCTGTTCAGCCGCGGGATTCCGGACAGCGAAGCATGGAATCGGTAATCGCGCCCTGTTCGTCGCGTCCCTGCTACAGGCTGAGTGCCCGCGGGAGTTCAGCCCGGTCTCCCTGCGCTGCGGGTCGCCCTCCGCTGGAGGGCCAGAAAGCCGAGCGGCGGCAGGTCGAGGGTGAGCGCGGCCGGACGCTTCAGGTAGTCGACCTCCTCCGCGGCCTCCGGGAGTCGGGTGCGACCGCCTCCGCCGAACTCGGGGTCGCCGCTGTCCAGCAGCACGCGGTACGACCCGCCCTCGGGCAGGGCGACCCGATAATCCGGCCACGCGGTGGCGGAGAAATTCGCCACGACGATGACCGCGCCCTCCCACTCGGGACGCCAGCGCACGTAGCTCAGCACGCTGCGCTCCGCGTCGTGCACGTCCAGCCATTCGAACCCTTCCGGCGCGTGGTCGAGCGCGTGGAGCGCGGGTTCTTCCGCATACAGTCGGTTGAGCGCCCGCACCCAGCGCCGGATACCCCCATGCGCCGGGTCGTCCAGCAGACGCCAGTCGAGGGCTCCGTCCTCGTTCCATTCCTTCCGCTCGCCGATCTCCCCTCCCATGAACAGGAGTTTCGCCCCCGGATGAGTCCACATGTAGCCGAGGAGGAGACGGAGACCGGCGAACTTCTCCTCGTCCGTCCCCGGCATCTTGTCCAGGAGAGATCGCTTTAGGTGAACCACTTCATCGTGCGACAGGGGAAGAAGATGCCGTTCCTTGTAGGCATAGTGCAGCGAGAAGGTCAGGTGGCGGTGCAGCCGCGGTCGCCGCTCCGGCGGGGAGGCCAGGACCCCGAGCGTATCGTTCATCCAGCCCATGTTCCACTTGAAGTCGAACCCGAGCCCGCCCTCGGCCACCGGCGCCGTCACGCGGGGCCACGCGCTGCTCTCCTCCGCGAACAGGAGGACGCCGGGAAAGCGGTCGTGGATCATCTCGGAAAGCGACTTCAGGAAGGCGATCGCGGCGAGGTTCTCCCGTCCCCCTTCCTCATTCGGCTCCCACTCCCCGTCACGGCGCGAATAGTCCAGGTGGAGCATCGACGCCACCGCATCCACGCGAAGCCCGTCCACGTGGTAGTGCTCGACCCAGTAGCGCGCGCTCGAGAGAAGGAAGGAGACGACCTCCGGGCGGCTGAAGTCGAACGCGAGCGTGCCCCAATCCGGATGTACGGCTCGCGATTCTTCCCCCATCTCGTAGAGCGGCGCGCCGTCGAACGTCCTCAGCCCGTGGAGGTCGGGGCCGAAGTGGCCCGGCACCCAATCGAGCACGACGCCGAGTCCCAGGCGGTGGGCCTCATCCACGAAGTACGCGAAGTCCTCCGGCGGCCCGTAGCGGGCGGTGAGAGCGAAGTACCCGACCGTCTGATATCCCCAGCTCCCGTCATACGGGTGTTCCATGACGGGGAGGAGTTCGATATGCGTGAAACCCAGGTCGGCGGCATAGGGCAGCAGTTCCCGGGCGAGCGCACGGTATCCCAGCCACGATCCGTCGGCGTTCCGGCGCCAGGAACCGGGATGGACTTCGTAGATGCTGATGGGGGCCTCGGGGACCCCGCGTTGGCGTCGACTCTCGACCCACGCCGCATCCGTCCAGTCGTACGGGCCGGTCGGCACGACGCGCGACGCGGTGCCCGGCCTGACTTCCGCGGCGCGGCCGAGGGGATCCGCCTTGTCGACCGTGAGGCCGGGCCCGTCCCCTCCGTGATCCGTTCCGGAACGCACCCGAAACTTGTACAGGTCTCCGGGTCCGACGTCGGGGACAAAACAGTCCCACACCCCGGCGTCTCCCACCGGAGACATGGGATGCGCCTCTCCGTCCCACTCGTTGAACGAGCCCACGACGCTGACCGCCCGGGCGCGCGGGGCCCATACGGCGAAGCTCGTCCCGGCCTCGCCGTCGCGCCTGCACGGGTGCGCGCCGAGGAGGTCATGGAGCGCGAACTCCCGTCCCGCATGGAAGGCCTCGAAGTCGGAGGCCTTCCGGGGGAACGAATGGTCGCGCGGCGGGGTTTGGATGGGTCCGTGCGAGCCGCTAGCTTTTGCGTGTTCGATCTGCCACCTCATCGCGGCGCGTCCGCGTCCGGATCGGGCGCCGTCCCTTGCAGCCCGTGGCTACGACGGGGAGACTGCCCCCGGCCGCCACACATTTCGCGACTTTGCGACGAAGTATGAGTCCCATGCCCACAATCGCCAAGCCGGTCCCGACGAGACCACGCCCCCGGGCCAAGCCCCCCGAGGAGCTCGCGGTCGTGCATCTCGTCGCGGAGTACTGGCCGTACGCCCGCACCGGGGGCCTCGCCGAGGCCGTGCGCGGGATCGCGACCTTCCAGGCCGCCCAGGGAACCCCCGTCACCGTCTTCATGCCGCTCTACCGGTCCGTGCGCGAGGCCTTCCCCGATCTGGAACCGATCGCGGACAGCTTCCGCGTACGCGTGGGAAGGCGGGTGGAGGAGGTCCGGATCCTCCAGCACCCCGGCCCCCGGCGGAACCCGCGCGTGCTCTTCGTCGACCATCCCGGGTTCTTCGACCGGGACGGGATCTACGGGGAGGGTGGAGCGGACTACGACGACAACCCGTTGCGCTTCGCCTTCTACAACCTCGCGGCACTCCAGGTTCTGCCCGAACTCGCCAACGTGCCCGTCGTCGTACACGCCCACGATTGGCACGCGGCCCTCGCCCCCGTCTTCCTGCGCACGCGGTTCGCGGGCCGGGAAGCACACGACCGCATGGCGGCGGTCCTCTCCATTCATAACGCGGGCTACCAGGGACTGCAGGATCGCTCGGTGCTCGAGGGCATCGGACTTCCGCGCGAACTCTTCCACTGGCGGGCCATGGAGTTCTACGGGCACCTGAACCTGCTAAAGGGGGGGCTCGTATTCGCGGACTACGTGACCACGGTGAGCCCCACGCACGCGGTTGAACTCCGGACGACGGCCGGGGGGTTCGGACTCCACGGCTCGTTCATCGAGAAAGGCGACCGCTTCCTCGGGATCCTGAACGGCGTCGATCTGGAGGTGTGGGATCCCCAGACGGACACCGAGGTCGCGGCGACCTTCTCGCGGGAGGATCTGGCGGGGAAGACGGCGTGCAAGCGGGCGCTGCAGCGCGAGTACTTCCTGACCGAGGCTCCGCGCGAACCGTTGTACGGGATGACCGCGCGTCTCGTGGGACAGAAAGGGCTCGACCTGCTCCTCGACGGCGGCCCGCTCGAGCGGGCGGAGGGACAGTTCATTTTTCTCGGCGAGGGCGAGGAACGCTACGAGGCGGGCCTGCGGGAACTGGCGGACCGCTACCCGGAGCGCGTCGCCGTAGACACCGAGTTCAGCGAACCCAAGGAGCACCGGCTCCTGGCGGGGATCGATCTCCTGTTAATGCCGTCGCTCTACGAACCCTGCGGGCTCACGCAGATGCGAGCGCAGCTGTACGGCGTTCTGCCGGTGGCCCGGCGCGTCGGGGGACTGGCCGACACGATCGAGGACCAGGTGACCGGCTTCCTCTTCGATGGCTACACATCGGAGGACCTCGAGGTCGCGCTGGGGCGGGCCGCCGCACTCTACGCCGAGAGCCCGGAGGTGTGGGAGGAGCACGTGGTACAGGCGATGTCCCGCGATTTCGGCTGGGCGACCAGTGCGGATCGTTACCTCGAGGTGTACCGGCGGGCGCTCGCCGCGCACGCCCCGGACGACTGACCCGCTCCCCGGCCGTGGGTCAGGCCACGGTCGTCCTCCACGGCCACTTCTACCAGCCGCCGCGCGAGAATCCGTGGACGGACCGGGTCCGCAGCGAGCCGAGCGCGACCCCGTTCGAGAACTGGAACGAACGGATCACCGCGGAATGCTACGAGCCTCTGGCGCGCGCGGGGGCGTTCGACTGGCTGAGCTTCGACCTCGGCCCGACGCTCGCGCGCTGGCTCGAGGGGGAGCGCCGGGATGTCCATGAAGGCTTCGTTCGCGGGGACCGGGCGAGCCGGGAGCGGCTGGGGTACGGCAACGCACTTGCCCAGCCCTACCACCATATCATCCTCCCGCTCGCCTCCCGCCGCGAGAAGAAGGCGGAGGTGCGCTGGGGGCTGCGGGACTTCGAACGACGCTTCGGGCGGCGCGCCGAGGGCATGTGGCTCCCGGAGACGGCGGTCGACATGGCCACGCTCGAGGTGCTGGCGGAGGAGGACGTGGCGTTCACCGTCCTGGGGGCCCACCAGGTTGCGGACCCGCCCAATGGCGGCCTCGGACGGGTCCGCCTCGGCGGAGGACGCGAGATCGCGGTCTTCGTCTACGATGGGGCGCTCTCGCACGGCGTCGCGTTCGGGGCGCTGCTCGAAGGCCGCGAGGCCTGGTTCGCTGAACTGCGGGCGGCCGCCGGCAGGGGCGCACCCTTCGTCGCGCTGGCGACCGATGGCGAGACGTTCGGGCACCACCACAGGGGGGCCGACCGCACGCTGGTGGAGGTGATTTCGCGCGTCCGCGAGAGCGGAGATGCCGAGGTCGGGAACTTCGCCTCGATACTCGCCCGCTCCGGCGAGCTGCCCGCCGTGACGCTGAATGAGCCCAGCTCCTGGAGTTGCGCGCACGGAATCGAGCGCTGGCGCTCGGCGTGCGGGTGCCGGCTGGCCCCGCACATCGATTCGCAGCAGCGTTGGCGGGGGCCGCTGCGCGAAGCGCTCGAGACGCTCGCCGCCGGTCTGGATGAGGCTTTCGCGACCCTCGCGCCGGGGCGGTTGTGGGAACCCCGGCAGACGGTGGCGGCTCTGGGAGACGTCCTCGGTGACCCCTCCGGGCTGGGGAACTTCGCCATCGAGGCCGCACGCGAAGGTTGCCGGGACGAGGCGCTCTCACTCCTCGAGCTCGCCCGCGACCGGGCGGCGATGTTCACCTCGTGCGCGTGGTTCTTCGACGATGTGGCGGGGATCGAGGCCACGCAGGTGCTCGGCTACGCCGCCCACGCCCTCGACCGCCTGCGTCGGCTCGCGCCGGAGCGTGCCGAGGCGCTGGAGACCGCCTTCGTCGCGGACCTAGCGAGGGCCCCGGCGAACGACGCCGACCTCGCGGACGCGGCGGAAGTGTACGAACGCGAGTTCAAGTCGGGCGCCGGCGCCCGCATCCCGGCGGACGCGTGAGCCGAGGCCCGCTCCGCTTCGCCTTCGCGCTTCACCTCCACCAGCCGGTGGGAAACTTCGACCATGTGTTCGAAGATCACCTGACCGGGGTGTACCGGCCTCTCCTCGATGCCCTCCACGCACACGGCACGTACCCGATATCGCTGCACCTCTCCGGCCCCCTCCTCGACTGGCTGGAGGACCACGCCCCGGACTTTCTCGAGGATCTCGGGACGCGGGCGTCGGACGGCCACATCGAGTTCCTCGCCTCCGGACGCTACGAACCCATCCTAGCCGCGATCCCGCCTCGCGACCGCTTGGAACAGATCGAGTGGATGCGATCGGATCTCCGCAGCCGTTTCGGGGTCGAGGCCACCGGCCTGTGGCTCACGGAACGGGTGTGGGAGCCCGACCTCGCCTCCGATCTGGCGCGGGCAGGCATCGAATACACGCTCCTCGACGACCGTCACTTCCTCGCCTGCGGACTCGAGCGCGAGCAACTGGACGGCGTCTTCACAACGGAGAGCGGCGGGGAGCGGCTCCGCCTCCTTCCGATCGACGAGCGGCTCCGGTACCTGATCCCGTTTCGGCCCGCGAATGAGATCGTGGACTTCTTCGCCGAGGCGCGTCGGGCGGGGAGCGGTCAACTCGTGCTGGGTGACGATGGCGAGAAGTTCGGCGGCTGGCCGGACACCCGCGAATGGGTATACGACGGTGGCTGGCTGGAGGCATTTCTCGAGGGGCTGAACGCGGCCCGCGGGCGGGGCGAACTGGAGCTGGTCACGACCCGCGAGGCGGCCTCCGGCCCGAGCCGCGGGCTCGTCTATCCCGCGACCGGCGCATACCGCGAGATGGAGGAATGGACGCTCCCCCGCCCCGCCGCGCGGCGCCTGGAGCGGCTGGTCGCCACGGCATCCGACGAGGGAGGCATCGACCCGCTGATCCGCGGCGGGCACTGGAAGGGTTTCCTTACCCGATACCCCGAGTCGAACCGCATGCACAAGACGGCGCTCCGACTCTCCGCGCTGTGTAGGGCTCGCGGCGAGCCGGCCGAGGCCCGCCGTGCCATCGCGCGGGCGCAGTGCAACGACGCGTATTGGCACGGCGTGTTCGGCGGGGTCTACCTTCCTCACATGCGCCGGGCGATCTGGCGCGAACTCGCCGCGGCTGAACAGCGCTTGCGCGGGGAAGAAGACATTGCGTTCGAGATTCTCGACTTCGACCTGGACGGCCATGACGAGATCTGGATCCATTCAGCCTGGAGTTCCATCGTGATCAGCCCCGCGCGCGGTGGCGCGATCGAGATGCTCACGGTCTTCCGAGACGGCGTGAACTACGTCGATGTCCTCTCCCGCCGCCTCGAGGCCTACCACCGCGATCCCCTGGAATCCGGCGTGACGCTCGAGGGAGAGGGAGACGCGACCCGTGGGGCGCGCACCCGGAAAGATGGCGTCGCCTCGGTGCACGACCGCGAATCGGAAGCTCCCGCCGCACCCGCTCCGGACGGCGTCCCGCTGGCATTGCTGCAGGAGATCGCGCTCGCACCGCCCAACGGCCCGGGCATGCGGGAACGGTCCGTTCTCGCGGATTGGCGACCGCACCCGTTCCGACTCGTGGGGGCGCCGAGCGTCGGGTCCGGCCGGGTCCACCTGCAGCTGGAGTCCGAGCCGGGCCTCCCCCGACTCGAGAAGACGCTCGAAGTTCACAGCGATGGCCGGATCGAAGCCACGCTCGACTGGAGCGAAGCCGAGTTCCCCGCCGACGGCCTGGTCGTCACCCGGCTGGCGCTGGCACATCCGATGCGGGTCGAGCCGGCGGTGACCGAGGGCGAGTCATGTGCGCCACGGGAGTCGCGCACGCGGATCATCACGCTGGCCCGGTCGGAACGGGGCTTCGAGGAGATCGACCAGGGGGAACTCGTCGAACTCGCGTGGCCGACAGCGGTCCGCAGGGCGCACGTCAGACTGACACCCGCTGTCGGCTCCGGAGCCGTCGGAGGTCCGGCATGAACCGGGGGCGACAGTTCGACCCGCGGTGGTCCGTCCTCCTGGGCGTCATGGCCGCCGCATGCGGAGAGGCCGATACCGTCGCGCCCCCCGAAACCGGACCGGCGTCCATCGTCGTCCTCACGGGCGCGGATCAGCGCGGGGTGCCCGCGCGCCCGCCGGCCGAACCCATCGCCGTGCGGGTTCTCGACGCCGAGGGGCGTCCCGTCGGTGGAACCACCGTCACCTTCGAGCCGGAGCCCGGCCACGGAAGCACGGATCCGGCTTCGACCGCCACCGACGCAAACGGGGAAGCGGCGACGACATGGACACTCGGGGCCACCCCCGGCCCGCAGCGTCTCGCGATCGCGGCCGGCCGGGCCGGCGCCACCGTTCGCGCCGAGGCGATTGATCTCGATGCCGAACTCGACGCGCTGTTCGCCCCCGCCTCCGCAACGGAGGTCGAGGCCGTACGAGCCGACTGGGCACAGCGTGACATTTCCGCGGCGGGGGTCTCGGTCGAACTGACCGAAGAACTGGCCTTCGGCGAGGGGACGGCCACGCTGCGCATCGTTTCCCACGTGGTGGCGGGCGCCCGGCACTTCGGCGCCATCATCGTGCCGGACGGCGCGGCTCCCGAGACCCTGCCCCTGCTCATGTACTCCCACGGGGGCGACAGCGGGGTATCGGTCGACGACCTCCAGGTCGTGGTGCTGGCCCTCGGAGAGCTGAGCCGCCGCTTCGTCTACGTGATTCCCTCATTCCGCAGCGAGCCACTGCGCTACGACGGGCGGAGCTGGGTGTCGGAAGGCCCCTCCAGTCCCTGGGATTACGATGTCGACGATGCGCTCGCGCTCGCCAATGTCGCGTTCGAGACCACGCCGGAGGTCCGGCCGGGCGCCATCCATATTCTCGGCGGCAGTCGGGGGGCCGGCGTCGCCCTGCTCGCGGGAGCGCGGGACGAACGGGTGGAACGCATCGTGGCATTCTTCGGGCCCACGGACTTCTTCGACAACTGGATCAGGGTGATCGCGTGGAAGACCGCGCTGGACGGTCCGTGGGACCTGCCCGGTCTCATCCATCTCGACTCCACCGTCGTCCAGCCGCTGGTCAGGGGCACGCTGTCCACCCCCGAAGCCCGCCTCGAACTCGTGCGCCGCTCGTCCGTCCTCTTTGCCGCCGATCTCCCCACAGTCCAGGTGCACCACGGCACTGCGGACTTCGTCGTGCCGGTGAGCCAGGCGGAGTCCCTGATGCGAACGATGGCGGCTCTCGGACGCACCGCTCCGGACTTCGAGGCGTTCATCTACGAGGGAGGCGGGCACGACTTCCTCGCACTGATCGGGGCCATCCCGCGCGCGGTCGAGTTCATGTCGCAGGCACTGCAGCCGAAAGGAAGCCCGTAACGATGAGGACCCGTATCGCCCACACGATCGAGATCTTCGAAGCTGCGCGCAGGCCGCTGTTCACGGTCCTCGAGGGGACCTCGCGGGAAGACCTCGACTGGCAGCCCGCGGACGGGATGCGCGGGATCGGGAAGATCTGCCGCCACATGTACCGCGTGGACATCTGGTTTCTGAAACAACTCGGCATCACACCCGTGATCGACGAGGATGCCCCGGGCCCGGCGGAGGAGATCGCGGCGCGCATGCGCACGATCCAGGAGCAGATCATCGCCGAGGTGGACGGATGCGAGAGCGACGCCGATCTCGCGGCCGAGCGTACGTCCCTGGACGGAAAGACGACGTCGAGGATGGGAGAGACGGTGATCCATATCGCCCAGCACTACCTGTACCACCTGGCGCAGATCACCTACCTGCGCCGCATCCGCGACAGGGCGTGGTCCGCGCCGCTCGACGAGTGGGAGTCCGCCACCCACATCATCGGAGACCGGATTCTGGAGTAGCCGGGACCGAATCAACCGACTCCGAGTGGAGGGGGCGGAATGTCCGTCATACCACAGAGACCCATGGGCTTCGGCGAGATACTGGACGGCGCCATCCAGTTCTACCGACGCGACTTCGGGCTCTACTTCCTCATCGCCCTCGTGGGCGCCCTCCCCGGATACGCCATGCTGCTCGCCCTCGGGACGCCCAGTACGGGGCTCGATCCCTCGGGCACGCCGGCGGTCGGCGAACTCGGATACGATCTGGCGATCCTGTTCCCGGCGACGGCGCTCTCGTGGGTGGGGACGCTCGCGGTCGCGGTCGCCATGACCGCCCGGCTGGAGGGGCGTGCGGCTTCGCTGGAGAGCGCGTACCGCGGTGTACTCCGCCCCTTCGCGAGCGCGGCCGGAGGGCACCTGCTCGCCCTGCTGATCGCGGTCCTGGCGGGCGTGGTCGTCATGATCCCTGTCACGATCGTGGGCGCCGCCGCGATCGCGGCCCTGGGCAACTTCGTCGTGGGGATGGCCGTCTTCGGGTTCGTGGGCCTCGTGGGCGCGCTCGTGGTACTGGCGCTCTGGTTCCGTATCTCGTTCGCGATCTTTCCGGCCGTGCTCATGGAGGGTCGGGCCGCCCCGGGGGCGGTGCGCCGCTCGCTGAAACTCGGGAAAGGGGCTTGGCTCCGGATCCTGGGTGTCATGCTCGTCGCATCGATCATCCGCGAGGGACCCTCCTTCGGCACCTTCGCGCTCTTCGGAGGCTTCGAGATGTTCACGTCGCCCACGACGGCGGGCACGGTGAGCGCCGGCCTTCAGGCGGTCCAGAACACCCTGGATCTGCTGATCGGGTCGTTCACCAAGCCCTTCCTCGTAGCGACCGTGTTCTTCCTGTACCACGACCGGCGGGTGCGTCTGGAAGCCGCCGACCTGGAGACTGCCGCGGCCGCGATGGCGACGGACGGACGGTGATCGTCCAGGAGCCCGCCGCCGCACCCCTCCCGTTGCCGGACGAGATGTCCGACGCGCTGCGAGAGATCGTAGCCGGACCGGACTTCGTTTCTCCGTCCCTCTCCGCACGGCAGCGGATCTACGAGTGGATCGCCAGGACGCTCTCGGATGCATGGGATTGGCTGCGTCGACTCCTGTTCGACGAGGGAGGCGGGCTCATGGAGATCCTGGCCGTCCTCGTCGTCCTGGCCGCGCTCATCGCGCTGGGGGCAGTGGCCCTGCGCCATGGGCCGCAGTGGGTGCACAGGGTGCGGGAGCGGGCAGACGAGGGCCCGGAGGACGATCGCGCGCCCGCCTCGGCGCGAGAGTGGTTCGGCCTCGCCCGGACGCGGGCGGGTGAGGGAGCGCTCCGGCCCGCCGCGAGCGCGCTCTACCAGGGTTTCCTCCTCACGCTCGACGATCAGGGCACGGTGGCGTTCCACTCCTCGAAGACACCCGGCGACTACGCTCTCGAGATGGACACCCGCACCGGCCGCAACTTCATCCGTCACTTCCAGGGACTCTCCTTCGGTCAGGAGACGCCCACCCCCGCAGGCTATGCGGCTCTGGAGGACCTCGCGCGGGACGCGGGCTGCCCGACATCCGCGTCGGGTGAGGAGGCCGACCCATCGTGAGCGGGGCCGGCAGGGTCAGGACGTTCGCGTGGATCGGCGCGATTGCGCTCGGAGCGGGACTCGCCGCCTACCTCGCCCGACCGGCGGGACGCTCGGCGCTCGACGTGAAGCGCAGTTACTTCCGGACGACGCCGGACGGCGTGGCCGCCTTCGCCCGGGGGCTCGAACGATTCGGCCAGCCGACCGCGCCCCGCCTCACCCCCCTGGCCGACGCCGACCCGGTCCCGGGGGCGCTCGTGCTGCTCTCGCCCACGGTCGTACCGAGCCCGGTCGAGGTCCACGCCCTCCTCGAGCGCGTGCGCCGCGGCGGCACGCTTGTGTACGCACCGCGCCTCTTCCCTGCCATTACCAGCGCGTTGAGGATTACGCCCTTGATGGACTCCCTGGGCATCGCGTTCCGCGTGCCCCGGCCGGGCGACCTGGACCAGCCGGAGTGGGTCGCCCACTCCCTGACCGACAGCCTGCCGGCGCCGAGGGCTCCACGCCGCGCGATACGGTGGATGACATCGCGCGAACTGCAGCGGCGCCGGGACGCTGCACTGCGCGAGCCGGACCCCTCCGATGAGACGATCATGCCGTCCCCGACTCCCCTCCAGGGGCTCCTCACGGTAGGGGACGACGAGGATCGGAGGTGGACCGGCGCCGGCCTCATCCCCGTCGGCGACGGACATGTCATCGTCCTCAGCGATGCGGAGCCGCTCTCGAACGGTCGCGTCGCCGACGACCCCCTGGCGCTCGTCGTCATGCGCGCCGTCCTCACCTACGCGACCGCCGCCGACACGGTCTTCTTCGCCGAGTTCCACCAGGGCATCCGGGGCTACGAGAGCACGGCGAGACGCTGGGCGGGTTTCGTCCTGGGTACGGCGCAGGGACAAACGCTCTTCCAGCTCCTCCTCGCCGCGTTCCTAGCGCTCGCATGCGCCGGGCTGCGATTCGGCGCTCCGACACTGGCCGTGGCTCCGGCGGACCGCGAGCGAAGATCTCCGCTCGAACACGTCGCCGCTCTCGGCGACCTGTACGAGAAGGCGCGGGCCCGGCGGACGGCCGCCCTCCTCCTTCTGGCGCGGCTGGCCCGGAGCGTACGCCGCCCGCCGCCGCGGGACGTTGCCGAAGCCCGGGCGCTGATCGATGAACTGGAGACGCGGCGGGGAGAGCAGGCGGCTCTGACCCGCATCCGGCGCGGCTTGCGCGCCGATCCGGTGGACCTGACGATGGTCGCCGCCGGCATCGACGACCACCTCGGACGAAGGGCAGAACCATGACCACGCACGACGCGGCGCTGCGTCTGCTGGGCGACATCGAGAAGGTGATCCTGGGCCAGGAGGCCGTCCTCAGGCAGCTCATGATCACGCTTCTGGCACGGGGCCATGCGCTCCTCGAAGGCGTCCCGGGGACGGCCAAGACCCTGTCGGTGCGCGCCCTCGCCCGGGGGCTTGGGCTCGACTTCGGCCGCGTCCAGTTCACGCCCGATCTCATGCCCACCGACCTGGTCGGCGTGAGCGTGCTGGACGAGACCCAGCAGAACTTCCGCTACCGGCCCGGTCCCGTGTTCACCGACCTCCTCCTTGCCGACGAGATCAACCGCGCGCCGCCCAAGAGCCAGGCGGCGCTGCTGGAGGCGATGGAGGAGCGGCAGGTCACCGTCGACGGCGCCACCCGCCCCCTGCCCCAGCCGTTCACGGTCTTCGCGACCCAGAATCCGGTGGAATACGAGGGGACGTATCCCCTGCCCGAAGCGCAGGTCGACCGCTTCCTGATGAAGATCGTGATCGACTACCCGCCGGAGGAGGCGGAGCGCGCGATCCTCGACCGGCACGATGCGGGGTTCCGGGCGGACGACGAGGCAACGTATCCCATGGGGGAAGCGCTGACGCGCGAGTCGCTGCTCGCGGCGCGAGGCGAGGTGGACGGCGTCCACATGGACGAGAGGGTCCGGCGCTACGTGACCGGCATCGTGCGGGCCACGCGCGACGACCAGGCGTTCGCGCTGGGGGCGAGTCCGCGCGCGGGCGTGGCCCTCTTCCAGGCCGCACGGGCCGAGGCGTACCTGCACGGCCGGGACTTCGTCACCCCGGACGACGTGAAGTCGCTTTCGTTCCCCGTGCTGCGGCACCGCGTCGTGCTGACCGCCGAGGCGGAGGTCGAGGGACGCTCTTCCGACGATGAACTGCGGGCGCTCCTCGAGACGCTGGAGGCGCCCCGATAGTCCGCATCTCGGTGGTCCCCAGCGGGCGGACTCTGTGGCTGCTCGGGCTGACCTCGTTCGTCTTCCTGTTCTCGGCGACGGGCGCCCTGGCGGCGGATGCGGTCATCCTTCTCCTGGCCTGGGTCGACGGCCGGCGGACGCGGTCTCCATCGGCCTCGCGCACGGTGCCGCGCATCGCGGCGCTCGGAGAGATCACCGACGTCGGGATCGATGTGGCCAACCCGACGCAGCGAAGGCTCTCGATCCTGCTCACCGACGACCTCGACCCCTCCCTGCGGCGCCTCCCCGGAGCTGACGGACGCGAAGCGTGGGAGGCGGGGGTGCGGCTGGACATCCCCCCCACCTCCGTCGTGCGCACCCGCTACAGGATGCGGCCTCGCACGCGCGGGTTCCTCGTCATGGGGGCGATCCACCTGCGAACGCGCTCGCCGTGGGGGTTCGCCTGGCGGCGCTCCACCGTGGACGCGACGCACACCCTTCAGGTGCAGCCCGGGATCCGGAGCCTGCTTCGGGACCGAAGCGGTCACGCGCTTCGGCAAGGCCTCCGCACGGCGGGTTCGCGCCGCAGCCGGCAGTGGGGCGACGGACGCGAGTTCGAAAGTCTGCGCGACTACACCGAGGGGGACGACCCCCGGATCATCGACTGGAAGGCGTCGGCGAAGCGCCAGCGTTTCGTCGTCCGCAACTACGAGGCCGAACGCAGCCAGACCGTCGTCCTCGCGATCGACGCCGGCCGCCACATGCGCGAGCGGCTGCAGGACCGGGAACGTGTGGACTTCGCCCTCGCGGCGGGCATGATGCTCGCCAACCGCGCGCGAAGCTTCGGGGACCGCGTCGGAACCGTCGTGTTCGACGACGAAATCCGGCATCTGTCGCCGCCCCGCCGGTCCGACCCGGCCGCGTTGGCCCGGATCTTCGCCGGCGTGGAGACCCGGCCGGTGGAGCCCAACTACCCGCTCGCGCTCGCCACCCTGGGCCGGACGTTCCGCAAGCGGTCGCTCGTCATCCTCTTCTGCGATGTCATCGACGAGGCCGTCTCGAAGGCCCTCGTGACCTCTCTGGCCCGGATCGGACGGGCGCACCTGCCGCTGGCCGTGGCCATCCGCAACCCGGCCCTCGAAGCGGCCGCGACGCAGCCCGCCGAGGATGAGGCCGCAGTCTTCCATCGCGCCGCCGCGGAGGAACTCGTGCAGTCACGGGCCACGACGCTTCAGGTCATGCGCCAGTCGGGGATCCTCATCGTGGACACGCCACCCGGCGACGCTCTCGTGCGCACCCTGGACAAGTACGTCGAGATCAAGGAGCGGGGACTGCTCTGACCTCCGCTCGCGGGTCGGCCTCGGGGCCCCGGCCGGCAAGACCGAAGTACGCGGCGAGCAGGAGCGCGGTGCCACCACCGAAGGCGAATTTCGCCACGGCCGGAAGTGCGGACGGGGAATAGAACCCCTCCACCAACCCCGCCACGATCAGGAGCAGTACCGAACCGCCGACGAGCGAGAGGAGGGTCCGACCTCGCTCCCTCAGCGCCTCCCGGCGCGTGCGCCGTCCGGGTACGAGGAGCGCCGACCCGAGCCCCAGTCCCGCCCCGCCGGCCAGACAGATGGCGGTCAGTTCCATGACCCCGTGCGGGAAGACGAAGGCGAGGATCACGCCCAGGGCCTCGTTATTCGCGTACAGCCCGAACGCGGCCCCGAGCAGGACGCCGTTGAAGACGAGGATCAGCACCGTGCCCGCGCCGGCGAGCAGCCCGGCCGCGAAGGCGACGAAGCTGACGCGCACGTTGTTCGTCACCAGAGCGGAGGAAAGAGTCGGGCGCTCGGTGCCCTCGACTTCGACGTAGGAAGCGTTGATGTCCCCGCGGGCGGTGTTCTCGGCCCTCGCCAGCATCCCGGCCGGCATGATCGCCCGCGCGCGCGCAGGTTGATCCCGGACGGCCCAGTACGAAGCCAGCATGGGGCCGAAGAGAAGCAGGGCCGCGAGGAGCACCAACCGGTGGTGGCGCCGCACCGCCCGCGGCAGTTCTCGCGCGGTCCAGCGGCCGAGCGGGACCGCCGCCCTTCCCTTCGCACGGTACAGCAGGTTGTGCCCTGCCCCGGCCCATCGTTCCACCGCCTCCAGCAGTCCCGGCGATGCGCCATAGGTTCGCGCTCGCGCCAGGTCCGCCGTCACCCCGCGGTACAGGCGACCGAACGCGCGGACCTCCGCCTCGCTGAACCGATCCAGCCCGCCGGCGCGCCCCTTCTCGACCAGGTCCGTGTAAGTGGCCCAGGCCTCGCGGCGCTCCCGCGCCATGGCCGCGGCCTGAAGACTCGCCCCACCCTGGCGCGCGGCGTGCCGTGGAGCCTCTTCGTCATGCAGTCGGAGGAGGTGCGTATCGGGAGCCGCCTCGGGGTCCACGCCGTCCCGGCCGGCCGCCGATCGCACCGCGTCCCAGACGGAGGCGGCCACGCGGCGCCGGACCTCCGGTTCCAGCCCGGCTCGGCGCGCCACATAACCCGCCAGCAGGGCGAACTGTTCGACGGTGAGTCGGGGGCGCCCCGCCCGACCCGTCGTCGATGGCTCGTCTCCGAACATCTCGCCGCCCCCCGTGTCCCGGACGACGATCGTACCGGCCACCAGGTCGCCGAGTCGCTGCGCCCGACGGTTGAACAGAATGGAGGCGGCCCCCGCCATCCCCGTCGCCCCCGGCTGCAGGTCCACGATCCGGATCAGGTTGCGAAGCACCGACCCCTGGAATGAGAGCGGCTCGCCGCCGTCGTGCAGCACCCGCAGTCCCAGCGCGCGTTTCCCCGGCGTGCGTCCGTCCCACACCGCTTCGAAGAAGAGGAAATAGCCCCACACCGCGAAGAAGCTCACGATGTAGAGCACGGGTCGTCCGAAGGCGCCCGCGTACTGGAAGACGAGCGCCACAGCCAGAATCGCCGCCACGATGATGACCAGATCGAGCGCGAGGGCGGCGGCCCGCGACCCCAGATCGGCGAGCTGGTACTCGAGTTTGACGTGCTCCGGCGTCTCCAGCGCGATCCGGCGGTGGAGCCCCGTCCGCGTCTCACGCATCACGCACACTCAACCTGGATCCCCGCCGGGTTCCGTACTTCTCGAAGAAGGCGTCGGTCCCGGCCGGGAGCAGGAGTCGGTCCGCGATCGCCGCGATCTCTTCCGCTTCTTGCCATGCCTGTCTCAGCATCCAAAGCTCGCCCTCCAGCGCCCGCCGTTCCTGCTCCTCGTGCAAGGCCATTTCCAGCGCCAGTCGCGTGGGCTTGCGCATGGTTCGTGACGAATCCCGGGGGGCTCTCCCGGTCGACGTCCGGGTTGCCTCTCACCGCCCGGGCGACGTAGCGGCCGGGGTGTCCCTGGACCTCGATCTCAGCCACGGCGTCTTGAACCGCGCGCCGCGTGCCGCCGTTCGCGTTGACCACCGGCAATACCGCCGCCGCGACCTTCCGGGCGTCTTCGCCCATGAACGACGCGCGCGGGGCTTCGTGGAACGGGCTCATCCCCCGGCGGATATCGACTGTGAATCCGGTCTCGTCATCGGCGGGCAGCATACGGATCGAGCGAACGTTGCGCTCCGTGAACTTGACGACCGTCCCCGGCCCGACGGGGCCTCCACCAGCCTCTGCGCCCCCGATCCCGACCTTGGCGACCGGGCGGGTCGCGGTCACGAACAGAAGGACCCAGGCGCTACCGCTGGCGATGGCGCCCGGCAGATTCACGAACGCGAGACCGGCCGCCACGCTCCCCACGAGGGCCAACTGCCACTTTCGCATCCGCTTCCGGAACTGGTCGCCGTAGCGCCATGCAGCGAACTCCCCTCGGGGCGGTCTCCCGATGCGAACCAGCTCCAGGCCCTCACGATGGCGGGCGAGGCCGATCTGGTCGGTGGACGCCCGCAGCGGCGTAGCGCGAAAGAGGCGCTCGCACGTTTCGACCGCCTCCCATCGCTCCTCGAGCGGCGTCAGATTCCAGCGTCGGCATTTCCGGCACACCACCCACAGCCGGCCCCTGGCCGCATCGAACGCGAGCCGGCGTCCCACCGGGAAGGTCTCGACGACCTCGTTGGACCCCAGTGGCCTCTTGCAGAACAGGCATGTGCTGTACACGGACGGGACGCCTTTCGTCGATCCCCACCCGGGGGATCATTCCCTCGCTCAGGTGCCGCCCGGAGAAGTCCGCCAAGCGGGAATCAGCCTCGCCCCTTCCAAGCCTATCAAGAGCGCGGCCGTGGAGTACGTCGCAATCAGCAAGGCTACGAGCGCGATCCCGAGTTCGTCGATCGACCTCGCCCAGTACCACGCGCAGAAGAGCGTCGAACCGAACTGGGCCACCGGGATGGCGTGCGGCGGTATGCTCCCGTATCGGTTCCTGTACCAAGTCTCGATTCTCATAGCGTCCCTCCCGCTGCCGCGAAGGCTAGTCGCCGACCACGGCCGCGCAAGGCGTCGCCGGGGTCAGAGGTCGCGGCGGCGGAACCAGATGAAGGAGGCGGCGAGGAAGAAGGCTGCCCAGGCGACGGCCGCGATCGCATGGCCCGTGAGGTCCGGCGCTGGGGGCACCGGGCGCCCCGCCGCCTCCGCGGCGGCGGCCATCGCCTCGGCGATCGTCGTGTCGTAGCTCCGGTAGTCCAGGAGCCGGGCGGCGGTGCCGAACGGCAGGTAGTCGAGCCAATCCGTGTAATCCGGCAGGTAGCGCATGACGAGCGCCCGCAGCATGCCGGACTCGATGGGGCCGACCCAAAGAATCCAAATCGCGAGCGAGGCACCCGTCCGCCGGATCGCGAAAGCCACGAAGAGCGCAAGAGCCCCGACGCTGAGGAAGGCGAGGACCATGCCTCCCGTCGCTGCGAATACCGATGCCGGAACAAGCGGCTCCGTGGCCGCGCCCAGGTCCGTTCGAATGAGCGCGAGCACGCCCGGGATAAGGATGTGGGTGCCAAGGAAGGCAAGAGCCACGAAGGGCAGCAGGAGGGACTTGCCCCAGAACCACTGGGACTTCGAGAGGCCGTCGATCACGTTCTGGCGCGCCGTGCGCCAATTGAATTCCGGCGTCGCCAGCAGCATGACCGTGAGACCGGAGAAGATCAGGAATTGGACCCCTTCGTTCCCGAACACCATCGTCCAGACCTCCGGGAGCCGGAAGCCCTCGCTTTCCTGGAGGAACGGATACGCGTACGTCCCGAAGGTGACGAGCGCGTAGAAGCCGAGAGGAATCCAGAAGGCGAGGCGCTTCCTCGCCTTGAACCACTCGTTGCGGAGCAGCACGACGAACACGCGCCCGCCCTTCACTGCACTTCTCCGAAGCCTTCGGGCGCGCCGGTGATCTCCATGAAGGCGTCCTCCAGCGACTGCCGTTCCAGCGACAGGTGTGAGGCGTAGATTCCCCGGCCGGCGAGGAAACGGTTCAGTTCCGAGAGACCGCCGTCCGCGAGCTGCACCAGGACCCTGTTTCCATCCACGCGCGTATGCCCCGCGCCCTCGAACTCCGACACGGCCCGCTGCAGGGTCTCCATCTCACCGTCGGCGCCCACGGCGGCCACCGTGCGGGCGGAGGTGAGTTCGTCCACGCTCCCCTCGCGCACGAGCCGGCCGGTCTCGATGATCGCGACATGCGTGCAGGTGCGCTCCACCTCGTGCAGCATGTGGCTCGAGAGGAAGATCGTCTTCCCGCGGCTGGCCAGTTCGCGGATGATGCCGCGGATCTCCCGCTGCCCCGCCGGATCCAACCCGTTGGCCGGCTCATCGAGGATGATTAGTGCCGGATCGCCGATCATCGTGGCCGCGAGCGCGAGCCGCTGCTTCATGCCCAGCGAGCACGCCTTGAACTTCGTCTTCCGGCGCGGGGCCAAGCCCACGGTGTCGAGCACCTCGGAGATCTCCGTCTCGGCGCTCCCCTTCACCCGGGCCACGATGCGCAGGTTGTCCTGGCAACTCAGGTAGGGATAGAAGTTCGGATACTCGAGCGTGGCGCCGATCCTCTGGCGCGCGGCGTGAAGCTCCGCCGGCGACGAACCGCCGAAGAGGCGGAAGGCACCCCCGCTCGGGTTGATGATCCCGAGCAGCATCCCGATCGTCGTCGTCTTCCCGCTCCCATTCGGCCCGAGGAAGCCGTACACCTGTCCCGCCTCCACCTGCACGGAGAGCTGGTCGACGGCGAGCGTCCCCTCTCCCCGCAGCGCCGTGTACCGCTTGGACAGTCCCTCGGTCTCGATGATCGTCATGTAGAGTCCTGTGGCCTTCCGCCTTTGGTTGGATCTTCGAGTTGGCGCCGGAAGAGTTCCGCGTCGGCGAGTTCATCCAGGCGCCGATCCCGCTCGATCGCCTCGTGCTCCAGTTGTGCGACCCGGTGCACCAGCCGCTCGATCGTCTCGCGGTCCTGCGCGCGGGGGCCCCGCGCCTCGATGAGATCGCGGATCAACGGCCGGAGGGCGAACCTCGTGGCGAGCGCGAGCATGGGCACGCCGATGACGAAGAGAACCCCGAGAACCGCGACGAATTCACCCATGAGGAGCCCGACGAACGGCGCGGCATGGAGGTTTCACGCGATGGATGGCGGCCCGCCCCGTCAGCCCGGTGGACGCCGGCCCACGATGCCCCGGCCCCACACGTTGTTCCCGCGGTTCACGTCGGGCAGCACGCCGTCCGGATCGATCTGCACGTTGCGGACGAACCCATCGGCGACTTCCAGGACGTAGGTGCCGTTCTCCTGCCAGGCCTCGACCGGCACGTCGTAACGCTGCTCGCTCCCGTCCCGGTACAGGATCCGCGCCTCGAGCGGCATCGGGATGCCGCCCCGGTTCTCAAGCACCACGCGGGTCGTGTCCCCCAGGCGGGTGACGGAGGCGATCGCCTGATCGAGGATCGCGTCCTCGTAGATCCAGCCCCTGAAGAACCAGTCGAGATCCCGCCCCGACACGTCCTCCATGGTGCGGATGAAGTCCGCCGGCTGCGGGTGCTTGTACGCCCAGCGCTGGATGTACTCGCGGAAGCCCTCGTCGAACACGTCGGGCCCGAGTATCTCCTCGCGCAGCAGGACGAGGACGGCGGCCGGCTTGTTGTAGGCGAGGACCCCGATGTCCGCCTCCGGAATGCTGTCGGCCGGCGTATAGATGGCGTGAGTCGGGACGCGCGTGTCCGTCGCGATCTGGGCCGGTGACATGAGCTGGCCCAGGATGGGCTCCCCGCCCGAAAACTCGATACCCGAGTAGTAGTTGATGAAGGTGTTGAAGCCCTCATCCATCCACGCGTACCGCCGCTCATCGGACCCCACGATCATGGGGAACCACGTGTGTCCGATCTCGTGATCCGTGACCGAGAAGAGAAAGGCGCCGCGCGAACGCCAGGAGCAGAAGATGATCATCGGATACTCCATCCCGAGCGCGAGGCCAGCCACGTTGATCGCGACGGGATAGGGATAGCGGAGCCACTTTTCCGAGTAGTACTCGATGCTGTGGCGGAGATACTCGGTGGAGCGCTCCCAGCCGCTGGTACCGCGCCCGCCCAGACTCTCCTCCGGGTAGGCGGACATGATGAGGACGTCTTCCCAGCCGGCGGCGTCCCAGACGAAGCGGTCGGAGGCGGCCCACGCGAAGTCGCGCACGTTCTCCGCGCGGAAGCGCCACGTGAGCGGGGTCTCGCCGGGCGGCCGCGTGTGATCCTCTCCGGCCTCGTCGGGGGTGATGAGGTGGACCGTCTCCTCGGATAGCCGCGCTTCGGCGAGCCGCTCCCGCTGTATCGGCGTGAGGACTTCCTCGGGATTGAGGAGTTCTCCCGTCGCGACGACGACGAAATCCCGCGGGACGGTGAGTTCGACATCGAAATCGCCGTACTCGAGATACCACTCGCCCTGCCCAAGGAAGGGAGACTGGTTCCACCCGTTCACGTCGTCGTAGGTGAAGACGCGGGGGTACCATTGTGCGAGCTGATAGATGATCCCGCCCCGGATGTCGAGTTGCCCCATCCGGTCGCCGCCCGTCTCCGGGATCTCGAACGCGAAATCGATCTCCACTTCTACCCGGCTTCCGCCCGGCGGGAGGGGCTCGCCGAGGAGGATCTCCATCATCGTGTCCTCGGTCCGGTACTCGGGGACCGTCATCTCGCCCTCGAAGTCGGCGCGCACGCCGGAGATGACAAAACCCCCGTCCCTGAAGAAACCGCCGTGGCGGACATCCCCGTCGAGTCCTTCGGCTCTCTGCGCGCCGTAGCTGGTCTCGCGGAAGAGGTTCTGGTCGAGCTGCACCCAGATGCTGGTGAGGGAATCCGGGCTGTTGTTCGTGTAGGTGATGCGTTCGGTGCCCTCGATGCGGTCGTCGACGAGCGTGGCCTGGATGTGGTAGTCGGCGCGTTGCTGCCAGTAAGCCTCCCCGGGGGCGCCGGCCGCATCCCGGAACGCTCCGGGCTCCGGGAGGTCGAGGGGCTCGAAGGCCCCGGCCGGATCGAAGATCCTGCGCAGGGAGTCGAGACGGGCGAGTTCGGCCGCCTCCGCCGCTTCCCTCTGTTCGCGGTCATCTTCCTGCGCAGCCAGACCGCCTGCCGGGGTCAGGGCAGCCAGCGCGGTCAGCGCCAGGGCGAACCGCGCGGCCAGCGTCGTCCGGGAGAGCACCCGCGTCCCGACTCCCATCCCCTTCATCGAATCTCCATGTGTCATGCCGTGTTCAATCTCATTGCGCTCACACGATCCTCATCATGGGCTGTCGCCGCCCGTAGGAGAGCGTACGCCACAGCCACTCCAGGGGTCCGAAGCGGAAACGGGCGAGCCACCACGGCGACCACGCCAGTTGGAGCGCCCAGATACCCATTACGATGCCGACGCACCCCACGCCCCCCACGCGCTCGAACAGGCCCAGCCCGTGGCCGTAGAAGATGAACGAACAGAGCACGCTCTGGGCAATGTAGTTCGTGAGCGCCATGCGGCCGACGGCGGCCAGACGCGCCCGAGTGCGAACCAGGCGCCCGCTCCGGGCCAGAAGCATCACCAACCCCACGTAGCCCAGAAAGACACCGACGGAGCCGACGTAGTTGAAGAGGCTCCCCCCGAGCTTCGACTGCTCCCACGCGAACCCGCCCGCCACGTTGTACCAAACACCGGCGGCGGCGAGCGGCAGGCCCAGCCCCAGTCCCCACGCGGCCAGCCGGCGGTAGAACGAGGCCGGCCAACGCGCCGAGAGGACGCCCAGCTTGTGCAGGGCCATGCCCACGAGCATGAGGCCCCCCGCTCGCCATAGAAGGTAGCCCGCGAAGGCGACGGTCTCGACGAGGAAGGCATAGTGGGCGCGGATCTGCATCTGCTGTACCCAGCCCCCGCGCATGGCTTCGATCTCGGCTTCTATCGCCGCCGCGGGGGGCGCCCACTGCGCCGCGACGGCCGCCCGCTCCTCCGCGGACCAGTATGGAATGGCCCAGTCGGCCACGCCCATGACGAGGACGACGATCCCGACCGCACACCCGCCGGCCCACAGCAGCCGGCGGGGCGCCCAGTTGCGAAACCCGTACAGGATGAAGCCGCAGAGGGCGTACGGGACGAGGATATCGCCGTGCCAGATCCCGTAGGCGTGAAGGAGTCCGATCAGGAGGAGCCAGGACTGGCGGCGATAGTGCAGCTGGCCTCCGGGGATGCCCCGCCGGTCCATGCGCTCGCTCATCATCGCGAACCCCGCGCCGAACAGGAGGGAGAAGATCGAGATGAATTTCGTGTCCGCGAACACGTTGACGGCAGCCCAGATCCAGAAGTCGGTGCCCTGGAGACCGCCGCCCGCGGCGATTGATGGGTTCGGGTACACGGCGGAGATCCAGGCGAAGCTCCAGATGTTGACGATGAGGATGCCCAGCACCGCGACGCCCCGGAGCAGGTCGATCGCCTGGATGCGGTCGGCTCCCGACACCGGAGTGCCGGCGGGGGTGGCTCGCGTCGTCTCGGACATCGTGTACCTGTTCGCTATGTTGGACGCGTGGTGCGATGCGCGAGCACGCGACGACGCCAAGTGAACCGAGAGGTGTGATCATGCCCAGGTCCGGGAACATTCTGTCTCAGCCCTTCCTCCTCCGCACCCCGCGGCGGCTCCTCGCGCTGGCCGCGGTTCTAGTCCTGACCACTTCCTTCGGGGCAAAGGAGGCCCGCGCCCAGGCCGACGATGCCTGGACCCCGTCGCTGAGCATGCAATACCGCTCGGTCTCCGGCACCGCGATCTCGCCCGACGGCTCCCGCATCGCCTTCGTCGTGCGCGAGCCGCTGATGGAAGGACCGCAGTCGGAGTATCTGAGTCACATCTGGATGACGGACGCGGACGGCGCGCGGGCCGCGCAGTGGACGCGCGGTGAGGCGTCGGCGGGGGCGCCGCAGTTCTCGCCCGACGGCGCTTGGCTGAGCTTCACCTCCGGTCGCGAGGGCGAGGGCGAGGCGGGGAGCCAGCTGTGGGCGCTGCCGCTGGCCGGTGGCGAGGCCCGGCAACTCACGAACGCGGAGGGGTCGGTGGGCGGATACCGCTGGTCGCCCGACGGGACGCGGATCGCCTTCCTCATGCGGGACCCGCCAACCGCGGAGGAGAAGAAGGCGCGGGAGGAAAAGCGGGACGTCATCCTCGTGGACCGGAACTACAAGTTCTCGCACCTGTACGTGGTCGCGGTCGATCCCGAGTCGGACGAACCCGCGACGCCGGTTCGGCTCACAGCCGGCGATTTCCACATCACCGGATTCAGCTGGCCCCCCGACGGGGGACGGATCGTGTTCGCGCACCAGGCCGATCCCCGCATCAACACGGGGCGGCTGAGCGGAGACCTCTCCACCACGACGGTCCCGGACGCCGCAGCGATCGCCGAACTCCTGGCCGCGCGGGGAGACGAGGGAGACGAGGACGAAGATTCGGCCGGGGATGCGGACACCGACCCGGCCGCGGTCGGGGAGGTCACGCTGCTCGTCGGCGGGGCCGGGATCGAGCGGAGCCCACTCTGGTCCCCGGACGGAGCGTGGATCGCTTACGTCTCGACCGGGAACCAGCCGGAGCCGATCGGGCTGGGCGACGTGTACGTCCTGCCGGCCGAGGGGGGCGAGGCGCGGCGGCTGGACACGCCGAACCGGAGCGCGTCCGTGCTGGCCTGGTCGGGCGACTCCTCCGAACTGCTCCTGCTCGAATCGCTCGGGACGCGCCGGCACGTGCTAGCCGTTCCTGTCGACGGAGGCGAGATGCGGTTCATTTCGTACGGAGACGGTGTGGTCGGTTCGGTCGCGCTCAGCCACGACGCGAACCGCATGGCCTTCACCTGGCAGACCACAGAAGAACCGTGGGACGTCTTCGTCTCGCCCACGAACGGGTACGCGCCGACTCGGGTCACGGACCTCCATGCCGACGTGCCGCGCCCGGAGATGGGCCCCACCCGACTCGTCTCGTGGACATCGACAGAGGGATTCGAGATCGAGGGCCTCCTCACCTATCCCGTCGGCTACGAGGAGGGCGAGCGCGTACCCTTGATCCTGAACGTGCACGGCGGGCCGGCGGGCGTCTTCAGCCAGAGCTTCACGGGCAACCCGGCCGCGTACATGCTGCAGTACTTCGCCCAGGAGGGCTTCGCGATCCTGCGCCCGAACCCCCGCGGCTCCACCGGCTACGGGAAGGACTTCCGCTACGCGAACTTCCAGGACTGGGGCTACGGTGACTTCCGCGACCTCATGTCGGGCGTGGACCACGTGATCGACATGGGAGTGGCCGACCCCGACCGGCTCCTCCTCATGGGCTGGAGCTACGGCGGTTACATGACTTCATGGGCCGTCACCCAGACGGACCGCTTCGTGGCCGCGAGCATGGGGGCCGGACTCCCGAACCTGGTCTCGATGACGACGACCACGGACATCCAGGACTATCTCGTGGGACACATGGGCGTCGAATTCTGGGAAGACTACGAACGCTACGAGCGGCACTCGGCGATGTACCACATCGCGAACGTGGTGACGCCGACGCAGGTGATTCACGGAGCCGAGGACCTGCGCGTCCCGTTCACGCAGGGACAGGAGTTCTACCGGGCGCTCGACCGTCGCGGCATCCCCACCGAGATGGTCGTGTACCCGCGCACGCCGCACGGGCCGCGCGAGCCGAAGTTTGTCATGGACGTCTCGGAGCGGATCCTGACCTGGTTCCGAAAGCACCTGGGATCGGAAGCCGTCGCCGCCGAGGACGCGACCCGCTGAGCCGCCGGGGCGCCGCCCCCCTCTGTGCCGACCGAAGCTCTCTCGCGGCTCCTGCTCACCCGGGAACCGGGAGAGGCCGCCGTCCGCGCGTGGACCGACGAGATCGCGACCGATCTCCTCGGCCGATCTTCGCACGTTCGTGAGCCGAACTTCACGGAGATCGGCCAGGACGATCTCGCGTCCCTGTTCACCGCCTATGACGGGCGCTTTCTGGATGGTCTCTGCGGAGGGATCCTGGGGCCGGGCACCCTCTCCTTCCGACTTTCCGGACGCATGACGCGCGCGGGGGGCAAGACCACGCGCTTCGAACGTCGAGGTCACACCCCGCGATTCGAGATCGCGGTCGCCACATCGATTCTCTTCGACGGATTCGGGGAGGACGACCGGGAGGTGACGGCATGCGGGCTCCCGTGCCGACACCGCCTCGACGCGCTGCAGCGGATCTTCGAGCACGAACTGGTGCACCTCGCGGAGTTTCTCTGCTGGGAAATTAGCCACTGTGGCCGGGCACGCTTTCGGGGCATCGCCCGGCGCCTCTTTCTCCACCGGGCGCACACCCACCAGCTCATCACCCACTCCGAGCGCGCCGCCCGCGACGGCATCGTGGTGGGCTCCCGGGTAAACTTCGCCTTCCGCGGCCAGCCCCTGACGGGACGCGTGAACCGGATTACGAAGCGAGCCACCGTGCTCGTCGAGGACGCACGGGCTCCCCGCTGGTCCGACGGGCGCCGCTACGCCCGCTTCTACGTGCCCCTCGAGGAACTCCGACTCGTCGAAGCCGACCGAGGGGCGTGATCATCTGTCGAGCCTGAGCGCGCTCCTGAGCCCTCCGGAGGTCGACACGTCGAGGCGTCCGGCCGCTGACCTGGTTCCGGAAGCACCTGGGATCTGGAGCCGTGGCAGCCGAGGACGCGGCCCGCTGACTCTGGACGCCACAGATCTCGGCGCTGTCCGGTTCCGCAGGTCGGCGGGGGAAGCGGGGGTGATCGGATCCAGGACACTCTCGGACGTATGGGCGATTCGAACCGCAGCCAGACGCTCCCGCAGCTTCGGAATCACGGCTTCGTTACTGTGACCCACTCGATGACAGCCCCTGTGGAGTAGTAGCTCGCGTTCGGACCGAGTTCGCTATTGCCGTTCTTTGCTGACGCGACGAAGACCAGATACCACCCCTCGATCTCGCTGTCGAAGGTCACCGATACCGAAGATCCCGCCTGTATGAACTTGGATGCGTGATCCCTGTCCTCGACTCCGTTGATGATCGGATACCCGAGCACCGTGGTCGTCACCGTTCCTGTCGTATACGCTTCCGTTGACGACTGGCCCCAGTCAGATACGACCCAAGAGACGGACACGGTCGCACCTGTAGCGGTAACGTCCTGTGTGATCGTACGTGGGTACTCGAACACGGGAGGAGCACAGTCTGGAGTTGCCCCGCTTTGACGGACACCTATCCATTGGGGTCAAGCAAGGAGGTGTCCTATGGCGGGCCGGCAGGGGCGGTATCCGTCCGAGTACAGGGAGCGGCTGGTGGAACTGGCGAGGAGCGGGCGTAGCGCCGCGTCACTCGCCCGGGAGTTCGATCCGTCGGAGCAGACGATCCGGAACTGGGTCCGGCGGGCGGACGTGGACGAGGGGTTCCGTAGCGACGGGCTGACGACGGAGGCGCGCAACGAACTGCGGCGCCTGGAGCGTGAGAACAAGCGGCTCAGGATGGAGCGGGACATCCTAAAAAAAGCCGCGGCCTGACCACCGCTGCGCGGCGGTGCCCCGCGCAGGAGAGCGGATCGATCCCCGGCGGGGGTACGCGTTCATGAAGGCGCACCGGGCCGAGTTTCCGCTTCGGGCCATGTGCCGGGTGCTGGGTCTCTCCCCCAGCGGCTACTACGACTGGCTCAAGCGTCCTGCCTCGGACCGCGCGCGGCGGGACGCGCAACTCGAGGCGCGGATCGGGGCGATCTGGACCGGGAGCGGCGAGACGTACGGCCGTCCGCGGATCCACGCGACGCTCAGGGCCGAGGGCGAGCGGGTGGGCCAGAAGCGCGTGGGGCGGCTGATGAGGGGCTTGGGGATCGAGGGCGCGACCAGGCGGCGTTTCAAGACGGCGACGACGAAGAGGGACACCGAGGCCCGGCCCGCGCCGGACCTGGTGAGGCGGGACTTCTCGGCCTCCGGGCCCGACGAGCTGTGGGTGGCCGACATCACGTATGTGCCCACTTGGGCGGGCTGGCTGTACCTGGCCGTTGTGCTCGACGTCTGGAGCCGTCGCGTCGTCGGCTGGGCCATGGCGACGCACATGCGGACCGAACTCGTCGAGGCCGCGCTGTCGATGGCCCTCGCGCGCCGTCGTCCCCGGGGGCGCATCGTCCATCACTCCGACAGGGGTTCGCAGTACACCTCGCTCGCCTTCGGGGAGCGCTGTCGCGAGTCGGGCATCGCCCAGTCCATGGGCTCGGCGGGCGATGCGTACGACAACGCCATGTGCGAGTCGTTCTTCGCGACGCTCGAGTGCGAGCTGATCTGGAAGCGCTCCTTCCGCACGGCGGACGAGGCGCGACGGGAGGTCTTCGGCTTCATCGAGGGCTTCTACAACACCCGGCGGCTGCACTCCGCACTCGGCTACGAGTCGCCGGCAGACTACGAGAGGAACCATGCGGCCTGAGGCGCACCGGCGGCGCGCACGGACGTCCTCTCCCGAGCGCCTGAGAGAGGCCGAAAGGAGAAGAGCCCGAGACGATCAACCACAGAAACTAACCGTCCGTGAAAGCGGGACAGCTCCACTGTCCGGATCGATTGCGGTCGGGAGTGTGCTGATTTCTGTGTAAATGGCCATGGAGTAGACTCTGGAAGCGGGAGGAGACCATGGCGAGGAAGAAGGATGCGACGGAGCGGGAGGTAGACGAGCTTCTCGACAGCCTGCTGGAGGGCCGCAGCCCGGAAGAGATCATGGGCGGAGGCGGTCTTCTGGAGGCGCTGACGAAGCGGGTGGTGGAGCGGGCGCTGGAGGGAGAGCTCACCGACCACCTGGGCTACGAGAAGCACGCGAGAGAGGGCCGCAACGGCGGCAACTCGCGCAACGGCCGTACGCGGAAGCGAGTGAAGACGGACACGTCGGAGTTCGAGATCGAGGTGCCTCGGGACCGTGATTCGACGTTCGACCCGAAGTTCGTCAGGAAGGGCCAGCGTCGGCTGGGCGGGTTCGACGAGAAGGTGATCGCGCTGTACGCGCGGGGCATGACGACGCGGGAGATCCAGGGTCACCTGAAGGAGCTGTACAAGGTGGAGGTCTCACCGTCGCTGATCTCGGCGGTGACCGACGCGGTCCTGGAGGACGTGAAGGCGTGGCAGGGCCGGCCGTTGGATACGGTGTACCCGATCGTGTATCTGGACGCGATCCACGTGAAGGTGCGTTCCCGGGGCCACGTCCGGACGCACGCGGTCTACCTTGCCCTGGCCCTGACGCTCGAGGGCAACAAGGAGCTGTTGGGGCTGTGGGTGGGCGAAGCGGAGGGGGCGAAGTTCTGGCTCTCGGTCCTCACCGAACTCAAGAACCGGGGGGTCGAGGACATCCTGATCGCAGCGATCGACGGCCTCAAGGGCTTTCCCGAGGCGATCGAGTCGGTGTTCCCGAAGACGCAGGTTCAGCTCTGCATCGTGCATCTGGTGCGCGGCTCGCTCCGGTTCGTCGCCTGGAAGGAGCGCAAGGCGGTCGCCAGGGACTTGCGGGCCATCTACCGGGCTCCGAGCTTGGAGGCGGCCGAGACGGCGCTGGAGGCCTTTTCTCAGCGCTGGGACGAGCGCTTCCCCATGATCAGCCGGAAGTGGCGGGCGAACTGGGCGAACCTGACCCCGTTCTTCGATTATCCGCCCGAGATCCGCAAGGTCATGTACACGACGAACGCGATCGAGGCCCTGAACGCGCAGCTCACGAAGGTGACGAGGAAGCGCGGCGCGTTCCCAACCCCGGAGGCGGTCAGGAAAGTGCTGTACCTTGCGATCGAGAGGGCGTCACAGCGCTGGACCCGGCCCGTTCAGGACTGGACCGGCGCCCTGAACCACCTGTCGATCGTGTTCGAGGGCCGAGTGCCCGTATGAGTGCGAGGGCCATTTACACAGAAAATCTGACAGTCCCATTGCGGTCAGCTTCACCCGAACTGGCTTCCGCAGACTACTAGCGAGAAGGTACGCCGTAGCCGAATCTCCGACGCCCTCCACTCGAACCGATAGAGCCGAGTCTTCCGAGGCGAATGCGTACCGCAGATCAGCGTCGTTCTCCCGATCGTAGAACATCCGGTCAACCCATACCGAACTGATCGTTTCCTCTACGCCCACCCGAACCCTTCGTACCGAGGTCGGCACCATTGACTGCGCCTTGGGAGAAGTGTTCCGAACGCCGGTGACGCTCATCTGCGGCGGTGGTTCATAGGTTGACGGCGCTTCAGAACACCCGACCAACACTACCGTCACAATCGCGAACGTCCTCATCGTGTCTTCTCCAAGTATGCCCGATCCTGCTTCAACTCGGCGCTTGGGGCGCGGACGCACCGCCCAAAGCTCCCGCTTGGAATCTAGGCCATCGTTTGTGGCCGCTCTGTGTCTATTATTCAGATTTTCCTGTCTGAAGCGTGACTCGATCGAGCCCCGCGGCGACTATAATGCCGGGTGGCCCGGTACGGCTCGGTCCGCGGCCTCGGCGGGCCGCTCGGAGATGGAGACCATGTCCTTCAGCCGCCCCTCTGCGGGCCTGTGCCTCGGTGACCGTCGTCGCGTGCGACCCGGGCCGCAGGTACGCCGTGAGTTCCTTCTTGAGCGCGCCGCGGGTCTGTACGTACAGCGACGATAGGCGTTCGCCCGTTCTTGATCCGGTCCCCCATCTCGACCCGATCCGCTTCGGTCAGCCCCCCCGTACTCCTCCCGTTGGCTACATCGCATACCTCCCGGCAGTTGAACAGCCGCTGCCAAGATGTTGCGTTGACCGCTTGAGACCGCCGGTACAGCTCCAGGGAGCACCTGGCCAACGAACGTGGGCTCTTCCCCTCGTCACCCCTGGCCGCTCAGGCCTGCGGGCCGAGCCGTGAAGCCACGCTGCCGCCGTTGCCCGATCGCGGAATCATTTGTGAGCTTGTTATATTGATTGCTATACTATATATGTCGATACGTGACTGGCCGCCTATTGCCCGCTATCCTCCACCCCGCCGGGAGCGCCTTGAAGTGCCCTCCAGCGCTCGGTGGCGGCTCTGCCGGCTCGGCCGCACCCCCCTTTTTTGGACCGGAGTGAAGCGATGGACGATCGAGGTCCGTCACGGCCCGGGAACGCGGGAGCAGATGATCGCATCTCGCGGCTGAGCGAGGCGATCCTGCGCATCAACGCGAGCCTCGACTTGGAGACCGTACTCGAGGCGGCCATCGAGGGTGCCCGCGCGCTCACCGGTCGGGACTACGGCCTAATCGCGACGCTCGACGCGCGCGGCAAGATCTGCGAACTCGTCACTTCGGGCCTTTCCGCGAAGGAGCGTCGGAAGATGATCGAGTGGCCCGACGGGCCACGCTTCTTCGAGCACCTGCGGAGCCTCCCTCAGCCGATCCGACTGGGGGACTTTCCGGGCCACATCGAGTCGCTGGGGCTGTCTCCGAACCCGTTGCGAACGAGGCATCTCCAAGGAACCCCGATGCGCCATCGTGGCCAGCATCTCGGGAGCTTTTTCCTGGCCGACAAGGAGGACGGCGGCGAGGAATTCACCTCCGAAGACGAGGAGATCCTGACTCTGTTCGCCTCCCAGGCGGCGACCGCGATCGCGAACGCCCGGACACACCGGAAGGTCGAGAGGGCACGGGCCGACCTGGAGGCGCTCATCGAGACCTCGCCGGTCGGCGTGGCCGTCTTTGACGCCGGAACCGGACGGGCAGTCTCGTTCAATCGTGAAGCCGAGCGCATCGTCACCGGCCTGCGTACCCCCGGACACCCGCCGGAGCAGCTGCTGGAGATCGTCACGACGCGACTCCCGGACGGGAGGGAGTTCTCGCTCCAGGAGTTGCCCCTGGCCCGGCAGTTTGAAGGCGCCGCGACACTGCGCGCCGAGGAGATCGAACTCTCGGTACCCGATGGCAGAAGCGTCCGGACGCTCATGAACGTCACGCCGATCCGTTCGGGAGAGGGTGAGGTCGTATCGGTAGTGGTCACGATGCAGGACCTCGCTCCGCTCGAAGAGCTGGAGCGGCAGCGGGCGGAGTTCCTCACCATGGTGAGCCACGAGCTTCGCACGCCGCTCACGTCGATCAAGGGCTCGACGGCGACCGTACTCGGAACGCTCCCGGTTCTTCCCAGCGCCGAGCTGCTTCAGTTCTTCCGTATCATTGACGGTCAGGCCGACCTCATGCGCGGACTCATCTCGAACCTGCTGGACGCCGGAAGGATCGAAGCGGGCACGCTCACGGTCGCACCCGAGCCCACGAGCATCATGACGCTCGTGGACCGCGCCCGCACCGCTTTCCTGAGCGGCGGTGGGCAGCCCGCCATCGTTGTCGACCTTCCGCCGGACCTGCCGTGGGTGATGGCGGACCCCGAACGCATCGTCCAGGTGCTGACCAACCTGTTCTCGAACGCTGGCCAACACGCCCGTCCCTCGTCCCCGATCCGGGTCGAGGGGGTGCGCGAGGACAGCTATGTGGCGATTTCGGTCGCGGACCAGGGCCGTGGGATCCCGCCCGACCGACTTCCCAACCTCTTCGGTAAGCGGTCCACCCTCGCGGGAGACATGGGACTCGGCCTCACGATCTGCAAGGGTCTCGTGGAGGCGCACGGCGGTCGCATCCGGGCGGAGAGCGAAGGTACGGGCCTCGGTGCGCGCTTCACCTTCACGATCCCGATTGCCTCGCAGACATCCGCGGAGGGGGCACCGCCCGATGGTCGGCCGCCGTCCGTAGGGAACGGGGAGCAAGTCCGGATCCTCGTGGTCGATGACGATCCCCAGACCCTCCGCTACGTGCGCGACGTGCTCACCCGGGCGGGCTACGCCCCGATCGTGGCGGGCGATCCCGATGATCTTTCCATCATCATCCGGGCCGAGAAGCCTCGCCTTGTTCTCCTCGACTTGATGCTTCCCGGGACCGACGGGATCCAAGTCATGGAGCAGGTCCCGGAACTGGCCGATCTCCCGGTCATCTTCATCTCCGGCTACCGGCGGGAAGAGACGATCGCCAGGGCGCTCGAGACCGGCGCGGCCGACTACATCGTCAAGCCGTTCTCCCCCACCGAACTCGTGGCGCGGATCCGCGCGGCGCTCCGGCGCCGGACCGAGCCCGAGACGTTCGTGCTCGGGGATCTGGCCGTGGACTGTGGACGACGCCGGGTGAGTCTGGCCGGCCGAGAGATCACTCTCACGCCGATCGAGTTCGAGTTCCTTCGCCTCCTCCTTGCCAATGAAGGACGGGTGGTGACAACCGGGGCGCTCCTCCGCCAGGTGTGGGGGTATCGGTACTTGCAAGACACCGGACGTTTGCGCACTGCCGTGAAGAAGCTCCGGAGGAAACTCGCCGACGATGCGGCCGCGCCCACCTACATCTTCACTGAGCGCGGGGTCGGCTACCGCTGCGCTCGCCCGGAGGCGTTGTCCCCCGGCTAGCGGAAGCACCAAGCGCGACCGAGGCATCGCCGTTCGACCCACTGACCGCTGTTCCCGTCGTCGCGCGACCGCCGCATCCGCAAGCCGACAGGCCACCCCGAGCAGTCGGACTCGGTGTACGTTCTCCGCTATGTTGGACGGGCAACGCGCGGCGCGCGCAGTGGCGACGGCAAGTCAACGGAGAGGTGTGATCATGCTCGGGTTCGGGAACACGCTGCCCCCACTCCGTGACCGCTGGTCCGACGAGCGGCGCCACGCCAGTTGCTGCGTCCCGCTGGGCAAACCCCGCTTTGCCCAGGCAGAAGGCGGGCCACGCCGACACTCGAGGCGGACGCCCGAATGACGCCGAGCGGCCGGTCCATCCGTATCTCGCGGGAAGCGGTGGTCCGGCTGTGGCTGCACCGGCAGGGTCTCGCGCAGCCGCGGGGCTCCAGGCGGCTCGACCGGCGCGCTTTCGTCGGCCATCTGGAACGGACCGGCGCCCTCCAACTCGACAGCGTCAACGTCGTGGACCGCGCGCACTACCTCACCCTCTGGAGCCGGTTCGGACCGTACGACCGCGCGGACGTGGACCGCTGGGTGTACGAGGACCGCCTCGCCTACGAGTACTGGGGACACGAGGCTTCGATCCTTCCCATCTCCCATCTCCCTCTCGGACGGCGGCGCATGCGACGCTTCCCTCCCGCGAGCTGGTCGGGGCGTGCGTGGTGGGACCGATTCGCGACGTCGACGGCATCGAAACGGCGTGTGCTGCGGCGGCTGCGCGCGGAAGGACCGCTGGAGAGCGTCGATTTCCAGCCGCAACCGGCCGAGCGCGAGGAGAAGACCGACTCGCTCGCGTGGCGTCTGAAGGAGGACAAGCGGTCGCTCAAGCTCCTGTGGCACGACGGGCGTGTGGCGGTGAGCGGTCGGCGGCACTTCCGGTGCGTGTACGACGTGGCGGAGCGGGTCTACCCCATCGGGCCGGCAGCCTCGCTCACGGAGTACCACGACAGCTGGCTTCTCGTCGCCCTCTCCGGCTGCGGCTTCGCCCCGGAGCGACACCTCGTCAACTACTTCACGGGACCGGAACTCAACGCGGCCGAGCGGCGCCGCGTCATCGCCCGTAACCTGCGGAAGAAGCGGATTGTGGAGGTGGAAGTGGAAGGGCTGCGGGGCCCCTGCTACGCCCTGCCCGAACACGTGGACGGCATCGACGAGCTCGCGGAGCCCGCCGGGACGACGCTCATCTGCCCCTTCGACTCCCTGCTCTGGCAGCGGAAGCGCGCAGCCGAACTCCTCGACTTCTACTACACCATCGAGATCTACGTCCCCGCCGCGAAACGGAGGTACGGCTACTACGTCCTCCCGATCCTTCACGACGGCCGGTTGGTGGGCCGGCTCGACCCCAAGCTGCACCGAGACCGCGGCGTACTCGAGATCCGGGCTCTCCACTTCGAGCCGGACTTCGCTCCCTCCGCGCGTTTCAAGACCCGACTGGACGACGCCATCGCAGACCTCGCCAACTTCCTCGGCGCGGTCGACATCGCCATGCCACCGAGCAGCTGAGCCCGGCCCCGCGGGGGTATGGACCGACGAGACTACCGGGCCGTACCGTTGGGAAGGTTCTCGCGAACTTCGGAGGTTCACGATGAAGCACCTGTTCCGGCCCTGCCGCGCCCATTCTCTCGCGACCATCTTCCCGGGCCTTTTCGCCGTCGCGCTCTCCTCGGCGCTCGTCTCCGCCACCGCCGTCATGGCGCAGGAGGGGATGGTGCGGATCGTCCAGACGAACTCGGCGGGGGACCACGTCCACATCATCGATCCGGCCACGAACCAGGTCGTGCAGGTGATCGACGGGATCCCCAAGGTGCACGGGGTCGCGGCGGCGCCGGATGGCGGGACGCTCTACTTCAGCAACGAGATCCACCGCACGCTGGAGATCGTCCCCACGGACGTGATGGAGGTCACGGACCGGATTCCGCTCTCGGGACGTCCGCACAACGTCGCGATCAGCAACGACGGCCGGAAGGTGTACGTCGCGATCATCCAGGACTGCAGCTGCGTCGACATCGTGGACCTGGAGAAGGGCGAGGTCGTGAAGTCGATCCCCACGCTGGGGACGGTGCACAACGTCTTCATGTCTCCCGACGGACGGTACGTCGCGGCGGGGATGATCGGGGCGCGCACGCTGACGATCATCGATACATCGATCGACGAGGCGATCTGGTCGCTCCACTTCAGCGGGAGGACGACGGGAGGATACGCCGATGGGGGCGTCCGACCGATGGCGTTCGAGACGCATCCTGACGGATCGACCAAGCGCCTCTTCGTGCAGATCTCGAACTATCACGGCGTCTACGTGGTCGACTTCGAGAAGCGGAAGGTCGTGGAGAAGCTCGACATGCCCTCGCTTCCCATCTCGCGGGTGACGAACGATGCGCTGCAGGGGTCGCCGGGGCACGGCCTCGCGGTGTCGCCGGACGGACGGCAACTCTGGTCCACGAGCAAGCCCAACGGGCACGCCTACGCGTGGTCGCTGCCGGATCTCGGGTACCTGGGCGGGGTCGAGGTCGGCCACATCCCCGACTGGCTCACGATGACGCCCGACAGCCGGTATCTCTACGTCGCGAACGCGGGCTCCAACGACGTATCGGTCGTCGACACGAAGGAGATGGTGGAGATCGCCCGTATCCCCGTGGGACAGACTCCGAAGCGCAACAAGACCGTGGTGTTCCCGTGAGCCCGCTTCAACAACTCGGGCGGGCGGCCGGCCTCGCGTTAGTGGCGTCAACTCTCGGCGCAAGCGAGGCCATGGGCCAGGCACCCCTGAGCTTCGAGCGCTATCGCGAGACGGTCGAGCCCATCTTCCTCGAGGACCGGGGCGGATGGGGACCCGGGCGCGCGCCCTGCGTCACGTGTCACGCCGAGCAGGGGACGCCGCTCCGTCTTCAGCGCCTACGAGAGACGGACGACGGAGAGGTGTACTGGGCGGAAGAGGATTCCCGCCGGAATTTCGAGGTCGTGTCGCGCCTCGTCACGCCGGGCGATCCGGACGGGAGCCGTCTGTTGCGGAAGGCGCTCGAGGTGCCCGCGGGCGGCGCGGCGTTCCACGTGGGCGGGAAGTTCTTCGAGTCGAAGTCGGACCCCGAATGGCGCGCGATGGCGGACTGGGTGGCGGCCGCCGATCCGGCCGAGCGCCCCGCCCCGCCCCGGCTGGACTTCGACTTCTTCCGGGACTGTGTACAGCGGATGTACCTCGACAAGCGTCCGGGCGACGTGGAGTGCATCCACTGTCACGAGACCGGCGCGCGCGGCTTCGCGCGGCACATCCCCGAGGACCGCGACTTCTGGAATCAGGAGGAGTCGCGCGGCAACTTTGCGGTCACGCGCCGCTACGTGGAGCCCGGCGAGCCGATGATGAGCCGACTCCTCACGCATCCCCTCGCCCCCACGGCGGGCGGGGACTACTTCCACGGCGGCCCCCGCCGCTGGGACTCGACGGACGACCCCGAGTGGCAGATGCTCGCCGCCTGGGTCCGCGGCGAGACCCCCGAATGCGTCGTCGGACAGGAAGCTGACTCGGGAGGCGGATGACGAAGCCGTTCGACATCGCCGTCATCGGGGGCGGCATCGTCGGGCTCGCGACGGCCGACGCGATCCGGCGGGCCCGGCCGGACCTCTCGCTCACGGTGCTCGAGAAGGAGCCGGAGGTCGCGGTACACCAGACGGGCCGCAACAGTGGCGTCATCCATGCCGGACTGTACTACGCGCCCGGGTCGCTCAAGGCGCGGCTGTGTACCGAGGGGGCCGAGGGGCTCTTTCGCTACTGCGCCGAGCGGGGCATTCCGACCACGCGCACCGGCAAGATCGTCGTCGCCACCTCGCGAGATCAGCTCACCTCCCTCGCCGAACTCGAACGGCGCGGGACGGCGAACGGCGTGGCGATGCAGCGCATCGGCCCCGGCGGCATCGCGGAGATCGAACCGCACGCGCGCGGCGTCGAGGCGCTCCACGTCCCTGCCACCGGAGCGGTCGACTTCGGTGACGTGGCGCGAGCCTTCGCGGCGGATCTTTCCCGCGCGGGCCACCGCATCCGCACCGGCTTCGAGGTGCGGGAAGCCCGCCGCTCCGGGCACCACACCGTGCTCGCCGGCCCCCCGGGCGACATCACGGCCAGCGTCGTCGTCAACTGCGCCGGGCTGCACGTCGACCGCGTGATGCGCATCCTCGGCCACAAGCCCGACCTCAAGGTCCTCCCCTTCCGGGGCGAATACTGGGGCCTCTCCGAAACCGCCGCCGGCCTCGTGCGGGGCCACATCTACCCGGTTCGCGATCCTCGACTGCCCCATCTCGGCGTCCACTTCACTCGGAACGTGACCGGATGCGTGGAACTCGGGCCCAACGCGGTGTGGGCCTGGGGCCGGGAGGCGTACGGCCGCTTCTCGGCGCGCCTTCCCGACGCGCTGGAGGCGCTGAGCTACCGCGGCTTCCGGCGCCTGGCGCAGACCCACTGGCGAACCGCCGTCGAGGAACAGTGGCGGTCGCTCCACCGACGCTCGGTCGTGCGAAAGGCCCGCGCCATGCTTCCCGAACTCGAAATGCGCCACCTGGATAAATGGCGTTCCGGCCTCCGGGCGCAGGCCGTGGACACCGACGGCGCCCTGATCCACGACTTCGTGATTCGGGAAGGACCGGGGGTCGTGAACGTGCTCAACGCGCCTTCCCCCGCTGCAACGGCCTGCCTGGCCATCGGGGGGCACATCGCGCAGCGCGCCCTTTCTCAGGTCGCGTAGTCCTGGCCTTCGGCGTCGAGCATTTCCTTCATGCCCTCGAGGTACCCGGCCTCGCCGGCCGATTCGACGGACATGGCGGCGTTCTGCTGGGCGGCCTCCACGGGGATGGGGCGGATCTTCCGGCCTGTCTGCAGCGCGAGCATTTCGTTCATGCAGGCACGCTCGAGTTGGTACAGCCACAGGATCGTCTTCTCGATCGTGTCGCCAACCATGAGCACGCCGTGGTTCGCGAGGAAGAGGACCCGCTTGTCGCCGAGGGCCTCGACCATGTGCTCGCCCTCGTCCGCCTCGGTGACGATCCCTTCGTAGCCGAAGTAGGCGCAGTTTCCGTAGAAGACCGCCGCATTCTGGCTCCCGCGCTCGTCGAGCATCCATCCGTCGATGGACGCGAGGGCGGTGCTGTACGGGGCGTGGATGTGAAGCGCGCACATGATGTCCGGCCGGGCGCGCTGGACGGGCTCGTGAATCGCCCACGCGCTCACGTTCAGCCGCCCTGCCCCGCCCACGGGTCGCCCGTCCGGACCCACCTCGACGAGGCTGCTCGCCGTCACGCGCGAGAAATGCGTCTGCCCCGGCGTGATGAGGAGATGGCCCGGCCTGCCCGGCACCTTGCAGCTGAAGTGGTTCCACGTCCCCTCGTGCATGTCCTCGTGCACGATGATCCGGTGCACGGCCGCGAAATCGATACGCGCCTGCCGGATCGCGGCGTCCTCGATGTCCATCTCCGCGGGGGACGGAGCGGAAGCGAATGCGGTCTCTACCGTGCTCATCACGTGCCTCCTGAAGAACCGAACTTGCGGAACCTCGCCCAACCTCATGCGGGACACTTGCCGGATCAAGCGCGGATTCCGACTGTCACGATGCGGCTCTGGCGCGCGTTCGATGGGCGGAAGGAGCCTCAGGCCCAGCCGCGGGGAGGAATCTCATGACCAGCATCGTCGCCGCACTCCTGCTCTTCTCCGCCGGATCCACCGGAGCCCTCGACTTCGGGCACGCTCCGGGACCGGAGGACGCGCTCGGATGCTCTCCGCGAGCAGGAGGCGACGCGAATATGCCCGAGAAGGTTCTCATCCTCGATGACGAAGTCTTCGAGGGCGATGAGTCGGAGTGGGAGCACGCGGCACGCGACGCATACTGGGGACAGGTCGTGTGCTGGAGGTGGATCGAGAAGTACTTCGGGATCGAGGTCCGCGTCGGTGGGCCCTATGTGGTGACGGAGGATTGGGCGGAGCGCACCCGGAAGAGCCGGGAGGCCGCCCTGGAAGCCCTGATCGAGGCACAGGATCGCCACCTGGAGTCGCGGGGAACCCATGCCGACGCGCTCGACGACCTTCCCGAGTTCGGCGCACTCTCCGACCACGGCCTCCCCGAATACGTCCACCTGGACCTGATTCGCACCGAAGACGGATGGGGAGCCCGGGTAGCGGCGACTCGAGCCTGGATCTCCGGATTCCGGGGACTCGCGCCTGCCATCCCCTGTTACGCGTTCGTCGGTACGCCGCCCGACGAGTTGGAGGGCTTCGCAGGCGAGGATCGCGCCACACTGACGGAACGCCAACCCACCTGTACCGGGCCGCTCGTTGAAGAAGAAGCCGGGTCGGAAGGCGGCTGACGCCCACCGCGGTTCCCCGTTCCCGGCTCAGTGATTACCATCCCGCGCTCACCAATCCTCCTGAGAAGCGCGGGTGACAGTGCAGGTGACGCCGGACTCCATCTCCGAGCCGGAATCAGTCTCGGATCCGCTTGACGTGATCATCGTCGGGGCCGGCCCCTGCGGGCTGGCCGTGGCGGTCGCCCTGAAGGAATGCGGACTGAGTTACGCGATCCTCGACCGCGGCTGCATCACCGAGTCGCTGACCCACTATCCCTCGTACATGACCTTCTTCTCCACGGCCGAGCGGCTGGAGATCGGGGGCGTGCCGTTCACGATCCCCGAGCCGAAGCCCACTCGCCGCGACGCCCTCGCCTACTACCGGCACGTCGTCGCGCACCACGGCATCGGGGTCCGCCAGTACGAGGACGTGACGGACATCGAGCGAGCGGAAGCCGATTTCACCGTCCACACCCGCACGCGGGACGGCCGGGAAGATCGCCTCGCCTCGCGGGCCGTTGTCGTCGCCACCGGGGGATTCGGGGAACCGAACCGGCTCGGGTTCGAAGGTGAGGATCGGCACCGGCGGGTCATCCACTACTTCAAGGAGCCGTACCCCTTCTTCGATCAGGATGTGCTCGTCGTGGGAGGCGGGAACTCGGCGGTCGAGGCGGCGCTCGACCTGTACCGGAACGGGGCGCGCGTCCGCATGGTGCACTTTGCGGACACCCTGGACCGCGGCGTCAAACCGTGGGTGCGGCCCGACATCGAGAACCGGATCGAGAGCGGCGAGATCCCGATGCACTGGGGATCCCGCGTCGCCCGCCTCGGCACGGGGAAGGCCACCATCGTCGAGGAGTCGTCCGGGGAGGAGACCGAGGTCGCGAACGACTGGGTACTCGCGATGACAGGCTGGCGGCCGGACGCGGCGCTGCTGGAGGGCCTGGGGGTCGAGTCGGATCCGGACACGGGGATACCCGCGCACGACCCGGCGACCATGGGGACGACGGAGCCGGGCGTCTACATCGCGGGCGTGATCGCCGCAGGCTTCAACGCCAACAAGATCTTCATCGAGAACGGCCGCGAGCACGGCGCCCGCATCGCCGCTCACCTGGCGAGCGCCGTGCGCCGATCCCGGCGCCCAAATTGTCTATAGGTACGCTCTTGAGTATTTTTGCTCAGCGACGTACTGTTGGGCATGAATACCTACGAACGCCCCCACGTGGGACAGCTTGTGCGGATGCTGGAAAACGACGAGGCCATGCGCATCATCGCGATCACGGGGCCTCGCCAGACCGGCAAGACGACCATCGCCCTCCAGGCCCGCAGGCGGCTGGAAGTATCCGGGCGACCGTGCTGGTACGTTCCACTCGATGACCCCACGCCCGATGAGTCCCACGCGCTGGGACTTCTGGACGGCGTGGATACGATCCCGGCGAGCGGTTCCCGCGACGAGCGGTGGCTGGTCGAAGTATGGGAGAGCGCCCGACGGGCGGCGGACAGGGCGGACGAGGGTCTCGTACTAGTCCTCGATGAGATTCAGCACACTCCGCGTTGGTCGAACGTCGTCAAGGGACTCTGGGACGGGGACCGCCGAGCGGAACGCCGGTTGCGGGTCGTTCTCCTCGGGTCGGCGCCGTGGCACATGCTCACCGGACTTCACGAGAGTCTCCTGGGGCGATTCAACACCCTGCCAACCTCTCACTGGTCGCTCTGGGAGATGGCGCGGGCCTTTGGCCTCACGGTCGAGCAGTACCTATTCCTTGGCGGATATCCCGGGGCACTTTCCTCTGGACCGGAGGCCAAGCGGCTAGCTGTCTGGCGGGATCACATCGCACGCTCGATCATCGCGCCCGCCATCGACCGGGATATCGTCGGACTGGCACGCGTGACGAAACCGGCGCTGATGCGCCAATTCATGGAACTGGCCCCGCACTATTCCGGCCAGTTGATTTCCTTCAACAAGCTCCTCGGTCAGCTACAGGACGCCGGTAACACAACTACGGTCGCGCGATATCTCAATCTTCTTTCAGATGCGGGTTTGGTTACTGGCCTGTCCCGGTACACGCCGGCTCCACATCTGGGGAAGGCCTCGTCGCCGAAGCTCAACGTGCTCAACACCGCGCTCATGACGGCGCCTTCCGCCTACACACTCGAAGAAGCGCGGACCAACCACTCCTATTGGGGCCGACTCGTGGAGAGCGCGGTGGGCGCGCACCTGTTCAATACTCGCGCGACAGGCACCCGGCTGCATTATTGGCGCGACCCTCCTCATGAGGTGGACTTCGTTCTCGCGCGCGGTCCCCGCCTGCTCGGGATCGAGGCCAAGAGCGGCAGAACAGGTCGGCCGACGGCCGGGCTGGACGTCTTCGCGGACCGCTTTCCCCATGCCGAAACCAGGGTCGTTGGCACGGGCGGAGTGCCCCTTAACGAATTCCTGTCGGTTGGTGCCGAAGAATGGCTGAACGAGACATGAACTCGCGCGTACCGCGCACCGTCAGCCCGGCCTCGTCGCCGGACAACGATGCCGCAGCCCAACGGGAGGGCCTCGCGCTGGCCGACTTCGACTCTGATCGGGGCTATGTCCTGCTTGGCGAGCCCGGATTGGGGAAGACCACGGAGTTCCGGGCCGAAGCCGAGCGGGCCGACGGAATCTTCCTCACGACGCGAGAGTTTCTTCGGGGCAATCCGGCGCGCCGACCGGAATGGCGTGACCGGACGCTCTTCATCGACGGGCTGGACGAGCTGCGCGCCGCTGCGGGCGACCCCCGCACGCCGCTAGATCAGGTCGTCGAGAAACTCGAGGCACTCGGGACCCCCGCGTTCCGCCTCGCCTGCCGTACGAGTAGCTGGCTGGAGCCCGGAGATGAACGGGAACTCTCCTCCGTTACGGGCACCGGGACAATTCGGACCCTGACATTGAACCCACTGTCCCGCGACGACGTTCGCAGGCTCGTTTCCGGCCGAAGGGACGATGCCGAGGAGTTCATCTTCGAGGCGCAGGAGCACGGGCTGGAAGCCTTCCTGTGGAATCCACAATTGCTCGGTGTACTCCTCGACGCGGTGGAGACGGATGGCTGGCCCGACAGCCCCCGGGCCGCGTTCGAGAACGCCTGCCGGGAAATTGCAAAGGAGCGAAATCCCGAGCACCGGGACGCCCGCCGGGCGCGGACCCAGCCGTCTCGAGACGCGGTCCTGCTCGCGGCTGGACAGCTGTGCGCTCTCCTGCTGCTCACAGGGAAACAGGGCTGGACGGCGGCCGACACGGACGATCCCGACATCCTCTCCCTGTGCGACGTGGACGACGATGTGGACGGGGAGGATCGGGACGCGCTACTCGCCGCTCTGGATTCGCGATTGTTCGCTGGCGTTTCATCCGCGCGAACACCCGTCCACCGGCTCATCTCAGAGTTTCTGGGCGCCCGGTACGTGGACGGACGGATCCGCACGCCTCACAGGACCACCGTGCGGCGAGTACTGTCACTGCTGTTGGGGCATGATGGAATCCCGTTGCCGGATCTCCGAGGCCTTTCCGCGTGGATTGCGTCGCTGAATCCGGAGGCGCGGACCATTCTGATCCGCGCGGACCCGATTGCCGTGGCGTTCGGCGGCGACGCGACGGACTTCACGCCGGGTGAGCGGCGGGCACTGTTCAGGCATCTTGAGAACAGCCCCGGCCTCCCTCTTGCGTTGCCATCGTCGGCCGCGCTCGGGGCCTTGGCCGGAAGCCGCAACGGATCCGCGCTGCGGGAGTTGATCTCCTCTCCCATCCGAACGAGTGCGAGACAGATGCTCGTTGCGCGACTGCTCGGGGGGCTCACCTGGAGATTCCGTGCTGTCAGCGCCGACCATGGCTCGTCACCGGCGGCAGACCACCAGATGGGGCACCGGGCTCTGCTCCGAATCGTTCGTGACGATACCTGGCAGGATCATGTCAGATGCAAGGCGTTGGCGCCACTCGACCGTCTCCTTGCCGACCATCCCGACCGGTCCCCGGTACTACGGGACATCCTGTCCGACATCGAGGCGGGTCGCCTGCGGGACGATGACAACGAACTGCTCGGAACCCTGCTCGCCCGCATGTATCCGCACGACCTCCCTCCCGCCGAGATCTGGGATCACCTCGCTCCGCGGCCCCGCCCCCCGGGCGCCACATCCTATAGCATGTTCTGGAGCACCCTCATCGACGAGTCGGATCCCGAGCAGATCCACCAACTGCTCGACTCGCTTTGCAACCGCGCCCGCGACGTGATTTCGGCGCTGGCGGACGACGGGTTCGGATCCATCGTGCTGGAACTCCTTGCACGCGGACTCGAGCTCTTCGGAGATAAGGCTAGCGCGTCGGACCTGTACCGCTGGTTTGGTCTTGTGGATACGGCCGCCGCACGCACGGGCCTGGGGCCAGCGCACTACGATGGCGTGTCGGTCAGCAGTCTCTTCTCCGACGCCGAGTCGCGCATCCGGGACTGGCTCGACTCGCATGAAACCGTGCGTCGAAAACTCATTCTCCAAGATCTCACTAGTCGCGAATCCGAAATCGGAGAACGGAGGTTCGAGAACCCTGTTGGACTGAAGTTCATCACCAACGACGCGCCCGATGACTTCCGCGAATGGTGTCTCTCATCGGCAGTGCGACTCGTGGAAGAGCGACCCATCGCCGCCATTGAACTCCTTCGTTGGGCCACGTCGGCCCGAGACGGCTGGGGTCCGCCACCGGCGGATGACTATCTAGCGCGTGCGGTTCGTGACCAGCCGATCTTGCGTGGGTGGAACGACGAAAGGTTGGACGCCCTGGCAGACTGGGAACGCAGAAACGTCGAGTCGACGGAGCAGCATGATGCCACCGTGAGCGTCATCCGGGAACGGCGCCAGGAATACACGGCTGCGGTACGGGAGCATGCGGCGGAACTGGGGGACGGACGCTGCCGCCCCGCCCTCTTGAATGAACTCGCGCAGGTCTACTTCGATGAACCGAACGACGACCGGGCCAGCGCGGATCCGGTGGCGCGGCTGCGTCAACGACTCGACGGCGACGATGCACTCGTGCGCGCCACGCTGGCCGGGTTTCGGAAGCTGTTGTCGCGTGACGGCTTGCCCAGCCTGACTGAGACCGCTCGAATGCACGGGCGTGGGCAGTTCTCCTTTTTTGCCCTCCCTTTTCTGGCGGGGTTGGCGGAGGAGGAGCGCGCGGGCCACGATCCGTCGCAACTTCTCGACGAAGCGGGGCTGCTGCGGGCGCTTGGCTACTACCTCGTTTCGGAACAACACGTTTCATTGTTTGCGGGCCGCAATATTCGGGATTCATCGGATGATCGAGACGAGCCGGGGCTGAGAAGGGTGATCGAGGCCTACCTCGCGTCCACGCCACGCGCTCCGCAGTCCGAGGGTAGGGCCCGAGCAGACGGGCAAGGTGACGAGGTGGGGGAGCCCCGTTGGTACCGCCGCACCCTCAGCTCGAATCCGGAGGCGGTAGCGGACGCGTTGGTCGCCGTACACCGCGCCCAAGTGCGGAAGAAGGCCGGGCCAAGCCGGCATGTCCGCGACTTGAGCCGGGATCCAGCCTACGCGAGCGTGGCACCGCTCGCCGTGCCGAGGATGTTCGGTGCCTTCCCCAGTCGCTGCACCGGACCGCAAGTGGAGACGCTGCGCGTAGTGCTGTGGGCCGCCGTCGACTCGGGGAACATGCCGCCAGCGGAATTCGCCGATGTGGTACGCAAGCGACTGCTGCGCCGAGGCATGGATGTGGCGACGCGGATTCAGTGGCTGTGCGCCGGGCTGTTCGTGGCCAGAGAAGAGTGCCTGCCCGAACTTGTCGATTTTTCGGTCGATGGCCGCGACGTGCGCATCCATCACATCGTCGATTTCTTCGTGTCGCCCGGCAATCGGTTTCGAGGCTCGCTTCCGTTCGACGACTGGAAAGCGGAGGAACTGGCCGACTTTCTGAGGGCGCTTGGACAGCGCTCGCGACGCTACGAACCACCGGAGGGCGTGGGTTTCCTCAGCGACCGGCAGGTGGCGCAGCTCCGGGCCGAGCCGCTGCTCAACCGTCTGATCGCTGCGCTCGCCGAGCGCGCCAACGACGCGGCCGCCGCCGTGCTGGAATCGCTCGCCACCGATCCGGCCTTGGATGGCTGGAGCGGAGAGCTGGCACGGGCTCGCGAGAGACAGGCTGAGAGACTCCGAGTGGCGAAGCACGACACGCCCGGGGTGGCCTCGATTCAGAAGACGCTCCAGGGTGGACGTCCAGCTAGCGCGGCGGATCTCGCTGCCCTCGTACGCGACACGCTGGAGGAACTCGCCGAGCGCATCCGAGACGACTCGACGAACGACTGGCGACAGTATTGGCATCGTGATCCAAAGACGGGTCGGCCGGTGCGGCCGCAGCACGAGAACGATTGCCGAGATGCGCTTCTCTCCGATCTGGGGCTGCGACTTCAACCGTACGGGGTGGATGTGCAATCCGAAGCGCAATACGCCGACGAAAGCCAGGCAGATATCCGGGTCGCGTTCGGATCGCACGTCGCCGTTCCAGTGGAGATCAAGCGGACTTTGCATCGAGCCGTTTGGCGCGCGGCGGACGAACAACTGGCCGCGAAGTACACGCGTGCACCGGAATCGGAGGGCTACGGCATCTACCTGGTGCTGTGGTTCGGAGCTGAACACATGAGGGTCGTACCGCCGTGCGGCCGTCTGCCGCGGACCGCCGCCGAACTGAAGGAGCGACTTGAAGAGCAGCTCGCTGTGGAGCTACAGGCGAAGATCGGCATTGTCGTGATCGACGTGAGCCCCTCCGGAAAGTACGCCTCTGCCAAGTCCTGATCCGACCGACACTCGCGCGAATCAGTTCTCCGGTGTCAGGACGCTGATGATCGGGGCCACGGGGAGGGCGTCGAGGTCGACCCGCCGCCCGTCCTTGATCACGGCGCGGATCGATCGGTAGTTGCGGGCGGCCTCCAGCGGATTCGCGTCGAGGATGACGAGGTCCGCCACCATCCCCGGTTGCAGCGAGCCGATCTCGTCTTCCAGTTCGTAGGCGCGGGCGATGTGGCTGGTGGCCGACCGCAGGATCTCCATCGGCGCCATCCCCAGTTCCTCGAGCGCGGCCAGCGCGTTGAAGTGGCCCTCGCCCAGCTTCGTCCGCTGATCGACGGTATCGGAGGCGATGGTCGAGGACTCCGCGAGGAGCACCGGATGCTTGATGCCGGCATCGGTGGAGAGGAGCATCGAGACGCCCGCCTCGATCATCCGCGCCTGGTTCTCGCGGCCGACAACCATGTAGGGCGTGAGCGTGCCGTCGGGGTTGTGCTCCTGCAGCGCGTCGAGCCGTCGCTGGGTGATCGGGAGCACTGACACCGCGATATCCCGCTCGACGAGCTTCCGCATCGTCTCCATCGGAATCGGGACCACCGGACCGGAGATGTCGCCGTGCGTGATGATGTCGACCCCGGCCTCGATCGCCATGTCGAGGCTCTCGACCGAAGTCGTGTGCGTCTGGACCGTCATGCCCGCCCGGTGCCCCTCCTCGACGATCACCCGCTGCACGCGCTCGGAGAAGGAGATGAAGTACATCTCCACGTGGCTGCTCGACCCGTACTTCAGAAAGTCGACATCCGTCCCCGTGTAGTCGCGGATCGCCGCGCGCACGGAATCCGGCGTCATCCACATGAGGTCCCGGCCCGTCCCCCGTTCCCACGCCTCGTTCGTGCGGTTCACGAAGGCCTTGCTCACGTGGGCCGCCGCCTCGCCGCGGAAGTCCCGCGAGAGCGGCCCGTCGAAGCCGATGATGTTGCCGGCGAAGTAGATCCGGCTCCCGGGCGCGTCCCCCGCGTTGATCAGGTCGCGCGCCTTCGCCAGCGGATCCAGCGGCCCCCAGGTGTCGAAGACGGTCGTCTGCCCGCTCTTGAGGGTGAGCTGCGCCGCTTCGAGCACGATCTCGTGATAGCGCCCCTCGTACTTGATCAGCGTCTCGAGATCGAGGTTCAGGTAGAGGTGGAGGTTCGCATCCATCAGCCCGGGAATCACGTACTTGCCCCGCGCGTCGATGACAGGCGTCCCCGCGGCAACAACCACCGCCCCCGCCGCGCCGACAGCGGTGATCCGCCCGTCCTCGATCAGGACGACACCGTCCTCGAGGGGAGACTCGGCGAGGGGATCGATGACCGTCGCCCCGGTGACCGCGAGCGCTTGTCCCGCGGCGGTCGAAGGACCTGTGCCCCCGGCGAGGGCGAGTGCCAGCGCCAAGAGTGTCCCGAGCCTCGTGAGCTTACGGATCATGTGTCCCTCCCCTGCGTAGCCGCGGGTTGTCCTCAGGCAGTTCCGAAGACTACACGGGCGGTCTTCCGGGAAGAAGAGAGCCGGCGTGCCTTGAACGGCGACGACCCGTGGCCGAGGATGGGGCGACGCTCGATACCCATGGAGGTCCGGACATGAAGACGATCGCGATGCTCGCCGCTCTAACGCTGTCCGTCGGCGGAGTGCCTCAGCTCTCGCTCACTCCGCTGGGAGCGCAGGCGCGGGACTACCAACCTGAGCGGCCGTTCGGGACGCTTCGGGAGCAGGCGCGTACGCAGCAGGCGTGGCTGGCGGAGCGGCTCGAGACGAACCTGCCCATGCTCATGCGGAAGCACGGCGTGGACATGTGGGTCGTCACGATGCGGGAGTACAACGAGGATCCGGTCTTCCGGGCACTTGTCTCTCCCACCACCTTCGCTGCCCGTCGCCGGACCATCTACATCTTCCACGACCGGGGGCAGGAGGCGGGCGTGGAACGTCTGGCCCTGGGGGGCAGCTCTCAGGGCGGCGTCTACGAAGCCGTACGCGCTACAGCCACCGCACCGGACGGACGGCAGGCGGAACTTTGGGGCGCGGATCAGTGGGGCCTGTTCGCCGACATGGTGCGCGAGCGCGACCCGCGACGGATCGCGGTGAACATCTCGCACGACCACAACTTTGCCGACGGGCTGTCGGCCGGTGAGTGGGAACAGATGGAGGCGGCGCTCGGCCCGGATCTCGCGAGCCGCGTGGTCCGTGAACCGCTGCTCGCGATCGAATACCTCGCCATGCGCGTGCCTTCGATGACTCCCGTCTACCGCAGGATCCAGGCGGTCGTCCACGAGATCATCGGTACGGCGTTCTCGGAGGTCGTCATCGTCCCCGGCCGGACCACGACCGCCGATGTGGTGTGGTGGATGCGGCAGCGGGTGCACGACCTGGGGCTCGACTCGTGGTTTCAGCCCTCGGTCTCGGTGCAGCGGCGCGGTGTCGACATGAGCGGCGTGACGGCGCCGGTCATCGAGCGCGGAGACGTGCTCCACTGCGACTTCGGACTCGTCGCCTTCGGACTCGCGACCGATACGCAGCACATGGCCTATGTCCTCCGCGAGGGCGAGACGGAGGCGCCCGCGGGCCTGCGGCGCGCGCTGGCGAATTCGAACCGCCTCCAGGACATCCTTCTCGAGGAGACGAAAGTCGGACGCACCGGAAACGAGATCCTCGCCTCGGTGCTGGAGACGATGAGAGCAGAGGGACTGAACGGGACGATGTACACGCACCCGATCGGGGACCACGGTCACGGCGCGGGTCCCCTCATCGGTCTGTGGGACTACCAGACGGGCGTCCCCGGCCGCGGCGATCCTCCGGTGATCCCCGGCATGTGGTTCTCCACCGAACTCCAGGTCACGACCCCAGTTTCCGAGTGGGACGGACAGCCGGTGCGCATGGCTCAGGAGGAAGAGGCGGAGATCACGCTCGACGGAGAGATCCGCTGGATGCTGCGCCGTCAGACCGAACTGCACCTGATCCGGTAGCCGTCTGTCCCTGGTCCGTACCGATGACGGCCTCGGCCGCAAGGCGGGAGACCTCCGCGGCGGAGAGTTCGAGGATCTCGGCCAGGATCTGTCTCGTATCCCGTCCCAGCGTCGGCGCGGGGTTCACCGGCACGTCCGGCGCGTCAGACGTCAGCAGCGGCGTGCGGACGAACTGGAGCTCTCCCAGGCCTTCGTAGTCCACCGTGACCCGCACCCCGCGCGCCTCCAGTTGCGGACACTCGAGCAGGTCCTCGGAGGTCTGCACCGGCCCGGCGGGGACGCCCACCTCCTGGAGCCGTCGTACCGCCTCATCGCGGGTCAGTTCGGCGAATACGGGCCGCGCGACTTCGTCGAGGAGCGCGCGGTGCTCGGTGCGCAGGTCGGGGGACGTCAGGCGGGGATCGTCCAGCAGGTCGGGGCGCCCCAGCATGCGGCAGAAGCGGCGCCACATGATGTCGTCGGGGATCGTGAAGGCGACGTATCCATCGCTCACCGGCATCGGTCCGCGCGGGTAGAAGCCGGGCGGATCGCCCCGCCTGGGCCGCGCCCCGGTGTTCGCCGCGAGCGAGACCATGCGCTCGTTGAGCGACAGCACGCCGTCGTACATGGCGGAGTCCACGAACTGGCCCCTCCCCGTCACGGTGCGCCGGTAGAGCGCCATCGTGACACCGTGCGCCGCGGCCATCCCCGCGTAGAGGTCCGGCATCCCGTAGATCGAGGGGGACGGAGGCTTGTCGGCAAAGCCGATCATGTGCATGACGCCGCCCATCGCCTCCGCGACCACATCGAACGACGGCCAGTCGCCGTACGGCCCCTCCCTGCCCGGCAGTCGCCCGAACCCCGACACGGCCGCATAGATCAGCCCCGGATTCACCTCCGACAGCGCCTCGTAGCCGAGCCCCATCCGGTCGACGGACCCCGGCCGCAGGTTCTCCACCACGATATCCGACTTCGCCACGAGGGCCCGGTAGAGGTCGCGTCCTTCGTCGCTCTTGAGGTTGAGCGCGAGGGATTTCTTGTTCCGGTTGTACGCCATGAACCCGACGCCCATGCGCACGCCGTCCTTCTCGACGAACGGGGGGATGGAGCGGCGCGGATCTCCCAGTCCCGGGCGCTCGATCTTGATGACCTCCGCGCCCGCATCCGCGAGCAGCAGCGAGCAGTAGGGGGCGGACATGTATTGCTCGAGGGCGACGACGCGCACGCCCGCCAGCGGCCGACCGGAGTCGGTCATGGGTAGATCTCCCGGGTTCGGGGGGTCAAGTGCCGATCCAGTGGGCGGCCGGCGGGGTCAACTCGTCGTCGGCATCGTCCGGTACTTGTCGAACCAGGCGACGATGTTCGCGATCTTGGCCATGAGCTGGCTCGGGCGGCGGCTCATGTCGTGCGAGGCGCCGGGCAGCCGGATCACGGCCGTGTCGATCCCGCGCAGCTTGAGCGCGTGGAACATCTGGTACGACTCCGAGAGCGGTGTCCGCAGATCCTCTTCCCCCGTGATGATCATCGTGGGCGTGTTCACGTTCCCCACCAGCGAGATGGGCGAGAACTCCCAGTACGCCTCCGGGTTCTCCCACGGGAGGCCCTCGTAGCGGCTGTGGTAGTAGCCGTACCAGTTGTCCGCCGTGAGCGTCTTGCTGATCCAGTTGACGACGGGTTTCTGGGCGACCGCAGCCCGGAAGCGGTCGGTCTTGCCCACGATCCAGGCCGTCATGATCCCCCCGGCGCTCCCCCCGGTGACGAAGAGATTGTCCTCGTCGATGTACCCGCGCTCGATGACGGCGTCGACGCCGGAGATGAGGTCGTCGTAGTCCTGGCCGGGATAGTTGTGATAGAGGAGGTCCGCGAACTCCTCGCCGTAGCTCGTGCTCCCGCGCGGGTTCGCGTACAGGACGACGTACCCTGCCGCAGCCAGCAGCTGCATCTCCGCCGAGAAGCGGTCGCCGTAGTTCGAGACCGGCCCCCCATGGATCTCGAGAATCAGGGGATAGCGCCGACCCGGGTCAAAGTCGGGCGGCTTGACGACCCACCCTTGGATGGGACGGTCGTCGAAGGACGAGTCCCACCAGATCTCCTCGACCTCGCCCAGCTGCCGGTTCGCGAGCAGGTCGTCGTTCAGCGAGGTGATGCGACCCGCGCCACCACCCCTCACGCCTACCGCGACCTCTCCCGGAGATTCCGGACGCGTCTGGTTGAGGGCGAAGCTCCCGTCGTTGGCGACGCTGAAGGATCCGCCACCGTAAGGCCGCCCGTAGGACGTGCCCCCCAGATCCTCCGCCAGCACCTCGAGGTCGCCGGCGAGCGGTGCGAAGCCGAGCTTCGAATTCCCCTCGTCGTCGTACTGGAAGTAGAGGCCGCTTCCGTCGGAGGCCCACACGGGGTTCGAGACGCTGCGGTCGAGGCCGCCGGTAAGCACGCGCTGCCCGCTCCCGTCCAGGTTCATGACCTGGAGTCGGCTCACCTGGTAGGTGCGGGTCCGGTCCTCGTAGCCCACGAATGCGATCCGCCGCCCGTCGGGAGAGACGGCCGGACTCCGGTCGGGGCCCGGGCGATCCGTGAGCTGGCGCACGTCACCACCGGCGATCGAGACGATGTAGAGTTCAGAGTTGCGGTAGTCGTGGACCCAGTTGTCATTCCGGTTCGAGGAGAAGACGAGATGGGCGCCGTCCGGTGTCCAGGCGGCTGGGCTCTGGTGCTGGAAGTCGCCCGACGTCACCTGCGTGGGCGTCCCCCCCTCGACGGGGACTACGAAGAGGTGGTCGTACCCGAAGTCGAGGTAGCCGACCCCGTCCTGCCGGTTCTTGAAGCGGTCCTCCATAATGGGGGGATCCGCCCATTCCGCCCCGGCGGGCGGCTTCGGTGCGGGGGCGAGGCTCGGCGCCGCGTATGGAACCAGCTTGTTGAACGCGAGGTAGCGTCCGTCCGGCGACCAGCGGAGCCCGCGGGGAGACTCGATCAACTGGGTGAGCGTCGCCTCCTCGCCCGTGTCCATCCAGCGCACATGGATCTGTCCGTCCGCCGTGTAGGCGATGCGCGTCCCGTCGGGCGACCACCGTGGGGACCCTCCAACGCCCAGGCGCCGGTGGTCGGAGCCGTCCGCGTTCACGATCCACAGTTCGGAGCGTTTCGCGTCGCGCATGATGTCCATCGAGGTGCGCACGTAGACAACCTGACTCCCGTCGGGGGAGATCTGCGGATCCGCGGCGTATTCGAGTTCGAATACGTCCATCGGCTCGAAATGGCTCTGCGCGGCCAGCGGGCCGGAGACCAGCGGACCAGCGGCCAGCGGGCCCGAAACGGCGAGCAGGACAACGGCGAACCTCGTCGGACGCAAGCTGAAACGGCTCTTCTCACGCATCTTCGACTCCCGGGGTCGGACGGGGACAGGACTCGAAACATATCTCTCCGATTCGACCCGCGGGCAACCGTCACGTTATCGTCCGGCTTGTCAGGGTCTTCCGACAATGTTGCTCGATCCCCCCGGGGTGATTCGACATGATTCGGTTCAAGGCACGATCCGCCGTTGTTCTGGCCGTGGGCGCCGCCCTCGCGGTCGGAGCTTTCCCCTTCCGGATTTCCGGGCAGGAATACGACATCCTCATCCGGAACGGGCGCGTCATCGACGGCACCGGGAATCCCTGGTTCGCAGCGGATATCGCCATCGCCGGCGACCGGATCGTGCGGATCGGGAGGCTCGGCGACGCGACGGCGCGGCGCGTCGTGGACGCCGCCGGCATGTACGTCTCGCCGGGCTTCATCGACCTGCATTCGCACGCCGACCGGGCCATGACCTCCGAGCACCTCGAGGCGCGGCGGGCGAAGAGCCTGAACAGCCAGGGGCTCACGACCGTGATCGGCGGGCCGGACGGCCGCAATCAGACGTGGCCGCTCAGCGCCGAAACCGCCTCGCTGCGCTCGCTGGGACACGCGATGAACTTCGTCCCCATGGTCGGACACAGCACGGTGCGCGCCGAAGTGATGGGGGACGATTACGAGCGTCCGGCGACGGAGGAAGAGATCGCCCGCATGCAGGCGCTCGTTCGCGAAGGTATGGAGTCCGGGGCCTGGGGGCTGGGGGCCGGCGTCGAATACCGCCCCGCCCGCTTCAGTTCGCCCCAGGAAATGATCGCCCTCGCCGAAGCCGTGGCCCCCTACGACGGCTTCTACGTGGCGCACCAGCGGAGCGAGGCGGCCATGCCGCTCTGGGAACTGCCGAGCACGGTGGACGACTGGCCCGTGGACGGGAACCAGGGGCTGGCCGAGACCGTGAACATCGCCCGCGAGACGGGGATCCGCGTCGTGGCGAGCCACCACAAGGCGCGGGGCCGCTCCAGCTTCGGCCGTTCGGGGCAGGACACGCTGGTCGTGAACCGGGCGCGGGAGGAAGGGCTCGAGGTTTACCTCGACGTCTATCCGTACGAGACGTTCGGCGGGGGCGCGCGGCCCATGATCCCGCGCTGGAGTCTCGTACACGACACGGTCGATACGAGCGGCGGGAGGGACAGTCCGGTCTACAGCAGCGAGGGGATGTTCGACGACGCCCGGACGCACCTCGAGCGTCGCTGGGCGGACCCGGAACTCCAGGGCCTCATCGCCCGCGACATCGAGTGGATCGTCGATCACAACGGGGGACCGGACCGCGTGGTCGTGGTCGGCTATCCCGATACGACGTACGTGGGCCGCACGCTGGAGGAACTGGGCCGCCGGATGGGCGTCACCTATCAGGAGGTCGTCGTTCACATGGCGCTGGAGGGATACCCGGAGGTGCTCGGCGGCGCCTGGACGCGCGGGTACGGGATTCACGACGCGGACATCATCAACTACTACCGCCAGGACTACACGGCGACAGCCTCGGACGCGGCGGTGAGCGGGGTCGAGGGTGTACCCGCGTTCGCCTCGCGCCCCGGCGCGCACCCCCGTCACTTCGGCGCCTTCACGCGCAAGATCGCCCGCTACGTGAAGGACCTGCAGGCGATCACGCTGCCCTTCGCCGTGCGCTCGATGACGGGACTGCCGGCACGCATCATCGGCCTCGAAGACAGAGGCTTCCTGCGCGAGGGGTACAGGGCGGACGTCGTCGTGTTCGACCTCGAGCGCCTCCGGGACCGAGCCACCGTGCTCGAGCCGGACCTGTTCAGCGAGGGAGTCGACTACGTGCTGGTGAACGGGGTGTTCACGGTGGACAACGGCGAGTTCACGGACGAACTCCCCGGAGCAGTCATCCTGCGGCAGCGGAACTCCGCAAATTAGTCGCCCGGGCCGGGCACCGTCTCGAACCCGGCCGTGCGGTTGCCGTGCCACACTCGTTCTCATGAGCTTGTCCGTGCTGGCCGTGACTGGCGACGTCGGAAAGTGTTAGATCGTACACTGTTCGGTTGAGGCCGTACCCCACCTCCGTGACCGGGAGAGACCATGCGCATGCGACCCGACGCTCTGCTGCTCCTCGTTGCAACCGCCGCCTGCACCGCGGACGCACCGGCGCCCGAGCCTTCAAGCGTGCGGAGCGCCAGCGATGTGACCGACGCGGTGCTCGTGGCCGCGCGCCCCGACGGAAACTGGCTCACCTACGGCGGCAACTACGCGGAAGACCGCTTCAGCACGCTCGAGGAGATCACGCGCGACAACGTCGACCAGCTCGGCCTCGCGTGGACGTACGACATCGAGCTGCGAGGCGGGGTCGAGGCGACGCCGCTCGTGGTGGGCGGGGTCATGTACATCAGTGCGCCGTGGAGCGTCGTGCACGCCATCGACACGCGCACCGGAGAGCGTCTGTGGCGCCACGACCCCGGCGTGCCGCGCATCCGGGGGCGTCTCGCCTGCTGCGGCGTGGTGAACCGCGGCGTGGCGCTCTACGAGGGCAAGGTGATCGTGGGCACGATCGACGGCCGCCTCATCGCCCTCGACGCTGAGACCGGCGATGTCGTGTGGGAGGCGCTCACCATCGACCCGAACGAGGCCTACACGATCACGGGCGCGGTTCGCGTCGTTCAGGGCCTCGCGATCATCGGCAACGGCGGCGCCGAATACGGCGTCCGGGGCTACGTCTCCGCCTACGACGCGGACAACGGCGAACTCGTGTGGCGCACGTACACGGTGCCCGGCAACCCGGCGGACGGCTTCGAATCCGAGGCCATGGAGATGGCGGCCGAGACGTGGAACGGCGAGTGGTGGGTCGCGGGCGGCGGCGGCACTGCGTGGGACTCGATCATCTACGATCCCGACCTCGATCTCCTCTACATCGGGACGGGCAACGGCTCCCCCTGGTCCCGAAACCTCCGCAGCCCCGGGGGCGGCGACAACCTCTTCCTCGCCTCGATTCTCGCCCTGCGCCCGCAGACGGGCGAGTACGTGTGGCACTTCCAGACGACGCCCGGCGATCACTGGGACTACACGGCCGTCCAGCCGATGACTCTGGCGGACCTCGAGTTCGACGGCCGCATGCGACGCGTCATCATGCAGGCCCCGAAGAACGGCTTCTTCTACGTCCTCGACGCCGAGACGGGCGAGTTCCTCTCCGGACAGGAGTACATCGTCCAGAACTGGGCCGAGGGACTCGATCTGGAGACGGGCCGCCCCACGGACCGCCCGGAAGCCGTACACGCGGAGGTGTGGACCATGATTACGCCGGCCGCCCTCGGGGGCCACAACTGGCAGCCTCAGTCCTTCAACCCGGAGACGGGGCTCATGTACCTCCCGATCCAGGAGGGGTGGGTCGAGCGCAGCGAGCCGCCGGACTGGGTGTACACGAACCTCGAGATCGAGGACCACAGCTTCGGGCCGAGAGTGAACAACGTCGGCCACATGAGCCGGTACGGGGCGCGCGACGACGCCGGATTCCTCGTTGCGTGGGACCCGAAGGCGCAGGAGGCCCGCTGGACCGTCCCCCTTCTCGGTTACTGGAACGGCGGGACGATGACGACGACGAGCGGGCTTGTCTTCCAGGGCGGCGGCGACGGCCGCTTCGTCGCCTATGATGCCGAGAACGGCAATCAGTTGTGGGAGATTGCCACCGGCCTCGGTATCCTGGGCGGCCCCGTGACCTACCTCGTTGACGGGCGCCAGTATGTGACGGTGGCGGCCGGCTGGGGAGGCTCGCGCGGCCGGAGCGGAGCGCCCTACGGCGACGCCGCCAACTACGAGCAGCGAGGCCGGGTCTTCACCTTCGTGCTCGGCGGCACCGGGGAAATGCCGGAGCCGCGGCGCAAGCGGCCGGTGAGCGTGCCCGCCGTCGCCGCCGACCTTCCCGCGGACGCGGCCTCGCTCGCGAGCGGGGGCGAACTCTACCGGCAGTATTGCCGGCACTGTCACGGGACGGGCGGCGGCTCGGAGGGTGCGATGCCGAACCTGCAGCGGGCGACGGACATCGTGCACCGCAATTTCGAGGACATCGTCCTGGGCGGCAGCCGGGAACTGCAGGGGATGCCGTCTTACGAAGGCTTGCTCAACTCCGAGCAGTTGCGCCTGATCCAGGCATACGTCGTCTCGCAGGCACGCGAGGCGATCGCGGCCGAGGCGGCGGCGGGCGGCGGCGACTGACCGCCGACACCGGACCGCCATTTGCCCTTTGTTCAAACGATTGAGAACGAGAGGAACCAACGCATGAAGCGCTTCATCAGGATCTCACTTCTTGCCACCGGAGGGTTCGCTGCCATGGCTCCCGATCTTGCGGCTCAGCGTGAGTACATCAATCCACGGCACGCGAGCGAGGAAGGCGTCCTCCCCTTCAGCGGCGCCGTGTGGGTTGGAGACCTGCTCTTCGTGTCGGGGTCGCTGGGTCTCGTCGATGGCCGTCCGCCGAACGATGCGGAGGAAGAGGCCCGGCTCGTCATGGAGGCGATCAAGAGCACCGTCGAGCAGGCGGGGATCACGATGGACGACCTCGTCTCGGTACAGGTGTTCTGCTCCGACGTCGACCTGTACGACGTCTTCAACAAGGTCTACCGGACCTATTTCACCGAGAACTTCCCGGCGCGGGCTTTTCTCGGCTCCGGCCCGCTGCTCTTCGGGGCGCGCTTCGAGGTGATGGCGATCGGCTCCCGCAACTGAGCCGGGGCATCTGAGCCGGGAGCGGGATCTGGTGACCGAAGCGGGGCCCGGGCGCGGGCCCCGGCCCGATCTCGCCGACGCGCTGGAGCGGGGGGAGATCGTTTTCTTCCCCGCCTGTCCGGTGGAACTCCCGCCGGATCGCGACCTTGAGCGGCTGCGGGCGGAACTTCCGCGCCAACTGAAAGCGAAGAACGTCAGCTTTCACCCGGAGGGTGGGCGTCTGCGCGGCGTGAGGGGGCACGGAGGGCTGCGGGACGCGGTTCGCGCCACGCTCACCGCGCACGGCGCCAGCGTTCGCGCCTTCCTGCGTGACTGCCTGCCTGGGCTCACCGCGGGATGGACCGTGGGCACGACGAGCTTCCGTCCGATCCAGGAGCGGGGCCGCGGCCTCTCCGCACATGCCAGTAACGAACTCATCCACTTCGATGCGGGCGCCTACGGGGCGACGGACGGCGATCGCATCCTGCGCTTCTTCGTGAACGTGAACCCCGAGGAGGACCGCGTGTGGTGCACGAAGGGGACGTTTCCCGACGTGTTCGCACGTTATGGGGCCGAGGCGGGCGTCGCGGGCGGCGGCCCGCTGGAGCGGGGCGCTCGTGACCGCCTCCGCGGGCGCCTGTTGAAGGGGATCGCGAAGGCGGGACTCGGGGAGGCGGTGCTGGCGGACTCCAGTCCGTACGACCGGCGCATGCGGCGCTTCCACAACTACATGAAGGACACGCCATCCTTCCAGGAGCGGGACGAGACGTGGCGCGAGATTCGCTTCCCACCCTTCTCCGCCTGGATGGTGCTCACCGACATGGTGAGCCACGCGAGCGTGTCGGGCCGGCACGCCCTAGTCGACACGTTCATCCTTCGGCTGGCCGCCTGCCGCCGCCCGGAACTCGCCCCCATCAACATCCTTCGCGGGCGCGCCGGGTCCGGCCCGGGCGCCCGAGGCTAGCTGGAAGCCAGGGACCTCACCAACCCACGGCGTAGGCGACGCGCCGGGGATCGGCGCCCGCCATGAGCGCTCCTGTGACGGCATCGAGAGTGATGCCCTGCATGCTGCCGAAGGCATATCCGGGCGCAAGCTCGACGGTGTATCCCAACCCTTCGAGCGACCCGACCACGTCGCCTGGCAGTCGATCCTCCAGACGGAAATGGACCTCGGCTCCCGGCATGTAGAAGTTCGGCTCTCCGCTCAGGGCGAAGCGGGGCGCCGCGATGGCCTCCTGGATCGGCATCTCGAAGTCGAGGAGGTTCACGAGCACCTGGAACTGCGTCTGGCCGATCGTCTCGCCGCCCGGCGTTCCGAGGGCTGCATGGAACCGGCCGTCCCTGAGCACGATGATGGGGGAGTTGTTGAGGATCGGAATCTGCCCGCCCCGGACGTAGTTCACGTGGTCGGGATAGGGAGAAGTCGAGCCGATACGGCTTCCGTTGTTGAAGGTCAGGCCGGTGTTGCCAACGACCACGCCCGTGCCGAAGGCCCCACCGTGCGTGGGCGTCGCGGCCACCACATTTCCGAACCGGTCGGCGATGGAAAAGCTGGTCGTGCTCCCCGCGTACGATGCCTCGGCAAGATGGCCTCGCCGCCCAAGCACTTCCCCTCCCGCCGCGGCCCCACCCGACCGGCTCGACTGGAATTCGTCGACCCGCACCGGATTCCCGGGCCCCGGGTACACCATCACCCCGGATGGGTCGATGAGGGATCGGCGGGCGGCCGCGTAGTCCTTGGAGAGCAATTCGTCGAGAGGCATGTCGACCAGGGCGGGATCGGCCGCGTAGGCATAGACGTCGGCCTTCGCGACCTTGATCGCCTCCGACAGCAGGTGGATCGTCTCCGCGCTTCCGGCGCCGAGGGAGCGCAGATCGAAGCCCTCGACGAGGTTCAGCTGCATCGTCACCTCCAGCCCGCCGCGCGACGTCGGCGGGCTGGTGTACACATCGTATCCCCGGTAGGTGGTGCGGAGGGGCTCCGCCCAGATGGGCTCGTAGCGTGCGAAGTCCTCCATGGTGAAGTCGCCGCCGTTCTCCCGGTAGAAGCGGGCCATCTCCACGGCGATGTCGCCCCGGTAGAACCGGTCGAAGGCGGCCTGCAGCGCTTCCGACCGCGTCTTGCCGGCCGCCAGGGCCATCTGCTCGGCCTCGACCACCTTCCGGAGCGTGTTCGCCAAGTCGGGCATCCGGAACGTCTCGCCGGGCTCGGGCACCCGCCCCAGGGGAAGGAACATGCGCCGGCTCGAGGGGAAGCTCTCGAACAGTTCCCGGTGAGATTCGATCGACGCCACGACGGACGCTTCGATGGGATGGCCGTTTTCCGCGTAGTCGATGGCCGGGGCCAGCACCTGGGCGAGACTCATGGTGCCGAAACGGTCGAGGAGTGCGATCCAGCCGCCGAACAGGCCGGGGACGACACCCGCGTGAATCCCCTTGTTCAGTTCGTCAGCGGTGCGGCTCGCGGGATCCAGGGCCAGCGGAGCCGCGCCGGTGCCCGCCAGCGAGTACACGCGGTCGGAGACGCGGTCGTACAGGGTCACGAATCCGTTCCCCGCCATCCCGGACATCTGTGGCCGTACTACATTCAGCGTGGCCAGCGTCGCGACGGCGGCATCGGCGGCGTTCCCCCCGGCCATCAGTGTGCGGAGACCCGCCATGGACGCCAGGGGATGGCCCGCCGTAACCAGCCCGTTCGGGCCCGGCACCGCAGGCCGGTGCGACAACTGCCCGGCTGTGGCCTCCAGCGGCAGGAGCAGGAGAGATGCCGCGAACAGCGCGAGCCTCGTCCAGGTGTGCGTCTTCATCTAGGTCCCCTTCCATTCAGCTGTTCCGCGCCTCGGCAACAATTCCCTCTGCGCCCGGTCCCGTTTCGGCACGTCGTGGCAGCGACGGCAGCGCGCTTCGTAGGACTCGGAGCCTCCCACCTGGATCGTCGGGCCCTCGGCGGGGGCCGGTTCACCGTCGATGAGGCGCTGGTTCCGCGTCGCCGGGTCGCCGCACACCACGCAGATCGCGTGCAGCTTGTCGATGCGTTCCGCGCGCGCCAGGAGGAGCCCCATGGGACCGAACGGCTCGCCGCGGAAATCCATGTCCGTGCCGGCCACGATGACCCGCATCCCGGCGTCCGCCAGCGCGTCGGCGACCTCGCAGATGCCGTCGTCCAGGAACTGGGCCTCGTCGATGGCGACCACCTGCGTCGCCGTGCGGATCTTCTCGGCGACCTGCACGGAGTTGGACACGGGTTCGGCGTCGATCTCCCGCCCGTCGTGGGACGAGATCCGGAACTGGCCGCCGTAGCGGTCGTCGAGGTGTGATTTGAAGAGCTGAACCCGCCGCCCGGCGATGAGGGCTCGCCGGACGCGCCGGATCAGTTCCTCGGACTTGCCGCTGAACATGACGCCGGCGACGACTTCGATCCATCCGTGTCTGGCTCTGTGCAGCATCGATCAGAAGCCGAGAATGCCGTAGTTGCCGTCCAGGATCAGGCGGATGGAGACGTACAGACCGAACATCGGACACAACACCCACACGGCGTTCGTGGCGCCCACGTAGGTGTAGAACTCGCCCCGGCTGATGCCGCGGTGCTCCCCGGCCACGAAGAAGCTCACCCAGTACAGCGACGACACATACACCCACTGCCAGAACAGCCCGACCCCCACAATGCCGACAACGACGGCCGGCAGAACGCCCGCGCTGTACGCCGCATAGAGCACCAGGGTCGGGAGCGGCGTAGCGAACCCGTTGGCGATGTCGGCGTTGAAGCCGAAGGTCCGGCGATCCGTGTAGGCCGGATCGACCGTCGAGTACGTGGCCCACACATCCGCCCAGACTGTCGGAGACAGCAACCGTCCCAACGGTACGCGGGTGGCAAGGAACTCGCCGGCGGGTATGCGGCCGGTCTCGCGCCGCCGTTCGCGCCAGTGCTCGACGCGCTTCTCGATGTAGTCACGCCGGACAAAGAGACACGCCTCCCAATAGCAGATGAGCAGGTTGGTCGAGAAGAACAGGCTGAACAGACAATGGATGGCGTTGAGGTCCCCGTTGACGTAGTACCGGGTACCGACCCCGAAGAGCGTCAGGAACGCGATGACCAGCGCCGCCAGCAGTCCGACCGGCATCCGGAACCTCCCTGGCTAGTAGGTGCCGTCGAGGAAGGTGTCGTGGAGGCGATCGCGACGGGCGATGGCCACGCACTCCGCGAGGTCGGTCAGGTACTCGTCGAGCACCGGCGTGTGCACGGACGTGATGGGCTGGTGGATGGCGGGCGGCACATGGTGCTGTCCCATCATCCAGCCGCGTTCGTTCATGAGCCGCGCGACGGCGAAGATGTTGAACGGTTGCCCAGGCTCGACATCGTATCGGAAGAGGTTCGTGTCGCCCTCCGGCTCGAACACGTAGAGGCCGTCGATCGCCTTCACCCCCTCGATGGCCGCACGCGTCGTCTCCATGATCCCGCGCACGATCTCCCGGTATCCGTCGCGGCCCAGGTGCTGGAGCATCGTCCACGCGCACGCCACCGCGCCGCCCGGCCGCGAGCCCTGGGCGGTGGCGGAGGCGTAGGTGCCGCCGGCGAGATCGCGGACGACGTACCGAGCGTAGTCGAGGTCGTTGCCATCGGCGAAGAGGACGAGCGAGGCGCTCTTCTGCGCGAACCCGAACTTGTGGAGGTCGGCCGACAGGCTCGACACGCCGGGCACCGAGAGATCGAAATCGGGCACCGGATACCCCAGTTCCCGCGCGAAGGGCGAGATGAAGCCGCCGTAGCAGGCGTCGGAGTGCAGGCGGACGCCCGTCTCGAGGGCCAGTTCTCCCAGTTCCCGCATCGGGTCGATGAGCCCGTAGTAGATCGTGGGTGCCCCGGCGTAGATGAAGATCGAAGCCTCATCGAGCGCTTCGCGGATGGCGTCCACATCCGCACGCCAGTCGGACCGGCAATCCACGTACTTCATATCGAGGTCGAGGATCTGGGCCGCCTTGTCCACTGACGGATGCCGGCTGTAGGCGGCGACGATGTTGAGCCGGCCCAGGTCGGGGCGCGCCTCCCGCTTCATGTCGCGCGCGACCTTCACGGCCTGGAAGATGCTCTCGGTCCCGCCCGAGGTGAACTGTCCGCCCGCGCCTTCGGGTGCGTTGAAGATGTCGAGGCCCATCTGGATGACCTCGTCCTCCATGGCCCCGACGCTGGGGAAGGAACCCTGACCCGAGAGGGCGTTCTCGACCGAGTAGGTCGCGTGCGACGCGTCCTGCACCTGCTTCACGTCCTCGTCCACGTAGTAGACGAGATACGGGACGCGGCCGTTCTTCCAGTCGTAGTCGATCGCCTTCCGGCCGAGGAGTTCGCTCTTGAGCGTCTCCCAGTCGATTCCCCGCTCGGGGAGGCGCTTGCGGGTCCGGACTTCGGGACTCTGGGTGCTCGTTGCCTGTGCCACTTCGATACCCTCCGTGGGACGATGGTGTGACCTGGTACCAGTGTAGCCCGCGGCTGCTAGCGGGACGCGAATCGGCGCCTTTCCTCGTAGCCGGCTCCCGCGAGTACCGGAAGAATCCCCACCAGCCAGGTAAAGATCGCCCCCATAGTCTCGCCGATCAGCCGCGTCACGAAGTCCGCTCCATACAGGGACATCCCCCCGCCACCACCCACGAGAACCCAGGGACTCCCCCACTGGTTCCGAAGCAGCCCGGGGAGGAGGAGGAGGACGATCAGGATCCACACGGCCGGGCGGCTGGCCGCAAATCTGGAGCAGACGAAGCCGGCGAGGAAGAGGACAGCCAGGGACGCGACGAACGCGCCGAAGATCAATACCGACGCGAGCGAATCGGACCCGGACGCGAGAGCCGAGAGCGCGAGGAGCAGAGCGGCCAGCAGCAGCGAGCCGCCCATGGCCACGACCCAGGCGATGACCGCCGCCTTGATGTTCGCGGCCAGGTCGGAACCCCTGAAACGACTCGACATCCGCTGCCTCCTCTCGCTGCGACCCCGTGCCACGACCTTTACCAGTCGTTGAAATCCAACCTTGTACCAGGAGATTGGCGGGGCAACGTACCGGGCGCGGACCGGCCTGGGCATGGACCCGGGGCTTGTCTGGCGAGGCGGGGTCCCGTCAGATACCGGGTTCGCGGACGCCGGGCCCTGACCCGAGGCAATCCTCCGAACCCGAGACCCGACAAGCGCATGGCCTGGCTGCAGACACACTGGATCGCGGTGGCTCTCCTCGCAGTGTACGGGGCGCTGCTCGTGCGGCACGCGATCGAGGGCCGCCGCGGCACGAAGGGGCGGGCGGACTTCTACGTGGGGGGCCGGTCGATGGGCGGGGTCGTCCTCGGCCTTTCCTTCTTCGCGACCTACTCGAGCACGAACAGTTTCGTCGGTTTCTCGGGACAGGCGTACACCTACGGAGCGCCCTGGCTGCTGCTCGCGCCTGCCGTCGTCGTCTTCTCGCTCGCGGCCTGGGTGTGGGTCGCGCCGCGCCTGCGCGCCTTCACCGGAGCCGTGGACTCGGTGACGCTCGCAGATTATGTGGGCTTCCGCTTCGAGAGCCGGGCGGCGCGCGTCCTGGCGGCGGTGGTCGTGATCTTCGCCAGCTTCCTGTACATGATCGCGGTCTTCAAGGGGATCGGGAATCTGCTCGAGATCTTCCTCGACATCCCCTACAGGGGGGCGATCGGGTTCGTCTTCATCGTCGTCGTGCTGTATACGGCGGTGGGCGGCTTCATCTCCGTCGTGAAGACGGACGCGGTCCAGGGAATCGTGATGTCGATCGCGGCCATTCTCCTCTTCTGGGGGACGCTGAACAGCGCCGGCGGACTCGGCGCGATCGACGCGATTCGCGCGGCGCCAGCCACGTCGGAACTCTTCCGATGGGACGCGGCCATGCCCTTCCCCGTCCTCATCGGGATCATCGTGGCGGGGACGCTCAAGTTCATCGTCGACCCGCGACAGCTCTCGCGCTTCTACGCGCTCGCCGATCCGACGGCGGTACGGCGTGGACTGATCGTGTCGACGGTCGCGTTCCTGGGTGTGTACATCTTGCTGCTCCCGATCGGGCTCTACGCCCACGCGGTGATCGGCAGCGGCCTCGCGGAATCGGATCTCGTCGTGCCGACGCTGCTCGGGGAGGCGGGGATCCTGCCGGCGTTCCCGGCGGCCTTCATCCTCGTGGCCATGCTCGCGGCGGCGATGTCGTCGCTGGACAGCGTGCTGCTCGTGATGGCCTCGACGTGGGAGCGGGACGTGATCTCGCTCTTCCGGCCGCAGGCGGACGAGGGGCGCGCGGTGGCCAATACGCGGTTCTGGGTCGCCCTGTTCGCGATCATCACAGCCGGGCTCGCGCTCAACCCGCCGGGGAGCATCGTGACGCTGACCGCATTCTCCGGCGGCCTCTACGCGGCCTGCTTCTTCCCCGCCGTGGTGCTCGGCCTGCTCTGGAGGCGCGGTACGGGGGCGGGGGCGGTCGCCTCGCTGGTGACCGGTTTCGTGGTGCTGCTGTGCTGGGATTGGGTCCCGTTCTCCGAGGCCGTGCACGAGGTATTCCCCGCCATGGCGCTCTCGCTCGCCGCCTACGTCGCTTGCGGCCTCGCAGCGCCGCCGCTGGCCGCGGCACGGCGCCTCGATATCAAGCTCTAACTCGGTCCCGGCAGTCCTGCAAAGTCGAGGGCGAGACGGCAGCACAGCGATCCCCGGTCGGCTCCGTCGCGGAGTTCGACCGGGGGCTTCCATCCCCATTCGCAGTATTGCGTGATGCCGGGGACGGACTGGGGCACGCGGGGCTCGCCCGCAGCGATGCGGGCCGAGTGCAGGCGCATCTCGAGCCGATAGCCCGGGCGTTCGATATGACCCTCGCGCAGGCGGCCGAGGTCCGCGGTCTCCACGCCGAGCTTCTCCCGTCCGATGCGCCGGACCAGGGCCTCGTCGGTCTCCCCCTCGGCGTGCGAGCCGGCGGGAAGGCCCCACACGCCGGGGAGATCGGGATCGTCAGCGGGACGGCGCACGAGGAGCCAGCGGGGGGGCGCTCCCGCCGTTCCCGGCAGCCCGGACGCCACGGACTCTTCGATGACGAGCGCAATCGCGGGACGGCGGGGCGTCATCGCGCGGCCAGTGCCTCCAGCCGTTCCCGCGCGGCGTCGAAGCGGCCAAGGAGATTGGGGATCTCCGCCCCTCCGTAGCCCACGACCAGCCTGGCGCGCGCCACGTCCAGAATCGCGAGGAGTTCGGCGGCCGCCTCCCGGCGGGCAGCCGGGTCGGAACTGCCGACGCCCCCGATCCATACCGGCGCCGTGTGGGCGAACGGGTAGTTCGCCATCATCGGCCAGCGCGCGGGGCCGCCCACGGCGCGCGCCGCGACCCAGCCCCCCTCCGGCAGCCTCAGCTCGCCGTCGAAGCGGCGCGAACCCGGCCCGTCGAGGCTCTCCCCGCTCCAGGCCACCTCGCCGTTCACCAACACCTCGACTCGCTCCACTTCCGTCGCCGTGGCGACGCCGAGCGACCACGAGACCTCCCCCGCGGCCACGACGCCGCCGGGACCCGTCCCGCCGACGCTGAAGTCGAGGAACGGACCGTTCGTCACGAACGTCCGTCCGTTCCGGAGCGCGTCCATGTAGGTGGACCAGCTCTGGGTGGCTCCGGTTTGCGCGTACACGCGCGACGTGCCGATGGCCATCGTCCGGTAGAAGTTGTTCATCACGTCGGTTCCGGCCGAGGGGACGACCGGGAGGCCGGCGTTCAGCAGCAGGTGCCAGATCTGGGACGTAAGAACTTCGTCGCTCCACAGGCAGACGATCTCGAGGGCGTCCAGATCCCCCAGCGCCGCGTCGGCGACGAGTTCGACCGGTACGGCGCCCCGGAGGTCGGCGATCGAGGCTTCCGCCCACGGCGTCGCGCGCGCCAAACCTCGGTTACTGACCGGGTGCACGTAGTACTGGAAGCCCCCCTGCGCCCGCGCATGGCGCAGCGGCTCGGCGTTCACGCGGTCGTCCGAGCCGTAGACCTGGTAGCCGGGTCCCCACACCCAGGGCCAGAACAGGTCATCGGTCTCGATCAACCCGAGATGTCCGAGGAAGTGGGAACGGACCTCCTGCCCGAAACGGACGAAGGGCGGGCCGCCGGAGTGCCGCCACGTCCACAGGTCCTGGTCCTCGAACCGGTTGTGGAGGTTGGCGAGCAGAGGCGTGGCGAAATCGAGCGCCTCCCCGAGCATCATCGGTGCCAGGTCCTCGGGCGAGAGGTCGTACAGGCCGCCGTAGTTGAGGTGAAAGTGATGTTCCCCTGAACTCCAGCCGCCCGCGCGGGCATCCCAGACAGGAGAGAGCACGACCTCCACCTCCGCGGCGCCGGACGCCGCGTCCACCCGCACCGTCGCGGAGGATTCGGGCGTGGCGAGCCCCTGGACGGCCGAGACCGTGACCTCGCCGGCAGGAACGGTGAGTTCGATCACTCCCGGCGAATAGAAGAAAACGCGGCCGCTCTGTCCGTCGAACCGCGCGGCAGGTCCGTCCGGAATCAGGGGATGGCCCGAGCCGCCCACGACCGCGAGCCGAGCAGCCACCGGAGCGCCGCCTTGCCCGGCCACCGTCCGTATCCGGAGACTCGCCGTCGCCGCACCCCAGTCCCAGGCCGTCACCTCAACTGCTTCGACAGAACCACCCGCGGCCCGCACGCGCTTGAGATTCAACCGTTCATCCTCGTCGGCCTCGGAGAAGTAGACCCACTCGCCGGACGGATCCCACGCCGGCGTCAGCGGCAGGCCTCCCGAGGCCAGCAGGATCGATGGCCCCGGGTCGGCGACACTCAGAAGCCGCAGATCCCACCCCTCCTGCGTCGGCCAGTTGACGGCGACCGTCGACCCGTCAGGACTGAGGGCAGGGCGCGCCATGGACGCGAGGCTCCCCTCGATGAGCGTCCGCGGCTCGGCCGAGTCGCCCGAGCGCACGACCACGCGGTCGCGTCCGCCGCCCTTCCACAGGTAGACGAGGGCGCGCTCGCCCGGCTGGGGCTTGAGTTCGATCCCCGGCGCGTCGGTCACCGGTCGCCGGACGCCGCTCGCGATGTCCACCGCCCACAGATCCAGCGCCCCGGCCTCCGACTCGGCCGACGAGTAGAAGATCTTCGTCCCGTCAGCGGAAAACGCGGGGTCGAGTTCGAGGCCGGGGCTGTCGACGCGGCCCAGTTCCGCGCCGCTCGTCGCGGCGACCCAGACGATCTCGGTGTCTTCCGTATCGTCGCGTACGAGCGCGATGACCTGCCCGTCCGGAGACCACGCGGGCCGAGCGTCGATCCCGCCCCCCCGGGTCAGCCGCCGCGCCACCCCGCTGGACAGATCCATGACCCAGATCCATCCGTGCGACGCGAACGCGACCCGCTCGCCGTCGGGCGACGGGGCCGGATCGATGGGTCCCGCCGTGAGCATCGGAAGCTCGTAGCCCTCGAGGTACACGTGGTGGTTGTACCCGGCGACTTTCGGGTAACGGTGCGTCCACTGCGCGTTCCCGCTTGCGGGCGACAGCGCGAGTCCGAACACGGCCGCGGCGACAGGCAGAAAAAACGGAACTCGGCGGGGCAAAGCCGAGAACGGGGAAGCCGATTGCGATCGCATGCGCGCTACCTCCTCACGCGGAAGTCCACACCTGGACGAGACCCTGGCAGACGAAGCTGGAGTCAGCGCCGCCAGGCCGCCATGTCGGGGAGCCCGTGGCTGATCATTATTTCGAGGCCGGGCTCGGGCGCCTGTGCCGCCGCCGCGCTCAGGGCGAGCGGACCGGCCGGCAGGTGCCGAAAGATGGCGCGTACGTCGCCGGTCTCCGGATCCCGCAGGATCGCCATCGGAGGTTCGCTCCCACTCGTCATTTCCGTGCGACCGCCCGGACCAGTGAGCGAGAGACGCGCCAGTCCCGCCGGCCACGTCTCCTCCACCGGAAGGGCGAAGACGAAACCCGAGCTACCGTCGCCATCGGCGATCTCCGGCACATCGAACCTCAGCGAGAACAGCTCGCTCCCGTCGGCGCGCGCGCCCCGCAGTTCGTAGTCGCCGCCGGAGGCGGGCACGACGGGCTGCGCATGGATGACGAAGGCGGGATCGAGCCGGGGCGTCCCGTCAGCCGCGACCTGTCCGGAGACGAGGAGCGATCGAGTCGCGGCGGTCGGGACGCGGGCGGGAAAACCCTCGTCCGCCAGCCGGTAGCGCAGCGAGTTCGTGAAGTAGTAATCGCTGATCCACTCGGGGGGGCAATAGCTCATGAGGTCCGCCCAGTCCGGGGGTACGAGCGACCCGCCGTCGCGCGGGTCGTACCCCCAGGCGCCGATCGCGGCGTTGGGCCAAGGGAAGGTGAGGTCCGGACCCGCGGCGTTCCCGCAGTCCGCGTGGCGCAGGTTGAAGTTGTGCCCGAGTTCGTGAGCGATGGTGGACTCGTTGAGCTGCGACACGCTCGTCTTGCCGCCGATCCAGGCGACGCCGCCGGCTCCCTCGAGATCGGGCATCAGCCCCTTCCAGTGGCCGCTGCCTCCCTCGATGGCCCGGATCCGTGAGACTTCGCTCAGAACGGCAAACGCGTCATTGAAGTCCAGCCTTACCGGCCGGTATGTCGTGATCTCGACGGCGCCGACCGGGAGCAGGTTGTTCGTCTGCCACAGGATCTCGTGGTCGGGATGGATCTCCGCGACGAGCATCGAGGCGGCGGGGTCGTTGTCCCCGGCCCAGATGAACGGGATCAAGGTGAGTCCGAGGGGAGGCATGGCCGTGACCTCCACCGCCGCCCGTCCGGTCTCCGGGATGCGTCGCGCGACGCCCAGTGCCGGATCGAGCGTACCGTCGGGATCGATCTCGACGACCACTTCCAGTCCGGGCTGAATCACGTCGCCGGGGATCTCCGCATTCGCCGACAGTTCCAGTTCGCCCTCCCGCACCTCGGTCGGGATCGCGGAGGAACCGGCGGGGATTTCCACCACATGCCCTTCGGCGCCTCCCACGAAGAACGTGGCCCGGACCGGCGGGATCGTCGCGGTGGTCTGTTGTTCGGACGTGATGAAAACGCGGAGGAGCGCACTCTCCCCGGCTACGAGCGGGACGGGGTAGTCTCGCGACTGCACGGCTTGCGTCAGATAGGCCTCGGCCGCCCCCTCCCCCTCGCATCGCCGGATGCGTCGTTTCAGGATGGATGCGAACCAGTCCTGAAAGGCAGGTTCATCCGGCGCGCACAGTTCGGTGCCACCCGCGAGAAATTCCTCGAGATCGAGCGAAGTCAACGTCTCGGGGATGGAGCCGGAAAGTTCGTGGTTGTTCTGCAGGTACAGTCCATCGAGCCTGGCCATGCGACCGAACTCCGGTGGCAGGGGGCCCGCGAACATGTTGTCCGCCAGGGACAGTTCCTCGAGGCGCGCGAGTCGGCCGAACTGCGATGGGAGGGGGCCGGAGAGCCTGTTTCGATTCAAATCCAGGTAACGCAGGCGCGCAAGCTCGCCCAGCTCCGGCGGGAGGGGCCCTTCGAACCGATTCCCTGTGAGGTCCAACCACTCCAGCCGAACCAGGGCTCCGAGTTCGGGCGGGATTGGTCCTTCGAGCAGGTTGTTCCGGGCCCAGAACAGGCGAAGTTCGACGAGATTCCCGAACTCGGGGGGGAGGGCGCCGACGAGTTGGTTGTCGTGCAGGAACAGCCGTTCAAGGTGCTCCAGCTTCCCGAGCTCCGGTGGGATCGCACCCCTGAGGTCGTTCCCGTCCAGCTCCAGCTGTCGGAGTTCGGTGAGGTCGCCCAGCTCCGGCGGGATGGGGCCCGTAACCTGGTTTCCGTCGAACCGCAGCAGTCTCAGATGCGGAAACCTTCCTATCCGCGGAGAGATCCGTCCTGACAGGCCGTTGCTGTACAGATGGATGCCGCTGACCCTCCCCGACTCGTCGACCTGGATGCCCCACCAGGTCTCGAGCGGCGCATCCGTCAGCCAGTTCGCCGAGTTCCGCCACCTCGGTCCGCCCATGGCCTCGTAAATCACCGCCAGGTCCTGCCGTTCCTCGTTGCAGGCCAGCTCATCTCCTTCGCGTGACGGGATGGCGGCCAGCCACTCGCGAAACGCCTCGTCGCTCAGCGTGCACAGCATGGTACCGCCGTAGTGGAGTTGCCGGAGGCCGAGGCGCGACAGAGACAGCGGCAGTGGGCCCGTGAGGGCGTTTCCGTCCACCCTCAGCTCCGTGAGGAACGCCAGATCTCCGAGGCTCTCCGGGAGTTGGCCAGTGAGTCCGTTCTCGCTTAGGCGAAGCGCCACGACCCGGCCCTCCGCGTTGGCCTCGACGCCGTACCAATCGCCGACCGGCGCGTCGTCCCCCCAGTCGTCCCTTGCGGTCCAGTCTTTTCCGTCAGTCGCGTCGTGCAGGTCCAGGAGCGTCGAGCGATCCTGGCTCTGGACTGTGAGCGGAGCGGACGCAGACACGGGCCCGGAGGTCGCCGTGATGCTCGCCTGTCCCTCCTTGAGGCCCGTCACGAGCCCGGTGGCGTCGACGGTCGCAATCGAGGGATCGCCGCTCATCCACGTGACGGGGGCGTCCGAGATCGGCCGCGCGCGGTCATCCAGCACGCGCGCCCTCATGCGGACCGTATCGCCCGCGACCACGACGACCGAATCCGGTTCCAGCGTCACCCGCGCCGGCTGCGGCGTGGCCGGCGGAGGCGGCGGCGGTGACGTCGCATCCTCGCCGCAGGAGAGGACTGCGAGGAAGACCGCGAAGGCCCCTGCCCAACGCAAGGCACTTGCGCGCGGGAGGCCGGAGAGTCGTTCGCGAGCTCTTCGGGTTGGCTTCACGGCGGGATCCCTCGACGCCGGAGGACTACGGTCGACACTGCGCATCGACGCCCAAAGTACAACCGGACGCGAGCGCCCGCTTTCTACCGCGCGGGAGCTTCCTCTCGGCCGAGAGTCGATGGTCTCGGCCGAGAGGTGCGGGCTCGAGTCAGCGCCGCCAGGCCGCCGGGGCGGGGAGCCCGCTGCTGACCATCACCTCGAGCCCCGGCACCGGAGCACGGGCGTCCGCCGCGCTCTGGGCGAGCGGACCGGAAGGCAGGTCGCGGAAGATGGCTCGGACCTGTCCCGTCTGCGGATCGCGCAGAATCGCCATGGGAGGCGCGGTCCCCTCGGCGATCTCCACGCTGCCACCGGGCCCGGACACCGAAAGACTCGCCAACTCCGTCTACCACACCGGCTCCACGGGAAGCGCGAAGGTGAATCCCGAACCCCCGTCCCCGTCCCAGGTCTCCGCCATCCCGAAGCGCAGCGAAAACAGCTCGCTTCCATCGGCGCGCCTTCCGGTCATGGTGTAGGGGCCGGGAGCGAGCGGGAGGAGCGGCTGCGCGTCGACCACGAAGGCCGGATCGAGGCGGAGGGCGCCGTCCGCGTCGGCCCCGCCTGACACGAGCAGCGTCCGGGTGGCGGCGGGGGCTTCCCAGACCTCGAGTGCATCCTGAAGCCGGAAGCGGAGCGCGTTCGCGAAGTAGTAGTCGCTGACCCAGGTGGGATCACAGTAGCTCATGAAGTCCCGGACCGTCGGGTCCACGAGCGACCCGCCATCGCGGGGGTCCCATCCCCAGACGCCGATCCGCCCGCCCTCGTGCGGATAGCTAACATCCGGGCCTCCTTCGTCCCCCGAGCAGGTCGCATGCCGCAGGCTCATGTTGTGTCCGAGTTCGTGCGCGAACGTCTCCCCGTCGATCTCCGAGACGGCGGTCTTCCCGTGGTACGCAAGGCTGTCGGGAAGAAACGGGAGCCATGCAATGCCGCTGGTGGCGCCCGCAATCTCCGGGATCAGACCATGCCAGTGTCCGATTCCCTGCTCCATGACGCGGATGCGTCCGACATCGGCCAGGAGGTCGGGGCCGGCGTTCGCATCGACCGTCACGCTCTCGTACCGTGTGATCTCGATGTCCTGCACAGGCAAGTATGTATGTGTCTGAAAGAAGAACTCGTCTTCCGGATCGGCAGTGCTCACGAACGTCGAGGCTTCGCGGTCGTCGTCCCCCGTCCAGATGAAGGGGAGCAGAGTCAGCAGCAGTGGGGGAACGGACCTCACATCCACCGTTATCCGCCCGCTCTCGGGGATGCGCCTCGACACGCCCAGATTCGGATCGAGCGTGCCATCGGGATCGATTTCGACGACCATCTCCAGCCCCTCCTGGATCACCTCGGCGGGGATCACCGCGTGGGGCGAAAGATCGAGTTCGCCCTCCTGCACTTCCGTCGGAATCACGGACGAACCCGCCGGGATGTCCTCCACGCGCACCTCCGCACCGTCCACGAAGAAGGTGGCCCGCACAGGAGGGATCATCGCCCCCGTGTCCTCTTCGGACGTCACGAACACGCGCAGGAGTGCCTCCCTGCCGGCCACCAGAGGGACGGGAAACTCGCGCGACTGCGCCGCCTGAATCAGGTAGGCCTCGGCGTGGGCCTCCCCCCCACACAGGCGGATCCGGTACTTGAAATACACGGACTCCGTCCAGTTGCGGAAAGCCGGTGTCCGGGGCATGCACAGCCCCGTGTCCTCCGCCATCAGTTCCCAGAGTTCGTCAAGCTGCGTCAGGCCTTCGGGCAATGGACCCGACATGTCGGGATTGCCCTGGACCCATATGCGGTAGAGTTCGCTGGCGTCGCCGAGGTCCGGCGGCAGGGGGCCGGACAACCTGTTGTTGTTTGCCAGGAGAAACCTGAGGCTGTCGATCTGTCCGAGGTCCGCAGGCAGCGGTCCCTCGATCATGTTGTCGGAGATAAAGAGTGACCGCAGGCTGTCGAGCTGCCCGAGCCCGGAGGGGAGCGGGTCGGTCAACTCGTTCTCGTAGAGGCGGGTCGCGCGGAGCTTACCGAGCGCCGCCAGGCTTTCGGGCAAACCGCCCTCGATGTTGGTGTCCGTAATGCGAAGGACTCTCAGTTCGGTGAGCTTCCCGAACTCCTCGGGAATCGTACCGTCGAAACGGGCCTCGTACAGGTGGAGTTCCAGGAGGCTGGCGAGATTGCCCAGCTCCGGCGGGATCGGGCCGCTCATCTGGTTTCCGCCCATCCAAAGCGTATCGAGGTTGACGAGGTTCCCGATCTCCGGAGGAATCGGGCCGGTGAAGTTGTTCCCGTCGATGTCCATCCGCCGCAGTTCGGTGAGTTCGCCGATTTCCGGCGGGACCTCGCCCTCCAGTTGGTTGTAATCCAGGCGCAAACGCCGCAGGTACGGGAAGTACTGGATCTCCGGAGGGATCTCGCCCCGGAGGTTGTTGGCCCGCATCGCGATCTGAGTGACCCGCCCCGCTGAATCGACCGCGATGCCGAACCAGTTCTCCAACGCGGCATCGGTCCCCCAGTTGGCCGACTGCGTCCAGCTCTCTCCGCCCATGGCTTCGTAGAGCTTCATGAGGTCGGCGCGTTCCTCGTTGCATGCGAGGAACGCGCCGTCACGCGTCGGAATCGCGTTCAGCCATGCCTGAAAGTCCTCGTCCCTTACCGTGCACAACATCGTCCCGCCGTACTGGAGTTGCTGGATGCCGAGTTCGGTGAGCGAGTGCGGGATCGGCCCCTCGAGTTCCGCGTTTCCGTTTACGACCACCTCGGTGAGGAAGGCCATGTCGCCGAGGTTCGCCGGCAACTGACCCTTCAGGTTGTTCTCGCTCAGGTTGAGCGCCGTCACGCGGGCGTTCGCGTTCGCCGTCACACCGTGCCAGCTCTCGACCGGCTCGTCCGTTCCCCAGTTGGTGTTGTTGGTCCAGCCGGAGCCGAACGTGCCCGCGTAGAGGTCCATGAGGATCGCGCGATCCTGGCTCTGCACCGCTACCGGGGCGGCATTCGAGACGGGGCCCGACGTGGCGGTCAGGCTCGCGTTGCCCTCCTTCAGACCGGTTACGAGCCCCGCCGCATCCACGGTCGCGGTCGCGGGATCGGTGCTGGTCCACGTCACCACCGCGTCGGAGATCGGCTGCGCCCGATCGTTCAGGACGCGCGCACGCACCCGGATCGTATCCCCCGCTACAACGGCCACCCTCTCCGGTTCCAGTGTGATCCGCGCCGGCACCGTCGCGGTCGGCGGAGGAGGGGGCGGCCCGGGCCGCGGCCCCGCCGTTTCCTCCCCGCCGCAGGAGAGAATCACGAGACCGAGAAAGCCGAGTACGGCCGAACGCGCGGCACATGCGCGCGAGGAGCGGGGAAGACTGATGGGCTGGGAGGTCGCAGAGGTGCGGATTGCCATGGGTCTACCTTGGGTCTCAGGTATGCCCTCAACGGTCGAGGACTAACGTCTATCCGAAGCCCAAGTGAGATCTTTCGCGCCTCCCATTTGGGGGGGGCGCCCCCGCGGTCTCTCGGCGCCTCGCATCTCTTGGGGGCGCCGTAAGGGGTTGAGGATCAAGTTACTACCGGAACGACGCCCCCGGTGTTCTCCCGACCTGATCTGGAGGCGTACCCCGGGTCAACAGCCTCCGAGATGTTTGTCGAAGAAGGCTTGCAGTCGGGTGTACATGTCGATCGAGTTGGCGGGATCGCGGAAGCCGTGACCTTCCGGATACGTCTTCGAGTCGAACTCCTTGCCGAGCGCATCGAGTCTCTCGACCGCGAGTTCGAAGTTCTCGAACGGCGCGCGGACATCGAACTCTCCGTGCATGATGAGCACGGGTGCGGTAATGCGGTCCATTCGGTCGAGCGTCTCGCTCTTGGCGTAGATCTCGGGACGCTCTTCCGGCGTCCCGCCGTGCCCCGTGATCGTAAAGATCTTTCCCAGGCGGTCGGCATACGGCAGGGTCAGGGACTCGGAGTAGATGCCGCGCATCGGCACCGCCGCATCGAACTTGTCGGGCGTCCGGGTGATCGCGGACATCGACTGCATGCCTCCGTAGCTCCCGCCGTATATCCCCACGCGCCCGTTGACGTACGGCTGACGGCGCAGCCAGTCGGCCGCTCCGCCGGGATCCTTCGACTGGTCGTTGAGCCAGTCTTCGACCGACAGATCCTGGAACTCGCGCCCGAAGCCGGATCCGCCGCGGTAGTTGATCGCCAGAACGACGAATCCTTCGTTCGCGAGGTACTGCTCGATGAGGTTCGTCCCCTGCGTGTAGGAGTTCGTTCCTCCCCCGTGAACTTGCACGAGCGCCGGGCAGGCGGGCGGGTCGGAGCCGCCCGAAAGCGCGTCCCGGATCGCGGGCGGCAGGTACAGGAATCCCTGGATGTAGAGACCGTCAAAGGACCTGAAGGAAATCTCCATCGGCCGCTGGATCCCTTCGAAGGCGGGCGAGAAGCTCGTGAGTCGTGCGGGGGTCCCGCCCTCGAGGTCGAGGAGCCAGACTTCCCTGCCCTCCGTCGCCGCATCGCGCGTGAACACGGCGCGCGTGCCGTCCGCCGTCGCATGCAACGACGACCAGGCACCGCCGACGCTCGTGACGCGGGTGGCCACTCCGCCCTCGGCCGGCACCGACCAGAGATCGAAGGCGCCGCGCTGCTGGTATGGGAAGTAGACGCGCTCGCCGTCTCCGGACCAGAACGGGTCGAAGCGCATGATCGCGTCGGTGGCGTAGACCTGCATCTCGATGGGCGCCTCCCGCACAACTCGCGGGGCACCCGCCGAGAGGTCCAGGTCGATCCGGTACAGGTAGGCAAGATCCTCGTACCAGTATTCGTCCTTGGCCGTCCCCATGAGGACGAGGCTCGCGCCGTCCGGAGACCAGACCGGACTCGAGGAGGCCATGAGGGAGGCCGAGAGCTGCCGCGCGTCGCCCGAAGCTACGTCGATGAGCCACACGTCGTCGTGCCACCAGTCGGCCCGGTTCGAGATGTAGGCGATCCAGCGGCCGTCCGGCGACCAACTCGGGCTGAAACGGCTGTCATCCGCCTCCGCCGCCGCGGTCGTCAGCTGTCGCGGTGGCGTCGCTCCCCCGGCGTCGACGAGCCAGATGTCCTGCGACCCCGAGTCGGTGGAGTAATAGGCGAGGGTCTCTCCGTCGGGTGACCACGAGGGGGCCCGCAGGCCGCCCGATCCCTCCGCCACCGCGCGGCCCGCCGCGCCGGGTGCGGCGACGAAGAGAGTTCCTCCGCGGATGAAGGCCAGCCTCTCTCCGTCCGGGGACCACACCTGCGAGCCGCCGGCCGTCCAGAAGGTTCCCGCGTCTCCACCGGCGGGGCCCGAGACCTCAGCTGTCGCGAGGGTCGGGAGGAGATGGATCCCCCTTCCGCCCGACCCCTCGGCGGGTCCCGCCACGGCCAGCGCGGATCCGTCGGGGGAGAGCGCAACGCGTCCCGCCCCTCCCCCGGCCGTAAAGATGTTCTCGAGCGTGAGCGGGATCGGACCTTCGTCCAAATCGCCCTCAGCAGTTGCGCAGCCCGCGGCGAGGAGCCCGAAGATCACTCCATACGCGCGCCGCTTTCGGGCTGGTCGCGTGGATCGAGACACGGCTCCTCCTGGCTCTCGGGACGCTTCCGGGAAGGGGCTTCCGCCCGGTCCGCCCGCCGGGGACGGCTCCGCATGAGTATTGCCCCGGCAGATGGTCCGACAATACCGATCAGAGACCGAAAAACGTTTCCGCGCTTCCGCGATCGGAGGTCGAGGCCTTGACCGAACCTGCCGTCACCCTGACCGACTACGGGCTCACGCTGCTCTGCGCCGTGCTGGTCTGGCACGCTCGCTCGCACGTGAGGGCCGACCTGCGCCCATGGGCGATGGGACTCTTCGCCGGCTCCGGCGCCGCGGCCCTTTTCGGCGGCACGGTGCACGGCTTCTTCGGGGACGCCGCGACGCTGGGTTACCGCGTCCTCTGGCCAGCCACCATCCTCACCGTCGGGGCTACGGGACTCGCTGCCTGGGGCCTGGGCGCTCGAGTCGATGGACAACCGGCGCGTACGCGGTGGATCACGCGAATCGCCGGCCTCGCCTACGTCGCCTATGTCGCCATCGTGCTCGCGGGGTGGCAGGCTTTCGCCGTCGCGGTGGCGTTCTATCTGCCCGCCGTCATCTATCTGACGGTGCGCTTCGCGCAGGCGTACAGGCGCCGGCCCACCGTGAGCCGGCGGCGGGCGCTGATCGGCCTCGGGCTCACCTTCGCGGCGGCGGCCATCCAGCTGCTTCAGATTCCGATCCACCCGGTCTGGTTCGACCACAACGCGCTGTACCATGTGGTGCAGGCGGCCGCATTCATCCTGCTCTACCAGGGCGTGAGCGGCGAAGAGTGAGAGCGAGTCCCCAACGTCAGAGGTTTGCCATGCGTGCCTTGTCCTCCGCCGGCTCCCGGATTTCCGCCACGGGGTTCGCCCTCCTGCTCCTCTTCTCCACCGGGTTGTCCGCCCAGGAGGGCCGGCCGATGACGGTTGAGGATGTCCTTGCGCTCAGGAGCCTGTCCGGGATCTCCGTGAGTCCGGATGGGGAGTGGGTGGCCTACGTCGTCACCGCACGCGACATGGAGGAGGACCGCCAGGAAACCGACGTGTGGGTCGTCCCGTCTGCGGGCAGCCCCGCCGATGCCCGGCAGCTCACCTTTCGTTCCGGTTCGGACGATTCACCGGTCTGGCACCCATCGGGAGAGTGGCTCGCTTTCTCCTCGGACCGCGAAGGGGTGAGGCAGGTCCACGGCATCCGGCCCAACGGCGGCGAGGCGTGGCAGGTGACGTCCCACGAAACCTCGGTCGGGAGCTTCCGCTTCGCGCCCGATGGCCGGCGGCTCGGGTTCGTGGCGAGTCCGCCCGCGACGGAGGCGGACCGCGAACTCGAGGAACTCCGGGGTCGCCCGATGGTCTGGGACTCCGTCTACACCGATCAGTGGTCCCATCTCTACGTCGCCGAACTCGACGACGATGCGGCCGCCGAGGCAGAGAGATGGTCGCCGGACGGTCTGCATGTCGTGTCCTTCGTGTGGTCCCCCGACTCGCGAGCCGTCGCGTTCGGCGCGCGCTCGTCGCCCGTGCTGAGGACGACCTACTACGGGGCGACGTACGTCCAGGAAGGAGCGGAGGCGGAGACCCGGAGCGTCACATCCATGCCGGGCGGCGAGAATCCGGTGGCGTGGGACGACGAGGCCGGTCTCATCGTGTCGGGAACGGGACAGCTTCTCGGAACCTTCAATCGACAGCTCTGGCGCGTGCCGTTCGACGCGGACGGCACGGCGCTGGACCCTGTTTCGCTCACGGCCGAGCTGGACGCGAACGCGAACCTTGTCCATAGCGATGGCTTGCGGCTCATCGTCTCCGCGGCCCGGCGCACCGGAGCCACCGTGTACCGCATCCCGCTCGCCGAGGGCGCCGCGTCGGGTCCCCCGAGCGATCTCACCGATGGCAGGCACTACTACTCGGGTGCCTCCGTCTCGGCCGACGGAAGCACGATCGCGTTCACGGCCGAGGACGGCGGCGCGCCTCCCGACATCTTCGTCACCTCGACGGCCGACTTCCGGCCCGAGCGCCTGACCGACCTGAACCCGCAGGTGGCCGACCTCGCGCTCGGCGAGCAGCGCGTCGAGTCGTGGCTTTCGCGGGCCGGGGGCGAGGAGATCGAAGGCGTCCTCACGCTCCCCGTCGGGTACGAGGCCGGCGACCGCGTCCCGATGGTCCTCGTGATCCATGGCGGCCCGTCCGGCATCTCTTCGGACCGCTTCAACGCGACGCGCGGGGCCTACCCGGTTCAGGTATACGCAGGCATGGGGTTCGCCGTCCTGCAGCCGAACTATCGTGGCTCGAGCGGCTACGGGGAGCGCTTCCGCGGCCTCAACCGCGGCGACATCTCGGGCCGGGACTGGATCGACATCGACTCCGGCGTGGACGCCATGGTCGAGCGAGGGATCGCCGATCCGGAGCGACTCGCCGTCAGTGGGTGGAGCTTCGGGGGACACCACACCTATTGGGGGATCACGCAGACCGACCGGTTCAGGGCGGCGAGCGCGGGCGCGGGCGCGAACGACCTGATCTCGATGTATTCGCAGACGGACATCCCCGAGTTCTACCACACCTACCTGGGTCCGAAGCCGTGGGAGGACTGGGATCTCTACGAGGAGCGTTCCGCGTACCGGCATGTTCAAAACGTGACGACACCGCTTCTCATCCAGGTGGGGGAGAGGGACGAAAGGGTGCCGGCCGAACAGAGCATACAGTTCTTCGAGGCCGTGCGCGCCATCGGTAAAGCGCCGACGACCCTCGTATTGTATCCCGACCAACCGCACGGTGTTAGATCTCCTCGTCTCCAGCGAGATCTCATGTCCAGAAACGTCGAATGGCTCACGCGCTGGATTCTGGAGCCGGAGGCGCTGGTTCCGTGACGGGCTGCCGGGCCGCTACGTTGAAACACGGCACCAGAAGACGCCCGCGGAGGAGGATGTTCATGCAACGGCCCGGTCCGAGTCTGCGCTTTAGCCCGTTGGTGGCGAGCGCGCTCGTGCTGGCCGCGGCCGGCCCGGTCGGGGCCCAGCATACGCCCGAGGTCACCGAAGCCGGCCTCGCGCGCGGCGAGATGTTCTACCAGGCGCACTGCGGCCGGTGCCACGGCATGCTCGGTCAGGGAGGCGAGGGACCGAACCTGGCGCGCCCCACACTGCCCCGCGCACCGGACCACGGGTCGCTGGTCCGGGTGATTCGGCGCGGGATCCCCGGTACCGGCATGCCCGGGACGAGATCCAACCTGGTGTCGGATCTGGAGGTCGACCTCATCGCCGCATACGTCCGCACGCTGGCGCAGGACGCCGTCGTGGAGGTCGCGGGGGACGCCGCCCGCGGGCAGGAAGTGTTCGCCGCCGGCGGCGACTGCTACTCCTGCCACGTCGTCGACGGACGGGGGACGGGGGTCGGCCCCGAACTGACGGGCATCGGGCTCCGGCGCGGCGTCGAATACCTCTACGCGGCCCTGCAGACGCCTGAGTCCGAGTTGCCGGTCTCCCGGCGAGGCATTTTGCGGGGATTCAGGGGATACCTGCCGATCCGCGCGGTCACGCGCGAGGGCCGCGTCATCACGGGCATGCGCGTGAACGAGGACGCGTTCACGATCCAGTTGCGGTCGATCTCCGGCCGCACGGTCTCGCTTCGCAAGGAAGACCTCGTGGAACTCGAGAAACAGTTCGATCACTCACTGATGCCCGCCGTGGAGGAGATGACGGGAGCGGACATCGATGACCTCGTCGCCTTCCTGGCCGACCTCGGAGAGGGATCATGATCCGTCGATTGCCGTGGATCCCGGCTCTGGTGGCCGGCATCCTGATGTGGAGCGCCGCCTTCGCCGGGACCTCCGCGCAGGTACCGTTCGAACGCCTCGCGAACGCGGACGCCGAGCCGCATAACTGGTTCACGTATTCGGGCAACTACGCGTCGCACCGTTTCTCCGCGCTCGACCAAGTCCACCGCGGCAATGTCGGGGACCTCAAGGTGATCTGGGCCTACCAGATGAGCGGCGGGCTCATCGAGACGACGCCGGTCGTGGTCGACGGCGTGATGTACATGACGGAACCGCCGAGCAACGTGAGCGCGCTCGACGCGCGCACCGGGCGCCGCCTCTGGCACTGGTCCGCCAACGTCCCGGCCTCGACGAAGAACATCTGTTTCCCGCGCGTGAACCGTGGCGTCGCGATCCTTGGCGAGACGGTGTTCGTGGGTACGCTCGACGCCCGGCTCGTGGCGCTCGATGCCCGGTCCGGCGCCGTCCGCTGGGAGGTGGACGTGGCGGACAACGACCTCGGCTTCTCGATCACGCTCGCCCCGCTCGCCCTCGACGGAAAGGTGATCGTGGGCATGTCCGGCGCGGAGGCCGGCGCCAACGGGTTCATCGACGCCTATGACGCCGAGACCGGGGAACTCCTGTGGCGGACCTACACGATCCCGAGCCCGGGCGAGCCGGGCAGCGAGACGTGGGGCGGCGACAGCTGGGAGCACGGCGGCGGCTCGACGTGGCTCACCGGCTCCTACGACCCGGAACTCGACCTCCTGTACTGGCCGACCGGCAACCCCGCCCCCGACTGGAACGGGGACGCGCGGCCCGGCGACAACCTGTACACGAACTGCATTCTCGCCCTCGACCCCGACACGGGCGAGATGCAGTGGTACTTCCAGTACACGCCGCACGACACGCACGACTGGGACGCGACCGAGATCCAGGTGCTTGTCGACGCGGAGTGGGAGGGAGAGCCGCGCAAGCTTCTCGTAACGGCGAACCGGAACGCCTTCTACTACGTGCTCGACCGCGAAACCGGCGAGTTCCTGCACGGCGTGGAGTACTCGAAGCAGACCTGGGCCGAGGGCCTCGACGAGAACGGTCGGCCGATCGTGATCCCGGGGACGGAGCCGACGGAGGAGGGGAACCTCGTCTGGCCCAGCCTTCAGGGGGCCGCGAACTGGTTCAGCCCTTCGTACAGCCCGGACACCGGCCTCTTCTACCAGGCGACCCGGATCATGGGGGCCGTCTACTACAAGGCCGAGGTCGAATACGAGCCGGGGCAGCCGTTTCTCGGCGGCGGCGAGCAGGCCCTCTCGGGAGACGACGCGAGCGGGGCGGTCAAGGCGCTCGACGTGCTGACGGGAGAACTGCAGTGGGAGTTCCCCCTGCTCTCTCCGCCCTGGGCCGGCGTGATGGCCACGCGAGGCGGTCTCGTCTTCGGCGGAAGCAACGAGGGCAACATCTTCGCGCTCGACGCCGAGACGGGAGAGGCGTTGTGGGACTTCCAGGCCGGCGCCGGCGTCCGTACCAACCCCATGTCGTTCGAGGTGGACGGTGAGCAGCGCATCGTGACCGCCGCGGGCGGCGTCCTTTGGGTATTCGGGCTCCCATAGCACAGACATGGATCGAACAGCCGGTGACACTGAGCAGGAGGACGTAATGACATTCCCGAGCCGTTTTTCCATGCCGCGACTACACCGCTGCTTTGCGCGGACCGCGGCCCTTCTGGGAGCAGCTATCCTGCTCGCGGCCCCCGCCGCCCAAGGTCAGTCACCCTTCCCGCCTCCGCCGAGCGTCGAGGAGATCGACGCGTGGGTCGAGGACGCCATGGCGCGTTGGGAAGTACCGGGACTGGGTCTGGCCATCGTGCATGAAGGCAAGAGCTATCTGTCCACCGGCTACGGCGTGCGCGAACTGGGTCGGGACACGCCAGTGGACGGTGGGACGCTGTTCAGCATCGGCTCCTGCTCGAAGGCGTTCGGGGCCGCCACGATCGCCTCCCTGGTCGAAGAGGGAAAACTGCGCTGGGACGACCGCATCACGGACCACATCCCGTGGTTCCGCCTCCACGACCCGTGGACGACGCGCGAGATCCGCGTGCGTGACATCGTAACGCACCGCGTGGGGACCGGGAGCAATCAGCCGCTGCGCCCGCTCGTCACGGACAGGCGGGATTATCTCATGCGGATCCCTCACACCGATCCGGACCACGCTTTCCGTGACCGCTACGGATACACGAACGACATGCTCGTTCTCACTGGACATCTGGTGGAGACCGTCTCGGGAACGGACTGGGATTCATACGCGAGGGAGAAGCTCTGGACTCCGCTGGGCATGACGACCACCACGGCGCGCATGGCGCCGGCGAACGCGAGCCCGAACCACGCCGAGCCGCATGCGATCATAGAGCGGAGGTTCATCGGGAACGCGGCAACCACGGGGATGCCGCTGGAGCCCGTGCCCTGGCAGTACGCCGAGGACGTCACCGTGCCCTCCGGCGGCGTGATCACGTCGGCTGACGAGATCACCGAGTGGATGCGGTTCCACGTCGGCACCCACCCCGACCCGCCGCTCTCCCGGTCGTCCGTCGAACTCATGCACACGCCGCACACCGTAATCCGGAACCCGAGCAGCTGGATGCCCTTCGAGGGGCCGGGTGCGTACGCGATGGGCTGGTCGACGGGCAGATTCGGGGACGTCACCGGCGTGGGCCACGGAGGCAACGCCCTGGGGTTCAACTGCTCGATCGCGCTGGCGCCGGAACAGGGCTTCGGCGTGTGGGCGACGACGAACCGCAACTCGGAGCTTCCGTGGGTGCTCACGAAGTGGGCGATGGCACGTTTCGTGGGGACGGAGGAACTGCGGAACCGCGACTGGCATGCGGAATTCGAGCAGAGCGTCGCCGAGGGGAACCGGCGGACCTTCGAGGCGGAGGAGGCGCGGCAGGCGGCCCGGCTCGACCAGGGTCCTTCGGTGCCACTCGAGGCCTACGTCGGCACCTACCACAACGGCTACGCCGGCGAGCTGCGCATCCGGCTGACGGACGAAGCGATCCCGCCGCTCATGCCCGCCGAGGGCCGGCTGGGACGCTGGGACGCGACTCCGGGCGTGCACGAACGTCCGGCCGCGAGCGCCTCGGCAGAAGCCGAACGCAACGGGGCGGGTAATGGGTCGGCGAACGGAGTTGGCGAGTCGGCCGGCGAACTCCGGCTCGTAGCCGAGTTCGATGGCCGGGAGCGGTCGGTGCGGATGCCTCTCGAACACTGGCACGTCGACCGCTTCGACATGTGGTTCGGCGACGTCAGGATCGGCGTCTCGTTCATGCTCGACGACACCGCCCGCGTGACGGGCGTCGAGATGGACTACTACGGCCGCTTCGAGCGTGTGCCCTGACGCGTCAGCGGACGTACAGCCGGTTCGCGTAGCTGTACGCCGTGACCGCCGACACGATATGGCAGATCCAGCCCAGCGTGCCGCCGGTTCCGAGCCACAGGCCCGGGGTCACGACTAACCAGAAGAGTCCGCGCAGGAACTTGCCGTTGTACCACTGCCCGACGCCGGGTACCAGGAAGCTCAGTACGGCGGCTGTCAATGGGTTCTTCACCTGTCTCCTCCAAACCATCGTCCGGATTTCTCGACCGGCGGGGCCACGCCCGCGCCGTCACTTCGTACGGACGGCCGGCGATAGCGGTTTCCAGACCGGCGGCGCTCAGCCCCTGGCGCAGCCGCCGAGGTGCCGGGTGAAGAACTCCTCCAGGCGCGAGTACGTGTCGACGCGGTTGTCGGGGTCCCGGAAACCGTGTGCTTCATCCGGGTACGTCTTCACCTCCACGCTCTTGCCGAGCCGCTCGAATTCGGCCACTGCGTTCTCGAAGTTCTGGATCGGCACGCGGCGGTCGAGTTCTCCGTGCATGAGGAGAACGGGAGCGGTGATGTCGGCGATGCGCGACACGACATTGCTCTTGGCGTACGTGTCGGGCCGCTCCTCGGGCGTGCCGCCGTGTCCGGTGACGGAGAAGATCTTCCCGAGCCGATCCGTGTACTCGAGCGTGTTCAGCTTCGAGTAGGCGCCGCGCATGGGGACGGCCGCGTCGAACTTGTCCGGCGTCAGACTGATCGCCGACAGCGACATGCTCCCGCCGTAGCTGCCGCCGTAGATCCCCACCTTCCCGTTCACTTCGGGCAGCGTGCGCAGGAAATCGGCCGCTGCTCCCGCGTCCCGCGCCTGGTCCCACAGCCAGTCCTCGACCGACAGATCCTGGAACTCGCGCCCGAACCCGGACCCCCCGCGGTAGTTGATCGCGAGCACCACGAACCCCTTCGAGGCGAGGTACTGCTCGGTGAGGTTCAGACCCTGTCGGTATGAGTTCGTGCCACCTCCATGTACCTGGACGAGCGCCGGGCAGGTGGCGCCTTCGGCTAGCTGCGGGGGGCGGTAGAGGAAGCCCTGGATCCGGAGCCCATCGAAGCTCGGGAAGGCGATCTCCTGCGGCGCCCCGACGGACCGCCACGCCGGCGAGAAGGAGGTCAGCCGCTGCGCGATGCCGCCGATCAGGTCCAGAGAGAACGCCTCCCCGCCCCGCGTCGGCGAGGAGTGGACGAAGGCGAGTGCCCCGGCGCCCGCCGTGTGGCTGACGCTGGAGATCGTCCCGTCCATGTGCGTGACGCGCGTGGCCACGCCGCCCGAGGCGGGAACCGTCCACACGTTCATGGTTCCGCGTTCGAGGTAGGGGAAGTAGATGAACGCGCCGTCCGCTGACCACGACGGGGCGTGCCGCATGGCCGCATCGGTGGCGTAGACCTGCATGTCCACGATGCGCTCCGAAGCCCCGGCGTCCGCCTCCAGATCCTCGAGCACGTAGATGTAGGAGAGATCCTCGTACCAGTACTCATCCTTCGCGGTGCCGAACACGGCGATCCGGTCGCCGTCCGGAGACCAAACGGGGATGGACATCGCCATCAGCGACCGCGTGAGTTGCCGCCGGTCTCCGGTTTCGACATCGACGAGCCACAGGTCGTCGTGCCAATAGTCGGAGGCGTTCGACACGTAGAGGATCTCTCGGCCGTCCGGACGCCACGCGGGCGCGAAGCGCGGATCGTCCAGGGCCATGGCGGCCTCGGTCAGCTGGCGCGGCGGGGCCGAGCCGTCGGCCGGCACGAGCCAGATGTCCTGGTGGCCGCTCGCCGTCGAGTAGAACGCGATCGTCCGCCCATCCGGCGAGAAGGCGGGCGTCCGCACGCCCTCCATTGCTTCCATCACGGGGCGCGCTTCGACGTCGCCGACGTCCGCCACCCGGATCTCACCCCCGGACGCGAAGGCGATCCGGCCGCTACCGGGGGCCCAGGCCGGGCTTGAACCCTGAAGCCAGAAGCGCAGCGTCCCGAAGCCGCCTCCCTCGCCACGAGCCGCGAGAAACAGCCCCGAACCGTCCGGCCCCGAGCCGGAGACCGCGAGGTGACGGCCGTCCGGCGAGATGGAGACGCCCCGCACGCCCGCGTTGTTGCGGTGGATGTTGTCGAGCGTGAGGTCGAGTGCCGCCGGCGCGCCACCTCCGGGCCCCGCATCGCCGAGCGCCCCGCACGCCGCCGCGACCAGGATCAGAGAAACGATCCACGAAGTACCGACAAGCCGATTCGCGTCCTTCACGCCGCCCCCTTCGCCGTTGTTTCGGGTCCTGTCAGTCCGGCATCTGTTCGCTCGTGGCCGCCGCCTTCGATCCCGAGGCGGCGCAGTACCTCGCCCGGAAGCGCGTCCGTCGGCGCCCCGCCGTCCACGACGAACTCGCCGTTCACGAGGACGTGCGTCATCCCCTCCTGGAAGACGAACGGGTCCAGGTAGGTGGCCTCGGTTCGGATGGTTTCAGGGTCGAAGACGACGACATCCGCCTTCATGCCCGCCGCGAGCCGGCCGCGGTCGGGCAAACGAAGGATCTGGGCCGCGAGACCCGTCAGCGAGCGGATCGCGTGCGGGAGCGTGATCGTCCCCCGCGTCATCACATGCTCGCGGATCAGACGCCCGGAGGTGCCGTACTGGCCGGGGTGCACGGCCGGGTTGTCACGGATGTCGGGCCGGTCTCCGCCGCGGTCCAGCGTGACCGCCGTGTAGTCCTGCACCATCCACTCGACGATGTCCTCCGTCCCCACCGCCTGCGCCATCCACAAGACGCCTCCCGGCCGGTCGAACCCGTTCATCTGCAGCCAGATCGCCGTCTCGAACGGCGTCTCCCCGCGCTCCGAGGCCAATTCCGCCAGCGTCTTCCCGATCAGCGATCTGTCGGGGAAGTCCGTGATCAGGAGGTTCTCCGGCCCCCCCTGGCGGATCATCTCGTACTCCGCGTCGCGCCGGATCATCTCCCTAGTGGCGGGATCCGCGAGCCGGTCCCGGAGGTTGGCCCGCATGTCCCCGTACTCGACGGGTGGAAAGTCGTCCGCCATGCTCTGCCCCAGCACCTCTCCCTCGATGAGCGCCCAGCGCGGCATGAGCGTGACGTAGGCGGAGTATCCCTCATAGGAGTGCATGTTGAGGTAGACCGGGTGGCCGTCCTCCCACATGTCGTCGATGAGCTGGGTCGTGACTTTGCTCATCCCCCATTCCCGCGGGCCCTTGGGGTGGATGTGGTCGACCATCACCGGTATCCCCGCCTCGCGGCCGATGGTGAGGATCTCCATGATCGCGTCCATCCACGAGACATGACGCTGCGTGGGGTGGTCCATGTGGCTCGGCAGCTGCCACTTCGGATACCGGCCCTGACTCCTCATGTGGGCCTGGAAGTGACCACCATAGGGCGCAACCTCCTTCGCCAGTTCGAGCACCTCCTCCTCGGAGGAATACCGCATCGGGGTGTACTCGAGTCCGGTCGATAGTCCGAACGCGCCCTCCTCCATCCCCTGTCGGACGAGCGCCCGCATGCGGTCGATCTCCGCAGGCGTGGCATAGCGCATCACCTCTTCCGGCGCCGTCCCCATCACCATGTTGCGGATGATCCCGTGCGGGACGAGAAGGGCCAGGTTGAGCGCCGTGCCCGCGGCCTCGAGGAGTTCGCGCTCCCGCTCGAGCGGCCAAAGCGGCTCGCTCGCGCCGAAGTTGAAGCCATCCGTGTTGATGACGGCCGTCGTGAAGCCCTGGGTTGTGTAATTCGGGACGGTGCCGTAGCCGTCCAGAATATCCGGCTCGATGTGCTCGTGGAGCGCGATGAAGCCGGGCGTGACGTATTTTCCCGCCGCGTTCACGACCCGATCCGCCGTCGCGCCGCTCAGGTCGCCGACTGCAACGATCTCGTCGCCCCGGATCCCGATGTCGGCGAGGAACCACGGGTTCCCCGAGCCGTCGAGCACGCGCCCATCCCGGATGAGGACATCGTACGTCTGCGCGGACGCCGGGAAGGCCGCAAGGAGAACGGCGACGGCGGTCAGGACCGGCATTCGGAATCTCATGGCGCGGACTCCCTGTCGAGCCTCAGATGGCGTGTGAAGAGCGCGTCCATGCGCTCGAGGATGTCCCGTACCGTCGTCTTGTAGCGTCTCAGGCTGTGATCCTCATCCGGATACTCGATGTAGGTGAGGAGGTCTCCCTTCCCCGCGTCCCGCATGCGCTCGGCCCACACCTGCGACTGACGCGGAGGGACCGCGGCATCCCTGAGTCCCTGCAGGAGCAACTGCGGGACCTGCACGTTGTCGACGAAGTTGACGGGTGATCTCTCCTCGTATTCCTCCGGAATCTCCTCGTACGGCCCGCCGAACTCCGAGCGCTCACGGCGCGGGGTACGGCCCGCCGTCCAGTGGCGGCCCGAGGCGGCGAAGCGGTCATTGGCCAGGAGACGCCACTCGGAGACCGGCGCCCGGATCACCTGCGCCTGGAAGGCGTCCGGCGCCTCGGTCGCGATCACGAGGCTCATGTAGCCGCCGCCCGACCCGCCCCATGTCGCCTTCCGTGTCATGTCGACGTAGCCGAGTCCCTCGAGGAAGGGGATGACGTTCATCACGTCCTGGAACTCGACCCCGCCGTAGTCGGCGATGTGGAGGTCGTGGAATCCCTGGCCGAAGCCGCGGCTCCCGCGCGGGTTCGGGGCCACGACGATGAAGCCGCGCTGGACCCAGTACTGCCGCATCATCTCGAACGAGTGGTTCCATTGCCCAGGGTGGCCGTGCAGGCGGACGATCACCGGGTAGGTGCGTGCCGGATCGAAGTCGTGGGGACGGTAGAGGAGCGTCGGGATGGGCAGGTTGTCGGGCCCCGGATAATAGACCTCCTCCGCCTCGCTCAGCCGTGACGGGTCGATGCGTCCCATCAAGTTCGTGACCTGGACCGGGCGTTCGCCCCCCGCGCCATCGTTCCACGCGGTCTTCCAGATGTCCGGGGTGCGGGTACCCGACTGCTCGATCCACGCAAGTTCGTCGCCGTCGGGCGAGAAACGAGGCTGCGAGCGCCGCCCCTTCCCAGCCGTGATCTCACGGGCCGTCCCCGTCCCGTCCGCGGGGGCGACGACGACCTGGTTCGAGAAACCCGATGCGTCGGAGCGGGTGAAAGCGAGCCAGCGTGCGTCGGGAGACCAGGAGACGCCTCCGTGCTCACGCTCCTCGTACGTAACTGGCGTGACGTCCCCGCTCGCGATCTCGACGACGGCGACCTGGGCCCAACCGCTGCGCGCATTCGTGAACGCGAGCCGCGTCCCGTCCGGAGACCATGCGAAGCCGCCGTTTCCGCCCCCGACCGCGGGGTCCACCACGACGCGACGCTCGGTGCCGTCGAGTCCCCGGATCCGGATGTCGCCCGCGCTCGAGAAGGCGATCGAACGACCGTCCGGCGAGAAGCGGGGCGACGTCTCGTTCACATCGCCCGGCGTGAAGAGTCGGGGCCAGGCCGTCACATCGTCGAGGTCACGGAGGAAGATCCGGGGGCCCGCCGGCGTGCGGACCTGGTAGGCCACGGTGCGGCCGTCCGCCGAGAGCGTCGGCGCGGTCTCGATCACGGCGTCGTTGAAGGTGATCGGCCTCGGTTCGCCTCCCGATGGCGAGGCGGACAGCCGCCAGAGGTTGTCGTAGCCCTGATAGTACCTCGCCGAGACGAAGATGAGTTCTTCGCCCGAAGGGGATACCTGAAGGCTTTGGGCGGGCTCCGGGCGGACACCCGGCGGTGGCCAGCCCAGGCGCTCCGGGTCGGAGCCGTCCGACCCCACGCGGAAGATGGCCCGCGTGCCGGACTCGTCGGCATTGGACGTGTAGAAGATGTGCTCGCCGTCCGCCGACCACGCGAACTCTCCGACGCGGGAGACGGTCAGCCAGTCATCGAGCGATTGGGCGGCAACCGGGGAGGTGGCAGCGGTGAAGACGACCCCGAAGGCCATCGACCCCTGCAGCAGGCGTCGCTTGAGGCAGTTCCGGCGGCGTGGGGAGTACATCCGACCCTCCGGTATGTTTGATCCGTTCGAAGCTGTGTCGACACTAGTCGAATTCGAAGCCGACGCCCAGATCGAAGCCCAGCGCGACCGCGTGATCGGCACTCGACGGCGTGTTCGCGGCCATGCGCCGCCAGGAGAGGCCCGGCCCGACGCGCAGCCGGCCGAAGCGCAGGCGCAGTCCGGCACCCGCTTGCAGGCCGGGGCCCGTGTTCGGCGTCTCGCCCTCCGTCCCGACGCGGGCGGCGCCGTAGAGCACACCGACGCGGCCCCACAGCCGGCGCCACGACACTTCGGCGCCCAGCGCGGCGTGGTTGCCCGTGACCGTCGGCTCGCTCCCCCGACAGAAACCCTCCCTGCACCCGAACGCGGTGCGGACGTACGCCGCGGTAACGGCGACCTGCGGGCGCAGTCGCCTCGCGATCCGGATCTCGTGCGACAACGCGGGAACCCAGTCGAGTCCCGCCGCCGTGGCCGTGTGGTTCCCCACCGTGAGACCGGTCCGCACCTCCACGGAGGTCTGGGCCCGAGCGCCGTGGCCCGCGAGCAGCGCACCGGTCACACCCAAGGCCAAGGCGAGACTGGCGCGGGACAGCCGGATTCTCACTGGCGGGGGCCCGAGACCCCGACCACGGGCACTCCGTCGCTGGCGACGATCTCCATGCCATCGACCCAGGGTGGAGCCATGTCCCGTCCTCGCAGAATACCGCGCAGGCGACCCGTGCCCGGATCCATGACCAGCGACGCCCGGCGGCTCCCCGACCGCTCGATGCTGACGGTGCCATCCGGGCCCGAAAGCCGGACATGATCGAGTCCCCCCGGACCGCCCCAACGGTCTTCGTAGGGAATGGCGAAGGCGAACTGTCCGCCTCCGTGCTCTACTTCATCCGGGGCGAAGGAATACGAGAACAGGGATCGGCCAACCGCGTCGAACCCTGCAAGATGATACGGACCCGCCTTCGTCGGTCGTTTCGGAGGCGCGTCGATCAGGAATGCCGGCTCGAGCAGAAGGTCCCCGGGGCCGGCGTTCCCCCAGAGAAGGAGCGTCGGCTCCGGGTCGGTACTCCGAAGAATCAGCGATTCGTGCTCGCGCCGGTACTCCATCGCTTTCACGAAGTGATAGTCGCTGATCCAGCTCGGGTCGCAGTAAGTCATCAGGTCCCGATACTCGGCCGGATCGACGATCCGCGTATTTCCGGCACGGGTCTCGTATCCGAACGCTCCGATCGAGCCGTCTTCATACGGGAAGTTCGCGTCGGGGTTCACCACCGAGCCGCAGGGGGCGTGCCTGAGTCCCATGTTGTGACCCAGTTCGTGAGCAAAGGTGTCGATGTCGAGGATACCCACGCCGGGGGGCCTTCCGATGTATCCCAGACCCTTGTACGGGGATTCGGGAGGCGGCGCAAAGGCTCCGTAGTAGTAGCCCCGTCCTCCCTCCGTAAGGCGCAGCACGCGTATTTCGCGCAGCAAGCTGAACCAGCCGCCGACGGTCGCGAGGTCCGCCTCCGTCCGATAGGGCTCGTGAACCGTCACTTCCAGTTCCCCGATCGGAAGAACGGAACGCACGAACGTGATCTTGGGGCTGGTCGGCGACATTCCTTCGACCCAGGCCAACGCCGCCTGGCTGTCACCCGCGTGCAAGACCGGCACCACCGTCAGATCCATCGGGGGGACGGAACGCACATCCAGCCTCAGGCGTCCGTCTGCGGGCACGCGCCGGTCGCTGCCGGGGATGGCAGGCACGACGCCGTCCGGATCGAGTTCCACGACGAGTTCGGCACCGGGCTGGAGGACCCACCCGGGGACCACTCCGTTGAAGGACCGGTCCAGACTGCTCTCATCAGGCATCATGGGAATCCGATCCACCGCGGGATCCAGCCGCATCGTGTGGATCGGGGCGCCGTCACCGTAGAACGTCGCCAGCGGCCGGGGACGATAGAAGCTCGCCCTGTCGCCCGTGACGAAGACTCGAAGGAGCGCGGACCGGCCCGCGATCAGGGGCACCTCCCCGCCAAGCGTCTGGACCGCCTGAGTCAGGTGTACGGCGGACGCCCCGATCTTCACGCTCAGGGGGTTCACCCTCACCCAGGCTCCGGCCTGCATGCTCGCCACCCCCACGCCGACCCGCGTCTCACGGCCGCCCTCGAGGCCGATGACCTCTCCGTCGGATTCGACCGCGGCGATCGACGGATCTAACACGGACCAGCGCGGCGGCGCCCAGGCCGGGATCCTGCTGAAGGCCGCACCGCTCTGATCCAGCACCCGGAACTGGTAACGGACGGTTTCGCCTTCGAGCACGGTGGCGTCGGCGGGGAGAAGCTCGAGCGCGCTCGGAACCCGCTCCGGCTGCGAAGCGAGGTCGCTGCAGCCGACGGCCGCGAGGATGGTCACTGGAAGAAGTCTGTTCACCTTGACCACGTTGTTGATCGGCCGCATCGCGGGCAAGCTGAGAACCCGGACACCCCGCGACCTCACGCCATCGGATCGCCGATCTGACGCAAGCCCGCGGCGATGAACGTCCATTGCAGCGCCATCTGATCTCGCACGGGCATGGGGACGAGTCCTTCCTGCCTCGCGGCACGCGAAACAGCGGCCGGAGCGGCTCCCGCAGACAGCTCCGACCTCCACTCTTCGAGCCGTCTCTTCCAACGTTCGGCGACCGGATCCGGCGGCCCCGGCGTTTCGCCCACACCGGGGAGGATGAAGAGCGGCATCTCGGAGACAAGGGTGAGCGTGTCGTGGCCGAAGGAGCGCAGCGTTTCCATCGAACTCGGCCGGAAACGGGACGCGGTCGCGGTGTCGCCGAGGGCTTCGAAGTGCGCAGCCATGCGCCTTGAGTCAGGCCGCGAGGCGAACCCACGCTGAAAGCGAAAGAAACCTTTCTCGCCGTGCCGCTCGACATCGTGCAGCACGTAGCCGAGGGCCCGTGCACGGTCCCGGCATGACGCCTTCAACTCCTCGCACCGATCTTCCCAGGCGCGATCGATGAGGAAGAAGGGGCCGGCGGCGAACCCCATGCTGTGCAGCGAGGCGTGCAGCACGAACGGTCGGTCACAGGTGCGCCACCAGTCGTACGCCGCGCGGTTCTCGGGCCGCGCTCCGGGATCTGCATCGCCGCGCGGGAAGCCGAACTCAATGTCGTCGCCCGGCAGCTCCCGGACCTTGCCCGCCAGGTAGCGGCCGAGATCGTACGCGTTCGCGTCGGAATCCTGCCACGCGGCGTTCCGGGCCCCGCCATCGGGATTGATGTGCGGGATGATCCACCACTGATAGCGCGTGAGCATCGGGTCCTCCGCGTCGAGTTCCGCCAGGTAGCCGGCGAGACGACGCAGGAGACGGGGGCCTACCGGTTCATCGGCGTGGCAGCCGCCGAGCAGACTCACGGCTACGGGTCCTCTCCCGAAGCAGAAACCGGGGATCGGACATCCCTCGCGAGACGACCCGAGGACGGACTCCGAGGTCGAGGGCACGTCACGGCCGGACATGATCCGGTCGAATCGTCCAGTCAGCAGGGCTCTCCTTTCGGCCGGCGCGTTCGGGCTCTTATGCGAACGCGGCGGGGTTGGGCAGTGTCCTCCTTGACCCTACATTGCGTCCCCGCTCCGCGTCACCTCGCGGCAGGAGTACGCCGGAACCCGGAGTCCGCTCGGAGATGATGGAAGTGTTGACCCCGATCGTCTTTCTGTGGCTGGTGTTGGTCGCGCTGGTCGGGTTCTTGGTCGGCTGGTGGACCCGCGGCCGACAGATCGCGGGAAGAGAGCTGACGCTCAAGCGTCGATTCGACAACCGCCTCTCCGCCATCGAGGAGGACGCGCGGCGGGCGCTCGAGCGGGCGCGGCTCGAATCCGAGGCGGCACGTCGAAAGATCAAGGCCGAGCGGGACTCCCTGTACGCCCGCCTCTCGAAGCTGGACCCCCAGGCGAGCGGAGGCGTGGATCCGTCGCGGCGCGACGGGCGCGCGCCAAAGCGAAAGGGACGCACGGAAGGTGCGCGCCCGGCGGTAGCGGAAGCGGTGGGCGCCGGGGCGTCGGGTGAGAGTGACGACCTGACGCGAATCAAGGGGATCGGCCCCACCTTCGAGGCGCGGCTGCACGAGCTGGGCTACAGGACCTACCTCGACCTTGCCCGGTGGACCTCCGAAGATCTCGACGCACTCGGCAAGGGGCTCGGGGCGCGGATTCGGCTCAAGGAGTGGTCCGACCGGGCGGCCGAACTCCACCGCGAGAAGTACGGGTCGCCGACCTGACCCGTGCCCCTTACCTGTCCCTCACAAAGCAAGCACCAGGCCTCGCGCCGGCTCTCCGGTGGCCCGCCCGATGGCTTCGACGTAACAGGCTACCTGCACCTCGTATTCTACGCGCCCTTCTGCAGGCCGCCGATCCGTCTTGTAGTCGACGACCGTCCAGCAGGGGCCGGAGGCAGTCACCTCGCGGAAGGCGAGGTCCGCGACCCCCTCGACGATGGCCGCGTCCTGTTCACGGCCCTGCCCCCCATCCGGCCTCGCGGCGTCCTCGACGTGGAAGACCGGGATCTCGCGACGCACCGCGCCGCGATCGGAGGCCAGCGCGGCCCGCGCCCGGTCGAGCACTTCGTGTTCCAGCGCGCGAGCCACCAGAGCCGCCGCTGCGGAGATTTCTGAGGCTGGACTCCTCAGCGCGCGACACAGCGCCTCTGCCAGCCCCGCGACCGCCTCTGAGTCGGCGTCGAGGGGGACGTCGGCGAGTATGCGGTGGACGAGATCACCGAACCGCTCGCCTCCCGGGCGGCCTGTCCCCGCTGGCCCTTCGGCTTCCGGCCGCGGCACCTCGATCCAGGTGACGCGCGTGTCGGCGCGGGGCGTGTCGCCGGTTTCGGCGGCTTCCGCGGCGCGACGCGCGATCGCCCTGGCCGTCGTAACCGACATCGTCCGGCGTCCCCCCGCCTCCAACCTCGCCGCCCGAGCCGCCTGCCACTCCCGGTGCGCGCCGCTCCCCGCCTCCACATCCAGCGTGGGCTGTTCCTCCCGCTCGACCTCGAGCAGTCGGCGCTGGCGGTCGCCCGCGCGCGGATCCACGTCGAGATCGAGCGCGACGGGATCCCACCACACGACCTCCGTACCAGCCTTCGCGGTGTGGAGGCCGGGCGCCACAGAGTCGCGCGGTCGAGGACGCTGACCGCCTCTTCCGTCGGGGCGGTCGAGCACGGACTCTTCGCCGAAGGTCGGAATCCCCAGTTCCTCGGCGGACATCGGCTGGCGACACTCATCGGGCGGCGGATAGACAGCCGGATTCAGTGACTCGAGCCACCATTCCTCTTCTTCCTCGGGGAACCCTCCGCTGCCGTCGCGACCGTCCCCGAGGGCCGGCACGACGAGCAGATCGCGCGCCCGGGTGGCCGCCACGTAGGCGAGCCGGTCCGCCTCGGCCATCTCCCGGCGCCGTTCGAGTTCGGCGTTATCCAGGATGTCGCGCGGGGTCGCACCGCAGAGGCGCTGGGCCCAGAGGCGTCGGGAGGCGTCCATGTGGCGTGACGGCGGATCGTGCGCCGCGCGGCAGGTCATATCCGCCAGTATGACGACCGGGAACTCGAGACCCTTGGCCTTGTGCACCGTCATCATCCGCACGCCCTCGGTCCCCTCCTCCACGATCGGCGCCTCCTCGGACTGTCCGCGCTCGGCTTCCTCCTCGAGGCGGTCGAGGAACGCGCGGAAAGAAGGGCTGCCCCGGCGCTCGAACGCACGCGCCCGGTCGACCAGCCGCAGGACGTTGGCCAGCGCCTGTTCGCCCGTCGGCCAGATCGCAATCCCCGCGTGGGCGCGCGCAGCCGAGAGCAGGCGCCGGATCGTCTCCGGAATCGGGCGCCGGTTCCGATGCCGGTGGAGATCGCCGAGAAGCCCGAGGACCGTCGCCACGTCCCGCAGTTCGGGCTTGAGCGCCGTGCCGCCCCCGTTCGCGCCGTTCTTCCGGTTGCCGCCGTCCGGCTCCCAACCGTCGAGGGGATCCAGCGGACCCACGTCGACACCGAACTCGAACAGCGCGCGGTCACCGAGCGAGAAGAGGGGACCCCGGAGGGCGGCATAGACCGCCAGCCGGTCGTCCGGCCACTCGGTGGCCGTGAGCGCGTTCCGGACGGCGAGTACCTCCTCGCGATCGTGGTACGAGCGGCCGCCGACCAGCACATGGGGAATGGCGCGGTCTTCGAGCGCACGCACATAGGGGCGCGTCACGTCCTGTCCCCACTTCTGAAAGCGCCGGAAGAGGAGGCAGATGTGGCGCGCCTGGACCAGGACCGGATCCTCCGGCCGCTCCCGTTCCGTCACGACCCAGCCCGACTCGTCGACGAGCCAGCGCACCATCTCTCCGACCGCGACGGGGAGCGATGCCTCGATCTCGATTCCCCGGATCTTCCCGAAGCGTCCGTAGGGTTTCGGGACCGGCAGAGCGATGACGGCGGGCTGGCTCTCCGTGTCTGCGCGAAAGGGCATGAGCGGCACATATGCCGCCTGGCTGCCATCCTCGGTCGCCTCCATGCGCGTCGCGAAGGCCCCGTTCACGGCGGCCTGCAGACGGGGCTGCGACCGGAAGCTTGTGGACAGGTGCAGCACCCGGGCATCCACCCCCTCCAGGCGGCTCTTGGTCCGCTCGTACAGCGTCACGTCCGCCCGGCGGAAACGGTAGATCGACTGCTTCGGATCGCCGACGACGAAGAGCTTGCCTCTGGCGGGCACGAGGCGCTCCGGACGCGTCTCTTCCGGGTCCTCGCTGCACAGGAGGAGAAGGATCTCGACCTGCAGCGGGTCCGTATCCTGGAATTCATCGACGAAAAAGCGCGTAAATCGCTCCCGGTAGTGCGCCCGGATCTCCGTATCGTCCCGCAGGAGGTCCCGCGCGCGGATCAGGAGGTCCACGAAGTCGAGGCACCCCTGGCGCCGCTTCGCCCTCTCGAAGCGCTCCGTCACGGGCCAGACCTCGTCGCGCAGGTGCGCCGCCAGGTCCGCATCCGCCGTGTGCAGGATTTCCTCGATTTGTGCCCGGACCTCGTCGCGGCGCGCGAGAACGTCGGCCTTCGCGAGGCCGCCGCCGAAATCCCGCGAGCGAAAGCCGCGCCAGAACCAGCCACGCCAGCGCGCGCGTACGAAAGGACGCAACCACGCCTCCAGGTAATCGTGGTCGCGCCCGCGCGTCTTCTCCCGCAGATCGATTTCGCGCACGCCGCGTTCGATGTGGCGCAGGTTCTGCGTGAGATAATCGTCCGGGCGGGAGGCCAGTGGCGCGAAGGCGGCGAGTTCGCGCAGGAGGTCGAGGGCGTGGTCGAGTTGCGCTTTCCGGTCCCACTCCGGCCTGGACCAGCGCGCATCGAAGTCGCGCTGATCCACCAGACTGCCGGCCGCCGCCCGCAGGGCCGCGCGGGGACCGCCGGAATTTCGCGCGTAGCGACGGCGCAACGCCCTCCTCACGCCCGGACCCGGGTCCGCCAGCGCACCCTCGAACCAGTCCTCGAAGGCCCCATCGAGGAGATGTCCGGCTTCGTCCTCGCCGGCGACCCGGAACGCCGGATCGACGCCGGCCTCGACCGGCCGCTCCCGCAGCAGGTCGGCGCAGAAGCCGTGGATCGTGCCGATGTGGGCGAGTTCGAGCTTCTCGAGTGCGAGGGAGAGATGCGCACGGCCTTCCTCGGACTCCTCGCCCAGCCGAGACGTCTCGATCTCCGCTCGCAGCCTGAGCTTCATTTCGCCGGCAGCCTTCTCCGTGAAGGTGACGGCGACGATGTCCTCCAGCTTGCCCAGGCCACGTCTCAGCACCTCGACGATCCGGCCCACGAGCGCAGTCGTCTTTCCCGTCCCTGCGGCCGCCTCGACGAACAGCGTGTCATCGAGATCGTTCCGGATCGCGTCGCGGGCCTCCTGGTCGGCGAGCCTGGGGGGCCGGGTCACGGGTACTCCCTCAGCCGCCGCAGTTCGACGGGCGGGGGCTTCCGGCGGGTGCGGCGTTCCTCGTCGGGACCGCACACCTGCCGGTAGTCGCACCAGCGGCAGGCGTCCTCCCGCGGAAGCGCCGGGAAACTGCCGGCCTCGAAGGCCCCGCTCACGATTTCGCTCAGGACCCCCGCCGCCTCCAGCGCCCGGTCGTCGAGCGGCACGACGTGATCCCGGAATTCGCCATCCGCCGTGCAGTAGTAGAGCCGGCCCGATTCCACGCGCTGCTCCGGGAACAGCGACTGGGCGGCGAGGGCATAGAGGACCGGCTGCAGAAGTTCACCCCCCTGGATCGTCGCGCCGGCCTTCGCGCGGTTGCGGCCCGTCTTGTGGTCCGTGACCCGAAGGACGCCCCTGGGGGTCCGTTCGATGAGATCGATGGCGCCCCGAAGCTTCAGTCCGATGTCCAGATCCACGGGTTCCGCGACGGAGTGCACGTCCCGGTTCGGATCCTGCGGGAGCCCGAAAGAGAGTTCGAAGCGCCACGGCTCGAAGGGCGATCTGCTGTCGCTCTCGCGCTGCAGCCACTCCCGCAGGTCCTGTCGGATCGCCTCGATGCCGTCGTCCCAGACCCGGTCGATCGTCGGCACGAGGCGGTCCCTGAAGTCCCCGGCCACCTTCTCGAGCACCTCCTCGAGGAGTTCGGAGACCCGCGCGTCGTTCTCCGGCCCAACCGGAAGGAGGGGACGCTCCCGCGTGCTCTCGGCCTGGAGTCGGGTCAGGAGTTCGAACTGGACCTGGTGTACGAGCGAACCGCGCTGCAGCGGGTCGAGCGCCTCGATCGCGACCGGCGCCTCGCGCGGACGCAGACCCTGGATCGCCTGCAGGTAGAAGCGATAGGGGCAGGCCGCGAAGTGCTGCAGTGCCGTGGCCGAGTAGGGACGGACGCCGGGGGACTGCTCCGCCAGCGCTTCCGTTGCCCGCTCGGACAGCTGCACGAGCCCGTCCGCCCACGTCCAGCGCGGCACCTCCCAGCGGTAGGCGCGGAAGCGGAGGGCACGCGCGAGGTGCGGGTTCGAGTGCAGGAGGTGACCCGCCGCCTTCACCGCACTCTCGCCGCGGAGATCGTGCTTGTCGAGTTCATCGAGCACCGCGAGGTCATACTCGGCTTCGTCGATCGCCTGCTCGCGCGACTTCGGCGCCGGCCACCCGATTCGGGCTTCGGAGACTTCCTCCGCCCGCTGCGCGAGTTCCTCAAAGCCCGGCAGCCGGCCCTCCGATGCCTGCATCGCCTCGAGCGCGTAGAAGGATGGGACCCGGGGCCGGGTCTTCATGGCGTCGATGCGCGGGTAGGAGAGGACGACCTGCTTCCGTGCCGCCCCGACCGCCAGCCTGAAGGCGAGCCGCTCATGCTGAACGCGATCGCGGTTCGTCACGAGGCGGTCCGGAGCCAGCCGGTCCCGCATCTCGTCCAGCAGGATCGGGTCTTCCCCGATCTTGGGAGGGAACATGCGCTCGGCCAGGCCCGGGACGAACACGACGTCGAAAGCCAGGCCGCGCGCCGCGTCGATGGGTCCTACGAAGACGCGGCCGTAGCGGCTCGCGGGCGGAGGCTCGGTGACTCCCGAGAGTCGCGGGGTGAGCACCCGCAGGACCTCTTCCAGCTTCACCGGGCCCAGCGGCCCCATGGGCGCCAGGCCGGACAGCACGGAGAGCACGTTGTCCGGCCTCCGAAGCGAGCCGGTCGCGAGAGCGGTCAGCGCGGTCAGCCAATCCTCCCAGAGGGCCTCCGCGGGCAGCGCGGACAGTTCCGACAGTAGCGGCAGGGCGAACTCCCGGAGACAGGCGAGATTGGCGCGCCTCCCGTCGATCGTGCCGAGGCGCGGGTTTTCGGGGTCCTCCGCCCGCATCGCTTCACGTCGGAGTTCGAGTTCCGCGGCGAGACTATCGAGTCGCCGCTCCCAGCGATCGAGGCCGACGACGACCCCGGCCTCGACGAGCAACTGCTCCCACCGGCGCGGCACTTCTTCCTCCGCGCCCTCAGCCGGCACCTCCCCGATCGAGACGTACTCGGAAAAGCGAAGCGCCGAGTAGTCCTCGGCCCGGCAGCGGAGAAGGGAGAGAAAGGCCCGGCCCGCCGGGTTCGGGCGCCTGACTCCGCGCGCGAACCAGGGCCGGACCCCCGCGCGTGCCAGGGCTTCCTCGAGATGGGCTCGATAATCTTCGGGCTGCCGGAGGAGGACCGCGCACCGGTCGAAGGGCGTTCCGGCCTCGGCGAGCGCGGTGATCCTGCGGGCGATCTCCACGGCTTCCCGGCCCTCGCCAGGGGCGGAGAACACCGTGACGGCGTCGTCGGCGCCGGAAACGGACGGCGCCGGGCCGAAGAGATGCGTGTGGAGGCGCTGGATCCCCGCGGGCGCGGCATTGGCGCCGGCGTTACCGGTGGAGCCCTCATGCATCCGGGGGGGGTCCCTACGGCGGGCGCCCGCTCCCTCCAGCGCCCGCAGCGTGCGGTCGTCTCCCTCGGGCACGGTCGCAAGCAACTCGCAGCCTCGCCCGATGAGAGCGGCCACGAACCGCCCCTCCAGTTCCGCCCAGATCCGGGCGTCGAGAATGAGAAAGCGGCCCTCCAGGACCGGGTGCCGGGAGCCGGGATCGCCGACCACGGACACGGCGGCCTCGTACACGCCGGCGCGATCGGCCAGCCCGGCCGTCCGCCATTCCGCCTCGATGGCCTCGGCAAGTGCGGCGAGATCCGGGTCGTTCGCGGCGATCTCGGCGGAGGCGACTCCCGCCATGCGGAGGGCGTCCACGGCCCCTCCCATGGCGGGAACGAAGCCGGGCGTGTCCGACACCGCTTCCAGGCGTCCGAGTTTCTTCGGATCCAGCCCCATCAGCGCCCGTCCCACGATGGCGTCGCGGGCCGTCGCATCCCCGCTCGTCCTCCCATCGGACGCGAGCCGGGAGCGCGCGAGTTCGCCGGCCAGAAGGCGCAGAGTGGTGCGGCGCCAGCCCATCGCAGCCCCGACCATTCGGGCTCCGCGCAGTAGCAGTTCGTGAGGACCCGACAGCGTCTCGCCGATGACGGTCAGGCTCTCGTTGGCGGGTTGCGCTCCGAGCCAACATCGAGCCGCGTCGAAGCGCACGGCGGCGGTCGGGGAGACGATGAAGTGGGCAAAAGGCACGGACATGGACACAACCTATCGCCGCGAACGCAACACGCCATCAACTCCGAGCGAACCTCGCCGTGCTTGACGCCCGGGAGGGCCGTCGGCGATCCTCAGAATCGCACCCGGCGCCAGGTTCGGCCCACTTCAACGGCCCCACGGCCGGAGGAACCAGAGCCCATGAGACTTCCGTTACGCGGCGTTCTCCGCTTCATCTCGGCGTAGCGGTCCATGGCCGGGATCGACCGCCGCGACTTCCTGCAGGGTGCCGCGCTGGCCGGTGCCGGATTGGCTCTCGGCTGCGACGGGGACTTGCAGCGGGCGGAACGCGCGGCCGCGGCCGGCGCCCTGTCGGCCGGCGCGGGCGGCGCGCCGCCTCCCCCGCTGCTCATCGATGGGGCCAGCGTCTTCGACGCCCGGGCCGGCGCCATGGTCCCCAACACGAGCGTCCTCGTCCGGGCCGGCCGCATCGAAGCCTTGGCCCCCGCCGCCGACCTGAACGCCAACAGCGATGCCGCCGCGGGCGCCACGCGCATCGACGGGTCCGGCCTCTTCGTCCTTCCGGGGCTCATCGACGCACACGTGCACGTCACCCACATCCTCTACCAGTCGCACATGACCGGCGACGAGGTCCTGCCCTTCTACCTCGGACACGGGGTGACCTCGATCCGCAGCACGGGAGACAACGTCCCGGCCCAGCGTCTCATCGAGCGCTACGCCGACGACCACCCGGAGATCTCGCCGAACGTCTTCCGCTGCAGCTTCCTGATCGACAAGAACCCGCCCTGGCACCCGGACGTCGGCTGGTATCTGGCGAGTCCCGCCGACGTGAACCCCTTCGTGGCGGACATGGCGGCGTGGGGCGTGAAGACGCTCAAGATCTACGTCGGCACCGGGCGCGAGGTCGGGCGCCGCGTCATCGAAGTCGGCCACGAGCACGACCTCGTCGTCAGCGGACACCTCCTCGACTACCACACGGCGGACGCCGTCCGCGACGGGCTCGACTGCATCGAGCACATCTACACGGTGTCCAACTTCCTCCTCGACGACCCCGACGACCGCCATTCCATCAACCTCGACTCCGACGAAGCGCGCCGCCTCGTCGACCTCATCGCCGAGCACGGCACGCGCGTCGATCCGACGCTCATGGTCTTCTGGGGCACGCTCCTCTTCATGGATCTGCCCGAGGTCTACGGGCACCCCGACCACGATTCGATGCCGGCCCGCCTCAAGGCGTTCTGGGACGCGGACCGGGAGCGCCGAAGCCTGGACTGGGGCGCGGCGCCCGTTTCCGTGCGCGAGGGGACGTGGGAGAAATACCTGCGGCTCACCGGCATGCTCCACGAGGCGGGCGTGCAGCTCCTTGTCGGAACCGACGCGCCGGAGCCGCAGGTCGCGCCGGGGGCTTCCCTGCACCACGAGATGGAGTTCCTCGTCGAGGCCGGCATGCCAGCCGCGGAGGTACTGTCTGCCGCGACCCTGGAGAACGCGCGAATTCTGAAGGAGGAGGGGAACCGGGGCGCTGTCGAGACAGGGCTGGAGGCCGATCTCGTACTCCTCGAGGCGGACCCTCTCGAGGACATCCGCAACACGAGGCGCATCCGAACCGTGGTGCGCGCCGGACGCGCGCTCGATCCCGCCGAAATCCTGGCGGTGGCACCGACAGAGTAGTTCAGACACCGGAGGCCCCCATGCCCCACTTCCGTAACTCCGTGGTCGGCACGCTCATCGCCGCGAGCTGCGCCGTGGCCCCCGTGTCGTCCCGCGCTCTTTCGGGCCAGGAGATCACGCTCGTCGCCGTGGGAGACATCGAGTGGTCGCGGGCCACGAAAGCGCCATCGGTGTTCTACGACGCTCCGCCCTCGGGGCGTAGCAACGTCCTCTGGCACCGGGGAGATGGCTGGATCCGGGTCCCATACGCCGCCACGCCCTCCTCCCGCGACTTCCTCGAAGCGTCGCTCGACACGACCCTGATCACGGAGGACGCGCATCACCTCCGGGCCCACCACTACGGCCTCTCCTTCGAGGATGGCCAGGAAGAGGCGCGCTATCCGTTTCTCGGTGCGGCCGATGTACTGCGCAACGCGGACATCGCCTTCGGCAACCTGGAGACGCCGCTCTCGGACGACGCGCGCTGGAGCGGTGCTTTCCGCACGCCTTCGGCCTTCGCGGATGCCCTCGCGTGGGCCGGGATCGATGTCGTGGCGACGGCCAACAACCACTCGCTCGACGCAGAGGGAGAAGGGCTCATCGACACGATCCACCATCTGCGCCGAGCGGGTGTCGGCCACGTCGGGACCGGAAGGGACCTTGCCGACGCCCGCCGCCCGTACATCGTCGAGCGCGGCGGGCTCCGGGTCGCATTTCTCGCCTATGCCCAGTTCGTGAACGACGGGGGATCCTCCTTCGCCACGCCAAGCCAGTCGGGCGTCGTCCCCATGGATCCGCTCCTGATCCGGGAAGACATCGCGCGCGTACGCGACCGCGTCGATTTCGTCGCGGTGAGTTTCCACTGGGGGATCGAGAACAGCCAAGAGGTGCATCCCGGGATGCGAGCTTCCGCGTACGAAGTCCTCGACGCCGGCGCCGACGCGATCCTGGGACACCATCCCCATGTTCCGCGCGGGATCGAGATTCGAGATGGCAAGCCGATCGTCTACTCGATGGGAAACTTCATCTTCGGGCACGGACACGATTATTGGATGGACAACATCGCGGTCCGCTTTCACATCGGGCCGGGAGGCGCCACCCGCGTGGACGTCCTCCCCGTGGCCGGCCGCGGCGATGCCCTGTCGCAGCCGTATCTCCTCGAAGGCGAGGCCGCTCACGCGCTGCTCGAGGACATTCGGACGCGCTCGGCCGAGTTCGACACCACACTCCGCATCGAAGGGAACGCCGGCGTCATCGATATCGCGCGCTGAGACCGGCGAGACGCGACGGGACGGGTCACGCAGGCAGGTCTGAGCGAGGGGCGCGTCTGTGACCTCCGCTTCGAACGAGTGCAGTAGACCGCTCCGGGGATCTCGACGGGACGGGTCCGCGAGCCGACATTGCAGATTCGGCCGTTCCGGCGGTTTCGGCCGACCACGAGACCGTGTGTGCCGTCATTCAGTCAGGAGTCGCACGATGAAGACACCGCTCTGGACGCTCATCCTTCCCCTTGCCGCAGGACTCGCCTGCGCGAACGCGGACTCCGGAGACTCGCCGGGGGGCACCGTGGAACTGGCAGCCCTCGACGCCGTGTTCGCGGACCACGGCGCTCCGGACGGCCCCGGATGCGCCTTCGCCGTCTCCAGGGATGGCCAGCAGGTCATGACCCGAGCATACGGCATGGCGAACCTCGAGTGGGACATTCCGAACACGCCCGAGACCGTGTTCGAACCGGGTTCCGTCTCGAAGCAGTTCACCGCGGCCGCGACCATCCTCCTGCACGTCGACGGACGGATCGACCTCGACGACGACATCCGGGAGTACTTCCCCGAGATGCCCGACTACGGTGAGCCGATCACGGTGCGCATGCTCATCCACCACACGAGCGGACTGCGGGACTGGGGATCGGTCGCCGGCATCGAAGGGTGGGCGCGCACAACCCGCATCCATACGCACAAGCACGCGCTCGACATCGCCAGCCGGCAGCGCGCACTCAACTACGAGCCGGGTCAGTACTACTCGTACACGAACACGGGATACAACCTCCAGGCGATGCTCGTGGAGCGGGTGACCGGCCAGACCTTCGACGAGTTCTCGCAGGAACGCATCTTCCAGCCTCTCGGCATGACGAAGACGCAGTGGCGGGACGACTTTACGGAGATCGTGGAGGAACGCTCGGTGGGATACCGGCGCGGAGAAGACGACGAATGGCACATGCTGATGCCGTTCGAGAACGTGCACGGCAACGGCGGCCTCCTCACCACCGTAGCAGACCTCCTGAAGTTCACCCACAATCTCGACACCGGCGAAGTCGGCGGACCGGAGTTCATCCGTCTCATGCACGAGCAGGGGACGCTCGACTCCGGTCGGCAGATCAGTTACGCGGGCGGACTCTTCGTCGGCGAGTACAAGGGCGTGCGGGAGGTCCAGCATTCGGGCGGCACGGCCGCCTACCGCGGCTTTCTCACGCGCTTCCCCGACCACGGCTTGGCCGTGTCCGTGATGTGCAACGCGGCCCAGGCGAACCCCGGCGGCCTCGCCCGCTCGGTGGCCGAACTCTACCTCGCCGACGCGGTCAGCGAGGAGGTGGCGGAAGATCCGGCGCGCGCCGACGTGGACCCCTCCGCCGTGGCCGCCCTGGCCGGTGGATACCGGGATACGCGAACCGGCCAGTTCATGCAGCTGACGGCGGACGGCGCCTCGCTCCGCCTGGGCGGAGGGCTGGGCGGCATGCAACTCGCGGCCCGCAGCGACACGGAGTTCGCTTCGGCGGCGGGCGTATCGATCACCTTCGAGGGAACGGCGGACGGCGGAGCGCGGCCCGCGGCGACCATGAACACACCCGTGGCCGACGGGGTGCGCATCGAACCCGTCGGCGCGTTCGAACCGACGGCCGCCGATCTGGCGGCGTATGTCGGTACGTACCGCAGCGACGAAGCGGAGGTGACGTACCGGGTCGAAGTGGAGGACGGCGCGCTGGTGCTGAAGGACCGCTATGGCGACGGCGAGTCGCTCGCACCGGTCTATCCGGACGCGTTCACGCAGGGCGGCAGCACCTTCATCTTCCACCGCGACGGGATGGGCCGCGTCACGCAGGCGAGTCTGAGCCAGGGCCGGGTCTGGGATCTCCGCTTCGAGCGCGTGGAGTAAGCCACGCAGCCTGCGGCCGGCATCAGATCTCCACGAGGACCTTCCCATCCGCGTGGCCGGACTCGAGGGCCTCGTGCGCGGACGCCGTCTCCGCGAGAGGGAACGTCGCGGCGATTCGCACTTCGAGTTGCCCGGCCGCAAGCCAGGTCGTGAGATCGCGGACGGCGGCGCGGCGGGCCGCGGCCGGCAGCAGGTAGCCCTGCACGAAGTGGATGCGCAGGTCCTTGAAGGCGAGCGGGTAGTAGGCGAGCTGCAGTTCGGGGCCGGAGGTTGACGAGTACGACGCGATGACGCCGTTCTCCCGCAGCACGGCGACATCCGTCTCCAGATTCGCGGCCAGGTCCACCTCGACGACCCGATCCACGCCCTTCCCGTCCGTGAGATCCAGGACGCTGGCGGCGACATCCTCGCTCCGGTAGTCGATCGCGTACCGGGCGCCGCCCTCGAGGGCCACCTCGCCCTTGGCCGCGCTGCTCACCGTGGCAATCACGTTGGCCCCGCCCAGCGTGGCCAGTTGAACCGCGAGGTGGCCGACCGCCCCGGCGCCCCCCTGCACGAGGATCCGCTTCCCGCCGACCGGACCATCCCCGTAGACGGCGTAGTGCGCTGTGCAGCCGGGCACACCAAGCCCGGCGCCGGCGGCGAACGGGACGCTCTCCGGCAACGGCACGGCCCGCGCCGCCGGCACCGTGGCGTACTCGGCGGCGGTCCCGAACGGGCGCTCGCCGCCCTGTGCGTTCCACACCCAGACGCGCTCGCCGATCCGCTCCGGATCCACGCCTTCGCCCGCCGCATCGATCGTCCCCGCCCCGTCGGAGTGCGGTATGATCCGGGGGTGGGGCATCGACAGTCCGATCCAGCCGGCCCGCCGCTTCGTATCCGACGGATTCACCCCGGAGGCGGCCAGCCTGACCCGAACCTCACCCGCCGCGGGGACCGGGGCGTCCCGATCCCCGAACCGGAGCACGTCCCGGGCGGGACCGGTCGTCTCGTACCAGATCGCTTTCACGCGCCTCCTCCGGATCTCCTCTCCGCGCCGGTCGCGGGTGCGCCGCAATCGGGCGCCCGCCGCCTCCGCGTGCAATGCTCCATCCGCCCGCGAACCTCGTACATTCCCGCTTCGCCGGTGGCGGAGCGCCGGGGAAGCACACGCCCGGAGACATCAGCCGGTGTTCGCAGACCACGGGAGCACTAGTGAACGGAGAGGCGCAGTGAGACTCGAGGGGACCGTCGCACTCGTCACGGGCGGGGCACGCCGGCTGGGTCGTGCGTTGTCGCTGGGTCTGGCGGAGGCCGGGTGCGACGTCTTCATCCACTACCGGAGTTCGCCCGACGCTGCCGGGCGAACCGCAGAGGACGTGCGGGCCGTGGAGCGCCGGGCAGCAACGGGCGCGGCGGATCTTACGGTCCCTAAGCAGATCGACGGCCTGTTCGAGGCGTTCGACGCGGCGTTCGGGCGCCTCGACATTCTGGTGAACTCCGCCGCGAGCTTCGAACGCACCCCGTTCGACGAGGCGACCGTCTCCGAGTGGGACGCGGCACAGGCGCTCAACCTGCGGGCTCCCTTCCTCATGACGCAGCGAGCCGCGGTCCGCATGCGCGCCGTGACCGAGCGGAGCGGAAGCCGAGGGGAACCTTGGGCGCCCGGTGTCATAATCAACATGTCGGACATGTCCGCGATCGCGGCCTGGAAGGGATTTGCACCGCACGGGGTCAGCAAGGCGGGACTCCTGCACCTGACCGCGATGACGGCCCGTGAACTGGGGCCGGAGGTGCGCGCGAACGCGATCGTCCCCGGACCGATTCTTCCGCCTCCCGGGGAGACCGAGAAGGATCCCGCCTGGCGGGAGAAGGGCCGTCGCGTCCCGCTCGGGCGGACGGGCGATGCGGAGGAAGTAGCGCACGCGGCGCGGTTCCTGGCCGAAAACGACTATGTGACGGGAGCGACGATACACGTGGATGGCGGCGAACACCTGCTGACGGGGGGAAGGGTCTGATGGCGGCCTCGGACAAGGTCCTCATCCGCGACCTCCTCATCAGGGGCATCATCGGAGTCAACGACTGGGAACGCGAGAAGAAACAGGACATCGTGATCAACCTGTCCCTGTCGGTGGACGCGCGGGCCGCGGGCGAGTCCGACGATGTCGCGGACGTACTGAACTACCGCACGCTGACGAAGCGCGTCATCGCGCACGTCGAAACCGCGGAGCCGTATCTCGTCGAAGCCCTCGCCCACCAACTCGCGCGGATCGCGATCGTCGACTTCGGCGCGGCGAAGGCGAGGGTCCGCGTCGAGAAGCCCGGCGCCTTGCGCTACGCGCGTTCGGTGGGGATCGAAGTTGAACGGACGGCGGCGGACTTCGCGTGAACACGACTCCCCGAACGACTCTTCTCGCGCTGGGCTCGAACATCGACCCGGAGCGGCACATGGTCGCGGCACTCGACGCGCTCGACGAACTGCTCGGCATCGAGGGGGCCTCGCCCATCTACGAAGCGACTCCGGTCGGGAGCCCCGACATGCCCCGCTTCCTCAACGCCGCCGTGCGCGTCACGACGGCCCTCTCGCCGGAGGATTTGAAGTTCGAGGTCATCCGCCCGCTGGAACGCCGTCTTGGCCGGGTTCGCACGGCGGATCCGAACGCGCCCCGCACGATCGACGTCGACATCGCGGCCGTGCAGGGGCTGGTCGTCGACCGCGGAGACCTGCGGCTGCCCGATCCCGAGATCCTGACGCGGGCGCACTTGGCCCTCCCGCTGGCGGATGTCGCGCCGGGTTTCCGGCATCCGGCGCTGGGGATCACGCTGGGCGAGATCGCTACCCGTTTTCGCGACGAACCCGGGATCTCGCGGCGCGACGATGTCCGGTGGCCGTGACCGCAGGGCGGCCATACCTTCCCGCCCCATGATTCAAGCAGCGGCCCCTCGGACCCGAGGGATTCGCCCCGCCCCGTTCCGGGGCATGAACGTCGCCCGACTCGTTCCAATGCTGGGCCTCTTTCTGACGCCCGAGGCGTGGGCGCAGGTGCCCTCATCCGTCCAAGGGACGGACGCCGGCGGCGGCGCGATCATCGACACCGTCATCATCACCCGACGTGACGTGTTTCTCCCCGAGGACGCGGAAAGGAACTTCATCTACCGTCTGGGAAACGGGCTGCACGCGATGACGCATGCCTGGGTGATCCGCCGCGAACTCCTCCTCGGGGCTGGGTCGTCGGCCGACTCGTCGCTGACCGCCGAGAGCGAGCGCAATCTCCGCCGCCTCGGCCTGTTTCACCGGGTTCGAGTGGATACCGCACGGACGGACGACGGCAAGCTGGCTCTGGATGTGCGCACGCGCGAAGCCTGGAGCCTGCAGCCCCGATTCACCGGCCGGCTCGCGGCGGACGGCACCATCACCGGGACCTTCGGCGTCACCGAGATCAACCTCGCCGGCACCGGGAACGCGATGCGCGTGTGGTACGTGCGGGAGACGGACCGCGACGGGATGGACCTGCGGTTGACGTCCAACCGGGTGGGGTCGACCCGGCTGTCGGCCAGCGGAACGTGGCAGAACCTGTCGGACCGCGATGTCGTTTCGTGGACCGTCGCCAACCCGTTCCGCTCCCTCTCGGATCGCTCGGCATTCTACTACGAGGGGCGGAGTTTCCAGGGACGTATCCCGCAGTATCGCCGGGACAACCCGGACGAACTCCAGACGGTCGAGTGGCGTCGGCGCGCGCTGATCAACCGCTTCACGGGCACGATCGCACCGATCGCCAGCCCACGCGGGTTCCTGCGCGTTGGGGCCACGCTGGAGGTTCGCCACGAGGAGCACCTGCGGCTGGAGAATCCCGACGTGGATGTCGACAGCCTCTATGCGACCGTCCCGGACTCGGTTTACGGTCTGGTCGGCGCCTTCGTGCGGTGGCGGCGCGCGCGGTTCGAACGCGTGGAGCACTTCAACGGCTTCGCCGAGGAGGACCAGGATCTGAGCGACGAAGTGTTCCTTTCCTTGAAGCTCGCGCACGAGGCACTCGGGTACGAGTCCACGGGGGTCGGCGCACGCCTTCGCCTCGCTTCCGGAAGGCGGGCCGGCTCGGCGATCCTCAAGGGCTATCTCGATGGCAGCGGACTGTTCAACTCCGCGGGCCTCGATTCCGGATACGTGTACGGCAGCGGAACGGCGGCCGTGCGTGCGACCGATCGCAACACGACCTTCCTGCGCGCCATCGGCGGGGTCCAGGAGTCGCCCCGGCCGGGATCCGAGCACGACATCGGCTTCCAGATCCTCCCCCGCCTGTGGGGGCCGCACGCTTTCATAGGTACCCGGACGCTCCAGGCCACGGTGGAACATCGCTCCTATCTCGTCGACAATTTCGCCAATCTGACCGGCATCGGCATAGGTGCGTTCGTCGACTACGGAGGCGCCTGGTATGCCGATCAGGACCCGAGACTCGGGGGCAACATCGGCGTGACCGTGTTCGGAGGTTCTCCGCTGTCCTCGTTCGCGCAGGTGACGAATCTCAACCTCGGTTACCGCTTCGGCGGAGGGATCGCCGACAGCGAAGGATCGAGGTGGGCCTTCAGCGCCGGCGGCGGCTTACGTTTCTAGCGCCTCTCAGGGCAAGAGGATGCCGCCGGCCACGAGGAGTTGCTGTCCCCCCTCGAGTTCGTACCTCGCCTCGACGAAGGGTGTGAACCCGACGAGCGGAAAGCGGAAGCCCGCAACGAGGTTCATCCCGAAGAGTCGCTCTTCGGTGCGCTCCATGCCGCCGGACGGAACCGATTCCCACGCCACGTTCACCCCGCCGCCGATATAGGGGATGAGGTTCGTCACGCTCGGGACCGAGATGTCTCCGAGGACGTTGAAGTTCAGTTCGCGGTAGTCGAAGTCACCACCGATGTCGGTCAGGCCCGAGTCGGGGAAAAAGTAGTCGTAGGACGCAGCGACCCGGATTCCGGGGTCGATCCAGGGCAGGGATACCTGGGCGCGCGGGCCGATGCCGAAGTCCGCGTCGTCGCCGAAGGTGACCTGGCCCCCGACCTTGATTTCCTGCGCGGCGAGGGGCGGCCCGCCCACAACGGCCGCGAGCAGGACGATGAGCGCTCCCGACGTGCTTCGACGCATGTATCCCTCTCTGTTTCTCAGTCGCCGTTTCCCGGATGCGCGTTCCCGGACTCATCGTCGGTCCCGCCCCGCTTACCGACAGGAGTGGGACGTCGCCGGGGCCCGGACGGTTGCACCCCGTCCGCCGATCCCGGACTTTCGTCCACCGACCCGCGTACGAGGGCCCATGGACAGACTCCGCATTCCCAACATAGCGACGTACCTCCCGATCGCGCCTTCCGATCTGCTGGTGGCCGCCCCCATCGCGGCCAGACTCCTCTTCGGTTTGAGTCCGGCCGGCCGGGTCGTACAGGCGGCAGCTCTCAGCGTGTACGCGGGCAGCGCCCTCGTCGACTGGGCGATCCGGGCGGACGCGCGCCGCGTGGACTTCGAGGACGCGTTCGGCTTCGACCCGCTCTCCCCGCCCCCGGCCTCCGAGGAGGAGCGGAGACGGGATGTCGAGGGTCTGGTCGAGCGGCTGAACGCCAACTACGTGCCGATGCGGACGCCGCGGAAGGAACTGGCGGAGCAGGTCGACCTGCACCTCACCGATTTCCTCGCGGAACTCACCGGGCAGCGGCTGGAAACGAGTGCACAGGTCCGGGATTTCATGCTCGCGCAGATCGTGTTCCCGTTCGCGCTCGGGGCGGCGGACCCGTTGACCGGCGATGTCGCGATCTTCAGGAGCACCGGCGTGTTCGAACCCCATGTGATCGCGCACGAGTTCTGCCACCGCAAGGGATACATGAAGGAGGTCGAAGCGCAGATCCTGGGCTATCTCGCGCTGGTGGATTCGGGTGAACCCGTGCTCGAGCAGTCGGCCCACTGCGAGCGCCTGGACCGCCAATTGTGGGTGCTGGCGGAGCGGGACGCCGCCGCATACAACGGCCTCCTCGACGACCTGGGTCTCCGGGAGGAGCTGAAGGACGCGTTCGCGGTGCGCCACCCCGCGGAGGGCCCGGTCGGCGGCGTGGTGGGTCCGATGATGAAGAACGCCTACAACGCCCGCATGAAGCTCACGGGGCAGAACGGCCTCTCCGACTACGACGAAGGCTTCACGGACTTCCTTCTCGCGACCGAGCGGAACGCCGACTCGTGAACCTGCAGGATCCGGCGCTCACCTTCGCCCTCGCCATCACCGCGGGCGTCGTCGCGCAGTCCGTCGCGCGGCATGCCCGCATCCCCGGCATCCTCTTCCTGCTCGCGACCGGCATCCTCCTTGGGCCCGAGTTCGCGAACATCGTGCGGCCGGACACGCTGGGCGAAGGGCTCAATCCGATCGTCGGACTCGCGGTCGCCGTGATCCTGTTCGAGGGGGCGCTGCAACTCAACATCGACCGGCTGCGGCGCGAAGCGCTCACGATCCGCCGGCTGATCACCCTGGGGGCGGTGATCACGATCGCCGGGGCCACCGTCACGGCGATGCTCGCGCTGGGCTGGGACTTCCGGATTGCGCTTCTCTTCGGCGCGCTCGTCTCGGTCACCGGTCCGACGGTGATCAACCCGCTCACGAGGCGGATCCGCCTGCGCAGAAACCTGCGGACGATCCTCGAGGCGGAGGGCGTGCTCATCGACCCGGTCGGGGCGATCCTCGCGGTCGTCGCGTTCGAGATCGCGCTCTCGTCGACGGCGGGCGACGTGGGGGCGGGCTTCCTCGGACTCCTCACGCGGCTGGGCCTCGGCTCGGTGATCGGCGTCGCGGGCGGCTTCATCATCGGCGGGCTGCTCAGGATGCGCCGCGCGATCCCGTCCGACCTCCGGAACATCTTCACGCTCGCGAGCGTGCTCGCGCTCTACCAGGCCTCGCACGCCATCCTGCCCGAGAGCGGCATCATGACCGTCGCCATCGCCGGACTCGTCGTCGGCAACATGGGGCCCCGTCACGCACGCGAACTCGTCGAGTTCAAGGAGCAACTCACCTTCCTGCTCGTGGGACTTCTCTTCGTCCTTCTCTCGGCGGCCGTGGACCTCGGCGATGTCGTCGCGCTGGGCGCCGGTGGGATCGTGACCGTGATCGTGCTCGTCGCCATCGTTCGTCCCCTCTGTGTCCTCTTCTGCACCTGGGGCGCGGGCCTGCGCCGGAACGAGCAGGCGTTCCTCGCCTGGCTCGCCCCACGCGGCATCGTCGCGTTTGCCGTGTCTTCGCTGTTCGCATCGGAACTCGCGCACAGCGGGATGGAGGCGGAAGGAAACGAACTGCGCGCGATGGTCTTCCTCGTCATCGCGGTCACGGTCATCGTACTCGGCGGCACGGGCGGCCTCATGGCGCGCCTGCTGCGGGTCCGAAAGCCGTCCAACTACGGGTTTGCCATCGTCGGAGCCAACCCCATCGGGCGCGCGCTCGCCCGCACTCTGCGCGCCGCACGCAGCGGGAACGCCCCCATCGTCCTCATCGACACGAACCCGACGGAAGCCGGGGCCGCGGAAGGCGACGGATTCCGCGTCGTGCTCGGCAACGCGAACGAGTCGCGCGCGCTCATCAAGGCCGGGGTCGACGCGCGCCGCGCTGTCGTGGCACTCACGCCGAACGAAGGCGTGAACCTTCTCATCGCGAAACGAATCGAGGAGAGCTCCCCGGGCGTGAGCCGGATCGTGGCCATCGACCCGCTCTCACCCGGAGTAGGACCGGAACAGGTCGACGAGAGCGGCGCGGCCGTACTCTTCGGGTTCGGGGTCGACTTCGAGCGCTGGGCACACAATTTCCGGCGGGATCGAGTGGAGATCGAACCCCTCATCTTCGAGGGCGTCGCCGGTCTGCGCGTCACCCAGATCGAGGCCCTGGCCGACCGCCGGTCGCCCGCTCTCGCGCTCGTGCACCGGCGCGGCAGGCGCGAACAGCCGGTGTCCAGCGGCACGACGCTGAAGCCCGGCGACGTGGTCTGGTTCGGCTGGCTGCGCGCACAGACGGAACTCGTGGAACCGCGCCTCGCCCGGGCCGGATTCCGCCGACCGGAAGCCGAGGCCGGCGAGGACGGAGGGGTGGCCGAAGAGGATGGGGCGGCCGACCCCGGTGGCACGCCTCCGGGTGACGGGCCAGATTCGAGCCCATGAGAATTCATACCGCCCGGCGCACGCACGGCTTCACGGAATCCGTGATTCGGATGATGACCCGGCTCTCGAACGAGCACGGTGCGATCAACCTCTCGCAGGGCTTCCCCGACTTCGAGTCGCCCGACACGCTCAAGATCGCGGCCGCCCGCGCCATCTACGACGACGTGAACCAGTACGCGATCACGTGGGGGAGCAAGCGCTACCGCGACGCGCTTTCCGCCCGCTATCGCGACTGGTACGACATGGATGTCGACCCCGAGGCGCACCTCACGATCACGTGCGGCGCGACCGAGGCGATGATGGCCGTCCTCCTCGCGGTCGTGGACCCGGGCGAGGAAGTCATCGTCTTTGAGCCTTTCTACGAGAACTACGGTCCGGACACCACGCTCTGCGACGCGACCCCAGTCTTCGTGCCGCTGACTCCGGAGTGGCGGATCGACTTCGACCGGCTGCGGACGGCGTTCAGTCACCGCACGCGCGCGATCATCGTCAACACGCCGAACAACCCCACCGGCCGCGTCTTCAGCCGCGATGAACTCGAGAAGATCGCGATCCTGTGCCAGGAGTTCGACGCGTACGCGATCACCGACGAGGTCTACGAGCACATCCTGTACGACGGCGCCCGCCACATCCCGATGGCGACGCTCCCCGGCATGCGGGACCGGACGATCACCATCAGCGCGGCCTCGAAGACCTTCGCGGTCACGGGGTGGCGGATGGGGACGATCGTCGCGCACCCCGAGTTGTCGGACGCGATCCGCAAGGTCCACGACTTCCTCACCGTGGGAGCCGCCGCGCCCCTTCAGGAGGGAGTGGCCGCGGGCCTCGAGATGCTCCCGCCTTCGTACTATGAGGGGCTCGCCGATCTCTACGGCGCGAAGCGGGACCTCTTCTATCCGGCGCTGGTCGAGGCCGGGTTCGATTGCCGGCAGCCGGAAGGGGCGTACTACGTTCTGGTGGACTTCTCCGATCTCTCGGAGCTGCCGGATGATGAATTCGCCTTCTGGCTCACGCGCGAGGTCGGCGTGGCCCCGGTTCCGGGTTCGAGTTTCTTCCACGATCCGGAGGACGGACGCAAGCTCGTGAGATTTGCTTTCTGCAAGACGGAGGCTCTGCTCGAGCAGGCCGCCGAGCGACTCGTGACGATCAGGGCGCGCGTGTGAAGCTCCCCTCCGTAGAGCGGCTCGCCGCCGCCGCGTGGGCGACGGCCCGGCGTTTCCCCGTGGTTCTGGCGTGCGCGGCCATCGCGGCCATCGCGGCCATGCGGGCCATCAACGCGGAGTCGGCGGCCGAACTCCGCCTCGTGGCCACCGCGGCCCTCGGCCTTCCGCTGCTCACGGGACTCACGCTGTTCGCGGAGCGCTGGAAACTCGCCTGGCCGCGGCACTGGGCGCTGCGCGGACTGGGGCTGGCCGTGCTGGCCCTCTACTACTGGCAGTGGCCGAACTGGGGCGAGAACATCGCCGGCCTCCGCCACTTTCACCTGACCGCGACCCTGCATCTGCTCGTCGCGTTCATCGTCTACCTGGGTGTCCGCGAGCCGAACGGGTTCTGGCACTTCAATCGCACGCTCTTCTTCCGCTTCGGCCTCGGAGCGATCTACACGGGCGTTCTCTTCGGCGGACTCTCGATCGCGATGTTCGGCATCGACAATCTCTTCAATATCGACATCGCCGATGAGAACTACGGCCGACTCTTCTTTTTCCTCGGCTTCGTCTTCCAAACGTGGTTCGTGCTCGCGGGCGTGCCGGACGATTTCCAGCGGCTGGAGCGGCGCGACGACTATCCGGCGGGTCTGCGCGTCTTCGCCCAATACGTGCTCCTCCCGCTCGTCGCCGTATACCTGACCATCCTCACCGCCTACCTGGGACGTGTCGTGATCACGACGACGTGGCCCAGCGGGTGGATCGGCCTTCTCGTCTCGGCACTGGCGGCCTTCGGGATCCTTTCGCTCCTCCTCGTGCATCCCCGCCGCGGGCAGGAAGGCCACGCCTGGATCGACACCTACGCCCGCCTCTTCTGGATCCTGATCATCCCGTCCATCGTCATGCTTCTGCTCGCCATCGGGCAGCGCATCGGACAGTACGGGATCACCGAGCGGCGGTACCTCCTCCTCCTGCTCGGGGTCTGGCTGGCGGGCGCGGCCATCTTCTATACGGTGACGCGGTCGCGCGAGATCAAGTGGATCCCGCTCACCCTCGCGATCATCGGCGCCATCACTTTCGTCGGGCCCTGGTCCGCCTATGCCGTGGCCGAGCGGAGCCAGGTGGGACGACTCGAGGATCTTCTCTCAACGCACGGGGTCCTGACGGACGGCAGGGTTTCGCCGGCCGCGCTCGAGATCCCGAACGAAGACTGGCAGCAGGTGAACGATGTCCTGCTCTACCTCATCTCGTGGCACGGGACATCCGGGATCGACGAGTGGTTCGAGGGCGGGGTGACGACCGTGGATACGATCGGCGATGGAACCGAGGCCTCGGTGAGAGTCTCGGAGGCCGGTCGCCGCGCGACGCTCATCGCCGAACACTTCGGGCTCGTACCCTCCGGCGGACTTGTGGCAGACCCCGCCGGATTCGTCGAAATCTCCGCCCCGGGGGGACGGTACGCCGTCGTCCCGGTGTCCGGGTTCGACGAGGCCGTCCCCGATGTCGACCTGCTTGGAGGACAGTACACGGTCCATGGCGATTCGCTCACCTTCGAGGCAACGGCGGACAGCCTCGGGACGACGATTCGCCTTGGCGGCAGCGAACTGGCCACGGTCCGGTTCGAAGCGTTGGTCGCCCGTGCCCGCCGCGCCGGAACCGCGACCTCGCCGGGAAGAGTACAACTGCCGTCGGATTCGCTCCGGCTCGATGCCTCCGGCGGTGGCGTGACGGCCAGTGTCCAGGTGACGCAACTGCGGATGCGTGATCCGGAGGGGGAGCTGAGAACCGTCCGCGCATTCGGGACGCTCCTGCTCATCCGCGCCGAGGACTCCCCGCTGCAGCAGCCCGGGGGATAGCGGCTCCGATGGGTGAGACCAACCCTTCACGCCGCCCCGCTGTCCCATGGGATGGAACCTGCCCGGCGCTTGCGCGTATGTCTTGAGATCGGATACCGCCCCTGCCCCTGGAGCCGACGTGAAGCTGATTCGAAGAGTCGCCGCCGCCTTCACCCTCTGGGCCCTGGCGATCGGGGCCTGGGCCGCAGTTTCCCACCTCACGAGTCTGCCCGGGCCGGCACAGGCGAGTACGGCGACGCTGGATCGCGTCGCGACGGCGCTCGAACGGGCGGATCCGCCAGGGGCGCTCGGCGCACCGCAACGGTTAGCCGCCAGCCAGCTTCGCCGGACGGCCCACACGGCCGGGCGGATCAACGGTCGTATCGAGCGCGCCGTGGGCGCATGGGTGGACCGCCTGGGGCACGGAGACGCACACGGCCAGCACGTCCAGTCCGAATCCGCCCCGATGACCATCAAACAGGCGATCCACGTGACTCCCTCTGCCGGACCTCGCGTCACGATCACGGTGGACGCGCGATCCGCGCGGCTCGGGGAGCTCTATGCGCTGGGTGTGGCCTCGCGCAGTCCATCAGCGGCGCCGCACGGGGGATTGTGGATCGATCAGATCGAGAAGGCCCCGGCCGGGTCGGCCGAGGCGGACATCAGGCTGCGCGCGGCGCGTCACGGGGAGACATGGTCGCTGAGGGCCGCGGAAGCCGGGTCCGCGCTGGATGCGGCGGCGATCCGGCTGGACGTGGATGCGAACCTCGACCGGAAGAAGCTCCGGGAGCGGATCGAGAAGCTGCTCGATCTGCTCGAGGATCTCAATAACTTTGAGGGCGGTCGCTAACCGGCGGTCGGATTCGAGAGGCGCGTGACACCCCGCAGCACGCTGGCCGGCGCGGCCGCGGTGTTGGCCGCAGTCTCGCTCGCCGGCCTTGTGCCCTCTGCATCCGGGCAGGCGGCGCACGCGGGGCACACCATGACGGCGGACGCCGGCCGACCGACGACATCCACGGCGAGCATCCGTATCGTGGACGACCCGGAACGCAAGGAACTAGCGGTCATCCTGGGTCCGATCGACCTCCCCGCCCGCTCCTCACATCACATGGCCCAGTTGCCCGTGCAGGAAGGCTCAATCCCCTTCGACCTGACGATCCGGGGCTACCGCACGCACATCATCGACGGTGAGGGCCGACCGGTGCCGCGCCTCGTGCTGCATCACATGAACCTGCTCGATCCGGGACGGCGCGAGCTGTTCCTGCCGATCATGCTCAGGGTGCTGGCGGCGAGCCACGAGACTCCGCCACTGAGCCTCCCGGGATGGCTGTTCGGCATCCCTATGAAGGGCGGCTCCAGATTCCTGGCTCTCACCATGCTGCACAATCCGACGGAAGTGGACTACGAGGACGTAACGGTGCATCTGACGCTCGAGTACGAACGCCTCGCCCACCTGCCCGTGTACCCGGTCGCGCCGTTCCACCTCGACGCGATGTACCCCGAGGTCTCCACGACCAAGGCCTGGGACCTTCCGCCCGGCCATTCGGTCAAGACGTGGGACGCGAGTCCCGCGATCCGCGGGCTCATCATCGGGCTCGGCGGTCATCTCCATGCGCACGCGTCCCGGCTCCGATTCGAGAACCTCTCGACGGGCGAGGTGCTGTACGACATCCAGCCCAGGCTCGATGAGGAGGGGCGCGTGGTCGACATCCCGGCGCTCGTGTACCGAGGGCGCGGCGTCGGCGTGCTCGTCGTTCCCGAGCACCGCTACCGGATCACCGTCGAGTACCTGAACCCGTTCGATTCGGTGATCGAGGATGGCGGCATGGGGTCCATCGCCGGCGCCTTCATCCCGCTGGAAGACCTGCCCGCCGCGAATCCCCGGGCGGCGCTCTTCTCCGCCGACTACGACTGGGTCCTTCGAAGCCAGGTCGAACACGGCGCGGTCCGCGAAGGCGGACGCTAGGGCCCTCCGGCCCGTCTCCCCGACTCAGTTCTCCCGGCTGTACTCCACGCGGCCGCCGATGATCGTGTAGTCCACCGCCGTCTCCAGGATCTCGTCAGCGGGAATCGTGAGGATGTCCCGCGAGAGTACGGTGACATCGGCCAGCTTCCCGACCTCGAGCGTCCCTTTGAGGTCTTCCTCGAACGCCGCGAACGCGTTCGCCCACGTGTACGAACGGAGCGCCTCCTCACGCGTCATCGCCTGTTCCTCGTAGAAGGTCGCCCCACCGTCGACCAGGCGCGTGACCGTGCAATGGAAGCTCGCGAGCGGGTCCGCGTCCTCGACCGGAACATCGGTGCCGTTCGTAACGATGGCCCCGGCCCTCATCAGATCCTGCCACACGTACGCGCCCGAGCGCGCCCGGCCCTCGCCGAGGCGGAGGGCGACCCAGGGGCCGTCGGAGCAGGCGTGGACGCCCTGCATCGAGGCGATGACCCCGAGTTCGGCGAAGCGCGGGATGTCCGCCGGATCGATGTGCTGCGCGTGCTCGATCCTCCAGCGCAGGTCGCTCATGTCCGCATGGTCCGCGAAGGTGCGCTCGTACAGGTCCAGCACCTCGCGGTTCGCCCGGTCCCCGATCGCATGAGTGTTGACCTGGTAGCCGTGCTCAATGGCCAGCCGCGCCACGCGCTCGATCGCCTCCGGGGGGTTCGTGGCGAGCCCCGTGGTCGACGGCATGTCCGAGTAGGGCTGGAGCAGCCATGCCCCGTGCGAGCCCAGCGCCCCGTCCGCGACCTGCTTGATCGACCGCACGGTCAACCGATCACTGCCGTACCCGATCATGTGGTACTCGTCCAGTCGCCCCTCGAGGGCTTCGGCCCCGCCCTGCAGCATCACGTACAGCCGGACCGGCAAGCCGCCCTCATCGGCGAGCCTCTTCAGCAGGTCCACCGTCCCGAAGCCGGACCCCGCGTCCTGGAAGCTCGTGATTCCCTTCCGGAGCAGGTCTTGGTTCGCGAGCCGCACCTGTTCGCGGGCACGCGCATCGCGCTCCGCCTCCGAGCGGCTTGCCTCCTCCTCGCTGAATGCCCTCCGCGCCAACCCCTGCGCGGTCTCCCGCAGAACGCCCGTGGGTCGTCCTGTCGCGTCGTGCACGATCTCGCCGCCCGCCGGGTTCGGCGTGTCGGCGTCGATCCCCGCCAACTCCAGCGCCTTTGCATTCACGAAGGAAGCGTGGCCGCTCGCGTGCGTGAGGATGACGGGATTCTCGGGGCTCACCGAGCTGAGACCATCGTGGACCGGCTGTCCCTCGACCATCGGATCGGGCGGCTCGCTCCACTTCTCCTGATGCCACCCGCGTCCACTGATCCAGGCCCCCGGCTCTGCGCTGGAGGCCGCCTCCCCCACGAGGCTGACGATGTCGCCCCACGTGTCGGCGGCGGTCAGGTCGAGGATCATTTGGGCGTTACCCAGACCCATGAAGTGGCCATGCCCCTCGATGAAACCGGGGATCGCGAGCCGGCCTCCGAGGTCGATCACCTCGGTGCCCTCCCCGATCCAGCCGGAGACGTCGCCGTCCGCGCCGAGCGCGACGATTCGCCCGTCCCTCGAAGCCAGGGCGCTGACGACCTCCCCGCCCTCGCCCGCGAGCGTCGCGATCTTGCCGTTGGTCAGTACAAGTTCGGCCTCTCCCTCCAGCAGTCCCCCGTCGGCGTCCGCCGAATCCCCGGCATCTGGCGCGCAGGCTGCAAGCGTTGAGAGGAGAAGCAATCGAACGAAGGCGGACGGCACTTCACGATGTCGAATCATGGTTCTGACCTCGGTCTGGAGCAGTTAGGTTGATCATAGCGGCCCGCCACGGATGACGCACAGCAGGCAAGCCGCCACAGCCACGGCAGCTTCCCGTCCGGATGCGGTGCCGGTAACTTCACGGAGTCCTTCCAGGCCCGCGTAACCTGCGCGGCTTCATGGGAATAACGGGAGACTGAGGACCGTCGCGATGAGGAGACAGCGCAGCGCCAGATGGTGGGGAGCCGGCCTTGCGGTGGGGCTCGCCTGCGCGCTTCCGTCCGCGGTCGAGGCCCAGATCGGTGTCCTCGCGGGCTACAACCGGGATACTCTCGGCGAGTTCCTGCCGGAGAACGGGTTCGGCCTCACGGATCTTGCCGACGGCTATCACGTCGGCGTGTTCCTGAACTTCAACCTGGCGGCCTTCTCCATCCGGCCGGCCGTCATCTATCACCGCATACCCGATCTCGTGGCGATGGCCGGCGAGGAGGAGATCGAGTTCGACGTCGACCTCCTGGAATTCCCGCTCGATTTCCGTATCCGACTCCCGATGCCGCTCGTTCAACCCTACATATTCGCCGGGCCCGTGCTGACCTTCCCGTCCAGCTCGTTTTCGGGCGTGGACGACCTGCTCGAGGCACGGCCTGTTCGCGCCGAGTTCGGCATCGGCTTCGAAGCGGACGTCGGGTTCCGTCTCTGGCCCGAAGTACGCTATGGATTCGGACTCGGTTCGCTGATGGGATCCGCCGTCCCCATCGGGTCTGGCGTACTCAGGGGCGATGGAGACCCCCGACACGACACGCTGACCCTGCGCCTCGGCATCAGCTTCTAGCCCGGAGAGCCCCGCCCCACCGAAGGTGGTCCTGGTCACCCCCCGGACTTGACTCACCGAAGTGCCTGTGATCATTTGGGTTCAATGTACCGAATAAATGCCGAATATCGCCCATTGGATTGACGGATGCGCGGAGTTTCGGAGAAACGGCGCTCGATCCGGGGACGCGGCAGCGCGCACAACCCGGCAAACCGCTTCCTCCCTCTCGCGGTCGAGCGGGAAGCCTGGACGCTCGCTTCCGACCCGGATCCGCAGACGGAGATTTTGGAGGACCGCTCCCGCTCGATCATCTCCTGGAACGACAGCCCGGACCTCGGCTTCGACGCCAGCCTGAACCCCTACCGCGGGTGCGAGACCGGGTGCTCGTACTGCTACGCGCGGCCCACTCACGAGTACCTCGGGCTCTCCGCCGGACTCGACTTCGAGAGCCGCATCCTGGTGAAGCCGGAGGCACCGGCGCTCCTGAGGCGCGAACTGGCGTCGCCGCGATGGGAGCCGCAGGTACTCGTGCTCAGCGGCGTGACGGACCCGTACCAGCCGCTGGAGCGCCGACTCGGGATCACGCGCCGCTGCCTCGAGGTGCTGGCCGAGGCCCGGAACCCGGTGGGGATCGTGACCAAGCACCACCGGGTGACGCGGGACATCGACCTCCTACGTGAACTCGCGCGTTACGACGCCGTGCAGGTGCAACTCTCCATCACGACGCTGGATCGCTCTCTACAGCGAAGGCTCGAGCCGCGCGCTTCGACGCCCGAGCGGCGGCTGGACGCGATCGCGCGCCTGGCGGATGCGGGCATCCCGGTCGGCGTGAACGTGGCACCCGTGATTCCCGGGCTCACGGATCATGAGATCCCGGCCATCGTGGAAGCGGCGGCGAAGGCGGGAGCCGGGCGGGCGATCTACATCATGTTGCGTCTTCCGTTCGGGGTCGCCGCCCTGTTCGAGGACTGGCTGCAGCGCAACTGTCCGGACCGGGCGCAGAAGGTGCTCAACCGCATGCGGGAGTTGAGAGGCGGGAGCCTGTACGCGTCAAACTACGGGGAGCGGATGCGGGGGCGCGGCCCATTCGCCGAACAGGTCGCGCGGCTCTTCGCGCTTGCGCGCGCGAAACAGGGAATCGAACCGCGCGACTACGACCTCTCGACAGAACACTTCCGGCCGCCGAGGGCCGGCCCCCAACTGGGCCTGTTCGACTAACCTTCGGGGTCGTCTACGCCCCGCCGCCACCTGAAGGCACCCTCCCGGTCTTCCAACTCGACGGTGAGCGTTTGCGCCGCGCCGTCGCGGACGATGCGGACCGACACCTCCCCCGGTTCGACATCGGCGAGAGCCTCCCGCAGGTCGTTGGGGTCGTTGACATCCTCATCGCCGATTCCGACGATGACGTCACCCGCCCGCAGGCCGCCCTCCGCGGCCGGCGTATCCTCGTGCACGGAGGTCACGAGCACGCCGGCCTCCACCCCGAAGTACTCCGCGAGCTGATCGCCGAGGCTCTGAGTGTTCGCGCCGAGCCGCGGGCGCCCCCCAAGGAAGAAGACGCGGTTCAACCCCTCCGCGGCTCGTTCCCGGGCATCCCGGAGCCGTTCCTCCACTTCGAGCGCCCGTTCCCGCGCGTCTCGCGAAGACGGGGAGTAGGCGCGCGACAGGTCGATCTGCGGGGAAATGAAGGTCATCCCACCCCTCGATGCGAAGCCCGTCCGCCCGGCAAGCTCAACGGTCACATCGCGTTCCGCACCGTCGCGCAGCACGGTGAGATCCACGGCGCGCCCCGGCGGCGTCTCGCCCGTCAGCCTCCGCAGCTGCGCGACGCTCTCGAGACGCTCGCCGTTCCAGGCCACGATCACGTCTCCGCTCTCGAGGCCGGCTTCGGCAGCCGGTTCCCCGTCGACGACATCGAAGATGTAGACCCCGCGGGGCTGCGGCATCCCGAGTTCAGAGGCGCGTTCGTCGTCGACGTCGGTGACGTCCACGCCCAGGTATCCGCCGCTCCCCGGGTACGATACTCGCACCGCTGCGCGACGCGCGTCCTCGTCCTCCTGGGCCGCGGCCGGCGCGACGCCCGCGTACAGGCCGGCGACCAACGCCACGGCTAGCCCGATGCCGAGCGAATCCTTCCAGTCCTTCATGTATCCTCCCCGGGATCATCCCCCAATCAGTGAGCTACTGACTACGTTTCCTGTGGGGTCGGACACTCCGGGGAGGGAGGTCGGTTGCCCGAGTCCGGCAGCCCGTGATTGCTACCGGTCAGGCGCGAAGAAGAGGGGGATGCCGCCCTCGGTCGGGGCGATGACCATGTTGTTCTCCCCCTCGCCGATCTTCCCGAGCATCTCCAGGTAGCGCCAGTACAGGTAGCGCTGGCCCGAGATGCCGGCGAGGCTCTCGGCGATGATGTCCTGCGCGTCCCGGATGCCCTCGGCCTCGGCGCGCTGCTGGTTCGCCTGTTCGACCACGACCTGGGTCTGGTACTCCTCGGACTGCACCTGCTGCTCGCGCGACAGCTTGGCCTCGATCGCCTCCCGGATCGTTTCCGGCGGCACGACTTCGCGCACGAAGAAGTCGGTGATTTCGACCCCGCGCGGGTTGAGGCGGCTCGTCATCAGCGCCTCGATGCGGCCGGAGATGCCCGTCCGGTTTGTGGACAGGATGTCCGAGGCCTCGATCTCCGCGATCGCGTCGCGGATGGCGGAGCGGTAGGTGTTGTAGACGAACGAGGCGACCGCGTTTTCATTCCCCACCGTCAGGTAGAGATGGACGACGCTGTCCGCGTTGATCCGGTAGCGATACGCCGCGTCGACCGCGATCTGGAGCTGGTCGGAGGTGAGGGCGTCCAGACGTTCGGCCTGGCCCCCGGCGGGATACTGGACTTCCCGCAGCGGATAGTTCGTCCACGAGCGCAGGATGTTGTGATGCAGCCCCTGTGTGTAGGGGCGGGGCGCGACGGCCCCGGTGACCGGGTTCCGCTTGACCGCCACCTCGTACTCGTCGATGCGATTGAAGCCGAACACGAGCAGGATGAGTACGAACAGGGCACCGGCGACCGCGGCCACCGTGCCGATACGAAGCGATTTCACTGACTGAGCCATTTCTCGTCCTCCGAAAAACTGAGACTGTGCCCGTGGGCGGAGCGGCCACACGGACGGTATCGTACATGGGTTCACAGCAACATAAGCTGCTACACTCCCGGCCGGAGGATCATTTGTGATTCGACAGCTGTTGCGTGCCGCGCTGATGGCGCCGCTCGTTGCGTCGGCCTGTTCGGCTCCGGCGCCTGATTACGACATCATCATCCGCGGCGGGACGGTCTACGACGGGTCCGGCGACGCCCCTCGCACCGCCGACGTGGCGATCGCCGGGGACCGGGTCGCGGGCATCGGCGACTTCGCCTCGGCCTCTGCCGCCACGACGATCGACGCGACGGGACTCGCGGTCTCGCCCGGCTTCATCAACATGCTTTCGTGGGCCACCGAATCGCTCATCGTCGATGGCCGCTCGCTGAGCGACATCCGGCAGGGCGTCACGCTCGAGGTTTTCGGCGAGGGCAACTCCATGGGGCCGCTGAATCCGGAGATGAAGGCGGACATGCTCGCGCGTCAGGGCGACGTGCGCTTCGAGGTCCCGTGGACGTCGCTCGGCGAATACCTCGACCACCTGGTGGAGCGCGGAGTCGCGACGAACGTGGCCTCCTACATCGGGGCGACGACGGTGCGCGTCCACGAACTGGGCCACGAGGACCGCCCGCCGACCACCGAGGAGCTGGGCCGCATGCAGGACCTCGTGCGGGACGCGATGCGCGAGGGCGCTCTCGGGGTCGGATCGTCGCTCATCTACGCGCCGGCCTTCTACGCCGACACCGATGAACTCATCGCGCTCGCGAGCGCCGCGGGCGAATTCGGCGGCGGCTACATCTCCCACCTGCGGAGCGAGGGGAACCGCCTCCTCGAAGCCGTGGACGAATTGATCACGATTGCGCGGGAATCCGACGTACGGGCCGAGATCTATCACCTGAAGGCGGCCGGCAGCGACAACTGGGGGAAGCTGGACGAGGTCATCGAGCGCGTGGAGGAGTCCCGGGCCGCGGGACTCGAGATCACGGCCGACATGTACACTTACACGGCCGGCTCGACCGGGCTCGACGCGGCGATGCCGCCGTGGATCCACGAGGGCGGGCACGCCGCCATGATCGAGCGGCTGCGCGATCCCGAGACGCGCGAGCGGATCGCGGCGGAGATGCGGACGCCCACAGACGAGTGGGAGAACCTGCTGCTCGCCGCCGGATCCCCCGACCGCGCGCTCCTCGTCGGCTTCCGGCAGGACTCGCTCAAGTACCTGACCGGCCGGACGCTGGCCAATATCGCGGAGATGCGCGGCACGGGCATCGAAGAGACCGCGATGGACCTCGTCGTGCAGGACGACAGCCGCGTGGGGACGGTCTACTTCATGATGTCCGAGGACAACGTGCGCCGTCAGGTCGCCCTGCCGTGGGTGAGTTTCGGGTCGGACGCCGGGTCGCTCGCCCCGGAGGAACCCTTCGTGCGCTCGAGCACACACCCGCGCGCGTACGGAAACTTCTCACGGCTTCTGGGCCGGTACGTGCGCGACGAGGGAATCGTCCCGCTGGAAGAAGCGGTCCGCAAGCTCACGTCGCTGCCCGCCGCCAACCTCCGGATCGAGGGGCGCGGCCGGCTCGCGCCGGGAACCTTCGCCGACGTGGTGATCTTCGACCCCGCCACGATCGCCGATCACGCGACCTTCGAGGAGCCGCACCAACTGTCGACCGGTGTGCGCGACGTGTTCGTGAACGGCGTACAGGTGCTGTCGGAAGGCGAGCCGACGGGCGCCACGCCCGGACAGGTGGTAAGGGGCCCCGGCTGGGAGGGCGCCGCCGACCCGTCCTGACAGGCTATGAATGCCCCGGGGCGTCAGTTCCCTCTCGCGCCGCCGTCGAAGGCCCGGCTGTCGGAGGCCCCCCAGCGGAGTCCCGTGTCCCAGTCGATGTAGATCCCCATCGCCTGCCCCTGCCCGCCGCGGGTTCTCATGACGTGTCCCATGGCTTCGTACAAGCGCTTTGTGTCCGGCGAGAATCCCCATTCCTCGAAGGACGTCACGTCGGGGAACCACTGGTGGTGAATCCGCGCCGACTCGATGGCCCGGCCGAACTCGGATCCGGTCATCCCGTGATCCACGACGTTGAGCACGACCTGAAGCGTCGTATTGATGATGGTGCGGCCGCCCGGACTCCCGATCGCGAGCACGGGCCGGCCGTCGCGCGCGACGATCGTCGGCGTCATGCTCGACAGGGGCTGCTTCTCGGGCGCCACGAGGTTGGGCGGCGTCCCGATCGTACCGCGTGAATTGGTGCGGCCCGGAATCGCGTTGAAGTCGCCGAGTTCATTGTTCAGCAGGAAGCCGGCGCCGGGCACGACGATGCTCGACCCGTAGCCGAACTCGAGCGTGTACGTCACCGAGACCGCGTTCCCCTCGGAGTCCACCACCGAGTAGTGCGTCGTCTCCTCGCTCTCGCGCAGGAAGGCGCCGTTGAACGCCGCCGAATCGCTTCGGGAGGCGCGCTCCATGTCGATGCTCGCCCTCAACTGATCCGCATAGGCCTTGGAGGTCAGGCGATCGATCGGCATGTCCGGATTGAACTTCGGGTCGCCGAGATGGAGCGCCCGATCCGCGTACGAGCGCCGCATGGACTCGGTTAGCAGGTGCAGGTAGAGCGCCGAGTTGTGCCCGATCTCCGCCAGGTCGTATCCCTCGAGGATGTTGAGCATCTCCACGAGTCCCGTGCCCCCGGAACTGGGCGGCGGCATCGAATAGACGTCGTAGCCCCGGTACGTCCCGTGGATCGGGGTCAACTCGTCCGCCTCGTAACGGGCCAGGTCCTCCTCGGTGATGAGACCCCCGTGCTCGGCCATGAAGTCGGCCAAAAGCTTCGCCGTCTCGCCGCGGTAGAAGCCGTCGTGTCCGTCGGCCTGGATGCGGCGCAGCGTCCGGGCAAGGTCCGGCTGCCGGAAGGTCTCCCCCGGCTCGTACATGCGGACGCCATCCTTGAGGAAGGCCGCGCGGGTGGCGTCATAGAGCGGGCCTGCCCGGCCGGGCAGCGAGCCGAGCCAGTTCCGCATCGCCCACGTGGAGGGCATGCCGTCCTCGGCCAGCCGGATCGCCGGCTCGACGAGATCCGCCCACGGCAGGCGGCCCAGGCGTTGGTGCGCCTTCCACATGCCGGCCACCGTGCCGGGAACGCCGATCGCGAGCAGGCCGATGTGGTTCGAGTTGTCCCGGACTTCGCCGTTCTCGCCCAGGTACATGCGCTCGGTGGCCGCGAGCGCCGCCTTCTCGCGGAAGTTGAACGTCGTCACTTCGCCGTCCGCCCCGTGATACACGAGGAAGCCGCCGCCCCCGATGTTCCCGGCGGATGGCAGGGTCACGGCGAGCGCGAAGGCGGTGGCCACGGCCGCGTCGACCGCATTTCCACCCTTCGCCAGGATCTCCTGGCCCGCTTCCGAACCGAGATAGTGGCTGCTCACGACCATGCCCCCGCGCGAAGGCGCGGCCATGCGGCCCGACTGGGCGGCGAGCGGCGCGAAGACGGCCATGGTGATGGACACGCACAGGGCGAGGGTCCGGGCGGCGAACGCGTGCTTCCGGGGCATCGGGGAGCCTCCTCTACGGGTTCCGCGGGCAATGTCGCGCAATCGTGCGCAATGTCGGGTGACTCCGCGCGGTCGGAAAGAGCGGCCGGCAGAGCGGCACGGAAGGGCTGCGGTCAATTCGAGGGCGGCACGAGCGCTATCGCGCGCAGGGGGCCGCCCGACCCGCCCGCGATCTTCATGGGCAGGGCGATGACGGTCGCGCCGCGGGCCGGCAGGCGGTCCAGGTTCGTGAGATTCTCAAGACCGGGCGCGGTGGCCGCCGCGACGATCTGGTGCACGATGAAATCGGTGGAGGCTCCGTAGTCGATGGAGGCCACATCGGCTCCGAGGGCGGCGGCCCCGCGCTCATCGACAAGAAGGCGTGCGGCCTCCTCGCCGTAGCTCGGGAAGTTGAGTTGCGAGGCATCGCCGGGCGTGTCGTCGCCGAGGTAGGAAAGGGCGTCGGGCCAGCGCGCGCTCCACCCCGTGCGCAGGAGGACCAGGCTCCCGGGCTCGATCCGGCCGTGCTCCGCCTCGTGCGCTTCGACATCCGCCACGGTCAGCCGATAGTCGACATCTGCCGCCGCCTGAGCGGTCATGTCGATCACGACCGCCGGGCCGACGAGCCGCCTGAGCGGAATCGATGCGACGTCGGGCCCTCCCTCGAGGAAGTGGATGGGGGCATCGATATGGGTGCCGCCGTGTTCGGCCGTGGCCAGGGCGTAGGCAGAGTAGAAGTAACCGCCCTCGGTCTCGCCGAAGGCCAGCTCTTCCAGCGCGAACCCCGCGGTGTCCGTCGGCCAGTAGACCGTCTCGTCGCCAAAGGCGTGGCTAAGGTCGACCAGGCTGTAGCCCTCCAGATCGAGCGCTCCCGGAGCTTCTCCGTCCGGTTCTTCCGGGACAGCCCGGGTGTCGCCGGGTGTCTCCACCCAGACCGAACAAGCCGCCGTGGCGCACGCGATGAGGGCGGCGGCGGCCGAACGCGAAAGGTCCGATTTCGTCATGGTCCCTCTCCTCTTCTCTCCCGGGCTGTCGAGCGACCGTCCATCGGGCCGCCCGGCACCTGAAAGTGGCGACCCGCGGTTGGCGAAGCGAGATTCGCACATGCGCAACGTCACTCGGGGTCTCCTCGTCGTCTTCCTTGCCTGCCTCGGGTATGGGGCTCTGCCGATCTTCGCCAAGCTCGCACTCGCCGAGGGCGTTGACGTGCTGCCGTTGCTGGCCTGGCGTTTTCTGCTCGGGAGCGGGTTGCTGTGGATCTTCGTGGCGGTCACAGGACGCCCCAGACCGCCGCGTGCGCGCCTGCTCAGCCTTGGTCTTCTGGGGCTCATCTACGCGTCCAACGCGACATTCTACATGCTCGGGCTCGACCGCCTGCCGGCCTCGGTCGCGACGCTCGTCCTGTTCAGCTATCCGGCCATGACCGTGCTTCTGGCGCGCCTCTGGATCGGCGAACAGCTGACGCGCCGCCGCATCGCCGCCCTCGCGCTGACCACGGCCGGGTGCGCGCTCACCGTCGGCACGGGGCTGGGAGGGGGTGACCCGCTCGGGGTGGGGCTCATCGTGCTCGCGGTCGTGTTTCTCGCGGCGTGGATCGTGCGGAGCCACGGGGTCTTCGCCGATCTGCCGCCCATCTCCGCCACAGCCACGGTCCTTTCCTCCACCGCCGTCGCGATCTCGGTCGCCGGGCTGGCCACGGGGGGCATCGGCGTGCCCCTCGCTCCCGCGCCGCTGCTCCTCCTGGGCGCGATCGGCCTCTTCTCGACCGCAATCCCCATCACGGCCTTCCTCATCGGCATCCAGTGGATCGGCCCGGGCAGGGCCGCGACCGCCGCCACCATGGAGCCCGCCGTAACGCTCGCACTCGCCGCCGCCGTGCTCGGAGACCGCCTCTCGGCCGGGCAGTGGATGGGCGCCGCACTCATCCTCGCCGGGGTCATCGCGCTTCGGCTCGAGCCACGGTCCGCCATCGTCGAAGGGCATCCCTGATGGACGCGCCACAAACGCGACTCCAACCTTCCCGGCACAGGGCGCGTCTCAAGATCGACACAGAAACGCAGGCCAGGATGTGATCGAACCGAACGGAAAATCCCGGGAGCACCGGTCGGACGAATCGGCAGCGGGACCGGCCTTGGTCGGCGTCGCGGCGGACGTGCGGGCGGCGGCGTTCGGGGACGGCGCGGCGTTCGAGCGGCTCTACCGAGCCCACGTGGCGCGGGTGTACGGGCTCGCGTGCCGCATGGCCGGGAGCGAGCGGGCGGACGAACTCACGCAGGATGTGTTCGTGCGGGTCTGGGAGAAGCTCGGGACGTTTCGCGGCGAGTCGGCCTTCAGTTCGTGGCTGTACCGGCTGGCGGTGAACCTCCTGTGCAGCCGGCTGCGGGCCCTGAAGCTGCAAAGGGAACGGGAAGTGGCCAGCGAGTTCCCGCTGGATGCGGCCAGGGCGCGGCAAGACACGATCGAGATCCGCCTCGACTTCGAGGTCGCTCTCGAACGACTCCCGGACGGGGCGCGCGAGGTCTTCGTCCTGCACGACGTAGAGGGATACAAGCACCGAGAGATCGCGGAGTTGATGGAGATCACGTCCGGCACTTCGAAGTCGCAGCTGCATCGGGCGCGGATGATTCTGAGACGGCACCTGGACAGGTAGTTGAGCCGATGACCGATCGAGAACAGCGGAAGGATCGTTTCCGGGATCGCCTGTCGGAGTATCTCGACGGCAGCCTCGGAGCCGAGGAGGAGGTCCTGATCGAGCGGCACCTGGACCGCTGCCAGGAATGCGCCCGGACGCTCCTTCGACTGGAGGACGTGGTGGACCGTGCCGCGAGCGTCAGTCCGCGAGAACCGGTCGAGGACCTGTGGCCGGGCATCGCGGCGCGTATCGGCGTTCCCGCCGTCAATGACGCGGGGATCGAGAGCGCGGAGCCTCCGGCCCGGCGCCGCCAGACCACGCGCGGCTTCGCCCGTTTCGCACCGCAACTCGCGGCGGGCGTCGCCCTGGTGTGGCTCTCGGCCGCCCTCGTGTGGATGGCCGTGGCGGGGGACGACATCGAGGGGGGGCCGGGTAACGCGGGCGCCACCCCGGGACTCGGCACTCCGTCGCTCATGCCCGCGGGCGTACAGAACGCCTCGACCCTGGAGGGCGGCGGATCGAGGGCTGAGGAATACGCCGACCTGATCTCCGAACTCGAGCGGGTGCTGTTCGACTCGGAGCGACCGCTGCCCCCGGAGACGGTGGCACGCATCCGCCGCGCCCTCGTGACCATCGACCGTGCCATCGAGGACGCGCGGGCGGCGCTGCTTGAGCTACCCGAGGATCCTTACCTCCAGCAGCACATGGAGACCACGATGCGGCGCAAGTCGGAATTCCTTGCACAGGCCGTGCAGCTCGCAGGGACCGACTGATGACGCCGGCGACTGTTTTCCTGGCGGCTCTTCTGGCGACCGGCCCCGGCGCGCGCGACACGACCTTCGCGGTGCCCGAGGGGGCGCGGATCGAAATCGAACACCGCGAGGGAGATGTCCGCGTGATGGGCACCGGTGGCCGCGAGGCGCGGGTCGTGCTCGACGACGATGACGGGAGGATCCGCGTCCAGTCCTCGGGCGGCACGATTCGGCTCGGCGCGAGCCCGGGCGGGGACGGCGCAGACTTCCTCGTCTGGCTTCCGGAGGACGTCCACGTCAGCGTGGCCGGGCACGAGGGAGACATCACGGTCGCCGGCATCTTCCGCGGCACGGTGAACGTGAGGACGGCCGACGGAGACGTGGAGATCGGCGGAGCGGCAGGCGTCAGCGTCGCTACCCTGGACGGCGCGGTGCGGATCTCGAACACCGGCGCCGCGACGGTCAGCGTGACGGACGGCGACGTGTGGCTCGATCAAGTCTCGGGAGCCATGAGCATCAGCGGGATCGACGCCGACATCGTCGTCACCAACGCGGATACACGCGCCTTCTCGGTCACCACCGTGGACGGCGACGTCTGGTACGACGGCGCCCTTCACGCGGAAGGCAGTTACGCGCTCAGCAGTCACGACGGCGATGTGACGTTCGTCGTTCCGGAGGACGCGGGCGCCCGCATCTCCGTCTCCACCTTCGACGGGGAACTCGTCCCGTCGTTCCCCGTGCAGTTCCGGGGAGGCCGCCTGCGGGGGGGACAGTTCACGGTCGGGGACGGGTCGGCCGCGGTGGCGCTGAAGTCGTTCGACGGAGACATCCACCTCATCCGGCCGGGGGAGCGCACCCCCGATCTCAAGTAGCCACAAACCCACAAGAGCAGGGAGCAGCATGATGCGGAATTTGGCGCGACGACTCGCTCTGGCAGCGGCATCGCTGGTGTGCCTGGGGGCTGCGGAAGCACAGGCCCAGGATCTGGAATGGCTGTGGCAAGCCCAGGAGGAACACTACCGGGGCCGCGTGGAGTCGGGGGATGTCGTGACGATACGGAATGTGAACGGTTCGATCGCGGCGCGGGCGGCGAGCGGGAACGAACTCCGGGTCGGGGCCACGAAGGAGGCCGACGACGACGATCCGTCCGAGGTCCGGATCGAAATCGTCGAGGACGACAGGGGGCTGGTGATCTGCGCGGTCTACCCGACGAGGCGCGGGCGGGAGCCGAACCGGTGCGGGCGGGGAGACGACTACCGGATGAGCTTCCGAAACAACGACGTGAAGGTGCATTTCACCGTCGAGGTTCCCGCCGGCATCGAACTGGAGGCCCGAACGGTGAACGGGAGCATCCGTACGGAGGAACTCTCCCACGACGTGAAGGCGAGAACGGTCAACGGCAGCATTACCGTGGAGAGCGCAGGGGCGGTGTCCGCAGAGACCACCAACGGCACGATCGACGCACAGCTCACTAGCCAACCCGCCAACCCGTCCTCGTTCGAGACAGTCAATGGCCGGATTCGGCTCGTCCTGCCGGACGCCGCCGACGCGAACGTCAGCATCCGGACGGTGAACGGCTCGATCGACACCGAGTTCCCGCTCACCATCCGCGGACGCTGGGGACCCAGGTCCGCCTCGGGCGAGGTCGGAGACGGTGGCCCCGAGATCGCACTTCGCACCGTCAACGGAAGCATCGCTCTCGTCCGCGGAGGCTGAGCGGCACTCCTGCCATCCTCCGCCGCCGGGTCTGTTCGTCTCTTGTTCGGTTCCGCGGCCTGCTATCAGCCGAGCGTTGAGGCGAAAGTCGGCGCCCTGCGCTTTTGCGTGGCCTGCTCGTAGGCATAGGCGATCCGCAGCAATGTGGGCTCCGTCCAGGCCGGCCCGAAGAACGAGACTCCGGTCGGGAGTCCGCGCACGAACCCCATAGGCACCGTGATGTCCGGGTAGCCGGCGATGGCGGCAGGTGCCGCTGACGATCCCCCGTCGAGGCGGTCGCCCTTGATATGGTCCGTTGGCCACGGGAGGTCACGCGTCGGCGCGACGATCGCGTCGAGGTTGTGCTCCCGGGCGAGGCGGTCGATCCCGTCCTCCCGGTTCGCGCGCTGAATCGTGGCCACCGCGTTCAGGTACTCCGGGTCCGTGAGCGGTCCGCGCGCCTGGGAGGCGATCAATCGCTCCTGTCCGAAATACGGCATCTCGCGGTCGGCGTTGCGCTCGTTGAACTCGATCACTTCGGCGAGGCTCTTCACCGGGGCATCCGGCCCCAGCGCGGCGAGATAGGCGTTCAGGTCGGCCTTGAACTCGTATTCGAGCAGGACGAGCGAGAGCGGATCGTTCCAGGCCGCCGCGTCCATGTTCGCGGGGTCGATGATGACGGCGCCCTCTGCCCGCATCGCCTCGACCGCCTCATCGAAGAGTTCGAGCACGCGGGGATCGAAGCCGGGGAAGCTGCGCACGACGCCGATGCGAGCACCCTGTAATCCGGCCGGATCAAGGAACTGCGTGTAGTCGGTGTGCGCGCGGCCCTCGCTCGCGGCCGTGGCGGGATCTCGCGGATCCACGCCCGTGCACGCACCGAGCAGGGCAGCCGCGTCGCGGACCGTCCGGCACATGGGTCCCGCCGTGTCCTGGGAGTGTGAGATGGGGATGACCCCGGCCCGGCTCCAGAGTCCGACCGTGGGCTTGATCCCCACGATCCCGTTGCTCGAAGACGGACACATGATGGAGCCGCCCGTCTCCGTGCCCACGGTGAGCGCGCACAAGTTGGCCGACGCCGCGACGCCCGACCCCGAGCTCGAGCCGCACGGGTTCCGATCCAGCGCGTAGGGGTTCCGGCACTGTCCGCCGCGAGCGCTCCAGCCGGAGGTCGCCCTCACGCCCCGGAAGTAGGCCCACTCGCTCAGGTTCGCCTTGGCGAGGATGACGGCTCCCGCCTCGCGCAGCCGGGCGGCGACGAACGAATCCTGCGGCGGGATCGACCCCTCGAGCGCCAGAGAGCCCGCCGTGGTCGTCATCCGGTCGTGCGTATCGATGTTGTCCTTGAGCGCGACCGGAATCCCGTGCAGAGGTCCTCGGACATTGCCGGCGGCGCGCTCGGCATCCAGCTCTTCGGCGATCGCGAGCGCGTCGGGGTTCGTCTCGATGATCGAGCGCAGTTCGGGTCCCTGCCCGTCCAGGGTCTCGATGCGTTCGAGGTACATCTCCGCGATCGACCGGGCCGTGCGTTCGCCCGACGCCATGCTCGCCTGAAGCTGCTCGAACGTGACCTCGTCCAACTCGAACGGCGGCACGTCCGTCGCGCCGCCCGCCTCCCCTGCCCCGGCAGCCGTGGAGCCGTCTTCGGGCACGCAGCCGGTGGTGGCCGCCACCGCGCCGAGTCCGCCGGCGACGCTGGCTCCGATGAAGCGGCGTCGGTCGATCATGGCGCTCCTCCTCTCTTCAGCGACTCCCCCGGCTCGCGCGTCAGGGCGCGTCGTCCGTGATGATGAGCATGCCGAGCCCGCGCAGCGTCTCGTTGAGCGCCGCGACATCCGTCCGTACCAACTCTTCCAACTCGGCCAGGTGCGCCTCCAGCGCTTCGTGGAGGATGACCTTCACCTCCATCTCCTGGTCCGTGGGCCGGAAGTCCGCGATCGAGAGCGCGCCCGTCAGATAACCGAGCTTCTGCAGCAGCCGGGCCTCGAACCGCACCCCGTCCTGTCCCTGACCCGTGAGGCGCAGGTCGACCATCGTCTCCTGCAGCTCGATCAGCTTCTGCCGCAGATCCGCGACCGACGCCGAGAGATCCTCATCCTCAGCGAAGCGCGCCAGCGTGCGAAGCTGCACCCGCATCGCCTCCACCCGGTGCACCGCCTCGCCCGCCCGCACCACGTCCTCCCGCACCTCGCGGATGAACGCCAACTGCTCGGCGATGTCCGCCTCCGTCCCCGCGGAGTGCGGATCCTTGCGTACGGTGAGCGGCTGCTCGTGCGTCGCCCCATCCGCCGTGAGCCGCACCATGTACCGCCCCGGCGGCATGAGAATCGAAATCTGCTGTCCACCGGGCGCCGGCCTCCCCTCCTCACCGACCCCGAGGTGCTCGGCGTACCTGGGGGGCGTGAGCATCCGGATCGGCTCGTTGGGCTCATCCCGCAGATCCCAGTGGATCCGGTTCACGCCCGCGCGGTTCGGCCCCTCCAGCGTGCGCACGACCGCCCCGTCGCCGTCCAGGATCTCGATCATCGGCGCCTCCGAGGCCTCCGCCGCGAGCCAGTAGTTGAGCGACGCCCCGTACTCCGGATCCTCGCCGATCGTGGGATCGTCGTAGGGGATCGAGGGCGGCGTGATGGGCCGGAAGCGGTACGCGTCGCGCGGCGCGAACAGGTGCGAGGCCGACGCCATCACCTCCGGCGTCATCTGCTGGATCGGCGACAGGTCATCCAGGATCCAGAACCCGCGTCCGTATGTGCCGACCACGAGGTCGTTGAAGTGCTCCTGCACGACGATCCCCGACACCGGCGCCGCCGGCAGGTTGTTCTGCAGCGGCTGCCAGTCGTCCCCGTCGTTGAAGGAGACGTAGATCGCGTTCTCCGTGCCCACGTAGAGCATCCCCGGCCGCACCGGGTCCTCGACGATGATCTTCGTGTAGCTCAGCATGCTGGGCGGGATCCCGTCGACGATCTTCTCCCACGAGGCGCCGAAATCGCGCGTCCGGTAGACGTGCGGGTCGCGGATGTTCACCTGGTGGCCGTCCGCCGCGATGTAGGCGGTGCCCGCGTCGTAGCGCGAGGGCGCGATGCTGCGCACAGCGATCCACTCCGGCAGCCCCTCGACGTTGCCCGTCACGTCCGTCCAGTTCGCCCCGTTGTCGCGCGTGATGTGGAGCTTGCCGTCGTTCGTGCCCGCCCAGATGAGGCCCGCCTCGATCGGCGACTCGGCGATCCCGAACACGGTGCCCGCGTACTCCACGCCGATGTTGTCGCCCGTGAGTCCGCCCGAGAGCCCCATCCGGCTCTGGTCATTCAGCGTCAGGTCCGGGCTGATCACCTCCCAGCTCTGCCCCCGGTTCCGTGTGCGGTGCACGTGCTGACTTCCCACGTAGACCGTCTCGTTGTCATGCGGAGAGATGTGAACCGGCGCGTCCCACACGAAGCGGTAGCGGACGCCGGAGGCCGGCCCGCGGCTCTGCTCCGGCCACACCTCGACGGGCCGGTACTGCCGCCGCTCCTCCTCGTAGCGGACGACGATGCCGCCCACCATCCCCGACCCGGAGGCCGAGGACCACACGATGTTGGGATCGGTCGGATCCGGCGTGGCGAAGCCGCTCTCCCCTCCCCCGACATGGTGCCACATGGCGCGCGGGATGTGGTTGATGCGCCGGGTGCCGAGGATGCGGCTGTTGCTGGGACCGCGGTAGGTCGGCTCATCCTGCTTGTTCCCGAGCACGTTGTAGGGGACCGCGTTGTCCACCGTCACGTGGTACATCTGCGCGTTCGTGAGCCGCTGCCGGAACCACGTCTTCGCGCGGTTGATCGAGATCGAGAGCCCCTGGTCGTGCGCCACGATCATGCGGTCCGTGTTCGTGGGGTCGATCCACATGTCGTGGTGATCGCCTCCCGGCGCCTGCGGGCGCGGCGTCACGTCGAGTGTGCGTCCCCCGTCCGTCGACACCGTGAACGAGGCGGTCAGAAAGTAGGCCTCGTCCTCGTCGTCCGGCGAGATGACGACGCGCGAGTAGTAATGCGGCCGCCCCATCGCGTTCCGGTTGCGCGTGATCAGCGACCACGTCCGGCCTCCGTCCTCGGAGCGCCACAGCTGGCCGTCCTCGGTGGGCTCTCCGTCCCAGGGAATCCCGTCCCCCGTCTCCAGCATCGCGTACACCCGCTGCGGGTTCGAGGGCGCGATCGCCACGGCCACCTTGCCGACCGGCTTCTTCGGCAGGCCGATCATGTTGTCCGGGCCGTTCAGCTTCTCCCACGTGTCCCCGCCGTCGCGCGACACGTGCAGTCCCCCGCCCGGACCGCCGCTCGTCCGTCCCCAGGTGTGGATCTCGAGCTGCCATGTGCCGGCGAAGAGGATGCGCGGGTTCGACGGATCCATCGCGATGTCCGAGCACCCCGTGTCCTCGTCGATGAAGAGGACGTGCTCCCAGCTTTCGCCGCCGTCCATCGTCCGGAACACGCCCCGCTCCGGCTGCGGCCCGTAGGAATGGCCCAGCGCGCACGCATAGACGATGTCCGGGTTCGTGGGATGGATGACGAGGCGCGGGATCCGTCCCGTGGGTTCGAGCCCCATGAGGGTCCACGTCTCCCCCGCGTCCGTCGACTTGTAGACGCCCTGCCCGACGGAAATGTGGCTGCGGATCTTCCCTTCCCCGGTCCCCGCCCAGACGATGTTGGGATCCGCGACGGAGACGGCGAGCGATCCGATCGACTGCACCGGCTGGTCGTCGAACATCTCGTCCCAGTTCACCCCGCCGTCTGTCGTCTTGTAGATCCCGCCCGAGGCCGCGCCCACGTAGTAGGTGTATGGCTGGCCGGGGATCCCCGCCGCCGCGCTGAAGCGGTTCCCCTCCGGGCCGATGTTGCGCCACCGCAGCGTCTCGTAGGCCGCCGGATCGGGAGCGTTCTGCGCCGCGAGCGGGGTGACCGCCGGAAGCGAGAGGATGAGAAGCGCGAAGAACGCGCAGAAAGGTCGGACGCGCATGGCAACCTCGCCGGGTTGAGACTGGACGATTGCATGAGACGATCACGGATTCAGGCCGTCGAGCACGGTGCGCCGGGGGAGCCCGGCAGACAAGACCCATCAGCCCCGCGCGGCAGGGGGCGTTGAAGGCAGGATGAGGACGCCCGGGATGGTGGAATCGGACTTGGAGACGACTCCCGCCCCGAGCTATGATGTGGCGACCATGCCGCTTCCCTCGATCACCTGGCAAGAAGTCCAGCAGATGCCGGACGATGGAAATCGCTACGAGGCGATCGAGGGCGACGCTTACATGACCCCCGCCCCGACCTTTCGCCACCAGCGTGTCAGCTGGCGGCTCGGGAAGGCGCTCGACCGCCTCCTGGAAGAACCCGGGCACGGCGTAGTCGTGCCGGCGCCGTTCGGCGTGGAGTTTCCGGCCACGGGAGAAGGCGTCCAGCCGGACCTGGTGTTCGTGTCAGTTGAACGTCGCGGGATCATCACGGACGCCGGGCTCACCGGCGCTCCCGACCTCGCGGTCGAGATCCTGTCACCGTCCACCGCGAGCCGTGACCGGGGGCTCAAGCTGCGCCTCTACGAGCGTCAAGGCGTGCGCGAGTACTGGATCGTCGACCCGGACGAGAACACAGTCGATGTGTGGCGGTTCGGGGAAGAAGCCGCGCACGAACGCTTCACGGGAACCCTCCCGGTCAGGCTCGGAGCCGAAGACCTGGGCGTGATCGACCTGGAGGCCGTGTTCACCTCTTACAAGGGTGTGACCTGAAGGTGATTGCAAGCGCGAGTTGAGCGCGGGTCGCGAGTCTGGGTGACCGTGGGGTTGGATTTGCGGCAGGGCGTGCCGGAATACGGGCCCGGCGTTAGGTCACCTCTATCCGTCCTGCCCGGACCGGTCCGCGGGACGCGCCGCGTTAGCGTCGATGGCGGCCGCGACGAAGGCGGCGAGGCCCTCGTGTCGTTCCTCGAAATACTCCGTGAAGCGGGGATCCTCCGTGTACATGGAGGCCAGCCCACGGTGCATGTCGGGACTGCAAGCGTAGAACCACCGGTCGATGTGGCGGCGGTGCGCTTCGGCGAGATCCATGGCGGCCGCGGATGTCGGGCTCGTGCCTTCCGCCATCAGCGCGGCCATGCGCTCGAACACCCCGTCGCTCTCGGCCCGGATCCGGGCCCAGTCGTCCTCCGTGTAGCCCTGCGTGCGCCGGACCGACTCCCTCCACGCGTCCGTGTGCCCCCAGCGTGCGCTCGCCTCCTCTGCGTACTCCGCGCCGGCAGGATCCACCGACGGCCCAGTGGCCTGAGACATCATCCCACTCCCTTCAGATCCAGATGTCCGATTCGGCTGTGAGGTCGCCGCGCTCGTCGCCGGTGTTCACGACGCCGCGGGGTTCGACGAGCATGAGCTTCACTTCCTCCTCGGCGACCGGACGGTGCTTCACGCCGCGCGGAACCACGTAGAGTTCGCCGGGGCCGATCTCGACGGCGCCGTCGGGAAGGTCGATCCGCAGCGTGCCCTCGAGGACGAAGAACGCCTCGTCCGTGTCGGGGTGGTCGTGCCACACGAACTCGCCCTTCACGCGCGCAATCTTGAAGTGGTAGTCGTTGAGTTCGGCGACGACGCGCGGCTGCCAGTGCTCGGTGACGAGCCGGAACTTCTCCCGCAGGTTGACGGCGCCGTCCATCATCTCCCACCGGATCTCGCCGGCGTAACCGGCCGCGTGAGGTATTCTCCGAGCACCGCATCCATATCCGTGTCCACGCCCTCGACGGGCGAAGCGGGCGGGTAGCCAGGAAGTGACCGATACGGGAGTGGGTCGACCCGATCTCCGGTGGCGGTATTGAGGTCGCCGTCCTTCACCCAGCCGTCGGAGTAGATGAGGAAGGTCCGCGTCCATCCTTCCGGCAGCGTCGGGAATGCCTCCGCATCGAAACGCAGCGTGATCTCGTCGCCCGCGTTCTGGATCACATAGCGGTCGTCGCCCTCGGCCACGAGATCGGTCACGTCCCCGTAGCGGGTGTAGAGGCCGAAGAGGTCGTGCCACCGCGGCTCGACCGTGACGGAATTGTAGTCGAACCAGTGGGGTCCGTAGCGGCCGCCCTTTCTGAATTCGCGCGCGAACCCCCGGTGGTGAATGTCCGACGCCGCGGGCATGACGGACGTCACGCGCGCCTCATCCTCCGCGGGGTGGGCGGGACCGGTCGTGAAGAAGGCCTCGTCCCAGTAGACCATGAGGTTCGTGCGGATCCGCACCCGGCGGTCCTCCGTCGGGAACAGCCCGCGCAGGTCGGCGACGACGGTCTTGTCCTTGCCCGACGGGAAGCTGAGGCCGGGGATCGCGGGCTGCCAACCGCCGTCGCGACCCATCACGTCCAATTCCGGGAAGTGCGGTTGCAGCGCGTCCGACTGCCCGATCGCGACGTTGATGCTCGCGTCCGTGGGGAAGATCCATCCCGTGAGGAAGAGCGTCACGTCGCCGGAGGCCGCCTCGGGGCCGAGGTCGAGGATAAGTTCGTGCGGCTCGGCGATCCCCTGGAATCGGCCCGGGCGGAACGATGAGACGTAGTCGAAGTCGCGCTCGGCGAGCGCCCTGCGGTGATCCCTTCCGTTTTCGTCCGTAGCCGAGACCGGGGCGTGTCGCTCCCCGACCCGCCACAGTTCCAGGTCGATCGGGGCGGGCGGGATGAAGGCCTCGTTCACGTAGACGTCAATCTCCGAGGGATGGTCCACGGCGACGAGGTTCACGCCGTCCACGTAGATCGTCTCCCACAGTTCCTCGGTGATCTGCATCACGTACTCGCCGTCCAGCGGCTGCAGCACACCGTCGGGGAGGCGCCGGTATTCCTGCGAGGGGAAGGCGGGCGCGTAGGAACGCTGGCCGCCGAGGATGCCGAGCGGCATGCCGAGGGCGCTCTTCCACATCATGTCGCCCACGAACTCGAACCCGTCGCCGTCCCACACGTAGAGCATGGGACAGGAACCCTTGAGCGTCTGCTGTTCGACGAGATCCTGGTCCGTGCCCGGGAAGTAGAGGTCCTGAGGCACGCCGTTCGGCCAGTAGACGCGGACGACATCGGCCTTGAGGCGTCCGTCGAGGCCGATCAGCGTGGTCGGGTCGGTGACGGTGTGGACCTGGAAGAGATCCCCGGCTCGCACCTCGACGCGCGCGCCGATCCCGAAGCGGTTGTTCTTGCGGCTTCCCTCGCCCAACCCGGCAAGATCGAGCCTGAAGTAGTGGTTCGCGTTGCCGCCGTCGTTCCGCAGTAGCCTGGGGCTTCCGTCGTCACCGAGGACGAGGAGATCCGCGTCGCCGTCCTCGTTGTAGTCGAACGAACGCACGTCGCGGACCCCTCCGGGGAGATCGGGGAGGAACTCATCGGCCGGCGACAGGCGCCCGTCGCCTTCGTTGCGGAAGAGACGCAGCCCGGAGCCGGACGCGACGCCGGCGTCCGACACGGGCGGCGTGCCGGCGACAGCGAGGTCCAGCCAGCCGTCGTTGTCGAAGTCGACGAAGAGCAGGTCGCGCGGCACGAACCCGTTCAAGGGGGCCGTCGCGGCGAGCGTGAAGGCGTCGGAGGCCGAGCCGTGCAGCAGGCGGACGCGGTCGGCTCCGGCGACCGCGATGTCGAGCCAGCCGTCCCCATTCACGTCGCCGATCGCCACGGCCAGCGCTTCCTCGGCCGCCACGCCGCCGTCGGCGCCGGTCTCCGTCCCGGAGAGGCGCTCGGTGCGGTCGGCGAAGGTGGCCGCGCGCTCGTTGTCCAACAGGCGGAGACCACCCGCACCTTCGGCGAGGACGACATCGACATCGCGGTCGTTGTCGAGGTCGCCGAAGGCCGCGTCGCGGGTGTTGCCGTCCGCGGGGCCCGCGAGTCCGAAGTCCGCCGCCAGCTCGGCGAAGGTGAGGTCGCCGTTGTTGCGGAAGAGACGGTTGGCGCCGGTGTGCGCCTCGAACACGTCGAGATCTCCGTCCTGGTCGAGGTCCGCCGCGAAGACTGCGTGGGCCGCGCCCGCCACGCCGCCCGAACCGGCGCCGGTCGAACCCGCCCCGGCAACCGACGGGAGCGCGATCTCCCCGAAGCCTCCGGCCGGCTCGTTCCGGTACGCGCGCGAGGTACTCCCGGCGAACCAGATGTCGAGCCGGCGGTCGTCGTCGAAGTCGACCCAGAGCGCGGTCTCCGCATCTCCCGCATCGATCGGCCCGACCTCGTCGGAGGCGTCCACGTAGCGGCCGAGGTCGACGCGCAGGGCGCGCCCTTCCCCGCCCCGGGCCCACAGCAGGTCTTCGTCGCCATCCCCGTCGAAGTCACCGATCGCCATGGCGGCGGCCGCAGGGGCCTCCGCGGCGTCCGCTTCGGACGAGGGGGCAAGCACCGCGAGCCCGGCCAGATCGGACGCTTCCGTGTAGCGAAGCGCCGAGAGGACGGCTTCCGGCTCCTGGACGCGGAGCGAGACGAGGAAGCTGAAGTCGAGCGCGGCGACGCCGGCGAGGGGGCCGCCCGGCTGCCTGAGCTCCTCGAGGCTCGCCTGGTAGGGCGAGGTGACCTCGAATGCCGCGCGGAAGTCGGCGAATTGGCTGATCGCCGTCGATGCGCTGCCATCCAGGAGGGCATCTTCGGCGGCCTCGAACGCCGCGCGCGGCCGGGTCCGGAAGTCCGGGGCGACCTGGCGCAGACTCTCCATGGTGCCGAGGGCGGCATCGAGTTCGCCGCGCGCGAGTTGCGCATCGGCCAGCGTGGCGAGGGCGGCCAGGTTGCCCGGCGCGGCCGCTGCCAGGCGCGCGAGCGCGTCCGCTCGGGCATCGGAGTCCGGGCCCGCCGCCCGGGCCTCAAGCTCAGCCAGCCCCCACAGGCTGCGCGCGTGGCCCGGGTCCGCCGCCAGCGTCTCGTCCAGCAGCCCCCGCGCCTCCCCGAAGTCGTCCGTCTCGATCCCGAGCGTGGCCAGCGCCAACGCCAGTTCCGGATCGTCCGGCGCCCGCTCCCGCGCCTCCAGGAGGTTCTCCTCCGCCGCCTCGTAGTCCGCCGCCTTGAGGGCCGTCAGCCCGAGCCCCGCGTATCCCGCCGCCTCGGCCGGGGCCATCTCGACGAGGCGCTGGTACTCGGCCCGCGCGTCCTCGAGCCGGTCCTGCTGGAGCGCCGCGTCCGCCATTCCCCGGGCGGCCAGGATCTCCGCCAGCGATGCTTCGGGCACCGGAGGCCCCGCCTCCCCGCACCCGCCAAACAGCGCGAGAGTGCAAAGGCCGATCGCAAACCTCCCGCCGTACCGCCGCGACACCTCGCCGCCCGGGCGATGCCCATCCGGTTTCATCAAGGCTCCCGTTCTCCTTCCACGTTCGATTGAATGCACCATTGAACGGCCGATGCGTCGGCTACCGGTGGGATATGACGACTTCCTCGCCGGCTTCGGCCGGCCCCACGACGGTGCGGTCTTCACCCGGCCACGTCACGACGACGCTGTCGGCCCGCGGCGCACCTCCCAGGCCCGCGAGCACCGGGTTCACTTCCGACTGCGACAGATACGACGATGCGGTCGAGACCACGAACCGCTGGGCCACCTCTCCGACGAACACCTGCACCGTCGCGCCGACCGCGCCGAGATTCGGCGCCGCCCCCTCCAGCCGCAACCGCACCCACCCGGAACCGGGTTCGAGGTCGTTCCGGAAGAGTTTCGCCGGCCCACCGTTTGTCGAGATCACCAGGTCGAGATCTCCGTCCCGGTCGTAGTCGAACGTCACCACTCCCCGCGCCACGATCGGCTCGTCGAATCCGCCGCCCACGAGCGCGCCGACGTCGAGGAAGCCCCCGCGCCCGTTGTTCCGGAACAGCTGCGGCGGCTGGGCGAAGGTCACGTCCCCCTGAATCGCCTCGATCTCCGGCTCGATGTGGCCGTTCCCCAGCACGAGATCGACGTACCGGTCCAGATCGAGGTCCGCGAAGCGCAGCCCGAACGTCAGCGGAAGGAGTGTCGAGCGCGTGAGTTGCGCCGCCCCCGCGAGGTCCTGGAACAGATCCTCCTGAATCTGCGTGAACAGCGACACCGGCTCGTTCGAGAAGTTGCCGATCGCGATCGACAGCTGCCCCCGGTTCAGGATGTCCCCGACGTCCACACCCATCCCGGCGCGCGCCCGCCCGAACTCATCGAACGCGACGCCCGCATCGAGCGCCACGTCGACGAACGTCCCGTCCCCCTGGTTCTCGTACAGGAAGTTCTGGTAGGTGTCGTTGGCGATCGCGATGTCCGGGAAGCCGTCCCCGGTGAAATCATCGATGACGACGCCGAGCGACTTCCCCTCCGGATTCTCGAGCCCGGACTCCGCCGTCACGTCCCGGAACCGGCGCGCGGACGGAGCGCCGTCGCCCGAACCGCCCCCGGGAGCCGGCTCGTTCCGCAGCAGGCGGCACGACTCGCCGCTGTATTCCTCGGGCGTGGCGTAGGACTTGTTCACGCCGTCGCGGGTGAAGAAGAGGTCGGTCTCCGGCGTCCAGTCGACGTAGTTGCAAGCGAGGAGGTCGAGCCAGCCGTCGCCGTCCGCGTCGAACCAGGCCGAAGCCGTCGACCAGGCCGGATCCGCCGCGCCGGGGGCATTCCCCTCGGTCCCCGTCTCCCGCGTCACGTCGGTGAAGCGCCCTCCGTCGTTCCGGTACAGTCGATTGTCCCCGACCGCCGTGACGTAGAGGTCCGTGTCCCCGTCCGCGTCGTAGTCGGCCGCCGTCCCTCCCATCCCGTAGAGGGGTCGCCCCAGCCCGGCCTCGGCCGTCACGTCGCGGAACGTTCCGTCCCCCAGGTTGCGGAGGAGCCTGGAAGTGGCGCCCCGATCCTCGGCGCGGCCCTCCCAGCCCGTACTGTTCACGAAGAAGAGATCCGGCCAGCGATCTCCGTTGTAATCGAGGACGATGACCCCGCTCCCCATCGTCTCCGGCATCCACTTCTCGCCGAAGGCGCCCGTCGCGTGCACGAAATCGATGCCCGCCGCGGCAGTGACGTCGGTGAAGCGAATGGAGGTGGTCGCGTCGCTCCCGGCGCGCTCCGTGAAGCCGGGGCGCGTCTGCGTGTACGAGGGCGCCTCCGCGGTCTCCGGATCCCCGCCGCAGGCAGTCGCCACCGGAACGAGCACGCCGACGGCGAATACGACTGTCCTGTGAGCGCTCATGGACCTCCACCGCCGGCCGGACGCGCGATCGGCCGCAGTTCGTGCGTGTGGATGTCCTGTGCCATGAGGTTCACGCCCGGGTTCTCCGCCCTGTAGGCCCTCGTGATCGCCTGCGCCGCCTCGTCGATGCCGTAGCGCTCGAACGCCGCCTGGCCCCGCGCCGCCTCCTCGTCGCGCCCCAGCGCCCGCAGACTCAGCATGCGGTTGTAGTGCGCCTGCCGGTGTTCGGGATCGAGGGCCAGCGTACGGTCGAACGCCTCGACCGCCGTCTCGTAGCGCTGGGCCAGATACCGCGTGCGCCCCAACTGGAACCAGGCTTCGCGATCCTCGGGGAAGGCATCGAGCACCGCAAGATACGCCGCCTCGGAGGCATCATACACGCCGTCCTCCTGGTGCGCGCCGCCCCACACCCACGCCACGCGCGGGTTGCCCGGGTCGATGATCTCGGCCCGCTCCAGATTGTCGAACGCGTCGTCGAGGTTGCCGGCGATCAGGGCCATGCGCGCCAGGTTCAGCGGCCCGTCCACCCGGTCCGGGAAGAACTCCGCCACCCGCTCGAAGGGGCGCTCGGCGAGCCGGTCGTTCCCCTCGCGGAGGAGCGCGATCCCGTAGTCGTTGTAGCGGACCCAGATCTCCTCGTCCTGTTCCTCGGACGACACGGGGTCCACGCGGCCGCCGACCCCGATCACGACCTCGTCGCGGGCGATCTCGGTCACCGGCAGGTCCGGCACGTCATCGAACTCCGCGAACCCCGCCGGGTTGGCGCCGAACGCGAACTCCGTGTAGGCGCGGTCGAACTTCCGCCACAGGAGGCGCGCCCGCGCCGTGAGCGATCCCTCGGGAAGGTCAGCGGGAAGCGTGATCCGGTAGTGGGCCACGTCCGCGCTCCCGGGGCCGATCACGTTCACCGCCGCGGTCACGTGTATGTCCTGCGCATTCCGCTTCTGGATCGGCCGCCCCTCGCGGTCGAGGATCACCGACTTGAACACGTGCGCCATCGGATCGAGGTGCCCGTCCGCTCCGATCTCGCCGGAGATCGCGATCCGCCGTCCCTCGGCGTCCTCCAGTTCAAACTCGAGCCAGCCCTCGTTGGAGTCGTTCGTCCCGCCTGGGAAGGTGTGGCCCACGCCCTGGTTCCGGACCACGACCTCGAACATGACCGTCTCGCCCGGGGACACGCTGGGCGGTGAGAGATCCAGCCCCATCACGGGTTCGTCATCGCTCCGGCGGATGGCGAAGATGTCCACGCGCAGCTTCTCGTCCCGCAGAAACTCCTCGATGCGGCGCAGGGTCGCCGTGTCCCCGCGCAGGAAGGGGAGCGCCGTGTTCACCGCGACGAAGCGGTGCGAGCGCACGCGTCCGTTCTCGGCCGACACGTCGCCGAGCGGCGCCTCCTCCGGCGGCATGTGACAGTCCTGGCACACGCGCGCGGCCGCGGGGAGGTAGAAGGTGCGCGAGGCGTTCCGCGCCACGCCGCTGTCGTGCCACGCGTCGTACTCGTTCTGCCCCCGCAGCCAGCGGTAGTTATTGACGGGCTCCGTGAGGCTCACCTTGTGGCAGGTGGCGCAGAACTCCGACGTCGAATGCACCGGCTTGAGGAGCTGTCCCATGTGGACGGAAGGCTTCGCCTTGAGCGCCGCGTCGTGCAGGAACGCGCCCAGCGTGCCCGCCTCCGCGTCGGCGAACAGGTACGGGTCCTCCTGCTCGTCGGCGATGTTGTAGTTGCCGTTGCCCGTGTTGTCGTGGATACGGTCGATCGCGTGGCAGGCGAGACAGGTGAGACCGGCCTGCGCCTCGATCGTGGCGGGATCGATCGGCGCGTCCATCGCCCCGGCGAGCATGAGCGCCGGGTCGTGGCACCCGCTGCACCACTTGCTCCTCACGCGGCCCGCCGCGTCCGGCTCCAGCCCGAACTCCCTGAGGTGCGCGATGACCTCCGGCCCCGCCTCCAGCGACCCCGCCCGCATGTCCTCGATCGTCGCCGTATAGAAGGGGTTGTTGAAGGAGGCGAACCGGTGCGCGGAGGTCGCCCACTGGGCCGTCACATCGGGGTGGCAGCGCACACACTGGGTCGCGCCGATGAGTTCGTCGGCCGCGAACCCCCGCCGCGCCACCTCGGACCTGACACGCTCGGCGCGCTCCCGAGCCGCCTGCGCCGCGAGTTCTCCCGCTTCCGTGCGGGTGATGATACGGGAGGGCAGATAGCTCCCCGTGCTCGTCGTGGTCGCGGCCGGGAAGAACGGACTCTCGGGCGGCACGAGCCCGGTCGGGACGAAATCGGTGTCGAAGAAGCGCGATACGTCCCGGTCGCGGCCCCCCGGACCTTCGTTCAGACCCTGCGCGAGCGCGGCCTCGGCCTCCGGCGTGAGCTGCAGCCCCCGGTGGGTAAGGCTGTGCCACGCGACTAGGACGACGAGCACGCCGCCGGTCGCGAGCGCGAAGCGGCGGGCCCGCCCTCCCGGCGGACGCGCGTAGCTGACGAGGCGGTGGCCCGCGTAGGCGGAAACGATGAGGACGGCGCTCCCCACGTGCGCCCACCACGCCCAGCTGTTCTCGCGGCTCGCCGCCGCGGTGAGGATGAAGAGCCCCGTGAGGACGAGGACGCCGCCCACGAGCCCCATCCCGATCCCCGTGAGGATCGAGGCGCGGTGCTTCCGCTTCCACACCGTGGGGAGGTGCGCGGCGAGGAACCCGAACATGATGGCGGCCAGCAGGAGCCCCACGCCGGTGTGCGTGAGCACCATCGCCTGGAACAGCTCGGGGAGCGAGTTCTCCCCCACCGCGAAGAACTCCAGCCCGAGTCCGTCCGCGAGCCGATTTGCCAGCAGGTAGAGCGTATTCGCCAGCATGAACACGGCCACCCCGACCCCGAGACGAAGCCAGCGCTGGAGCCCCGTCCCGAGGATGGAGCGCAGCACCGGCCGACCTCGCCGGGCGTCCGCACGCGAGACGCCCGCCACTCCGGCGTCATTCCCTGCGCCGGATGAGGCCGCGTCCGGCGCTCCCTCCTCCGTCTCCCGTCCACGTCCATTCATGACTCGAACGAAACCGCAAGCGCCGCGCCCGCGCAACCGAGACAGGCCGCCACGAGACCGGGGGCGGGAGGGGGGTTACGAACCGGGTGATAGCCGACACGATAGATTGTGGTGGGGTCAGCGGTGTGCGCGCATCGCAGGAGGTCGGGTCCCCTCGCGTCACCTCTGCCGGAGGTGCGGCGGCGACCGGGAGGAGTCCATGAGAGTGCTGGTCATCGCAGGTCCGAACGGGGCCGGCAAGACAACGTTTGCAACGGAATACCTGCGCCTCATAGGGACGGAGATACCGTTCATAAACGGCGACTTGATCGCGGCACAGCTGAATCCGGAGGCGCCGGATGAGGCGGCCTGGGAAGCCGGCAGAATCGCACTCCGCCGCATGGAGTCGTGCGCGGCGAACGGCAGCGATTTCGCGTTCGAGACCACGCTAAGCGGCAGAGCTTACGTGCGCCGCCTCATGAGGTGGCGGGAGCAGGGCTACCGGATCGGTATGATCTACCTCCGGCTGCCGTCAGCACAGCATGTTGTTCGGAGGGTGGCCCAGCGTGTGAGCGAAGGGGGACATGACATCCCGGAGCCCGTCGCCCGCCGCCGGTTCGAACGAAGCTGGCGCCATTTCGTCGACTTGTACCGGCCGGTTGCAGACGAATGGCAGGTCTACGACACTTCGAACCGACACCCAACCCTCATCGCCCAGTCGGATCGTGCGGACATGCTCCCGATACCTCCGCCCGGATGGCGCGTCCGCGAGGTTCCGACTGCAGCTGTTGTGGACGCACCGCCCGGGTTGGAACACCGAGACCATCTCACGCGGAGAAACGCCATGAGGGAAGAAGCACCTAGCGCCCCGGACAGGTTCCCGGAGGGAGAACCTTCGGTCGAGAACGTCATGATTGCCCTCCGTAAAGCGCAGGAAGTGGCGCTGGCCCGTGCCGAGGCGGTTCAGCGACGCGATGCCGAGGGCGCACGGGGCGAGAAGGTCTCGTCCGCCAGTGAAGGCTGATCGGGCGAAGACCCGGGATCGACCGCGAGGTGCGGCGTGAACTTGGCGGTCTACTGTGCTGATGTGGGCTCGATCAAGCAGGGACGCTTCGGCTGGGCCGGGACGCTGGAAGACGGGTCCCGTCCGTGCCGGGGCACCGACATCGAGGAATTCGCCGAGCGAGTGCGCCAAGACCTCGATGCGGGCGCCAAGGTCGCTCTCGGGTTCGAATGCCCGCTCTTCGTCCCCCTTCGTGCGGAGCCCAAAGACCTGCTGAAGGCGCGAGCGGGGCGACCCGGAGAAGGCTCTCGACCGTGGTCTGCGGGCGCCGGCACGGCATCGCTCGCTACCGGCCTCGTTCAGGTCTCCTGGGTCCTGTCGCGCCTTCGCGAGACGGTGTCTGTCGAGCCACCCCTCTTCCTCTGCGGATCGGAGTTCGAGAAGGCTGACTCCGGGCTCCTTGTCTGGGAGGCTCTTGTGGCGGGGAGAGGAAAACCGGCCTCGACTCGTCTTGACGGGAATCAACATGTACAGGACGCCGAGACGGCCGTCGAAGCCTTCCTCAAGTGGATGCCGCAGCCGTGGTATGGGAACATCATCGACGAAGGCCATGTCTTCTCTCTCGTCGCGGCCGCGGCTCTTGCGGCCGGATGGCGTGAGGCGAGCCGGCTGATCAACAAACCCTGCATTGTTGTGTCTCCCGCGCACGAGCCAGGTCGCTGAGGCGTGCGGAGGTCCCGATGGTGTTTCCGCGCAGATCTACTACATTTATAATATTCATCCATGTGTCGGAGAGGACTGGACTCCCGTGGGGGACCCAGGCGAGGTAGAGCCGCCAGAGCGTAGGAGACTCCCGTGCTTCGCAGGATCTCGACCATCGTCATTGCCGCGGTTTTTCTCGCCGGCTGCGACGCAGCACCAGGATCCGGCGACGGGCCCGAGGCTGAAGTCGTGACCGAGACGCTGGGCGACACCACCGTCGTGCGGACCCTGTCCGGAAGCGTGTGGGGCGCCGACGCGACGCTGGTTCCGGAAGTGTCGATCGGGGAGGTGGAGGGGCCCGACGAGCTTCTCTTCGGGCGCATCGCCTCGATCGCGGTGGACGACGCGGGACGGATCTACGTCCTGGACGGGCAGGCCCTCAACGTTCGCGTCTTCGATCCGACCGGAGCGTACATCGAGACGCTGGGAGGACCAGGTGAGGGACCGGGCGAGTTGGGCACCGCCGGGTCGGTCGTGGCGCTGGCCGACGGCCGGGTGGCGGTGAATGACCTGCTCGGCTTCAGGATCCAGGTGTATGGCGCCGGAGGCCGTGAGCCGGAGACGTGGACCTACAGCGCGGGCGGCGTCATCCTCCGGTTGCAGCAGTTGTACGCCGACCGGGAGGGCCGAGCCCTTGTGCTCGCCCCACAGGCCTCGCCCGGCGGCGGCTCCGTACCGCACCTCCTCGCCTTCGACGCCAGCGGCGCGCCTCGGGACACCCTCATCCCTCCCGGCGGGGACTTCGAGCCGCCCTCGGTTGAACTGGAACTCGTGATGGGCGCCGGACGCGCCCGTACCATATCGCAACCGGTACCGCTGACGGCGCGGCGCTATTGGACCCTGAACCCGGACGGACGCTTCGTGTCCGGCATCTCCACCGACTACGGCATCGACGTGCAGCAAGACGACGGCGTGCTGCGCATCGAGCGCGCCTACGAGCCGGTCGCCGTATCGGAGGCCGAACGCAGCTACCATCGCGAGCGGCTGACGCGTGCACTCCGCGTCACGCAGCCCGACTGGGAGTGGAACGGGCCGCCGGTCCCCGAGTCGAAGCCTCCCTTCCGCGGCCTGGTCACCGGCCGGGACGGGCGGATCTGGGTCCGGCTCTGGACCGAGGCGTCCCCCGAGGCGAACGAGGACCATGACCCCGAGAACGCCCGTTCCGAGCCCGTGACCTGGCCTTCCCCGCTCCGCTACGATGTGTTCGAGCCCGACGGCACGTACCTCGGGGCCGTCAACGCGCCGGAAGGCTTCGCGGAATTCCCGCAGCCGGTCTTCGACGGCGACCACGCGTGGGCCGTGACCCGCGACGCGCTGGACGTCGAACGCGTCGTCCGCTTCCGCATCGAGGTGGGGAGATGAGGCTTGTGAACCGCTTCAGACAGACGCTTCCATTCACCGTGGCCAGCCTGGTCGCCTGTTCCGACGGGGAGATTCGAGTGCAGGCGTCGCTCGACGAACCCATGACGCTCGAGCGCGTGCGGACGGTCGTCCGGCAGGACACGACCGCGGCCACCACCTGGCTGCATCGACCTACCGGGCTTCAGTACGACCCCGTCAGCGGGCACCTGTTTGGGCTCGAGTGGGCCGATGACAGGATCGTGGAGTTCACGACAGACGGCGAGTTCGTGGGGTATTTCGGCCGTGGCGGCGAGGGCCCGGGCGAGATCGGTAACCTGCGGGGCTTCGCGGTGGGCACGGAGCACATAACCGTCCTCGATCAGGGGAACGGCAAGCTTGTCCTCTTCGATCGCGACACTCGCGAGATGCTGCGCGAGATCAAGTTTGAGCGGTTGTTGCGGGGAATGGCGGCCGTCTCCGACACTGTGCTCGCCGTACTGCCGGGACCCAATGGGACCCTGATCGAACTCATCCACATCGACGGCCGGAGTCAGGGCTCTTTCGGTGACGCGAGCTACAGCGAAACAGCCGATATGGGCCTGTCGCTGGGTTATGTGGGCGACGGACTCATGCTCGTCCTGAAACCGTCGATCCCCGAGGGGCGGCTCTACCGCCTGGACGGATCCCTGCACGCGGAAGTCACGTTCGCAGACGTGGATCACGTCTTGGCCGGCTGGAGGGAGGAGTTCACCGCGAAGATGGAGCAGGCCCGCCTTGTCGACGCCGACGGACGTCGCATCATCGGAGGCAAGTTGTGGGTGACCAACCCGGTTCCCCTCGGCGAGGGTTCGTTCTTCGTCACCGCTACCCCGGAGGACCTCGACGAGAATCCATGGGAGCTATGGGTTCTCGACCATAGCGGCCGCGTCACCGGGCGCCATGCGTTCGCCGAGACCTGGGTTCGCGGCTACGCCCCGTCTCCACCCTTCATCTACGCCCTCGGCCTCAGAGACGATTTCGGAGTCCACGAGTACCGCATGCCCTAGCCCGAGTCGACCGGACACGTTCTCGCGGGAACGTCGCCCTCTGGCGCGAGTCCCGTCGCAGCTTGCCCGAACCGCCCGTTGCCCGACGGGGTATGGAGGTGGAACGGAAACGGTCCCGAGCCCGAGGGCGCGCGGGTGATATCTTCCCCCCGAAACGGATCTCGCCAAACGAACAACGACCGGTCTTGAGAACGAAGACCGAGAAACCCATACAGAACGATGAAACCAGAGAACGTCGTCATCATCGGCTCCGGCCCCGCGGCCTGGACGGCTGCCATCTACGCGGCCCGGGCGAACCTCAACCCCCTCGTGTTCGAGGGCGCGGGGAGCCGCACCATGATCCCCGGCGGGCAGCTCATGTTCACCACCGACGTGGAGAACTACCCGGGCTTTCCCGACGGCGTGAGCGGCATCGACATGATGCTGGACTTCAAGAAGCAAGCGCTGCGCTTCGACACGCGCGTGTTCACCGAGGACATCGTCGAGGTCGACTTCTCAAGCCGGCCCTTCCGCCTGCGCTCATCCGGGAAGCAGGAGATCCTCGCGGAGACCGCGATCGTGGCCACCGGCGCCAACGCGCGCTGGCTGGGCGTGCCGGGCGAGGAACGGCTCGCCCAGAGCGGCGGCGGCGTGTCCGCGTGCGCCGTGTGCGATGGCGCCCTGCCCGCCTTTCGCGGCCAGGTCGTGGCTGTCGTCGGGGGTGGAGACAGCGCCATGGAGGAAGCGCTCTACATGACCAAGTTCGCCAGCGAGGTGCTCCTCATCCACCGCCGGGACGAGCTCCGCGCCTCGCAGATCATGCAGGAGCGGGCGTTCGCCAGCGACAGGATGCGCTTCCTGTGGAACACGACGGTGCAGGAGGTGCTGGGCGACGACGTGATCACCGGCCTGCGCCTGCGGGACACGGTAACGGGAGAGGTCTCGGAGGTCGAGGTGGGAGGGATGTTCGTGGCGATCGGCCACATCCCCAACACCCAGTTCCTGCGCGGTCAGATCGATCTCAAGGAGAACGGCTACGTGGACATGCCGATGGCGTGGCGCACGGAGACGAACGTCCCCGGCGTGTTCGCGGCGGGCGACGTCATGGACGACTACTACCGCCAGGCCGTCTCGGCGGCAGGCACGGGATGCATGGCCGCGCTGGACGCCGAGCGCTTCCTGGCCCACAGCGGCGGCGCCGGCTGATCACGGCGTTTCGGGCCGCGACGATCGGGCCCCGCGTCACCCATCGGGCATCCGCGTCGGAATGGGTTGGCGTCCGCTTCTCCGGTAGATCCTGAAGTCGCTGTCCAGGGTGAGGACCACGCTTCCCGGGCGCTGTTCAGACATTCGGACCAGGCACGCATCCGCCAGGGACATGGGCACGTCGTCGTACTTCTTCATCATCCGCGCGATGGCAGCGGCCTCGTCTGCGAGCCCGAACGACACATCGAGAACGCCTCGCTCCACCAGCGAGACCACCGCTTCCGGTGCTCCGGAGGCGAGACGGTAAGCGAGAAAGCACGCCTCGGCGATGACGGCTTCGCAGGTGAGGAACGGGGGTTCGACCCTGGCCCATTGTTCCCGCGCCCAGGGGTGATACCGATCCCGGGAGTTTAGAAAGGCGATCAGTGGGCCGGTATCGAGAAGGATCTCCGGATTCACCGGCCGAAGTCGCGCATATGGTCCGGATTCACCGAGAGGTCTTCGGGCCCGGAAAATGCGCCGACGATGTCGACCGCCCGCGACAGGGCCGAAACGCTCGGCGCGGCCTTCTCCCTCCGCAGGAATGCCTCAAGGGCCTCTCGAATCAGGGCAGACCTGCTGATGCCACGCCGGCGCGCGGCCTCGGAGACCTCCCGAGCCAGGTGGCTCGGCATCTTCATCGATACAGATCTCATCCTGGCCCGCCCTCCGCGGTGAGTATCACGCTTCTGGGTAACACCGTACTAACACACATAGTATTACAGGGACAGCGCGATGGGTCAAACCGACATCACTCGGCGGCGGTGACCCTCCCCAGCTCACCAGAAGATGATGTAGAGGACGGCCGCCCCCGCGATGACGCAGCCGGCCCAGAACCCGGCGCGCGGGGCCGGCGTCAGATCCACGCCCTCCGCGGCGCGCGGCAACCGGCGCGGCGCCGAGAGCGGCCGCGCGCGCGTCACGACCGCGATCCAGGCGGAAATCACCAGGAAAGTGATCGCCATGTGGTGCAGGAAGGCGACCTCCGGCAGGAGCCACAGGAGGAGCCCGTAGACCGGGACCCCGAGCACCATCCCCCCGAAGGCGGCGGCCGGCGGCGTGCGCGGCGCGAAGATGCCGAACAGGAACGCGGCCACGATCCCCGGCGAGATGAACCCCCAGAACATCTGGATGTACTCGAACACGCTCGGCGCCCGCGCCACGACCGGCGCCCACAGACAGGCGACGACCACCAGTACGCCCGTCGTCACGCGCCCTACGACCATCAGCCGCCGCGACGATGCCTCCGGCCGCAGGTGACGCTTGTAGAGGTCCACGCTGAAGATCGTCGCCGCCGAGTTGAGCATCGAGTCGAGCGAACTCATGACGGCCCCGAACAGCGCCGCGAACATGATGCCCGTGAGCCCGACCGGAAGCAGTTCGCGCATCATCACCGGGTAGGCCTGGTCCGGGTTCGTCACCTGATCGGCGAACAGTTCGGCCGCCATGATCCCCGGAAAGATGATGATGAACGGGATGAAGAGTTTGATGAAGCCCGCCAGGAAGAGCCCGCGCTGTCCGTCCGCCAGGCTGCGCGCCGCCAGCGTCCGCTGCGTGATGAACTGGTTCAGACCCCAGTAGAAGATGTTGGGGATCCACAGGCCGCCGATGAACACGGCCAGCCACGGCATCTCCGGATGGTTCAGAGGGAGCACGGTGTGGAGCTTGCCGTCGGCCGCCTCGAGGAAGGGCCCGATGCCGCCCATGGCGCGGAAGCCGAGCACGGTGACGAGCACGCCGCCGAGGAGGAGCGCGACTCCCTGGATGAGGTCCGACCACACCACCGCCTTGAGTCCGCCGTAGATCGTGTAGCCGCCCGCGAGGATCCCGATGAGCCAGATCCCCGTCCCCATGTCGAGGCCGAAGATCGACTCCAGCGCGAGCGCCCCCGAATACAGCACGGTCGCGAGGGCCACCAGCACATACGCCGCGAGGATGAAAGCCGCCATCAGGGTGCGCGTGCGAACGTCGTAGCGGAACTCGAGGTACTCGGGGATGGTGTAGATCCCCGCCGCGAGGAACCGGGGGAGGAAGAAGAGGGCGACGAGGACGAGGGTGACGGCCGCCATCCACTCGTAGCTCGCGATCGCGAGGCCGAGGTCGTAGCCCCGCCCCGCCATGCCGACGAAGTGCTCGGTGGAGATGTTGGACGCGATGAGCGAGAAGCCGATCAGCCACCACGGCGGATCGCCTGAGGCCAGAATCGCGGCAGAGAATCGTCTAACTACTTACAGGGCTGCACGATCTGCGTTTTCTGCCGTGCTACTGGACCTTGCTGGACCGAGCCGCGAAAGCGGGAAAACCGTAACTGATTGGCGAGAATCCAACCGGCCCCACCCATCGGGACATACGTTTTGGGCCGCGTTCTCCCTTGCTCCCCACTCGGGGGGGTCAGACGTTGATGCTCATCTCATGTTTCTCGGCTGGTGGGGGCAAGTTCATACCCGAAATCCCGGTATGAGCAGATGCGGTGTCGGCGAGATGCTGGCCGAGGTCGCGTCCCGTCACGGTGAGTCGATAGAGGTCCGCCGCCTCGAACGGTACCCGCACGACGTAGCCCAATCGAGTCGCCTGTTCAAGCGCGATGCGAGCCCGGCGCGGGTCGCTCGCAGCTGCCTCCTGCACCATGCCGAAGTTGAATCTGCGCCCGTCCCAGAAAGCATGCAGTACGCGCTTGGCTTCGTCGGTCACCATCCCCTCCCCATCCCCGTGGTCCCCTGACCGCCTCCGACCGGCAGTCTGAAGCGTCGCGCGAACGGGTTGGCTCCGTCCGCTCACGCCAAAGACCTGCTGACAGTATTGCTGGGACGCGACAAACGCCAGCGCCCTTTCCGGATGACCGGTACAGCTTTCCATGTGAAGGCTTGTTTCCGTCCCAAGTGCTCTACTTCGGCAGGTTGCCCAATCGAATCGCATCCGGCTGCCCCGCGCAGGTACGGCACCCGCATACGCCGCGCGGCCCTCGTGGCCGGTACGTTATCGTACAGGGACTAAGGCAACGATGCTGGAGCCCATCAGACGGGCCGACCTCGACATGAAGGCAACGGTGGATGCCGCCGGGGTCGCGAAACAGGACTCCGCGCTCCGGTAGGCGGTCGGGCAGGCCTTCCACAACACCTCGCAATTCACGCTCCGCGACCTCCGGGCGCGGGCCGGAAGGCAACAACCCAAGACCGAGCTTCGCTGATCTCGTCGGGCACCAGAGAGCCAGACGGATGTAGCAGGCACCATGCGCACCGCCGATTCGTCGTCGGTGCCCGGTCCAGCGGCCGGTTGTGGTCCGTCGGGCCACTGCTTTAGACTCGAATGGTGATCGTACGCATCGTGTGTCGGTAGCGGGTGAAAAAGTGACAGGTATGGCGGCCGAAAAAGTGACACATCGGTCGTTCCCGTAAGGCCGGGTGGAGCAGCCGCTCCGTCCGGGAACGCAGAACTTGGCGTCTTCCACTTCGAGAGGGAGGCGCCGGTGATCGGATGGGAGCGACGCGTGCTTTTGCGACACTACCTGGACGAAGGACTGACGGTGACGGAGATCTCCCGCGAACTGGGGATCAGCCGTCAGACGATCTATCGCTGGATCAACGAGGGGGAGCTGGACCGGGACCTCGAGGAGGTCCGCTACGGTCCGCGGCCCCCGGTGCCCACGAAGCTGGATCCGTACAAGGCGATCGTGCGGGAGCGGCTTGAGGAGTATCCGGAACTGACGGCGGTCCGGCTGCTGGCGGAGATCCGTGCAGCGGGATACCCCGGCGGCTACACGCAGCTCAGGGAGTACGTCCGGAAGGTCCGGCCCCGTGCTCCGGCCGACCCTCTCGTGCGGTTCGAGACGGACCCGGGAGTGCAGGGGCCAGGTGGACTTCGCCCACTTCCGCTTCCCGTGGGGCCGCCGCTACCTGCTTCTGGTCGTGCTCGGCTACTCGCGGCTGTTGTGGCTCCGGTTCTACCCGCGGCAGGACATGTCGACGCTGCTCAAGGGTCTGGAGGCGGCCTTCGGCTTCTTCGGAGGCGTGCCGCGGGAGCTCCTGTTCGACCAGATGAAGAGCGTGATCATCCGGGATCTGAGGGGCGAGGGCGGCCGCGTGACCGAGAACGCCGAGTTCCTCCGCTTCGCCGCACACTGGGGCTTCCGGCCCAGGGCCTGCCGGCCCTACCGGGCGAAGACGAAGGGGAAGGTCGAGCGCCCCATCGGCTACGTTCGCAAGAGCTTCACCTACGGTCGCAGCTTCGCCGGCGACGCGGACCTGAACGCGCAGGCCGAGTGGTGGCTCGGGAGGGAGTGTGCTGATTTCTGTGTAAATGGCCATGGAGTAGACTCTGGAAGCGGGAGGAGACCATGGCGAGGAAGAAGGATGCGACGGAGCGGGAGGTAGACGAGCTTCTCGACAGCCTGCTGGAGGGCCGCAGCCCGGAAGAGATCATGGGCGGAGGCGGTCTTCTGGAGGCGCTGACGAAGCGGGTGGTGGAGCGGGCGCTGGAGGGAGAGCTCACCGACCACCTGGGCTACGAGAAGCACGCGAGAGAGGGCCGCAACGGCGGCAACTCGCGCAACGGCCGTACGCGGAAGCGAGTGAAGACGGACACGTCGGAGTTCGAGATCGAGGTGCCTCGGGACCGTGATTCGACGTTCGACCCGAAGTTCGTCAGGAAGGGCCAGCGTCGGCTGGGCGGGTTCGACGAGAAGGTGATCGCGCTGTACGCGCGGGGCATGACGACGCGGGAGATCCAGGGTCACCTGAAGGAGCTGTACAAGGTGGAGGTCTCACCGTCGCTGATCTCGGCGGTGACCGACGCGGTCCTGGAGGACGTGAAGGCGTGGCAGGGCCGGCCGTTGGATACGGTGTACCCGATCGTGTATCTGGACGCGATCCACGTGAAGGTGCGTTCCCGGGGCCACGTCCGGACGCACGCGGTCTACCTTGCCCTGGCCCTGACGCTCGAGGGCAACAAGGAGCTGTTGGGGCTGTGGGTGGGCGAAGCGGAGGGGGCGAAGTTCTGGCTCTCGGTCCTCACCGAACTCAAGAACCGGGGGGTCGAGGACATCCTGATCGCAGCGATCGACGGCCTCAAGGGCTTTCCCGAGGCGATCGAGTCGGTGTTCCCGAAGACGCAGGTCCAGCTCTGCATCGTGCATCTGGTGCGCGGCTCGCTCCGGTTCGTCGCCTGGAAGGAGCGCAAGGCGGTCGCCAGGGACTTGCGGGCCATCTACAGGGCTCCGAGCCTGGAGGCGGCCGAGACGGCGCTGGAGGCCTTTTCTCAGCGCTGGGACGAGCGCTTCCCCATGATCAGCCGGAAGTGGCGGGCGAACTGGGCGAACCTGACCCCGTTCTTCGATTATCCGCCCGAGATCCGCAAGGTCATGTACACGACGAACGCGATCGAGGCCCTGAACGCGCAGCTCACGAAGGTGACGAGGAAGCGCGGCGCGTTCCCAACCCCGGAGGCGGTCAGGAAAGTGCTGTACCTTGCGATCGAGAGGGCGTCACAGCGCTGGACCCGGCCCGTTCAGGACTGGACCGGCGCCCTGAACCACCTGTCGATCGTGTTCGAGGGCCGAGTGCCCGTATGAGTGCGAGGGCCATTTACACAGAAAATCTGACAGTCCCCGTGGGATGCGTCAACCCGTCGGCGGCTCCGGGAGGTTGTCTTGTCGCTCCAACCGCCGCAGCCGCTTCACCACCACCGATGACCCGTGGCCCTGCTCCGTGACGCGCTCATCGACACGGGGCCGGGAGTCTACCGGACATCTTGCGGCAATCGCCTCACGGTGATGACCGGAACATCAAACTCGTCCGTGCCGAGGAAAGCTGCCAGACCGTCGGGACCAAAGGCGTCCGGCATTTCGCGCCTCCCGGCGGGGAAGGTTCCGACGTAGCGCCCGTCCGGTGCGAGCACGTCGATGGGACCCGGATCGCTTGCACCCGGCTCCGACGCGACCCGGTTCGGGTGAGGGCCTCGAGCCCCCGGCATGCGGTCCAGCAGCCCCTCGGCCCCGTACACCTGGAAGTTCCTTCGGATCTCGTAGAACTGCTGTCGGCTGTAGCCCACGATCCGGCACGCCTTGGAGACGTTGCCCAGTTCCTGAGCGAGTTCTAGCAGCGACAGCTTGCGCCGATCTATCTTCTCGGCCTGGACGGTGGTCATTCTTCTCTCCTCCGTGGTTGTCGAGTTGTTTAGAGCACTTCTCAACTAACCTCGTTGGAGGCCGGGTGGCCACCGTCCCTTTTTTCAGGGGCAGCTGTCAGGTGATTACCGTATCAGAACAGGCTGGCGCGACCGGATCGAGCGGACGGCCGAACGGGCGGACACGGCCCCGGCCTATTGGCTGCGGGCGCTGGAATCGAGCGAGCGGGCCGCACGGCGGGCCAAGACACGGAAGGCGGGACAGTGACGGAAGCGGAAGGCGGAAGCCGGGCGTTGGCGGCGTTGGGAAGGGCTCGCGGATCGCGACGGGGGGAAGCGGTGAGGGGGCGCACGGGGTGGCCGCTCGTTCTCATTGCGGTAGCGTCACTACTCCCCGGCCCAGTTGCCGCCCAAGCTTCCGACTTCGACCGCTTCCGCCTGGATACCGGCTGTGCGGTGGATTTCTTCGTCCACGCGCTGGACGTGGACGGGTTCAAAATGGAGGCAGGGGTCCAAGCTGAAACTGAAACCGCCGGCCGAAGCCGGTTGCGGGCCGCGAGAATCTATGACCCGAAAGCCCCCGACATTCTCAGCGTCGCCGTGGGCGGGGCGAAGATTGGGGGCGAAGTCCACTACGTCTTCAAGATGGAGCTTGCGAAGCGGTTTCATGACCGGCGGACGGGGACGAGCGGAACAGCCGTAACGTGGGCGGACGTGGCGAACGGCCGTTTTGAAGAGCTTCGTATGATGCTGGACCGCTTCTTGGACGAATACCTACGCGTCAATGAATGCGGGCAGTGACGGGCGGGAGACGCTGGACGTGCGCGGGCTGTCGATGCTCTACCCCGTGGCCGTCCCTCCGGACGTGCGACGGGCGCGCTGGTGCGACGGCGACGGCCACGAGCGGGAGGCGGACGTGTCCGGCCCCGAGGAAGCGGCGGCCGTGCTCACGGCGCACGGGCTCGAGACACGGCGGCGGGCGTGAGGCGTTTTGCACACGGGCGCGAGCTTCGGCCTCGCGGCGGATCCGCCTTGAAGCGCTCAGAGGCGCTCTAAGCGCTTCAAGGGCTCGGGGGCAGGGGGTATCCCCGAGCCTAGAAAACGCGAATCCAGCACGGTTCCGGCTGCGGAGCGCGATTCCGTGGCCTCCCCGGCCCCCGCAAAGGGGCGCGAAACGCTCCCTGCGGCCTCCGAAGGCTGAAACTCCCCCGGACTCGGGGGCCGCTCTGGAGGTTTTCCGCGGCGTCGAAAATCGGGCGAGCGCGGCCCGATGGTCCTCCTCCGCGACGGGCTTCCCCGAGGTGCTACCGCTCGTTCTCAGTCGGTCAGGATCGGCAGACCGTGAGCGCGTTCCAAGGAATGACACGCGGATGGTCGGCACTCACATGCAGGCGCATTGATCCCGCTGTGCCGCAGTCGATGCCGACCATGCCGACCGTCTCGTAGGCGGTTCCGGAGACGGACCGGGCCACAGACCGCTGGCCGTCGGCGAAGTGGCCGTTGCCGCCAGACAGCGTGAACGTCGCGGTGTAGCCGGCCGTGACCTGCCGGAAGTTGAAGTACTGGACGCACGTGGTGCTGCCGCAGGAGGACCCGTTAACGGAGTGGAGGCTGATCCGTCCGATATCGTCCTCGGTCACCACCACCCGGGCCTCCTTGTGGGTTCCGTCCCGGGCCGTGCCGTCGAGCACGATCTCGTAGACCTTGTCCGGATCGACGATGTTGTCGTCTCGACTCGCGACGGTGTTCCACAGATCAGCGTACGACGACGTGTTGTCCGTAACCCACGCGGATTCCGGGATGCAGCCGTTGTCGAGCCCCCTGAGCTTCAGCCAGTCCGGTGCCGTTACGCAGACCTCATCGGTGCCTGTACGATGAGCGCGCCACCTCCCGATCACGTGGCTGCCCTCCTCGACCGTCAGCCTGTCCGGTCCAGATCCGTAGGTCGCCCGTGCGCCGTCGTAGTCGTCGAAGCTGTGGAGGACCAGCCAGACCTCTTGTGTCGTCTGGGGAACTGTTGGGGGTGGCGGCGGCGTGACCGTCGTTCCCTCCGCATCGTCGAGACACTGGACGGCTGCGATGATCGGATCCCATCCATGCCATCCGCCTTTCTGGCCATGCGAATACCGCGCCTCCCGGAGCCCGTCGGCCGTGATGCCGGTGTCAGGCTTCGCGCCGTGGCGTGCCGGCCAGTGGGGCAGCGATCGACCGCTGGCTTCGGAGAACCGGATCAACGCGCGGTAGTACGCGACGGCGTAGTACCGTTTGCCCGTGTTGTTCAGGCCGAACACGGCCAATCGCCATACATCATTCGTGACGCACGATGCGTCTGCTGCGATCAACACGGCCGCCTCTCCGGGTGTCCGATTGGAGAGGCCAACAGGATCGGATTCTGGACCCCCACACCCCAACAGAAGTGCTAGGGCTACGGTGGCAAAGTTGCGAGTCATGTTTTACCGTCCCGTTCGGGGCGCCGTTCGGGGCGCCGTTCGGGGCGCCGTTCGGGGCGCCGTTCGGGGCGCCGTTCGGGGCGCCGTTCGGGGCGCCGTTCGGGTAAGATACCAACAGACACAAGCTTGTCAATAGCGGCCCCGCCTCTCCGCTCGGTGAATCAGGAATCCGAGGTGGCCCCGAAACCCGCTCTAAGGTCTCCGAACGGCGAGACTCCCCCCGGACTCGGGGGCCGCCCAGAGTTTTCGGCGGCAGACTGATCGGGCGTGGGATGCGATCCTCTTCGAGCTTGAGGCGGCCGACCCCGGCGCGATCCTGTTACCGGGGCGGCGATTGCGTCGCGGTGATCGAGCGCAAGGCGTTGACCCGTGACGCGCTGGCGGACGCGAGCGCGGCGGGCATCGTCGCCCATGACGGGCCGGAACTATTCCAAGTGATCCACGGAACCGGCGACCACAGGAATCGCTTGGAACCATACGAGTTTCCGGGATCGGTGCCGAGTTTGGGTCCTCTCCCGCGCTCCGGACGGCTTCCGGGACCCGTGAAACACCTATGGCGTGCATCAACGGGGGGTGGCCGTGGAACTGGAAGCCCCGTTCGAGGGGCTCACGCTGGAAGACCCCGAGGGCGGGGCGGTGATCCTTCCCCGCGACGGCTTCCCGGCGCTCGATTCGGACTCCCTGGCCCCCGCCCTTCCGCTCGGTGAGCGAGGAATCCGAGGCGGCGTGCAAGACTCTGGCACACGTGACAAGCCCCGGCGGGCATCGGGCCGACCATGCCCCCGGCGACGTGCTCCCGGCCTTGGCGTGGGTTGTGGGCCGCGACCTTGCCGAACGGCTGGCTGATCCCGGGGGCTGGGGCGCGATGGCCGCTCCGGACGGGGGGCAGTGGCGCGCATGGTCGCCCGGCCCTGGAATCGTGCTCGCGCACGTCCGGCCGGAAGGGGGCAGCATGGTCGCAGTGTCGCCGTCCCAGCGGACGGCTTCGGCGTCGTTCTCCGGCACGCCCTCCCCCGTTGTCATACATGACCCCGAGGTTGTACTGAGCATCGGCGTCGCCCTGTTCGGCGGCGGAGATCAGCGATGCCGAGGCTATCCGGGGTAATTTCGTGGACGAGCGGCGTGTCTTCCTGCTGCGCATATGCCGGCGCGACCGCAGGAGTGACCAAGAACATCGCGAATCGCCGAGATCGCCGCAGCCGTTGCGGGAGACACGATCAGTTGGAGTCTGCCTTCCATGCCGAGCCTCCAATTTCCACCCACCATCCGCCGCGCCTCCCCCGTCCAGCACCGCCAGCGTGGCGCCCCGGCGTCGAATGCGATCCATCCGCTGGCGAGTCGAATAGACGCCGAATCTCCGGCGTCCGGAGAGGGTCAGTCATGACCACCGCGCTCCCGGCCCGCTGGGCGATGAAACGAAGAGTCGAGGCTCATCGCTCGAACCCGCCGCCGCGCTCGGGGCCTCTGGGCCGGCGAGGCCGGGGAATGGGGATGATGATGCTCTGGCCGCTCTCCCGCTCCCTCGTCTCTTGGCGCTCCCTCATCCTTTCCCGCACTGCCCATGCGCGCCGCTCCGCGTCCACCAACCCCCTTCGATAGGACTCGCGCACACCGCGCTCGAGCTCCCGGGCGCGCCCGCCGTGTTCCTTGCCCAGCGCGGCGCGATCTTCCCGATGATTCCGGGCGAGATCCTCGCGCCAGCCCTCGACCAGATCCTCCCGGCCCCGGACCGCGCCGGTGCGCGACGATCAGCGCCTCGTGGCCCTCCAGCCCCAGCGCCTCCAGACTCCCGTCCACCGCGCGGCTCATCTCATGCTTGTCCGGCGTCTCGTCCTGCGCCCAACTGAGCGAGTAGTGCAGCACCGGCTTCGCCAGCTTCCGCCCGCCTCGCGCCGCGCCCGCCAGCCGTTTGAGGTCGGGGGCCGCCTTCGCGGTCGCGGCCATCAGCCGCGCGGCCCGCTCCGGCCGAAACGTCGCGAGGTTGCGGGTGTCGGCCCACGCGACCCGCTCCGGGTCTCCGGACTCCGGTCGTCCGGCGTCGGGGAATCGTGCAGGCAGTACGCCGCGGCACCGGCGAACGAGCGCCCCAGACTGTTGATCTTCGGGATCATCGGTCCAGCGCCTCCCCGCTCAGGAGATCGGCCGCAAGCTCGCCCACCCGCTCGATCGCCTCCAGAGTCCCCGGCGGCGCAGAAACCCCGGAGTTCAGGGCGCGGGCGATCTGGTTGAGATTGACGCCGATCCGGTGGAGTTCGACCCGCTCCCGAGCGCCGAGACGGTGAACGGCCGCCTCGCGAACCGGCTGCCCCAGCGCCCTGCGGCGCATATAGCCGCCCTTCGTCATGCGGGCCGCCCCGGCCCGCTCGGCGATCTCGGCGGCTTCCGCGGTCGTGACGCGCACGCCGATCGTGCGGGTCCTGCGTTCGGCCTCGGGCTTCCGGGGACGAGCCATGTCGGGCGACCTCCTCTGGTGGCGGGCGGAATGTCGTTCGGGGGACCGGGGGCATCCCCCGGCCAGAGGTTTTCGTGAAGCGAAAACACATCTGGCTCCCCGGTAACCCGCAGAAACAAACGGCCCCGTCGCGCACCCGCGCGAAAGCGCACCGGGCCGCCAACTCTGGACGACGCGCCCGAGCGGCGCGAGGTTTCAATGGCGCAGATCGTGCAGTCCATCGAGAGAGGAATCGAACGATGGCACGCACGAAACGAAGCCGGCGCTCCTACAGCGCCGGAGAATGGGGCCGGAACCGGGTCCGGGTGTTTCCTGATCCGAAAACCGGCCTCTTCCAGATCGAGTGGCGCGAGAACGGGCGCAGGCTCACGAGGTCCTTGGGTCACCGTGACTGGACCCGAGCCAAACGGCAGGCGGACGAGTTCGCCGCCGGGTTCGCAAGCCCGGACCTGAACGGCGAGGCGGAAGCCGCACCCGCGCCGCTCACGCTGGAAAAGCTCTTTGACATCTACGGTGAGGAGGTGACGCCCTCCAAGACGAAGCGGGTCCGGCACCGGGACAGAGTCGGGACGAGGATGTTCCTCGACTTCCTCGGGCGGGACCGAAGGCCCGAGACCCTGTCGCAGCGCGATTGGGACCGCTTCATCCGGGAGCGCCGGGCGGGTAGGATCGGACCTAGCGGGAAGCCCGTGTCCAACCGGACCATCGAGTTGGACCTGCGGTTCCTCATCGCGGTCCTCAACTGGGCAACGAAGTCCAGAGACGAGGAGGGGAGACTCCTTCTCGTCTCGAATCCGCTGAGGGGACTTAGGACGCCCAAGGAGAAGAACCCCTCCCGGGTCGTCCTCTCCGAGGAGGAGTACCACGCGATGCTCGGAGTGTCGCGGCAGGTCGATTGGCGGTTTCACGTCGCGTTCGTGCTCGCCCACGAGACGGGGCACCGAATCGGGGCCATCCGCAACCTTCGTTGGGGGGACATCGACTTCGAGGGTCGCGAGGTGCGCTGGCGCGCCGAGCACGAGAAGACCGGCTACGAGCACGTCACGCCGATGACGGACGAGGCGGTCGCGACCTTGGAAAAGGCGCGCGGGAGCGGTGCCGGGACCGGTAATGCCCCGGTGCTGCCCTCGTCGAGGGACGCCACGCGCGGCGTGCAGCGCGCTTCCGTCTTTCAGTGGTGGAGGAAGGCCGAGACGCTCGCGGGGCTGGAGCCGAAGCCGCGGCGGGGCTGGCACTCGCTGAGGCGGAAGTTCGCATCGGACCTTATGGACTTGCCGCTCAAGGTACTCTGCGAGCTTGGCGGCTGGCGGGATGCCCAGACGGTGCTCAGGTGCTACCAGAGGCCGGACGCTGGACAACTCAGGACGGCACTGGAAGGCCGCCGGGGGGGGTCGCGGCTGAACCCCAACCGGCGGGAATAACTCGACGGGAACCCGCCCCACGAAACTCCTAAGTTCATCGGGTGCAAACAGTTGTAAATTCGATGCACCTTGTCACCACGGCAGGTTGCGCCCGGCGAGGAAGTACCCGGCCGCGTCGCGCCGCCCGCGCGACGCATACAGCGACACGCCAACCACGAGGAGGAGGAACCCCGCGAACGCCGCGACGTCAAGCGGCTGAAAGGTCATTTGCGCGACTCCAGGTGGTGGTCTCGGCGGGATGACCTACAACGGACGCCAAGCGGCTAACGGTCAGCCTCCCGGGTGCGCGAAGGGATTAACTGTCTTCACGCCGAGGCGCTCGAAGTCGCGGACGTTGCGAGTCGCTACCGTCAAGCCGTGTACGATGGCAACAGCGCCGATCATGGCATCCTGGAGCAGCGTGTTCGACTGCCCGTGCATCGGTCGAGCCCACTCCCGGAAGGCGGCCGCATCTACCGGCAGTACGTCGTACGTCTCAAGGACCAGGCCGAGCCACGCCTCCAGTTCTTCGGCCTTCACCGGATCCCGCCCGCGCGAAGTCTCGATCCCGGCCTGGATCTCACCAATGGTCACGGCGGAAAGACAGAAATGAGCGTCGGGTATCTCTTGAAACCATGCGAGAACCCCGCTGTGCGGATTCGGGCGTCTCAGTTCCGAGACGACGTTGGTATCGAGAAGGAACACTCTCTTAATCGAAGCGCGGCGGCGCCCGCTGCGGGAGCTCGTGGCGGGGCGGAACAAGCGTGTCCGTCCGGGCCTCGGGCGCAAGCAGCAACTCCTTCAGCGTTGGTCTGGCCATCTTCTCCAGTCGGCGCCAGTGGTCGATGGGCACAAGAACTGCGGCCTCGACGCCGCGTTTCGTGACAACTTGAGGCCCCTGCGTCAACGCGGTCTCAAGGAGGGCGCTGAAGCGTGCCTTCGCCTCTTGAACCTGCCAGGTGTTGCTCATTCTTCTCTCCGGACCCCTAGTCTGACTAGGCATCAGACTAGTCATGCGTGAACGCGAGGGCAAGACTCCCAGGCGTTACTCTCGGAGGGCGTCGCGAAGTGCCTGCTTCGCTTCGTCGTGTCGGTTCGCCGGGACGCGCAGGATCTTCGCGGCGGCCGTCGGGCCCCAGGACACCGGCGCGAACTCGCCCTCGACCTTGAAGGGGATATCGTGCGCCTCGAGGGCGAGCCTCGCGGCAAGGAATTCACTCTCGTCCCAGGCCGCAAACACGCGCACCAGATCCCCGCTCCGGGTCCTGCTCATGCAGGTTTCTCCTCGACCTCGGCGGTCCAGCTGACCTTGATCGCGCCCTCCAGCGAACGGGCGGTGGGGCACTTCGGGCCGTGGCTGGCGAGCGCCCGGTCCACCGTCTCCCGTGCCTCGGCAGGCACGCGGAGCCGGTAGTGGACGATGATCTCCTCCAGCAGCGGCATGCGGTCGCGGAGGCGCGTGATGCCCTCCGCTTCGGCGCTGATGTCTTCGGGGTCCAGGCGGATGCCGCGCACTTCCAGTGCGCCGTTTAGCGTGCCCAGCATTCAGGCGCCGGTCGCGGCCACCTGGTAGTCCACGGGAAGCGGGAGGTTCTTCGCGTCGATCCGATAGTGCGACTTGATGGGTCCGTGGACGCCGAACTCCAGTTCGGTTCCGTCCTCGAGATGGCCCCGGCGGTGGACGCCCTCGACCTTTTCCAACCGCGCGCGGGCCGTGTAGAACGAATCGGATACGGTGTCGGTGACCGTGTCTGGCACAGGGGCCTCCTTTGCGGGCGCTCCCTGCCCCGTCGCATCTTCGTGCGGCAAGGCCGGGTGCTAAACGAACCCAACGATCGAGAGCCGCCAGCATGACGTCAACCCGTTCCCCCGCACCGTTGCGCGCTGCCGCGGCGCTGATTCTGCTGGCGGGCGGGATCACGGCATGCGACCCGGGGTCGGCCGACACGCCGGAGTCGCCCCCAACCAGCGACCTCTCGGCGCTCGGCGACCGCTTCTGGGATGGCTACCTCTCCTGGAACCCGCTGCAGGCGACCTACCTGGGAGAGCACCGCCTCGACGATCGAGTGCGGGATATCTCGTCTTCCGGACGCAACAATCGCCGCCGCGAGGTGCGCGCTCTCATGGACGCGCTCGCCGCCATCGACTTCGCCTCGCTACCGCCCGCGGACCGGCTGACGTACCTCGCGCTCGACCATCAGCTTTCAGCCGAAGTGGCGGAGCAACTGTGCGACCTCGAGGTGTGGGTCGTGGATCACCGCGAGGGCTTCCAGCTCGACTTCCTCAACGTGGTGGGCGCCCAGCCGCTCGAGACGCCGGTCGACGGCGAGCGCATGATCCGGCGCTGGAACGCGTACGCGGACTACATCGACGACTACATCTCGAACCTGCGAACGGGACTGGAGACGGGCCGCGTGGCTGCGCGTGCTTCCGTGAACCTGACGATCGTGCAGCTCGACGCCCTCCTCGAACGACCGGTGCAGGAGTGGCCGATCTACGCCCCGGCGGGGACGCGACTCGATGCCTGGCCCGAGGGGACGCGCCACGACTTTCGGGCGGGGATCCGGGAAGCCGCCACGGAGCGAATCCGTCCCGCCTACGCGAGACTCCGGGACTTCCTGCGCGACGAACTCTATCCGCATTCGCGCACGGGGCCGGAAATCGGGCTCTCCAGCCTGCCGGGGGGCAGCGCCTGCTACGAGGCGATGATCCGCAACCTCACGACGCTCGATCTCACACCCGCGGAGATCCATGAGCAGGGCCTGGCGGAGCTGGCGAGGATCCACGACGAACTCGGCGCGCTGGGGGGCGAAGTCCTGGGCACCTCCGACCTGAAAGAGATTCAGGAGCGGCTGCGGTCGGACCCGGAGATGTACTTCCGGTGGCCGGGAGAGCTCGTGCAGCTGGCCGAGGAGGCCTACGCGCGGGCCGCGCTCGTGATGCCCAACTGGTTCGGTACGCCGCCGATGTCGGAGATGGTGATCCGGCCCATTCCGCTGTACGAGGCACCGCAGAGCGTGCTCGCCTACTACCGGGAGCCGGCACCGGATGGATCGCGCCCGGGGACGTACTACGTGAACACGTACCGGCCCGATATCCGGCCCCGCTACCAGGCTGATGTCCTGAGCTTCCACGAGGCGATCCCGGGGCATCACCTCCAGACGGCGATCGCCCAGGAGGTCGAGGGGCTCCCGGAGTTCCGCAAGCACCTCGGCTCCGTCGCGTTCGTCGAGGGCTGGGCGCTGTACGCGGAAAGGCTCGCCGACGAGATGGGCCTCTACACGGACGACTTGAGCCGCATCGGGCTCGCCTCGTACGACGCGTGGCGCGCGAGCCGGCTCGTCGTCGACACGGGGATCCACGCCTTCGGATGGACGCGCGAGGAGGCGATCGACTTCCTGCGCGAGAACACGCTTCTCGCCGAGGTCAACATCGAGAACGAGGTGGACCGCTACATCACGTCACCGGCCCAGGCGCTCACCTACAAGCTCGGGCAACTCGAGATCTCGCGGCTGCGATCGAAGGCGGAGACCAGGCTCGGGGAGGCGTTCTCCATCGCGGAGTTCCACGACCGGGTGCTGGAGAACGGCGCGCTCAGCCTTCCGGCGCTCAACGTCGCGATCGAGAGCTGGCTCGCGGAGTCCGACGGCCAGTAGTCCGTGCGGTTGGCGCCTTGATGGAGCGTTGATCCGGCGCCGCACCTTCAGGGCATGTGTTCCCCCGGCAAGATCTCGCGGCAACGGGCCCTCGTGCCTCCTGAAGCGGACCGTCGCGGTTTCGCGCTTCCCTCGGCGATGCTCACCCTGCTGCTCGTCTCGCTCATGGCGGCGGGCGGCTTTCTGCTGACCTGGGTCGACGGACAGTCCGCCCGTGCCTTCGCGCGCTCCACGGAGGCCTTCTACGTGGCCGAAAGCGGACTCGCGACAGCGCTCGCGACCGCCGAGGCCCCCAATCCATCCGTCCCGCCCGTCTCGGTGGGCGGCGGGACGGCAACGGTGTCGTTTGAGAGGCTGATGGAGCTCGGGCCCACCGAGACGGTCTACCGGGTCGAGTCGCTGGGACAGATCGTGGCGGGCGGCGCAGTCTTCGAACGGTCGGTGGGCCAACTCCTCTGGGTCGCGGGCCCTCCGCAGCTCCCCGGGGCGCTCGTCCTCGTGGGGGGGACGAGCGGCACCGGACCCCAGGGGACGATCAGCGGCCTCGATCCGTTCGGGGGCGCCTGTCCCCAACAGCCGTCACCCGTCGCAGGCGTCGCATACTGGGGCGGCCCGCCGCCGACGCCCGATTCCATGCTTACGATCTCGGGGCTCCCGCCGGATCGCCGGATGACGGCGAACGTGTCGGTGGCGGCGGAGACGGGACTGCGTTGGGCGGAACTCCTCGCCTCCTGGGGCCCGCGCCCCGACGCGACCGTGCCCCCCGATCCGTGGCCGAGTCTCGGAAGCTCATCCTACATCCGGATCCCGGGATCGGAGACGCTCGATGCCGGTTCCAGCGGACGCGGCGCTCTCGTCGTCGAGGGCGACCTGACGCTCGACGGCGGCTTCGCATGGAGCGGCCTTATCCTCGTGGGGGGAGCCCTGCGGCTGAACGGAAACGTTTCGATTCGCGGGACGTTGGCGAGCGGGCTCACGGGGGGTCTGGGTGTGGCGGCGGACTTCGGCGGACACCGTATCGATCTGCGTTTCGACGCCTGCGCGGTGGCGGCGGCCGCGGAGGGGCTGACCGCGCCGGCGGCGGAGATCCCGGGCACCTGGTACGAAGTGTGGTAAACGCCGAACCCGGCCCGATGCGGGCGGGCTGTTACAGGTGGTCGCGGACGAGGTCCAGCAGTCCATCCGGGTTGTCCACATGCAGCCAGTGGCCGCCCGCGAGTTCATGAAGGTGCACGCGACCGTTCACGCCGGCCGCCCGCAATCGCCGAATATCGTCCGCGGAGAGGATGTCCGACCGGGCGGCCCGCACGACATGGACTTCCGACGCGGGGACGGGGGTCTCGATGACGTCCCACAGGTCGCGCCGGAAGTAGTCGGCGAGCAGTTCCCCGAGCGCGTCGGGGTTCAGGCTCCACCGGTAACCGGCGTCGACGAAAACGAGGTTGGTCGCCAGCCAGCGCGCGACGGGCGAGGCGAAACCTTCGGCCTCCACCGCGGAGACGGCATCGCGCCTCGCATCGAAGGGGCCTGGGTGTCGGCGCAGCACGTGCAGCAGTCGAGCCGCCCCGCCGCCGGGCGAGCGGCGGGAGGGTGTCGCGTCGATCACCCACGCCTGGGTCGGCGCCACGGCCGCCGCCACCATCAGCGACACCTTGCCGCCGAAGGAGTGCCCCAGGATTGCGTCCACGGGCCGTCCCAGCGACTCGGAGAGTTCGAGCACGTCGCGCACGCACGCCGGAAGTGTGTGCGGCGGCTCGAAGCCCGGGGAGTGCCCGTGCAGCCGCAGATCCACGAGCACCGCGCCCCATTCGGGACGCGCGGCGATGAGCCGGCGGGCAAACGAAGCCCAGTTGCGGCCCGTGCCGTAGATGCCGTGCAGCACGTAGAGCCAGCGCCTGGAACTTGCTTTCGCGACGGTGTACTGGTGCAATTGTGGTCGTGACACGGGATCTCTTCTCTCCACAGGGGTCGGTTGTGCGGCGCGACGCGGCGACCGGAACCCTCACCACGAGAAAGTAAGGGGGGCAATATTCCTCAACGAGCCGTTCGCGAGACGGACGGGCCGATGATCCGAGGGGTCGCCACGCTCCCCCTGCATGTCGCAGCGTAGGGCCCGTACGTTGCAGAACACCCCCGGCTTCGAAGCGGCACCCGGGCTCCGTAATCCCCACCTGCAGACCGTTGTTGGGCGGATCGCGCGCCGGCGCTTCGAGCCACGGTACGACCGGGTGCGGCTCGACACGGCCGACGGCGACTTCATCGATCTCGATCTGTGGAGAGGGCCGGAAGACCCGGCGGGTGTGTGCCTCCTGCTCCACGGACTCGAGGGAAGCGCCCGCTCCGGCTACATGGTGACGACGAGCGAAGCGCTGGCGGCTGCCCGTATCCAGCCGGTCGCGCTCAACTTCCGTTCCTGCAGCGGTGAGCCGAATCGGCTGCCGGGTGCCTACCACTCGGGTCGGACCGACGATGTCGAGCGCGCGCTGGCCTGGATGGCGGCGCGTTTCCCGGGGCTGCCGCAGACCGCGATCGGATTCTCGCTAGGGGGGAACGCGCTCCTCAACCTGCTCGGGCGCGAGGACGGCGGAAACGGCCTCGTCGCCGCGGCCGCAGTCTCCGTGCCATACGACCTCGAGGCCAGCGCCGACGCCCTCGACCGGGGGATGGGGCGCGTGTACGGCCATCGCTTCCTGCGCAGCCTGCGGGAGAAAGCGCGCGAGAAGGCGCGGCGATTCCCCGGCGTAGTGGCGCCCGAGGCGGCGACGGCCCGCACGATCCGCGAGTTCGACGACCGGCTCACGGCACCGATTCACGGCTTTCGCGACGCCGCGGACTACTACGCGCGCTGCAGCGCCAAGCGCTTCGTGGGTTCGGTGGACCTTCCCATGCTCCTCATACACGCACAGGATGACCCGCTGGCCCCGGGGATTTCGGTGCCTGTCGAAGCGATCCGGCGGCGCCCGCGTCTGTCCCTCGCACTGACGGAGCGGGGAGGGCATCTCGGGTTCGTGGCTCGCCAGCAGCGAGGTGGGTTGGCCGGCGCACGAAGGGGCTGGTTGGAGGGCACCGTGTCCCGCTACATCTCGCGGGCAACGCACCAGACAACACATCGCGATTTCCGAGTGTTTTAAATGGTTTGTGCGACTAATGTCTGCAGTCTTCAGGATGGGAGTATCGTCATGCGCGGATTCATTCGAGTCGCGGCCCTTGCGGCCGTCTTCGCCTGCCTGGCCTCGCCGGTCGCGGGACAGGGCTTCGGAGGCGGCGTCGCCGTCTCGTCCGGCCAGGTGCTCATCGCCGAGGCCGGCGGCCCGACGTCCACGGGAGTTGTCTACGTCTACGAGAAGGGTCCGGATGGCTGGACCGTCTCGGCGGAACTCTCACCTTACGGAGCTGAAGAGGGGGGCCGCTTCGGCACTTCCCTCTCAGTCGATGGCGATCGGATGCTGGTCGGCGCGCCGGGCGCAGCCCACATCTTTGAGCGGAACGGCGGCGTCTGGGAGGAAGTCGCCACGCTTCGGCCAGCCGACCTGCCGGCGGGAATGTCGTTCGGCGGCCGCGGCACGATCGCGGGTGACCTGGCGCTCGTCGGGGCCGGGGGCGGCGGCGGTTTCGGCCGTGGTCCCGCCGCGGCGGGCCGCGTGTACGTCTTCGAGCGTGCCGGGGCCGGCTGGAACGAGGTCGGTTCCATCGAATCGCCCGACACCGCGCAGGGTGACGGGTTCGGCGCGGCGATCGTGACCGACGGTCGGTCGGCGGCGATCGGCGCCCCGGGCGCCTCGGCCGGATCGGCCAGTCGGGCGGGCGCGGTCTATTTCTTCACACGCGGCGATGACGGTGGGTGGACGGCCGCGCCGGAATCCCTCACGGCACCGGACGCGAGCGAGAACGCGGGCTTCGGGCGCACGCTCCACGGTCAGGACACGCCGGACGGCTTCCAGCTCCTCGTGGGGTCCGGCGGCGCGGGCGGAGTGGGCGTCGCATACGCCTTCACGGCGGCGGGCGATGGCTGGACGCCGGCCGGCCGGTTCTTCCCGCCGGTGGTGGCCGGCGGCGGTGGCGGACGGTTCGGAGCGGGCGGGTTCGCCACAGCCTTCGCGTCCGTCGGCGGCGAACTGTGGATCGGCGGTTCCGGCGTCGGTGCGGGACGCGAGGGCCAGGTCCTGCGTTATTCGGGCGACGTGGATGCCGGACTCGCGCTCACGGGCGCGCTCAACGCCTCGAACCGGGCGGGCGGAGACGGCTTCGGGTCGAACATGGCGACAGATGGCGACATCACGGTCGTCGTGGCCGGCAGCAAGGACTACCGCATGGGCACCGCCTACATCTTCGAGCGACAGGGCGACGAGTGGATCGAAGCCGCCGAGGTGTGGAGCGACGCAACGAACTACGCGGCGATCAACGGGCACGAGGTGGGCTGCGAGGAAGGCGTCTCGGCCGACTTCGACTGCAGCGAAGTGAACATCCTCTCCTTCCTGCCGGTGCAATCGCTCGGGGCGAATCGGGGGGTTCGCGTCAACGACGTGTGGGGCTGGACCGACCCGCAGACCGGGCGCGAATACGCCCTCGTGGGGCTCACCGACCAGGCTTCGTTCGTCGACATCACGGATGCCCAGAACCCGCGCCTCGTCGGCCGGCTCCTGATGACGGAGGGCGCCCGCGGCAGCGTGTGGCGCGACATCAAGGTGTTTCAGGATCACGCGTTCATCGTCTCCGATGGAGCGGGCGATCACGGAATGCAGGTGTTCGACCTCACCCGCCTCCGCGATGTGGGGACGGAGCCTGTCACTTTCGAGGTGGACGCCCACTACGACGGGATCGCCTCTGCGCACAACATCGTGATCAACGAAGAGACGGGCTTCGCCTACAGCGTCGGATCGAGCGGCGGGGGCGAGACGTGCGGCGGCGGCCTCCACATGATCGACATCAACGAGCCGACGGAGCCGAGCTTCGCGGGCTGCTTCGGTCACGAGGGCACGGGGCGCCGCGGAACCGGGTACTCGCACGACGCGCTCTGCCTGATCTATGACGGCCCTGACCGCGAGCACGCCGGCAAGGAGATCTGCTTCGGCTCGAACGAGACCGATGTCTCGATCGCGGACGTCACGGACAAGGAGAACCCGATCCCGCTGTCGACGGCCACCTACGCCAACGTCGCCTACGCCCACCAGGGCTGGGTCACGGAGGATCACCGCTACTTCTACCTCGGGGACGAACTCGACGAGCTGAGGACGCAGTTCTCGGGCACGCGCACGATGATCTTCGACATTACGGACCTCGACGACCCGGTACTCGTCAAGGAGCATTTCGGCGAGTCCACGGCGAGCGACCACAACATGTACGTGCTCGGCGACCTGCTCTATCAGTCGAACTACAACAGCGGACTGCGGATCCTGAACGTGAGCGACCCGGAGAATCCGACCGAGGTCGGCTTCCTCGACACGGTGCCCCATGCCGAGGGCCCTGCGATGGGCGGGTCGTGGAGCAACTATCCGTACTTCGCGAGCGGCACGATCATCGTGACGAGCGGGAGCGAAGGCCTGTTCATGGTGAAGTACCAGAAGCCGGAACTCGTTCCCTGACGCAGGAGAGTCGAATCGGAATCGGATGGTGAAAAAGATGGCGAGCAATCTGCGGGCCGGCCTCCTCGCGCTGGGGATGGCCGGCCTCGTGGCGGTTCGGGCAGCCGCGACGGGGGTCGTGGCCGCTTCGCCCGCCGAGGGTCCGTTTCTCTACGTTGCGAACCAGGAGGCGGCGGCGGTGACGGTGATCGACCTCGAGACGCACGAGGTCGTCGAGGTCATCGATCTGGAGGCGATGGGGTACGGCGCGAACGCGAAGCCGCACCACATCGCGGTCGAGCCGGACGGATCGTTCTGGTACGTGTCGCTCATTGCGGCCAACCAGGTACTCAAGTTCGACCGTGACAACGAACTCGTCGCCTCCATCGAGTTCGAGCGGCCGGGACTCCTCGCACTCCACCCTTGGCAGCCGTGGCTCTTCGTCGGGCGATCGATGGCGGCGGTGAACCCGCCCCAGCGCATCGGCCGCATCGACCGGGTGTCGATGGAAGTCGAGGAATACGACGTCTTCATCCCGCGGCCGCACGCGCTGCTGGCGAGCCCCGACGGCGAGTGGGTTTACGCGGGCAGCCTGGGCGAGAACTCCGTCGTCACCGTGGAGGCCGAGACTGGAGACGCCGAGTTGCTGCGGCTTCCCGGCTCCGGGGCGATGCCCCACGTCCTCGTGCAGTATGCGATCTCTCCGGACGGAATGACGCTCGTCGCAACGGCCGAGATGACGGCGAAGCTTCTCGTGTTCGACCTCTCCGACCCGAAATCGCCGAAGCTCGAGGGCGAGGTGGACGTGGGCGCCAGGCCGTGGCACCCGAGCTGGTCGGCGGACGGGCGCTGGATCTGGTTCGGCAACCTGGGCGCGAACGAGGTCACGCTCGTCGACACCTCCGACTGGTCCGTCGCCGCCGTGATTCGGGGTGAAGGCCTCGCCGAACCGCACGGCAGCGTGCTCTCGCCGGACGGCTCCCGACTGTACGTGGCAAACCGGAACGAGACCGGCTCCTACCAGTCGTCGGATCGGATGGGATACGACGCGCCCGGCGGCACGATCGTCGTCATCGACACGGCCACCCGCGAGATCATCGACGTGATCGAGACGCCGCCCTACGCGTCCGGTATCGGTCTCGCCACCAACCCGCGCTGAGGGCCCCGGCTACGTGACCCGCATGGGCAGAGGCCGACGCGGCCGGGGAACGCCGGGAACGCTTGGAACGCTGGTTGTCGCCACCCTCGCGGCGGGCTGCGCCTCGGGGGCCGTGGCGCCCGCGGCAGTGACGCCCGACCGTGCGGCCGAGGCTACCGAGACGGGCTTCGTGCGGTCCGTCGCGCCGTTTCCCGTGTTCGACGAGTCCGGAAACCCGTACGAAATCCCCTTCCTCGGCGGCTTCAACGTGCCCCGCCCGCAGTGGGTGGATATCGACGCCGATGGCGACCTCGACCTTTTCGTGCAGGAGTCGACGAACCGACTGATGTTCTTCGAGCGCGAGGATACGGCGGAAGGACAGCGCCACACCTGGCGGCCGGAGGCGTACTCGGACCTCGAGGTCGGAGAGTGGTTCCGCTTCGTGGACGTCGACGCGGACGGGGACCGGGACCTGCTGGCGGAATCCCCCTTCAGCTACATGAAGCTGTACCGCAACACCGGGACGGCGGGCGGCGCCGTCTTCGAACTGATCGCCGACACGCTCAGGGACACGCGCGGAGAGGCGATCTTCTCGGACCGCCAGAACATCCCGAACGCGGCGGACATGGACTGCGACGGCCGGCTGGACCTCCTGATCGGGCGTCTCGTCGGCACCGTGACCCGCTACGAGGCGACGGGCGCGATCGGCGAGGACGCGTCGCCCTTCCGGCATATCACGGACCGCTTCGAGGACATCGAGATCGTCGCCGACCCCGCGGCGGCCGGGGGTGTGCCGCCCTTCGATGGCCCAGGCTCCGGCGGGCCCTTCCCCACCCTGCACGGCGCGAACACGATGGCGCTCGCCGACTACGACGCAGACGGCGACACCGACATGTTCTGGGGCGACTTCTTCGAGGCCGGACTCCTGTTGATCGAGAACGCCGGCTCGTGCGAGGCCCCGAACCTGCGCGTGGAGCCGCGGCCCTTCCCCCTCGACGACCCGATCCGGACGAGCGGCTACAACGCGCCCACCTTCGGCGACTACGACGGGGACGGGGACCTCGACCTGCTCATGGGCGTGCTCGGCGGCGCGTACAACGCGAATACGACGACCGCCGACAACCTCATGCTCTTCTCCCAGGAGTCCGACGGAGGCTTTGAGCTGCGGACACGCCGCTTCATCTCCCAGATCGATGTGGGCAGCGAGAGCGTGGCCTCGCTCGTGGACCTCGACGGGGACGGCGACCTCGACATGCTCCTCGGCAACAAGATCGACCCCACGGACCTGTCGGACTCGTACGTCTTCCTGTTCGAGAACGAGGGGAACGGGACGGAGCCGGCCTTCCGCCGGACGGGTCGCTTCGAGATCCCGGGCGCCTACCACAACGCTCCCGCGTTCGGCGACCTCGACGGGGACGGCGACCTCGACATGCTCCTCGGTACCTGGCGCGACGAGATCCGCTACGTGCGAAACGACGGATCGGCCACGGCGCCGAGCTTCACGCTCATCGATTCCGCCTTCGTCGAGATCACGCGCGGCAGCAACGCGACGCCGACCCTCGGCGACCTCGACGGGGACGGAGACCTCGACCTCATGATCGGAGAGTCGTCGGGGGCGCTGAACTATTACGAGAACACCGGGTCGGCATCGAATCCCAGCTTCGAGTTTGTGAGCGACGAGTACGGAGACATCGACATCGGCCGCCGGAGCTTCCCCAAGCTCCTCGACCACGATGGGGACGGAGACCTCGACCTCATCGTGGGCACCGAGTCCGACGGGATCCGCTATTTCAGGAATGACGGAGGATCCGGGTCCCCCAGCTTTGTCGAGGCGGATGGTTTCTTCCCCGCCCCGGAGGAACTCCCGCTCTTCGCCACACCCGAGTTCGGAGACCTGGATGGGGACGGGGACCTGGATCTCGTCGTCGGCAGCGCCGGCGGCGGCCTCTATTACTTCGAGAGACACTGATCGAGAGACATTGATGAATCTGATGAACGGAACGATGAACAGAACACGGGCTTTTTTCGCCGCGGTCGCTTGCGGCTTCCTCACGGCCGGTGGCGCGGAAGCGCAGGAGTTCGGTGGCACCGTCGTGCTTCACGAGGGCCGAATCATCGTCAGCGAAGCGGTCGACCCGGACGCGAATCCGCAGGATCCGGTGACGTCGGCTCCCCGCAGCCTCTACGTGTACGAGCGGAGCGGCGACGACTGGGAGCGCACCGCAACGCTGCGCGCCCCGGAGCATGACGGGGCGGACTTCTTCGGCCGTTTCATCCTCGCCGACGGCGACCGGTTGCTCGTCGGCGCCACGGCCCTCGACCAGGACGGCGACGGCCAGAGCGACGGGAGTGTCCTCATCTACCGGCGCGCCGGAGACGGATGGGAGTTCGAGGGTCACCTCCGGCCCGAGAGCGCGCCGCTCGGATCGTCCTTCGGCCGCTTCGCCTCCATCGGGGGCGACCTCCTGGTCGTCACCGCGCTCGGCTACCAGGGGACCGGCGGCGCGTGGGTCTTCCAGCGCGGCGACGATGGTGAATGGGTCGAGGACGGTATCCTGACCTCCGCCGATCCGGATCCGCAGCAGGAATTCTTCGGCTGGGGCGCCCACACCGACGGCGAGCGCGTGATCGTCGGCGCGTTCGGCGGCCCCCAGCTTCCCGGCGCCGCCTACGTGTTCGGTCGCGACGCGGACGGCGCCTGGGCACAGGAGGCGCGGCTCGGCTTCGAGGGAGACGAGATCCAGCCGGGGGCGGCCGTCGTGGGCAATCGTGCCGCATCCGTTACGGTTGGCATCAACGGTGCCCATGCGCTGCTCGGGTTGCCGGGCGCGTACGACGGCACGGGGACGGTACTGAACTACGTTCGCCGCCCATCCGGAGACTGGGTGCGGCAGGGGTCGTTGTCTGCCTTCCACCGTGAGCCCGGTGACAACTTCGGCGCCACCATCACGGCCCGGGACGACGAACTGTGGATCGCGGCTCCCGGCGCGGGTCTGTTCGGGGCGATCTACGCCTTCACGTGGGATGCCGCGGCCGGAGGCTTCGGCGCCGCGACCCGGATCGGAGCCGGCCCGGGTACGGACGCGGGGGACGGCTTCGGCCTCTCGATTTCAGCCGGCGGCGACCTCGCGGTCATCGGTCAGCCGTGGGACGATGCGTCTCTCGGCTCGGCCGTGGTGTTCGAGCGCCGGGATGGGGCGTGGACCGAGTCGGCCAAGATCTTCATCCCCGAGGAACGGCGCCCGCTGACGGCGCTCGCCGAGGTCGACTGCGGCGAGGACGGGATGGCGGACCAGTTCACCTGCGACCAGGTGGACGTCCTCTCGTTCCTGCCGCTGGCCGCGATCGGCGGCTCCGACCGCGGCATCGAGACGAACGACGTGTGGGGCTGGGCGGACCCGCAGACGGGGCGCGAATACGCGATCGTCGGGCGCACGGACGGCACGGCGTTCATCGACATCTCCGACCCCGCGGCGCCCGCCTATCTGGGCAACCTGCCCAAGACGCCCGGCTCGCTCACGCAGTCGTGGCGGGACATCAAGGTCTACGCGAACCATGCCTTCGTGGTGGCGGACAACGCGGGCGACCACGGGATGCAGGTGTTCGATCTCACGCGGCTTCGAGATGTCGGGGACTCGCCGGTCGAGTTCGACCCCGACACGATCTACGAGGGGATCGCGAGCGCCCACAACGTGGTGATCAACGAGGAGACCGCGACCGCCTACGCGGTGGGCTCGAGCGGTGGCGGCGAGACGTGCGGCGGCGGGCTGCACATGATCGACATCAGCGATCCCATGGCGCCGAGTTTCCTCGGTTGCCACGCTGAGGCCGGCACCGGACGGGGGCAGACCGGGTACACGCACGACGCGCAGTGCGTCAACTATCACGGCCCGGATGCCGAGCACGCCGGCAAGGAGATCTGCCTGAATGCGAACGAGACCGCGGTCGTGATCGCCGACGTCACGGATCGGGACAACCCCGTCACCCTCTCGACGGCGGACTATCCGGCGGTCGCCTACACGCACCAGGGTTGGCTCACGGAGGACCACCGCTACTTCTACCAGAACGACGAACTCGACGAGATGGCCTCCGTCGGCCAGGCTCAGCAGATGGGAACCGAACCCGACATGACGGCCAGTCGCACGCTCATCTGGGACGTGTCGGACCTGGACGACCCGATCCTCGTCAAGGAGCACTTCGGAGAGACGTTCACGATCGACCACAACCTCTACATCGTGGGCGATCTCATGTACCAGTCGAACTACGTGAGCGGCCTGCGCGTGCTCGACATCAGCGACCGCGAGAACCCGCGCGAAGTCGGCTTTTTCGACACCGTACCGTGGGACGAATCCGTGACCTTCGACGGCTCGTGGTCGAACTACCCGTTCTTCGCGAGCGGGACGATCGTCGTCTCGAGCGGCAAGGAAGGCGTGTTCTTCCTCAGGTACCGCCGGCCGGAACTGGTGCCCTGACCCGCTCGGGGCGCCCGCCCGCGGCGGCCGTCCGGCCGCTGACGGCGCAGGCACTTGCGCTCCTGGCGGGAGTGGCGAGCTGGGGATGCTCGGATGGCACGGGTCCGTCCCCGGCTCCGCCACCGCCACCCCCGCCGCCGGAACCCGTCGCCTTCGAACTGACGGCGAACGAGGTGCTGGCCGGGCTCTCGCAGCCGGTCTTCCTCGCTGCCCCGCCGGGCGATCAACGACTCTTCGTCGTCGAGCAGGTGGGCCGCATCCGCATCGCGAACGCGGACGGGCAACTTCTCGACGATCCCTTCCTCGACCTCTCGGGCCGCGTAGGCAGCGCGCCGGAGGGCGGCCTGCTCACGATGGCCTTCCACCCGCGGTACGCGGACAACGGCCAGGTCTTCGTCTACTACACCGATACGGGGGACGACACGGTCGTGGAGCGCTACACCGTATCGGGCGACCCCGACCGCCTCGACCCGGGCTCGGCGAAGCGGATCCTCGCGCTCACCCAGCGTCGCCAGAACCACAACGGCGGGATGCTTCAGTTCGGGCCGGACGGGATGCTCTACATCTTCCTCGGCGACGAGGGGGGCGCGGGCGATCCGTTCGGCAACGGGCAGAATCTCGAGACGCTGCACGGTGCGATCCTCCGCATCGACGTGGACGGAGGCGACCCGTACGCGATCCCGGATGACAACCCCTTCGTCGGAGAGGAGGGCGCGCGGGGCGAGATCTGGGCCATCGGCGTCAGGAACCCGTGGCGTTCGACCTTCGACTTCGCGGACAACGTGCTCTACGTCGCCGACGTCGGCCAGAACGAACGTGAGGAGATCAACGCGGTACCGGCCGGTGAAGCGGGCGTGAACTACGGCTGGAACACGATGGAAGGGTCCGCCTGCTACCAGAGTTCCGGGTGCGACATGTCAGGGCTCACGCTGCCCGTCGTCGAGTACGTCCACGACGGCAGCGTCTGCTCCGTGACGGGGGGATACGTGTATCGCGGCTCACAAATCCCCGAGATCGCGGGGCACTACTTCTACTCGGATTTCTGTACCGGCTTCCTGCGGAGCTTCCGATTCGACGGCGGTCAGGCGACGGACGAGAGACGCTGGAGCGTGGGGAGTCTCGGGGCTGTGTCCTCCTTCGGCGTCGACGGCTCCGGGGAACTTTATGTCGTCGACCTGACGGGGTCCGTGGCCCGTCTGGAGCGCCACCAACCGTAGCCGGCTCAGACCCCGAACGTCACTCCCACCTGGAAGAGCACGAAGTCGACATCGGAGGCGATGGGCGAAAACGAACTGCCGCCGAAGCCGTCCTCGACGATGCTCCCGGGCACGAGATACTCCGTTCGGCCGTGCCTCCGGTACTGGGCTTCCAGCCTCAGCATTACGAGCTTGGCGGATCGCTTGATCGGAATGGCGAGCCCGCCGCCGAACCCGTACGCGGGACGGACATCGTCGAAGTTCACCGTCGTCCCGTAATCGTAGGACTCGTGAGGCTGCCAGCCATGTTCGACGCTGCTCACCGTGAAGAAATAGCCGAGCCCCGCGAAGCCGTTCACGAAGGGCTGGACGGGGCCGTACGGAAGCCGGATCTCGGGGCCGAGTCCCAGATAGCCCACGTTGTTGCGCGTGACGATGTCGGTCAGGATCCGGTCCGTCGCCGCGAAAACGGGGACGCCGAGCGTCTCCGCCCCGTAGTTCACGTAGCCGGCATCGAGCCGGATCCGGAAGGCGGGGGAATCCGCGAAACCGAGCAGAGCGGTGAACGCCGCCCCGAAACCCTCTCCGACGAACGAACCGAACTGCCCCTGCGGCGCCATCACGGAGAAGGTGCCGCCCAGATCCCACTGCGTGCCGCTGCCGCGTGAAGCCGGATCCCCGCCCGGTTGGCCGCGGAAGGGTCCACCGGGTACCTGCCCCATCATGTTCGCGGGCCCCAACGCCCCCAGAGTCACCAGTAAGGAAAAGCCGATCCCCAGCCCGCGCCTGCTCCGGCGCCGTATCCGCGTACGCATCATCTGTCCCGCTCCCTCCCGGGTCTCCCTGCGGTCCGGCCGGTCGCCCGGCCCCCGCCTGTTGTTGTCCGCCGCCCCGTAGACGGCTGCACGCCGGAATCCGTCACAGCGTAATCTCGCCGGAAAGATAGAGCGCCGCACGGCCGGCGATCGTCACGCGGTCGCCGAGGTGGCGACAGATGAGGGTACCCCCGCGGGCGCTGATCTGCCGTGCCTCGAGAGGCGCGTCGCCCCGTCCCAGCCGCTCTGCCCAGTAGGGCACGAGCGTGCAGTGCGCCGAACCCGTGACCGGATCTTCCGGCACGCCGACGCTGGGCGCAAAGAAGCGGGACACGAAGTCGGCACTCACGCCCGGGGCACTGGCGATGATCCCGAGCCGATCCAGTCCGCGCAGCCGGGCGAAATCCGGCTTCAGCTTCCGCACGTCGTCCTCGGCGTCCAGGATGACGAGATAGTCCCGGTCCGAAGCCCGGACTTCCACCGGCGCCGCTCCCAACCCCTCCACCAGAGCGCGGGGGGCATCCCGGGGTGCCGCCGGGCGAGCCGGGAAATCCATCACCAGGTGGTCACCTTCCCCCCGCCGCACGATGAGTTCGCCGCTCCTCGTCTCGAAGCTCACGCTCTCGCGGTCCGGCTCAAGCAGGTTGAGGATGACCCAGGCGGAGGCCAGCGTCGCGTGTCCGCACAGGTCGACCTCGGACACCGGCGTGAACCATCGCAGTTCGAACCCTGTTTCGTCGGACGCAACGTCGTCGGACGCAACGTCGCGCACGAAGAAGGCCGTCTCCGAGAGGTTGTTCTCCGCCGCGATCTTCTGCAGGACGTCGTCCTCGAGCCAGGCCTCGAGCGGACACACGGCGGCCGGGTTGCCCGCAAATGGCCGGTCCGAGAACGCGTCGAGCTGATAAATCGGAATCTTCATGCGTTTCAACCTAGCACTGCGCGGGCGGTTGCGACGATCCGCAGGCTTCCCGGCCCGGATCCGTCTGTTCGGCGCCGGGGTTCACCGCCCGGGGCCCGGCCGGTAGATTCGCCGTGTCCGGGTGGAAGGTCCGCGCGCCGCCAGGGCGCGAGAACACCACGAGCAAGGAAGGCGTGAGATGCCGGTTGAAATCACCGGATACTGGCTGGCCAAGACCGAGCCCCATGTGTATTCGATCGACGACTTCGCGCAGGATGGCGAGACCGAATGGGACGGCGTGCGCAACTACCAGGTCCGGAACTTCATGCGCGACCGGATGAATCCGGGGGAGAAGATCCTCATCTATCACTCCAACACCAAAGTGCTCGGCGTGTACGGCGTGGCGGAGGTCGCGGGTCCGGCGCACCCCGATTCCACCCAGTTCGATCCCGATAGCAACTACTTCGATGCGAAGTCTAGCAGGGAGGATCCCCGCTGGTGGTGCCCCGATTTCCGCTACCTGGAGACGTTCACCACGCCGGTGACCCGGCAGATGATGAAAGAAACGGCCGGCCTCGAGACTATCAATGTCATGAAACGCGGCATGCGGCTGTCGGTCATGCCGGTGACGAAGAAGGAGTTCGAGATCATCCTCCGCCTCGGACGCGGAGAATAGGGGAAACAGGGGCAAGTCATGTTGTGGTTTCTGATCGTACTCGCGGTGATCGCATTCGTCTTCATCGGGATGTACAACGGCCTGGTGCGGCTGCGCGTGCGCGTGAACAGCGCCTGGGCCGACATCGACGTGCAGCTCAAGCGCCGCTGGGACCTCATCCCCAACCTCATGAAGACGGTGAAGGGATCCGCGGGACACGAACGTGAAACGCTCGAGGCCGTGATCGAGGCGAGGAACCGGGCCATGGGCGCACAGGGACCGGCCGCGGCAGGGGCGGCGGAGGGAACCCTCGCGGGCGCACTCGGGAGGCTCTTCGCCCTCTCGGAGGCCTATCCCCAACTGCGGGCCGTCGAAGCATTCACGGACCTTCAGGACTCCCTCGACGAGATCGAGGAGGCCGTTCAGAACGCGAGGCGCTACTACAACGCGGTCGTCCGGGACTACAACACCAAAACCCAGGTCTTCCCGACGAATCTGCTCGCCGGGCTGTTCGGGCACACGCGTCGGGAGTTCTTCTCGATCGACGACGAGGGGCAGCGCGAGGGACCGACGGTGGCGTTCCCGTGATGCGGCTCCGTCCGGAACGAGCGATGGGAGCCGGCGCCCGGGCCGCCGTCCTGGCGGGCGTCCTGGTCGGTATCGTCTGTCCTCCCCTCTCCCCCGCGGCCGCACAGGAGCGCTCCTGGCGCATCGAAGACTTCCACGCCGACATCCGGGTGTCGGAGAGCGGGTCCATCGAGGTGACCGAGACGATCCGGCCCCGCTTCGAAGGAAGCTACAACGGCATCTACCGAACGATTCCCGTCGAGTACCGGACCAACGGATTCCGCTACAAGCTCTACGTTTCGGTGGAGGGCGTGACGGACGCGGAGGGGAACCCCCTGCGCTACGAAACGGAGCGTGACGGGGACTACCTCAACACGAAGATCTGGGTGCCCGGCGCGGTCGACGCCGTGCGCACGGTCCAACTCTCCTACGGCGTGACGAACGCCCTCCGTTTCTTCGAGGCGGATGAAGGAGAAGACGGCATCGTCGAGGCGTACGACGAGCTGTACTGGAATGTGACGGGGACCGAATGGCCGGTCCCCATCGAGGCGGCGAGCGCGGCGGTGAGGCTCCCGCAGGGGATCGAAGGCGTGCGCGCCCACGCCTTCACCGGGGGTTACGGCGCAACGGGCGGGGACGCGGTGGTCGATGTCGCCGGCACGCGGGTCGACGTGCGGACAGACCAGCCGCTCGGCTTCCGGGAGGGTCTGACGATCGGGGTCGGGTGGGATGCCGGGATCGTGCAACGGCCTACGGCCATCGATCTCGCCGCCATGTACCTGTTCGCGAACTGGCCGCTCTTCCTGCCCTTCTTCGCCCTCGCCTTCATGTACCGCCGCTGGAACGAGCGGGGGCGCGACCCCGAAATCGGGTCGATCGAGCCGCGCTACGAGCCGCCCGCCGATCTGACGCCCGCCGAGGTCGGCGTCATCGTCGACAACCGGGCCGACCTGCGCGACATCACGGCGACGCTGATCGATCTCGCCGTCCGGGGACACCTGACCATCGAGGAACGCGAGGACAGGCAACTCCTGGGGCTCGTTACTGGGAAGGACTACGTGTTCGAGCGGAGCGCGGTCTCGGATACCGATCTGGCCCCGCACGAGAGCGCGCTCCTGCGGGCGGTCTTCGGCGGGCGGCGGACCCGACGGCTTTCGGAGCTCAAGGACCGCTTCTACAGGGATCTCCCGGAACTGAAGTCGAGGTTGCTGGCGACGCTCATCGAGCACGGTGTGTACACGGAGTCGCCGACCATGGTCGCCGGGAAATACCTGGGGCTGGGGTTCCTCGTCGGAATCGCGATCTTCTTCGGCGGGCTGCTCGCCCAGGCGGTGCTCCCGCTGGCGACGATGGCCGTCCTGTGGGCGGCCATCGCCTCCGCGCTGGTCATCATGGTGTTCGGACTCTTCATGCCGGCCCGCACGAAAAGAGGCACCGAACTGCTGCGGCAGGTGAAGGGGTTCGAGGAGTTCCTCACGCGCGTCGAATCCGATCGATACAAGCGGAAGATCACGGGCCCGGAGATGTTCGAGAAGTGTCTTCCGTACGCCATTGCGCTCGGCGTCGCGGCGCAGTGGGCCAGGGCCTTCCAGGACCTGTATCGGGAGCCCCCGGACTGGTACCATGGGCATGCCCTATCGACGTTCAACTCTCACATCCTGGTCTCGAACCTGAACAGCATGTCCGCGGAGACGCACAGCGTGATGCAATCCGCGCCCCGCAGCGCCCAGGGCTCGAGCTTCTCGGGCGGCGGGATCTCGGGGGGCGGCGGATTCTCGGGCGGCGGATTCGGCGGAGGTGGAGGAGGCGCGTTCTGACATGACGTCCAATATGAAGATTTCGATCGGTGACCGCGTGGAGCCGTTCACCCTGCCCTACGAGGCCGGGGGAGCGATCGATCTGGGGGACTATCTCGGCCGCGACCGGATCGTGCTCCTCTTCTTCCCTCTCGCCTTCACCTCGGTGTGCACGGCGGAGATGTGCCGGGTCCGGGATGAGTGGAGCGCCTATGCGTCGCTCGACGCCGCGGTGTTCGCGATCTCCGTCGACAGCCCGTTCGTCACCTCCCGTTTTCGGGCCGAGGAGAGAATCCCCTTCCCCATCCTCTCCGACTTCAACCGCACGGTTTCGGGTGACTGGGGCGTGTTGTACGAGGAATTTCACGGGCTCCGGGGCGTCTCCAAGCGGTCGGCGTTCGTGATCGGAACGGACGGCAAGGTGGCGTACGCATGGGTGTCTGAGGATGCGGGCGTGGAGCCGGACTACGAGGAACTCCTGCAAGCGGTTGCCGGCGCGCCCTGAGCGCGCTTCACACCCCTCCCGCAGCGTTGCGCCGCTTCACCGATGCGGCGATTCTCTTCATCCGTCTCCCCCACGCCTGCGGAGACGACAGCAGCCACGGAGACCAGCCAATGTCGATACCGCTCGCGCAGCAGCAGTGCATCCCCTGTCGAGGCGGGGTTCCGCCCCTCGAGGGGGAGGCCCTCGAAGCGCTGGGGCACGAACTGGGGGCCGAGTGGCGGGTCGTGGACGGCCACCACCTCGAGAAGGAATATCGCTTCCCGGACTTCGTGACGGCGCTCGGATTCGTGAATCGCGTCGGCGAGCTTGCGGAGGAGCAGAACCATCACCCCGACCTGTTCCTCGCCTGGGGACGGGCCGTCGTCCGGATCTGGACGCACAAGATCGACGGCCTGACTGAGAGTGATTTCGTGTTCGCGGCGAAGACGGAAACGCTGTACCGACCCGGCGCGTGAAGCACACGACATCCCCGACGGCCATTGAAGAGCCCGGCGACCACGGACGGCGGATCGGCGCGTACAGGGGCTCCGATCCCGGGCCGCTCGTCATATGTATCGCTACTCTGCACGGGAACGAGCCGGCAGGTATCGAGGCGCTGGCACGGGTACTGGACGTTCTCTCCGAGAACCGGGTTCGGATGCGCGGGGATCTGGTGGGTCTCTGCGGCAACCTGCAAGCGCGCAGTGCGGGCACGCGGTTCATCGATGAGGATCTCAACCGCGTGTGGCAGCACGACCGGGTGGACGCCGTGCTGGAGTCGCTGCGTGCCGGAGGGGCGGTGCGGGACGGCGACGGAGCGCCCATGGTGGGGAGCGCCGAGTTGGCGGAACAACGGGAGCTGCTGGCGGCTTTCCAGTCGGAACACCGGCGCGCGCGCGGGCCCATCCATGTACTCGACCTGCATACCACGTCGTCGGAAAGCGCGCCCTTCACGACGCTGGGGGACACGCTTCAGAACCGGGCACTCGCGCTCCGGCTTCCCGTCCCCGTGGTCCTCGGACTGGAAGAGCAGATCGACGGAGCCATGCTGCACTACTTCGACCGGCTGGGCTGGGCGAACATCGGCATCGAGGCGGGCCAACACGCGGCCGCGTCGTCCATCGAGGTGCACGAAGAGGCCGTGTGGATCCTGCTTGAGGCCCTCGGGCTGATCGAAGCAGGCAGCGCCCCGGGAGGCGGGGACCGGAGGGCTCGTCTCGCCCGCCGGGCGGAGGGTCTGCCGCGCGTGCTCGATGTGCGCTATCGCCACGTCGTGTCGGAAGAGGACGAATTCCGGATGCACCCGGGGTTCAGGAATTTCGAATTGGTCGAGGCGGGGCAGGAACTCGCCACGGATCGGCGCGGGCCGGTGCGCACGGCGTTTGCGGGCCGCGTGTTCCTCCCGCTCTACCAGCGACAGGGAGACGACGGGTTCTTCATCGTCCGGCAGCGGGCGCGCCTCTGGCTGACGGTGTCCCGGGTTCTGCGGACGATCGGCGCGGATCGCATGGCCGGCTGGCTCCCGGGGGTCCGGCCGCACTCCGACCGGGGAGACGCCGTCACCCTGGCGCGGTGGGCGCGCAACCGGTACGTGATCGGATACCTCCACCTCCTCGGTTTCATAGCCCGGAGCGATAGCGGCGGCCGGGTGATGGTGCGACGCCAGGAGGGGCCCGGCCCCCGACCGGAGCCTCCGCCCAGAGCAAGCTAGGGCTCGGACCCGTGGCTCGTTCCCGGCCTCCAGTCGGCACCCGCCGGGCGATGGTCGCGCTCGCAGGCGCTGCTGCGGGGATCGGCGCCTGCAGAACGGAGGTCACGCCTCCGCAGCCGCGCGAGAACCGGGCCCCGGTGGCTGTGGACGCCCTCCCCGACCTCGACGTGCGGCTCGGGCAGCCGGAGGTCATCGACGTGGCCCCCTGGTTCCGGGATCCGGACGGCGATGCGCTGACGTTCGCCGCGATCTCCCTCGACGCCGGCGTGGCCCGGGTGGCCGCCGGCGGGGGTCAGGTGACGGTGGAAGGTGTCGCGCCGGGGTCCGCGACGGTGGAAGTGGCGGCCCGCGATGGCGGCGGTCTCTCGGTCACCCAGCGCTTCGAGGCGACGGTCGGGTTCGGGATCGCACTCACCCTGGGTGTGGCGCAGGCGCGGGAGGGCGGCAGCGCCAGAGTCGACGTCGTGCTCGACGAGCCGGCACGGTCCCCGCTGACGGTGCGCTACGCGCTGGGCGCGGACGAGAACCGGCTTACGGATGACGCGGACTCGGCGGACGTGCTGACGGCGGGCGAGGGCGTGGTCGAAGTCCCCGCGGGAGCGAGCGGAGCGGTCATCCAGATCGGCATCGCCGACGACGATGAGATCGAGCCGCCGCGGGAGGTCCTTACCGTGACGCTGGTACGGCCGGGGACCGGAAGCGGCTTCGTGCTCGCCCCTCCCTCGAGCGCCGTGGTCGTCATTCGGGAGGGAGTGTGCGACCGGACGGCAGCCGTGCGCGACGCGATCGTGCGCGGGCTCCGGGCCGACGACTGCAGCGCTCCCGACGGCCAGGCGCTGGCGGGACTGCGCTCGCTGAGGGTCGAGGCGCGGGAAGCGGGCGTCGATGTGGGGAATGGAGCTGTCCTCGGCGTACTGCGCCCGCGCGACCTGAGCGCTCTCTCCGGCCTGGAATGGCTCTCTCTCCAGGACTACAGGCTCGGGACCCTTCCTCCCCGTGCCTTCTCCGATCTCTCCAGTCTGGAGGTGCTCAATCTTTCGGGGAACCTGATCACCGACCTGCCGCCGGACGTGTTCGCCGGCCTCCGCAGGCTCGAATGGCTCTCTCTGGTCGACAATCGGCTGCAGGCGCTCCCGGCGGGCGTATTCGGCGACCTCGCCGGCCTGCGGGAGCTGTATCTGCAGGACAATGAATTGAGCACCCTCCCTCCGGGCGCGCTGTCGGGCCTTCGGAGCCTGGAACGACTCACGCTGGGGGGGAACGAGATCGCCTTCGCCTTCCCGGTGCGGCTCGCCCGAACGGACAGCGAGGATTCGATGGCCCCGGGTCCGGCCGCGGTCGAGGCCCGCATCGTGGAGGGGGCGCCGTTCGATGTCCGCCTCCCTCTCTCCGCGCATGGAGGGACGCTTTCGGCCGACTCGATCCTGATACGGGCGGGGACTACCGCGAGTGCGAGCGTAACACTCACCCCCGACGCCGGTTCCGATTCCCCGATCTCGGTGGCCGTCGGCAGCGAGGAGGCGTTCGCCGAAGCGTGCGCGGATCGTTGCGACGGTTTCGATCTCGTCGCCGGGGATCCGCTCGTCGTGTCCAACCCCGGAGCGGTCACGCTGTCGGTGCCCGTCGCGTACCTCACGCAGGCGGCCCAGGACCGGGAGGGGGGCGTACCGCTGGTCGCCGGACGGCGCGCCCTCCTTCGCGTCTTCGCCACCGCCGACGAGGTGAACGGGTTCCGGCCGGGGGCCACCGCGACCTTCTTCCGCGGCGGAGCCGAGGCGTACCGGACAGAGCTGGAGCCCCCCGCCGGAGGGATCTCGCTCGCGGTCGACGAGAGCCGGCTCGAGAGATCTTTCAACGCGGCCATCCCGGGCCATGTGCTGCAGCCGGGCGTGAGCATGGTCGTGGAACTCGATCCGGAGGACGTGCTCCCTCTGACCTCCTCGAGCCGGTCCCGGTTCCCGGCCGAGGGCCGGTACGATCTGGACGTGCGGCAGATGCCCCCGCTGCGCGTGACGCTCGTTCCCGTGCAGTATCACTCGGAGGAAAACCGGGCCGTGAATCCGGGCGTGGCGGCGTTCGCGGGCGAGCTTGCCGCGGCAGCTTCGGGGGGTGGCTCAGCCGTCGCGCGCAGCGTACTGCGGTACGCCCACACGGTGTTGCCCGTCGGCGAAATGCAGGTGACGCTCCGCGAACCCTACCATACATGGGCGGACACTTCGGAGGCGGGGATCGTCGGCCTGATTCGCGAGATCGAGCTACTCCGCGTGATGGAAGCGGAAGGCCCCCGGGAGTACTACAGCGGGATCTTCGGAGTCCCGGAGCCGTTGTCGCGGCACTCCGACGCGTACTGGATCGATGGTCTCGGGATGCTGGGCGGGCAAAGCTCTCTCACGGGCTCCCACGGTCCGGATCGCTTGCTGCAGCGGACGGGCCGCCTTCGACTCGTGTTCTCTCACGAGTTGGGCCACAACCTGGGTCGCCCCCATACACCCTGTGACGAGCCCGTCACCGACCCCGGAAGGGTCGATGCCGACTATCCGTGGACCGATGGCCAGGTCGGAGTGTGGGGACACGACTTCGGCGATGCTGACGAGGACGGTGGCGGGGGCGGGCAGAGCCTGGGGCATCTGTTCAACCCGGAGCAATACCGCGATCTGATGTCCTACTGCTATCCCCAATGGATCAGCGACTACAGCTTCACGAAGATGCTGGAGTACCGTCTCGAGGGCACCGGCAGTGTCGGGATCTCGGCGTCCGCACAGGCGGCGGATCGCCGAACCATGCGGGGCGACATGCTCCTTCTGTGGGGCGGGGTCGACGATGGCGAACTGCGGCTGGAACCCGCCTTCGTATACCCGACGGCCGCACGCCGTCCATCGCGGCCGGGCCCGTACCGCCTGTCAGGCCGCGACGCGGCGGGGCGAATCCTGTTCTCGCTCAACTTCTCGCCGACGCCGATCGCTCACGTGATCGACGACCAAAACAGGGCGTTCGCGTTCGCGATCCCCTTCGAGCCCGCCTGGGCGGAGATGCTGGACGTCCTCACGCTCAGCGGCCCCGAGGGCACGACATCGGTGGACCGGGCCGCGGGCAGCCGCGCAGCGCTATTCGTGGACCCCGTAACCGGGCACGTCCGCAGCATCGATCGACACTGGCCCGGCACAGCACCGTCGGCGCAGGCGACGGACGGGACCAGGGTCCGAGCCGTACGCGGGCTTCCGCGCCATCCGGGCTGAAGCAACGGCACGAGGTCCATACTCCGGCGGAGTTGGTCGTTCCCCTCCGGCGGCGAGACCAACGCTCCACCAAAGCCGGGGGTGTCATCGTATCCTTAGGCTCCGGGCCGTGTGCTCATCCAGTCGCACTGCTCGTCGGAGACCAGGAACATCAGAATCCAGGTCCGAAGTTTCTGCGAATCCTCGATGCGCCGGTCCAGGACAAACAGCGTATCGCCCCGGAAGGTCTCCATCGGCCGAATCTCGAAGTCGTGCGGCACGAGGGTGTCCACACACGCTTGTGAGAGGTCCGGCGAGAGGATCCCGACCCACGTCTTCGCGGTGAGCACCGGCATCGGTTCCATCTTCAGGGCCGTCTGATCGTGGTGTGTGAACAGGAAACCGCCGCCCGGCCGCGGAAAAAGCTGGCGCAGTTGCGAACTGCCCTCCAGTTGCTCGCGGTACGGGATGTGCTCGATGTCGATGCGTTCCCGGAGGTCGGCCGGGACCCCCTTTCTCCTCGCCACCGGGATGGCCGCCGTGTCCACCACCTCGCCCCTCAGGTTCAGGACGAACATCTCGTCCAGTCCGGACCAGCCCTGCACGAACCGTCCGTCGGCGTACGCAAGAGAACCGATCCGAAAAAGGCTCGCATAGGACCAGTTGTCGGTGCTGAGCGACGCGACGTATTCCTGGGGGAGTGTGCCCATGCTCGTGAATTCGTCCGTGGCCGGCCGCCAACGAGTCAGCGATGTTTCGCGCTGGAGCTCGAAATCGGTCATCCAGACGTCTTCGCCAATCACCACCGGGGGAGTGATTCCGCCCAGCGCGGGAAAGTCCACAACCCGAATGGTCTCTCCGGTGTTTCGGTCGAAGACGTTCGCTCGCCGCGAGCCTGTGGTCTGGGCGGCTACGGTCGAATCGTCGATGAGCATCGGAGTTCTGGGCCCGCCGCGAAACTCTCCCGGCCCCTCTCCCGGCCGTCCGTACACGAGCATCAGACTGCCATCTCTACGGAACCTGAGGACCCGTGCCAAAAAGATGTCCGATATGTAGAAGGACCCGTCAAGGGGGTCGACGACCAGAGCGTATGGGTTGCCGATGTACAGCGTGTCGCCTTCCGGCAGTGGAATGCTGTCGACGGGAGTGAGAGTCGGCCCCGCCGCGTCTGCGGTCACGCGTTCGCCGGACTCGGAGCCGCAGCCCGGGATCAGGAACATCCCGCCCGCGAACAACGCGACGCCGACACGACGGGACCAGCCCACCTCCGCCCCCCTAACCCGGCTACCCGAAGGTGGCCAGGACCTGCCTCAACGCCTCGATGTCGCGCGGCTCGTTGTAGACGTTCGGCGAGACGCGCAGGGCATCGCCCCGCAAGGAGGCGTAGACGCGCGCCTCGGTGAGGCGGGCATTCACTTCGGCGAGGTCACAACCCGCGGGCAGACGGACGCCGAGGATGTTCCCGGTGCGCCATTCGTCGTCCTCGATCGCCCATCCCCGGAGACGCAGTTCCTCGGCGAAGCCGGAAAGCAGGTCCCGGCAATAGTCGAGGATGCGGGCGGGGTCCCATTCGAGAATCAGGTCGAGCGCCTCGATGAGCATGGGAACGAGGATGAAGTTGGACGTCTGTCCCACGTCATAGCGCGCGGCCCCCGCCCGATAGTCGTCGGTATAGTCGATGAGACCCTGAAAGTCCTTGGAACCGCGGCGTGAGATCCACGTTTCCTCGAGCGGCGTGCCGTCGTCGAAGCGGGGACCGTAGTAGCCGAACGCGGTCGAATAGGGCCCCAGGAGCCACTTGTACCCGACGGTGATCAGCGCATCGGGCCGGACGCGCTCGACGTCGAATGGGACGGCGCCGATCGACTGTGAACCATCTATGACAAGCGCGGCGCCGACCTCGCGCGCCCGCTGCCCCGCCGCCTCGAGGTCGATCCGGGTGCCGTCCGTCCAGTGGCAGTGCGGGAGGGAGACGACGGCGGTCTCCGGTCCGATCGCCTCGAGCAGGCGCTCGTTCCAGAGCGCGGCGGACGGGGGCGGGCCGGGCCGGTCGACGGTCCGGACCTCGCACCCGTTGACGCTGGCCTGGCGCCGCCAGGCGTAGACGTTGCTCGGGAACTGCTCACCGAGGACGACGATGTTCTGCCCGGGCTCGAGCGGGAGATTCCGGGCCGCGACTTCAATGCCATAGGACGCCGATGGTGCGAGCGCGATCCGCTCCGGCGGAGCGTTGACGAGACGTCCGAAGCGCTCCCGCGCGCGATCGCAGCCGGTGAAGAACTCCTCGCTGGCGAAGGGGGTCGGCGAGCACTTGCGGCGGATCCCCTCCACCCCGGCCTCCGCGACCGAGCGCGGCAGGGGCCCGAGGTAGGCGCAATTGAGAAAGTGCGCGTCCTCATCGAGGTCGAAGTGACTCTTCCGGCAGGCGAGCATGGGCTCGACGACGGTGCTCAACGGTTCCTCCCGGGCAGTGTTGGCGAACGCATGGCGAGCCAAGATACCGGAATGCTGCCCCTCCGTGTCAAAGATCGCCGCGCAGGAGGTCTCTCAGGCGGGCGCGATCCACCTTGCCCGTCACCGTCCGGGGGAGGCGGTCCAGCATCTCCCAGCGGCGCGGCAGCCGCGGACCTGACAGCCGTTCGCGACACCACGGATCGAGACGGGCGGGGAGATCGGGATCGTCCCCGGCGACCACGGCGACCACAACCTGCCCCCAGCGTTCATCCGTTAGGCCGATGACGGCGGCTTCGCCGACCTCGGGGTGGGTGGCGAGCACGGCCTCGACCTGCGCCGGGTCGACGTTCGCTCCTCCGCTCACGATCCGGTCGCGCAGGCGCCCGGTCACCTCGAGGCGGCCCTGCTCATCGAGGCGCCCGAGGTCGCCGGTCGCGAACCAGGCGGCTGCGGGCCGGGCGGCTTCTCCGACATATCCCCGGAACAGCGTGTCGCCGCGCACCTCGATGTGGCCCGGGGCGGGCGCTTCGGCCGGCCCGGCGGGCGCGTGGCCGGGCGGGCGGATCCGCACTTCGACGCCGGTCAGCGGGACGCCGGTCGACCGGTCGCCGGCGCGCACCTCGGACGGCGTGGACGTGGTGACCTGCGACCCCGCCTCGGTCAATCCGTACGTCAGCGCGATCGGCCAACCGGCCTCCAGGGCTCGGTCCGTCAGGTCCGGCGGGGTCGCCGCGCCGCCCAGCAGGACGACACGCAGAGAGCCCGGCGGCCGGGCGTCGGCAGCGAGCAGCCCGTGCAGCATGGCCGGCACGAGCGAGAGGTGCGTCATGGCGAGTTCGCCGAGCGCCCGGGCGACCGAGGCGGCGTCGAACCGCGGGCCCGCCAGCGCCACCGTGGCGCCGGCAGCCGCGGCCCTCAGCGGCACGGCAAGCCCCCCGACGTGCGCCCAGGCCAGCGTCGCGAGCCACCGGTCGTCCGCCCCGTAGTCGAGGCGCTCGTTCGAGGCGATCGCGTTCGCGCGCAGCGACCGCCATTCGTGAGCCGCGAAACGGGGCCGGCCGTCGGTTCCGGAAGTGGCGATGATGGCGCCGGCCCCGACGCCGGCCCACCTCCGCCCGCTGCCCGGGGCCGAGGCGCAGCGAAGATGAAGCCCGATGTCTCCCATCCCGGGCACGGCGACGCTTCGTGATGTCCACCCGTCGGCGGGCCACGTAGTGTCCTCTCCCGTAAGGGCTGCGACCGGCTGGACTGCGGCGATGAAGGCGTCCCGCTCGTGCGACGTCCACTCCGCGTGCGCGGGCGCCAGCACTTGGGCGCGTTCGGGGTCAGCCTCCATGGCCACGGCGGTAATGGCGGCCGCGCTGCCGGGATCCAGCCGGAACTGGTGAGCGACGACAGCCCCCTCCCCCACCCCCTCCGCCTCCAGAGCCGCGGCCACCGTGTCGCCCGCGGCGCGGACCTCCGCGGCAGACCATGCCCGGTCGCGCGACAGGAGCGCGAAGGACGACGCCGACGCGCGGGTCGCGGAGCCGCTCACAGCAGACAGCCGACCGCAAAGAGGAGGCCGTACGCGCCCGCTGCCCGGGCGGTGCCCGCGAGCGCCGGGTTCAGCGCCCTCGGGTCTTCATGACGCCAGACGGTATGGAGCGCAGGCGCGGCGAGGAGCACGGCCGCGCAGGCGAGGAGCGCGCCGGCCGGCCACAGCCCCGCGACCGCGCCCGCCGGCGGGATCGCCGCCGCGACAACGAGCAGCAGCGAGTACTCCACGCACGTCCCGGTGCGCCCGAGCCGGACCGCGAGCGTCCGCTTTCCGGCCGCGGCGTCCGTCGCCCGGTCGCGGAGGTTGTTCACGACCAGAATCGCCGTCACGAGCGCGCCGGCGCCGACCCCGGCGAGGATCGCCTCGGACGGCCAGCGCCCCATCTGCACGTAGCAGGTGCCGGCCACCGCGATGGGGCCGAAGAAGGTGAAGGTGAAGAGATCCCCGAGCCCGTGGTACCCGAAGGGCCACGGTCCTCCCGTGTAACAGATGCCCGCCAGGATCCCCGCGACGCCGATCCACACGATCGGCCACCCTCCGACCGCGACGAGGTACGCGCCCACCCCGACCGCGAGCGCGAAGCTGACGCCCGCCCCGAACCGCACAGCCCGCGGAGACAGCAGCCCCGACTGGGTCACGCGCGGCGTACCGAGCCGGTCCGCCGTGTCGGCGCCGCGCACGAAGTCGGAATAGTCGTTCGAGAAGTTCGTGCCGACCTGGATCAGGAGCGCCCCGGCTAGCGCGGCAAGGAAGGGTCCCGGAGAGAACCCGGCGCTCTTCCAGGCGAGCCCTCCGCCCGCGAGCACGGGTCCCATCGCCGCGGGCAGCGTCCGGAGCCGCGCCCCGGCGATCCAGGCGTGCAGCGTTTCGGGCGTTGGCGGGCGGGGCCTCGCCGGGCCGGAGGTCAGGGGCGCCAGGGGTACTGTCTGAAGTTCGGCGGGCGCTTCTCGAGAAACGCGTTCTTCCCTTCCTGGCCCTCCTCGGTCATGTAGAAGAGCATCGTCGCATGGCCCGCGAGTTCCTGCAGGCCGGCCTGGCCGTCGCAGTCCGCGTTCATGGCGGCCTTGAGGCACCGGATCGCGAGCGGACTCTTCCCGAGGATCTCCCGCGCCCAGTCGACGCCCTCCGCCTCCATCCGCGCCAGCGGGACGACCTTGTTCACGAGTCCCATGCGTTCGGCCTCGTCCGCCCCGTACTGCCGGCACAGATACCAGATCTCCCGCGCCTTCTTCTGACCCACCGAGCGGGCGAGGTAGGACGAACCGAACCCGCCGTCGAAGCTCCCGACCTTCGGCCCCGTCTGGCCGAACACGGCGTTGTCCGCCGCGATCGTGAGGTCGCACACGACGTGCAGCACATGCCCGCCGCCGATCGCGTATCCGGCCACGAGCGCGATGACCGGCTTCGGCATCGAGCGGATGAGGCGCTGGAGCTCGAGGACGTTGAGGCGCGCGACCCCGTCCTTCCCCACGTACCCGGCCGTCCCCCGCACCCGCTGATCGCCGCCGGAGCAGAACGCCCACTTCCCGTCTCTGGAGGGACCGTTGCCCGTGAGGAGGACGACGCCGATCTCTTCGTCGTCCCTCGCGTCCAGGAACGCCTCGTACATCTCGAACAGCGTATCCGGGCGGAACGCGTTGCGGACCTCGGGACGGTTGAAGGCGATGCGGGCGATCCCGTCGCTCTTGTGATAGGTGATGTCGTGGTATTCGCCGACCGGCTTCCAGTCGACGCCACTTTCCGGGGGCGAAAAGGTCTCTGCCATGGCGGGTTCTCCCTCAGATCTCCTGGCGCGCCGCCTCCTTCGCGCTTTCGATCACGGCGGTGCGCTGCTTCCAGTTGTGTTCACGCTCCACGCGCGCCTCCGTGAGGCGCAGACCCCGGCCCTCCGATCCCGCGTCCGGCGGCTGCAGTGCTTCCCGCAGTTCGGCGACCGACGCGACGAGACGGTGCGGGATTCCGGCGGCGGCGGCAACCGCGCCCGGATCGACGGACTGGGGCATGACCACGTAGGGCGTGAAGGGCGGATCGTGCTCGCGGATCGGCAACATGTGGAAGATGCCGCCGCCTCGGTTCTGGATCACGACGAGGTGAAGCGAGATCGCGGCCGGGCGATCGGCCAGCAACGCCCCCACATCGTGGAGCAGCGTCAGGTCGCCGATGAGCGCGGCCGCGGGGCGGCCGGACGCGGCCGCGGCGCCGAGCGCGGCGCTCACGTTGCCGTCGATGCCGCTCGCACCCCGCAGCCCGAGGGGGCGCAGCGGGCGGTCGGCGGAGTGCGCGAACGCGTCCACATCGCGGATCGGCATCGAGTTGCCGATGAACCAGGGCGTCTCTTCCGGAAGCCCCTCGGCCAGCGCAGCGGCGATCGCGCCCTCGAACCACACCTCCGCGAGCGCTGGCTCGACCGCGGATCGGGCCGCGCGATCGACGGCCCGCCAGCGCTCGACCCAGGCGTCCTCCACCTCGCCGGCGCTCGTGCCGGCAGCACCCTCGAGGGTCGCGGCGGGATCGCCGGTCAGCGGGATCGCGTCCGTGGCGAGGTGATCCTGCCAGCGGTGCGCCGCGTCGAGAACGACCTGCGGGACGTCGCGATGCCGCTCCAAATAGCGGCACACGGCAGCGGAGGTCGGCGCCCGTCCGACGCGCACGACGAGATCCGGTCGGAGGGCCGCGGCGACGTCGCCGGAGCGAAGGGCAAGATCCGCGCTCCCCATCGCCCAGCGCCGGGCACCGGGCGCGAAGCGGGAGCCGGAGAGCGGGTCGGCCACCAACGGGGCCCCGACGCGTGCCGCCAACGTCAGGGCGGCGCGACCGATCTCGGGCTGATGGTTGGGGCCGCAGACGATGAGCGGTCTCCGCGAGCCTCGCAGCAGGTCCGCAAGCTTCGGGCCCGCGTCCGGATCCGGCGCGTCGGGTGCGCGGGCGGGCGCCTCGAGGTCGGGAAGGCGCGGCGCCAGGCCGGCGGGGACATCGCCCGGCACGTGAACCGGCTCCAGCGGCTTGGCGAGCTGCACGTTCACGTGGACCGGTCCCGCGGGAGGCCCCAGCGCCGCGCGCCACGCCGCCTCCACGGCGGCACCCAGGCGGCCGAGCCCGGCGGCCGTCGGCTCCGGGAGGGCGAGGTCGATGCATGTCCGGGGATAGCGGCCGAAGAGATCCTCCTGGTCGATCGTCTGGTTCGCGTCCGTGCCCCGCAGCGACGCCGGCCGGTCCGCGGTGAGCGCGAGGAGGGGAATCTCGCTCTGGCTCGCTTCCACGACCGCCGGAAAGAGATTGGCCGCGGCGGTGCCCGAGGTCGTGACGACCACGGCCGGGCATCCGCTCGCCGCGCCCACGCCGAGGGCGAAGAATGCGGCGCTCCGCTCATCCACATGCGGGTGAAGGGTGAAGCGGTCGTCCGCTGCGAGCGCTGCCACGAGGGGAGCCGAACGGGAGCCCGAACCGATGCAAGCGTGCGTCACGCCCCGGCGGGCGAGCCCGTCAACGAGGGCCCGCGCCCACAATGTGTTGCGGTTGGGCGCGCCCGGAGGCGGCTGGTTCACTGCATCCGCGCGACACCGAGCGCCGCGAGCATCGTCTGCAGCTTGACCCGGGTTTCATCCCATTCCGCCGGTGCCCAGGAGTCGCTCACGAGCCCGGCACCGGCGTAGAGCCGGAGGAGCGGCCCCCGGGCCACCCCGCACCGCAGCGCTGGCGCAAACTCACCGTCCCCCTCTTCGTCGAACCAGCCGACGGGACCCGCATACCAGCCGCGGCTCTCCGGCTCGTGCGCCCGGATCAGGTCGAGCGCGGCGTGGCGTGGATCGCCGCACACGGCGGCGGAGGGGTGAAGCGTCTCCACAAGAGAGAGAATGTGTGTCCCGGGCCGGGTCACCGCCTCGAGGTCCGTGCGCAGGTGCTGGATGCGCGGGAGGCGCAGGAGGGCGGGCTCGGGAACCGCGTCGACCTCGACGCCGGCCTGACGCAGCCGTTCGACGATGTCCTCGACGACGACGAGGTGTTCCTCCCGGTTCTTGCGGCTGTCGATCAACTGGCGGCCGAGCCAGGCGTCCGCTGCCGGGTCCGCTCCGCGGGGCGTCGACCCCCCGACCGCCATCGTGCGGAACCGCCGGCCGCGCAGGGAGCCGATCAACTCCGGGGCGGCGCCGACGAGGAAGCGGTCGCGCGCGAACTGCATGAGGTAGAGGTGTGCGAGCGGATTCGCCGTCCGTAAAGCGGTGAGAACGGCACCGGAGTCCGGCAGCTCCCCGAGCGTGATGTCGCTGTGACGGGCGAGCACGGCCTTTCGGACCCGGCCGGACCGGATCTCGTCGAGGACCTTGTCGACGGCGCGTTGCCATTGTCGACGGTCCACGAGTTCCTCGAAGGCCGTCGCGGTCGGGACGGGCCCCGGCGCCGCCCCCCGGCGCTCGAGCCTGGCGAGTTGTTCGCGGGTACGCGTCGCGCGGCGGCGGAGCCGGTCAATGGCCTTGTCGCGGGAAATGTCGGACGCGAAGCGGCGTGTCACCGTCAGCCACGCCCCTCGGCCGTCCGCCTCGACCTCATAGGCCGGCAGCACGAAGCGGGCGCTCGGGAACGCCTCCCAGAAACCCGGCTCGCGGTCGGCGCCGCGGGCGGGGTCGAAGGCGAAGCCACCATGCAGGCGTGGCCGTCGCACTTCGCCATCCAGATCGAGAACCCACGGTTCCGAGAACAGTCTCGCCGCGCGCTCCCGCGTCCAGGATGCGAGGTCGCCGGGCGCGGACCCCGGGGCACCCTCCCGGCTGTCGATCTCCGCTACGGAGCCCGCGTGCGCGATCCAGTGCGGGCCGCTCTGCCAGAAGCCGCGCATGCCGACGGTTGGTGCGGCAAGGACCGCCTCGGGCTCGATGCTCGGCAGGCGCAGCGTGAGGCTGGCGAAATAGGCAGCTTCAGGCTCGGCGGCTGCCGCCTCGACCGTTCGCGTCCCGGGGGATGGCTGCACCGCCCTCATGCCGTCGCCTCAATGACGTCACGCTCCCCCTGCGCCTCGACATCGAGCGCCGTCCGGTGCGCGGTGGCGTGCAGTTCCGCCGTCTGTTCCGGCGTGGCCGCGTACCCGCCCGACAGGAGGAGCGTGAGCGGGACCCCATCTCCGCGCATGGTGCCGATGACCCGCCGATCTCTTCGCTCCAGCCCGGCCGGGGTGAGCGCGAGACGTCCGAAGCGGTCGCCATGGACCACGTCCACGCCCGCCAGGTAGAAGACGAGGTCCGGACGCGACCGCGACACGGCCTCGGGCAGGAAACGCCGCAGCGCTTCCTCGTATCCGTCGTCTCCCGTACCGTCGGGGAGCGCCACATCGAGATCCGATGGCGTGGGCCGGAACGGGTAGTTCCCCGCCCCGTGCATGGAGAAAGTGAAGGTGTCGGGATCGTCGGCGAACACGGCGGCGGTGCCGTTGCCCTGATGGACATCGAGATCCACGACGAGCGCGCGGCGGATCCACCCGCCGCGGCGCAGCACCCTGACGGCGACGCCTACATCGTTCAAGACGCAGAACCCCTCTCCGTGATCCGGAAACGCATGGTGCGTCCCTCCGGCCAGATTGGCAGCCACTCCATCCTCGAGCGCCATCCACCCCGCGTTGACCGTGCCCCGGACGGCAAGACGCGACCGACGGACGAGTGCCGGCGACCACGGGAGCCCCAGGCGCCGCTCCGCCGCGGGCCCGAGGGTGCCGTGCCGGAGCCTGTAGAGGTACTCCGGCGTGTGCACGAGCGCCAAGTCCTCCCACGCGGCCTCCTCCGGCTCGACAACGTCGTTGGGGCCGATGATCCTATCGCGCTCCAGAATCCGCCTCAGCGCGAGGAACTTTCCCATCGGGAAGCGATGGCCTTCGGGCAGCGGCACCGTATACCCGGCGCTGTAGGCGACGCGAAGTCCCGACATGGCTATCGTCCCCGGTCGGTTAGAAGAGCCGGAACTGGAGCCGCAGCAGACGGCCGGGCTGCGGCAGTCCGCACTGATCGAAGACCGTCGCGTCCGCGAGGTTGTCCAGCGACAGCGATGTCTGGAGCGTCCGGAAGGGTCCGCCGAGCGTGAACTCCCGGCTCACGACGAGATCGACCCGGGCCGTCGGGTCGAGCGCGACATCCGCGCCGAGGTCGGGGTCGACACAGTACTGCCGACCCACCGCGTCCACGGCGGCCCTGGCCCTGAAACCCGCCGGAAGCGGGCTCTCCACGTGCATCCCGGCCATGATTCCGGGCTGGTATTCGGGCCGGAGCGCGCCGCCCGCGAGCCGCTGGTCGGTGACGCTCACGTCCTGCCACGTCAGATCGCCGCCGAGGGAGACTTCGCCCCAGCGAGCGTCGCCGAGGAGTTCGAGCCCCGCCGCATCGACGCGGCGCCGGTTCTCCCTCCGGAACCGTCCGTCCCCGAGCCCCGTGCGTACGATCGCGTTGGAGAAGCTCTGGACGAAGAGCACGGCCTGTGCCTCGACCTCCGCCCCGAGGGCCTCCACCGTTCCGGTGAGGCCGGCCTCCACCGCGCGCAGAACTTCGGGCGCGAGGTCGGGATTGGGGACGAAGCGCCCAAGGGCCCCCGAATACAGTTCCCGCAGCGAAGGAAAGCGGACGCGGCGGCTAGCGCCCGTGTGGAGGCGGACGCGGCGCCCGACCTGCGCGGACCCCCCGACCCGCGCGCCCCAGTCGTCGATCGCCTCGCGCGCTTCCCGGCCACCGGTCTCCGGCGTGCTGCCGCGATCGAAGCTCGCACCCACATTGATGCGGGCGCCGGACCAGAATCCCGCCCCCTGCCGCGCGAGAGGCACCTCCACCTCGCCGCCGAAACTGAACAGGCGCTGCCGAAAGACGGACTCTCCACCGGGCACGATACGCTCCACGTGGCGGGTCTCGGCCAAGGTGAGCGCCGTCCGCACGACCCCCTCGCCAAGTTCGTGGTCGGACAGCCCCCGGAAGGTGAGGGTGCGGTCGTCCGCGAACTCCTGCTCCGCGATGTCCTCATAGGACAGCGTCTCGAACTCGTCGACCTGCGCGTCGCCCGCGTCGATCCCGAGGCTGACCTCGAAGTCCCCCGTTCCGAAGGGCGTGCTCCTCCACCCGGTCCCCGCCGAGACCGTGCTCACGAACCGCTTCGTCTCCGGAATCCGCCAGCGCCGCGGATTCGCGACGTGAAGCTCCGGAGGTACGCCCTTCTCGGCACGGTAGCCGAAGGTGGACGTCGAGAGCCACGCACCCGACTCCGCCTCGTAGCGGCCCGTGAAGAAGGCGCTCATGTGATCGAGGTCGCTGTTCAGGCGCCGGTTCGGATCGGGCGCCGACGGCTGGACGACGCCCCCGGCCAGGGGGACGCCATCACGCGTCCGATAGGCGCCGCCCGCCTGTACGGACACGCCACCCTCCCCCGAACTCCAGGTCCGGCCGAGGCGCGCGCCTCCGAAGGCCGCGCCCGTCGCGTCCATGCCGCCCTGCATCCCGTTGAGCCGCCGGTCCGGGTCCACGCTTCCGTGTCCGATCTCGATCGAGACCACACCGCCGAGGACGTTCGGGCCGTGGAGGACCGACGAGAGGCCCCGAAAGAGCTGGATTTCGCTCGCCGCGTCGACTGGAATGAGCGAGAGGTCGGTGCGGGCGTCCCAGCCGAGTGTGAGCGGCACCCCGTCGACGAGGACCGCGAGCTGGCGCGATTCGGTTCCGCGCAGCGACGGCTGGGCTTCGCCGCGCGAGTTCTCCCGCACCTGAAGGAAGGGGATCTGGCGCAGCGCCTCTTCGAGCAGCGGAACGGCGGCCACCCGCGGGGACTGAAGGCTGAGGCGCACCGCGCTCGCGCCGGAAACGCTGGCGACCGGCCGTAGCGCCTCGATCCGGAGCTCCCGCATTCGGAACTCGACCGTGTCGCGGGACACCGAGTCCGGCACCTGCGCCGCGACCGTCTCCGCGCCGGCGAGACAGGCGAAAGCCGCGACGAGCCCCCACGCGAGGCGCCCCCCGAAGCGCCGCGTGTGGCACCGCTCGATCTCTCGTTCAATCCGTCGTTTCATGCGCTCCCGCTCTCCGACTCCGCCGTCTCTCCCTCGCGCCGCCTCCGGACGCGGACGTTGCGATCCTTCAGGAAAGACGTACCAAGGGCAAGAAGGGCCACCAGAGCCGACAGAGTCCCGACCACATCGCCGAAGCGTACGTAGACCGTCAACCCATCCGTCGTCGACACATCCGCCACGAAGGCCGCGGGCTCGAAGAGTTCGGTGCGGTGCGAGACGCGCCCCAGCGGGTCCACGATCTTGGAGACCCCCGTGTTGCCGGAGCGCGCCGCCCCCATGCGGGTCTCGATCGACCGCATGACGAGGTGCGCCGGATGCTGCCAGAGGGCGCTCGAACGGCTCCACCACGCGTCGCGACCGAACCACGAGTCGTTCGTGATGTTGACGAGAAAGTCCGCGCCGTTTCGCCTGTAGTGTCGGGCCAGCGGCGAGAAGATCGACTCGTAGCAGATCATCGTCCCGTACGCCGCGCTTCCATCCTCCGTGGCGATCTCGATCGGTGCCTGCCACTCCCCGATGCCGAAGTTGCCGCCCGCATAGGGTATGGCCGCGAACCACTCGGGAGGCACGAACGGGACCCGTTCCACAAACGGAACGAGGAAGCGTTTGTCATAGCGGTTGACGACCCCCTCCCCGGGGCGGAAGTGGAAGGCGGAGTTGAACGACTGGTACTCGCGTTCTCCCAGATCGTCCGCGCCGCGACCGCCAATCGCCACCTCGGCATCGAGTACCTCGGCAATCCCCTCGGCCCAGGCGCGAGCCTCCGGCCATCCGGGATAGGGATAGGAGGGGAGCGGATCCAGGATCCCTGCCCCGAGCATCGTTTCGGGGAAGAGGACGAGATCCATGCGTTCCCGACCCGGCCACGTGGAGATCAGCGTCGCCGTTGAACGGAAGGCGCTGTCGGTCGACGCCGTACGATCCGTGTTGCGGAGGTGCTGCGGGACGCTGGGCTGGACGACCCCCACACGGGCCACGGGATGCACTTCCAGCGTGTTCCAGCGCGCCACCGAATAGGCGATCGGGAGCGCGAGCACGAGCAGGAGCCCGGCCGCCGGCCGCCGGAGCGCACGCCACCCCCCGGCCCGATACGCAAGGAACCCCGAGGCGGCGAGGGCGTTCGCGAGCGCGAGCCAGAAGGAGAGCCCGCGGGAACCCACGAGGTCGGCCGCGCCCACGAGGATGGGGTAGCCCGAGAGCGTGTCGCCGAACTGCATCCAGGGAAACGAGACATCGAAAAGATGGGCTCGCAGCACTTCCCCCGCAGTCCAGAAAACGGGGAACGCCACCTGGAGCGGCCAACGAAATCGGGTCCGAGCGAGGTGGATGCCTCCCGCCACCCACGACATGAAAGCGGATAGGATGAGGATCGGAGCAAGAAAGGCGAAAAAGGCGAACCACGTATAGAAGACGAGCGCCACCAGCAGCCAGTAGTAGACGAGCGAAAAGTAGACGAGCCCGAAGAGGAATCCTCCCTTGCGGGCCTCTCGCCGGCCCTCTGCCGTCGCCGGGAGCCCCTCGAGCCACACGATGAAGGGGACGAGCGCCACGAAGGAGGTGACGAGCAGGTGGAAGGGTGGGTGGGCCAACCCCATCAACACCCCGCCGAGAAGGAGGGGACCGGCCCTCTCGGGGACGAACCGCGCGCGCCAGTTCAACCCGCGCCCTCCGGCCTCGCGTCCCACGACTCGTCCTGCGCCTCATCGAGCGCCTCGCCCACGACCTCGAGCGTCCTCGCGATGTCCGCGTCGGTGTGAGCGGTGGAGAGGAAACCCGCCTCGAAGGCCGAGGGGGCGAAGAATACGCCACGCTCGAAGCACGCACGGTAGTAGCGGGCGAAGAACTCCGGGTCCGCGCGCCGAGCGCCCTCGAAATCGAACACGGGCCCCTCCGTGAAGAAGACGCCCCACATCGATCCCGCGGCCGTCCCGCAGGCCGGGAGGCCGCGGGCGCTCGCAACCGCCAGGATGCCGTCCACGAGCGTCGCGGCGCGGCGCTCCAGGTCGGCGAAGGGGTCCGTCCGCTCGAGTTCATCGAGTTGGGCGATGCCCGCCGCCATGCCGAGCGGGTTCCCCGACAGAGTGCCCGCCTGGTACACGCTTCCTTCCGGAGCCACGCGCCGCATCAGGTCCGCGCGGCCCGCGTACGCCGCGACCGGCAGCCCTGCGCCGAGAACCTTTCCGAGCGTGACGAGATCCGCTCCGACCCCGTAGCGCTCCTGAGCGCCGCCCCGCGCCACCCGGAAACCGGTCATGACCTCGTCGAAGATGAGCAGCGTCCCGGCACGATCGCAGCGTTCGCGCAGCCCCTCGAGGAACCCCTCGCGAGGCGGGATGAGGCCGGCGTTGCCCGCTACCGGCTCCACGATGACGGCCCCGAGCCGCGAGCCGTGTTCCGCGAACACCGTGTCTACCGCCTCGAGGTCGTTGTACGGCACGGCCAGCGTGAGGCCGGAGGTGACCGCCGGCACACCCGGCGAGTCGGGGAGCGACAGCGTGGCGACGCCCGATCCGGCAACGACGAGAAAGGGGTCCGCGTGGCCGTGGTAACAACCCTCGAATTTCAGGATCAGGTCACGGCCCGTCGCCGCGCGCGCGAGTCGCACGGCGGACATCGTGGCCTCGGTGCCGCTGTTCACGAAGCGCACCATCTCCACGCCCGGAACCCAGGCGGCGACGCGCTCCGCGAGTTCGACCTCGCGCGCATGGCAGGCCCCGAAGCTCATGCCGTCCCGGGCCGCGCGCGCCACGGCCTCGACGACGGGCGGGGCGGCGTGGCCGAGGATGAGCGGACCCCAGGAGAGGACGTAGTCGAGATAGCCGCGCCCGGCCTCGTTGAAGATCCGCGCGCCCTCGCCGCGGGCCGCGAACAGGGGCTCCATCCCGACGGAGCGGAAGGCCCGCACGGGCGAACTCACGCCGCCCGGCATCACGTCACGCGCCCGCCGGATCCAGTCGGAGGCGACGGGCGACCGCCGAGGCTCGCGGCTCACCGGCCCCAGGCGCTGTCGAGTCCCAGAACGGGAAGCCCTCGCCCCGATGCGCCCACCGATGCAGCCGCTCCGGGCGTCGCGCGCACGACTTCCCGGACGCGCCCCGCGAGGTCGAAGTCGGCGGCACGCTCAATCCCGACCCGCACCATCGCGCCGGGGCCGAGTCCGTTGCCGCCCAACAGCACGGTCACTCCGTCCACGTCGTCGGCCTGGCTCTCCACCCGGCCGAGGTGCGCCGCGCCCGCACCCTCGGCGTCGTCGCCGTAGAGGAGCCCGAGCGTCGGCTCATCGGCGTCCGCCGGCCCATCCACGACGGCGACGCGTTCCCGGCCGACCTCCTCGGCGAGCCTTTCGCGGCTTACGGCGCGCTGGACCTCCAGCACTTCCTCGAGGCGGTCGCGCGCCAGATCCGGGGGCACGAGGCCCTCCTCCATCGCCGCCGCGCGCGTCCCGTCCTGCGGCGAGAAGGCGAACGCCCCGAGCCGGTCGAACGGCACCTCGTCGAGGAAATCCACCAGTTCGCGGAACTCCGCGTCCGTCTCGCCCGGAAACCCCACGAGCACCGTCGTCCTCAGCGTGAGTCCCGGGATGGCTTCCCGCAGCCAGGCCACCTTCGAGCGCAACGTCGCCGCCCGCTCGGGCCGTCGCATGCGATACAGGACGCTGTCGCTCGCGTGCTGGATCGGCATGTCGATATACGACAGAAGCCTCGGCTCCGAGGCCATCAGTTCGACGAGCGGTTCGCGCAGTCCCGCGGAGTAGATGTACAGAAGGCGGAACCACGGGATCGCCGTCTCGCGCAGGAGCGCCTCCACGAGCGTCGCGATGTCCGTCCCATCGCGCCGTTCCCGCCCCCAGTGCGCGAGGTCCTGCGCCACGAGGTTCACCTCCACGGCGCCCTGCGCTTCGAGACGCTGCGCCTCGGCGACGAGACGCTCCAGTTCGAAGGAACGGTGCTTCCCCCGCCAGAGCGGGATCGCGCAGAAGGCGCAGCCGTGGTCGCACCCCTCGCTCACCTTCAGGTAGCGGACGTGGCGCGCCCCGACCGGGATCCGTTCCCCCGGGTGCACGCCCCCGGCCGGCACCGGACCCCCGAGCAATCCGCGACCCCGCAGTTCCGGCACCAGCCGGCCTAGGTCGCGCAGGCCGAGGAAGAGATCGACCTCGGGCAGCGCCTCCGCCATCTCCTCCCGATACCGCTCCACCATGCATCCGACGGCCACTACGCTGCGGCAGGCCCCTTCGCGCTTCAGCCGTCCCGCCTCGAGGATCGTCTCGATCGACTCTTCCTTGGCCGCGTCGATGAACCCGCAGGTGTTGACGAGGATGACCTCGGCCTCGTCCACATCCGTACGCTCGGCCCCGTGGCCGACGAGTTCGGCGAGCATGCGCTCGGAGTCGACGGTGTTCTTGTCGCAGCCGAGGCTGATGAGCCCTAGTCGCATCGCACGTCGTCAGGAAAGACCGGCACCCCCGCCGGGGGCGCGTAGTCGAAGACGGAGGGATCGATCGGTGCCTGGGGTTCAAGCCGGGTCAGCGTGACCGTGCGGAGGGTCTGGTTCTCCTCGCGAATCCGGAAGCGGCGCACGTAGTGGTCGGACACCCCGATCCAGAGGCGGACCTCCACGTACCGGGCCGGGAGCTGTCGCGGCGTGAGCGATACGACCCGTGTCTCGACCCCATCGATGTCCTCGACTCCGTCATCGACGCCGTCATAGCGGGTTCTCGCCTCGGACAGCAGACGCCCGAGGATGTCGATCGTGCCGATCTCAACGCCCTCCTCCAGGGCCGAGACCATCACCTGGTCGTGGAGCGAGGGTTCGTAGAGCCAGAGACACGATCCGTCGGCCACATAGACATCGTCGGCCGGTTCCTCGAAATCCATGCGGAACCGGTTCCGGCCGGCTTGATGCCAGCTCCCCCGACCCTCCCGCGTGCGGCCCAGAAGCGGGTTCTCGATGCGCTGCGAGAAGGCCGCCCTGAGCCGGTCGAGCGAGGCGTAGGCCGAGTTCGCGAGCGCGAGCAGCGAGTCCACGTCCACCGGCCCGGGTTCGCCTTGATCGGGGAGCGCCGGGGCCGGTGTCGACGCAGCAGGCGGGTCTCCGTCTTCGGTCTTCCGCGGTGGGTCCCCGGCCGGTCGCGTCGCGTCCGGGGCGGGAGACGCGTCTTCCGCGGCGTCACCCGATGGCTCGACCCGGGGCTCGCTCTGTTCGACGGGAGCATCCCCCGCGGCCACAGATCCCGCCGCATCGTCCCGGGGCCCGAACTCCGCATCGATGCGGGCCCGCTCTTCCGCGACTTCGGCGGAATCCGCGTCCGAGCACGCCGGCACGAGCCCGCCTGCAAGAAGGCCGGCCGCGACAAGTCCGATGCCCCGCGAACGAGACGGCTGTGGGCGGAAGGGCCTCATGGCTCGTCGACGCCCCCCTCGTCCAGATCCGTGAGCGTGGCGAGCACCTCGCGTGGCTTGGATCCCTCCGCGGGTCCCACGATCCCGGCCGCGTGCAACTGATCGATGATCCGCGCGGCCCGTCCGTATCCGATCTTGAGCCGACGCTGAAGCAGGCTCGTCGAACCCGCTGCGTGCGAGATCACGATCTCGGCGGCCTGCCGGAACAGCTTGTCCCGATCCTCGGCGCCGTCGTCCGACACCGCCGAGCCCCCGTCTTCCTCCTCCAACTCCTTCAGCAGGTCGAGGATGTCACGCTCGGCAGCGGCCTCTTCCTCGGCTTTCTCGGCCTCGGCCCGCGCCTGCGCCTGCTCCCGATACCAGTCGAGGAGACGCTCCGTCTCCTCCGAGGAGATGTAGGCCCCCTGGATGCGGACGGGATCGGACTCACCCGGCGGCAGGAAGAGCATGTCGCCATTCCCGAGCAGGCTCTCGGCGCCGTTCTGGTCGAGGATCGTGCGGCTGTCGATCTTCGACGCGACGCGGAAGGCGATCCGGCTCGGGATGTTCGCCTTGATGAGGCCGGTGAGGACGTTGACCGAGGGCCGCTGCGTCGCGAGCACGAGGTGGATCCCGACGGCCCGCGCCTTCTGCGCCAGCATCGCGAGCGGCGTCTCGACCTCGGACTGGACCGTCATCATGAGGTCCGCCAGTTCGTCGATGATGAGGACGATGTAAGGGAGCGGACCCTCGTCGTAGAGCGCCGGGTCGTCCATGACGCCGCGCTTGGGAAGGAAGACCTCGCGCCCGCCGTCTATCCGGCCGTTGAACTCGCCGACGTTGCGGCACCCGTTCGCGGAGAGCAGCCCGAAACGGCGCTTCATCTCGTAGACGGCCCACTTGAGGACGGACGCGGCTTCGTCGTTGTCGGTGATGACGGGGTGGCGGAGATGCGGGAGATCTCCGTAGACGGACAACTCCACCATCTTCGGATCCACCATCAGGAGGCGGAGTTCGGCCGGGGTGTACCGGCACACCAGGCTCGTGATGAGCGTGTTGATGCACACCGATTTTCCGGACCCGGTCTGGCCCGCGATGAGGAGGTGCGGCATCCGGGTCAGGTCCGCGCACGTCGGCTTTCCGGAGAGGTCGCGGCCAAGCGCGAGCGGGAGCACCTGGCGGCCCCGCCGATACACGGGGCTCTCGAGCACCTCGCGTACGAGCACCATCTCCGACGCCGGGTTGGGCACCTCGACGCCGACGGCGCCCTTTCCGGGAATCGGCGCCACGATGCGGACGGACGGCGCCTTGAGGGCGAGGGCGATGTCGTCCGCGCGGGCGGAGATCTGCCCAACCTTCACCCCGGGCGCCGGGACGACCTCGAACTGCGTCACGACGGGGCCCGTGGTCCAGCCTCCGATCTCCCCGGCCACGCGGAAGGTGGCGAGCTTCTCGATGAGGATCTCGCCGAGCCGGTCGAGATCGCGCACGCCGAGACCGCTGCCCCGCCCTGTCGGCTCATCGAACAGGTCGATCGGCGGGACGTCCGGGGAGCCGGGATCACCGGCTTCCTCCAGTTCCGGAACGGGAGGCGTCTCGTCCTCGGGCTCCGCATCCGGCTCGGGCTGCGCACTCTTCGGTTTCGCCGGCTTTCGCTTCTTCGCGGCGGGGCCCCGTCTGGACGACTTCGCCTTCGCTTCGCTCGGCGGATCCGGTTTGAGGGGCGGTCGCGGAGTGCGGGAGGGACGGGCGGCGCGCACCCCGCCCGCGAGGGAGCGGCCGAGTCCGAGGGTTGCGCCGCCGGCAGCCGCAAATCCGCGAGCGAGCGAGCGCCCACCCGCCGTCACGGCGCTGGTCAGGGACCAGCTCATGGTGACGAACAGCGTCAACACGAGGACGCCTGTGGCCAGGAGCACACCCCCGAGACGCCCGAACACCTGCGCGAGGCCGGCCCCGGCGGTCGCGCCCAGCCAGCCGACATCGCCCACGCCTTCGGGTCCCAGTCCCGCGATCATCCAGTACAGCGACGGAAGCACCGCGAGGAGAACCACCGACAGGATCGACCAGCGGAGGGCGCGGGTCGGGTCGCCCAAGCCGAAGAAATGCAGGCCCCACATGAACGCCGGGACCGCAAGGAGGGGAGAGAGGGCCCCCACGGCCTTCTGGAGGTTGCCGTGGACCAGTTCCCCGGCCGGACCGATCCAGTTGGACCCACCGCTGAACAGGGGAGAGAGCAGCGCGAACGCCACCAAAAGGCCAAGCACGATCAGCGCGACGCCCAGCACCTCGCGCCGTTGCCGTTCATCCACCATCAGCGTCCTCCCCGCCCCGACTGCCAACGAGGGCGCCGTCTCTCCAGACCGGCACGACCTCGAGATCATCCAGCCCCGCGCAAACCGCCAGGTCCGCGGTCCGGCCGATCGCACCCAGCGCCCGCCCGGCCGCGGTGCGGGCGAGGCCGGTCGCCGTTGGCCGTCCCAGCCGAGCGGAAAGAGCCTGCGCGGCCCGTGCTCCATCGGTCAGTTCGGCCTCCGCGACCGTCTGGACCAGCCGCCCTACAAGATGGCCCGCGCACCACGCGTCGTCCATGCTCACACGGCCCTGCCTCCCGGCGCACACGATCGCGACCCCGCGCCCGTCCGCGGCCGCGTCCGCCGACACCCGCCGGGCCACGGCACCGGCATTCCGGAAGCAACCGAGCTGGAGGGAGCCGGCGCCGGCACCGCGCGCCGCCTCGATCGCGGCCGTCCCGTTCGTCGTCGTGAACACAAGGGCGCGGCCGGCCACGACCCCCGGTTCGAACTCGCTCGGTGCGTTCCCAAGATCGAAACCACGCGGCGGGAGGCCCCGGCGTTCCCCGCACAGGAGCGCCCCTCTCTCGCGCGCCGCTTCCTCGCGCGCCTCTTCGACGCTCGGCACCGGAATCACCCGGTCCGCTCCGGCCGCGAGCGCGGTCGTGATGCTCGTCGTGGCCCGGATCACATCGATGACGATCGTCGCGCGTCCACACGGAGGGGCGATCTTGAGTTCTCCCGGAAGCCACAGCACATCGATCACGCTCACGGGCGAGCGCCGTTCACGAGCGCGTCAGAAACCGCTCGACGAACCCGGTGTCGATCTTCCCCGAGATGAAGTCGGGATGTGCGAGCACCTTGCGAAGGAAGGGTACGGTGGAATGGACGCCCTCGAGGATGAACTCCTCGAGGGCATGGTACGCTCGGACCCGGGCCTCTTCACGCGTCCTGCCCCATACGATCAGCTTTGCGAGCAGAGAGTCGTAGAACGGGGGTACGACGTATCCGCCGTAGATGTGCGTATCGACGCGTACGCCGGGACCGCCCGGCGCGTGAAAGGCGGTGATCGTTCCGGGCGATGGACGGAACCCGTGATCCGGGTCCTCCGCGTTGATCCGGCACTCGATGGCGTGTCCCCGGAACTCGACCGGTTCGGAGATCGCCAGCTTTTCGCCCGCCGCGATCCGGATCTGCTCCTTGATGAGATCGACCGAGGTCACGAGTTCGGTGACGGGATGTTCGACCTGGATCCGCGTGTTCATCTCCATGAAGTAGAACTGGCCATCCGGGGCGAGCAGGAACTCCACGGTCCCGGTGCTCTGGTATCCGATGGCCTGTGCGCCAAGGATCGCCGCCTGTCCCATGGCTTCGCGGAGTTCCGGCGTCACGGCCGGACTGGGCGCTTCCTCGACAAGCTTCTGGTGCCGGCGCTGGCTCGAGCAGTCGCGCTCGCCGAGGTGCATGATGCGCCCGTGACGGTCGCCCACGATCTGGACTTCCACGTGGCGCGGCCGTTCGATCAGCTTCTCGAGGTACACGGTGGGGTCGCCGAAGTTGGCCTCGGCCTCGTTCCGCGCCATGGCGAAGTGGTTGCGGAACTCCGCTTCCTCGAAGGCGGCGCGCATGCCCTTCCCGCCTCCGCCGGCGGCCGCCTTGATCATGACCGGGAACCCGATGCCGCGGGCTTCCTCGAGCGCGTCATCCTCATCGTCGACGGGCTCCGGCGAGCCCGGCACCACGGGAACCCCCGCCTCGATCATCGTCTTCCGCGCCTCGGCCTTGTCCCCCATGCGGCGGATCTGTTCGGGCGTGGGCCCGATGAACACGAGACCGCTCCGTCCGCAGATCTCCGCGAACTCCGCGTTCTCCGCCAGGAATCCGTACCCGGGATGTATGGCGTCGGCGCCCGTGATCTCCGCCGCCGCGAGGATTTGCGGGATGTTCAGATAGCTCTCGCGCCCCACCGGTGGCCCGATGCAGATGTCCTCGTCGGAGAAGCGGACATGGAGCGAGTCGTGGTCGGCCTCCGAGTATACGGCGACCGTCCGGATATCGAGTTCACGGCAAGCGCGCAGGATGCGGAGCGCGATCTCGCCGCGGTTGGCGATCAGGATCTTGCGGAACATGCGCCCGGCCGTGGCTGCTAGTCGGCTTCGATGCGGAAGAGCACCGCGCCGTACTCCACGGGCTCGGCGTTCTCGACCGCGACCTCCCGCACGACGCCCGCGACCTCCGATTGAAGCTCGTTCATGAGCTTCATCGCCTCGAGGATGCAGAGCGTTTGGCCGGCCTCCACGCGATCCCCGACGGATACGAAGGGGTCGGCGCCGACCGCCGGCGCGCGGTAGAAGGTGCCGACCATGGGCGAGAGCACCTCGAACAGCCCTGACGCGGGCGCCGTCTCCGCCGGCGGGGGAGCGGGCGCCGCGACCGGGGCCTGCGCGAGCTCGACGCCGCCCACAGCGGCCGCGGGTACGGCCGCCGCAGCCGCCATGCGCGGGGATTTGCGTATCCTGACCCGGGTCGGGTCTCCCGTGTCCGAGCCGACGAGCTCGATGTCGAGGCCATCCACGCCGGAGTCCTCGACCAGCTCGATGAGTCCCTTCAGCCAGTCCAAATCCATGGTCAGGTCACCCGCGTGATGTACTTGTTTTCGGTTCTGTCGACGCGCACGACGTCGCCGATCTCGAGGAAGAGCGGTACCTGTATCACGGCGCCAGCCGCCAGCCGGGCCGGCTTCGTTCCGCCCTGAGCTGTGTCCCCCCTCACTCCCGGGTCCGTCTCGACGATCTCCATCTCCACGAACTGCGGCAGTTCGATGGCGAGCACGGTGCCGTCACGGTTGAGGCTCTGGCACTCCATGTTCTCCTCCAGATACTGGAGCTGGTCCTCTCCGATCTGATCTTCCGACATCGGAATCTGCTCGAAGGTTTCCATGTTCATGAAGTAGTGCAGTTGGCCGTCCGTGTAGGAGTACTGCACGGGCCGACGTTCCAGGCGCACCTCCCTGACCTTCTCGCCCGCCCGGAAGGTCTTGTCGATGACCCCTCCCTCCATCACGTCCTTGAGCTTCGTGCGCACGAAAGCCCCGCCCTTCCCGGGCTTGACGTGCTGGAAATAGGTGATCGAGTAGAGGGTGCCCTTGAGTTCGATCACCATCCCTCGACGAAAATCCGAAGTATCTGCCATGATCCCCGATTGCCTTGTGGAATCTGCTGCTAGAGCCGGACGAGGGCGCGTGGAAGGCGGGTCAGCGTGCGGGCACCGGCCTCCGTGATTCGCACATCGTCTTCGATGCGCACGCCGCCGCGCCCGGGAAGATACAAGCCCGGTTCCACTGTCACCACGTTGCCCGGCTCCAGGACCTCGTCGGATCGGGAGGAGAGGCTGGGCCCCTCGTGCACGTCGAGTCCGATCCCGTGTCCCGTGCTGTGGCTGAAGAAGCCGTCCATTTCGTGGCGCGCGAACGAGGCGCGCACTGCTTCGTCCACGTCGCGGCACGCGACGCCGCCCCGGATGGCTTCGCGCGCCCTCGTCTGGGCTTCGAGGACCTGCTCGTGAAGGGTCACCTGCCAGGCTTCGGGTGTCCCGCGTATGCAGGTGCGCGTGATGTCGCTGCAGTACCCATCGATCCGGGCCCCGAAGTCGATGAGGAGGAGATCGCCGGACTCGAGAGGCCGGTCCGTGGGCGTCGCATGGGGCAGAGCGGAGTGTTCTCCCGCCGCGACGATGGGATCGAACGGGAGCGTGTCCGAGCCGCCGCTGCGGAGCTCCATTTCGAGCGCGGCCGCGATCTCACGTTCGCTCGGGGCAGCGGACCACTCCATGGTGGACAGCAGCCGGTCGAACGCGGCCTCCGCCACCGCGACCGCCCGTTCGATCGCGTCCACCTCGTCGCGAGTCTTCACCTGTCGCAACGTCCGGACGAGATCGAGGTGCGGTATGAACGTCATGTCGGGGAGCGCGCGGCGAAGGGACTCGTAGTCGGCGACCGTGAGTCCTTCGGCCTCGAACGCGGTGGGGCCGCCCCCGTCGACCGCCACCGCGGCGACGCCCCGAATCCACCCCTCGCGGGTGATCCGGATGCGGATCGGATCCGCCACCTCGAAACCCGCCTGCTCCTCGTAGCGAGAGTCCGTAACGAGCAGCGGCGGGCCCTCGAGGGGGACCCACAGGGCTCCAGCGGAACCCGTGAACCCGCTCAGGTAGCGTACGCTGGATCGGGCGGTGACGAGGACGGACCGGTGCCCCGCGGCCCTCGTCGTCGCTGCAAGCCGAAGGCGGCGCGCTCCCGCCGGCGTCACTCCGCTCCCGCTTCGGTGCCCCCGCGCAGATGCTGGATGAGCGCCTCGAGGCCGAACAGGTAGCTGGAAGCCCGGAATCCGGTGATGACGCCGATCGCGAGGTCGGACAGGAGTGATGTATGCCGGAACGGCTCGCGGGCGAACACGTTGGAGAGGTGGACCTCGACGAAGGGACGGCCGGAGCCGGCGAGGGCGTCGCGGAGCGCTACGCTCGTGTGGGTCAGGGCCGCGGCATTCACGAGCCACGCATCCACCGCTCCGGTTGTCGCCTGCACCCAGTCCACGATCTCGCCTTCGTCATTGGACTGGTAGAACGTGAGCGATACACCGCTGGCCCCCGCGCGCTCGTGCAGGAGCGCCTCGATCTCGGCCAGTGTCCGCGTTCCGTAATGGCGGGGTTCGCGCTGCCCGAGGAGGTTGAGGTTCGGTCCGTTCAGGACGCCGATGCGCATCGCCTCGGGCACCCGCTCAGTCGGAACCGGCGGGAGCTTCGCCGTCGAGGATCCGGCGGAGTTGCTCGCCGATCGACTCCGGGGCGGGTGCCGACGCCGGAGCTGCCGCCTCTTGCCGACCGGCACTCCCCTCCCCCGGCCGTTGCCCCGCGACCGCGGCGCCGCTCGTGCCCGGCCCGTCCGCCGCCGCCGCCGCTCGGCGGCGCATCGCTGTGAGCGCGGCGATGAGATCCGCATTGTCCGGGTCGCTCGACAGCATGTGCTCGTACACGCCGATGGCGCGGTCGAAGAGGCCCTGACTCTCGTACAGCCCAGCCAGCGTGGCGGTCTCGATCGCTTTCTGGCGAACGGCTGCGGTGCCGCTCGCGTCGCTCCCGGGCACGGGCCGGGCGTCGGCTTCGTCGCTCTGCCACGCTTCCTCGAGTTGCCCCAGCCAGTCCGCGAGAGCTCCCCGGCCGGTACGGCCCGCGTCCGTCTCCGTCCGCTCGACACCGAGCGCCATACAGGCGAGGGGGTTCCCCGGGTCGATGGTCAGGATGTGCTCGAACTCGGTCCGCGCCGCCTCCTCGTTACCGAGTTCGAGCAGTACACGGGCGTGAAGCAGACGCGCGTCGAGATAGTACGGGTGATCCTTCAGACCATCCCGAATCACGCCCAGGGCGCGCTCCGGCTCTCCCGCTTCACGGTGCAGATCGGCGAGACGCGCGAACGTGTGCGTCCGCGGCTCCAATTCGGCTCGGCTCAGGAGTTGGTCGATTTCGGCGGTCTGGTCGTCGGTGGCCACGGGCGTCGCAAGGAGGAAAGCGGCAGGTTCGGGCCTTCCGACCCAGTCCCCGGCAACATACCGACGGCATTTTTTCGTTGTCAACGAACGTCGCCGGAATGCCGCGGGGCCGCCGCCTTTCGTTGCCCGGAAGGCGGGGCCGGCGTACGTTTTCGGCCAATCACGGAACCGGCGGCGTCGCGGACGATCGCTCGCGTTTCGGCCCCGGCGCGGCCGCGTTCGGGCGACCTGATTCAAGACGACAGGGTGGGTTCGGCGTCTCATGTTCATGCGGAAGATGCGCGGCAGCGCAAGCCTGGTGATGGGCATCATGGCCGCGGCCTTCGTGGGCTGGCTGGTGTTCGACGGAATCAACGCAATGCAGGGAGGGAACCTCGGCGGGCAGGTCAATCCCGTCGTGGGGCAGGTCGGGGGACAGGACATCCGCTACAACGAGTGGAATGTCTTCCTCCAGAACCAGCTCGCGGTGAGCCGTGCGGTCGATCGTGGCATGACGGACGAAGACGTCCGCGTCGTGACCGAACAGGCCTGGGAGAGTCTGGTCAGCGCAACGCTGATCCAGGCAGAGTTGGACCGCCTCGGCGTCAGCGTGACGGACGCAGAGGTCCGGCAGGCGTTCTTCACGCAGCCGCCGCAGGAAATGCTGAGCTACCCCGGATTCCAGACGGACGGGCAGTTCGACATCGACAAGTACCGCCGTTTCTTCACGGACCCGGCGACCGACGAGATGCAGCTGTTGCAGATCGAGAATTACTACCGCTCTATTCTGCCGCGTGCGAAGCTCCAGACGCTCGTCCAGAGCGGGATCTACGTATCCGAGGAAGAGGCATGGCGCTTCTATCGGGACACCAACGAGCGGGCCCGCGTCCGTTTCGTGCGGGTCGACCCGGCCCTGACGGTGGCGGACTCCCAGGTCAGCGTTGCCGAGGATGAGGTCCGGCAGGTCTATGACGAGCGCGTGGACGAACTCATGCGGCCGGCCAGTGCCCGGGTGAACATGGTCAGCATCTCGCTCCGGCCCTCCACCGCCGATTCCCTGGCTGCCCGGGAACGGGCTGCCACCCTCGCGGACCGTGTACGAGACGGCGAGGACTTCGCCGAAGTGGCGGCCGCGGAGTCCGCGGACTCCATCTCCGGCGCCGAGGGTGGTTTCATGGGCATGCGGCCGACGAGCGCCTACGACCCGCGCCTCGCCGAGGCCGCCGCGGCTGCCCCGCTCGGGCAGGTCACGGATCCGGTCGAGACGCCGTTCGGACTGCACGTCCTGCAGGTCGACGATCGGACCACGGACTCCCTGGCGCTGCGCCAGATCTACGTTCCGTTCGAGATCTCCGGCGCCACCGAGGATTCGGTGTTCACGCTCCTCGACGACCTCGAGGATGTCGCTCTGCGGACGGATCTCACGACGGCCGCCGACTCGCTGGGGGTGACGGTCCGCACCGACGTGCAACTGCTGGACGGCGTGGACTTCATTCCGGGCGCCGGCCAACTGGGGGTTGCGAGGGAGTGGGCCCTGGGCCCGGAGAGTGAGATCGGAGACCTGTCCGACTCGTTCGAGAACCCGACGGGCTTCCATCTGTTCGAACTCCTGGGGCGCCGGGACGAGAGCACGATTCCGTTCGAGGAGGCCGAGATCGGAATCCGCGCGGAGCTGCTCGTGGAGAAGAAGAAGGAACAGGCCGCCGAGCTGGTCGGCGGCCTGCTCGACGCGGTCGCGGCGGGGAGTTCCCTCGAGCAGGCGGCGGAAGAACTCGGTTGGTCGGCCGCGGAGACAGACTCATTTCGCCGGGGCGACTTCGTGCCGGGACTCGGTCAGGGCACGGAAGCGGTCGGCTTCGGATTCGGAACCACCGTCGGTGCGGTCAGCGGCGTCCTCGACGCCGGGGATGCCGTGGTCGTCCTGGAGGTCCTGGAGCTCGAAGAGGCCACGCGTGAAGGATTCGAGGAGGTCAGGGACGCCGTGCTGGGGCAACTGGGATTCGAGCGGTCCCAGCAGTACGTGCAGAAGTGGCTGACCGCGCTTCGCGAAGACACGGTCATCGAGGACCACCGCGCGAGGCTCCTCCTGCAGCAGGAGGCTCAGCCCATGATCCCGGGCTTCTGATCCGGCGCCCCTGAGACGAGACCTGCCCCCGGTCCCGCCGGCGGCGCCGCTAGGCTTCCGTGTTCGAGGAGCGGGCCTTTGCGGTCTCCTGGGAGGCGGAGGCAGCCGACGGAGACGCGGTGTCCCCGGTGATCTCGGCCCTCACGTCGCCCTCGACCTCCTTGATCGAACCCTTGAACTCACGGATCCCCCGGCCCAGGGAACTCCCGATCTCGGGAAGCCGCTTCGCGCCGAAGAGGAGAAGGATAGCGAGGAAAACGAGCAACAACTCCCATGGGCTCAGACCAAACATCTCATACTCCTTGGTTGTGGCTCATCTCCGGTGTCCCGGTCAGAGAAGCGACCGGGTGAACCAGGCGACGAGCACGACCCCGACGACGCTCAACACGTTCAGGCGCAGGACGATCGGCCCCAGCGTGACTGCGAGCACCTTGAGATCGAACGCGAGCGGCTGCAGTGAAGCCGCGACCGTTGTAATGAAGAACTGACGTGCTGCCGACGGGGGCAACGTAACCGCCATAAGTTCGGTGAGCAGCCCCCCGAGCACAAATCCCCCCGCGATGACGAGGACCATGCGTATCGGGGAACGATTGCGTCTGCTTCCGAAGTTCACACGCTACCGTACCCTCTCCACTACGTAATCCACTGCGAGGCTCAATGCCTCGAGGCACCGACCCGGCGGTAGACACTGAAGCTGATCCCGGGCCCGGCTTGCCCGCGACCGGGCTTCCTCCCGAGCCGCCTCCACACCTCCATGCCCTTCCACGAGATCCACGATCTCCTGGACGGCATCAGCGGAGGGCTCCGGGTCCGCAAAGAGCGCTTCCACGGCGCGTCGTTCCTCCCACTCCATCTTGGGCAGAGCGGCGATCAGGGGCAACGTCACCTTGTGTTCCTGCAGGTCCTGGCCGCGCGGCTTGCCCATGACGCGAGTCGACGATGAGTAGTCGAGCAGATCGTCGACGATCTGGAACGCCATACCCAAATGATGGCCGTACGCGCGCAGGGCGTCCCGGTATTGGGGGGCCCCCGAAAGCGTCCCGAGTTCGCAAGCCGCGGACATGAGAGACGCCGTCTTGTGCTCGCACAGTCTCTCGTAGTCCTCGCGCGTGAAGTCGAGGCCGTCGTGGAGCACGAGCTGCCGCATCTCGCCGATCGTCATGCGGTTCGCAGTGTGGGCGAGGAGTGCTACCTGCCCCAGCTTGCCGAGCGCTACGACCTCGATGACCGCGCGCGAATAGAGGTAGTCTCCCGCGATGATCGCGACCTGGTGTGTCCAGCGGTGATTGACGGTGGGCCGACCTCTGCGCCTCGCGGAGTGATCGACCGCATCGTCATGCACGAGGGTCGCGACGTGCAGCAGTTCGACGATGGCCCCCAGCTTCACGGCCTCCGGGGAGGGGCGCCCCCCAACACCGTTGGCAAGAAGGAGAAGGGTCGGCCGAAGCAGCTTGCCGGACCGCGCGAACAGATAGTCGCCGACTTCGTCGAGGGCCTCGAATCCCGATGGCACCATCCCGAGCAACTCACGCTCGACGGCGACGAGGCGGGCCGCTACGGGCAGGCGGACGTGTTCCAGATCGATGGAGGTGGTCGGGAGCATACTCTCCTCGGCGCGCGAACCGCGCATGAAGTGCCCGGGAATGTCGGGGCGGTGAAGGAGAATGTCAAAAGCGCCCGGGGCCGATGCCGCCGCCGATACCGCTGCCGAAACCACCCTGTCCATCCTGCGTCTGCTGGTCGTAGTCGAACTTGAGGTCGGGGGCATCCCGCAGGCTGACGCTCATCTGGAAGATGAAGTTCCCGTTCGGTGAGCGGGCGAACATGAAGGTCGCCATCCAGCGGTGGAGGGCGCGGTCAAGCGTGATCAGGTGTTCTCCGAATTCCTTCTGGGTGAGGTTGTACGTCGTCCGCCAGGCTAGGCGCCAGTTCGGCGTCGGGTTCAGCGACAAGACCGCGTTGAGCGACTGTCGGTCCTGCGAACTCTGCTCTTCCCGCCCGCGCTGCAGCGAGTAGGTCAGCGCAAGCGTCCACGGGCCGCCGGCCCGCAGGCCCGGGTCCACCGGGTCCGGGTTCTCGTCGAAACTCTGCAGCCGGTATCGGGAGTCGGCCGCATTGCGCAGGCGGTTGCGGGGATCGGCGCCGCCCCCCCCACCCCCGCCCCCGCCCAATCCGAGGAGGCCGCCGAGACCGCTGGCCGAGCTGAACGTGAAACTGCCCGTAAGGCTCGAGAGGATGGGGGCGAACATCCGCTCCTGACCGGTACCTTCGAACAGGTCCAGAGACATGTTCAGAGACAGTCCCCGCAGCAGATCCGAGTTGACGCGGTGCGACCAGCGGTCGGTGGTCAGCGGTGATTCGTCCTCGCGAGACCAATCGAAGGTGAGAGGACTCGAGTTGATCCCCAGGAGGACGACGTTCCGGCGCGGCTGCGCGCGGCGCGGAGCATTAGGGTCGCCCGTGTCCCCTTCGGTACCCGGTGCCGTCTGCTGCCCGCTCTCGGCCAGTCCGCGCTCCGCGGCGAGCGGGTCCCCTTCGGCGGCGTCGCCCTCCTCCGGGGCCTGTACGCCCGCCGAATCGCCGAGCACCGCGAGCGAGTCCGCTTCGGGCGCGGCCGCGTCCGTCTCCTGGCCGGTCGAATCGGCTTCGAGCGAGCGGCCCTCCAGCAGTGCCGTCGCTTCGGGGTCAAGCTCGACTTCCTCCCGCAGCTTGGCCTCGAAGGTCTGGTTCAGCGTAAGGCGGAGCCGGTTCTCCTGCTTCGAGTTCGACACCGGGAAGCCCGGGATCGCAAGCAGCGAATCGGAGGCTTCCACCGCAGGCGAATAGTCGTAGTGAAAGCGGGGCGAGACCTTGTGCCGGATCCGCTCGAACGGACCGACGCCGGGAAGAAACCCGTAGAGGTCGGTGGACACTGCGGCTCCGAAGCGCAGGCGCGTCGGCGCCGTGATGAACTCTCCGCCCGTGTCGTCCGACTGAAACCGGCTCGCGTCCACGCTCAACGTGGGGCGCAGCGTCGTGCTCCCGACGAGGTCGATCTGGTAGTCCGCCTGCGCTCCGTAGTCCAGTTTCGAAACGCTCCCGGACGCTGCGGACATCGTCGTGTCGGCGCCTGGCATCGGCTGGAACGGAAGTACGGTGGCCCGGTTGAAGTTCGTTCTTCCGCTGACCCCGAAGGAGCCGATGCGAAGGGCGCTGTTCGCGGACGCAATTTCGGTTCTCTTGCCGTCTTTCTCTTCCTGAGTCCGGTCGAGGCGCGAAGCCGAAAAAGCACCGTTGACGACCATATTGTTGAACGGCCCGCTGCGGTTGCGGGGGGCGCGGAAAAGGGTCAGGGGCGAGAAGGTCATCTGAAGTTTGGGCAGCGTGAGGTCGGTCTTCCCCCTCTGCGCTCCCAGATCCTGGCGCCGGCTCCCGCTCAGGTTGACGGACGCGAAGGGGAAGCGGTGCTGCACACCGACATCCGACGCGATCCGCTGCGTCTGTATTGTCGGATCGAAGGTCTGACGCTCGAAGACGGTAGTGTTCGAGATGAAGTTCGCGTTGACGCGGATATCCGTGACGGGAGTCAGTTCGTGCCGGTGCCGCATCTGGAACTGCAGCGTCTTCTCGTTCCCGAAGCTGTAGCTCGCGAGAACGTTGCCCCGGAAGAACTTCTTGATCGACCGGTAGCGGACGGCCCCGTTGAGGCGGGTGAAGCGTCCGCTGAACCAGTCGGCCGTCGCCTGCGCATCCATGAAGTCGTTGAGCGCGAAGTAGTACCCGAAGTCGGTGATGCTCCGCCGGGCATTGCTGGAGGACGCGACAACGTCGTTGAAGCCGAAGCGGGGGGGCAGGAAACCACTCCTTCGGTCCTCGCGAATGTCCTGCGCGAAGAACGGGAGCCAGGCGACCGGCACGTTCTGGATGTAGAGGGTCACGGGCCACGCCACGACGATGTCGTCCGAAACGACCTTGATCTGCCCGGCGCGGAAGTAGTAGTGCGGCTCGTCGGCTTCGCACGAGGTGAAGTTCCCGGTCTCGACGAAGGCTGTGCCGGAGCCCCGGAGCGTCATGTCGCCGAGGATGAACCAGTCAGCCCCCTGCTGGGCGAACGAGGTTCGCGCATCCAGGACGGTGCCCTTGGTGGACGAGACATCGTAGTTCAAACACTCGTCCGAGATGACGTTCTCCCCCTGCCCCTCCAGGGAGATGTTTCCGCACCCGCGGACGAACTGCAGGCCCGCCTCGTAGGTGATCGTGTCCGCATCGATCGTGGACTGCTCGTAGGTCACCTGTGCTTCTCGATTGAGTTGTACCCGCTGCCGGTCGACATCCAGCTGGACGCCGCGACCCTGGTACCGGATGGTCTGATAGCCCGGCTCCCCGAGGAGTTGGCCGAAGATGTCATCCTGTTGCGGGAAGGGCGGGTCGGTCGGGCCCGCATCGACGGTGTCCGCTACCGCGGCATCGAGGGTGTCCGCCGGTGCCGCATCGAGGGTGTCCGCCGGTGCCGCGTCGCCAGCCGGAATCGAATCGCCGACCGCAACGGAGTCATCGGACGCCACCGGATCGCCGGTAACGGTCGAGTCCGTCACCGGAATCTCGAGTGTATCCCGGGCGGTGGAGTCTTGCGGCAGGGAGTCCCGCCCCGCGACCACGACCGTGTCGGTATCCGCACGAGCGGTGAACTGAAGGGGTCGGGCGCCCGCGGGCGCGGCGCGCGCCGTTTCGACCGCGCCGAGGCCGCCGAGCAGGGCCGCCAGCCCCAGGAGCGCGCGAAGTCTCAGTCGGAACTTCCTTCCCCGGAGGTCCGCTCCGCCTCCCGCTCCTGCCGACGGCGCCGGAGCACGCGGGTCATGATCACGGACACCTCGTAGAGCAGCATCATGGGCAGCATCATCGCGAGCATCGTGTAGGGGTCGGCCGGCGTGAGGAATGCCGAGACGACCGCCATGGCGACGATTGCGTGCCGCCGGTACTTCGCGAGCCCCTCAGGCGTCACGATCCCGACCAGCGACAGGAACACGAGAATGACCGGAAGTTCGAAGATGAGCCCGAACGCCAGAATCAGCTTGACGGCGAAGTTCAGATACTCGCCAATCATGATGACGGGGTTGAGTTGTCCGTCGAAGAAGTTCAGCAGGATCCTGAGTCCCAGCGGCAGGACCAGGAAGTACGCCATCGAGATGCCGGCGGCGAACAGGAGGGTCCCGGAGGCGATTGCCGGGACGGCGAACTTGCGTTCGTTCGCGTACAGGGCCGGGGAGAGGAAGGCCCACGCCTGCCAACCGAGGTAGGGCAAGGCGGCGAGGAGTCCCACGATGAAGCCGAGCTTGAGGATCATGACGAAGGGAGTGGTGGGACTCGAAAAGTTCAGGTTCTCGCCCGGGAGGAGTTCCACGATGGGCCGCTCGATGATGCCGAGCACGTCGAACTGCGTGACCGCCACGAGCCCGATGACGAGCCCGACAAGAAGCGCGAGGAGCGCGCGGATCAGCCGGGAGCGCAGCTCATCGAGATGGTCGAGGAAGGGCATCTCCGCCTGATCGGTCGCACCTGTGATCTGTCTCCGGGGCCTCATCGGCTCTGGTCACCTCCTGATAGGAACAGGTCGACCTGCCCGGCCGCGCTGTGCCCGGCGCGTCGCAGCAGCTGCCGCACCTCTTCCATGAACTCCGTCGTGTCCTGGAAGTTCCGGTATACGCTGGCGAAGCGCACGTATGCGACCTGGTCCATGGCTCGGAGCCTCTCCATGACGAGTTCGCCCAGGCGCAGGCTGGCGATATCCCGCTGGTCCTCCGCCGCCAGCTGTGCCTCCACCTCGTCCACGAGGGATTCGATGCTGCTGTTCGATACTGGACGCTTGGCGCAGGCCACGCGAATGGAGGCGAGGAGCTTCCCCCGGTCGTAGGTCTCCGACCCGCCGTCCTTCTTCATGACGAGTAGAGGCTCTGCTTCGACCTGCTCGTAGGTCGTGAATCGTTCTCCGCAGGAGAGACACTCGCGCCGGCGGCGAATGGCACGGCCGCCGCGACTCGTGCGGGAGTCGACGACCCGCGCCTCCGGGTGGTTACAGCGGGGACACTGCATGGTAGCCTGCGGTCACCGGACGGCTAACCGCCCAGCTTCTCTCGTTCCCGACGGGCCTCTTCCGCCTCGGGGCTGTTCGGATAGCCGCTCTCGATCTGAGCGAACAGCCGCCTCGCCACCGCCGTGTTATCCCGTGACGCCTCGATCATCGCCCGCTGAAAGAGCGCCGCCGGAGCCCGGCCCGAATCCGGATAGAGTTCCGTCAGTCGACGGTACTCCTCGAGAGCATTCCCCGGATCCTCCGCGTCCTCATAGGTGCGTGCCACCCAGTACTGGGCATCGGGCGCCAGTTCGTGCCCGCCGTACCTGGCGAGGAAATTCTCGAAGGCGTCGCGCGCGGTCTCCAGGTTGCCTCGCTGGTACATTTCGAGCGCCAGTCCGTAGAATTGGGTCGCCTCTTCGGATCCGGACGTGACCGCAGTTCCGTCCTCCGGGTCCACCGCCCCCAGGGCCGGCGGACCCGTGTCGGACGATCCGATGGGACCCATCGGCGAGGGAGGGCCCGACCGGCTGAGAATCTCGTAGATGTCGTTGAGCAACTGGTTGTTCTGCACGGCGTGGTCGTTCTGCTGCTGGATGGCGCGCTCCAACTGTCCCACCAGCCGTTCGAGTTCGCCCCGACCCGTCGTCTCCCGGCGCTCGCTCGAACTCTCGATCGTCTCCAGCTCCGCGCGAATCGCCTCGACCAGCTGGCGCTGCCCTTCGGCGAGTATCGCCATCTCGTCCCGCAGGGCGTCTCCCATCGTCTCGACATCGCCCCTGGACGCGCAGGCGGCGGCCGCAACGCCCAACAGCACGGCGACCGCCGCTCTCTGCATCTAGATGTCTCCGTCCGTGATGACGAACTCGCCGCGGCGATTCTGCCGCCACGCCGACTCGTTGCTCCCCCGGGCCAGCGGCACCTCCTCCCCGAAGGTCACGACATCGAAGCGGCCGGCATCCAGCCCCAGGCTGGAGAGATAGTCGACCGCGGCCTGGGCCCTCCTCAGACCCAGCGCCTGGTTGTACTCGAGCGAGCCCCGTTCGTCACAATGGCCCTCGATCCGGAGACGGATGGCGGGGCGACCCCGGAGCGCATCGGCCTTGCTCTGAAGGATCGCAGCGGCGGCGGCGGTGATGTCGGACTCGTTGTAGTCGAAGTGAATCCGCGCCACAATCGCTTCGCCCGCAACCGCGCGCTCGATCTGCGCCGGCGCGGACTCCGCGCACGTCGTGCCGGGGTAGTCGTTTACGACCTGCTCGAGCAGCTCGCGCGCGGTCGTGTAGTCGCCCGCCTCCATGGCCGCTGCAGCGCGCTCGCAGATCCGCGCTGCGGCCGCCTCTCGGCGCTCGCTGTCGTCCGGGGGCGGAGCCGCCGGCGGAGGCGGAGGTGGGGGCACCGGCTCCGGCTCCGGATTGCCGCTACAGGCACTCGCCAGAAGTGCAACGAGAAGAATGGGAGCGAATCGGTGGCTCAGCCGCATCGAGGTCTCCTTGTTTACCAGTCGCGGGACGAGATTTCAGCGGGGACGGGCGGACGCCGACATGGCTCCGCGCCGCCCTGATCCCGGTTTCAACACGGATTCGTAACCTATCGAAGCCCCGTCAAGTCGCAACCCGCCGAAGGCCCCGCCGGTCGCCGTTTTCACGAGCCGGGTGGAATCGGCGGCGACCAGTCCGGAAGGCCGTCGAGTCGTCCCGAAGTCAGCGGCCGGGCACGTCCCGTGAAGATGTCGAGAATCCAGACGGTCGATCCCTGCGAATCGACCGATGAGAAGACCAGATGACGGCCATCGGGCGCCCAACTCGGATCCTCGCTTTCGCCCCGGCGGGTAAGCATCCGCCGATCCGTGCCATCGGGGTTCACCGTGAAGATCTGCCAACGACGGTTACTCAGCGCTGAATACACGAGCCGGTCCCCGTTGGGCGACCAGTCCGCCCCGGCCGCGTTCGTCCGCTCACGAGGGTGGTAGATGCTGATCCGCCGCGCGGGACCGCCGGCAACGCGGCGGACGTAGATCTGGGGTTCGCCCGTGGGATCGGCTTCGTACGCGAACCGGACGCCATCCGGAGAGAAGCTGGGGTTCAGAGACTGTCCGCCTCCCTCGGTCAGCGCTCTGCCACCCTCGATCATGATACGGGTGGTGCCGCCGTTTCCTTCGGCGTACACGAGCCGCCCGTCCGGCGTCCAGCTCGGCGTCAGAACGAGTCTGCCCGACCTTACGGTTCGGCGGCTCCCCGTGATCAGGTTCATTTCGACGAGCGAGAAGTAGCCGGTCTCTTCCTGAGTCGTGAAGGCGATGCGCGAGGCGTCCGGCGAAAAAGCGGGCGAAAAGACGTTGCGCCCTCCGGTTTCGATCCGTTGCGGATTCCGGCCGTCGCTGTCGATGAGCAGCAGGTGGGACGATCCGGCGCCGTCTCTCCGGCGCAGGGCGATGCGGGTGGCGGCGATCCCGCGCTGGCCTCCCGTTGCCCAGGACACGACCTGGTCCGAGGCCCGGTGGACCGCCATGCGGAACCCGGCCGCATCCATGGCCGGGAGGCTGAAGGCCTGGACGTTCTCAAGTCTCTCGAACAGGACATCGTGCAGGCTGACTCTCAGAAGCGGGGTCTGCGTCCCGGGCGCGACCGAGATCTCGGAGGTAACGTACCAGACGGCTCCGAGCTCGTTCCAGAGCGCATAGTTCGGGGGATCGTTCAGCGTCGTGTCGGGCACCGCGAGGATGTCGAAGCGGTCGGAATACTCGAGGTCGGTGCGGAGGATCTCGCCGATGGCTGCGCCCAGTTCCTCGAACCCGGCGCTCGCGGAGACGGGCGCGAAGACCAGGCCGGGGACGTAGCCGGCCTCGTAGGTGAGACCCAGACGGAGCGCTCCGCTCTCCTGACCCACCAGGGGCGTCTGCGCGGCGCCCGCGGCGATGACGAGCAGACCCGCCGCGGCGCGAGGGGAACGAAAGATCGGAAAGGGGCCCATTCAGCGAACGCTCGGGTCGAAGAAGAAGGAGACGGCGAGCGCATCGGCGCCAAAGTCGTCCGGGAGCGGACCGAAAGCCCGGTCACGGCCCGCCGATTCCACGGCTCCCATCGCCTCGGTATCGAAGATCAGGTTCCCGGAGCGTGCCACCCACTCGAATCCCGTCACGCGCCCGTCCCGGTGGATGATGAAGTAGACCTCGGCCCGAAGGTCGCGCGCGCCGACGGGGGGCCGCCAGCGGCGCTGGATCTGCCGGATGATGTTCTCGCTGTATTCGGGCCAGGCCGAGGCATCGCCGGCGATCCGGATGTTGACGACTTCCTCGCCCACCTCCTCGGTGCGTGCCGGCTCCGGCTCCTCCTCGCGCTCGATCTCGACCTCGGCCTCCACCGTCGGCGTCTCCACCTGAGGCACCGGATCGGGCGTCGGTTCCGGGGGCGGCGGCCGGTTCTCCTCCTCCGCGACCTCGGGCGGAGACGGATCGAGGCGGATCGGCGCATCCTCCGGAGCGGCCGCGACCATGTTCACCCGTATCGTCCTGGGCATCTCGGCCGGGCGGAATACCGCGTCCCCGAGCACCGCGAGAGCGATGAGACCACCGTGCACGCCAAGTGAGCCGTAGACGGCCCGCTGGGTCGGACGCCCGTGGCGCTGCGGCCCTCCGCGCCGCCATGCGCGCCAACGTCCGCCACCGCCGGTCTCCTCCGCTCCATACCGGTTCATGGACGCCGACGGCCGGGGTCCGGATCGGTGATGATGTTCAGTAGGCCTCCGGCGTCGAAAATGCGGCCCATCACCCGGGTCGCCTGCCGCAGGGCGAGGTCGCCATCCGCCTTCAGAAACACCTGCTCGGACTCGAAGCGTTCGAGCGCCAGCGAGAGCGAGGCATCGAACTCTTCCCACGTCACCGGCGCGTCATCCAGGTAGATCTGCCCGTCCGCATCGATCGAGACCACCAGCGCATCGGAGGCGCTTAGAGGCGCGGAGGCGCCCTCCGGCAGATCGATCTCGATGCCGCCCTGCAGAATGGGCGCCGTGATCATGAAGATGATGAGGAGGGTGAAGGCGACATCGACGAGGCTGGTGACGTTGATCTCCGCCACGACGCCGATGCCGTCGTCCTGCTCTGTAAAACGTTTCTTCATCCCGCGTTCTTCCTCGTCCTCCAACCGTCCGGGCCCCGGCTCACAGGCGACCCTCGCGCGCCAGCGTCCCCACGAACTCGCTCGCGAATCCTTCCAGTTCCCCTACGAAGAGACGCAGCCGGGAGGCATAGTGGTTGTACGCGATGACGGCGGGAATCGCGACGGCCAGTCCCGCGACCGTGGTCGTCAGGGCTTCGGCGATGCCCGGCGCGACGGCCGCGATGTTGGCGGAACCCTGCGATGTGATGCCGATGAACGAGTTCATCACGCCCACGACGGTCCCCATGAGGCCGAGGAGGGGGCTCACGGAGCCGATGATCGCGAGCCAGGGAAGCCCGTGCGCAAGTTCATCCTTCTCCTCCGAGAGACTCTTCTCGAGCACCAGCCACAGCGCTTCGAGCTGCGTGGGGCTCAACCCGTTCCCGACCTGCGTGGTCGCGAGCGCGCCCGGGCGCAGCTCGGAGAAGAAGGCGATCCCCTCCCGGAAGACCCTTCTGAAGGGGGAATCCTCGAGTTCCGCCAGCGCGTCGTTGAGGTCGATCAGACCGTTGGCCCCGGCCATCGCGAACACGAAGTCATCCGCGCGCGCGTTCACGGCGCGCAACTCACGGAATTTCCAGATGATGAGGACCCAGGACACGAGCGAGAAGGCGGCGAGCACGGTGAGGATGATCTTCGTGGGCAGGGTCGCGCCCAGAATCATGTCGATGGGGGACTCGATCACGCGTGCCGGCAACTGCTGCGCGACCTCCAGGACTCCGGAACCGACGGCCACGACGACGCCCGGTGCGCCGCTTGCCATCACCCAGCCTCCAGGGGAATGAACTGCCTCATCCGCTCTCTCCTGACGTCCCCACCCGTTCCACTGCCCCCCGGAGTTTCAGCCTCGATCCGGGCCTTGGCCCGCCCGCTGCCGCGCGGCCACCGGGGCGGCCACGGCGTCTACACTAGCAGGACGTGGAGGGGCGCCGCTACCAGCCGACAGCCACGGTTCGAGGGCATGGAGGCGCGCCTCGCCCCCGGGTTGCTCCGCAAGCCACCGGATCGCGCGCGTCGGCCCGTGCAGAAGCTTGTTGAGCGCGGCGCGACTCGCCAGCCGGAGCGCCTCCTCCTGGTCCGTGTCGCGCGGCGCGCATGCACGCGCTTCGAGGGCGTCCGACACGTGCCGCCGGGCGGTGTATCTCAGCGCCCGCACGGCCGGGTCTGCGCGACGGCTTCGGTGCCAACCCCGGTATTTTTCGACCTGCCGTTCGATGATCGCCTCTGCGCGCTGGCGCTCGGACTCGCGCGCCGCGCGGGCCCGTTCCACCACACGCCGCAGGTCGTCGATGTTGTACAGGAACGCCTCGGCGACATCCGCCACTCGTGGATCGACGTTGCGAGGTACGGCGATGTCGAGGATCACCAGCGGCGCGCGCCCCTGTCGCGGCTTCCGGGCGTGCCCGGGCCGGAGGAAGGCCGACTCCGACTCCGTGCAGGTGACGACAAGGTCCACTCGATCCAGCACAGCGAGGGCCGCACTCCGTTTCATGGGGCGCGCATCGAGCGGCCGGGCCACCCGTTCGGCCCGGGCCTGGTCACGGCTCGCAAGGAACACATGCCGCGCGCCCGCTCGCATCAGACACTGCACCGTGAGCCTCCCCATCTCGCCGGTTCCAAGCACGAGTATGCCGCAGTCGTCGAGTGAACCGAACACCCTTCGGGCCAGACCGAGGGCCGCACCGGGGATCGAGGTCACGCCGCTCGCAATCGACGTGCGGGCCCTCACGCGTCCGCCGACATCGAGGGCCGACTGGAAGAGGCGATGCAGCACGGGCCCTACCGTGGGACGCCCCTCCCGATAGGCGCCTCGGACCTGACCCTGAATCTGCGGCTCGCCGACGATGAGCGATTCCAGTCCGCCGGTAACGCGGAACAGGTGGCGGACGGCGCTCGCTCCCTCGACCGTGGTCAGGTAGGAGTCTCCCGCGACCCCCAGACCCGAAACCCTGCACAGCGCCTCGCGCCCAAGGCGGTCCAGCGCTTCCGCGTTACGTCCCGCCAGGTAGCATTCTGTCCGGTTGCAGGTGGAGAGCACGACGCCCTCCGAAACGTCCGGGCCGGCCGTGAGGCCGTCGATCCACTCGGCGCGCCGCCCATCCCCGAGTGCGAAACGCTCCCGGATGTCGATGGGGGCCGTCCGGTGGCTGAGGCCAACCATGACGAGCGCGTCGGCGTGCGAATGCGGCATCAGATCAGAAGGGGAGGTCGTCCTCGCCCGCGACGGCCCGGTTGGAGAACTCCGAGAAATCCGAACGCTCCTGGCGAGGTTCCGGTGCCGAAAAACTTTCTCCGCCACCGCCGCTGCTCCCGAGCATGATCATCTCGAGCGCGCGGATCTCCGTCGTATACCGCGTCTGACCGTCCTGCCCTTCCCACTGCCGGTACTCGATCCGGCCTTCCACGTAGACGCGGTCGCCCTTGCGCAGGTATTGCTCGCAGATCTCGGCGAGACGATCCCAGCAGACCACGCGGTGCCACTCCGTCTTCTCCTGCTGGTCCCCGGCGCGCGTCGTCCATCGGCGGCTGGTCGCGACCGAAAGCGTCGCCACCCGCGTCCCGGCGTTCGTCGACCGCACCTCCGGGTCTGCGCCCATGTTTCCGATGAGTGTCGCCTTGTTCAGACTGCGCGCCATTCCCGCCTCCCGATGATCGATTCAGAACGCTCATGGTGGTGATGATGTTGAAGAGGATCAAGGTAACAGAAAACGATCAACGGACCAGCAATCGACGCATGATGAGGGCGTCTTCCGCAGGGCCTGCGTAGTATCGGTGGCGCCGGCCGACGATCTCGAATCCCCGGCTTCGGTAGAGGCCCTGTGCACTCCGGTTCCCCTCCCGCACCTCGAGGAAGATCTGGACGACGCCCCGGTTCCGCGCCTCCTCGAGAACCGCTTCCACCAATTCGCCGCCGATACCGCGTCGGCGCTCCTCCGGGGCCACCGCGAGGTCCCCCAATTCCGCCTCTCGTCCGACGAACCACACCGCGGCGTACCCGGCGACGCGCTCCTCATCGTCCACGGCGGAGAGCAGCACGGCGTCGGGGCGCCGGAGCAGGTTCCTGAACGTTCGCTCGGACCACGGGGTGGCGAAACACGCCTCCTCTATCGCCATCACCTGCCCGAGATCCGACTCGAGGAGCGGCCGGATCCGAAGCGCCGGCCTACCGGCGTCCGCCACGGCGCCCGGCTTGGCGTTCGGCCCCGGAACTCCGGACGTACCGGGGTTCCCACGCATCGATGTCGGCGACACGGCCGGCGGGAAGCCTCTCGGCCAGCCACAACAGCACGCCCGCGCGCGGCACGCCGAGAAACGCGGGGAGCACGCTTCCCCCACGCCCCTCGATCCGGTCGCGGTGCCGGATCGCGCCTTCCCCGGCGAAGGACCAGGACGCGGGATCCTCGAGCCCTTCGATCCAGGCATCGATGTCGCACGCCACCGGCCCGCGGAGCGGGGCCTCCAGCGGGCCGTCGGCGTAGGCAGCCGCGTAGACTTCGCCTCGCCGGGCGTCGAACAGCGCGCAGACGCGTTCCCGCCCCGCCGAGGCGGCAACGGAGCGCAGGCTCGAGTACGCGTGGAGCGGTACATGCCTCGCGTGACACCAGCCCTTCGCGAGCGCAGCCGCGATCCGCACGCCGGTGAAGGAACCCGGCCCCGCCCCGACGACCACACGTTCGATGTCGCCGACGCCGATCCGGGCCCGCGCCAGCATGCGCTCCACCTCGTCGAGCACCGTTTCCGAATGCGTCGCGCGGACGGCCAGCGCGCACTCCGCAATCAGGGTGTCGCCGCGGCCCAGGGCGATGCTGCCGAGCTTCGTGCTCGTCTCCAGGGCCAGGCTCAGCACGCGGACGCCTCCGCCCCCTCGGCGTGGAGGCCCGGATCGGGCACCGGTGGCACGCGCCCCAGCCCGCGCGCCGTGACCCGCCGCACCATGCCCGCGGGGTTCCCGGCAACTCCGTCGGCCGCGTCCGCACCAGCGGCGAACTCGAGCCGAACCTCCCACCGGTCCGTCGGGAGTTCCTCCCCGGCGCGCTCGGCCCACTCGACGAAGACCGCCCCCGCGTGGGCTTCGAGTTCCTCCCACCCCAGGGCGAGCAGTTCGGACGGGTCGCGGATCCGGTACAGATCCGCGTGCCCGATGGGACCGCGGTCGCCTGCGTACCAGTGGACCAGCGTGTACGTCGGGCTCGTCACGGCTTCTTTCACGCCCGCCCCGTCACACGCCGCCTGTGTGAGCCGCGTCTTGCCGGCTCCGAGCGGCCCGCTGAGCGCGACGAACACCTCCTGCCGATCCGCGACCGCACCGATCTCTCGCCCCCAGCGCACGAGCCCCGCCTCGTCCAGCACGGCGCTCCTCATGGCGGGTCCCCCGCGGAGATCGGCAACCCCGGCGGCCGGGCCCCCTTCCCGTCGCCGATCCGGGCCCGGATCTCGAACAGCTCATCTCTCAGCCGGGCCGCCGACTCGAAATCGAGCGCGGCCGCCGCGGCGCGCATGTCCTTCTCGATGACCTCGGCCAGCGCCTCCGGCGACAGTTCCTCGTAGGGGCCTTCCCGTTCGTGCACGGCGGGCTGCGCCTCCCGCGCGTCGGCCACCGCGGTCGAGAACCGGATCTCCCGCACCGACTTCACGATCGAACGCGGCTCGATGCCGTGCTCCCGGTTGTATTCCGCCTGGACCTCGCGTCGCCGCGACGTCTCATCCATCGCGCGCCGCATCGAATCCGTCACCTTGTCCGCATACAGAATCGCCTTCCCCGCCAGGTTCCGGGCCGCACGTCCGATCGTCTGCACGAGCGACCGATCCGAACGAAGGAAGCCCTCCTTGTCCGCGTCGAGAATCGCGACAAGGGAAACCTCCGGCAGATCGAGGCCCTCTCGCAGGAGGTTGATCCCGACCAGGACGTCGAACGTCCCCAGTCGCAGATCGCGGAGGATCTTCACCCGGTCGATCGCGGCAATGTCCGAGTGCATGTAGCGCACCCGCACGCCCCGCACCGCGAGGAACTCGGACAGGTCTTCCGCCATTCGCTTCGTGAGCGTCGTCACGAGCACGCGCTCGCGCCGTTCCGTCCGGCGGCGAATCTCGCCCAGCAGGTCGTCCACCTGCCCCCGAACCGGCCGCACCTCCACCTCGGGATCCAGCAGCCCCGTCGGCCGAATCAACTGCTCGACGACAACGCCCTCGCTCTTCCGCAACTCGTACTCGCCCGGCGTTGCGCTGACGAAGATCGCGTTGGGCACGAGATCCTCCCACTCGCCGAACGAGAGCGGGCGATTGTCCAGCGCCGAGGGGAGTCGGAACCCGAACTCGACGAGGGTCGTCTTACGACTGCGGTCCCCCTCGTACATCCCGCCGATCTGGGGGATCGATACGTGAGACTCATCCACGACCACGACATAGTCGTCCGGAAAATAGTCGAGGAGACAGTACGGACGGCTGCCGGGCTCCCGACCGTCGAGGTGCCGGCTGTAGTTCTCGATCCCCGGACAGAAACCCACCTCCGTCAGCATCTCGAGATCGAACCGCGTGCGCTGCTCCAGCCGTTGCGCCTCCAGCAGCCGCCCCTCCCCCCGCAGGTGCAGGAGCCGCTCCTCCATTTCCACGTAGATCGCGTGCCGGGCCTCCTCCAACCGGTGGCCGAGCGTCGCGTAGTGCGTAGCCGGGAAGATCGAACTCTCCGGCAGGCGTGTGATCGTGACGCCGGTCATGGGATCGATTTTCGAGATGCGCTCGACGACGTCGCCCCACATCTCGATCCGTACTCCCTGCTCCTCGTATGCGGGCAGGATCTCGATCACATCGCCCCGCACCCGGAAGGTGCCGCGGACGAAGTCGAGATCGTTGCGGGAATACTGGATCTGGACGAGCCCGGAGAGGATCTCGCGGCGAGAGATCTCCTGCCCTTCGCGCAGCGTGAGCATGAGTTCGCGGTAGCCGGCCGGATCTCCGAGTCCGTAGATCGCGGACACGGAGGCTACGACAATCACATCCCGGCGTTCCATGAGTGCGGAGGTGGCACGAAGCCGCAGTCGGTCTATGTCCTCGTTTATGGACGCATCTTTCTCTATGAAAGTGTCCGTCGAAGGGACATAGGCTTCGGGCTGATAGTAATCATAGTAAGAGATGAAAAATTCGACGGCATTGCGGGGAAAGAACTGTCGCAATTCTCCATACAACTGGGCGGCGAGCGTCTTGTTGTGACTCATGACCAGCGTGGGACGGTTTACCTCCGCAATCATCGCCGCCAGCGTCACGGTCTTGCCGCTGCCGGTCACGCCGAGGAGCGTCTGCCACTTGTCGCCGCGGCGCAAACCCTCGGCCAACTCGCGGATCGCGGTGGGCTGGTCACCCATCGGCTCGAACGGAAGCTGGAGGTCGAAGCGGGGCATGGTCACGGGTCAGCCGGTCACTCGATCGTGAGCCCGCTCTCCCCGAAGGACTCCTTCCGTTCGACGGAGATCACGCCCTTCACGCCCTGCACCTTGCGCATGACCTTCTGCAGGTGGTTCAGGTTCTCGACTTCGACGACGAACTGCCCGCGCATTCCCCCCTCGATTCCCTTGATGTCGGCCGACTGGATGTTCGTGCCCGTGTCGCTGACAGCACGCGCGATGTCCGCGAACAGACCGTGGCGATCCGTCCCTTCCATCACGATGCGGACCAGGAACCGGCGCTCGCCGTGCGTCTCCCACTCGATCTCCACCCGGCGCTCGGGAGCGTCGGAGAGGTTCAGGACGTTCGGGCAATCCTGCCTGTGGATCGAGACGCCGCGGCCCCGGGTGATATAGCCGATGACCCTGTCTCCGGGGACCGGCTGGCAACACTGGGAGTACCGGACCATCAGGTTCTCCATCCCCTGGATCCGGATCCCCTGGCCGCCTCCGCCCCAGACCTTGTCCACGAGCTTGTGGAGCGGGCTGGGGCTCTTCTGCGGCACTTCCGGGATGACCTCGGGGAGGATGGCCCGCATCACGCGCGTGAGCCCCACGTCTCCGCGGCCGGTGGCCGCATAGAGGGAGTCGGGTCCGTCATATCCCAGCGTATCGCATGCAACCTTGAGGGCCTTCTCGTCCACCTTCCCGCGACGGCGGCGCCGCCACTCCCGCTGAACGATGTCCTTCCCCAGCTGGAGCGCGGACTCCTGTTCTTCATCGCGAATCCACTGCCGGATCTCGTGGCGGGCCTTGCTGCTCCGCACAAAGCCCAGCCAGTCCCGGCTCGGCGTCTGCGAATCGGAGGTCAGGACATGTACGGTGTCCCCGTTGCGGAGGGGGCGGCTGAGCGGGGCGATCCGCTCGTTCACCTTCGCGCCCTTGCAGCGCAGCCCGACCTCGGTGTGCACTGCAAAGGCGAAGTCGATGGGCGTGGCCCCCTTCGGCAGCTGCTTGACGTCCCCCGCCGGCGTGAAGACGAAGATCTCGTCCTGGAAGAGGTCGATGCGGAGGAACTCCATGAACTCCTCCGGCTCGCGCGTCTCCTGCTGCCACTCGAGTACCTGGCGGAACCACGCGAGTTCGTCGTCGACCTCGTCCCCGGACCGGCCCTCCTTGTAGCGCCAGTGCGCCGCGATCCCGTACTCGGCCGTGCGATGCATTTCACGGGTTCGGATCTGGATCTCGTACAGCGCCCCGCCGGGACCGAAGATCGTCGTGTGCAGGCTCTGGTACATGTTCGACTTCGGCGTGGCGATGAAGTCGTGAAAGCGTTCCGTGAGCGGCGTCCACTTGTTGTGCACGATCCCGAGCGCGTGGTAGCAGTCGCGCACCGAGTCCACCAGGATTCGCATCGCGAGCGTGTCGTACACCTCCTCGTAAGGCGTGTCGCGCTTGACCATCTTCCCGTAGATGGACCACAGGTGCTTCGGCCGACCCGTGACCTCGCCCTCGATCCCCGCGGCGTTCAGTTCAGCCCGCAGAGGCTCCTCCATGCGTCGGATCAGCTCTTCGCGTTCACCCCGTGTGGCGTTGACCTCCTTCACGAGCTTCCGGTACCCCTCGGGCTCCAGGAACTTGAAGGCGAGGTCCTCGAGTTCCCACTTGAGGCGAGCCACGCCGAGGCGGTGGGCCAGGGGTGCGTAGATCTCCCGGGTCTCGAGCGCGATTCGCTCCCGGGCGCCGGCCGGCATGTGCTCCAGCGTCCGCATGTTGTGGAGACGGTCCGCGAGCTTGACCATGATCACCCGCGCGTCGCGCGCCATGGAGAGAAGGAGCTTCCGGTAGGTCTCGACCTGCCGTTCCGCCATGGAGCCGAACGCAAACAGCGCGATCTTCGTGAGGCCGTCCACGATGAGGGCGATTTCCTCGCCGAACTCGGTCCGGATCTCGGCCACGCTGGTGTCCGTGTCCTCCACCACATCGTGGAGGAGCGAAGCGGCGATGCTCACCGTGTCGAGCCGGATCTCGATGAGGATCTTGGCGACCTCGACGCAGTGGCGGATGTAGTCCTCGCCGGAGCGTCGCTTCTGGCCCTCGTGCTTCTCCAGGCTGTACTGGAACGCAAGCGCGAGCAGATCGAGGTCGAGGCGATCCTCGTAGCCCTCGATCGCCTTCATGAAATCGACGGGCAGCAGCGAGCGCGGGCCCGCTCCCGGCGCGGCCCGGCCGACTTCCCGCTTGAGGCTGCTCTCCACGCTTCGCGCTCCGTCCCCGAGACGTCAACGCCCGAACGGCCACAATCCAATGGCCCGGGCAACCTGTAAAGATAGCGGTAGCGCGCGAGTTCGGCGCGGGCCGGGCCGGGAGCGAGTCTTGTGTCCGAGACACGACGCTAGCAGACGCCTCGTTCGCGCAAGCTCACATAGGCCTTGTCGCCGAGGATCACGTGGTCGCGGACGGGGATCCCGAGAAGCCTGCCGCTCTCGACGAGTTGGCAGGTCACCGCGATGTCCTCGGGCGACGGTTCGGGTTCGCCGCTCGGGTGATTGTGGGCGAGGATGACGGAGGCCGAGGCCGTGGCGATCGCCGGCGCGAACACCTCCCGCGGGTGGACGAGCGAGCTGTTCAGGAGCCCCACCGTTAGGCGTCGTTCGAGCAGGACCTGGCTCTGCGTGTCCAGGTAGATGACCCAGAACTCTTCCTGGCGACGGTCCCGCAGCAGGGGGCCGAGCCGTCCGAACACATCGGCCGGACTCCGGATGCGTGCGGTTTCGCGAGCGGGTTCGGCTGCCTGCCGTCGACCAAGCGCCAGCGCCGCGGCTACGGCGGCCGAGCGTGCGGGGCCGACGCCTCCGGTTCGTTCAAGTTCGGCGGGCTCTGCCCGCCCCATGTTCCGCAGCGAGCCATCGAAATCCGCCAGCAGCCGCCCCGCCACGTCCACGGCCGAGCGTCCGGTCGCACCCGCCCCCAGGACGACCGCGAGCAGTTCGGTCGTCGAGAGCGCATCCGGGCTGAAGCGGCGCAGCCGCTCCCGCGGACGTTCGCTCGCCGGGAGTTCCAGTATCTTCGGAGCCATACGCCATTATTCCAGTGGACTCTGAATGCAATCTCAACAGCCGGGTAATGCCGGGTATGTCGCCCTCGGGGTCGCTGGCACGCCCGTGCCCGATCGCGCAGGTTGCGGGCACCTTGGCGGCCTGGCAGTGAACGCCCGAGCCGGGGCAGGAATCGCACACTCGATGACGCAGGGCTCCCGGGTCCCGGCTTCAACACCGTCAGGAGGATCTAATGCAATCACGATGGCGCGGCCTCGCCGCCGCGACGACGCTTTCTCTCGCCACCGCGCTCACTTCCTGCGGGCAGTCTCCCCCGGTCCGGGTCATTCCCACGGAAGGACCCCTCGCGCTGCGCCTGGTACCACCAGACGGCCAGGTATCGCGATACGCCTACTCCATGGAAACGAGCGTTGATAGTCCGATGATGCCATCGGACGGCCCGCTCGTGACGATGCGCTGGCTCCAGACGCAGACCGTCCTGAGCGTGGAGGGCGACGTCATTCGAATCCGCGGAGCGGTCGATTCGGTCAGCATGGATATGGGCATGAACATGCCGGGGATGGACCTGTTGCCGGAGCTTACCGAGATGTCCTTCACCAGCGAAATGGACCCGCGCGGAAGAGTGCTTCGCATCATCGAGAGCGAAGGCGCACCTGATGTTCCGGGGATGAGTATCGAGAGCCTCGTAGAGGGGGCGAGTTACTTCGTGCTGCCCGAGGAGGAAGTCGACACCGGCGACACATGGACGTTCGAGACGCCGGTCGATCTCGCCCTCGGGCCCGGCGGCGTGTCGATGGACATGGCCTTCACCTACACGTTCGTTGGTCTCGAGGACGGCCTCGCGACCCTTTCGTTCGAGGGTCCGATGGAGATGAACATGGAGATGGAGGGCATGGCGATGGGCGGCAGCGGAACCATCACCGGAACGATGGTCGTGGACCTGGTCGAGGGACGGCACGTGAGCCAGACAAGCCGGATGGACGCCGAAATGACGATCGCCGGGATGACGATGAAGATGAACTCCACAACCACACTTGAACTCATGCCGGATTCCTGACACCCGATCCAGGCGTGAGAGAAAAGAAGATGGGAGGAACCATGACTGCAACTCTGCGCGGTGCGTGCACCGCCACAATGATCGCTCTCGCCGTCGCACCGCCGTTGAGCGGGCAGACGCTTCTGCGACTCACCCCCCCCCGAGGGTCAGGTGAGCCGCTACGTCTACTCCATGGAGTTGAACGTCGAGAATCCGATGATGCCGTCCAGCGGTCCCGCGATGACGCTTCGCGCGCATCAGACGCAGACCATCCTGAGCGCGGCGGCCGAGGGCATCCAGGCGGGTGTCGTCATCGACTCGTCCGAAATGACAATGGGTATCCCCGGGGCGGGGCCGGCACCGGATCTCTCCGGGACGACCCTCACGTTCGAGATGGGCCCGCGCGGCCAGGTGTGGAACGTCGCGGCGGACGGCGACGCGGATGAGATGGCCGCCGAGGTGGCGACGGGCATATTCGAAGGCTTGGATTATTTTCGACTCCCCGAGACCGAGGTCGCCGCGGAGGATTCCTGGACGGAGTCCGTGCCTGTCGATCTCTCTCTGGGGGGGGCCGCGCAGACGGTGGAAGTGGAATTCACGTACACCTTCGCCGGGCTGGAAGACAGTGAGGCCACAATCACGTTTACGGGGCCGGTCGCTTCCACACTCGACATGGGCGGCATGCCGGCAAACATCAGCGGGGAGCTGACCGGATCGATGGTCGTGGATCTCGCCGAAGGCAGGTATGTCCGTCAGGACAACCGGATGAGCCTGGAGATGGTGGTGGCGGGCATGGCCGTGCCGATGGACTTGACCACGGCGCTCGAACTCGTTAGCGAGCCGAGTTAGCAGGCCTCATCGGCAACACGACGCGGGACGCGTGGATCGCGTTCCGCTGCACCATCCATTCCGGGACGCTCCCGTCGCGAGGATAGCGGAGAAACGTGTCCGCGTCCGCGCCGGCGAGGGCGACCCGGATGCGATGGCCGGCCCGGAACAGCACGGAGGTCGCCCACAGGTCGAAGCTCAGCTCCGCGACCTCTCCCGGCACGAGCGGGAGCGCGTCCGCGCGTGATTCGCTGCGGTGCGGGCCGTACTTCCTGTACAGCGGGGGAACCTCTGTGACCGCGCGCACGACCCCGCGGAGCTGTCCTTCGGTGATGTACCTCACCGTTCCATCCGGAGCGACGTCTTCCAGATAGACGATGAAGGCGCCGTCCGTCTCGGTGGATGCCAGGTGCAGCGTGACGACGGGGTGGCCCGTGACCTCGGTGTCGGCTTCGAGGGGCGGACTCGTGTAGGTGAGCAGCTTCCCGTCCTCGGCCCGGCGGTCGCCATACACCACGTCGCCGCCCCCGCCGTTCGTGTACCAGCGGTTGCGGGTCCCTGTCGTGGCGCTGAAATCGACAGTGTACGGATCCTCCCCCGCTTCCGAGGCGGGAGCCTCCGTCGATAGCGCCCCTCCGTCGCGGAAATGCCACGTCACGTCGTCGAAGCCCTCCGGCGGCCAGCGCTCCGTCCGTGTCCAGCGGTCGGCGCCCATCGTGTAGTAGTGGATCTCCGTCGGCGTCTCTCCGGACCCGTCCTCCTTGAGGTGTGCATCGAAGAAGGCAACGAGCTCGGCGAACCTGGAGTCGGCATCGGGGTCGACGGGGGTGTCGCCCGCCTTGAAGGGGTCGGTGTCGTTGCGGGCTCCGTGGTCCCACGGGCCGATGAAGACCTGCTGCGCGTTTGAGATCGTGTTGTAGCGGCCCAGCGTCCCGTTCACAGTGCCGGCATCCTGCCAGCCGACACGGATGAACATCGACACGCTGGACTCCTCGATCTGCGGCAGGTGGCCGGAGGGGCTACGCCGGTGCCCGACGTTCGTCTCGCCGTAGGGGCCGAAGGGGTCGTCCCGGAACTCGTACTCCAGCGCCGCCTCGAAGGGCGCGGTATTGGCCCGGTGCTCAGCCACCGCGGCCGCGAGCAGCGATCCGTCAACGTCCGCGTCGACGGGCTTCACGCCGGTAACCCGGCTCTGCACCTCGTCGCAGGCCGCCCCCATCGCGTCGGACAGGCCGCAGATGTCGTTCAGGTCCTGCATGCGCGTGCGGTTCGACCAGTCCTCGAGGAAGCCGACCGTGAGCACGCCGCCGGGGAAGATGAGGTGGCCGAAGTTGTCGAAATCGTTGAAGAGGGGCGCCACCGCCTTCACGGCGGGGCTGCGGTTCACGGCCAGCATCTCCGCTGTGTTCCCGGCATAGGAGACCCCGTAAGCGCCCACGCGTCCGTTCGACCACGGCTGCTCCGCGATCCAGTCGGCGACCTCCCCGTAGTCCGTGACCTCGTCTTCGGCCAGTTCGAAGCGGCGGATCCCGAACGAGGCCCCGCTGCCCCGCCCGTCCACGAGGATGAGGGCGTACCCCGCGCGGTTCCAGCGTTCCGCCTCGGCGAAGTTCGAGGTCTCCTCGAGAGGGACGCCGACCTCGCCGCGGGCGCGCCAGTAACGGGTCGCCCGCATCATGGCCGGAAACCGGTCCCCGGGCTGGATGCCGTCGGGCAGCCACACGTCGACCGCGATGCGGACGCCGTCCCGCATGGGGACGTGGAGCGCCTGATTGCGCGTGAGCGCGCTCACGGGGGCCTCACCCGCGCTATCGTCGGGAGTGGAAGCACCGTCCCCACAGGCCAGCCCGGCCAGTGCCGCCAGCCCCGCCGCCACCGAGGCGGGCCGCCCTCGACTCACCAGGCGATCGCGTGGCCGTCGCGGCGCGGATCGGACCCGCCCGCCAGAGCGCCCGTCTCCGCGTCCCGGTACACCCCCTGTACGCCGCCGAGATTGCCGGGCTCCACCAGGTTGTGCCCTCGATCGGCGAGCTCTCCGTACACCTCCGGTGGGAAGCCCGCCTCCAGGTACGTGACGGAGTCCTCCGGAATCGGCGTCAGGCCGCCGCCCCGGTTGAGGCACATGCGGGGCGACGCGATCGCAAGCTGCATGTCCATCCCGCCCGCCGTCAGCTTCGTGATCACCTGACCCACGGTCTGCGGGATCGTGTAGCCGCCGGCGGCGCCGACAGCCGCGACAAGATTCCCGTCCTTCATGACCACGCACGGCGTCATCACGCCCTTCGCTTTCTGCCCTCCCACGATGTAGTTGGCGTGCCCTTCCTCGAGGGAGAAGCCGAACATGTGGCCGTTGTTCAGGAAGATGCCCGTGTCGCCCGCGACCACCCCGCTCCCGTAGAGGGCGACGAGCGACTGCGTGAAGGCGACGGCGTTCCCCCAGCGGTCCGCGGAGGAGAGGCTCGTCGTCCCGAAGAACGGGAGCGGGGCGCCCGAGAAGGAGGCGATGCGGCCGCGATCGATCGTCCCCCGCTGCTCGTCCGCGTATTCCTTCGAGATGATCCTGTCGACCGGGATCTCCGCGTCTTCGTTCCCCGTGTTGTACCGTTCGTCATCGATGAGGGCGAGCCGGTTCGCCTCGAGCCACAGGTGGGCGAACTCGGAGCCGTAGAGGTCCATGTTCGCGAGATCGAAGCCGTCCATGATGTTGAGCGCCTGGAACATCGTCATGCCGCACGATCCCGGCGGCATGGCGTAGAGATCGTGGCCCTGGAAGGTCGTCGTGATGGGCTCTCGCCACGCGACCTCGTATCCCTCGAGATCGGCCTTTGTCATGTGGCCGCCGTTCTCGGCGAGGAAGGCGACGATGCGGTCTCCGATCTCGCCCTTGTAGAGGTCGTCGGCGCCTTCGCGCGCGAGCCGACGCATGCTGGCGGCGAGTTCGGGCTGCTTGATGATCTCGCCCATGCGCGGTGGACGGCCGTTCGGGAACATGATCCGCGTGCTCGATGGGTAATTCCCGAGCTTATCGGCGCTCCCGGTGGTGTGTAGTTCATCGAACTTCGAGATGACGAAGCCGTCCTCGGCGAGCTGGATGGCGGGCTCGAACACGTCGCCGAGGCTCATCGTCCCGTAGCGCTCGAGAACGGCGGCCCAGCCCTTGAAGGCGCCGGGCACGATCGGTGCCCTGTAGCCCATCTCGACGTCATCGGGCGTGATCGTGCTCGCCGAGGAGGCCGCGGGCGCCCGTCCGAGCGCGTCCAGTCCGACGACCCGGTTCTCCTCCGCCAGGTAGATGAGCATGAAGCCGCCGAAGCCGCCGAGCCCGGACATGTAGGGCTCGGAGACGTTGAGCGTGGCGGACGCGGCGACGATGGCGTCGATCGCGTTCCCGCCCTGCATCATGATCGTCGTGCCGGCGAGCGAGGCGTAGTAGTCGGCGGCGGCCGTCACGCCGCGGCGGCCCCACACGGTGCCGTGCGCGGGGCCGAGCAGGCCGGGTACGTTCGAATCGCCCGCCGGGCCCCATTGTCCAATCCCGTCCGGGGGCGCGGCGGCCGTCTCGGGGGCGCGACAGCCGATCAGACTGGATCCGGCGGCCGCAGCGGCGGAGGTGGCGAGGAAGTCTCGGCGTCTCATGGGACGGCTCCTGGGCAGGGGGGATCGCGCAACCCTCATCCTAGACTCCGAGTTGCCCACCGCTCAAGACCTTCGTCGACGCCCGGCCGGCGCATCGGCGGCACACCCTCCCGAGCGCGCCGCCGATGCATCGGGCGGGAGCCCTACCAGGCGATGGCGTGACCGTCCCGACGTGGGTCGGATCCGCCGGCGAGGGCGCCGGTCTCGGCATCGCGGTACACGCCCTGCACGCCCCCCGGGTTTCCGGGCTCGGCCAGGTAGTGGCCGCGGTCCTCGAGTTCGCCGTACACCTCGGGCGGAAAGCCCGCCTCCAGGTACGTGACCGAGTCCTCCGGGATCGGCGTGCGCCCCCCACCCCGGTTGAGGCACATGCGCGGAGACGCGATCGCGAGCTGTATGTCCATTCCGCCCGTCGTCAGCTTCGTGATCACCTGCCCCACCGTCTGCGGGATCGTGTAGCCGCCCGCCGCACCCACCGCGGCGACGAGGTTTCCGTCCTTCATCACGACGCACGGCGTCATCACGCCCTTCGCCTTCTGGCCGCCCTCGAGGTGATTGACGTGCCCTTCCTCGAGGACGAAGCCGAAGGTGTGGCCGTTGTTGAGGAAGATCCCCGTGTCGCCGGCGATCACTCCGCTCCCGTAGCCGCTCACGAGCGACTGCGTGAAGGCGACCGCGTTCCCCCAGCGATCGGCGGACGAGAGGCTCGTCGTGCCGAAGAAGGGGAGCGGGGCCCCGGAGAAGGAGGCGATGCGGGCGGGGTCGATCGTCGCCCGCTGCTCGTCTGCATACTCCTTCGAGATGATCATGTCGACGGGAATCTCGACATCTTCCTTCCCCGTGTTGTAGCGGTCGTCGTCGATGAGGGCGAGCCGGTACGCCTCGAGCCAGAGGTGGGCGAACTCGGAGCTGTAGAGGTCCATGTTCGCGAGGTCGAAGCCGTCCATGATGTTGAGCGCCTGGAACATCGACATGCCGCACGAGCCGGGCGGCATCGCGTACAGGTCGTGCCCCTGGAAGGTCGTCGTGATCGGTTCCTTCCAGGTGACGTCGTACGCCTCCAGGTCGGCCATCGTCATGTGGCCGCCGTTCTCGGCGAGGAAGGACACGACGCGCTCGCCGATCTCCCCCCTGTAGAAGTCGTCGGCCCCTTCGCGGGCGAGGCGGCGCATGCTGGCGGCGAGGTCGGGCTGCCTGATGATCTCGCCCATGCGCGGGGGACGGCCGTTCGGGAACATGACCCGGGTCGTCGACGGGAACTGTCCCAGCTTCTCGGCCGCGGCGCCGTTCGTGTGGATCTCGTCGAAGCGCGAGACGACGAACCCGTCCTCGGCGAGCTGGATCGCGGGCTCGAACACGTCGCCCAGGCTCATCGTCCCGTAGCGTTCGAGGACGGCGGCCCAGCCCTTGAATGCGCCGGGCACGATGGGAGCCTTGTAGCCCGCGGCGAAGTCGTCGAGCGTCATCGTCTCCGGAGAGGACGCGGCCGGCGACTTGCCGAGCGCGTCGAGTCCGACGACCCGGTTCTCCTCGGCGAGGTAGATGAGCATGAAGCCGCCGAAGCCCCCGATCCCGGACATGTAGGGTTCCGAGACGTTGAGCATGGCGGACGCGGCCACGATGGCGTCCACCGCATTCCCGCCCTGCATCATGATCGTCGTGCCGGCGAGCGAGGCGTAGTAGTCGGCGGCGGCCGTTACGCCCCGCGCCCCCCACACGGCCCGGTGCGCGGGTCCGAGCAGGCCCGGGACGTTCGAGTCTCCGGCCGGGCCCCATTGCCCGCTGGCGGCGGTGGCCGCGCCTGCGGTCTCGGGAGGCCGACATCCGATGAGACTGGATCCGGCGGCGACGGCGGCGGAGGTGGCGAGGAAGTCTCGGCGTCTCATGGGACGGCTCCTGGGCAGGGGGGATCGCAGACTCTGATCCTAGACGCCCCGCAGGCCGCCGCTCAAGACCCGGCACACGGCGACGGGAACCCGCGCAATAACCGCAGGACTCCCGCCTATGGGCTATGGTAGACGGCATCCATCTCATTCTTCCAGGACATCACACGTGCTCGACCCCGTCACAACCGCCGCCCGCCGCCCCGACGATACGGTCATCGCCGCCCTCCGTGGCCTTCAGGGACGCGCCACCGTAGGCGATGTCGTCTCCGCCACCGGATTGCCGGACCACGAGGCCGAGGTCGCCCTGAGGTCCCTCCTGGAGACGCACCGCGGCCACCTCGAGGTCTCCGATTCGGGCGACCTCCTCTACCGGTTCGATCCCACGCTCATCGAACGGGACGCGGAACGGTTCCGGGCGCGCTTCCGCAGAGTCGCCTGGTCGGCCTTCAAGGTCGGCTTCAAGATCTGGACGGCCGTCATGCTGGTCGTCTACTTCGTCGTCTTCGTCCTGATTCTGATCGCGCTGATGACCGCCAACCGCGACGGCCGCGGCTCCGGCGGGCGCAGGGGCTTCAGCCTGGGGGACTTCTTCATCCTCCACTGGCTTCTCGGGGGCCGCGGGTGGGACCGGAGGGGCCTCTACTACGGCGACCGCCACGCCAGGCGGCTCCCGAAGGACGCCCGGCCGCCCTTCTACAAGAAGGTCTTCGCCTTCATCTTCGGCCCCGAGGAGCCCAGGCCGACGCAGGTCCAGAAGGATCGTACGGTTGTCCAGTTGATCCGGGCGCGGAAGGGCGTCCTGACGTCGTCGGAGTTGATCGAGCACACCGGTCTGCCGATCGACGACGCCGTCGAAGAAATGGGACGCCTCACCGGCGCCTACGGAGGCGACCCGCGGGTGTCGGACGCGGGCGAGGTCGTGTACGCCTTCCCCGAGCTGATGAGAAGCGCCCACGGGGAGGTCCGCGCGCGAGAGCCCGAACCGGCATGGATGCGGTTGGAGTACCCGAAAAAGCTGACGGGCAACAGCGGCGGGGCCAACGTCGGCATCGGCGCCATGAACGGCTTCAACCTGGCGATGGCGAGCGTGATCGGGCTGCCCTCCTCGTTCGATCCGGTCACCTTCTACGGGCTGGGCGTCGTGCCGTTCACCTACAGCAGCCTCTTCTTCGCAATCCCCTTCGTCCGCGCGTTGACCCTGGCCGGGAAGAACCGCGCGCGTATGCGGCGCAACGTGCGGCGCTTGCTCGTGGGCCTGGTCTACTCCCGTAGCGTCGGGACCGATCAGTGGGTCGCGGCTGGCGACGCGATCCGCCACGTGACGCGCGCGCTCGACGGCCAGCAGGTGCCGCCGAAGATGATCCTGACGGAGCTGGAGCGCCTGGCGGCCGAGTTCGACGCGGAAGTGGAGGCGGAGGACGAAGGGTTCACGTATCGTTTCCCGGCGATACGCGAGACCTTCGTCGAGGCGGAACTCATGCGGCGCCGGCTGAAGCTCCAGGATCAGCGTCTCGGCCGCATCGTCTACGCAACCTCCGACACCGCCGCGGAGGCCTCACGACGAGATCTGGCCGCCTTCGACCTCGAACTCGAAGGGGCCCAGCTCGACCTCTCCCGCTACCTCGGCGGACGCTGTCGGGTTCACATTCTATTGTGAACGTTGCTCTTACGGAACTCAAACACCGTGCTCCCGCTGTTCGACTCCCGCCAGTCGATCTGGGTCAGGCGCGAACCCTCCGGCGGCTCTCCAGCGCTTTCCTGAGTTGTCCAGCATCGGCCTGCTGATAGCAGCGCAGCACCGTCTGGGCCTCCTTCCAGCCACCGAGTTCGCAAAGCACCTTCAGCGGAAGGTCCATGAGGTCGGAAGCGAACTTCCGCCTCAGCGAGTGCCAGCCCCTCCCGCGCCGGGGTTCCAGCCCCGCAAGCTTTTCGGCTCTGTTCCACCAACTCCGGACCAGCGACCGGCCCGCGCACTTCGAGGTGTCCCCGGGGGCGGGCAACACCGGAGCGTTTCCGGTTTCTGGATCCCCGCGTTGCGCCTCCTCCTCCAACACCGCGACCGCCTCGTCGGTCATCGGCGTGCAGTGCTCGTAGCCCGTCTTCTCGTGCTCCGCGCGCCACACGAAGGTCCTGTCCTCGAAGTTGATGTCCACCCACCGAAGCTGGCGGATCGCACCGATTCGGTGTCCGGTCTGATGCGCGGATCACCGTATATGCCTGTGCGCGTTGAGATTACGAGGTTGTTCGCGCGGATTCCCGCCGATTGATTCCCGCCGATTCGATCAGGTGCCGACCTTACGGCGGTTCGCGAGCGCCTCCCGGAGCCGATCGTCACTGGCCCGCTGGTAGCACTGAAGGATGGTCTTGGTGGTTCTCCATCCGCCGAGCTCGCAGAGCACCTTGAGGGGCTGGTCCATGAGGTCGGAAGCGAACTTCCGCCTGAGCGAGTGCCAGCCGCGCCCACGCTTGGGCTTGATCCCGGCGAGCTTTTCGGCCTTCTCCCACCAAGCACGGGCCATCCAGCGGCTAACACACGAAGTGGGATCCTTCGAGGAGGGCAGCACCGGAGCGTTTTCGTCCCCGGAGTTCCTCCGCCATGCGAGTGCCAGGGCGGCGACCGCTTCGTCGGTCAGCGGCGTCCGGTGTGCGTAGCCGTTCTTCTGGTGTTCGGCGCGCCATTGCACCATGCCGCCGTCGAGATCGATTTCGGGCCACCGAAGCTGCCGAATGGCCCCGATCCTGTGGCCTGTTTCGTGCGCGAGCACGAGCGCGACATGGAACTTCCAGCCGACCCGGCGGGACACCTTCAGCAGCGCCCGGTATTCCTCCTCGGAGAGGACGACGCGGACCGGGTTCTTCTCCTTGGGCGTCTTGAAACCCCTCAGGGGATTCGCTTGCAAGAGCAGCCGCCCACTCTCGTCCCTCGACCTCGCGGCCCAGTTGAGAACGGTGAGCAGGAACACCAGGTCGTGCCGAATCATCTGGTTGCCCACGGGCCTTCCGCTCGGGCCGACCCTACCCGCCCTGCGGTCCCGGATGAACCGGTCCCAGTCGCGCTGGCAGAGTGTTTCGGGCTTCCGGTCCCTTCCGAAGCAGCCGAGGAACATCCTCATCGCGACCCTGTCATGCATTCGCGATCGCCTGCCCTTGGTGACCGTCACCTCTTCCCGGTAGATGTCAAAAAGCCTCTCCAGGGTGAGCGGCTCGGGCTCGGCGTCCTTCTTGCCGTTGGGCTCCGGCCCCTCGAACCCAGCGGCGGCCTCGTCGGCCTGCCGCTTCGCCCGCGACCAGTCGCGGTGCTTGAGGGACCGCGTGAGCCTGCGCCCGTTCTCGCGCCACTCGATCTGGAGGATGCCGGTCTTCGGGTCGGGAAAGATCCTGACCCGGTTCCGGCCCCATTCACCGGCGCTGTATGAGCGCCGACTACGTTTCGTGCGTGCCATCATTCGATTCCTTTCCGGATGATGGACTGCACGATCTGCGCGTTTGAAAGGTGGCTACGGCGAGACTTCTCCGCCAGTCGCGGTTGCGGCTCGGCTGGCACATGGGCTTTCCGGGGGAGGTCCTTGAGGGCGATCCTGGGCGCGCCGGGCCTCCCGGCGTTGGGGATCTTGCCGTCTCGGACGAGGCGTCCGAGGTGGGTGGCGGTGTATCCGCTCTCACGGGAGGCTTCGACGAGCGAGAACGTGGTTTCGTCCCTTTCGACGAGGGTGGCTTCGAGATCGTCGGCGCAGCGTTCGATCGCGGTGGCGGGGGTCTCGCCGCCGTAGCGGCGGAGCGACTTGGCTTTCTTGCGCCAGTCGGCGGGCAGGGCCTCGACGGTCGGCGGGTCCTTCATGCGGCGCTTCATTCCCAGTCTCCTTCGGCGTCCCTGCGGAGCGCGTCTGCGAGGTCCCGGTCTCCTTCTCCCCGCCGGACGGACCGTTCGGCGAGATCGACGCGGCTGCCGAGGTCTGCGAGGCCGGTGGCGCGGCCGACGCCGTAGATGCCCGCGGCGACGGTCATGACGGCGAACGCCGCGTGCAGCCCGACGGGCAAGCCGTGGCGTGCGAGGATGAGCGGCCAGTGGGGGCTCAGGTATTCGAGGCGGGCTCCGCCGAGGAGCAGGACGGAACCGGCGAGCGCGGCGGTGAGTCCCGCGCTGATCTTCCAAGGTTGCATGGGCGAGGTTCTCCTTTTCGGTCAGAGTTCGACTGAGGCGGGATCGCGGTCGGCGGGTCCCTTGAGCCAGGAGCCGCCGTCGCGCCCGCCGAGGCCCAGCTTTTGGAGCATGCCCGCGGCGGCCGGTCCGCTGGCGTGCATGGCGAACCCGGCGGCGGCTTTCGCCTTGACGGTCTCGCGGCTGTAGTTGTCGGACGCGACCTCGATGTTGACGCGGCCGGTGCGCCCCTCGGCGTCCTCGTACTCGACCTGGGCGTCCGGGTAGATGACCTGGCCCGCCTCGTCGATGGGCAGGCCGAGTTCTTGGGCCGTTCGGTGGCGCTCGGCGTCGGCGGCCCGCTTGCCGTTCCTCTTCCGCTCCGCCTCGCTCGCCCGCGCGACGGCGCTCTTGAGTTCGGCGTCGAGGCGGACGCGGCGCACCCGCGCGTCCCGCCTGCGGAGCCGCTCCCGTTCCCAAGCACAAGCGCGGTAGACGGCGGTGTCGTGGCTGGCCTGCGCGTCCCGGATCCGGGGGATTTCGATGCGCTGTCCCTGGTCCATTCCCCGCCTGTCGGCGAGTTCCCGTGCCTCGGCCACGCCCGCGGGGGTGAGGGTGAGGATCTTGAACGCGTTGCCGTTCGGGCCGGTGGCCGTGGTCTCCTGCACGAGCCCGTCCCGGATCCACGTGTCGACGGCGCGCCGCGTGGTGTAGGGGTGCCCGCCGAAGCGGGCCTCGGCGAGGTCGCGGAACGAGACCGCGCCGTGGACGCCGATGTCGGTCAGCGCCCCGGCGCAGCGTTCGGGGAAGGAGATGGTGGACCCGCGCGCCCGATCCGCGGCGTATTCTCGGCGGTGGCCTTTCCGCATGCCTTGGCGATTGCGGCTGGGTGGCGCGGCGGGGCGCGGGTCCGGTTCGACCGTGCGGTCGAACATTCCTCTCCCTCTCATCGATCCCTCAGCGGCTCGGCCCCGTGCTGCGTCCGGGCGTGGGCATCTGCGGCACGGGAACGACGATTCTCTGCGGTCCCTGTGCGGGCGTGCGGACCGCCGCGACGGCGACGGGATCGCGTGCCGCGATGCGCTCGCGGTGACGGACGAGCACGAAGTCGGAGATCTTCTGCGCGTCCGCTGCGGCGCGCCGGATCTCGCGCGGGTCCTCTTCAAGCGCCTGGATCCAGCCCTCGACGTAGGCCGCGCCCCGGCTCGGGTCGTGGCCGACGCCGACGCGCTCGCCGGTCATCATGGCGCTGATCTCGGCCCGGAGTTCCTCCCTCGCGTACTGGGGCGAGCCGAACCCGCCGTCGATGCCCTGGATGAGGGTCTCGCGGTTCATCCGGTCCTCATGGCCGGTGCTGTGGCCCAGCTCGTGGAGCGCGGTCTGGTAGTAGTGGTTCGCGGAGGGGAACTGTCCGCGCTCGGGCAGCACGATCTCGTCCCGCTTCAGGTGGTAGTAGGCGCGGTCGCCCTGAACGTGGCGGACCGGAACCCCACCGTCCTCCATGACCCGCTCGGCCTCCTGGTGGGTCTTCCAGAGCGGTTCGGGCGTCGGGTTGGCGCGCTCGGGCAGCCCGTTGGCCTGCTCGGCGTTGAACACGGTGTACTGCCGGACGTAGGGCGTCTTGAGCTTCTCGTAGCGGTAGACGCGCTTGCCCTCGGCGTTCCTCCTGGGCCGCCCGCGCTCGTCGGTCACGGCGATGCGCTTCTTGTCCTGGAAGGAGAGGATGCGCGTTCCGCGCTCGCCCTTCCGGACCTGACCGCCCCGGTTCTGGATCTGGCGGTAGGTGCCCCAGCGCACATCGCCGTAGCCGTGCTCCTGCTGCATGGCGGCGAGGTGGAGGCTGTTGCCGCCCCGGTAGGAGCGGTCGGTGTCCACGTTCCTTGGCATGACGCGCTCGCCCGGCTGCCACGGCTTCTGCCAGGGCGCGGTGCCTCGCCTGATCTGCTCGATGATCGCGTCGGCGAACTGGCGGTGATACTCGTCGTGCTTCATCCGTCCACCTCCTCCCCGGCGACGCCGTGCGGGTCGTTCCAGGCGGCCGCGATCTCGTCCTCGGTCCCGACCTCCTCGGCGAAGAGGCCGTACTCCCCGGCCAGTTCGGCCTCGACCTCGAGCGTCTCGCCGCCGTCGCGGGCGAGTTCACGGTCGAAGTCCTCGAAGGTGTTGACGGGGATGATGGGGATGGTTCTGGCGTTCCAACTCATGCGTTCACCTCCTTCGGTGGGTGGGTGTGGGTTCCGGTCTCCCGCTGCGTCCCGGGCCGCGCTCCAGACGGGACAGTGATCCAGTGGCCGGCGGTCGCGTCGTAGCCGCAGACCTCGAGCGCGTCCTCGACGAACCGCCGGCCGCCGCGGCGGGCCACGTGCAGGACGAGCGATATCCCGTCCACGACGCCCCTACAGGTGACCTCCCAGGGAAGCGCGTCTCCGGCCTGCATGGCGCAGCTCGCGAGCCGCGACAGCGCGGAGCGCGCGTTGTTGGCGTGGATGGTCGTGAGCGACCCGCCGTGTCCGGTGTTGAGCGCCTGCAGCAGGTCGGCGGCCTCGCCGCCCCTCACCTCGCCGACGACGATGTGGTCGGGCCGGTGGCGCAGCGCGTGGCGCACCAAGTCACGGATCTCGACGGGGGTATCCGAAAGCGTGGCCCCGGCCTCGAACCGGAGGCAGTTCGCCCGGTCGATTCTGAGTTCGAGCGTGTCCTCGATGGCGACGATCCGCTCGTCGGTGGGCAGCAGTTCGATCAACGCGTTCAGGAGCGTGGTCTTGCCCGAGCCCGTGCCGCCGGAGACCAGGATGTTCCGGCGGGACGCAAGCGTGCTCCGGGCGGCTTCGAGGATGTCTTCGGGCAGCGAGCCCAGGCGCACCAGGTCGTCCGCCGTGAACGCGCGGCCCCCGAACCGGCGTATGGTGATCGCGACCTCGGGAGATGCGGGCGGCGTGCAGATCGCGACCCGCGATCCGTCTTCGAGCCGGGCGTCCAGGATCGGCCGCACGGCGGGATCGAGCCCGAGCGGTCGTGCGATATGGATCGCCGCGCGGTGCAGCCACGCGGACGTGAGGTCCGGTGCCGGGTGGGGTTCCAACCTCCCGCCCCGTTCGACCCAGACGTTCTCGGGTCCGTTGATCATGATCTCGGAGACCTCCGGGTCCCCGAGCAGCTTCTCGAGGCCCGGAAGGAACGGAGTGAGGTGGCCGACGCCGCTCGCGCGCTTCATATCCGGCCCTCCTCGCGCTGCCGCCAGTAGCCTTGGGTCCGTGGCAGGTAGTGGGGCTTCAGGTAGACGCGCCGGGCCGGGAGCGACTTGACCCCGTCGTAGGGGAGACAGATCGCCTGGTAGTTGGCGAGCAGCCCGAACTGGCGCGGGTCGAACACAGGCTCCCTCTGTTGCCGGAACGACTTGGTCGCGCCGATCTGGCCGTCGCCGCCTCCGGCCCGGCCCGAGAGCAGCGAGAACTCGGGCTTGTTCGTGGTCTCGGTGAACGAGTAGGACGCCTGCGTCTTCATGACGGAGCCGCACATGTCGGACGCGATCTTGGCCGACGCGTCGTCGGAGAGCGACAGGAAGATCCGGGTGCGTAGCGTCTGGACGAGCGTGCGCCACGCCTCGCCCGAGGGGAGCACGGAGCGGAGCGAGGAGATCGACTGCGTGGCGACGATCGGGATGCAGCGGCACTGCCGCGTGAGGGCGAACGCCTTCTCGTCGCCGGAGGGATCGTCCTGTCCGACCGTGGCAAACGCTTGATACTCGTCACAGATGAACACGGCGGGCCGCATGTAGCGGTCCGGGCGGCGGGCGGCGTCGGCGGGCCTTCGGAGCAGCGCCTGCATCCACGCGTTCTTGAGGAAGACACCGATGGCGCGGGCGAGCGCCGGGTTCGCCCCGGCGGGCATGTTGAGCGCGAGCACCTTGCCGCCCTCGATCAGGTCGGCGAGCGGGGGCAGCCTCCGGCGGAGCCCTTGCATGGGCGGACCCTTCGGGCCGTCGTCCCCGTCGTCTTCGTCGGCCTCACCGCCGCCCTTGGGTTCCGGCTTGAGAGCCTCCGGCGGCGGCGGGCAGAACACACCCGCCACGTCCGGTTGGTCGAAGAGCGAGAGGAAGACGCTGATCCCCTCGACGATCGAGGTGCGGAGCTTGGCGTCCAGCGCCATCCAGTCGTGCCGGTACCATCGTTCGATGGCCTCGACCTGCTCGGCGTACTCGCGTCCCGCGCCGCTTCCCTCCGGCTCGGTCCGGTACTCGACCTTCAGCTCCTCGAGCAGCGCCCCGCGTTCCAGGTCGAGCCGGCACGCCACCGTGGCGCTGCCGGGCGCCATGTCCCAGTCCCAGTCTTCGAGAGCCTTCCGGTGGGCGTTGAGATCCTTGGCGGCGATGACGGCCCGCATGGGGCACCGCCGCAGGGCCTCCGCCTTCGCTTCCCCGATCTTCTGGGCGAACAGCTCCGCTTCGACCGTGCAGCGGTACACGTCCCGGAGCGTGACCCACCCCCCCGGCAGGAGCCGGTGCAGCTCGATGATCCACCGGACGAGGTTCGTGTACGCCTGTTGCCAGAAGGGTTCGCGCGACTTGCCGAAGAGCTGGTTGATGAGCGACGCCACGCCGTAGGCCATCGAATAGGAGTCGAGCAGCGAATCGTCGAGCGGGTTCCACTGGATCGACCCGCCGAGCCCGATCTCGAGGTAGTCGTCCTCCCGGCCCGCCTCGCCGAGGATGCGCCGGACCTGGTGGCAGAAATCCCCCTTTACTTCGAGCACGAGCGCTCCCGCGCGGCGGTCGGCATCGCCGGCCTGCCAGCGGAGCAACTGCCGCGCGAACGGGTACATGCAGGCGGTCGTCTTGCCCGTGCCGACGGCCCCGACGACCAGCAGGCCGGTGTAGAGTCCCTTCTCGGGTACGACGAGCCAGGAGGGCCGCTCGCTCTCCCGCGCCACGGTCGGGTGGTGCAACTCGCCGACGACGAGCGAGGGCGCTTCGTCCTTCGGCGAAGTGGGCCAGGCCGGGAGCCTGCCCCGGTTGCGGCGGCGGGTGAGCGGCTGAAGCCAGACACGCGAGACGGAGAGCATGATCGAGCCGGCCAGCAGCACGGCGACGCCGGGTGCGAGGTAATACCACGCGCGGATCGCCGTATGGATGCCCGGATCGTTGTGGGCGATCAGGTCCAGATACGGGTTGCCGCCGATGGGCGGGAACGGCGCGAGGATCGCGCGCACGGTCGCCGTCGTCAGGGCGGCCCCGATGAGGACGAGCGTCCACGGCCTCATCGGCCGGACACCCTTCCCGGAGGGATCTCTGGTGCTGGAGCGACCCCGGGAGGCGGGGGGCCGAGTTGTGAAAACACACTCGTCCCTACGCCGCACCGAGCCCTCGGCGAGGGGGGTCGCTCCAGCCACGACCGATGCGTCCCGTCCGGCAGCGGGCGGGCGGGCCGCGAGGCCGCAAGACGCCACCGCGCAAGCGGATGGACGGAAGTCCGCATGTGAATCGCCGGAGGGCCGATTCGTGAAACGACCCCCCGCGTCGTTTTCACGCCGCGGTGCGGCATAGCGGGCACGCCGCTCATCGGTAGCGGACCCTTGCGAGGCGCTCGGTCCGCCAAGCGGCCCCGCGGTCGATGGATCCGCGCCCGCCCCGCCGGCGCGTCTGCCTCTCCAGCGCGACGCTGCGCTTCAGGGCGGCCTGAAGGCCGCCGAACTCCTCAAGGATGTGGACCGCGCCCTGGAGGATCGCCCGTTCGATCCGGGCCAGTTCCTCGGCCGTACCGGCTTCGGGCTCGGCGGGACCGCCGGGCTCGGCCCAGCCGCGCGTCACCCGCCGCGCCCGCTCGAGTTCGCGACCGGTGCGGGCAACGGCCACGACCTCGACCGACCGGCCAAGTCGCCGGAGCGCGCGCCAGAGCCCGCGGTGCGCCTTGCCCCACGAGCGTAGAGCCGTCGCGGTCTCGTGGCCGGGGTCGGCGTACACGAACAGGGCGCGCACCGAGTCGAGCGCGACCGGCAGCTTGACGGGGAAATGGCGCCTGGTGATCCGTGCGGCTCCCCGGTACACGCGCACGGGCAGGATCGAGCGCTCGATCCCGAGCGCCTCGAACGCCGAGACCTTCTCCTGCTCGGTGGGGAGCCAGGGCAGGTCGGTGTGCTCGATGACGTAGTCGAGCGAGAGCAGGCGGCGCAGAAGCACCTCGGTCGAAGCGCCGCGGCGATGGCGGATGTGCTCGGCTCCGAGCGCCCGGTAGACCGGGCGGGCGAAGATCCGGCCGACCCGGCCCATGCCGGCAACGCCGGGCTCCGTCTCTTCGCTCGCGACGCGCTCGGCGATCAACGCGTGGACGCCGCGCCGGACCTGTTCCGGATGCGCGTCCATGAACCGCGCCCACTGCGCGCGCGTGAACACGCCGCTGTGGAGGCAGACCAGAGCGATCCACTCAGCCTCGCGGCCCGTCCAGCCGAACGACTCCAGCGCCTTCTCGCGCCCCTTCAGATGCGCGATCATCGGTCGCCCCCGGTCACGAGCGCCCGGTCGGCGCGCATGTAGGTGACGAGCAGCCCCATCGGGTTGTGGACGACGAGCTCGGGGGGTATCGAGTCGAGAAACTCGAAGCGAAGCGAAAGCGTCCAGCGCTCCCGCCTCAGCTCCTGTTCGCCCCTGAGATGCACGAGGTCGAAGTCCGCCGTCGCGCCGTGCGGCGGCTCGGGCGCCGGGTGGATGCGGAGCACGACCTGGTCGACTTCGAGTTCGGTGTCGGCGGTCCCCGCCGCGACGCTCGCGACCTCCGCGCCGTCCCTCTGGAACGCCGCGTTCGCGAGATCGGTGCTCAGGAACCGGAGGCTCCGGGTCCAGTTCTCTTGCGCCGTCGCCCGGCGGCGCGAGTGGAAGTCGTGGACGAACCGGTTCAGGAAGTACTTCGTTGTTGGATCAAGCGGATCGGCCTGCGCGGTCGCGGCCTCGTAGTCCAGCGCCTCGGCGCGGCCCACCTCGTCCACGCGGATCACGATGGGTTTGGGCGACTCCGCGCCCGCGATCCTGAGCAGGACCACCACGCCCAGCACCATGCTCGCCGAGAGCAGAATCAGGATCCTCCGCAGCTTCCGGTTCGCCTCGACCGCCTCGCCCCAGATCTCGGCGTACTCGCGGCCCGCGTCACGGTCTCGTTTCATCATTGGCATCTCCTGAACTCAGACGGGGGGCTTGGCGGGGGCGGCGGCCTTGCTGGCGCCCTGCATGACGAGCGCGACGAACCCGGACCCTGCTGAGCCAGAGCCGGAGACGAGCATCGAGGCGAGTTCGCCGACCTTGAGTCCGGCCATGAGGCCGCAGACGACGAGCGGCATGAGGACGACGGCCCAGAGCCAGAGCTCGAACGGGTCCGCCGTGCCGGTGCCCATCAGCGCATCGGCGTAGGTCGTGATGTAGCCGAGCCCGACGCCCATGAAGACCCGCAGCACCGCACCGGCCACGACGCCGTAGAGCGTGTAGACCATCAGCGTCCGGAACCATCCCCAGAACAGGAACGACAGCGGCTCGAAGAGCAGGAACGCGATGAACACGGGACCGAGCAGAATCGCGATGGCGATCGCGACCTGCGCCCAGATCACCTGCGCGTAGGTGACGCAGAACAGCGCCAGCAGGCAGAACACGAGCGACGCGCCCATCACGAGCGTGACCAGCGAGGAGAAGATCACGGTCGTTCCCGCCGTCACGATCGAGAGCAGATTGCCGGTGGACCACGCCGCGCTCAGATGCGCGCTGTACGCCTGCACGAGCGCGGTCATCTCGGTGTGGCCCGCCGCGACCACGTCGGAGAGGAACAGGTTCTGGAGCCAGATCCCGCCCCCGGCGACCATGGCCGGGAAGGTGAACCCGACGCCGGGGATCGGGATCGTGTAGTAGTGGAGCAGCGTGCGGGGGATCGCGATCCCGATCACGAGCTTGACGAGATCCCAGGGCTGGAAGGTGCCGCTGAACGCGATCTTGAGACCCGTCCACGCGACCATCACGGCGGCGAGCCCGCCCCAGAGTTGGAGCCCGAGCGTGTGCACGTCGGGCGCGGCCCCGCCGACGACGGTGTCGAGCACGATGTCCAGGAAGCTCTTGAAGTCCTGGAGTTGGTTCTCCGGGATCTGCGTGGGGACGCTCGGGTCGATGGACTGCGGAGGCAGTTGCATGGCCGGCCCGCCCCTACCGGTAGAACGAGGGAATGCGGAACAGCAGCCCGTCGCGGAGCGTCGTGCGGTTCAACGAAGCCGCGTTCCGCATCGTCTCGGCGAGCGTGTTCGCGCGGGCGTGGTCGTCATGCCAACGACTGAGCCATTCGAGGCGGGCGAGTTCGACCTGCCTTGCCCGGCTTGCCTCGGCGGCGGCCTGGTGGGCGAGCACCTGTCCGGCGGCCGCGTTGATCCGCCCCTGGCTCAGGGCGGCGGCGACCCGTGCCTGTTGAAGCGCGGTGTTGGACAAGTTCCGGTTCGAGGTGATGTCCGCGAACGAGCCCTGCGCGCTCTCTATGGTCCCGGCGAGCGCGGCGGCCGCGTCCAGCGCCGCGTAGTCTAGGACCCGCTGGCGGTCGGCGGTCTCCCGGGCGCGGCGGTAGTCCTCGGCTGCTCGGAGTGCGGCTTGGGGCGGGAGATCCCGGAAGAGACCAAGTATATCGGCTTCGGTCACCCGGTCGGCCGTGCCGTGGGCGGTGCGCCAGAGGTTGGTGAACGAGCGGCCGTTGCCGAAGCGCCGGACGGCGTCCACCGTGCCGCGGGCCTGTCCCGTGAAGTCGGATCGCCAACCGAGTCCGTCGCGCACGAGGCCTACGGGGTCGGCGGCGAGGTCGGAGAACGGTTGCAGAAGCGCGTCGATCTCGCCGCGCGCGGCGCGCTCCATGTGGTCGAGCTGGTCCTCGAGTTCCGTGAGCTGGCGGGCCATCGACCGGATCTGGCTGACCTGGTGCGAGATCTGCGTGATCTGGTTCGCGATGATCGTGGCCCGCTGGAACCAGCTCCCGAAGTCGAACTGCGCGCTCGCGGGGGTGGCATTCGCCAGCAGCAGAACGGGGACGAGAAGTGCCGGAGCGAGGATGCGGTGCAGCATGGTGGAATCCTTTCGTGTCATCGGTGTGTGGTGCGGAGGGGGGTTGGGACCAGCACATCCGCGGTGAGCCAGATGCGGAGCCGGTGGCCGGCGCGGATCGTGATCTCGGGAAGGCGGTTCAGATAACGGTCGAGTAACGAGGCGGCGCTGCCTCCGAGTCCCTGGCCGACCCCCGCTTGCAGTCCGTAGGGCGAGGCCCCGGCAAGCGTCAGCCCGCTCAGCGCGCCGACCGCTCCGGCGGCCGCGAATGTCGAGAGGTAGCGCCGGTTGACCTGGTCCCGGAGCGCGCTCTCGCCCGCTTGGTTCAGTCCGGCGAACTTGAGGTCCACCCAGCTTCCGTCGGGGAGCAGAAGCCGGTGGAACGCCACGGCGAGGCGGCTCTGGTCCCGGTTCTGGACGGCGCTCGCGGTGCCGACGACGCGGGCGCCGCGCGGGATCAAAACGCGCTGCCGGTCGGCCGAATACAGCGGCACCGACACCATGGCGAGCACCGGGCCGAGGAACTCGCCGGAGAGTTGGGTGAGCAGCACCGCTTCCAGGAACGAGCCCTCGGGGATGCGTTCCCAGCCGGCCGGGTCAAGCGGCCCGACCAAACGGCCGGGCTCGGAGGTGCGGGACGGAGAAGGGTCGGCCCATGACGCAGGGCCTCCTTCGCCGGGCGCGAACTCTCCGGTTGCCAACCCGGCGGCCATCTCGGCCTCAAGGGTGGCGAGGGACTGCCGGAGGGACGCGAGTGCGCCGTCGAGTGCCGCGTCGGGAGACTCGGATTCGGGCGAAGACACCGCGGCCCCATCCCGGACTCGGTTCGCATTCCGGTGGGACTGCGCGACCGGTAGCGAGCGGAGCGAGCGCGTCCTGCGCTCGACCTCTTCGAGCCGGAGCGCCTCGCGAAGCTCGAATTCGGCCTGGCCGAGGCTGGCATGGGCACCGGAGTTGCCGGCATCCGCCCCCGCGTCTTGTCCGGCTCTCTCCTGCCCGGCGGCATCGGTCTGTTGCCGCTCACTGTCCGCATCGACCGCCGCCTGCTGGCTCTGGCGGTCCGTCTCGGCGCTGAGGCGCCCGTCGAGCGAGCGGCCCGTGCGGTCGTCCACCGGTCGCGCCTCAGTGGGGGCGACTCCCCCGGCCGTCTCGTCGGGACGCGACAGCGTCGAGGAGAACAGCAACCCCGCCACAAGCACGGTGATCAGAGCGATCCCGACCTTCGTGACCATGCCACCCGGCAGCGCGCCCTTCGGCTCCTTGAACCACTGCTTCCAGCGGCTCATCGGGGATCCTCCCCGGGCTCGAACCGCCAGTGCAGCCGCTTGTCGCCGATCTGAAGCCATCCGTCGCCCAGGACGCGGCGGGCGATGTAGAGGCCGTCCTCGGTCAGATCGAACGCGACAAGGCTCGGCTCGCCGTCCTTCAGCTCGTAGAGGGCCGGGGCTTCCTGCGCGCGCGAACGGATGTAGGTGAAGAGACCGTCGTGCCACATCGCCTCGACCCGGAACGGTCGTTCGGACGCCCTCCGGTCCAGCCGGTACTCGAACCGCAGCCGTTCCGGGTAGGAGGCGCGGAACGCCTCGATCTCGGCGGCCGACCGCTCACGCGCCTCTGCGATCCCGGCCTCGGCCTCCTCGCGCGCCAGGCCCGCGGACTCGACGGCTTGGGCCGCCATCTGCCGGTAGGCCGCGACCTCGCTCCGGGCCACGAACCCGGGAGCGCCAGACATGGCCGCCGCCTCCGCGCCCGTCTCGACGCGCACCACGAGATGCGGCGGCTTCTCGCCGCTCTCGGAGACGAGGAACGAGTAGATGCGGCCCGACTCGCACACGAGCGCGACGTTGGTGGCCGCGTCCTCGGCCAGCGGTTTAAGGTACGCGACGTTCGCCGCGCCGGTCAGGTGCCAGTACTCGGAGTCGCCGGCCACGAAGTCGAGGATCCGCTCTTCGGCCGGAAGCACGATTACCGTCGTATGGCGAACGCGCGCGCGAAGCCGGGGGATCCGCTCATCGCCCTCTTCCGGCACCGGCACGCGCAGGTAGGCGGCATCGGTGCTCGGCTGCTGCGCGCAGGCCTCGCCGGGCAGCGCCAGCAGAAGCAGCGTGAGCAGGACAACGACGATCCCGAGCAGGATCGCTGCGGTTGGTGTTTTCATGGTGTCACGTCCTCTCGGTTAGTGAGGTGGTATTGGTTCGGCCCGCGAGCGTTTCGAGCGCCCGGACCAGTCCGTGTCGCGCCACAGCTTCGGCTCGTCTCTCGGCGTCGAGGGGCGAGGAGGTGTAGAGCCAGTAGCTCTCCGGATCGACTTCGAGACGGAGCACCGCCGCCTCGTCCGGGCGGCGGAGGTATAGCTCGCGCTTCGGCGTCAGCTCCCGGATCCGGGCCACCTCCGACTCGTTCAGCCGGAACAAGGCTCCGGCTTCGTTCGGCAACTCGGGGTTGGCGAGGAACAGCTTGGTGGGGATCGATTCGAGAAGAGCCGAAGCTCCGGGCGTCCCCGTCACGTCTACGGCGGACTGGGTGGCGAGCACGAGCGCGGCGTTCTTCTTCCGCCACGTCTTGGCCGCCTCGGCCAGGTAGTTCAGCACGGCGGGGTCCTGCATGTACCGCCACGCCTCGTCCACGACCATCAGCTTGAGACGCGCGGTCTCCGCCGGGTCCTCGATCTCCAGGCGCATGCGCTCCAGCAGGTAGGCGAGCGCTGCCTCGCAGAGATCCGCGTGCTCCGCCGCGCCCGCCAGGTCGATCACCTGCCAGTCGCGGAACTCGATGTCCGCCGCGTCCGCCGGCGCGTTATCGAAGAACGCGCCCCACGCGCCGCCCTCGGTCCAGCGGCTCAGGGCGGGCCACATTGCAACCGGGAGTGAACCGGCCAGCACACTGAGCGTCCGGCGCTTCGTCCCGAGCGCGTACAGGTCCTCGATGCGCGCGCGGATCTCGCTCGTGTCCGACCCGTCGGCCTCGTAGCCTCCGAGGTTGAGGAGCCGGAGCACCCAGCCGGTGAGGAACTGAAACGTCCTCGTGGTCGGGGGTAGCGCGAAGGGCTGTAGCCGGAGCGTCGGTTCCGTCTCGCCCGGCGCGAGTTCGAGATACCGGCCACCGAGGAACCGGGTCAGCCAGCGGTAGGAGCCGCCCAGATCGAGGACCAGGATGCGCGGATCGTACTTGAGTGACTCGACCAGCAGGAAGTTGAGCGCGAAACTCTTGCCCGAACCCGTCGCCCCCAGGATCAGCGTGTGGCCGACATCGCCTGCGAACAGGTCGTAGTCGTAGCCCGTGTGCCACGGCGTCTCGAAGACCGCCAGCGATTCACGACCGAGGTGGCGGCTGTTCCTCTCTCCCCTCGGCGGCCCGAACACGGGCGCGAGGCAGGCCGCGACGCCTGCCGATACGAACACCCTGCGCACCTGCCGGCGTCTCGGCTGGGCCGGGAGCCGGGCGAACCACGCGGGAAGCTGACCATAGCCTTCGCGAATGACCTTCGCGTCGTGCGCGGCGAACAGGCGGCGCACGTCGCCGTCCAAGCGCTCGATCCCTTCGAGTTCGCCGTGAAGCGCGACGGTGAGCGACGCCTCGCCGTAGGCCACCCCGTCCGCTTCGAGTTCGACCAGCGCGCTCCCAAGCCGGTCGGACTCGGCGGCCGCCGCGGAATCGACCATTGCCGCAGCCGTGCCCTGCGCGTCCTGCGCGTGCGCCATCATCGAGTAGCGGCGGGCGAAGTAGTGGCGCTGCGCGCTGCGGATCCGGCGCCGCGCCGCTTCCACTGTCCACGGTCGCCATTCGAGTGAAACCGTCGTCACCGCGTCCAGGCAGTAGAGGTCTTGGAGCAGGTTCGCGTGCGCCTGCCCCGGCGGCGACAGAAGCGAGTAGAGGATCAGGGGCTCGCCGTCGAGCTGCAGGTGGGAGCGCTCCGCCTCAAGCTCCGATAGCGCGAGCCGCCAGTTCATGCCGCTCCCCGTCGCGCCGTCCCAGAACGTGCCGGGCTTGTTGATCAGGTCGGAGAGGAGGCGGGACGCGTCGTGCGCTCCGAGCAGCTCGATAGGCGTGTGCTCGGCCACGAGCGAGCGGCCCGCGTCGATCATCGCCCGGAACCGGTCAGCGGCCGCCTCGATCTCCGCAGCGAGGTAGGTCGGCGCGCCTCTACGGTGCCGCTTCCGCCAACCGGTGAGCCGCGACAGCGGTCCCCGCCGCGAACCCTCGGCGACGGAGCGCAGGCCGGGATCCTGAGACCAGACGACGTATGCGTCGAGGCGCTGCACGCGTTCGGCCAAGAAGGCACGCCTCTTGCACGCCGAGACGGCCGCCACGTCGGAACCGCCTTCCACACTCGCGCCCATCACGGGCGCCGGACGGCGGAGCAGGTGAAACTGAAGCCGCGTACCGGGACCGAGGCCCGAGAGCAACCTCTGCCAGAGCCCCAGCACGCGGTCGATCTGTTCGGGCGTCTTCCCGTCGGTCACGGCGGACCGGACCCGGCCCGCCGCAATCAGCTCGCCCGAGCGGGTCAGGCAGCTCTGGCCGTCGTCGAGCCAGCCCCAGTAAGGCAGCTCCTCGGCCAGCGAGCCCGCCGCCTCGTAGGCCCGGAGTTCGTCGGCGACCCTCACCGGGAACCCCCACGGACCATGACGTGCCAAGGCTCGTCCGCCCACTTGCCCGGATCGTATCGGGCCGGGCAGCGCGCCGCGGCCCGGAGCACCGCCAGCATCGCCGGGTCCCTGCGGCCAGCAAGCCACCCCGCGCCGTAGCAGACGGCGAACACCAGGCCACCCGCAACGAGCGACGCCGTCGCGTTCCACACCGCGACCGCGAGCGTCGCGCCCAGCAGGAACAGCCGCCGCTCGACGCCCAGCACCGTCAACGGACGGTTGAGCGCCGCGTAGCCCGGCCAGCGTCTGAGGCCTCGCATCAGAAGAGCCAGGCCAGGAAGTTGACCGCGCCGACCGCCATCCCGATCCCGAAGATGATCCCGGCCAGCGTGCGCTTGCTGCCGCCCTCCCCGAACGCGAACATCAGCCCGCCGACCACGATCGCAATCAGCGACAGCCCGCGCGCGATCGGTCCCGTGAACTGTGTCTGAAGCTCGTTCACCGCGTCCACCCACGGGCTCGTGCCCTGCGCGTGGAGCGCGCCGGGCGTCAGCATGAGCAGCACGGCCCACACAGCTCCCCGCATCGTAGTCAGCAACGTTCTCATCATTTCTTTCCTTTCCCTGAAGGGTCAGTGGCGACGGTCTATCCGCCGCCCCGGGTGTCCGCGATCCGCTCGCGGATCCACGCGTCGATCTCGGCCTCGATCCAGCCCACAACGTTCTCGCCCAGCTTGATCGGCTGAGGGAAGAACCCTTGGGCGACCCACCTTCGGATCGTGCTCCGCGAAAGGCCGGTCCGGTCCCGTACCTGCGACATCCGCAGGAGGCGGATCGGCGGTCCGTTTTGCTGCTCGGGGTTCTCGGTCATGGCTCTGCTCCTGTTCGTGCTCCCCGTACTCGTCGATGGCTTGCTCTGCGGAGAGAACTGGGGCGGATCCCGGATGCCGCCCGAGTCCCCGTGGTAGTTGCCGATGAACGCCGGAACCCGGTCCACCGTCCTGGGCGACGGCGAGCGTCCGGCCCCGATCTGGCGCAGCGGACCCGGATCGCCCCGCGCCCTCATGCCCAGCGTCGTGGGCCTGACGCCCATGCATCCCAGAAACGCGCTCACCCACGAGTTGAATAGTTCCTCCAGCGTTGCCATGACTGCCGTTCCAGCCGCATCGATGCCCATAACGTTGATGACGTGTTTTCAAGAGCGTCAACCGCTCGTAAATCGCCTAAGTGGTTATGCTGTATCATGATGGGTCATGGTGGGTCAGGCTCTGCGGACGGCTCCGCCAGCGGGGCGGCAAAGCACCCCCGTTGGGGCTTGCGAAGCGGCGATGCGAGGCTCGGCCGTGGGCGGCCCCCGTGAGGCGCGACATGGCCGTGATGGCCGGAACGGAGGACGGGGGGAGGCGGGTCCTCGGGCAAGGTCCATCGCACGTCGCGGACGGCGTCGCGAAGTCTCTGCCGTTCGCTCGGAGAGTCGCTACCGCGCGGCCTCACCCTATATTGGATGGAACGGACCGACTCACGATGGAGGACACGGGATGAACAGCCTGCCGGAGAGGATCATGGAGTACGCCGAGGCCAAGCCTGAGGCCACGCCGGTTAGGGCGGACGACCTTCTGCACATCGGCGACCGCGCCGCGGTGGTCCGGGCGCTATCCCGCCTCGTGCGTTCCGAGCGACTCATGCGGATCTGCCGTGGCGTCTACATGCGCCCGATCCAAACCAGATTTGGCCTCAGGGCGCCGCGTCTGGAGAAGGCGCTTGCTTCCCTTTCCGCGCTCTGGGGCGAGATCATCGTTCCGAACGGTGGCGGCGCGGCCAACTGGCTCGGGCTGACAACGCAGAACACCGTGCGCTCGGTCTACCTCACCTCCGGTGCCGACCGCCTCCTGCATTTCGGGGCTCACCGAGTCGAGTTGCGTCATGCCCCGGCGTGGCAATTGACAGCGCCGCATCGGACCGCCGGTGTGGTTATTCGCGCGCTCGCGTGGCTCGGCCCCGACGAGGTCGAAGAGAGCCTCGATGCCGTGATTCCGCAGCTCACCGGTGAGGACCTGAGCGACCTCGCCGCCGCCCGGGACGTAGTGCCCGCGTGGATGGCGGAACCGCTGAACAGACGGCTCGTCCATGGCTGAGACTTGGTTTCAGCACCTCTCGGCGGTCGAGAGGCGAGACGCGCTGAATGTGGCGGCGCGGCACCGAGGACAGGAGACCTTCCTGCTGGAGAAGGACACCTGGATCGTCGCGACGCTCGGGGTGCTGTTCGAGGCGCCGTTCGGACGACACCTCGTGTTCAAGGGCGGCACGTCGCTTTCCAAGGTGTGGCGCGCGATCCGCCGGTTCTCCGAGGACATCGACATCACCTATGACATTCGCGGCTTCGCCCCCGATCTCGTCCTGGGCGGCGACGAGGAGGCGCTGCCGCCCACACGCAGCCAGGAGAGGCGCTGGACACGGGCGATCCGACCGCGCCTCGCCGACTGGGTACGCGACACCGCCGATCCGCTCGTCCGGGAAGAGCTCTCGCGCGCCGGGTTTTCGGCGCAGGTGCGGGCGGAAGCGGAGCGGCTGTACATCGGCTACGAACCGCTGTTCGAGCCACGCGGCATCGTGAGGCCGGAGGTCCAGGTGGATTTTGGCGCGCGCTCCACGGGAGAGCCCCACGCTATTCATCCCGTGGTGTGCGATGCCGCCGCCTACCTTCCCGACCTTGCGTTTCCGGAAGCGCGGCCGGCCGTCATGCTGGCCGAGCGCACGTTCTGGGAGAAGGCGACCTCCATGCACGTCTACTGCCTCCAAGGGCGCGTCCGGGGTGAGCGATGGTCGAGGCATTGGCACGACCTCGTTCGACTTGACGACGCCGGAATCGCCGAACGGGCCTTGGGGGATCGCGACCTCGCGCTGTCGGTTGCCCGCCACAAGGCGATGTTCTTCCGCGAGAACGATTCCAACCGCCAGCGGATCGACTACCAAGCCGCGGTCTCGGGCAACCTCAGGCTCGTTCCCTCTGGAGCCGCTCAGGAGGCGCTTGCCGCCGACTACGCCAGCATGCTCTCAACGGGGATGCTGCTGGACGTGGACGAACCGTTCGGCACGGTCATGAAGCGGTGTGCCGGGATCGAGGCGAGGGCCAACGCGCACGTGTAGAACAGGGCCGACCAAGCGGCCGCATCGTGCGAAGCCGCGGCGACTCGAACTCCGCGCCTTGGACGTCCGTGGCGAGTCCAAGCGCCAAGCGATTTGAGCGCGCGAGGGGAAGGTATCGCTATCTTGAGTGCCATGAGTACCCAAGCGGAGAATTGGGTCGTCGCCAGCGCTGCGGCCAGCACAGCCCCGGAGGATCGAGTGCATTCGGCCGCCGGGGCGCTACGTCCAGTCTACCTGGATTGTAATGCCTCCTCCCCGCTCGACCCGCGCGTTGCAGAGGTCATGGTTTCCACGCTGAGAGAGGTTGGCAACGCTGCGTCGATTCACACCGCTGGTCGTCGACAGGCCCACTTGGTCGAAGACGCCCGGGAGCACGTCGCGGGACTCGTCGGAAGCTCTGCATCGAAAGTCGTATTCACTGCGAGCGCGACCGAAGCGAACAATCTTGCGGTCCACGGAGCCGTGCAGCATACGAGCGCGGGCCGACCCCGGATCCTTGTCTCCGCCGTAGAGCACGATTCGGTTTTCAAGACCGCCGAATGGCTCGGGGCTCGCGGCCTTGCGAGAGTCGATTTCGTCCCCGTTACCCGCAGTGGTTTTGTTGACCTGAACGCTCTAACGCGGCTGCTCGGCCCCGATGTCCTCCTCGTGTCCGTCATGGCCGCCAACGGCGAGACTGGCGTGCTGAACCCCATCGCGAAAGTCGCGGAACTCGCTCACGCCCATGGCTCACTATTCCACTGTGACGCCACGCAGTTCGTCGGCCGCATGCCCCTGAACGCAGAAGATGTTGGCACGGATCTGGTCTCTGTCAGCGCCCACAAGCTAGGCGGACCGATGGGGGTTGGGGCGCTCATCGGCACCCAACGGGCCCTGGCCTGTCTCGAGCCGGTAATCCACGGAGGCGGACACGAGCGAGGCCTGCGTTCGGGTTCCTTGAACGTGCCTGGTATCGTGGGGTTTGGACAGGCTGCGGCCATTGCGACCGCCGAGCGAGCCCACGAGTCGATCCTGGTAACCAACCTCAGGGACCGCCTGACCGCCGGCCTGGAGGACTCACTGTCCGGGGTCATCCAAATCGGAGATGTCGAACGGAGGCTCCCGAACACCGCCTGTCTCCGCTTCAGGAATGCCGATGCCGAAGCAGTGACCGTCAATATGGAGCCGGTCGCAGCCTCGACGGGAAGCGCGTGCAGCGCCGGCACCATCGAGCCCTCACGGGTTCTGCTGGCGATGGGTATGTCCCCATCCGCCGCCTTCGAGTGTGTACGCTTCAGTCTCGGTCGCTTCACGACGGATGCCGACATCGAAGTCGCCGTGGCGCGCACTGTTGAAGCGGTCCGGTACGTCCGCAAGACGACCGTGAAGGCCACCTGATGCGGTTGGTCGAGGCCGCCGAACGAGTCTTCGCACGGCACGAGACTTTCCATCCCCGGTACGGGTGGTTCCGCAAGGCCTACACTTTTGTCGGAGATGACTCGAAGATTTTCGTGCTCCGGGACGCGCCGATCCGAATGGGAGTGGGCAAGAACATGGTGCGAGCGATCCGGTTCTGGGGGACGGCGGCCAAGCTGATAGCGGAGAAACGCGACTCCCGGAAGCGTTCAGGCAGCATGGAGCAGACGCAACTGGGCATCCAACTGTTCGGCAGCGAGGGCTGGGACCCGTATATGGAGGAACCAGCGACTCTATGGCTGCTGCACTGGCTGCTGCTGGCCCCACCGTGCTTGCTGCCCGTCTGGTGGGTGGCCTTCAACGAGTTTCATGCGATCGAGTTCGACGAGGACGATTTGGAGAGGATCGTCTTGGCGCAGCTTGAGTTCGCCTCGGAGTGGAAGGCACCGCACCGATCATCGATTCTCAAGGACGTAAGCGCTCTGTTGCGCACCTACACACCGGCCGACCGCTCTGCCCGCGTGGGGATCGATGATATGCTGAACTGCCCATTCCGCGAACTCGGTCTCATCGGACGCTCGGAGGCGACGAAACGGTATCGGTTCGCCACCGGCGCGAAGCCCACGTTACCGGCGGCTGTCGTCGCCTTCGCGGCCATGGACTATGTCGCGCGCGTGAAATCGGGGAGCAACACGGTCACGCTCAGCCACCTCGCGCAGGAGCCGGGTGGGCCTGGGAGAGTGTTCAAGCTGTTGGAGAACGATCTGCACATGGCGCTGGCTTCGGTCGCCGCAGACTCGGCGAGGAACTCGGCGAGGATCACGCTGACTGCTGTATCGGGCGCAGTTCAGCTTGGCTGGTCGGGCAATCCGCGCGACATCGCCATCGCGATTATGGACGACTACTATACCCAATCGGATTTTCCTTCGACCAACGGGAAGGTGCCCGCGTGAGTGGCGTGCTGGCGGATCGCATCTCCATCCGAGGCCGCTTCGCCCGTTCGACCAACGTTGAGCGGGATCTTGCGCGGCCTGAACCACTCGAAGGATATGTGGTCACGGCGCGGGTCCTTGACGTGCTGGGACGGATTGCCGTCACCGCCGGAAAAGGCGAAGCCGGTGGCGCGTGGTCATTGACTGGTCCTTACGGATCGGGAAAATCCTCGTTCGCCCTTCTGATCGATGCGGCATTCGGTCCGCCGACGCCGGCGCGGGTCACAGCGCTCCGGTTGATCGGCAACGCCTCTTCGGACGTGAAGGACGCGATCACGGCGGCGCACAAGCGCCACGGGACTTGGGAGACGGGTTTCCGTCGTGGATTGGTGACGGCCAGCCGCGAGCCGATCGCCTTCACAATCCTTCGTGCCCTGCGGGCAGCGCAAGCACGCGCCCTACGGAACAGTGAAGCCGCTGCCGTCTTGCGGTACGAAAATGCCCACAATGAGACGGGTGTCGGACCAGCTCCTACCTCCATCGTCCGGACTGCGTGCGCACTGGCGAAGGATACACCGCTTCTACTCGTAATCGACGAGTTCGGGAAAAGCCTTGAGGCGGTCCGTGACGGTCACGGAGATCCCTACCTATTGCAGCAACTTGCGGAGGCGGGTCAGGGATCGGGACGACCGATTTTTCTAGTGACCCTGCAACACCTTTCGTTCGAGGACTACTTGGAGGGGAGCGACAGGGCGGAGAGGCGCGAATGGGCGAAGGTCCAAGGCCGCTTCGAAGACGTGCCGTTCGTTGAATCCGCCGGCCAACTTCGCGCACTCATCGGGAGCGTGTTCAAGAGGAGAGACAGCGCGATTACGCGTCGCATCGCCCGTTGGGCCTCGCACCAAGCGACGATGATGCGTTCCATCGGCATCCGGGAACTCGCGGAGGCGGAGGCGGTGGAGTCCTGCTACCCACTACACCCCTTGACCGCAATGGTGTTGCCCGAACTGTGTAGCCGGTACGGGCAACACGAGCGGACGCTGTTCTCGTTCCTGACGAGTCAAGACCCCGCAAGTGCCATGCGGTTCTTGGAAACGACCAGCGTACCTCCACGCGGCCTGCTGCCGTCGCTCGGCCTCGAGTCCGTTTACGACTATTTCGTCGGCAACAGCGTACTCGGTCCGCTGTCTGGCCGCCAAGCCAGCCGATGGTCTGAAATCGCAACGCGACTGAGGGACGCCGTCGGCTTGTCAGGACAACAGAGCCGCATGGCCAAGCGGATCGCCGTACTAAACCTGATCTCCACGACGGGCGTCCTTCGTGCCTCCCGGGCCGTGCTGTCGGCAACGGATTCCAACGCGGACATGGTCTTGAGGGACCTCGAAGCGGGCGGGATCGCGACGTACCGGGACTTTGCCGACGAGTACCGGATTTGGCAGGGCTCCGACGTGGACGTACGTCGTCTGGTTGAAGGCGCGCGCGCACGGATCCAGCGGAGGCCGCTAGTAGAGGTCCTTTCGGCATCTAGTCCGTTGGATCCCGTGGTCGCGGCTCGGCACAGCGCCGAGAACGACGTGCTGAGGGTTTTCAAGAGACGGTACGCGGATGCAGCGGACCCCGTCGACCCCGTCGACCCTTTCTCCCATTATGACGGTGAGGCGCTACTGATCGTTGATTCGATTCATGCGACTCCGAACCTTTCCAACGGCTCGCGGACGGCCAAGCCAATCGTTGCCGCAATCCCGAAGGATGTGGCAGGACTGGATCAGGCGGCGCGGGAGGTACTGGCGGTGAGGACGAGTCTAAAGGAGCCGCTCGTAGCGGAGGACTGGGTGGCTCGCCGCGAACTGGCCGAGTGGCTCGCCCAGGCCGAGAACAATCTTGAGGCGGAGGTGCATGAGACGTTTCGGGCCGATGCGTGCCGCTGGATCCTCTTGGAGCCCGCGGGTGCGAGGCCGTTGCCTGCGGGGCGCGGTAGCCACGCGCTTTCGCATGCAGCCGACGTGGCCTTCGAGTTCACACCGATCATCGGAAACGAAGTGCTGAATCGCACACAGCTTACGTCACAGGGTGCCAAGGCGCGACGCATCCTTGTCAGTGCGATGATCAAGCGGGGAAACGAGCCCGGCTTGGGACTCGACGGGTATGGCCCCGAAGTTGCGATGTACCGGGCATTCCTTCAGCGAACGGGCATCCACCGTCTCACAAGGAGAGGAAATCGTCCCTCATTCGGAGCGCCGGCCGCAACGGATTCACTCGCGCACGCATGGGAAGTGGTAGAAGAGCAGTTCGCACATGCTAAGGCTCGTCGCGTAAATCTCAAGCATATCCATGCGGCGCTCTTGTCGAGTCCGATCGGAATGAAGGACGGGGTTATTCCGGTCTTCTTGACAGCTGCGCTCCTGGCCCATCGGAATGAGATTGCCATCTATGAGCACGGCACCTTCAGGCCGTTGCTGGCTCCAGAGGTGTCCGAGCGGATGGTGCGCAATCCCTACCACTTCGACATCAAGCACTTCGCGAACACCTCTGGAGCCCGAAGGCGCTTGATCAACGCTCTGGCACGGCGGCTCGGGGTTCGTCCGGTATTCCGTAAGTACAGAGTCGCAAACGTCTTGGAAATCGCAGGGCACCTCGTTTCCCTCGTCCGGCGTCTCGACAATTTCACGCTGCGAACGCGTACGATCAGCCCTGATGCCCAGGCGGCACGGGCGGCCATTGTGGACGCCGTGGAACCGGACGAACTCTTGTTCGATCACCTTCCCGGATCGTTCGGTCTGCCGATCATCGCGGCAGACGCACGGCAATATCAGGAGGAGTCCGCCTACGCCGAGCGCCTTGGCGCCGCAATGGATGAATTGGGCGGAAGGTACGCCAAGCTGCAAGAAGAGCTTCTGTCGAACCTTCTTCTTACCGCTGCGGAGAAGACTCGCCTGGCGGTCAGCGGTCAGGCCGCCGCCCTGGACGGCGAAGTTCTCGATCCCGTCGTACGGGCCTTCGTGCTGGCTCTCCGGGGAGATCCCGCCAAAAGTGACGCCGAGTGGGTGAGCACAATCGCAACGGTCCTGTCGAAGAAGGCACCGACGGAATGGACGGACCAGGATTTAGCCCGTTTCGGACACGAACTCCACGTACAGATCGCCGCATTCCAGCGCCTTGTGGCGCTGCATGCCGCGGGTCGTGCTCGGGGCAGTGGGTCGTTCCAGTCGCTTCGCATCACGATCACTCGACCGGACGGTCGTGAGCACGACCGCCTCGTAGCGGTGGACGACGCCGACCGTCCCATCGCCGAGCAGGCACTCGCAGATGCTCTTGCCACCCTCGAGCGCAATCTGGGCTCGTTGGGGCAAGCTGAGAAATCACTCCTCGCGTGCCTCGGAGACCGACTGCTCCCGCGAACGAAACAAAACGATCCAGAACCAGCAACCGACTCGAAAATCAGGAGCGAGAAACATGCCTGAACCCGTCCGGCACATTTGCGGGATTTCCGGGGGCAAGGACTCAAGTGCCCTCGCGGTCCACATGCGTGAGCGCGTTCCGGATATGGAGTACTTCTTCTGCGATACAGGCGCTGAACTCCCGGAGACGTACGAATACCTCACGAGACTCGAGGTGATCCTCGGAAAGCCCATCACCCGGCTGAATGCCCGACGCGGGTTTGACCACTGGTTCGAGCTCTTTCGCGGCACCCTGCCCTCGCCGCAAATGCGATGGTGCACCAAGAACATGAAGATTAAGCCGATCGAGGAATGGATCGGCCATGACGCTGCGCTGTCCTATGTCGCGATCCGAGCCGACGAGTCTAACCGGAAGGGATACATCTCGACCAAGAAGAACATCGAGACTCGGTTTCCCTTCATCGAAGACGGGATCGACCGCGCCGGCGTGATGCGGATCCTTGAGGATGCAGGCATCGGTCTTCCCGAGTACTACGAATGGCGGACGCGCTCCGGCTGCTACTTCTGTTTCTACCAGCGCAAGGCGGAGTGGATCGGCCTCGCCGAGCGTCATCCGGAGCTTTTCGAGCGGGCCGTAGCGATCGAGCAGAAGGTCCTACTCGAAGCTGGCGCAGATGGCGAGGCTGACTTCAGCGATCGTGCAATGCGAGGGAGGCAGTACACTTGGTCGGGTGGCGAAACACTCGTCCAGCTGCGGTCCCGTCGTGACGAGATCTTGACTCGCCACGAAGCCGCCATGTCGCGCGCGGCAACTCGCCAAGCCAACCTCCCTCTTATCGAGGCCCTCGCCGATGCCCTCGAAGAGGAAGACGATACAGCCCCTTGCACCGTGTGTGCCCTGTGAGCGACGTGGCCGACGGGATCCACTCCTCGATGGTGTCCCTCGACGTGGCACCGTGGGGCAGTTCACCTACCCCGGGCGAACTATCGGATGCGGTGGAACTCCTTCTGGCCGCCGCTGGTGAATTCCATGGAGCGATTTCGGTGGCGGACGCGTTACGTCTTGATCTGACGGAACTCGCGTCGGATCTAAAGATCATGCGGACGCTGGAGTCGTACAGGATCCGAGACTTGACTGACATTCGGATTCTACATTCGGCGATTGATGCGGTCAGGGATCTCCGCGCATCAATGCCGGAACGTAAGATCGCAATCCTTGAGCGGTACTTATTCGCCCGAGACCGCGTGACGCTCGAGACGCTCGGACAGGCCTTTGGTGTCAGCCGAGAAAGAACCAGGCAGATAAAGAACCGCGTCGCCGAAGAGCTCGAGGAATGTGTAGGTCCAGAGATAGAGATCATCGCGACGACCGCTCGCCGGAGGGCCGGCCCTCTTCTGGATCAAGCCGACCTGAAATTGCTTGTGGACGATCTATTTTCGGGTAAGTCTCTCGACGATCCGGCAGTCGACCTTACTCGCCGGATCGTGGAGGCGGCGCTGGAATACGACTGCGTTCGCGGCGTATGCGCCAGCGAATCCGCCCGCGAAGTCCTCGGCGAATTCAAGGGGCACGTAAGAGAGCTTGCAGATGACGTGGGGCTCATTGATGAGGATGCTATCCGGGCGGTCCTCCCCGATGAGCGGTGGCACGGGCTACTTCGACTAATGACCAAGCGGTGCGGTCTCGCGTGGGTAAGTGACCGATTGGCACTTCGTCTCACGAAAAAGGCTCGCGCTAAAGCCGCCATCCTCGCTATTGGGCGGTTAGCCACACTTGACGAGATCGCGGCGGAATCAGGGCTTCCACGGGTACAGTTAGGAGGTTTGTTGTCCAACATCTCAGGCATTGTGAGAGCAAGCAAGACCAAGTGGGGCATCAGTGAATGGGTCGACGACGAGTACGAAGGCATCGCGGCCGAAATCATGCAGCGAGTAGAAGAGGATGGTGGTACCACCACGCTGGCTCGCCTATTAAGCGAGTTGCCGAGGAAGTTCGAAGTCAAGGAAACCAGCGTTCGAACGCTTGTGGCGACTCCCCAATTCGTGGTGCATGACGGTAACGTTCGCTTGGCGGAGGAGTCGGAGGTTGTACTCCGCGATATCTATGACGTTGTTGACGGTGTGACAGAAGAGGGATGGCCGTATTGGACTTTCCGCGTTGAAGACAGATACTTTGAAGGATACAGCCTTTCCGGCGTCCCCCCAGAGATCGCCGACGCGCTTGGGTGCCCGAGGAATGGCAGCATCAAGGCGGTCGTGTCCCGGCCAACGGGGTGTAGGCGGGTCTCGGTGAACTGGCGATTGACATCTGTTTCTGGGGCGAGTGTTGGTTATATCTCAAGTGCGCTGGGGCGACTGGGTGTCGCCGAAGGTGACCGAGTTTCCTTGGTTGTCGTCGAAGCTGGTGTCCTTGAGTTTCGACGCCAAGTGGCAGGTGCGACAGACGAAGGCTCGAAGACGAGACGACTGGTTGGGCGCGGTGCCGAAAGGACTCGGGCAGATAAGAGGGATTTGGGGTCTTCCGCCCTGTTGGAGAGACTAAAACAACGACGGAGAGTCCTCTAGTCATGCTCGCGGAAGATGCCCGGATTAGGCCGGGCTTGTATCGGCTTCCAGAGGACCCGGTGGGACCGAGCGTCCTGATCCCGGGCTTCGTTTCGGCCACTTCCGTTCGTGGAGCCTTCGGGTGGTTCTCCGCAGGTTGGATTGGGCGGCTTTCTCCTGGGTTGGCTCAGTACATCAGTCGAGACGGTGTACTCCCGATCGATTTTGTTGTGGCGCCAGTATTCTTTCGGGCGGAGCGGCAGACGGTGGAGCAGGCGGTATGTCTGACCCCGGAAGAGGCAAGCCAGAGGGTTGTCGATGTATTCCGGAGCGGCAAGGCCGATGCGTCCGCGCTGGCGCAGCACGCCTTGGATTGCCTCGCGTGGATGATTGCCACAGGGACACTACGGCTTCGCATCGCGATACCAACTGCTGACTCAAACTACCATCCGAAGGTATGGCTTTTCGACGATGGCGCAGACCAGATGCTGGTTCGAGGATCGGGTAATGCTACAGCTCGCGGAATTGGTAGCGGTGTGGAGCACTTCGATGTAGATGTCACTTGGGTTGGATACAGTCGGCAGCGCGTCCACGATGGCATGGCGATCCTCAACGACTGGTCTTGGGGGAAGAGTCGCGGTATCGAGCGGGTCGTCGAATTGCCCCAAGCTCTTAGGGAGGAAGTCATCCAGACCGCGCCAGACAGGCCACCTGGCCCAGCCGATTACTCTCGGGCAGCCGATGAAGACGACAACCCTGCGTGGGCGGTTGACCGCGCTGCCCGATTGGCGAAGCGATTCGGGCGAGCGCCCGTCCGAACGCAACCTCGCTTGGAGATACCGCCGGAGTTGATCTGGGAGGATGGCCCCTATCGTCATCAGGGAGAGGCTGTCGCGGCTTGGGAATCCGGCCCCGACCCCGAACTCGGTACGATTTCGATGGCCACCGGCGCTGGCAAGACCATCACCGCCCTGATTTGTGCGACTCGCCTTCAAGATCGCCTTGAAGGTCGACCACTCCTCGTTGTTGTCTCGGCACCGTCGATCCCACTGATTCAACAGTGGTGCAAGGAGGCGAATAGGTTCGGGGTGCGCGCTGTCGCACCAACTCTCGAGCCGAGTACCGATATGTCGATCACGAACCTCTTCCGCAGGTTGCATGGCGGCGGCACCCACATTCTGATCGTCACCAATCATTTGATCTCCTCCCCAAGCTTCCAGGCCACCGTCGCAGAGAAGACCCAATCCCATCGACTGACTGATACTCTTTTCATCGGAGACGAGGTCCATACGTTGGGTGCCGCCAAGTTCGTGACAAACAAGCCCGAGTTCTTCACCCGACGACTCGGTCTGTCGGCGACACCGGAACGCCAGTATGACCCAGACGGTACCGAGGAGATCTTCACGTTCTTCGGCAATCCCGTATACGAATACGGCCTCGACCGCGCGATCGGGTTCTGTCTGACTCCCTACGACTATTGTGTCCATGCCACTACCCTGGAAGAGGATGAGGTAACGCAGTTCGAACAACTCAGTCAGCGGATTAGGATCGCCATGGCAGTGGAACGAGAGGATGTCGGAAACGGCGATGACACGCTGGAAAGGCGCCTGCTAATCCAACGGCGTAAGATCATCGAGAGAGCGACAGGCAAACTCTCGTTGCTCCGGCAGGTCCTGAAGCAGCGTGGTCCGCGTTTCTTGGACGGTGCCCTAATATACGCGACAGCCAAGGATCCCGAACAATTCGACAAAATCGGTGTCCTTCTGAACAACCTTGGCATTCGATGGGCACCTGTCACGCAGGAAACCACCGCAAAGCCAAGCCTGCTCGCGAGCCGCCTTGAAGCGTTCTCCGATGGGGGTTACCAAGTACTCTTGGCCAAGAAGGTCCTCGACGAAGGCGTCGATATCCCTCGAATCCGAGAAGCGTTTATTGTCGCGTCATCCACGGTAGAACGAGAATGGATCCAACGAAGAGGGCGTGTGCTCCGACGACATCGCGACAAACCGTTTGCAGTCGTCCACGATTTCTTGGCGCTGCCACCAACACAACTGGTCGCCCAGGATTGGACGAGCGTTCAGAAGATTGTCCGCACGGAATTCAATCGCGCCTACACGTTCGCCAAGTTCGCACGTAATGCCACCGGTGGAGACAGCGTGTTCGCTGACCTAGGGCGCATTCGGTCCGCATTTCAGCCAGAGAGAGGCACGGCGACACTCCTTCAACGTTCAGGCGACTCCTTCGTGTCGTCTGGCACACCGAGAGGGTCAATATGATAAGCAACTACGATCGCATATACAGGGAAATCCAGATCGAAGCCCGACGAATCGGTGAGGATTTGGATGTGGATCATGAGATTCTCGAACGCTTGACTCTGGAGATCGTGGATTTTGAGGATCGGCATCGGATTTCACGCGTTTACGATATTGCAAAGCAGGTTCAAGCTATGATCGAGAACACAGCGATCACCGCAGCGGGGGAGGCCTCGTCAACGTGATTAGATTGCGTCGGATCGCCATTCGGAACTTTGCATGCTTCGATGACATCGTCGTTACACCTTCCGTAGACCCAGAGCAGCGGCTCACAATCATCAGGGCTGAGAACGGTTCCGGGAAGACCACGTTCCTGCGCGCGATTAGGTGGGGCATGTATGGTGAGCGGGGGCTGCCGGGAGCAAACACGAAGCGGTTCTCGCTTCACCCAGCGGACTGGCGGCCGGCCGAGGAGGGAATCGCCACGACGGTTGAAATCGAGTTCGAGACAGACGGGTCGACCCGAGTTTATTCCGGTGCGGGCAGCCAACTAACGGTATACAACCTTACGAGGCGGGTGAGGACTATTCGTAACGCAGCGGCGCGAGATGACGAGCCAGACTACCGACGGATGCAGGAGACAGTGCGGCTCATGAGGAAGGGGCCGGACGGGGAGTGGGCGCCGTTTCCGAACCCAAAGGTGGTGATTGAAGAGCTTCTCCCTTGGGGTCTCAGGGACTTTTTTGCCATGGACGCCGACGAAGCAGCCGACTTCGTCGGCGGAAGCGAGAACAAGGCGATTGCCCGCCGAGATGTCGTTGCGAAGACTACCAAAGCAGTCCAGAGCCTCCTTGGAATCGGTGTCTTCAAGGATGCGACGCGAAGAGTGAGGCGTCTTGAGCGTATGTTCGGCTCGGCGGCCGCGAAGGCGATCGGAGACGAGGATCTCAATGCCCTTCAAGAGGCGTTGGAGGAACATAGACGGCAGCGTAGCCGTTTGCGTCGAGACTTAGTTGATCACAGGCGGGAACGCGAGGAGTTGGCCGACGAATTGCGGCGGGCGCGTGACGACCTCGAGACCGAGGTTAAGGGTGTCGGCGCCGCTGAGCAGTTGGCGGAGCGGCTTAGTGAGACGCGGCGGCGAAAACGCCAAGCATCAGATCGGTACCGAAGGACCATGCTCCGTCTCGCTGGCCAGCTGGAGGAAATAGGTCTTCTTGGGACCTTGGCAGGACCGTTGGCTAAGAAGGCTCATACTCATCTCAAACCCCTGCACGACTCTGGAGCGATTCCGCTCAGGCACCTTCAGTTCGTCCGAGGACTCTTGGAGGAAGGAGTATGCGTGTGCGGCCAAGACCTCGCCGGAGACGGCGCTCGACGTGAGCACCTGGAGGCACGGGTCGCTAAGACTGCCGATCAAGAGAGCCGCGCCGAGTACCTCGGACGACTGTACGACGCGGCTCATGCCTTGGTTCGCGAAGGCCAAGGCCCTGAATGGCTGGAGCGCACCGGACGCCTCAATCAGGATGCAGCATCGCTCAGTGACGACTTGGTCGAATTGGGACAGGCAGAGCGCGAGATCGATGCCGACCTGAAGATGATTGATGAAGACAAGATTCAATTGATACGGGACGAGATCGGAGCCCTAGAAACTCAGTTAGACATCGTGAGGCGAAAGCTCGCCGATAATGAGACCGCGTTGCCACCGCTTGAAAAGGAGATACGATCTCTGGATAGGCAAATCCGCCAGCGCACGAGGAAGGAGAGAATCGCAACGGACAAGAGAGCGGCTGAGGAATTGGCGGGAGTCGTCGCAACGATTCTCGCGCGCGCGTACAAGACCATAGAAAGCGAACAGGTGGGCGAACTGTCCCAGAGTATGAATCTGCTGTTTTCGCAAATGGCCGCCAACGTGTCCGATGAGGACGTAGCGAATGCGGAGGCTAACAAGGCCACTCTCAGGATGATTGCAAGAGTCGGCTTGCGACCTGTCGACGACGAAGCTCAGGAATACGAGATCGTTGCGTTCAACAGAAGGGGTCGCTTGATGCCGCCCATAGAGATCAATGGGGCTTCGAGAAGAGTGCTTGCTCTGTCTTTCGTGTTGGCACTATGCAAGGAATCCCGCACATACGCCCCGCTAATTGCGGACTCTCTGCTGAACTTCATGTCAGGTGCAGTTCGGAGAAACACATTGCTAGCTACTGCCGAGAACTCAAGCCAGCCGATTCTCCTTCTGACCGGCTCGGATCTCGAAGGACAACAAGAGGCCGACATCGCGAGCCGTTACGGTGGAGCAACCTTCACACTTACCGGGCAATGGGACGTAATCGGAGAGGGCAGCGCTGGTGGAGATGTCTTGAACTACACTGTGAAGCGACCGATCGCGGTCATCTGCGAGTGCGGTCCGAGGCAGTTCTGCGATGTCTGCGAGCGGATCGGCCAGAGTGGGTCACCGGGGTGGAGCAGGCGTGAAGGTGGAGATCGACGATGAACTACTTCAAAGCACTCCTCACCAGCCGGGCACATTCCCTGTTTCTGCCTAGGAAATGGAAGGATTCCATACAGCGTTACGTCCGACAGCACCAACCGGGCGCTGCTGGCAACCCGGAGGCTGCACCCTTCGAGCGACAGCTAGACTTCTGGGCGTTGGCGCTCGCTTCGGCGGTGGCGAGAGGCGTGCCGCCCGTTGCGTCGAAACCCAGTCAAGGGGGCCACAAGTTCGCCGACACTCGGTCGGTTGAGATGTCTAACGAGCTATGCGAACTGCTCGCGGTCCTAGCGCTTGGGGCGCTAGGTCCCGATGACGAACGGGTTGAGGATCCTGCACGAATCATCGAAGTCGCCAACCATTATGCTGCCGCGGGCTGCGAAGATCTGCTCATCCGGCTTCAAGATCCAGATCTGCGCCTGAGCACTCTGGATAAGGCCATCGACCTTGCCAAGGAGTTGGTACACGCTGTAGAAGGTAGTCAACCTCGGTGGTAGGGCAGCGGACTGTCGGTGGCTTGAAATCACGGCAGGCTATTCCGCGCCTTCCAGCGGAGATGGCATGGACCGGGACCGGAAGATGATCGCGGCACTGCCGAGGGAATAACGCCTCGCTGCGCTCACGCCGCCGTTTCGGAACACATCGACCCCCGGCCCACGGATTCATGCGCTCGCCATCGGCTGGAGGCTCTCGAGGAAAGCCCACGCGATAAGCTGCTCAACTTCCCCCAGCCATTCGACAGCCTCCCCATGGACGGCCAGCGCCGGGAGTAAGGCCATGATGACCCACGGGGCATCTGGAAGGTGGTCGCGGAAATCGCCTGGGTCACATCCGTCGATCAACCAATGGGCCGCCGCCACCGTCTCGCGCCATGCGCGCCGCGGGCCGGCACCACCGCCTTCCGCCACCGCCAGCTCCGCGATGGGCTGCTCGTCCGGGGCGACGATGCGCGCTCTCAGGACTCGCGGGCCGTGCGGATGCGCGAGCACGTGCAGCCGCCACGGATCGTCCGGCCCCCGCAATGGCGCGGGGGTTGCGAGCCCACCCGCCGCCGCGATCAGCCGTCCGTATGTGCGCGTCATGCTGTCGGGATACCCGGAGCCATCCGACTCACGGTAGAACCCCGTGTTCGCGTTCCAGTGTTCGAGCCTCACGGGTCGATTCCCACAGATTGGTTTGAAGGGTCGGCTGTCTGCCATCGTCACGGCCGGTCCGGGTTCGACCTCCGAATCGAAGCATCCATCAAGAAAAATACATGACACTTCCTTCAGCTCGCGAGTGGCGCAGGGCTCCCTGGGCCAACGGCCCACCTACCACGGCTGAGGGGTCCCAGACGAGGGGCTCACCGGGGAACGGTAGTTTCTTGGATGGTGCCCGACAAACGACGTGAAGGTCCACCCCGGTTTCGCTGTCGGAGGAGTCAAATGCCACCGCGAGGGAGCCGGGCCGGACAGAGGCTCGGCTGGCCAGCAGGCGGCCTGGCGGACAAAGGCGGAGACGGGGGACTAACTAAACCCGGGAATCTGAGACGACCGGGAGTCCCGCCAATCGCGCCCGTGTTCCCGCTGGTGCGGTCCGATGCAGTCAGACCGGCGGTCAACGGCAGGAAACGCAGATCGTGCAGTCCTGTAATACTTTAGACGATTCCCTGTCGTGATTCACGCGGACCGGCACCCGCTGTCCGGTCTCGTGGGCAAGCACGAGGGCGACATGGAACCGCCAGTCGACCTGCCGGGATACCCCGAGCATCGCCTGGTACTCCCCCTCGGAGAGGACGACCCGGGTGGGGTTCTTCTCCTTGGGCGTCTTCAGGCCCCTGAGCGGATTCGAGTCGAGAAGGAGCCTCCCTTTCTCGTCCCGGGATTTCGCCGCCCAGTTGAGGACCGCGATCAGGAACCGCAGGTCGTACTCGGTGGTCCGGTCGGACACGGGCTTGCCGCTGGGTCCGACGCGCCCCGACCTCCGTGCCTGGATGAAGCGATCCCAGTCCCGCTGCGAGAGCGTGGCCGGGTAGCGGTCCCTCCCGAAGAACCCGAGGAACATCCTCATCGCAGTCCGGTCGTATCGCCGCGATTTGTCCGTTTTGGTGGGCGTCACCTCTTCACCGTAGATGTCAAAGAGCCGCTCCAGCGTGAGCATCTCGGGCTCGGCTTCGGCCTTGCCGTTGGGTTCGTGCACCGCGAAGCCCGCGGCGGCCTCGTCGGCCTGCCGCTTCGCGCGAGCCCAGTCGCGGTGCTTCAGCGACCGACTCAGCCTGCGCCCGTTCTCCCGCCACTCGATCTGAAGCAGGCCAGTTTTTGGATCGGGAAACACCCGGACCCGGTTCCGGCCCCATTCGCCAGCGCTGTAGCTGCGCCGGCCTCGTTTCGTGCGTGCCATCATTCGATTCCTCCGAAGATGGACTGCACGATCCGCCTGCTCGAAAGCTCGCGAGGAAGCGGCATGTCCGCCAGTCGCCTGATCGGCACGGGCGTCATCGGGCAGTTCCGTCGCGCGCTTCATATCCGCCCCTTCTCGCGGAGCCGCCAGTAGCCCGTCTCCCTCGGCAGGTAGTGGGGCTTCAGGTAGACGCGCCGGGCCGGAAGCGATTTCACGCCGTCGTAGGGGAGGCAGATGGCCTGGTAGTTGGCGAGCAGCCCGAACTCGCGCGGCGTGAACACCGGCTCCCTCTGCTGCCGGAACGACCTGCTCGCGCCGATGGTGCCCCGTCCCCCTCCGGCGCGGCCGGACAGAAGCGAGAACTCGGGCCTGCCCGTGGTCTCGGTGAACGTGTGGGAGGCCCGCGTCTTCATGACGGAGCCGCACATTTCCGACGCGATCCGGGCCGACGCCTCGTCGGACAGGGACAGGAAGATCCGGGTGCGGAGCGTCTGGACGAGCGTGCGCCACGCCTCGCCCGAGGGCAGCACGGAGCGGAGCGAGGAGATCGACTGCGTCGCGACGATCGGGATGCAGCGGCACTGCCGGGTGAGCGCGAACGCCTTTTCGTCGCCGGAGGGGTCGTCCTGCCCCACGGTGGCGAAGGCCTGATATTCGTCGCAGATAAACACGGCGGGCCGCATGTAGCGGTCGGGGCGGCGCGCGGCCTCGGCCGGACGCCGGAGCAGCGCCTGCATCCACGCATTCTTGAGCAGCACGCCAATGGCGCGGGCAAGGGCGGGGTTCGCTCCGGCGGGCATGTTCAGGGCGAGCACCTTGCCTTCGTCGATCAGCTGCGCGAGCGGCGGCAGCCTCCGGCGAAGTCCCGGCATGGCATGGGCGGCACCATCGGCATCGTGATTCCCGGCGGGTGCGGACTCGGCGGGCGGCGGCGGGCAGAACACCCTGGCCACCTCCGGCAGGTCGAAGAGCGACAGGAACACGCTGATGCCCTCGACGATCGAGGTGCGGAGCTTGGCGTCCAACGCCATCCAGTCGTGTGAGTACCACCGCTCGATGGCCTCGACCTGTTCGGCGACCTCCCGGCCCGCGCCTCCGCCGGCCTCCTCGGTCTCGAAGGCGACGCCAAGTTCGTCGAGCCGGGATCCCAGTTCCGGGTCCAGACGGCACCCCACGTTGCCGGTGCCGGGCACGCGCTCCCACGCCCATGCCTCCAGCGCCTGCGGGTGGGCGATCATGTCCTCATGAGAGATGACGGCGCGCTTCGGACGGAGCCGGTCCGCGAGCTCCCGCGCCTCGGCGATCCTCCGCCCCAGGAGTTCGGCGTCCACGGTGCAGCGGTAGATGTCCCGGAGCGTGACCCAGCCGCCCGGCAGGAGCCGGTGCAGCTCGATGATCCACCGCACGAGGTTCGTGTACGCCTGTTGCCAGAACGGTTCCCCGCTCTTGCCGAAGAGCTGGTTGATGAGCGACGCGACGCCGTAGGCCGCCGAGTAGGAGTCGAGCAGCGGGTCGTCGAGCGGGTTCCACTGCCAAGACCCTCCGAGCCCGATTTCGAGGTAGTCGTCACCGCGCCCGGCATCGTCGAGGATGCTCCGAACCTGATGGCAAAAGTCTCCCTTGACCTCCAGCACGAGTGCGCCCGCGCGCTTGCGCGCATCGTCGGCCCGCCACGAGAGAAGCTGCTTGGCGAACGGGTACATGCAGGCCGTGGTCTTGCCGGTGCCGACGGCCCCGACGACAAGCACGCCGGTGTAGAGCCCCTTCTCGGGGACGACGAGCCACGAGGGCCGCTCGCTCTCCCGCGCCACGGTCGGATGGTGCGTCTCGCCGATCACCAGCGAGGGCGCGTCGTCGTTCGGCGAGGTGGGCCACTTGGGCAACCTGCCCCTGCGGCGGAACCTGAAGAGCGGCTGCAACCAGACGCGCCAGACCGAAAGGACGAGCGCGCCCGCGAGGATGACCGCGACGCCGGGCGCGGCGTAGTACCAGATGCGGATGGCGGCGTGGATGCCCGGATCGTTGTAGGCGATCAGGTCGAGATAGGGGTTGTCGCCGACGGCGGGGAACGGCAGTTCGAGCGCGTGCGCGCCCGCCGTTCCGATGGCGGCACCGATGACGGCGACCGTCGAGTTCCTCATCGGCGAAGCCCCCTTCCTGGAGGGATCGTTGGTACGGGAGCGACCCGGCGGGGCGGGCGGCATGGGCCTGCACATGCCGAACCGCCCCGATGCCGCACCAGGCATCCCAAAGGGCCGGGTCGCTCCCGTCCACGGCCCGGAGACCCGGATCGGCACCGGCGATCCGCGGGCCGTGGCACAACCCCAAGCCTTCCAGCAACTTGCGTAACCCGGGTTCCGCACAACACGGCGGCATTCCCCTGCACAAGCACCCCGATGTCGTTTTCACACCTCCCGATCGGCAACGGGCTCCGCTCCACGGCGCTCAAGTCTGGACCCCGGAAAGACGGCTCGACCGCCACACCGAATGGCCGTCGATCACGCCTTCTGGATGGGCCGACCGGAGCAGATTCCGCATCTCGACGAGGCGGCGAAGGTAGCCGTTGAGACCGCCCAGTTCCTCGACCGTCGGGTCGTCCATGCCCCGGATGGCGTTCTCGACCCGCGCGGCCTCGCGCCGGGCCGCGGCGATGGTCCCGGACGGATGCACGGGACGCAGGGCCGCGTCCGCAATGGTCCAGTTCCCGAGGATCGTCCGCGCTCGGTCAAGCGGTCTCCGGGTGCCCGCGACCCCGACGGCCTCGACTGACAATCCATCCTCCCGCAGCGCCTCCCAGAGCCTCCGGTGCCGATCCCGCCACGTAATGTAGCGCCGTCGAAGTGTCGTAGCCGGAATCGGCGTGGACGAACACGGCGCGGCGGGAGTCCAGCGCCACGGGCATCCCGCGCGGGAAGTACCGCCGCGCGCCACCGGTCGCGCCCAGGTAGACCCGGACGGGCAGCGGGGAGCGGTCGATGCCGAGCGCCTCGAACGCGTCCACCTTCTCCGACTCGGTCGGGAGCCAGGGACAGGCCCGGATGCTCGATCACGTAGTCGAACGAGAGCAGGCGGCGCACGACGACCTCGGTCGAGGTGATTCTGCGGTGGCGGACATCCTCGGCACCGAGCACCCGGTAGATGCCGCGCGCGCAGACCCGACAGACCTTCAGGCCCCGGACCGTCTCCTCGGTCACCAGCCTTCGCTCCGCCAAGGCCTGAATGAGCCGGAGCACCTTGAAGCGGCTGGCACTGAGCCAGTCCGAAAGCTGCGCGCGGATGAACACGCCGCCGTGCAGGCTCGCCAGCGCGACCCACTCGGCCCGGCGGCCCGTCAGGCCGAAGGGCTCAAGCGCCCGTTCGCGTCCCTTCACGTGGGTGATCATCGTCGGTTCCCCTCTTGCGAGCCATTTCGGCTCGGGGAGCCGCCGCGACGGGGAACGCACCGACGCCGCGGGGCGCTCCTCGACGAGACCTCGAAATGCTTCGTCACGATCTCCATGCACATCAACCCGAACACGGTGTCGGCAAGCCGCGCAAGTGAGTGGGAAATAGGCCATTTCCCACGTCTCGGCGGGGCAACGGGTTGCCGGATCCGGGTTCGGCCACCCGTCGCCACTGACGGCTCGACGCGGGTTCTCCATCCCGCTTGGGGAGCGCCCGCATCTGCAGGCCGAACCTGTGTTGCAACCTCTCCATGCCCGAACGGTGAAGGACCGTTCGCGAGGAAGTCAACCGGTGGGAAATGTCCCATTGTCTCATGACGGGTCATGACGTGTCATAGGGTGTCACAGCCTTCGGATGCCGCCGCCAGCGGCTTGCCGAGCGACCCCCGTGGAGTCTCCGTGGTGGAGCGGTCTAGGGGTGGCCGTCCGGGCTTGCGGAGTCGGCCAAATTGGCCAAAACTTAGACTGCCACCTAGTCGGAGGGATCGCATGCGGACGCTGAGCGCGAAAGACGCGAAGTACGGCTTCGGTCGATTGATCGACCTCGCCCGCGCCGCGCCCGTGACGGTCGCCAAGTACGGGCGGCCGGTGGTCGTGGTGCTCGCGGTGGAGGAGTACGAACGGCTGAAGGCGCTCGACAGGAAAACGACGCGTCCCGGAACGGCGGCGCGGAAGCGAGCCCAGGCGGGAGGCCGCTGAGACCGATGGACAAGCGGAGCCTATCGGAGCGCGACATCTGCACGAAACTCATCACCCCCGCCCTGCGCGGGGCCGGATGGGACGAGATATCGCAGCTTCGCGAGGAGGTGACGTGCACCGCTGGCCGCATCATCGTGCAGCGCAAGCTGGTCGCGCGCGGTTGGCGCAAGCGCGCCGACTACATCCTTGAGTTCAAGCCGAACATCCCGGTCGCGGTGATCGAGGAGAAGGACAACACCCACGGCGTCGGCGACGGCATGCAGCAGGCGCTGGACTACGCCGAGACCCTGAACATCCCCTTCGCGTTCTCGTCGAACGGCGACGGCTTCGTGTTCCACGACCGAACGGGAAGCAGCCATCCCCGCGAGACGGACCTGGCGCTGCCCGCGTTTCCGTCTGCGGCCGATCTGTGGGCGCGCTACAGGCCGTGGAAGGGGCTGACGCCCCAAGCCGAGAGCATCGTTCTTCAGGACTACTTCGAGGACGGCGGCGGCAAGACACCGCGTTACTATCAGGTCAACGCCGTAAACGCGGCGATCGAGGCCATCGCCAAGGGGCAGGACCGCATCCTGCTCGTCATGGTCACGGGCGCGGGCAAGACGAGCAAAGCAATCGCATGCGCGCTGTACGAGGGCTGATGCACAGCTCCCTCACAAGTCTTCCAACCGGATCTGTTGCGGAAGGGCTCACTCGATGAAGCTCCAGATCGACGCCAAGTTTCTGACCACCTGGTCCTTCGCCTTCGCACTCGTCGTTGTTGCCGTGGTAGGTGTAAACGCCGTTGTCGGCCTCCCCGCCGCGACCGTGGCTGCGGCCGCGATGGGGGTGCTAGCAACGAAGATGTTTGACAAGTTTGAGTACGAGCCAGATCAGGAGATTCGATTCGGTGCCCCAACCGTGTCGGTCCCGTGGTTGGCCGCCGCAATGGCCTCGACCCTCATCCTCTACGGTAGTCGACTTGGATTAGCCCTATTCGGCGGAGCACTGGGTGCGGATGTGGATATCTGCCGCCCCGTTGTTCTCATTCCGGCTATCGCCTTGGATTGGGGCGGATTCGTCCTCGGAGGCTGGCTGATCGCCACGCTCTTCAAGAAGCGTTCGGTTGGTCTCGCTTCGATTGCCGCGTTTGTTGTGATAGTGGAAGCCTTACTGGATCTGAGAACGGTGGACGCTGAACAGCTCCGATCGGTCATGGAGTGCTTGGGCGTTGTTGCGGAAAACCGAACGGACGCGGTTGCGAGCCTTCAGGTAGGAATGTTCGCAGGGCTGGTCATTCGCGCGTTCCTCTCCATCTTGGTGGCACGTTGGGTAACGCGACGATCGCTCGTGTATGAGCCGAGTACGCCATCGCGTACCGTGAACGGTGTCGGCTAATCGATACCCCTGGCCATGCCAACTCCCTCCGATCCGGTCGGCTCCTCAAGCTCAAGAAAAAACCGACCGTTCACCACGAGCGAACTCCGTGGTTGACCGGGCAAGGTTCCGGCGAAGAGGGCGCTCGGGAATCGGGGCGGCGTCTTTGCTTGGGCGAGTGGCCCAGCGCCGCCTCGGCGACCTTTGTCCATCGGCACGGAGTATGTCCCGGTTTCGGCTTTGAAGGTCCCGGGCAACTCCTGCGCAGCATGAATGGTGCCGTTCATCCCGGAAAGCCCCGAGGGCGTCGCCCGCGTCGCCAACGCCTCGAACCCTCTCGGATCCGTGTCAGTCGGGCTCCCTCGATTTCCCGTCAAACGATTCCGGTTTTTCGGTCATTCCGGCATGATCGAGCAGGGTCCAGCACAACAGCAGGAAGGGCGAATCATGTAGTCCTGTATGATGTTATGTGATTTTTTGCCGTGATGTTTGCCGTTAGCAATCCGCTACCCAGCGCAGCCGGTCCATCGATATCCCGCCCGACTGGCGGAACCGGCCGGAAGCGGGGTTATTCAGCCCCATGGGACGAAGAAAGAAGAGGGATTCCATCCAGCTGGATCCGGTGCGCAAGGCGGCTACTCCGGCTGCTGACGGCGAAGGGCTCGAACCTGCGCACCGCCTCGGTCACCATGGGCCGCAACGACGCCTACCTGCAACAGTTCATCTACCGGGGCACGCCGAAGGTTCTCGCCGAGGACGACCGCGAGATCCTCGCGGAGCCGTTGGGCTGCCGGCCCGAGCTACTCAAGCACGGCCGAAGTTTCCGGCTCTCGACGAACGCCACACGGCCTTCGCCGCCCGACGACGCCTACGCCGCGCCGATCGGCTACGGCGCCGTGCCGGAGGCGAATCTCAGAGAGGAGCCGGACGCGGAGGAAGCCTGGAACGGCGAGCTGCGGGTGACCGGAGATGCGTGGATGTTCGCCGATTCGTTCATCCCCACCGGCTCCGGGCCGATCCCGGCGACCTGTGGATGGTCGAGGTGGACGGGGGCTCGATGGAGCCGCTGCTCTCAAGCGGTGACCACATCATGATCGACGCGAGCCGGACGGTACCCGCGCCGCCGGGGATCTTCGTGATCTGGGACGGCATCGCGCTCGTCGCCACGCGGATCGAGCACGTGCCGCACTCCGACCCGGCACGCGTGGTCCTCAAATCCGTCAACCCCGAGTACGACAGCTACGAGCGGTCGGCCGAGGAGGTCCGCGTCGTCGGACGGGCGGTCTGGATGTCGAAACGGTTGTAGGGGCTGGTGGGCGTCCCTCGTAGGATTCGGCGCGAGCGGGAGGACGCTATATTGCATCATTGATTCCTGACGCGGAGAGCGAAGCCATGAAGATCCAGCTCGTGGACGGCCGCCGAGCCGATTCAGCAGCGGGCGGAGCTTGAAATGGGAGCGGCGACAGTGAAGCAGCCAAGGACTGTGGTGCCCGACGACGTGCTCGGACCTCTCAACGAGTTTGAGCTGAAGGCCGCCCCGCGCCAGTTGTTCCTGCGGGGCGATGCGTCGCTTCTGGAGGGCGGCCCCCGAATTGCCGTGGTTGGATCGCGGCGCGCGTCGTCCGAAGGCCTGGAATTGGCCCAGCGGATCACCGAGATGCTGGTGTCGCGCGGTGTCACGGTGGTGAGTGGGCTCGCCTTGGGGATCGACACCGTGGCCCATGAGACGGCGATGATCAATGGCGGCAGGACGGTGGGCGTACTTGGAACGTCGCTGGATCGGTACGCGGTACCGCGAAACCGGGGCCTCCAAGATGCGATCGGAGAGCGGCATCTGCTGGTGTCGCAGTTTCCCGGCGGTCATCCTACACACCGGTCGAACTTCCCCCTGCGCAACAAGACCATGGCTCTTCTGTCGGATGCCACGCTGATCGTCGAGGCGGCCACCAACAGCGGGACGAAGCGCCAAGGCTGGGAGGCGATCAGGCTTGGGCGGCCGGTGCTCTTTCCCAAACGGTCGCTCGAGAGGCAGTCACCGGACTGGGCCGACGAGATGATTCGCTACGGGGCCTTCAGTTTCGATGCAAGGACGCTTCCGCTGGTCCTCGACGATCTCCCCTCCCGATGCGTCGGGTCGGCGTCGCGTGCGGATGACCTACCGTTCTGAAGGTGTTCCGTTTGGATCGGTGGCCGCGTACCGCCCCGGTCGGCCTCGCTCCGGCGACACGGCCATGACCCCGCCAAGGTTGGGAGCTCGTCATGGACCTCAAGTTCTCCGATCCCGAGAGAATCCGGAACATCGCGTCGTGGATGGCGTCCGATCACGGTCGAGATCTGTTCCCGACCTACTTCGGCTCCGGCGTCGTCCTCGTTCCCGCACCCGGTCACGCCCCCCGGGCGAAGGAAGGCGAACCGCGTTCGACGACTATCGAACTGGTGCGGTCGATGGAATCGGTAGGGCTTGGAAGACGAAGGGAATGGCTTCACCGGCTGGAGAAGGTGCCGAAGTCCGCATGGTCCCGCGGAGACCGACCGACGGAGGAACGCCACCATACAACGATTGTCCTCTCCGCACCGCCGCCTGGGCTGGGGTTCGACCCCGTCGGCAGAATTACGGTTGTGGACGACGTAATAACCAGCGGCGCCACCCTCCACGCGTGTGTTCGCCGAATGGAGGAAGCGTTCCCATCCGCGCAGGTCGCAGGCTTCGCCGTCGTCCGCACGATCTCCGACGTAACGCAACTCCCGAAGGCCTTCGACCCGGTGCCCGAAGGTCAGGGGCATATCGTCCTCAACGCCGACGGCAGCACACAGCGCACGCCATGAGCGCCCTCGACCGATGCCTAAGGAACGCGCGTGGGTCACGGTCCCAAGTCTCCTACTTCCGGCGACGGGGCTGACCCGGAGCCCGCAGAGACCGACCCGCCGCCAAGGCCATTCAAGACCATGATCACAGGCGAACTCAAGGCCAAAGTAGACAGCATCTGGAACAAGATGTGGTCCGGGGGCATTTCGAACCCGCTCTCAGTCATCGAGCAGACTGACACTACCTCCTCTTCATCAAGCGGCTCGATGAGCTGGACACGCTGAAGGAGAACAAGGCCGCACGCACCGGGAAGCCCATCGAGGGGCCAATCTTTGCTCCCGATCAGGACGCCATTCGCTGGTCTCGCTTCAGGGAGACCGCGACGTGCCGATCCACGGCACGCCGGAGGAGCGGCCCACCGACCGCTTCGAGCGGGAGCGGCCCCACCTAGCTCCCCTAGCCGCGCAGCCCTACCAGCCGCTGGCCGCGCCGCCGGAGCCGGAGGACTCCACGACCCGTGAAGCGACACCGCCGAAGACCGTCGAGGTCGAGCGCCGTCCGCTGGCCGAGTACGCGAAGTGGACTTACCCCGTCTTGGTGGACGGTTAACAGTGGTGGTTTCCTCCTTTCCGATCCGGTCCCCCGGGAGCGGAGGACGGCTCGTGGGTCATGACGCCGCTCCCCGATCGCGCGCCTCGAAGCTCGCCGGCGACTCTCGTAGCCGAGGCTCGAGTGCCGCCGGCGCGGGTTGTACCAGCCCTCGATGAAGCGGAACACCGCGCGCCGGGCCTCGCCTCGGGTCCGGAACGAGGTCCGCTTGATGAGTTCGCACTCCAGCGTGGCGAAGAAGCTCGGCTCCTCGCTGTTCGGGATGGATGAGGTTCGGTAGAGTGGCGGGGCCGGCGGTGGTGGCCGCCGGTGCCCGTGCTGGTCCGTGACGCGCTCGGTGGCCTCCGGGACCGGTCGATGCGGTTGGGGGAACTCGGAGCGGCCGGGCGGGACGGCGGCATGGCGGAGCGGGGACTGTTCGAGCGGGCGCTGGGGCTTCAGTGGCCGTGGCGGGTGAAGCGGACGGAGTTCGACGCGGCGGAGTGCCGCTTGGACCTGCATCTGGACTTCGAGCCGGGCGGGACGTTCGACTGTCCCTCGTGCGGGCGCGGGGGCTGCAAGGCGCACGACGCGAGCCCGAAGCGCTGGCGGCACCTGGACTTCTTTCAGCACCGGGCCTACCTGCACGCGCGGGTGCCGCGGTTGAGGTGTCCGGCGTGCGGGGTGAAGCAGGCGAAGGTGCCGTGGGCGGAGCCGGGCTCGGGCTTCACGCTGTGGTTCGAGGCGCTGGTGGTGGCCCTGGCGCGGGAGATGCCGGTCAGGGCGGTGGCCCGCCTGACGGGCGAGCACGACACGCGGCTGTGGCGGCTTCTGAAGCGCCGCGTGGGCCGGGCGCGGGCGGAGGCGGACTTCTCGTCGGTGCGCGCGGTGGCCGTGGACGAGACGGCGTGCCGGCGGGGCCACGACTACATCACGCTGTTCGCCGACCTGGACCGTTCGCGGCTTCTGTATGCGACGCCGGGCCGCACCGCTTCGGTCGTGAGCCTGTTCCGGGAGGACCTCGAGGCGCACGGGGGGCGCGCCGGGAGGATCCGGGATCTCTGCATGGACATGTCGGCGGCCTACATGAAGGGGGCGCGGGAGGCGTTCCCGGAGGCCGGGATCACCTTCGACCGCTTCCACGTCCAGCGGCTCATGAACCGGGCGGTGGACGAGGTGAGGCGGGCCGAGCGCAAGGAGCGCCCCGAGTTGAACCGCACCCGCTATCTGTGGCTCAAGAGGCGCGACCGGCTCACCGCCTCCCAGCGCGAGCGGCTCGACGCACTCCTCGATCCGGCGGGCCAGGGCCTGAAGACGGCCTTCGCCTACCGGATCAAGCTCGCCTTCGAGGCGTTCTGGGACCTGCCGCCCCGGCTGGCGGAGATCTACCTCGAGAAGTGGTGCTCCTGGGCCGCCGGCAGCGGCCTCCAGCCCGTCACCGACGCGGCGAAGACGATCCGGAAACACTGGGACGGCATCCTCCTCTGGTTCCGATCGAGGATCACCAACGGCATGATCGAGGGCATCAACTCGCTCGTCCAGGCCGCCAAGGCCAGGGCCCGAGGCTACCGGACCACCGAGCACTTCATCACCATCGCCTATCTCGTGTGCGGCAAACTCGACTTCAAACTACCCACTTGAAACAGCGAGGAGCCAGAAGCTCTCGCACATGGCGTTGTCGTACGCGTCTCCGACGGCACACGTCCAAGCGTAGCCGGGTGTTAGGCGATTACCGTATTTGTACATGTCACACTTACACAATCCAGCGCCCGTCCGTCGCTTTCTGTCAGGTCAGCCCACCCAAGAACGCTCGCAAGGGCTCCAGAACACTCGCATTGAGATCCCAATGTTCGTCATTCATGTAGTCGCGTTGTTCTTCCCTTCGCTCCGCATCAACCGCTTCGCAATACGCGTAGATTCGTCCCTTTCCCGTCGGCCCCTCGTATCCACGACCGAACCCGTCGAGACACTCTACGTACTGATCCAAACAACTGAACACTCCATGGTGCCCTTCAACGGCCACTCCTTCCAGCAGCGTCTCCAAGCATCCGGGATCCACGTCGTTTGGCAACCAGAACGATTGCTCGATCGTCAACCCCAAGTCACTCTTGATCTCCTCAAGTTCCGCCCTCCGTGCCGCAACGCTCTCATCCGCATCGAGCACCGTCGCAACGCGACAACCCTCTCGTATGCTCCGCTGAAGCAGATTCCGAACCGTATCGAACTTAAGATGTGATACGCCTCCACCAATCTGCTCCGCTTCGACGTTCGCGATCCCCAGTACCGTCAACAACGTCGACACGAATCTTCGATCCGCCTTCCCCTCCACAAACACTTTCCACGTCGGCGGCATCATCTGATTTCGATATCGTGTTTCAATGCATACTCAAGATCTGAGTATCCGTAGCGGTAGACGCCGACAATGTCGTTCTGTTCACGTTGAAGCGCGTAGCTGGAACTTTTCTCCCTATACAGCTCACACTCCTCACGTTGCAACACCGCATACAGATCCTCGAGAACCGTGCGACTATGGGTCGTAATAAACATTTGTATGTTCCGCTCGTACGAGATGCGCAAGAGGATCTCTAACAGCGATGGGATTGCGCGATAATGAAGCCCGTTTTCGACTTCATCAATCATCAGAATGCGGCTGTCGTCTAATAGGCAGGGTGCGATCATTGCCGTTGCCCGACTCATACCGGTACCGAGCATGTTTAGCGGCAGCATCGTTGGGAGCCCAATGTCAGCATACGCGAGATTTCCATCGGAAGTAAGGTCCGTGACAGCTGGATTGATGGTTTGAAGGTACTCGACCAACTCGGCAGTCTTCTTGTGGACAGCTACGTCTGAAATGAGCTTCGCGTCGTAACTGGCGTTAGGGGTGAGATACCTTGACGGTAGGATGTGCTCTGACGCGTGCCCAGGATCTATTTTCTGTTCGAGCCCATCGCTGTTCATCGTCAGGGTGCCCGAGAATTCGATCGGGTCGTCAGAGGTGGTCGGCTTGACAGAGGCGGTGTATCCCAAGGCACGACGGCCCATGGGGGTGGAGAAGGCAGACTGACTCAGCCGCCGATCGCCACTGGGGTGGGGATCAGGATCGCCGATCGAAGCGTCCCGGGGCGTGGAAAGCTCTAAGGTCCGGCGGGACCCGTCCGCGGAGTGGGCCGCCAGAGTCGCGTGCGAGTCGGAATCGAGGCCATGAAGGAGAAAACCGAACCCTTCGATATCGGGAACGATGAAGTTGCGAAAATTCTGGATCCGGATCGGAAGTTGCAGATTACCAAGACCAGTCAGCAGGAAGATGGCCTCTAGGACGGACGTCTTGCCGACGTCGTTGGCACCCAACAGAACGTTGAAAGTCCCGAAGCCTTCGAGCCGCAGCTCCGAGAGCCCGCGGAAGTTCTGAATGCTGAGTTCGGTCCAGCGTGATGTTGTCATTACAAGTGGTCCCGGCCCTCGCGTGAGGGCTCCCAATGTTTTCGTCCTTCGAGCCGCGACCTTGGCACGTCGCAAGCTGGATGGCGGACATTATACAGGGTAACGAGGGCACGACGAAAGAACGGAATCAAGGAATGCGCGGGCAGAGATCCCCGTTCCCTGAGTTGAACGCCCTCTAAAGTCCCGGCCGTTACTGCCCGCATTCATTGACCCTTAGGTATTGGTCGATGAATGCGTCCATTTGCTGGGCCAACCCTGTAAGGATGAAGCTCCCATCGCCTTCGCCGACCCCGCCTTGACTCCACGTCCCGGCAATGCCAACACCTACTCCGTCGGGGAGAAGGTCGTATAGCCATTTTCCGAGTTCGATACGGAGGCTGTAGGGGGTACTTCGCCCGGTTCCCCCTAATACGTTCACGTTGACGTAGAGATAGTCGGATGCCTCCGGGTCGTAGATGCGTGCGGCGCGCAACGGACTCCGGACGGCCGTAGTGATTTGCGATTCGGTAAGGCCGATCTCCTCACCATCACCTTCAAGACCTTCGACCACGAGGTCCACCGCACAGCCGGTATACAGGCGGAAGCGGTCCGCGCGCGCCTCCCCCTCCGCCAACGCCTCCGCAAACACCTCCGCTGTAACGGTAACGGAGTCGGTTTCTTGGGCAGCGAGAGGGGCCGGGAGAATCGTTGCCGGGAGCGCCACCCCAACGCCGATCACGGCCAAGGGGGTCTTGCCGCCCTTCCGCTCGTGGTACCGCTCCCGTCGCCGCCGGTTCCGCCGCTTCACCCGCCCGGTCACGGCCCGCATTCATTGACCCGTAGGTAGCTGTCCATGAATCGGTCCAGCATCTCACGAAAGTCTTCAAAGCTACCGATAAGAGATAACTCCCACGTGTTGATTCTTTGCGCTATCCCCGAACGCGGGTCCTGAATCCCGCTCTTGTTAAAACCCAACCTCAATGAGTAGGGGCCCTCAAGCTCCGCAGCCGCCAGTCGGTCGGGGTCGACGCGGTCCACGGTGACGGAGAGATAGTCGGATGCCTCCGGGTCGCCGTTGCCTCTCGTGATGCCGAACACCTCTTCCGGGTCATAGATTCTCGCGGCCCGCAACCGGCTTCGGACGGCGGTTTCGGTTTTGTTTTTCAGTGCATGGTCAATCCCTCCCAAGCTGCCGTCCGGGTCGTCGTAGAACGCATGGACCACGAGACCCACCGCCGCACAGCCGGTATACAGATTGAAGCGCTCCCGCTCGATCACGTGCACCGGCCCCGCCGCCGTCTCCCTAAACTCGGGTTCAAGCCGGTCCCACTCGCTAACGGGGTCGGTTTCTTGGGCAGCGAGAGGGGCCGGGAGAATCGTTGCCGCGAGCGCCACGCCAACGCCGATCACCGCCCGGGGGGTCACTTGCCGCCCGCCTTCCGCCTCGCGGCCCGCTCGCTCGATTTCAGCGCCCGCCGTAGGGCTTGTCTGCACCAATCGGCCGGGCTCATCGACGCCCGTTCCGCCGCTTTCGCGATGGGAGCCCGGAAGCCAGCAGGAACCGCGATGAGTTGCCGCTCGGGGTATGATCCGCCGCCACTCTGTCCGCTCGCCACTCTCTACCGCCTTTCCGCGTTGCCCCCACCGTCCCGAGGATGCCGGGAAGATGCACCCTCGGGGCCGTGTACCGCAACGCAACGCGCTGTCCCCTTGCTATGTCAATCGGCACGGAAAATGTCCCGGTTATCGGCATTAGAAATGTCCCGGTTCGGCGGTTGCCCCGCTCCGGTCGCTCCGCTTGTCTGTCGATAGGATGTTCAGGCTTGGGCCTGTTGGGAGGGCTCAGCCGAGGCGCTTCTGATCAGAAGCGCCTCGTGGCGGTGGTCGGGCCGTTCGCTTCGCTGGCCGTGAGGGGCCGTAGGGAGTTTGGTCACCACCGTCCTTTCCCGCGTCCTGAATGGATACTCGAGCATCGAGGCTCGCACGACAAGCACAGGAGAGGAAAGAACAGATGAGCACCATCCTTCGCACCGTGGGGATCGACATTTCCAAGGACTGGCTCGACGCCTTCGCCGCGCCGGAGGGGCGAGCATCTCGGTTCCCGAACGACGGGGCCGGCCTCCGTGGCCTGATCGCTTGGATCGGATCGCGTACGAACCGACCGGACCCGGCCAGCGCGACTTTGAGGATACCCTCCTGAAGGCCGGACTCCACCTATGCGCGATCAACCCCTTCCAGGTCCGGTCCTTCGCCCGCTCGCTCGGCCGACGCGCCAAGACCGATGCCGTCGACGCCCGTATGCTCGCGACCATGGCGGCGGCCATCGAGGATCTGCGCCCGACCGAGGCGTGATCGGAGGGACAGCGCGACCTCGCCGAGTTCCAGCAAAACCGCGACGGACTCCGCGAGGACCGGGTTGCCACTATCAACCGCGGCAAGCACTTGCGCATGCCAGTGGGTAAGCGGCTCAACGGGCAGAAGCTGAGACAGATCGAACGTCAGCTGAAGCTCATCGACGCCGAACTCCGGCGTCGGTCCGGGGAGGAGAAGACCTTGGAGCGCCGGGCCGAGATCCTGACCTCCATCCCAGGGATCTCGGACATTACAGCCGCAGGACTGATCGTCCACATGCCGGAACTGAGCTCGCTCACAGGGCCGCGTGCTGCCAGCCTCGCCGGGCTCGCCCCCGTCACCCGCGAGTCTGGACGCTGGAAGGGACGCGGCTTCATCCAAGGCGGAAGGCACCACGTCCGCCGACTGCTCTACATGCCCGCGCTGGTTGCGGTCAGCACAATTCCGACCTCAAGCGCAAGTACGAGGCGCTCGCGGCCCGCGGGAAGCCGTCGAAGGTCGCTCTGACAGCCGTAATGCGGAAGCTCCTCGTGCTCGCCAACGCCCTCGTGCAGCAAGACCGCATCTGGACGCCGTGTCCTCCGCGAGAGTACTGCTGCCCCACCTCCCCGACGCCATGCCAAGTGGGGGGAGCGATAACGCATAATGAAGCCACGGAGCAGCCGAGGGCGGGAGCGGACCCATCGAGAATCAAGTCCGGTTCACTTGACATGGATACTCCCTCCGCGGGGCAGCGCTCGGACCCTGACATTTTCAATGCCTATTGGCACTTCCTCGACGAGCCGTGTGTTCTGATACGGTACGTCCCCGGCCACCGATCCCGGAAATCCGTGTGGTTGCACGCGATTCAAGGGGGTCGCCGATCCCGTGGATCACTTGGGATAGTCATTCGTGTGGGCGTGAGACACCCGTGCAACGGATTCCTGGCCGGCTCGGCCCACCCCGCAGATGCACCGCTCAATCCAGATCAGGTCCCAACCGTCATGGGCGACGATGCCCGCCTCTTTCGCGGACGCCAGCGCGTCACGGGGTCATCGCCCCTGGCGCTCGATCACCGCGACGCAATCGCCCACCCGAAACAGGATCGCACCGGGGTCGGCCGCCTCAAGCTCGAAGAGGATCGCATCCCACGCCCGATCCGCCGCCGCCGAAAACCTCCGACGCCCCCTCCCGAATCCGGCGAGTTTTCGCCGTTCGGAGGCCTTAGAACGGGTTTCGGGGCCGCCTCGGGGGCCGCCTCGGGGTCCGGGGAAGCCACGGAATCGCTGTCGCTGGCCAGAACCGGGCGGGATTCCGCGTTTCCCGCGCCGGGGGTAATAGGGTCGGAGCCCCCGGCCCCTCGAAGCTCCTTAGAGCGGCTCCCAGCCCGTCCGCCGTCACGCCAGCCACTCGCGGATGTCTTCCCCAGAAGTCCCTCCACGGTCCCGGGCGCGCCGGTCGGATTCGGTACAGGTTCCCTCGTGCTCACGGAACCCGCCGCCGTGTCTCGAACCCGTGCGCCGTGAGCACGTCCGCCGCTTCCTCGGGGCCGGACACGTCCGCCTCGCGGTCGCGGTCGTCACCGTCGCGCCAGCGCACCCGCCGCACGTCCGGAGGGATGGCCACAGGGTAGAGCCCGACAGCCCGCGAACGTCCAGCGTCCCGGCCGTCACTGCCCGCATTCATTGACCCGTAGGTAGTCGTCGATGAATTCGTCCATATGCTGGGCCACGTGCTCGGCGGCCTGGGCCACCACCCCGGCGGCGTCGAAGTTCGTGACAACCACGGAAGTTCTCCATGTGACAGCCTTCCCCAAAATTCCTGCGCTGGTAACGACGGATTGAAAAAATTCTGTCTCGACGTGGACGCCGCCGCTCACCTCCGTAGCTTTGGTGGACAGGAAAAACAACGAATTGTTGGCCTCTGCCGGATTATAGATTCGCGCTGCTCGCAGGCGGCTCGTCATGGCCCGCCGCACAACCTCCGCTTGCCCCAAATCAAGGACGGCCACCGGCGCACAATTCGTCAGGAGTTGAAAGCGCTCGAACGTTTCTAGGCTGGACAACTCTCTTATGGGGACGCTCCCGAAGTCGGTTTCTTGGGCAGCGAGAGGGGCCGGGAGAATCGTTGCCGCGAGCGCCACTCCCGCGCCGATCACGGCCCACGCCTCCCCCTTCCCCTTCCCGCCCGCCTTCCGCCTCGCGGCCCGCTCGCTCGGCTCTAACCCCTTCCGGATCAGGCCCCGCAGCCAATCGGCCGGGCTTGTGTCCGCCCCTCGCGCCGCTCGATCGATCCGGTCGCGCCAGCCCTTGGGGAGCGCCGCCGCGATCCGTTCGGGTATCTCGGTCTTGTGTCCAGGCAATCTTCCCTCCGGTCCCAACGTCCCGCCCCCGCGCACCTCGCGGGGAAACACCCGAAACGATGCGGGGGCCGGTACATCGAACGCAAGCAAACCCACGCTTGCCTAGCTTACCTGCGGAGGTTGCCCCCGCTCCCTGAGATTGCTGTAATGCTCCCGCCATTGACATGAGATTCGCCCCGCACGAAAGACGGGGCTGACAGCCTTGCCTCAGCTTCCTCCGGTCACTACCCGGATGAACATTGGCATCATCATCGCAATCATGATGATGAACAGCGCAGCCAAGACCACGCGCCCGATACGCGTGGTACCGAACGCGTCCGTATCCTTCATCCGATCCTCCCGCCACCGACAGCATGACCCTACGGAAGGGGTGGATCCGGCTGCCGTTGAGAGCTGGCCGAGCACCTTGACAGGACGCTCTCCAGAGACGCCGCCTCGCGGCGATCAATCGACAACATCCACTCGAGCCGGACAGCCAGCACGCGGGCGGCGAACCAGCACCGGGAGCGCGGCGGCAGCCAATCCGCCGCGTCGAGCGCGCCCTTGTCACGGCGATTCGTGTCCGGGTCGGCAAGCGTGAGGTTGTCCAGGTCTCGGGCAAACGCCCGTCGACGCTCGATCGACCATGTACATGCGCCGGAATCGTGCGCTTCGGAGAGCGCGACCATGTGCTCGATGTCCGTCTCGCGGTCGGACGCGAACCTCTCCCCCGTGTAGGGGGACCAGATGCCGCCCAAGAGCGCGACGATCTCGGCTTCAACCGAGGCGGGGTAGGCGTAGTCGCCCCGGTCGTATGGCGAGCAACGGGCTTCGGGCGCTATCACGAGGCCGCGCCATCCATTGGCCGACGGTGTCGAGTCGGGTGCAATCGTCTGCGTCGCGCAGCCAAGCCAACCTATGGCGAGAGCCGTCAACCAGAGGATCCTCACCGCAGCGTCCTCGATGCGTACGGTCACCATTCGAGTCTAAGGCAGTGGCCCGACGGACCACAACCGGCCGCTGGACCGGGCACCGAGGACGAATCGGCGGTGCCAATGGTGCCTGCACATCCGTCTGGCTCTCTGGTGCCCGACGAGATCAGCGACGCGAGCTTCCAGAAACAGCGAACCCGAACGGATCGGACCGGGCTCTGGTTCCGGGAGTGGAAGTTGTCGAGGATGTCCTGAACGTTGGACGAGAAACCGTCAAGGTAGTCTACGAAGTCGGTCTTGGGGTTGTTGCCTTCCGGCCCGCGCCCGGAGGTCGCGGAGCGTGAATTGCGAGGTGTTGTGGAAGGCCTGCCCGACGGCATACCGGAGCGCGGTGTCCTGTTTCGCGACCCCGCCGGCATCCACCGTTGCCTTCATGTCGAGGTCGGCCCGTCTGATAGGCTCCACCATCGAGCCTGAGTCCCTGCACGATGCGATTGGGCAACCTGCCGAAGTAGAGCACTTGGGACCGAAATAAACCTTCACATGGAAGCTGTACCGGTCATCTGGAAAGGGCGCTGGCGTTTGTCGCGTCCCATCCATACTGTCAGCAGGTCTTTGGCGTGAGCGGACGGAGCCAACCCGTCGCGCGACGCTTCAGACTGCCGGCCGTAGGCGGTCAGGGGACCACTGGGGATGGGGAGGGGATGGTGACCGACGAAGCCAAGCGCGTACTGCATGCTTTCCGGGACGGGCGCAGATTCAGCTTCGGCATGGTGCAGGAGGCAGCTGCGAGCGACCCGCGCCGGGCTCGCATCGCGCTTGAACAGGCGACTCGATTGGGCTACGTCGTGCGGGTATCGTTCGAGGCGGCGGACCTTTATCGACTCACCGTGACGGGCCGCGACCTCGGCCAGCATCTCGCCGACACCGCATATGCCCATACCGGGATTTCGGGTGTGACGTTGCTCCCACCTGACGAGAACCATGAGGTGAGCATCAACTTCTGACCCCCCCGAGCGGGGAGCAAGGGTGAACGCGGCTGAAACGCGTATGTCCCGATGGGTGGGGCCGGTTGGATTCTCGCCAATCAGTTACGGTTTTCCCGCTTTCGCGGCTCGATCCAGCAAGGTCCAGTAGCACGGCAGAAAACGCAGATCGTGCAGCCCTGAAAATAGTTAGACGATTCCCTGCCGTGATTCTGGCCTCAGGCGATCCGACGTTCCCGCGGGAACGTCAGACGGGCCGGGAGCCGTGGACCGGACCGGCGGGCCGGTCTAGAATCCGCAGACCGTCTCATCTCTCCATCAATCGGAACGCCGGAGCCGAACCATGTCGAAGCTGATCGTCGCCGCCCTTGCGGCAGGTGTCCTCTGGAGCGCGGCTCCGGCTGACCGGCCGGACAATCCGCCGGCCACGTACATCTCTGCAGCCGACATTCTCGCCACGATCGCGAACGCGCCCGAGGGCCGGGTCAGCGACCAGCAGATCCGGCACATCGATGCGGGCGGACACAACGCCGGCGTCGGCGTCGTGCAGCGTCCGCCGACCACTTCGATGGGGGCGATCCAGCACCACAATCAGACCGAGGTCTACTACGTCGTCTCCGGCCGCGGCACGCTGGTGACCGGAGGCGAACTCTCCGACGCGCGCGCCCTCGACCCCGACGGCAACACCGTGCGAACGCTGACCGGCCCCAGTTCCGTGGGCGGGATCGCAGGCGGGGAGAGCCAGGAGATCGGCCCCGGCGACATGCTCATCATCCCGGCGGGTTCGCCACACGGCTTCAGCGAGATCACCGAGACGATCACCTACATCGTCGTGCGCGTGGACCCCGACCAACTCGTCGAGCTAAAGTAGCCACCGTCATTCGCTTCGCAGGGATCCGAAGCTTCCGAGGAGATACGGTATGAGCGACATCACGCGGCGTGACTTCATGGCGGTCTCCGGCCTCGCGGCGGGCGGGGCGGCAATGGCCGGCTGCGGCACGGGAGGCTCCGTGGGCGGATCCGGCACCCCGTTTGGCACCGCCGCCGGAGGCCACGCCGACCTCGTCGTCCGCGACGCTACGGTCTACACGGTCGACGACAACCTGCCCCGGGCCGAGGCGTTCGCGGTCAAGAGCGGCCGCTTCCTCGCCGTCGGCTCGAGCGCCGACATCTCGAACCTCATCGGCCCCGGCACGGACGTCATCGACGCCGCCGGCCACACCGTCGTCCCTGGCTTCATCGACGCGCACAACCACCCCTTCTACTCCGGCACGAAGCACCTCAAGCAGGTGAGCCTCGACGTGCGGTCGATCGACGCGATCAAGAGCGCGCTCGGCGAGCGGGCCCAGAACACCCCGCCGGGCCAGTGGGTGCAGGGCTTCCTGTACGACGATACGAAGCTCGAGGATGGCCGTCCCCTGACCCGGGCCGACATCGATGACGCGGTCCCGAACCACCCCGTCTCCGTCACCCACCGGGGCGGCCACACCGGCGTCTACAACTCGCGGGCGTTCGAACTCGCCGGGATCACCGCCGACACGCCCGACCCACCCGGCGGCAGGTACTACAGGGAGAACGGCGAACTCACCGGGCGCGTGGCGGAACACGCCAAGGATCCGCTCGAGAGCCTCATCCCCGCCGGCACGACTCGCGTCGAGCGGCAGGAGAGCATCCGCCTCATCGGCGAGCGCATGGCCGCGGCAGGCCTCACCTCCGTGCACGAGACCGGGGCCGGCAACGACCTGGTCTCCTACCAGGACGCCCATGAGGCGGGCGAACTCCACTTCCGCGCCTACGTCTTCCCCAACGCCGGCGACCCCTCCGGCCTCTTCGACGCCCTCAAGACGGCGGGCATCCGCACCGGTTTTGGGGACGAGTGGGTGAAGGTGGGCGGGATCAAGTACGGGGCCGACGGCTCTGCCTCCGAGCGCACGATGGCCATGTCGACGCCCTACGTTGGGCGTCCCGACGACTACGGGATCCTCACCATGAACCAGGAGGAGATCCACGAGGCGGTGGACGACGCGGTGCGGAACGGGTGGCAGATCGGCATCCACGCCAACGGCGACCTCGCGATCGAGATGTGCCTCAACGCCTTCGAGCGAGCGCAGCGCGAGATGCCGCAGGCCGACCCCCGCTTCCGCCTCGAGCACTGCTCGCTCGTGAACGACGACCTCCTGCGCCGGATCCGGGACGTGGGCGCGATCCCGACGCCCTTTTACACCTACGTCCACTTTCACGGCAACAAGTGGGGCGAGTACGGCGCCGAGAAGATGGAGTGGATGTTCGCGCACCGACGGTTCATCGACTACGGGATTCCGGTGGCGGGCGCCTCCGATTATCCGCCCGGGCCGTTCGAGGCGCTGATGGGCATCCAGAGCATGGTCACCCGCACCGACATGCAGGGGCGCGAGTGGGGCCCGAGCCAGAAGATCACGGTCGAGGAGGCGCTCCGCGTGTGCACAATCAACGGGGCCCACGCCGCGTTCGAGGAGGGGATCAAGGGATCGATCACGGCCGGCAAGCTGGGCGACTTCGTGATTCTCGCGGAGGATCCGCACACGGCCGATCCCTTCGCGATCAAGGAAATCGAGATTCTGCGCACCGTCGTCGGCGGGCGCACCACTCACGAGGCGTGAGGGACGGCGCGGATCGGGGCACCTGGCCCGAGGACGCGCGACCGGCTGCACGAGACAAGTCGAAGGAGACGAGGATGAGCGAAGTCAATCGCCGGGAATTCGTGGCGCTCTCGGGACTGGCGGCGGGAGGCGCCGCACTCGCGGGCTGCGCCCAGCCGGGCGGAGGCGGGGCCGGCGCGGGTGCCAACGGAGGACACGCGGACCAGGTCGTGACGAACGCGAGGATCTACACCGTCGACGACGCGAACCCGCAGGCGGAGGCGCTGGCCGTGAAGAGCGGACGCTTCCTCGCCGTGGGCTCGAACGCCGACATCGCGAACCTCATCGGTCCCGGCACCGAGCGCATCGACGCGGGCGGCGGCGCCATCGTCCCCGGCTTCATCGACGCGCACAACCACCCCTCCTCCGCCGGCATGCGCCATCTCACGCAGGTGGACATGAACATCCGCACGATCGAGGGGATGAAGTCCGCGCTCCGCGAGCGAGCGCAGAACACGCCGCCGGGCGAGTGGGTCGTCGGCTTCCTGTACGACGATACGAAGATCGAGGAAGGCCGGCCCCTCAACCGCCTCGACATCGATGAGGCGGTCCCCGACCACCCGGTGCAGGTCACACACCGCGGCGGGCACACGAGCGTCTACAACTCGAAGGCGTTCGAACTCGCCGGAATCACGGTCGAGACCCCGGACCCGCCCGGCGGGCACTTCTACCGAGAGAACGGCGAACTGACGGGCAAGGTGGCGTCACTCGCACGCCGCCCGCTGCAGCGCCTCGTCCCCAGCGGGAGCACGCGCGATGAGCGCGCCGCCGGAGTCGCCCTCATCGGAGAACTGATGTCGGCCGCCGGAATCACGTCGGTCCACGAGACCGGCGGGAGCGGCCAGGGCCTGACCGCGCTCCAGGACGCGTACGACACCGGCGACCTGCACTTTCGCATGTACTACTTCCCCTCCGGGGGCAGCCTCCTGTTCGCCGCCCTCAAGCAGGCCGGCGTCCGCACCGGCTTCGGGGACGAGAACCTGCGCATCGGGGCCGTCAAGTACAGCGCGGACGGCTCGGCCTCGGAGCGCACGATGGCGATGCGCACCCCGTACGTCGGGCGCCCCGACGACTACGGCATCAGCACCATGAGTCAAGAGGATATCCACCAGGCGGTGGACGATGCCGTCCGCGCCGGGTTCCAGATCGGGATCCACGCTAACGGCGACAAGACGATCGACATGTGTCTCAACGCCTACGAGCGGGTTCAGCGCGAGATGCCGCAGGCCGACCCCCGGTTCCGGCTCGAGCACTGCTCGCTGGTGGACGACGAACTCCTGCAAAGGATCAAGGACATCGGCGCCATCCCCACGCCCTTCTACACCTACGTCCACTTCCACGGGAACAAGTGGGGGGAATACGGGGCGGAGAAGATGGAATGGATGTTCGCGCACCGGAGGTTCCTCGACTACGACATCCCGGTGGCGGGCGCGTCCGACTACCCGCCGGGCCCGTTCGAGGCGCTGATGGCGATCCAGAGCATGGTCACGCGCACGGACATGCAGGGGCGCGAGTGGGGGCCGAGCCAGAAGATCTCCGTCCCCGAGGCGCTCCGCATCTGCACGATCAACGGAGCCCACGCCTCCTTCGAGGAGAACATCAAGGGCTCGATCACCGAGGGGAAACTCGCGGACTACGTCATCCTCGGCGACGATCCCCACACGGCGGACCCGTACGCAATCAAGGAGATCGAGGTCCTCCGAACCGTCGTCGGCGGCCGCACAACACACGAGGCATGAGTCAGAGACCGCCGAAACCAGCCAACCTGAAGCAGCGGAGTCGTCATGAGTGACGTCCTTCTCGTCGAGAAACTCGACGGACATATCGCCAAACTCACGGTCAACCGGCCGGAGAAGCTCAACGCGCTGAACGGCGCCGTGCGCTGCGCCATCTTCGGCGCGCTCGACCGCCTCGCGGACGACGACGAGGTCCGCGTCGTCATCATCACGGGAGCCGGCGATCGCTCCTTCATCGCGGGCGCCGACATCTCGGAGTTCAAGGACGCGCGCCCGGTCGAGCAGTACCGCAGCATGACGCGCGGCGACATGTACAGCGCGATCGAATCCTTCCCCAAACCCATCATCGCGATGATCAACGGCTTCTGCCTCGGCGGCGGCTGCGAACTCGCCATGTCGTGCGACATGCGGGTGGCCTCGACCTCGGCCCGCCTCGGCCAGCCGGAGATCAACCTCGGACTCATTCCCGGGGCGGGCGGCACGCAGCGGCTCCCGCGCTTGGTCGGCGAGGGATGGGCGATGCGGCTCGTGATGAGCGGCGAGCTGATTTCAGGCGAGAAGGCCGAGCAGATCGGGCTCGTGGAAGCCGCCGTCGACCCGGCGGAACTCGAAGGGCATGTGATGGAACTCGCCTCGAAGATCGCGAGCCGCAGCCCGGTCGCGCTTCAGGCCGCCAAGGAATCGATCCTCGCCGCGCGCCGCATGCCGCTGGATGAGGGGCTGAAGTTCGAGCGCAGCTGGTTCTCGCTCCTCTTCTCCACGGACGACATGGCGGAAGGCGTGGGCGCCTTCCTGGAGAAGCGGAAGCCCGAGTTCAGGGGCTCCTGAGGGGGTCCAGCGGGAGTCTGAAGGCGCCGGGACGGCCCGGCGCGGCTGCAGCCGGTGGCGGTGCGGCTGCGAGCGCGCGGCGGGCTACGACCCCGGCGTCACGACGCTGACGAAGCGGCGGCCTCGTCGGCGGTGGAATTCGACCTGTCCCTCGGTGAGCGCGAACAGTGTGTCGTCCTTTCCCCGGCCGACGTTGCGACCCGGATGAAAGGCCGTTCCCCGCTGCCGAACGATGATATGGCCGGCGATGACGTGCTCGCCGCCGTACTTCTTGACCCCAAGATACTGCGGGTTCGAATCGCGTCCGTTGCGGCTGGAGCCGACACCCTTCTTATGCGCCATCAGTCGCCTTCCTTCGCCGCAATGGCCTTGTCCACATCGCCCTTGAGGATACGGCCGTCCTTGCCCGTCCCCTCGATCGCGCCGAGGTCGAGGCCGTGCTCCTCGGCCAGCTTCCGTGCGACCGGCGTGATGTCCACCGGCCCCGCCTCGACGGCCTCGGGCTCGGGGGGCGACTTGGGTTCGGGCGCCGCGGCCGCCGGCTTCGCCTCCGCTTCCTGCGGCTCGTCGGGCACATCGATGCCGAGGATGCGGATCTCGGTGTAGCCCTGGCGGTGACCCTGCTTCCGCCGGTATCCCTTCCGCCGCTTCATCTTGTAGACGATGATCTTGTCGCCGCGCCCATGGCTCACGACCTCGGCCGCGACCGAGGCGCCGGCCACGCACGGAGCTCCCACATGGACATCCCCGTCCTGCTCGGCGAGCAGCACGTCATCGAACTTGATCGTATCTCCGGGCTCGGCCTGGAGAGAGGGGATGCGGAGCACGGCGTCTTCCACCGCGCGGAACTGCTTCCCCTGAGCCTTGAAAATCGCGTACATATCGTCAGATCACCGCTGAAATTCCACGAATTGCGAGCCGCTGAGATTACCCGGCGCGGGCGGATGTGTCAAACAAATCGGGCCTGATCCGCCGCGTCACCACGGCCGGCAATGGCTAGCTCGAGATGTACTTCTTCGTGACGTCGGCGTCGGCCGGGTGGGCGAGGAGCCGGAACTCGTCGAGGCCGAGCAGGGGATTGTCGCGCAACTCGATCCTGATCCCGCCGCTCTTCCTCATCCGGTCCAGGAATTCGCGCTCGCGCTCCAGCAGGTGGAGGGCGATCACCGGGTGCGTGAGGATCGTGATCCCGCTCTCCCGGCCGGCCGCGGCGACCCGGTCCAGCGCCCGCTCGAGACGGCGCACGACCGTCTCGGAGGCCAGGATTCGCCCCGCACCCTCGCAGTAGGGACACGACTCCATCATCCTTTGGTGCAGGCTGGGGCTCACGCGCTGGCGGCTGAGCTGCAGGAGGCCGAGTTCGGAGATGCCGAACACCTTCGAGCGCGCGCGGTCATGTCCCAGAAGGGTCTTCATCTGCTGCACGACCCTGTTGCGTGACTCTTCCTCGTTCATGTCGATGAAGTCGATGACGATGATCCCGCCCACGTCGCGCAGGCGGAGTTGGCGGGCGATCTCTCCCGCCGCCTCGAGGTTCGTCTTGAGGATGGTCTTCGCCGGATCCCGGCGGCCGGTGTAGCGCCCCGTGTTCACATCGATCGAGACGAGGGCCTCGGTCTGCTCGATCACGACGTGGCCGCCGGACTTCAGGTAAACGGTACGGCGGAACGCCCGGCGGATCTCCTCTTCGATCCCGAACTCGTCGAAGATGGGTGCCGTCCCATCGTACTGGCTCACGCGCTCGAGCAGATCCGGGTCCACCTGCCCCAGATAGGAGCGGATCTCGTGGTACAACTCCGCCGAATCCACCGTGAGCAGATCGATGCGGTCGCTGAACAGGTCGCGGATGATGCCTGATGTCAGCCGCGCGTCCTGGTACACGAGGGCGGGCGCCTTCATGCCCTTCTGCCGGCGCCGCGCCTTCTTCCAAGTCTTCCGCAGCGACTGGAGTTCCCGCTCGCAGGCCTCCTTCGTCAACTCCTCTCCGACGGTCCGGACAATGACCCCGCCGTCGTCGCCGAGGACATCGCGCACCATGCGCCGCAGACGGGCGCGCGTCTCGCGGTCGCCGATCTTGCGGCTGACCCCGACGTGCGATGAGTCCGGGATGTACACGAGGAAACGGCCCGGGAAGGAGATCTGCGCCGTGACGCGGGCGCCCTTCGTGCCGATGGGCTCCTTGACGACCTGAACGAGGAGCGTCTGATCCTTGCGGATCGCTTCCTCGATGCGGGGAGCGTTTCCGTTGCGCCCCCCCCGACGTCCCCCGGTTCGTTCCCGGCCCCCGTTCCCCTCTTCATCGGGATCTTCGTCGGACTGTAGATCGGAGGCGTGCAGGAAGGCGGACTTCTCGGCGCCGATGTTGACGAAGGCGGCTTGAAGTCCGGGCACGATCGCCTCGACCACACCGAGATAGACATCACCGGCCATGCGTCGCTCGTCGGGCCGTTCGTACATCAGTTCGACGAGCTTGTGGTCTTCTACGATCGCGACCCGTTTCTCGCGGGTCGTGGCGTTTACGACGATCTCGCGGCGCACGTCTACATCAACGCGCGCACGGGTTCGCCGTGCCCGATTGTGCTACCAGGGGGCTGACATTCTGTAAGACTCGCTTCTTCGCTGCGAACCGCCGGCCACTGCCCCGGGGGTTCGTGTATCTCTTCGTTACTACCCGGTTCTTGCTGACAATCTGAGACTCAAGGCTGAAGCTGCTCCCACAAACTAATCGAGGGAGCCCGCTTCGCGCAGCATCTCCCGTGAAATCACGATCTTGAGGATCTCGCTCGTCCCCTCGCCGATCTCGGTGATCTTCGCGTCACGCATCATGCGCTCCACCGGATACTCGCGCGAATAGCCGTATCCGCCGTGCAACTGCACGGCCATCGTCGTCACGTCCATCGCCGTCTCCGAGGCGAAGAGCTTGGCCATGGCGGCCTCCTTCTTGTGCGGCTTCCCCGCCATCCGGAGGCGCGCGGCCTGGTGCATCATGAGCCGCGCAGCGTGAATGCGCGTCTGGGCCTCGGCAAGCATGAAGCGGACGCCCTGAAAGTCGTGGATCTTCTTCTTGAACTGCTTTCGCTCTCCGGTGTAGCGGACGGTCTCGTCCAGCGCCCCCTGCGCGATCCCGATCGCGTGGGCGGCAATCCCGACCCGCCCTCCGTCGAGGGTATCGAGGAAGATGGGGAAACCCTGGTCCACCTCGCCGAGCACGTTCTCTTCCGGGACCTCCACATCCTCGAGCGTGAGTTCGCGCGTATCGGATGCGTTCCAGCCCAGTTTGCGCAGCTTCTGTCCGGCGCTGAACCCCGGCATCGGATCGAGATCCGCGGCGTGGCCGAAGCCCACGCGCGCCGCGTCCTCCAGGTCGCACGTTTCCTTGGTGAGGACGAACGCCGTAACCCCCCGAGAGCCCTTGTCGGGCGACGTGAGAGCGCCGACGACGAACACCTCGCCCACGCCGCCGTGGGTGATCCACGTCTTGCTCCCGTTGATGATCCAGCGGTCGCCGGCCTTCCGTGCCGTTGTCCGCATGGCGCCCGCATCGGAGCCCGACCCCGGCTCCGTGAGCCCGAATCCGCCGAGAACCCGGCCGCTCGCGAGGGGCCGCAGGAAGCGTTCCTTCTGTGCTTCCGTCCCCCAGCGGTCGATCGGCGTCGCGGCCAGACTCGTGTGCGCCCCGATCATGATCGAATGGCTCGCGTCCACGCGGGCGAGTTCCTCCACGGCGATCGACGCGGCGAGGAGGTCCATGCCGGCGCCGCCCAGTCCTTCCTCGAAGGGAATCCCGAACAGTCCCAGTTCCGCCATGAGGGCGCCGGTGTCCCAGGGGAAATCCTCCGACTCATCGTAGCGAGCGGCGACAGGAGCGATCTCCGCCTCGGCGAACTCCCGCACCATTTCGCGGATCATCTCATGGTGGTCTTCCAGATAGAAACCCTCGTCTCCCATCCGCTCCTCTGTTCGGTGTAGGCTGACTTAGGGACGCCGCGCGCCTAACGTACCGGGGGCGGGCTGCCCGCCGAAACGTCAGGCAGACCCCGGACGCGTCACGATAGGGCCCCGGCAGGCGTTGACCCTATGGATGGCAAGGGTGCAAGCCCGCGGCGCTCTTCGCGTACCGGCAACGGTGTGGAAGGGAGAACCGTGGACTTCGAGGCGGCATACAGGAACCACTGGGCGGCCCTCTTTCGGTACGTGGACCGGCTGGTGGGTGACGCCGACCTCGCGGCGGACGTCGTACAGGAGGCGTTCGTTCGGCTGTTGGACCAGACCCTGCCGGACGAGGAGGTGCGGCGCTGGCTGTTTACGGTAGCCACGAACCTGGTGCGGGACGACGCTCGTATGAGCGCGCGACGGCGACGGCTGCTGGCGGAGCGCTACGAACAGGCGGATCTCGCGCCCGACCCGGCGGAGTTGCCGGATCGGGCGGTTTTGAGAGCTGAACGGGTCGCGGCGGTGCGCGCCGCGCTGGCGGAGATGCCCGAACGCGACCGTCAGTTGCTGTTGATGAGGGAGGAAGGGTTCCGGTACGCCGAGATCGCCGAGGTGATCAAGGTCGCGCCGGGGTCGGTGGGGACGCTGCTCGCGCGGGCCCTGCGCCGGTTCACGGAGGCGCTGGATCCGCGGATCGTGGAGGACGAGACCGGTCAGGGCCGGTGAGGAGGGGACGATGGGTGAGCGGTCGGGATGCGACTGGAAATCTGCGCTGAAAATAGTGAGGTTTGAGTATGTCCAGGCGTGAACAGCCACATGTCGAAGACGGAGCGCTGCTCGCTCTGCTCGACGGTGAGCTGACCACAGCAGAGCGAACACCCGTCGAGGCGCATGTGGCGGCGTGCCCGGAGTGCGCGGCGCGCAGCGATGAAATGCGCTTCGCGACTCGGCGCGCGACGGCGGCGCTCGACCTGCTCGCGGTGCCGGAATCGCGGCTCGCGATGCCGGCGGCGCTCAGGGAAGCCGCACGCGGGGCGCCGGTGTCTCTGGCGAACGCGCGGGCGCGACGCTGGGCGAGGCTGAGCCGCCGCTCCGTGGCGGTGGCCGCGGGGATCACGCTTCTGGTCGCCGCGGGTGCCTATGCGGTGCCGGGATCGCCGGTCAAGGCCTGGGTCGTCGGCGGCATCGATGTTGTCGCGACCTGGATCGCGGGCGCTCCCCAGGTCGCCGGGGAGGCCGGACCATCCCGGGTGTCGGTCAATCCGCGGGACGGCGTTGTGCGCGTCATGGTCGTCGGCGGCAGCGAAGGCACGCGCTTGACGGTCGAACTGTCCGACGAGGAGACGGCCACGGTGGCGGCCCGCGACGCGAGCTTCCATGTGGAGCCGGGCGTCATCGAGATCGAGGGGGCGGCGGATGAAATCCGCGTGACCTTGCCGCGGGACGCCCTGATCGGTTCTGTAGTTATCGATGAGAGCGAGGTCGTCCGCCTTGAGGATGGCGAGTTGCGGCGTACGGATTCGGCGGCTGCGAGCCCCGTGGAGATCTTTCTCGGCACCGACGGGTAGCAGCGCAGGTAACACACGCTGCGGTGGTGGACGACGGGTGGCTGCCAAGGTGACCTGAAGATCTGAACGAGCCTCGAGGGGTGGATCCCGGGATGACGAAGCCCATGCACCGAAGGTCAGGGCCCGTCTCTCATCGGTGGCGATTCGTTTTGCTCCTCGGCCCGATTTCGACCTGCTTCGTCACTTCGCCGGTCTTCGCTCAGGATCCCCCGCCGACTCCCCCTTCGGAGGACACGCCCGTCGTCGGCGCTGTCTTCGGCCGTGTGCTGCGCGCCGAAACCCAGACGCCGATCGCGGGCGCCTCGGTGGAAGTCCGCTTCCCCGCGTTTTCCTGGTACCTGGTCACGGACGAAGACGGCTTCTACCGGGCGGAAGGGCTTCCGGAGGGATCCATCTTTCTTGTCGCGCGGGCGCTGGATCGCGCGCCGCTCGCCGCCAGCGTCCTGGTCTCCGCGGGCGATGACGTCCCGCTCGATCTGGCTCTGGAGCGGCGGCCCGTCGCGATGCCGAGCCTGTTCGCCCGCATCGCCGCATGGAGGCTGTCCGCTCCCGGCCTCACCCGCGAGGGGTTCCGCGAGGAGGGAGAGACGGAACTCCGCGCGCTCGATTCATCGCCGGGCGTGGCCGAGGCGGGTCTGACGCTGGACGGTGGCGGCATCGATCCGTCGGATCCGACAAGTGTTCTGTATGTGCGGGGGGCGGCGTCGGACCTGAAGCTCGTGCTGCTCGATGGCGCGCCGGTCTACGCGCCGTTCCACCTCAGCGGGCTTCTCGACGCCTTTCCCGATGGCGTGCTCGATGAGGCCTCGCTCTACATCGGCGGGACGCCGGCCCGCTACGACGGGGGACTCTCCTACGTCCTCGACCTCAAGATTCGGGAGGGGGACGGGGAGCGGTTCCACATCGCCGGGGCGGCGGACCTCCTGGGCGGCACCTTGCGGGCCGAGGGCCCGATCGGACCGGCGGGGCGGGTGCTCGTCAGCGGCCGCGCGCTTCACGGACTCGGCTATCCGATCATCACGAGTGAGCAGGAAATGCCCTACGGCTACGGCGACATCCTGGGCCGGATGGACTACCGCCTGGGGCCCGGGACACTCACTGCCACCGGGTTCTGGAACCGCGAGTCCGTGCTGCTCGACATCGGGCGACTGGAAAACGCCGGGGCGGTGGAGTCGGCCTACTGGGGCAATCTGGCGGGCTCCGCGAGCTACCGCTTGCCGCTGGCCGATGGGACGTTCACGGTCAGGGGCGCTCACGGACGGTTCGGCACAGGCCTGCCGCTGCCGCGCGACAAGGAACTGGATTTCGAGGTCTCCTTTGCGGATGTGATCGCGCGCACAGTGCGAACCCGGACCGAGGCGCTGTTCGAGTCGGGAGGCCGCACGATCCGTTGGGCCGCCGGTGGCGGGTTCGACTCGTACGAGACGGTGGTGGACCGGCGGACGGTACTCGGCGGCAGTACGGCTCATGACGTGTCCCATGCCGTCCGGCGCGCCAACGTGGTCGCCGGGTGGGGCGAGGCCATCTGGGAGGTGGCCCGGGAACTCGAGGTGAGGGGCGGATTCCGGGCCAGCTACTTCGCCCCCTCCCGCCGCGCAAAGTTCGCGCCGCGCGGCACCGTGACCTGGCACATTACGGAAGCGGCGAACATCCACCTCTCCGCCGGAAGGTTCTTCCAGGTTGTGCGCGGACCCGAATCCATCCTCTCGGGAGACCTCACGGGCCCGACGATCGGCCGCATCCTGCCTCCCCTCGATCCGGACCGGATCTCGCTGTCGACGCCGGGGTCCAGTATCGCCGGAGCTTCGCACGTCGTGGTCGGACTGGCGAACTCGCTCGAGAACGGCGTCGATGTGGGCGTCGAGGGTTACCTCAAGTCCTTCGACGACCTCCCCGACGCCAATCAACTCTACTCCTCGGGCGGGGACTTGTGGGTGCAGGCGAAGGAAGGGCCGGTCCGAGGCTGGATCGGCTATTCGATCGCGTGGGTGTGGACGACCGATCCGGAAGAAGAGACCCCCTTCGTGGGCCGGCAACTCCTGAGCGGAGGGCTCTCGACGGATTTCCGCGAGGTCGACATCGGGATTCGGCTCGCGTACGGTGCCGGCCTGTCCTTCGCATCCGTGACCCAGGGACCCGAGGCAAAGAGCGCCCCGAGCGGTGACGATCCCGTGCCGGTGCTCTCGGGCGCGCCGGAGGACTCCTATCTTCGGCTCGACGCGGAAATCTCGCGACGGATGGTCGCGACCATCGGCAGTTCGTCCATCGTCATCGCCCCGTATGTGCGCGTGCTCAACGCGCTGGATCGCCGGGACGCCATCTTCTATCAGACGACGTCGGATCAACCGCTGACGCGCCCCGCTCCGATCACTTCCCTCCCGGTGATCGCCATCCTGGGCGTGTCGTGGTCGTTCTGAGACCGCGTCGCGGACGGCTCGCCGGGGCGGCCCGGCGGCGATCGCAGTTGTCGCAGCCGTCACAGGCCGGGGCGCGTTCGCCGAAGTAGGCGGCGACGGCCGCCCGGCGGCAGGCGGCGGTGGCGACGTAGGCTCGCATTGCGACGCGACGTTCGGCCTCGGCAGCGGCCCGGTCGGAGCCGGGCGGCGGGCTGCCCGGCCGGGGCCGCTCGCGTCGGCCGAACCGAAGGGGGCGGCGGCGTTTCTCGCGCACCGCGACCATCACGCAGCGTGCCGGTTCGCCGTCGCGGCCGGCGCGACCCGCTTCCTGGACGTACTCCTCCAGCGACCCCGGCGCGCCCAGGTGCGCCACGAGGCGAACGTTGGGGTGGTCGATCCCCATGCCGAAGGCGGTCGTGGCGCACACCACGCGGATGCTCCCGTCCAGGAAGGCCCGTTGCGTCTCCTGGCGCCGCTCGATCGGCAGCCGGGCGTGGTAGGGCGCGCTGGCGACGCCGGCCCGAGACAGCGCGATGGCCAGCCTTGCGCTCAGCCCCCGGGTGCGGGCGTACACGACGGCCGAGCCGCCACACGCCGTGACCTCTCGCCGCACGCGCCCGTAGGCTTCACTGAGGTCGGGCGCCATCTCCACGGAATAGCGCAGGTTCGGCCGGTTGGCGGGCACGAAGATGCGAATGGCGCTCTTCATCCCCAGGAAGCGCTCGATTTCGCGCCGCGTCCTCCACGTCGCGGTGGCGGTGAGGGCGGTCAGCGGCGGGTTGCCGATCCGTTTCCTCGCACGCCCGATCCGCAGGTACGACGGGCGGAAGTCGTGCCCCCACTGCGAAACGCAGTGCGCCTCATCCACGGCGATGCCCCCCACGCCCACGTCGCGCAGGCGGTCGCACACGGCCTCGTTCTCCAGGCGCTCGGGCGCGAGATACAGGAGGTCGAGCGCGCCGTGGCGGGCGCGGTCGAGCGCCTCATCCACCTCGTTCCGCGGCGTGGCGCTCGTCCAGCCGAGCACCCGCATACCCCGGCGCGCGGCGCCGCCGACCTGATCCTCGATGAGCGAGATGAGCGGCGAAATGACGAGCGTCGTCTGCGGGCGCAGGAGAGCCGGAATCTGGAAGCAGACGGACTTCCCGAACCCGGTGGGCAAGACGGCGAGCGTATCCGTGCCGCTGAGCACGGCTTCCACCACCCTCGACTGGGCCGGCCGGAAGTCGTCGTAGCCGAACCGGGCCTTCAGGAGATCACGCGCCTCCTGGAGGGTGCCCGCAGCGCCGCCCGCCGGGATGCTCTCATCGGTTGTTTCGCTGGTGCCCACACTCCTCGATGCAGCGCACGATCAACGCGGAATCAACCGTCGGCTTTCGTTCGTCCCAACCGGAGCACGATGGCTGCGACAAGGAGGCCGCACCCCGCGCCCGCCACGAAATCCTGCTCCGTGAGCGCGCCGATGAACCACACGGCGCCCCCAGCCAGCCCGAGCCCGATCTGCAGCCGCAGCCACCAGTCGCGGCCGCCCGTCGCAGGGCTTGCCACGGGCCTCTACGCGTCGATCGGGCGTGCGACGGGCGTCTCGTCGCCCGCTTCGCCCCACCCCAGAGTCGCGCCGGCGATCGCCCCCCACACCGCGTTGACCGCGAGGACGGAGACCACGGCGGCCACACCCCGTACAACGTAGAGCACGCCAGCAGACACCAGAGGGAGAGCCTCCAGGTCAAGGCCGAAGGCAGGGTCGCCGGCATAGGTCGTGACGATGACGTAGAACGTGGGCACGAGGCTGAAAAACGCGCCGCGCGAGGTCGGCGAGGAGCCGGGAAGCCGGGCGTAAAGAACGCCGAGCATGAGACCCCAGACGGCCCCGCTCCCGAGGTGCGACAGGAAGGCCGCACCGGTCCAGCCGGAGGTCAGTCCCATGCTCAGCGCCCCGATGGAACCGATTTCGGCCACGATCGAGCGCGCCCCGGCGGAAACCACCGCCCCCAGGAGTCCGCCCAGGAGGCCGAGCCCGAGCCGCGCGCTCAGGTCCAGCCCATCTTCGTCCGCCGACCCGTCCCCCCCGCCTCCGAACAGCACGCCCAACGCGGCGAGCGCCGCGATGAGCAGGAGAATGGCGAGGCTGAGCGACGCCCCGTCCGCCGCCCCGTCCGTCGAAAGCAGGAAGAGGCCCACCGCGCCGCAGGCGAGCGCGCCCACGCGCCAGAGAAGATCGCTCATGCCACTACTCATGTCGTTTCCTCTTTCGTCGTGTCTGCCGTGGCGCCCGGGCCGTCAGCGCCCCTTCGCGCTGCGGTCCAGGAAGGCGCGGATGCCGGCCTGGCAGTCGTCGGTCATGCGTGCGATGGCGTTCACGCGGGCGCCGGTGGCGATCGCCGCCTCGAAACTCTGCCCCTCGGTGCCGTACAGGAGTCGTTTGGTGAGCGCGAGCGCGGAGGCGCTCCGACCGGCGAGTTCGGCCAGGAAAGCGGAGGTCTCGTCCTCGAATCCCGCGTCCGCGCAGACCCGGTTCACGAGACCCAGCCGAGCCGCCTCCGCCGCGTCGATCGTGTCCCCGAGCGCCATCAACTCGAAGGCGCGCTTCTCACCGAGGTTCCGTCGCAGGACCGCCGTCACCATCGCCGGCACGAAACCGAGCCGCACCTCCGGGTAGCCGAAGCGGGCGCTCTCCGCCGCCAGCACGAGATCGCATGCGGTGGCAAGGCCGCACCCGCCCGCGAGCGCGCGACCGTGCACCGTCGCGACGACCGGCTTCGAGAGCTTCCGCAGGAGCGTGAAGAGTTCGCCCAGCGCCTCCGCCTCCTGCAGGCTGGCCATGGCCCCTTCCTCGACCGAAGCCTGCACTTCTGCCAAGTCGGCACCCGCACAGAAGTCCGGGCCGCGACCTCCGAGGCCGATCACGCGCACCCGGGCGTCCGCCTCCGCGAGCGCGAGCGCCTCCTTCAGTTCCGCGACCAGCGCCCCGCTCAGCGCATTCCGGCGCTCCGCGCGGTCGAGGTGGATCCGGTTCACGCCGGTCCGTTCGTCGATCTCTATCTCGAGGTATTCGAACATGAGCTTCTCAGCGTCTCCCGGCGTGCCTCAGTCCGCCGCCCGGTCGAGGAGATGGTCCGGCACGTCGATCTCCATCCTCAGGAGGGCCGTGGCGAACGTCTTGCCCTGGGCATCGAGCATGAGCGACACGGTCCCGCCGCCACCCAGGGAGCGGTGAAGGAGGAAGTTGAGCGCCCGCAGGTTCGGAAGCTCGAAACGCTCGACTTCGCCCTCGCAGATCCCCTTGAAGTGATACTTTACGCGATCCGCGGTAACTTCCTTGACCAATACAGGATAAATTGATGGCCGAAAGGCGATGAGGCCCACGTTGGCGGTATCCCCCTTGTCTCCAGAACGGGCAAAGGCGATCTCCCTCAGACGCACTTTCACGGTTCCATCCTTCACAACTCCATCGTCTCCACTTTCACCTTGGCCTCCACGACTCCGCGGTCGATGAGCGCAGGCCAGTAGGCAACGACCTCCTGCACGCGCGGGCGGCCGCCGGCGAAGCCGGTCACGGTGGGCGGCCCGGCGAGAATGAGCGGCGCGATTTCCCGGCTGAAGCGCGATACCGCGTGACGGTCAGGACTGCGGACGCCAACCCGCAACGTGACCTCGGGCAGGTCGTCCGAGGGGGCGCCGGCCAGCGGTCCGTGACACGCACCCGCGCCGACGATTTCCGTTCGGATCTCGTCGAACTCGAGCCCCAGGTGACGCAGGCGGCCGCGCAGGATCTCGTCCGCGCGCCGCGCCTTGTCCACCGCATCGGGCCAGGCGTAGGTCAGGGCGCCCACCGCCTTGAAGCCGTCATGGTACGCGATGGAGACCTTGAGCTTGTCGGTGCGCGCCCGGCCGGCCACGCTATCGACCCGGACCCGGTCCTTCCCCAGATCGCGCAGGCGAATGGTCGAGAAGTCCGCGATCACGTCCGGCGTGATGTACTCCCGCGGGTCCCCGAGTTCGTACACGAGCTGCTCGGCCACGGTGGCCCAGGTCACGCGCCCGCCGAGCCCGGGATGCTTCGTCACCACGAAGGCGCCGCTTTCTTCCGCTTCGATGATCGGGTAGCCCGGAAGAGTGAGGTCGATCTCCCTCCAGTCCACGAGCGAGTTCCCGCCCGAGGCCTGGCAGCCGCACTCGTTGATGTGTCCGGCGACGACCCCGTGCGCGAGCCGGTCCCAGTCGTCGGCCCCCCAGGAGAACTCGTGCATGAGCGGCGCGTAGGTAAGCGCGGTGTCCGTCGAGCGCCCGGCCACGACGATGTCCGCCTCCTGCCGCAGCGCTTCGATGATCGGTTCGGCGCCAAGGTACGCGTTCGCGGCGGCCACCCGGTCCCGGACGGTGGAGAGCGGAGCTCCCGTCTCCATGTGCCTGAGTTCGTGCCCCGCGGCGATGAGGTCGTCGAGCGAGTCCATCAGATCGTCGCCCGTGATCACGGCCACCCGGGGCCGACGCGGCAGCGACTCGTCCGCGAAGGCGAAGCCGAGTTCGGCCCGGCACCCCTCGGGGTTCACGCCGCCCGCGTTGGAGACCACACGGATCTCCCTCTCGAGGAGGTCGTGGATGAGGTCGTCCATCAGCGGAACGAAGTCGCGCGCGTAACCGGCGTCCGGGTCCCGGTCCCGCTGCTTCTGCAAGATCGACATCGTGATCTCGGCCAGGTAGTCGAGCATCAGGTAGTCGATCGCGCCGTGCCGCACCTGCAGCTTGGGCGCTTCCTGCCAATCTCCCCAGAATCCCTGCCCGGAGGCGACGCGCACCGAGCGGCCGCCGTTGCGCCCGATCCGGGCGGGGAGCGGCCGCTCCTCCAACCCCACGGCGGCCGTAGTCCCCTCGACGGCCAGGGCTTCCGTCGCGGGCTCCGCCATGGCCTCGGTCATTGCGGCCTTGGGCCGCTCCTCCGGGGCACCGCCGGGCCGCTCGCTCACAGGCTGTCGGGGAGGGTGAAGGGTCCGAGGTGGGGCCCGGGATTCGCGAGGGAACAGCGGAGCGCGAGCGACAACACCGCCCGCGTGTCCTCCGGCGTCAGGATCGCATCCACGAACCCCCGTGCCGCGGCGTACTTCGCGTCCAGTTGCTCCTCGTAGTCCTCCCGCGTCTGCTCGATCGCCGCCGCCGTCTCCTCATCCAGTTCCCCGCCCTCCGCCTCTTCCAGCTTGCGCCCGAACGCGGCGCTCACGGCGGCCTCCCCCTCCATCACCGCCATGCGCCCCGTCGGCCACGTGAAGATGAAGTCGGGATCGAATCCCTGCGCGGCCATCGCGTAGTACCCCGCCCCGCTCGCGTGATTGACCGTGAGCACGAGCTTGGGGACGCGCGCCGTGGCCATGGACTCGACCATGCGGGCCCCTGCCCGGATGATCCCGGACTGCTCCGCCTCCGGCCCGACCATGAACCCGCTCACGTCCTGCACGAAGAGGAGCGGCGTGGCGTGCCGGTCGCAGAGGTCCATGAAGTAGGCCACCTTCTCCGCGCTCTCCGTGTACACGATGCCGCCGAACTTCGGGGGCTCGCCGGCCTCGCCACGGAACATGCCGCGGCGGTTCGCGATCACACCCACGCGGAAGCCGTCGATATGGCCCGTTCCCGTGAGCATCTCGGGGGCGTGGTCGGCCTGAAACTCCTCGAGGGGCCCGTCTTCCCCCGCGTCGAGGATCGTCTCGAGGAGCGCCTCCATCTCGAAGGGCTGGCGGTGGTCGGCGGGAAGGAGCGCGTAGACTTCCTCCGGCGCGCGCGCCGCATCTTGCGGTTCGACTGCCGGGGCGGGCCGGAGGCCGGGCGGGAGTCCGGCCACGAGCGACCGGATCTTCTCGATGCAGGCTTCGTCGTCCGCCACGCGGTAGTGCGCCACGCCGCTCACGCGGTTGTGCATGAGCGCTCCCCCGAGTTCCTCGGCCTCGACCTCCTGGCCCGTCGCCCCCTTCACGAGGTTCGGGCCGCCGAGGCCCATGAAACTCGTCCCGTCGACCATCACGATCACGTCGGAGAGCGCCGGAAGATAGGCGCCGCCCGCGATGCACTGGCCCATGACGGCGGAGATCTGCGGCACCTCGAGGTAGTGCCGCATGATCGAGTTGTAGTAGAAGATCCGGCTCCCGCCGTACTTGCCCGGGAAGACGCCGCCCTGGTATGGCAGGTTCACGCCGGCCGAGTCCACGAGGTAGACGATCGGCACGCGGCAGCGCATCGCGATCTCCTGCGCCCGCAGGATCTTCGTGATCGTCTCCGGCCACCAGCTCCCGGCCTTCACCGTCTGGTCGTTCGCGACGATAACGACCTCGCGCCCGCACACCTCGCCCACGCCCGTGACCACGCCGGCCGCGGGCGCCCTCCCGTCGTACCGGTCGTGGGCGATGAGGAGGCCGATCTCGAGGAAGCCGCCGCCCTCGTCGATCAGGAGGTCGACCCGCTCGCGGGCCGTGAGTTTCCCCTGCGCGTGCTGCCGGGTGACGCGCGCTTCCCCGCCGCCGCGCTGGATCCGGGCTTCGAGTTCGCGCAGTTCAGTGACGAGCGCGCCCATCCGGCTGTCGCCGTTCTCGTTCACCGGGCGCGGCTAGCCTGTCGCCCCGGTGGCTTCGCGCCCGTTCTCCTCGAACCAGGTGCGGATATAGGCGACGGCGTCGGACGTGGACGTTCCGGGACCGAAGAGACGGCCGACGCCGAGTTCGCCCAGCGCCTCCATGTCCTCGGCGGGGATGATCCCCCCTCCGGTGACGAGCACTTCATCCATCCCCTGTTCATCCAGCAACGCCTTCACGCGCGGAAAGAGCGTCATGTGGGCCCCCGACAGGATCGAGAGCGCGACGACATCCACATCCTCCTGGAGCGCGGTGGCGGCGATCATCTCGGGCGTCTGGTGGAGTCCCGTGTAGATGACCTCCATCCCGGCGTCCTGGAGAGCGGCCGCCATCACCTTCGCGCCCCGGTCGTGGCCGTCGAGCCCCGGCTTGGCGACGAGCACGCGGATCTTCCGTTCGATCAAGCGCTTCTCTCGGCAGTTCTTTCCGGGGAGTTCAGCCCGGAAGTTCTCTGTCTGTTCGATGTGTCGAGGGAACGGTCGAAGGTATCCGCGGAAAGGCGCAGACTGCAACGACGATCCGGCCTCTCCCGGGGTTGCTTCGACACGCTCCGCGCCGCACCCTCGTTCCATGCGCGACGACGCGACACGAGTACACCGGATCCTCCTCAACCTGGCGGCCTTCGTCATCATCGTGGCCGGGATGCGCGCCGCCTCCGCTCTAATCGTCTCCTTCGTGCTCGCGCTCTTTCTCACCATCCTGTGCTCCACGCCTCTGCGCTGGATGACGGACCACCGGATTCCCAAGTCCGTCGCGGTCCTCGGCCTCGTGCTCGTCATCCTCTCCCTCGGGACGATGGCGGGCGGGCTCCTCGCGACCCCCGTCGTCGAACTCGGACGCACGGAAGCGCAACTCGACCTTCTTTTCGCGGAGCAGGTCGAGGCGCTGGAGGCCACGCTCAGCGACTTCCTCGTGCGTTTCGGGCTTCAGTCTCCGCTGCTCGATGCCGACGAACTCGTTTCGCCCAGCTGGCTGCTCGGCCTCATGCGGGAGCTGGTCGAGAACCTGGGGTTCATCCTCGCCAACGGGTTCCTGATCATCCTCACCATGGTCTTCATGCTGCTCGAGCTCTCGAGCTTCCCCACCAAGGTGCGGATCGCGTTCGGCGAGGCCGATGCGACGGAGGCACGGGAGAACTGGGAGAAGGTCGGCACCGCGGTCCGGCGCTACGTGGTGCTGAAGACGATCGTCAGCCTCGGAACCGGCCTCTGCATCGCGGCGCTCATGGCGCTTCTCGGCGTCAACTACCCGATTCTGTGGGGGGTGCTCGCGTTCCTGCTGAACTACGTGCCCAACATCGGTTCCTTCATCGCCGCCGTGCCGGCGGTGCTGGTCGCGTGGCTCACGGTCGGCGTCGGAACCGCGGTGGCCGCCGCGTCCGGGTTCCTCGTCGTCAACGTCGTCTGGGGCAACCTCATCGAGCCCAAGGTCATGGGGTACAGCGTGGGCCTGTCGACGCTCGTCGTCTTCGCTTCGCTCGTCTTCTGGGGCTGGGTCCTGGGACCCGTGGGGATGCTGCTCTCGGTGCCGCTCACCGTGATGTTCCGCATCGTGCTGGGGACGAACGAGTCGACCCGCTGGATCGCCGTCATGCTCGGCTCGGAGAGGTCGGACGAAATCACCTCGGCCATCGAGTCCGAGGTCGCGCAGGCGATGGGGAGATCGGCCGAGGCGCAGACGCCCTGAATCCGACGGGACAGCGCCCGGGTGACACCCGGGAAACGCCCTTCGGCGTCCGTCAGGCGGCGGCGACCCGGCGGAAGATCTCCAGTGCCCCCGCCACATCGTCGTCCGTCGTGTGAAGGTGGGGGATGACGCGGAGGTGCTGACGACTGTAGGCGTTCAGCAGGACTCCCTCCTCCCGGCACCGCCCGGCGAACACAGGCGCGTCGACATCGGTCGTGCGGAAGCGGACGATGTTGGTTTCCACGGCCTCGACGTCGACCTCCAGACCGGGGATGCCGCTGAGCCCGCGGGCGAGGGTTCTCGCCCGGGCGTGGTCTTCGGTGAGCCGCTCGCGGTGGTGTTGGAGCGCATGGAGGGCGCCAGCCGCCACGATCCCGGCCTGCCGGAAGCCCCCGCCGTAGAGCTGCTTGAAGCGCCGGGCGCGCTCGATGAGGTCGGCGGGGCCGGCGAGAGCTGAACCCAGCGGGGCGCCCAACGCCTTCGAAAAGCAGACGTTCACGGTGTCGAAGCCGTCCGCGAACTCGGCTTCGGGGATGCCGGTGGCCGCAGTCGCGTTCCAGAGCCGGGCGCCGTCGAGATGAGTCGCGAGGCCAGCGTCGCGCGCGGCTCCGAGCATCTCGCCCAGGAGATTCAGCGGCCACACCGCGCCGCCCGCACCGTTGTGCGTGTTCTCGGCGCAGACGAGCCGCACGGGCGACTGCATGCGCGCCCGCACCGTCCCCATGTCGAGGTTGAGCGCGGCCCGCAGCGTCGCCGCGCCGAACATGCCGCGTTCGCCCTCAAGCGGCTTGATGACGACCCCGGAGATCGGCGACGGTGCGCCCCCCTCTCCGAACCAGATGTGCGCCCCGGGGCCGATGAGCACGGTGTCGCCCGGTTCCGTGTGCGCGCGCAAGGCGAGCTGATTGCTCATCGTCCCGGTGGGCACGTACATGGCGGCTTCCTTGCCGAGCATCTCCGCCGTCCGCCGCTCCAGTTCGAGCACGGTCGGATCGTCCCCGTAGCAATCGTCCCCCACGGGAGCCGCCGCCATCGCCGCCCGCATCGCTTCGGTCGGGCGCGTCACGGTGTCGCTGCGGAGGTCGATCACGCGAACTCGGGCGGACGCCGCAGGTGATGTTCCGTCGCGTCCTGCACCGCCAGCGCGAGCCGCAGCGCCTCCGCGTCCCCGAACAGCTTGCCGACGAACGAGATGCTCGTCGGCGTCCCGTCCTCCGACCGATACCCGTTCGGGATCACCGCCTGCGGATGTCCCGTGAGGTTCGTGAGCAGGAGCATCGATCCCCCGAAGCTCGGCGTGACCACGACGTCGATCCCCTCCATCGCCCGCTCGAAGCGGTGCATGGCGATCGTGCGCAGCCGGTTCGCCTGGATGTACTCCACGGCGGGGATCATGCGTGCCTTGCGGAAGGTGTTGGGCCACGCGCCGCGCGTCTGCCGCACGAGGAGGTCGTCCCGCCCGCTCCGGGTGAGTTCGTCGAAGGCGGCCCCCGCTTCCGCGCTCAGAATGATCCGCATTGCGCCGTACGGGATGTCGTCGGGGAGCTCGAGGGGGACCGGATCGATTCCAAGCCCCCGCACGACCTCCAGCGAGGCCTCATCGAACGCCTGCCACTCCTCATCCTCGCGCTCCGCCTCGAAGGCCGAGGGCACGTAGGCCACCCGGAGATCGGAGAGCGGCCGGCCCGGGTCCCAGTCGAAGGCCACGTCGCGCGCCGTGGGATCCATCCCGTCCGCGCCGTGAATCGCCTGCAGGACGAGCGCGCAGTCCTCCACGCTGCGGCAGATCGGTCCCAGCTTGTCCATCGACCACGAGAGGGCCATCGCCCCCGCCCGGCTCACGCGCCCGTACGTCGGCCGGAGTCCCGAGGCGCCGCAGCGCGTGGAGGGAGAAACGATGGAACCCAGCGTCTCGCTCCCGATCGTGAACCCGACGAGCCCCGCCACCACGGCCGACGCGGAACCGGCGGACGAACCGCTCGATCCCTGCTCCAGGTTCCACGGATTCTTCGTCTGTCCGCCGTACCAGCGGTCTCCCTGCGCGAGCGCGCCCAGCGTGAGCTTCGCCACGAGCACGGCCCCCGCCGCCTCGAGCCGTCGACCCACGGTGGAGTCGTCGGGGATGTGCTGGTCCTCGTATGGCCTGGCGCCCCACGTCGTGCGGTAGGAATCCTCGGCGAGGAGATCTTTCGCCCCCCACGGAATCCCGTGCAGCGGCCCCCGGTAGTAGCCGCGCGCGATTTCCGCGTCGGCGCGCGCCGCCTGCCGCAGGGCGAGTTCCTCGGTAAGCGTGATCAGGCACTCGAGCGTCTCCCCGTGCGCCTTCAGCCGTCCCAGGTACATCTCCGTGAGTTCGGTGGACGTCACCTGTCGGGAGCGGACCAGTTCGGCCAACTCCGTCACGGGCGCGAACGCGAGCGCTTCGAGGTCTGCCGGACGCGCGAGCCCCCGCGGTCGCGTGTAACGGAAGACGCTGGACTCCGTGGGATACGAAGCCCCCGGCAGCGCCGGCTCGAAGTGGAGCGCGGGGACGACGGAGTTAGGGATCTCGACCGTGCGCAACTCGTCGTAGCTCTCCCGCGTCCCGTTCAGATCCTCCACCATGAGATCGAGTTCCTCGTCCGTGAACTCGAGCCCGGCGACCCGCGCGGCGGCGGAGATGTCGGCCTTGGTCAGCGCCTCCTGGCCCCCGTCGGTGCGCGCCCACAGGGCGGCGGGGAGGGCGGTGGCTCCCAGTCCCAGCGCGGAGGCCGCGGCCATGAACGCACGGCGGTCCAGTCCCACGGTATCCGACGTACGGCTGGAGACGCGCCCTTCATCGAACATCCTCACCTCCCTCATGGTGGATCACGGTGCGCGGCACGCTCGGGGGCGCGCCGTTCACGAAGCGAATGCCGGCGGATACCGCAGGTGGTGGTCGGTCGCGTCCTGTACCGCCTTCGCAAACCGCAGCGTTTCAGCGTCGCCGAACAGCTTCCCGACGAAGGAGATGCTCGTCGGCGTCCCATCCGTCGTCCGAAACCCGTTCGGGATCACCGCCTGAGGGTGTCCCGTGAGGTTCGTGAGCAGGAGCATCGACCCGCCGAAGCTTGGGGTGACGACGACATCGATCCCCTCCATCACCTGGGCGAAGCGGTGCATGGCGATCGTGCGCAGCCGGTTGGCCTGGATGTATTCGGCCGCCGGGATCATGCGCCCGATGCGCATGATGTTGGGGCGCGCGTTCGCCCCCTGCAGTACGAGTTCGTCTTCCCGCCCGCTCAGGATGAGGTCGTCGAAGGCCGCCCCCTGCTCCGCGCTGAGGATGATCCGCATCGCGTCGTAGGGGAGGTCATCGGGGAGTTCCAGCGGCACCGGATCGATCCCGAGCCCCCGCACGGCCTCGAGCGACGCCTCGTCGAACGCTTTCCACTCCGCGTCCTCGCGCTCCTCCTCGAAGGCTGAAGGGACGTAGGCCACGCGCAGGTCGGAGAGCGGGCGGCCCGGATCCCAGTCGAAGGCCACGTCTCGCGCCGTCGGATCCTGGTCGTCCGACCCCTGGATCGCATCGAGTACGATCGCGCAGTCCTCCACGCTGCGGCAGATCGGCCCCAGCTTGTCCATCGACCACGAGAGGGCCATCGCCCCCGCCCGGCTCACACGCCCGAAGGTGGGCCGGAGCCCGGAGGCGCCGCAGCGGGTGGAGGGGGAGACGATCGATCCCAGAGTCTCGCTCCCGATCGCGAAGGGGACGAGGCCGGCGACGACCGCAGCGGTGGATCCGGCGGAGGAGCCGCTCGATCCCTGCTCGAGGTTCCACGGGTTGCGCGTCAGTCCGCCGTACCAGACGTCTCCCCTCGCCAGCGCCCCCAGCGTGAGCTTCGCCACGAGCACGGCCCCCGCTTCCTCGAGCTTGCGCCCCACGGTGGAGTCCTCAGGGATGTACTGGTCCTCGTAGGGCTTCGCGCCCCACGTCGTGCGCGCCTCGTCCTCCGAGAGGAGGTCCTTGGCTCCCCAGGGAATGCCGTGCAAGCGGGCCCCGGTAGTAGCCGCGCGCGATCTCCGCGTCGGCGCGCGCCGCCTGCCGCATGGCGAGGTCCTCGGTGAGGGCGATCACGGCCAGCAGCGTGTCGCCGTGCGCTCGCAGCCGGCTCAGGTACATCTCCGTGAGTTCGGTCGACGTCACCTGCCGCGTGCGGACGAGTTCGGCCAGGTCGGTCACGGGCCGGAAGGCAAGCTCCTCGAGGTTCGCGGGCCGCTCGAGACCCCGGGGCCGCGTGTAGCGGAAGACGGTCGAAGCCGAGGGCGCCGGGTACGAGGTCCCGGGGAGCACGGGTTCGAAGTGGAGCGCGGGGACGACCGAGTTCGGCATACCCATCGTGCGGAGTTGCGCGTACCGCTCCCGCATCCCGTTCACTTCCTCGACCATGAGGTCGATTTCGTCCTCGGAGAAGTCGAGTCCGGCGACGCGGAGGGACTGTCAGATTTTCTGTGTAAATGGCCCTCGCACTCATACGGGCACTCGGCCCTCGAACACGATCGACAGGTGGTTCAGGGCGCCGGTCCAGTCCTGAACGGGCCGGGTCCAGCGCTGTGACGCCCTCTCGATCGCAAGGTACAGCACTTTCCTGACCGCCTCCGGGGTTGGGAACGCGCCGCGCTTCCTCGTCACCTTCGTGAGCTGCGCGTTCAGGGCCTCGATCGCGTTCGTCGTGTACATGACCTTGCGGATCTCGGGCGGATAATCGAAGAACGGGGTCAGGTTCGCCCAGTTCGCCCGCCACTTCCGGCTGATCATGGGGAAGCGCTCGTCCCAGCGCTGAGAAAAGGCCTCCAGCGCCGTCTCGGCCGCCTCCAGGCTCGGAGCCCTGTAGATGGCCCGCAAGTCCCTGGCGACCGCCTTGCGCTCCTTCCAGGCGACGAACCGGAGCGAGCCGCGCACCAGATGCACGATGCAGAGCTGGACCTGCGTCTTCGGGAACACCGACTCGATCGCCTCGGGAAAGCCCTTGAGGCCGTCGATCGCTGCGATCAGGATGTCCTCGACCCCCCGGTTCTTGAGTTCGGTGAGGACCGAGAGCCAGAACTTCGCCCCCTCCGCTTCGCCCACCCACAGCCCCAACAGCTCCTTGTTGCCCTCGAGCGTCAGGGCCAGGGCAAGGTAGACCGCGTGCGTCCGGACGTGGCCCCGGGAACGCACCTTCACGTGGATCGCGTCCAGATACACGATCGGGTACACCGTATCCAACGGCCGGCCCTGCCACGCCTTCACGTCCTCCAGGACCGCGTCGGTCACCGCCGAGATCAGCGACGGTGAGACCTCCACCTTGTACAGCTCCTTCAGGTGACCCTGGATCTCCCGCGTCGTCATGCCCCGCGCGTACAGCGCGATCACCTTCTCGTCGAACCCGCCCAGCCGACGCTGGCCCTTCCTGACGAACTTCGGGTCGAACGTCGAATCACGGTCCCGAGGCACCTCGATCTCGAACTCCGACGTGTCCGTCTTCACTCGCTTCCGCGTACGGCCGTTGCGCGAGTTGCCGCCGTTGCGGCCCTCTCTCGCGTGCTTCTCGTAGCCCAGGTGGTCGGTGAGCTCTCCCTCCAGCGCCCGCTCCACCACCCGCTTCGTCAGCGCCTCCAGAAGACCGCCTCCGCCCATGATCTCTTCCGGGCTGCGGCCCTCCAGCAGGCTGTCGAGAAGCTCGTCTACCTCCCGCTCCGTCGCATCCTTCTTCCTCGCCATGGTCTCCTCCCGCTTCCAGAGTCTACTCCATGGCCATTTACACAGAAATCAGCACACTCCCTTTGAGGTCAGCGATGGAGTCTCACAGCCCATCCGTTTCGACCCACCGAGGCAGTCGACTCGTTGTGTGCCGCGTCGGATCCGATGCCATCCAAGCCGCCAATCAGACGATGGAGGCTGCCTTTCGCCAACGAGTGACTGCGAGCCGCGCAGCCTCGCCGACTCCACTCTTCACTGACGCAGCAAGCGTGCAGGACCGGGCAGCCAAGGCGCTGCACCTGATTCTCGTTCGCCGCCTCGACTACCGCCCGCAGGGTGCGTCGACCGTCGGAAACGTCGCGGTTTTCTCGGAGCCCGCCTATACGCCGTTTCGGACGGCGAGGCTCCAACTGGCGACGCCTGCCTACTACCGTGAGCAGACAGACTTGGCACCCGGTATCGGCGACGCCCACGACGGGACTCTCACTAAGGACAGCATCCAGTGGGCCGAAACGGTTTTGTCGACTGGGGCGGTGACAAACGCGAGCATTTCTTTCGCAGCGTCACGCGAACCTTGGATCTATTGCGCGTCTCACTACCAACGGGACCGTGAAGTGCACCGCTTGAAGGATCACTTCGCCGAGAAGTACGGCTACACAGCGGCAACCAAGATTCGTGATCCCGAGGCCTTCGCCATGTGGCTCGGCATCGATTTCGCGCTGAACCTTGACAAGGCGACCGACGTGACGCTCGGGAAGTTCGATGAGTTTTGCTATGGACATAGCAGTTACAATCCGACCCGATGGCCGGACTCCTCGGGCCAGATTGACACCATTGTGCACGTCTGCCACGGTCCGGTTCACTACGAGGACAATTCGGGCTACATCGCTTCCCAAGACGACTGGCTCGACCTCCACGGCGGCCCACGTGCGTGGTTCACCAAGAGGACATCTCTCGCGAGCCAATCCGAATACCGCTTCGCGGTTTCCACGCTTGGCGACCCCGTCGAACCTAGACATCACATCGACGTGTCAGCGGAGCTGCGCGCACTCACCTCTGCCCTGTGATCCATGGGCGACACACCGTGTCGCACCGTGCCCTGGATCAAGAGTGCTGAGCGGCACTCCTCCGCTCGACCACATGATCGCGCGGCCGATTCGACCCCACAGTCTCTCGTAGACCCGTTATCCGCCCACTCAGTTCGTCCATGAACTCGGACAACGTCAGTCCCAACGCACGCGCGAACTCTCCCGCCGCCTCGACCGTGAGGCGTATCTCCTCCTTCTCCAACCGCCGAACGTGCCTCTCCGACAGCCCCGGGATCTCCGTCTGCTTCAACTGCCGGTCATGCCTCATTTCACGGAGGGCCTGCGACACGTTCTCCATCTCATACCGACGGATCTCCACCTCGGCGAGATGCACGGGATCCACAGCCTGCAACATCTGAGATGGACCCATGTGCACATCCCGATCGGGCCAATGCAGGAAGGAACCGGCTGAATCGATCTCGAACCGGCGGACGACGGCCGGCTCGAACCGCCTGACCTTGGGAAGCCTTCCGACCGGGAACTGCCACACGCTCATGTCCCCTAGGACCACCACCAGAGAGTCCTCGAGGACATACGCGTCAAGGATGCCCTCCCACGCGGCCGGTCGCTTGAGCGCGATGACCAGACGCTTCACGACGGAAGGATCCCGACACACCTGCAGCCGCCGATCCGGCTTGTGGAGCCGAAGCGTCGAGGCGAGACGAAGCACCGCCTGCTCCGGCACATCCAGCACCACCAGGTAGCGTGTGTCCGTATCCACCCAGTTCGGAAGCCGTAGCCGGTCCTGGCCCAGCAGCTCACTCGCCAGAGCCACGACCAGGCTCGGAGACGGTCCAGCGCGACCGGCGGCGGACCGCTGTCTCGCCAAGGCGCGAAACTCGTCGTCCGGCAAGCAGTCCTCCACCGTCCCGATAGAAAGCGATGTGGCTGAACGGTCTCGCGTCACTCATCCGGCGACAGCCTCATCCCGTCGGTGGGTAGGAAGTCCCGGCCATATGTGTCCATCCCGTTGCGTCTCGAACACCTTAGCTGCCTTCGGGCTACCCGCGGGCTTGACTGCCCATCCATCCTTCGCAGGGACAACGTGCTGGTTACGCTTCCTCGCCATGGTTTGCACTTCCTTCACCCGGGATGACCGGACATATCGCTAGTGTAATTAGCCATATGTGTCCGGTAAAGGCACTGCTGTCTTGGGGCGATTCGATCCAGGCGACACGGAGCCGGAAGAACTCCGGAGCCGGCAGGTACGCCAAGGGTCGCCACGCCGACGTGCTGGCTCGCTCGTTTGACTCGGGTGCACCTCGGGCTGGGCAGGTGCGCGGCAGCGATGAAGGGACGGACGCCGTATCAGCTCTTCAAGAAGGGGAGCCGGAAGCCCCGGAGCCGGAAGAAGTCAGCCAAGAAGGAGGTGAAGACCGCAGCTTGCACCGCTGATCTCGGCGAGGCCGGGTGTCGGGTGATTACCGTACCTTCGTGGATGGGCCGCGAGGTTTGTTCCACCAACGAAGGATCCCAAACCAAGTCTTCCCCAGCTCCTACAACCAAGGCACCTGGGTCGTTTACCGAATCGCCGAATCCTGGTTTATTCCTGCATTCCATCAAGTACCCGTCAAATAAATTTCAGTTCTCACAACTCCTTGTTTTTCTTGCGCTTTCACGCTTAACGCAACCCTCAACTCACCAGCTTTGGGCCAAGTTCATCAAATACCAGAACTGGAGCTGTCCCGCTTTCACGGACGGTTAGTTTCTGTGGTTGATCGTCTCGGGCTCTTCTCCTTTCGGCCTCTCTCAGGCGCTCGGGAGAGGACGTCCGTGCGCGCCGCCGGTGCGCCTCAGGCCGCATGGTTCCTCTCGTAGTCTGCCGGCGACTCGTAGCCGAGTGCGGAGTGCAGCCGCCGGGTGTTGTAGAAGCCCTCGATGAAGCCGAAGACCTCCCGTCGCGCCTCGTCCGCCGTGCGGAAGGAGCGCTTCCAGATCAGCTCGCACTCGAGCGTCGCGAAGAACGACTCGCACATGGCGTTGTCGTACGCATCGCCCGCCGAGCCCATGGACTGGGCGATGCCCGACTCGCGACAGCGCTCCCCGAAGGCGAGCGAGGTGTACTGCGAGCCCCTGTCGGAGTGATGGACGATGCGCCCCCGGGGACGACGGCGCGCGAGGGCCATCGACAGCGCGGCCTCGACGAGTTCGGTCCGCATGTGCGTCGCCATGGCCCAGCCGACGACGCGACGGCTCCAGACGTCGAGCACAACGGCCAGGTACAGCCAGCCCGCCCAAGTGGGCACATACGTGATGTCGGCCACCCACAGCTCGTCGGGCCCGGAGGCCGAGAAGTCCCGCCTCACCAGGTCCGGCGCGGGCCGGGCCTCGGTGTCCCTCTTCGTCGTCGCCGTCTTGAAGCGCCGCCTGGTCGCGCCCTCGATCCCCAAGCCCCTCATCAGCCGCCCCACGCGCTTCTGGCCCACCCGCTCGCCCTCGGCCCTGAGCGTCGCGTGGATCCGCGGACGGCCGTACGTCTCGCCGCTCCCGGTCCAGATCGCCCCGATCCGCGCCTCGAGTTGCGCGTCCCGCCGCGCGCGGTCCGAGGCAGGACGCTTGAGCCAGTCGTAGTAGCCGCTGGGGGAGAGACCCAGCACCCGGCACATGGCCCGAAGCGGAAACTCGGCCCGGTGCGCCTTCATGAACGCGTACCCCCGCCGGGGATCGATCCGCTCTCCTGCGCGGGGCACCGCCGCGCAGCGGTGGTCAGGCCGCGGCTTTTTTTAGGATGTCCCGCTCCATCCTGAGCCGCTTGTTCTCACGCTCCAGGCGCCGCAGTTCGTTGCGCGCCTCCGTCGTCAGCCCGTCGCTACGGAACCCCTCGTCCACGTCCGCCCGCCGGACCCAGTTCCGGATCGTCTGCTCCGACGGATCGAACTCCCGGGCGAGTGACGCGGCGCTACGCCCGCTCCTCGCCAGTTCCACCAGCCGCTCCCTGTACTCGGACGGATACCGCCCCTGCCGGCCCGCCATAGGACACCTCCTTGCTTGACCCCAATGGATAGGTGTCCGTCAAAGCGGGGCAACTCCAGTCGTCGGTGAGCGCCAGCGTGGCCTGAGGTCACGAAGTTGGGGGAGGTGTTGAAAATGAGTGCCATACTCTGGTCGGGAGACCGCCTAATTCAGCACTTGGGCGGCCACGAAGAGGAGTTGGGGTGTATCGGCTTTGATGAAGCGTTGAAGACATATGTCTTGTGGCTCAAGGACGACTCTGGAGTGGCCGGGAATGCCGGCGTGTACGTTCGAGCTGACGAGTACCCCACGCTGGCGGAGGCCAAGGCCAAGGCTGCCGGTGCCCCAGCCGCGGTCATGTCGCACCTCAACTGGACTCATGGCGTCAGCGCCCGCAAGGATGGACTTCGGGCGCTCCTTAACCGGTTAGTTGCCACGGTCAAGGGCTTAGCAAACAGGGATGCACAAGGAATCGTCACGCACGGGATCGACGAATGCGTGCGCCGGTTGGCTGAATTGGTCAAGACTCTTCTTCGGCTAGCCATCCAAGGCCTCTCGCAACTCGCGCTCTGAAGGCGCTTCCCCGTAGTTGCCACGGTTGCGATGGCCTCTCAGAAACATGCGCACTTTGCGGCGAGCCGCAAGGGTTTGACCAGAGGATCGAGAGAGGAGGCCTGCCAGAGTTCGCCGGACATGGACCAACTGGGGAGCCCCCATGTGGGATGCCACGCAACGGGGCTAACGGAGAAGTCCAGATTCCCGCCATCGGACCCCGTTTTTCCTGCTATCTCGACACGGTAGTATCTGATTTAGGCCGACAGCAGGAGTTGCAGATCGTGCAGTCCTGGTTCGACTTACGTGATCTCCTGCCGTGATGTTGGCCGTTAGCAATCCGCCAGCGCGGCATTGACGGTGTCCTGCTGTTTGCGCTCTCCGCCGAATGCGTAGGTGAAGTCCGTATCCCGCGCTTCAAGCGGCGCGAGGAGGTCACGCTCGAGGCGGTCATCCACCTGACGGCCGGTCGTGGTCACCGCGTCGACGTCCGCCGTGACTGTAACGGCCCGGCGTCCGTCCAGCCGGTGGATGGCGGATGCGGGCCGCGCGACGTAAGCCGAGGCGATCTGGCCCAGTGCCACATCGCCGCCCCCCGGCGTCCGCACCATATACCTCTCGACATCTACGGCGGAATTCCGCTCCTCTTCCGGGAGCCGCACGTAGACCCGCACGTCCTCGCGACCCCGGGGGACCCTGACCGCTTCGACGCCGAAGAACGCGGCTCGTACCTGGCCGGCGAAGTCGGCGACCGTCAACTGGAGCGATCGGCCCATCGGCTCGAGTTGCAGCCGCAACTCGTCGGATCCTTCATCCAAATTGCTCCGAACGTCGAAGACGCCATCGACGGCGCCGACTTCCGCGGCCACCTCCTCGGCGATCGCACGTAGCCGATCCGGATCGGGATGGGAGAGATCGTAGTGGACGGGGAGGTCGCCACCGGCGATGCTGCTCGTCATCGACACCGCCTTCGCCTCGGGGATCGTGCCCATCTCCTCCCGCCATGCGCGCTGGAACGCGGACGCCGCGATGTCGTGGCGTTCCCAGTCGATGAGCTTGAACTGGACCGTGGCGACGTGACTGCGAGGGGGACGAAACGCGTCGCCGGACAGTGGATCGAAGAGTTCGGCCCGCTGCCCTAGCGTGACGGCAACATTGACCTCGAGCGGGAGAGCGCTCGATGCGGTTCCCCGCTCCGCGGCAATGCGGGCCACGGCCCGATGACCAGCCGCTTCCACGCGGTCCGCCACCCCGCCCGTCAGCTCTGTCGGCGCCCCCGTGGGCAGCTCCAGATCCGTGGAGACGATGTCGCCTTCCAGGGGGACGTTGAATCGGTTCGGGACGATGCCGGAGACGACGAGGGTCGACGCGATGGCGAGCAGACCTGCGGCCGAGGCGAGCACGACGAGCGGCTGCTCCGTGGCCAGACGCAAGCCGCGGTCGAAGGGTCCGTCGGCGATACGCTTCAGCAGGCGGTCCACGCGTCCCCGGATCCCGCTCAGGAGTTCAGCGGTTCGGTGGCGAGCCGGCTGGCCGGGGGCGGGGAGATGGGCGAGATGGTTCGGAAGGACCAGTAGCGACTCGAGGAGCGAAATAAACAGGACGCAGATGACGACGATGGGGACGACGCGGACCAGTTTTCCCTGGGCGCCCGGGACCGTCAGGAGGGTCGAGAACGCAACGATCGTCGTGAGGACCGAGAAGATGACGGGGCCGCTGACCTGCTTTGTGCCCCGTATCGCCGCCGTCAGCCCGCCGGTGCCCTTCTCCCGCTCCGAGTAGACGCTTTCCCCCACGACGATCGCATCATCCACGACGATCCCCATGGCGAGGATGAGGCCCATCATGGAGAACATGTTGATCGACATGCCCGCGAAGCCCATCACGAGGAACGTCCCCGTGAACGAGACGGCCAGACCCACGGAAACCCATAGCGCAAGCCGGATCTCCAGAAACAGTGCCAGGGCGAGGAAGACCAGCAGGAGCCCGAACAGCCCGTTCTTCACCATCAGCCGCAGCCGACCGCCCACCAGGGAGGAGTCGTCGCTCCAGATTTCGAGGTCCACGCCGGCGGGCAGATCTGGCCGGACCTCGGCCACCCAGGCCCGCACCGCCTCGCCGATGTCGAGCAAGTGTTCGTCGGACGTGCGGTACACTTCGACGCGGGCCGCGGGGCGTCCGTTGTAGCGAATGGAGAGATCTGTGTCCGCAAAGCCGTCGCGCACCGTGGCGATGTCGCCTAGCCGCACCAGCGTCCCGTCCGTGCGGCTCAGCACGACGATGTCCTCGAAGTCGACCTGGTCGTAGTTCCGTCCCACGGTTCGGACGGAGAACTCCTCCTCCGGACTGGATATCCGGCCGGCCGAGAACTCCAGCGACCCCTGCTGCACCGTCCCCGCGATGTCCTCGAGGGTAAGGCCCAGCGAGCGAAGGGTCGACTGGGGAAGCTCGATCGATACTTCGTATGGACGAATCCCGCTCGTGCCGGCGAGCGACACCTCGGGAAGGGCCGAGATTCCCTCTTCGACCTCGGTCGCCATCTCCTTGAGCGCGCGCTCCGGGACGTCGCCGTGCACGATCAGGCGCATCACGCTCTGACGGCTGGTCAGCTCCCGCACTTCGGGCCGCTCCACGGCGGCGGGGAACGGGATGCGGTCCACCGCGGCCCTCACGTTGTTGACCGCGCGGCTTATGTCTGTCCCCACCTTGAATTCGGCCATCACCAGGCCGAGCCCGGCGGAGGCGGTCGCCGCCACGCGGTCCAATCCGTCCACGCTCCGGATCTGTTCCTCGATCGGACGCAGAATGGACTCCTCGACTTCCTCCGCGGTGGCGCCCGGGTAGGGCACGATGACCTGAACGCGATCCAGCGAGGAGTCGGGGATCACCTCCTGCACGAGCCCGAAGGCTGCGTACAGGCCGCCGAACAGCAGAAACAGCATCACGGCGGTGGCCGCCGTGTCGTTCGCCGCCATCCAGGCGACCGGGCCGCGTCCGGCGCCGCGGCGCACGCTAGCTACCCGTGGATTTCAGGAAGGAGGCTCGCGGGGCCGACGAGCGGAAGGTCAGGTAGTCCCGGGCCTTCGTGACGGTTATGGCAGCAACCCGTACAGGCGACGCACCAGACCCGCCAGGACCCAGCCGTCCGGCCCGAACGGCTCGATTTGGCGTACCGCCTCGTCCAGCAACTGGTGGATGCGACCACGCGCCTGTTTCCGCGAAAGCACATGCAGGATCGAGCACTCACCCAGATCCTCATCAAGCATGTCGTCCACCACCTGGAAGGCAAGGCCGTAGGCGCGTCCAAAAGGGTCCAGGCGGCCAAGCTGCTCGCCCACAAGTCCCCCGGCGACACCGCCGCCCCAGACCGAAAAGCGGAAGAGCGCGGCGGTCTTGCGCAAATGGATGAACTCGATGTGCTCCAGGCTTGTCTCGGCGGGGGTGAATGCAAGGTCATCGATTTGTCCGCCGATCACACCCTGGGGTCCGATGGTGCGAGTCAGACACGCCCCTACAGCGACACTTGCCGATGGGTCGGACAGCCGCGTGCATTGCGCAAACGCCTCGGCCAGGAGGGCGCTGGCGGCCAGCACGGCCGTAGCGGGGTCGAAGGCGACGTGCACCGCCGGCTGTCCCCGGCGCACGGCGTTGTCGTCCTGGGACGGCAGGTCATCGAGCGCGAGCGAGCAGGCGTGAACCAGTTCCACCGCGCTCGCAACGGGCATGGCCTCTTCGGGATCCACTCCCGCCGCTACGGCAGCGCCGAGTGTCAGCGCCGGACGCAGGCGCTTACCTCCCGGGAACACGGCGTGACGCATGGCCCGGTGAAGGTCTGCGGGGTGCTGCGTCGCCGCTGGCAGCACGGCGTCGAGGCTGGAATCGACGCGCTTCCGGCTCGCCGCCAGGAACCCGTCCAACGCGAACGGGCCGCCCGCCTCCCCCTCTCGTTCGTCCGCGCTCGCGAGCACGCCGGTTGGGGCATGAGGTCCCTGGCTATGCAACGCCTGTCGACTCCTGCCGGGCCAGCCTGCCGGGCCAGCCTGACGAGCCGGGCCATGTGCGCGGGGCGTCGCGGAACGTCGAGATCCGTCGATCCTCAGCTACGCGTTGCTTCAGGGCGGCTTGGTTCATGTGCAAAGCGCGTCGATGTGGGCGGCAGTGCGGGACGCTGTATCGCGAATCGTCGCGGGCAGCGTATCGAAATCGTCCAGCCCGCAGGCTTCGGCAATCGCGGCCTTCACGGTGGAAGTCGCCGTGTCGGGCGCGAACTCATCTGCGGCGATAAGCCGTAGCGAGCCATCGAGATTCCGCCACAGTCCTGCCGCCGCCGCCAGCCGCTCGGCGTCACCCTCGGCGATCAACCCGCGCCTGCTTGCCGCCCGGAAAGCGGCGCCCGCGTCGTATTCCGGCAGCTCCGGCGCATGACCGTTGGGAGTCACATGTAGGTATAGGGCGGCGCGCTCGATGTCTCCAAGACCGCCGCGCATCCCGGCAATCGACGTGAGATCCGGTTCGACGCCGCGCTCTCCGGCGTCGCGCAACTCGGCCAGCAACAGCTCGCGGGCGGCTTCCTGGCCCAACGCATCCCGCAGCGCCTGCTCGACGCGTTCCCCGACCGCCGCGTCGCCGGACACGAACGCGCAGCGCGCCCGGGCGAGGGCCAGAAGCTCGGCGCCTGAACCGGGGTTCCGGAGGTTTTCCGCGAACGCGTCGAAGGAATGGAACTCGTCCAGCGCGCCGCGCGGGAGGGGGGCGAGCAGCAGGTTGTTGCGCGACAGCGCACGGAGCGCCTTCCGGAAGCGGCGGCACAGCGCCTCGTGGTACTTGGCCGGTCCGCCTTCGTACACGAACCGGACATCGAGCACCTCCCCCGGCATCGCCTCGCCGTTCGTCAGGAGCCCCGGAACAACGACCGCCACTCCGCCGCTGGCGCGCGGCCGACCCCGGTCGGCGAAGTCCTCCTCCACCGCGGCCAGCACCGTGGCGATGGAGGCTTGGGCGACGCGAGACAGCGTCGTGCCCGCCTCGGCGATCGACAGGCTGCCACGCATCACGTGCACGGCGATCTGGAAGACCTTTCCGTTCGACCACTCCAGCGCCGCCTCGACCGCCTCGCCGGCGTCCTGCACGTGGATGTCGTCGAGCTGGGCCTTCATCTCGGGGAGGTCCAGTTCGTGCGTCCAGTAAAGGCGCGCCAGCCCGCAGCGCGCGATGGCCTCGAACTCGGGATCCGGCCCGATTCCGTCCGGCAGCTCCAGATCCGTGAATTCCCGATCCCGCAACCTGTCCAGCAGGGCCGGGGAGCGGTTGATCCACTCGGCCAGCCGCGGGGCGGAGGCATGGATCTCCGTGATGGCATCGAACGCGTCCGGGCGCTCCGCGAACGCCCGGCTGTCGTAGGCGCTCCAGTCGTCGATCTCGGGATAGAACTGCGCGCGCTGTCGATCGAGCAGCGGATGGATGGTCTCGAACCACCGCTTCGGGAACATGGCGAGAGAGTTCATCTGGATGTAGCTGCCCGGCAGCTGCGGCGAGACTTCCTCGCCATGATGCTGCAGGAGCGGATAGCGCCGGTTGGACGTGTGATGGTCCGCGTGCCGCTGCATGTTGTAGTACAGCCAGTTGGTGAACTTGTATGCGGCGCTCCAGGCGTGCCTCGGTTTCACCGGCTCGTACCTGCCCGTGGGCATGCGGATGCGTCTTAGTCCATAGTGCTGCACGTAGTTGCTGACCTTCATCGAGAAGACGACGCTGCCGCACAGGATGAGGTAGATCAGCAGGGCCCAGGGGCCGCCCCACCAGACGAGAAGGCCGTACCAGAAGACGATTTGCACGGTGTAGCGCCAGAACGCATTCGTGTGGTGCCACGGCGGCAGATGGCGGCGCCTCAGTCGGCGCAGTTCGAACCGCCAGGCGCCCAGGAGGTTGTTCCGGATCTCCGGGAGCAGGTACTGCCAGAAGCCAACGCCCTTCGGCGCGGACCCGGGGTCCAAGGGCGTACACACGCGGGGATGATGGATGTAGACGTGTTCGGTCGCGTAGTGCGGGTAGGACGAGGAAGCCAGCAGGAACTCGCCGAGCCGACGCTCCCAGAGAACGCGCCGGTGGACCAGTTCGTGGCCCACGATGAAGACCGTCTGGCCCACGAGCGTGAGAATGGCGGCCATGCACCCGACTTCCCACAGGGCCAGATGACCGGAGACCAACACCTGCCAGAGCGAGAATACGAACGTCACCGGCCAGAACACGCCCCACAGCCAGAGCGAGAGCTTGTACAGGAACAGCTGGCTTTCGTGGGTCGTGGCCGGATCCATGTTCCGCTCTTCCAGGCCGAACAACCTGTCGAAGCGGTCCGCAAGCGTGAAGAAGACCAGCGGACCCGCAAGCCACCAGCCGCCGTACACGGCGGCGCAGACGACGAGCGGGAAGATCGCGAGGGGAGCGAAGTGCGGCAGCGCGTTCGAGACCGAAGGCTCGACGACGCGACTGCCCATGGCGATGGTCGCGTCGGAACTGTGTGCTTCCATCCTGGATATCCTCCGACGTGGTGATTCGCTGCCGGTAGACGCCCGCTTCCAGTCTACACCTATTCGGCGCTCCTCCGCCGGTCAAACCGCAGCCCACGTAACGGCATCATTACGGAACGAGGACGCGTTCGCGCTTTCTGAGCAGGAAGAGGCCCTCGTTCCAGCTCGAGATCGCGATCACGCCGCTCTCGAAGTACGGATAGTTGCTCCACGTGCCGCCGAAGGCCGTCGCGTCGTCGTCCGTGGGGACGGTGTCGAAGAAGGCCACCTCGACAGGGTTTTCAGGGTCCCGGATGTCGAGGATCCTCAAGCCGCCCAGAAGGTTCGACTGGTAGAGGAAGTCGCCCCGCACGTACTGGTTGTGGTCGATCGAGCGCGTCTCGGCGAAATACTCGGTCGCCAGCACCGGGTCGTCGAGTTCCACCACGTCCCACACGAGCGTCCGCGTATTGGAGACGGTACCCCCCTCCTCGTCGAGTTCGTCGCCGAGGAAAAAGTAGCGGTGGTCCTCGGTGAGCCATCCCTGGTGGGCGGCGACGGCGCCGGGGTAGCCGGCGCTCGCGAGCGCGACGGGATTCTCCTTGTCGGTGATGTCGGAGATCCCGAGCGCATCGATCGACGCGTGGAAGCAGATCTCCCGGCCGACGTAGTCCTCGTCGGGTCCGTCGTAGATCACGCACTGGGCGTCGTGCGTGTAGCCGCCGCCGAGGAAGCCGCCGATGTCGGGGTCCGCGAAGCAGCCGGCGAAGCGGGGGTTCGCCGGATCGCGGATGTCGATCATGTGCAGACCGCCGCCGCACGCCTCGCCGCCGCCGCTGCTGCCGACGGCGTGCGCGAAGCCGGTCTCCTCGTTGATCACGATGTTGTGCGAGCTGAACACGCCGTCGTACACGGCCGTCTCCTCGAACTCGTGCCGCCGTTGAATGCGGCCGTGACTCTACGGCCCTGACAGCCAGTCGTGCCGGCAGCCATCACCTCGCACATTACTGATGACCCGAACGCCTCCTCGGGATCGAGAAGATGGAGGAGGTCCTGCGGTCGGTGCGTGGGTCCTTCTCCTGAGGCCGTGGGCACCCGGGGGAGGACCAGCAGGCGGCATTGGAACAGCCGCTGGGGGCCGTGACCGATGGCCCGGATACATTCCGAGACATCCGGAGACTTCGCGAGGCATTGTAACGCTTCCTTCGGGTTGACTTGCCAGCGAACGTTTGCACACGGTTTCTGGCATGGAGAGGCCGAAGTGGCAGTTCAATCCGGTAGCGAGCGGAGCGGTCTGAGCGAACGTGCGAAGGCGCTGGAGCCTTTTGGCTGGGCCGGCCGCCGCGCCGAGTGGATCGGCTTGGCCTGCTTCCACGGCGGCGTGTTCACGCGGGCTCAGTGGACGAGCTTCCTCGGGTGCCACCACGAAAAGGTCGGTCGCGCCGTCCGCAAGCTCGTCGCCCAGGGCGTGGCCGTCGAGGAGAAGCCACCCGGCATCAACGGCATCGGTCGGATCTGCCGGATCCACGGACGCAGGATCTACAAGGCGCTTGGTGCCGGGGACCACCGCCGCCGCCGGATCACGTCGCCGGAAGTGATGATGCGCCGCTTGCTCGCGCTCGACTACGTGCTCGAACATCCCGGCGTGCCCTGGCTGCCGACCGAGGCCGAGAGGGTCGCCGCCTTCGAAGCGCTCGGGATCGAGCGGGGGCTTCTTCCCCAACGCGTCTACCGGGGCGCGCTCGGGGGCCTCCGGCGCTTCTTCCCGCTCGGGCTTCCCATCGCGCTGGACGCGGAGCGCGCCGTCTTCGTCTACGCCGAGCCGGGCCACGAGACCGCGACGGCGCTCCGTTCGTGGGGCGCGAAGCATGGCGATCTCTGGAAGGCGCTTTGGGACCTGGGCCTCAAGATCGAAGTGGTGGCGGTCGCCCGGAGATGGAAGGAGTATGGTAGGACGAGCAGGGTGCTGACCAACTGGTCGCGGTATCCGCGCCCGTCCGAAATCGACGAGGAGACCCGGCGCGACCTCGCCCGTATCGAGCAGGCAATCCTCGGGGGGGATGTCCGGGTCCTCGACGAATACGGCGGCTTGCAGGCCGCCTTGAAGCGCGCCATCGCCCTTGAGAATCGGGCACGCGGGCGTGCGGGCCGAGGGCTGACGGAGCGTGTCGACACATGGATGACGGATCGGCTGGCGGGGGCTCGATTCTACTGGGAGAGATGATGTCTTTGGGCCGTACCGGAGGTGTGCAAGAGACAATGGGGGTCGATGCACATTTTGGCGCTCCCGTGATGCGCACCGACCGGCCTGCATATCCGATGGCGCGGCAAGGTCTTGCAGCTTCGCCGCGCGGTCGGCCGTGCCGAAGGAGCCGCTTGGGGCGTGGAGGGTAGCGACCCCAGGGGCACAGGTGCCCGGTTCGGGCGCGGGGCGGGGTTTGCTTGCGCACCCCCGCCCCCGCCCCCTTCTGGGGTCGCTACCCTCGGAATTATCCCTGCGGGAAGGCTGACATGAGCGCCGCCGTGCCTCCGGCGCGTGCGGCGCTCTTCGGGGCTGAAGTCGGCAAACCCCGGACGGCGGGCAGGTGTACGTAGTCGATCACCAGCGGTATTCAGGTGGCGGGCGGAGCACCTCGCAAACGCCAGCGAACATTGACCCTGCCCGACCACGCGTCGAGTATTCTCAAACTGAGCACAATTGCGACTCACGGCTCGTCCGCCTCCGTCGGGCGCGGACTTGCCACAGGAAAGGGTAACGGACATGGGCAGCTTGCATGATGCCGTCATGCAGCACGTGGAACGCGAACTGAGGGCGGACTCCGGCGTGAAGAACGCCGCCCTGTTCGCTGGTGCCCGCGAGATCGACGAGTCGGTAGAGGAACTCACGCTGCAACAGTTTCACGCCAAGTATCGGCTGCCGGCGACCCGGCGGATCGCGCCGCAAGAGCGGCCCGCACGGCAACCGAACGCGAACCCCGAGCCCGACCCCGCGCCCGCGGCACCCGGCGATGGTGCCGCCGTCATGGAGTTCGTGGAGCGGACGCTCGAAGTGGACCCCGATGTCTCGAACGCGGACCTGTTCGCCGGTGCCCGCGAGATCGACCCCCCGTCGCGGAACTCTCGGCCCGACAGTTCCACGCAAAGTACCCCCTCCAGGTGAAGGCGCGGCTGGCAAGGGCCGCCGCGCCCAAGCCCGAGACGCCACCGGAACCGGAGGTCCCAACGGCTGAGGAGCCCAACGCTGCGGATGCGCCGCTGATGGAGGCGGGCGACCCGGTTGCGGTTCGCCGCCTACTGCTCGATCTGGCCAAGGAGCTCGCGAACGCGGAGAGCCAGGCGGACACGATCGAGGTCATGGCCCGGCTGGATGACTATGTGGCCGAGATCATGGAGGCGGCACAGGGCTGAGTCGTCCGCGAACCTCGGCAGCCGGACATCGGCTTCGAGGACCGCGAGGGTGCGGCCGTGACGCCCACACGGATCGCGCAGCTCCAGCGTCCGGCCTTGGGGCGGTCCGGGGACGGACCATGTCGGGCGAGGCCGGCGTCCATGAAGGCGCACGGAATGTCGTTTGGGGGACCGGGGGATGGCTCCACGGTAACCCGCAGAAACCAACGGCCCCGTGGCGCGCCCGCCGCGAAAGCGGTCCGGGCCGCCAACTCTGGACGACGCGCCCGCGCGAGGCGAGGTTTCAAACACGCAGATCGTGCGGTCCATCATCGGAGGAATCGAATGATGGCACGCACGAAACGAAGTCGGCGCTCCTACGGCGCCGGAGAATGGGGCCGCAACCGGGTCAGGATCTTCCCTGACCCGAAGACCGGCATCTTCCAGATCGAGTGGCGAGAGAACGGGCGCAGGCGCACCCGGTCCCTCAAGCACCGAGACTGGGCGCGCGCGAAGAAGCAGGCGGATCAGTTCGCCGCCGGGTTCATCGACGCGCCCAACGGCAAGGCGGAAGCCGAGCCGGAGCCGCTCACCTTGGAACGGCTTTTTGACATCTACGGTGAGGAGGTGACGCCCACCAAGAGGCCGCCGTCCCAGCGATCCGACAGAGGCGCGATGGCGATGTTCCTCAAGTTCTTCGGCAGAGACCGAAGGCCCGATACCCTATCCCAGCGAGACTGGGACAGGTTCATCCGGGAGCGCCGGGCGGGCACGGTCGGTCCCAGTGGCAAGCCCGTGGGCAACCGGATGATCGAATGGGACCTGACGTTCCTCATGGCGGTCCTGAACTGGGCGTCGCGGTCGAGGGACGAGCAGGGCCGCCTGCTCCTCGACGGGAACCCGCTCAAGGGTCTCAGGAAGCCCGTCGAGAAGAACCCCACACGGGTCGTTCTCACGGAGGAGGAGTACCAAGCACTTCTGCAAGTGTCGCGGCGGGTCGATTGGCGCTTCCACGTCGCCCTCGTGCTAGCGCACGAAACCGGGCACCGGATCGGCGCGATTCGCAACCTCAGGTGGGCTGACATCGACCTCGACGGCGAAACGGTGCGGTGGCGCGCCAAGCACGAGAAGACGGGCTACGAGCACCGGACGCCCTTGACGCCCGAAGCCACCGCAGTCTTCGAGGAGGCGCGAAGGCGCAACCCAGCGAGCGGGGACGCGCCGGTCTTGCCCGCGACCAAGAATCCCTCGGAATGCCTGAGCTTCCCGCAAGCCCGCAACTGGTGGCAGCGGGCGGAGCGGCTCGCCGGGCTTGAGCCCAAGCGCGGCAGGGGCTGGCACTCACTGAGGCGGAAGTTTGCCAGCGACCTCATGGACCTGCCGCTCAAGGTGCTCTGCGAACTCGGAGGCTGGAAGGCGGCCAAGACCGTGCTCCGCTGTTACCAGCAGCCGGACGAGGCGCAACTCAGGCAGGCCATCCGGAGCCGCCGCAGGCCACAGGGCTGAAATCCAGTCGGCGGGAATCAAACAGCAGGAATTCGCCCCCGGAATCCCGCAACTTCAATGACTACAACAGATCCGCACGGGATAACACATGCTGGGCCAGCATCGTCGTCGCGCACGCGGCTTCGATCCGCGACTCGAGTTGGGTCTCCACGTCGGCGAACCAGACGAGGGCAGAGACCCGCACGTTGCTCAGGAGACGAGCGACGCCGGCATCGCGGTCCGTCACGAGGATGACGGGAACCCACGGCAGCGTCAGTTCGATTTCCGCCAGGAGGTCGATCCGCTCCGGCAGGAACGGTCTGCGGCAGGCGACGATCAGGCAGTCGGTGTCGTGATCGCCCGCCGTGAGGCCCCTCGCCGTATCCAGCACCTGGCCGGTACCGCCGATGGCCTGATTTATCCGCTCCGAGTCCCCGGGTGTATCCGCAAGAATCCGGATCATCGCACTGCATGCTTTCCGGGCTGCCCAGACCCCATTCATCCCTCCTCGCCGCAGGGACATCGCTCCCCGCCGCTGCGTGCCCGGCCACCGTCGAACGCCCGGGTCGGACGCCCTCCGTATCGCAGATAAAGCTCGGACGGCACTCGCTGGCGCGGAAGCACGCAAACGGGTGAATCCGTAGCAACTCAGGTCACTTGGGGGCGTAATCGATTATCGCAGCAGGGGCGCGAGTTGTTCCGCCACGAACGCCGGGAAAAGCTCGTCGGCAGTCATCCGCTCGAGTTCGCTGAGCGTGCGGCCCGGCCAGGTCTTCGACTTCCGGTTCAGCGTACCGCGATCAAAGCCGAGCAGCGCGCTGATCGTTTTCCAGTTCAAACCGGAGTCTCGGAGCTGATGGGCCCGCAGGATCACCAGAGCACCGAGGAACCGGTTGAACGTCGTGCGTCCTCTGGATCTCCTACGAAACTCCTGGAACAGCGTGACCGGTGAGCACCCGACCGCATCGGCCAACTCGCTCACGTTACGGACGGGGTCTCTTGCGGCCCGGCGCAAGCTGTGGGCCAATGCCCGGCGGAAGGCCGGCGGCAACACGGACTGCCGGACGGTCTCCGCCAGGTGCAGGAGTGGACCCGTATTGGAGGTGGTCTGAATTCGCGACCGGAGTTGCGTCCGTACGTCGGCGAACCAGACAAGCGCGGAGACGCGTACGCTGATCAGCAAACGGGCGATACCGACATCGCGTTCCGTCACCAGAATGACGGGAACCCATGGCAGCTTTCGTTCGACCTCCCCGAGGAGGTCGAGACGGTCTCCAAGGAGCCGTTTGCGGCAACCGACGATCAGGCAGGCAAGATCCGAGTCAACCGTGGTGAATTCGCTCGGGACCTCCACCACGTGACCGCCGCCGCCGATCGCCTGATTTATGCGCTCCGCATCCCGGGATGTATCCGCGAGGATCCGGATCATGTCTATATGTCTTTTCCAGGAGGCGCGGGGAAATCACCTGGCCGATCCTCCTCTATTGGTCGAACAGCGACCCTTGGCGTCGCCCCGGATCGACCGTGCGCTCAATTCACGCCGTCGCCCGAAACGATTGCAGGACCTCCAGTCGGCCCTTCGCTGCCCCGGAGTCAATCGACTGCTCCGCGGCGGCGACACCGCCGGCCAACGAGTCGACGATGCCGGCCACCCAGAAAGCCGCCGCTGCGTTGAGCGCGACGGCGGCGCGGCCGGCGCCGCCTTCCATACCGGAGAGTACCCGGCGCACGCGTTCGGCGTTCCTGGCCGGCTCGTGCCCCGCGAGATCGCGCGCGGCGTAGTCCGGCCAGTCGAAGTCGGAGGGCGCGACCTCAAACTCGGAGAGAGTCCCGGCCTCCACCTGGAACACGCGGGTTGGCCCAAGCGGACTCAACTCGTCCATGCCCGGCTCGCCGTGGACGACCAGCGCGCGTTCGTGGCCGAGTTCGAGGAGGGTATCGGCGACGAGGCGCTGCAGGTCCGGGTGCGCCACGCCGACCACCTGGCGCCGCACGCCCGCCGGGTTCGCCAGCGGACCGAGCAGATTCATGATCGTGGTGACGCCGAGCGCCGACCGCACAGGCCCCACATGCCGCATGGCGGGATGGTGGTCCGGCGCGAACATGAACACGAACCCCGTCTCCTCGAACATCCGCTTCTCGTCCTCGGGCGAGAGCTGAATGGGCACGCCGAGGGTCTCGAGCACATCGGCGCTGCCGCACTTGGAGGTGAACGACCGGTTGCCGTGTTTGGCGATGCGAACGCCGCCGGCCGCGGCGACGATGGCGGCCGCCGTCGAGATGTTGAACGTGGTCAGCGTCCCTCCGCCCGTTCCGCAGGTGTCGATGATGCGGTCGTCGTCGAGGGACAGCGGAATCATCGCCTTGCGCAGCGCGCGGACCCCTCCGGCGACTTCGGCGGGCGTCTCCCCGCGCATCCTGAGCGCCGTGAGGAGTGCGGCCATCTCGGCCGGCGTAGCGTCGCCGCTCATGAAGCGATCGAAGGCGGCCTCGGCGGCAGCCGCATCGAGCGTCTCTCCGGAGAGTACGCGCCGGATGGTATCGTTCACCTGGATTGCCCCCTGGCTTCTGCCTGGTTTCCCCTTGTCGGCCGGAAGTCGCTAGTCTTCGCGGATGTCAGACTCCACGGCTTCGCTCACCCGTTTCCGGGCCACGATCGAGTACGATGGGACCTCGTTCCATGGATCCCAACTACAGCCCGGCGTGCGCACCGTCCAGCGCGAGGTGGAGGAGGCGCTCGGGAACCTCTTCGATCGGCCTGTCCGAATCGACCTCGCGGGACGCACGGACGCGGGGGTTCACGCGACGGCCCAGGAGATCGCGTTCGGGGCACCCCGCGCCTGGAGCCCGGAGGAAGCGGCCCGCGCTCTGGGAGCTACCTTTCCGGACGATATTGCCGTCCGCAACGTGCAGGCCGCGGGGCCTGATTTTCATCCACGCTTCGACGCCGAGGCGCGGCGCTACCGGTACGCGGTCGTGGAAGGGGGGCGCAGTCGGCCGTTACTGCGTCATCGATGCTGGCGTCCGCGCTGGCCGCTCGATCTCGACGCGCTTGCCGGGCTCGCCGCTGTGATCCCGGGAGAACGGCCGTTCGAACGGTTCGCCCGTTCGGGACAGCCCGAGCGCGGGACTCGCTGCCGGGTGCACCGCGCCGCGTGGCTCTTCGACTCCCCTCCCTTTCTTTTCTTCGAGATCGTGGCCGACCGGTTTCTGCACCACATGGTGCGTTATCTGGTGGGGACATCGGTGGAGATCGCCGCAGGGCGCAGACCGCGGGCGGACTTCGAGCGCCTGCTTGCGGGCGAGGCGGGCACGCGGGCGGTCTTCCCCGCCCCGCCCGAGGGCCTGTACCTGACGGGCGTCCGCTACGAGAAGCGCTGGAACGCCGGCCCGGGGATCCCGTGGCTTCCCGACTCTGCACCCAGGGAGCGCCAGTGAACCCTTCGGTGTTCTCGACCGTATCACTATCGTGTGTAGCAGCGAGTGTGCCTGACTCCGTGGGTGGCGTATACGGCAACCTCCGACCGGAGGCGTAACCCGCGAGCAGGTCGAGGCAACCGAGGCGAACGACTTGGCAAGGCATTTGAGGCGATGAGGTCAGGGAATCAGATCAGGATGGTCATTGCCGCACTGGGGCGGGTGCTTGTCGCGGCGACCGTGCTCATCTTCGCCGGTCTCGGCGTCGGGGCGCTGGTAACCACGCTTGGAGATGGGACCCCGACCGTCGAGGAGAGCCGGCCGGCGCCCAATCCGTTCGCGCGGACGTCGCTGGCCGGGGGGCCGAGTACTCCGACCTCGACTGCGGCGCAGTCGCTGGCCGACGTTTCCGGAGCCAGGCGGACACCCACGGTCATCGCCGCGGCCCGGGTGCTTCCCTCCGTCGTGAGCCTCCGGACGGAGCGGACAGTACAGACGCAGGACATGTTCAATCGCTTCTTCAACCGGGGCGGCCGCTCCCGGATCGAGTCCGGCCTGGGATCGGGCTTCGCCATCGATGACGCGGGAACGATCGTCACGAACGCGCACGTCGTAAGCGGGGCGGATCGCATCGAGGTCGTGGACCGCGACGGACAGCGCTTCGAGGCCGAACTCATCGGCTCCGACGAACTCACCGACCTCGCGGTGGTCCGGATTCCTGCGGGTCGGGTACCAGCCGCTCCGCTCGGCGCCTCCTCGAGTCTCCTCATCGGAGAACCCGCGGTCGCGCTCGGAAACCCGTCGGGTTACGCCCTGCGCAACACGGAAGCGACCGTAACATCAGGCGTCGTGAGCGGCGTCGGCCGGGACATTCAGTCCTCCACCGGACAGGAGGTCCTGTACGCCGACATGATCCAGACGGACGCCTCGATCAATCCCGGGAACTCGGGCGGGCCGCTGGCCAACGCGGACGGCCAAGTCATCGGCGTGAACAGTTCGATCTTCTCGCGCTCCGGTGGGTCGGAGGGGCTGGGCTTCGCGATCCCCATCGACCGGGCGCTCGTCGTCGCGGCGGAACTCCTCGAGTTCGGGCGGGTGCGGCGGCCGTGGGCCGGCATGCAGGTGCTCACGGACCGGCAGGATCCGGAATCCGTCTTCGGCCGCCCGCTGGTGGTGGAGGTGCTCGAGGACACACCTGCGGCCGGAGCCGGTCTCCGGGCCGGGGATGAGATCGTGACCCTGAACGGGCGCGTCATCAATCACGACCTCGACTGGCAGGTTGGGCTCGTGGACTCCGGCGTCGGCTCGACCGTGGACGTGACCTTCCGGCGCGACGGGCGCGAACTCCGAACCCGGTTCCGGCTCGACGAAGTTCCCACGGGGCGGGCGGAACGGATCGAGGTGCTCGCGGGCCTTCGCCTGATCACCGTCACCCCGCAGATCCAGCAGGAACTCAACCTGCGGGTCGACGCCGGCGCGCTTATCGCCTCGGTCGGCGAAGAGGCCCGCGGGACGAGGCTCCGCGAGGGCGACGTCATCCTCAGCATCAACCGCAACGAGGTGCGCTCCGCCGAGGACGCAGGTGAACTCTTCGAGTACTACGCGCGGTCCCGCGACGGCTCGGTGCAACTCTACATCGCGCGCGGAACGGAGATCGGCTACCTCCAGCCCTTCCGCGTCCGCTGACGCGTCCGGGACTTTTGCGGGGAACGCCGAGAGGCTAGACTGCGACCTTACGGCGACCGAGGTCGCCCCGGGTGGGCCGCTGGATCCGGACTACGCCCCTGATGCCGGAACGTCACTACCCACATCCTCTCATCGACCGCTACGCCTCGAGCGAGATGGCGGCGATCTTCTCCCCTCGCATGCAGGCGCTCGTCTGGCGCGACCTGTGGATTGCGCTCGCCGAGGAGGAACGCGCGCTCGGCGTCGAGATTCCCAACGATGCCATCGTGGCGATGCACGCGGCGCGAGAGCAGATCGACCTCGACCGGATCGCCATCATCGAGCGCGACCTCCGGCACGATGTGATGGCGCACGTACATCACTTCGGCGAGGTCGCGCCGGAGGCCCGAAAGTACATCCACCTCGGCGCGACGAGCGCTTTCGTGGGCGACAACCACGGACTCATCCAGCACCGTCAGGGGCTCGACATCGTGCGCGACCGGCTGCTGGGGACGATCGAAGACCTCGCGGCATTCGCCCGTGAGCAGGCCGCCGAGCCCACGCTCGGCTACACGCACCTGCAGCCGGCCCAGCCCGTGACGATCGGGAAGCGGGCCTGCCTCTGGCTCCAGGACCTCCTCTTCGACCTCGAGCAGATCGAAGCGGTGCGGGCGGAACTCCGCTTCCGGGGCGCGCGGGGGACGACAGGGACGGAGGCGACGTTCCTCGAACTGTTCGACGGGGACGGGACGAAGGTGGATCGCCTCAACGAGCGCCTCGCCGAGCGCTTCGGCTTCGCCGGCACGTACGACGTGATCGGCCAGACGTACCCGCGGAAGGTCGACCACCGGGCGCTCGCGGCGCTCGCCGGGATTGGCGCTTCCACGGCGCGCTTCGGCCACGACATCCGGATCCTGCAGGCCTTCGGGGAGATCGAAGAGCCGTTCGGTAAGCACCAGATCGGTTCGTCGGCGATGCCCTACAAGCGCAACCCGATGCGCAGCGAGCGGATCTGCGCGCTGGCGCGCCATCTCTGCACGCTGGAACTCGACGCCTCGTGGACCGCTTCCGTGCAGTGGTTCGAGCGCACGCTCGACGATTCGGCGAACCGGCGCATCTCGCTACCCGAGGGCTATCTGTCGGCTGATGCGCTCCTCATCCTCGCGCGTAACGTGAGCGCGGGACTCGTCGTACACCCGGCCGTCGTGGCGCGCCGGTTGGGCCGGGCCCTGCCCTTCATGGTCACCGAGGAGATCCTTATCGCGGGCGTGCGGGGAGGCGGCGACCGGCAGGACCTGCACGAACGGGTGCGGGGACACGCGCTGGCCGCGCGCGAACGGCTCGACGACGGCGCGGAGGACAACGACTTCTTCGCGCGCATCGCCGCCGACGCAGCCTTCGGGCTCGGCATGGAGGAACTCCACGCCCTGGCCGACCCGCACCGGCTCGTCGGCCGCTGCGCCCACCAGGTGGAGCGCTTCCTGGACACCAGGGTCGACCCGTTGTTCGAGGCCGCGGACGCGCCGCGGCCCGCCGAGGAGGTCCGCGTATGATGCGGCGTTCCCGCGGGAACGCGGCCGGACCCGAACCAGCGACACTCGAAAGGACGTCATGACACAGACCACGCTCGGCGGGAACCCGCCGGCCGCGCTCCATGAGATCGACTTGCCGCTGCCGCTTCTCCGCAAGGGGAAGGTGCGCTCGATGTACGATCTGGACGACCGGATCCTGATGGTCGCCAGCGACCGCATCAGCGCCTTCGACTGCGTGATTCCGAATCCGATCCCCCACAAGGGGGCCGTGCTCACCCAGCTCTCCGCGTTCTGGTTCGACCGAACGACGGACATCGTGAGCAACCACCGCGTCGCCAGCGCCCCCACGGCCATCGCCGAGGCGGCGCCCGAACTCGCCGGCATCGCGGACAGCCTGGGACATCGCGCCATGCTGGTCGAGAAGGCGCAGCCCCTGCCCGTCGAGTGCATCGTACGCGGCTTCATCTCCGGCTCCGCGTGGAAGGAGTACAGCCGCCACGGGACGCTCGCGGGCGAACCTCTCCCGGAGGGTTTGCGGGAGTCGGAGGAATACCCGGAGCCGATCTTCTCGCCCTCCACGAAGGCGGAAGAGGGACTCCACGACGAGAACATCACCTTCGACCAGATGTGCGACATCGTGGGGACGGAGCTCGCGACGGAACTGCGCGACATCAGCCTCGCGCTCTACGCCGCGGGTCGCGACACGCTCCGCGAGCGCGGCATCATCCTCGCCGACACGAAATACGAGTTCGGCCGCGGCGCGGACGGGCGAATCATCCTCATCGACGAGGTGATGACGCCCGACTCGTCCCGCTTCTGGCCAGCCGACTCATACCGGATCGGAGGCGGCCAGCCTTCGCTCGACAAGCAGCCGGTTCGCGACCACCTGCAGGAGATCGTCGGAGCCGGGGAATGGGACAAGACGCCGCCGGCGCCGGCGCTTCCAGAGGAGGTCATCCGCACGACCTCGGAGCGCTATCTCGAGGCCTTCCGGCGCATCGCCGGCCACGAACTCTACGGGGCGCCCTCATGAGCCGGGTCTGGTCGGTGGATGTCCGGGTCACGCCGCGCGAGGGGATCCTCGACCCGGCGGGGGAGACGATCCGCCGGGCGCTCGGGAACCTCGGGTACGAGGGGGTCCACTCGGTGCGTGCAGGGAGACTGATCCGTCTCGAGGTCGAAGCCGACGGGCCGGATGCCGCCAAGGCCTCCACCGAGAAAATGTGCGAACAACTGATCGCAAACCCGATCATCGAAAACTACGTCGTGCGCGTACGGGAGGGGTGAACCGATGGAGGCGGGGATGAAGGTGGGGATCGTGCGGTTCCCAGGCTCGAACTGCGATGCGGACGTGTACCGGGCGGTGACGGAGGGGCTGGGAGAGCGCGCCACCTATCTGTGGCACAAGTCGACGGACCTCGAGGGCGTCGACGTCGTGGTGCTGCCGGGCGGCTTCTCCTACGGGGACTACCTCAGGGCGGGGGCGATCGCCCGCTTCAGCCCGATCATGCGCGAGGTGATCGACTTCGCGCGCGCCGGAGGGCTCACGCTCGGGATCTGCAATGGATTCCAGGTGCTGTGCGAGGCGCATCTCCTGCCGGGGGCTTTGGTCCGGAACCGGAACCTGCGCTTTCGCTGCCATGACGTCGGGCTCCGCGTGGAGAACGCAGCGACGCCGTTCACATCGGCTTATTCCGAGGGCGACCTGCTTCACATCCCGATCGCGCACGGCGAAGGCCAGTTCGTCGCGGAAGCCCCGACGCTCGATGAACTCGAGGCGGAGAAGCTGGTGGTGTTCCGCTATGTCGACCGGCGCGGGGACGCGACGGACGCCGCGAACCCCAACGGCTCGGCGCGCAACATCGCGGGGATCACGAACGCTGCGGGGAACATCCTGGGGCTCATGCCGCACCCGGAGCGACATTCACTCTCGGTCCTCGGCAACACCGACGGACTCGGCGTGTTCCAGTCGCTGCTCGCGGCCGTCTCCCGGGGGAGCGGCCGGCGAAAGGACGATGCGCCGCCGGAGACCCGGAAATTCGCGGCCGGCGCGGTGGCGGGGGCCGGGGTGTCGTCATGACCCGGACCTCGCTCGAACGCGTGGAAGCCCGTCCGGGCGACCCCGTCATGAGCGCCGCGCTCGTGGCTGAGCACGGGCTGAGTCCCGAGGAGTGGGAACAGATCCTCGGTTTCATGGGGCGGGAACCGACCTTCACGGAACTCGGCGTGTTCAGCGCCATGTGGTCAGAGCACTGCGGGTACAAGAACTCGCGGCCCCTGCTCCGCACACTGCCGACCGAGAGCGCCGCCGTCGTTCAGGGCCCGGGAGAGAACGCCGGGGTCATCGACGTGGGCGGCGGCTGGGGCGTCGCGTTCAAGATCGAGTCCCACAATCACCCATCGGCCGTCGAACCCTACCAGGGCGCGGCGACGGGATCGGGCGGGATCCTGCGGGACGTGTTCACGATGGGCGCGCGGCCGATCGCCATCTTCGACAGCCTCCACTTCGGGTCGCTCGACTCGCCGCAGTCGCGCTACCTCTTCGACGGGGTCGTGCGCGGGGTCGGCGACTACGGGAACTGCGTCGGCGTCCCCACGGTGGGAGGCGAGGCGATCTTCGACCCGGCGTACGAGAGAAACCCGCTCATCAACGTGATGTGCATCGGCGTCCTGCCGCTCGAGCGCCTCATCCGGGGGGAGGCGGAGGGCGTCGGGAATCCGGTGATGGCGGTCGGCGCCCGCACGGGGCGGGACGGGATCCACGGGGCGACGTTTGCGTCGGAGGAACTCGACGAGGAGGCGATCGACAGCCGGCCGCAGGTGCAGGTGGGGGACCCGTTCACCGAGAAACTCCTCCTCGAGGCGAGCCTCGAACTCATCGAGCGCGACCTCCTGGTCGGCATCCAGGACATGGGGGCGGCCGGATTGACGTCGAGCGGGACGGAGATGGCGGCCCGCTCGGGCTCGGGCATCGACATCGACGTGGCGTACCTCCCTGTCCGCGAGAAGGGGATGACGCCGTACGAGATGCTGCTCTCGGAGTCGCAGGAGCGGATGCTCCTCGTCGCGAAGCCCGAGCACGAGGAGGCAGTGCGCGAGGTGCTCGAGCGCTGGGACCTGCAGGCGGCGACGATCGGACGGGTGACGGACGACGGGATGTTCCGTGTGCGCGAAGACGGCGTCGTGCGCGTCGAGATCCCGGTGAAGCCGCTGGTGGACGATTGTCCTACGTACGTGCGCGAGGGCGTCATGAGTCCGGCCACGGCCGAAGCTCGGAGGGTCGACCTCGGCCCTTACGCTTCCTTCGACTCCGGCGCGGAGGTGGAGGAGGCGCTGCGGACGCTGCTCGACTCGCCTTCGATCGCATCGCGGCGCTGGATCCATGAGCAGTACGACACGACAGTGCAGACGAACACCCTCGAGGGGCCGGGCTCCGACGCGGCCGTGCTGCGGCTGCCCGCGGAGGGGCGGGCGCTGGCCGCGTCTACGGACGGGAACGGACGGCACACCTGGCTCGATCCGCGGACGGGCGGGCGGGCCGCGGTCGCGGAGGCGGCGCGAAACGTGGCCTGCTCGGGGGCGCGCCCGCTCGCGGTGACGAACTGCCTCAACTTCGGGAGTCCGCTGCGGCCGGAGGTGTACTTTCAGCTCGCGGGGGCCGTCGGCGGGATGGGCGAGGCGTGCCGCGCGCTCGGGACACCGGTGACGGGCGGCAACGTGTCGCTCTACAATGAGACGGGCGGCCAGCCCGTCTATCCCACACCGGTCATCGGGATGCTGGGCGTCATCGAGGACCTCGAGCGGCGTGTCCCCTCGGCTTTCCGGCGCGACGGTGACGAGATTTGGGTGGCCGGCGAGACCCGCGACGAGGTCGGAGGGTCCGAGTATCTGGCGGCCTGTCACGGCCTCGTCGCGGGATTGCCGCCGGCCGTGGACCTGGAGGAAGCGTCGGCCCTGATCGATTTCCTCGTCGAGGCGGCGGCGGACGGGGCATTCGTATCGGCGCACGACTGCTCCGACGGCGGGCTTGCGGTCGCGCTTGCGGAGTGCGCGGTGCGGGCGGCGGGCGGGCCGCTCGGCTACACGGCCGATCTCGACCGGGCGCCCGCCGGGTCCGACGTGTCGGAGGCGGCGCGCTGGTTCGGCGAGTCGCACTCGCGCGTCGTGCTGACGTGCCGGCCCGGCGAAGGCGAGCGGCTCACCGCGCACGGGCGGCGCCACGGCGTGCCCGTGGCGCGTATCGGCTCCGTGAACGGGCCCGATAGCCCGTGCCACATGACCGGCGCCGGCCACGCGCTCGCTCCGGCAGTCACGGAGCTGGCGCGCATCTACGAGGAGGCGATCCCGCGCCGCATGAGCGAGGAGGCAGGGCTTACGTCATGAGGAAGCTCCCCACAAACGGCCCCCCGGACGCGGCCTCAGGAGCGTTCGAGCTGGACAAGCCTCGGGAGGAGTGCGGCATCGTGGCGGTCAGCGGCTCTGGGGCCGCCGCCGAACTCGCCTTCCTGTCCCTGTACGCGCTTCAACACCGCGGCCAGGAATCCGCCGGCATCGTCACGGTCGACAGCTCCGGCAAGTCACGGGTCCACAAGGGGATGGGGCTCGTGGCGGATGTCTTCGATGACAACGTGCTCGGCGGGCTCGACGGATCGCTCTCGATCGGGCACGTGCGCTATTCCACGGCGGGAGGCTCCAGCCTGCGTAACGCGCAACCGCTCCTCGTCCAGTACGAGGACCAGCCCTTCGCGCTCGCGCACAACGGCAACATCACGAACGCGGGCCAGCTCAAGAGGTCTCTGGCCCGCGATGGATCGATCTTCCAGACGGACTCCGACTCCGAGGTCATCGTCCATCTCATCGCCCGTTCGCGACGCCGCGATCTTGACGGAAAGATCGACGACGCCCTCTCACAGGTGGTCGGCGCCTTCTCCATCCTCCTCTGCATCGGCGACACCGTGTACGCGACGCGGGATGCGCGGGGCTTCCGGCCGATGGTGATGGGACGCCTCGGGGAAGCCGTCGTCTTCGCGTCGGAGACGTGCGCGCTCGACATCATCGGAGCCGCCTACGTCCGCGACGTCCGCCCGGGCGAAGTGCTGAAGGTCCGGGACGGCCATGTGGAATCGCTTCGTCCCCTGCCTCCCGAGGAGCCGAGCGCCTGCCTTTTCGAACTCGTGTATTTTGCGCGGCCGGACTCGCGCGTGTGGGGGTGCAGCGTGGACGAGGCGCGGCGGGCCTTCGGTCGCCAACTCGCGCACGAGCACCCGGCGGAGGCCGACTGCGTGTTCGCGGTGCCGGACTCGTCCAACTCCGCCGCGCTGGGATACTCGGAGGTGAGCGGCCTGCCGTTCGAACTCGCCCTCATCCGCAACCATTACGTGGGCCGCACCTTCATCCATCCCACCCAGACGGGACGCGACTTCAAGGTGCGCGTGAAGTACAACCCGGTGAAGGAACTCGTGGACGGGAAACGCATCGCGGTGGTGGACGACTCGCTGGTGCGCGGCACGACGAGCCGGGGCCTGGTCCGGCTCCTGCAGGACGCCGGCGCGCGGGAGGTGCATTTCCGGGTCGCCTCGCCGCCGGTGAAGTCCCCCTGCTACTACGGGATCGACATGCCCACGCGCGAGGAACTCATCGGCTCGAGCCACACGGTCGAGGAGATACGGCAGCACCTGGGGGTCGACTCGCTCGGCTACCTCAGCATGGAGGGAATGCGCGACGCCGTCGCGGAGCACGGCCCCTTCTGCGACGCCTGCTGGACGGGGAACTACGCCGCGCCACTCGTGGACATGGAGCGTCTGCAGGCCGTCCGGGCCACCTGATGGCGCGCCGTCCGACCGCTCTTCTCTTGGCCGTCTCGGCGGCTGCACTCTGGAGTTGCGCCTCCAGCGCCCCGCGCACCGACGTCTGCGCCGTGATCTTCTCAACCAACGACACGCACGGGCGCCTGCTCCCGGCGGTGCAGAGCTGGTCCGAGGGGCGTCCCGTCGGCGGATCGGCGGCGCTGGCCGCCTACGTGGCGCAGGAGAGGGCCGCGCACCCCGACTGTCCGCTCTTCGTCGCCTCCGGCGGCGACATCATGCAAGGGACGCCGATTTCGAACCTCACCGACGGACAGTCGACCATCGAGGCCATGAACGGGATCGGCTACGACGCCGTCTCGATCGGAAACCACGAGTTCGACTGGGGCGTCGACATCCTCATCGAGCGCGTGGCCGACGCCGACTTCGCCATGCTCGGCGCGAATATCTACCTGAAGGGCACCGACCGGCACCCCGAGTGGGTCGAGCCGTGGACGATCGTCGAGAGAGACGGCGTCCGCGTCGGATTCATCGGCATGACGACGCCCTCCACGCCGATTGTCGCCCGCCCCTCGCTTGTCGCCGACTTCGACTTCCGGCCGATTGCCGAGGCGCTCGACCGCTACATCCCGGTCGTGCGTGCGGCCGGCACGGACTTCGTCGTCGCGGTCATGCACGAAGGCGCCTTCTGCGACGTCGGTGCGGGGGAGGATGCGGCGGCCGGCGCGTGCCGGGGCCCGGCCCTGGAGGCGCTGGCCGCGACGACGGAACGCTTCGACTACGCGGTCACGGGACATACGCACTCGCGCCTGGAGACCGAGGTCCGCGGCGTGCCCGTCATCCAGTCGTTCGCCAACACGACCGCATACGGGCTCGGGCGCATCGACCGGAGCGCGGCTGGCGTCGTCAGTGCGCGGCGCCTCGGAATTCGACAGGCGTGGGCCGACGAGATCGCGCCGGATCCGGCTGTCGAGCGGCTCGTCGCGTCCTACCGCGCCGAGATCGCGGACATCGTCGACCGCATCGTCGTGAACCTCCCCGAGCCGCTCCCCGCCCCCCGGGACGGCGATTTTCCGCTGGGGCGGATCGTGGCGGACGCGCAGCGACAGGCGAGCGGCGCCCAGGTCGCCCTCATGAACAACGGAGGCATCCGCCGCTCCCTGCCGGCGGGGCCCGTCAGCTACACCGACCTCTTCGAGCTCCAGCCCTTCAACAACATGCTGGTCCGCCACACGATGTCGGGGGCGCTCCTGCTGCGGGCGCTCGAACACTCCGTGCGCGACGGGGACGTCGACCTGCACGCGAGCGGCATCACGGTCCGCTACGATCCCGACGCTTCGTACGGCGAGCGGATTCTGGAAGTGACGTTCGACGATGGATCTCCGCTGCAGCCGGAGGGGCGGTACGAGGTCGCGGTCAACGACTTTATTTCGGGCGGTGGAGGCGGCTACACGATGTTCGCCGAAGCCGAGTCGGTTGAGCCCATGGAGGTCGCCGATCTGGCGGCGCTCATCGCCTTCCTGGAGGCACAGCCTCAACCCCTCCGCATCCCTCGCGACTCCCGCTGGATCGAATTTCGCACGTACTGAGTCGGGAGCAGTCCGCCGATCCTGTCTGGAGGGGCGGCGGCGGACGGAACCAAACGCTGAGGTACGAATAGAATGCCCGTTCGGCGTTCCATGCCCGTTACGCGAACCGCCGGACGCCGTTACATTTATCAGTGATTTTTCGGAGTGCCGCAGGAGGTTCGGTTGGCAGCGATATGTCGGGCGCTCGCGCCGCAGGCTAGCCGCGAGTCACAGAAAGAATCCATGGACCGGAGGATAACCGATGTCACGAAAAATTCGTCTGAATGCGCTCTGGGCCGCGCTCTTCATCCTCTCCACCGCCGATCTGGTCGCACAGGAGACTGCGACCGTTACGGGTCGGGTGACCGATGACCTGGGCGCTGGCGTCGCCGGTGCGCAGGTGGTGGTCACGCACGAGTTGACCGGGGTCCAGGCGGGAGCGCTGTCGGGGAGCGATGGCGCCTATCGGGTGGAGGGCGTTCGTCCCGGTGGGCCTTACACCGTCACGGTGGTCCTGATCGGATACGGACGCGAGTCCGAGACCGACGTCTCGCTGGAGGACGGCCAGTCGCTGGCGCTGGACTTCAGCTTGAGCCAGGAGGCGGTCGCCATGAATGCCCTCGAGGTCTTCGCCACTCGGGCACAGGACCGGCAGACCCCGGTGGCGTTCACCAACGTGAGCAAGACGCAGATCCAGAACCAGCTGGGCTCCAGGGATCTTCCCATGGTGCTGAACGTTACCCCCAGCGTCTACGCGACCCAGCAGGGGGGCGGCGCCGGCGACGCGCGCATCAACGTGCGCGGCTTCAACCAGCGCAACACCGCCGTGATGATCAACGGTGTGCCCGTCAACGACATGGAGAACGGGTGGGTCTACTGGTCCAACTGGGACGGCTTGGGCGATGCCGCAACCAGCATCCAGCTCCAGCGCGGCCTTTCGGCGGTCAACCTGGCCACGCCGTCGATCGGTGGCACGATCAACGTCATCACCGACCCCGCGGCGGAGGGCGCAGGCCTTATGTACAAGCAGGAGTTCGGACTCGGCAGCCTGGACGAGAACGGCGGCTGGGGGCTCGGCAGCAACCTGCTGAAGGAGACGGTGGTGGTGAACACGGGTCCCATGGGCAGGTTCGCCGCCACGGGTTCCGTCGTGCGCAAGACCGGGGACGGCATGTACACGGGCTTCGCGGGAGGCAACGCCACGTGGACCGACGCCTGGGCGTACTACCTTGCCACGTCGTTCCAATTGAGCCCCAACAACCGGCTCGAGGCCTACGCGGTTGGCGCTCCGCAGCGACACGGCCAGAACATCTACAAGCTCAACCTGGCGAGTCTCGACGCGGACTTCGCGCGCTCGCTGGACGGATTCGACGCCGGAGCGTTCGAGAAGTTCCCCGAGGTGGGCAGGGGCCGGAGCCCCAACGTGGCCCCGGTGAGCACCAGCTATAGCGGAAACCAGTACAACAGCACGGGCCCGGACTCGGGGCGGAGAAGCCGCTTCAACAACGGCTTTCTCAACGAGCGTGAGAACTACTTCCACAAGCCGCAGGTCAACCTGAACTGGTATTCCTACTTCGGTGACGGTCTGAGCCTGACAACCGTGGGCTACTTCTCCGGCGGCGCGGGAGGAGGTACGGGCACCATCGGATCGGTGAGCTGGAACTACGATTACAGCCAGCGCTTCCCGGATTGGGACGCCACCATCGCGAGGAATCGGGATGAAACGGCCGGATCCCGGGGTATCCTTCGCAACTCGGTGAACAACCAGCAGACCTGGGGCGCCATCTCCAAGCTGCGGAAGAGCTTCGACGGGGGCGTCACCGCCGAGGTCGGCGTCGATTGGCGCACGGCCAATATCTCGCACTACCGGGAGGTGCGCGACCTGCTGGGTGGCGCCTACTACGAGTGCTCGAGCAGAAACCGCTGCACCCCCTCCGAGTTCTGGACCGAAGCCGAGCACAACCGCAATCTCGGCGACAAGATCCACTATGACAACGAGAACACGGTCGACTGGCTGGGCGGCTACGTGCAGGCCGAGAAGACCACCACCGGAGGATCGCTCTACGGTATGGCCGGATGGGCCCAGAACTCCTACACGTTCGTGGATTTCTTCAAGTCCAGCCCCGACGGCGGGGGTAACCTCGAACTCGAAAGCGGTAATCTCTCCGGCTATCAGATCAAGGGGGGCGCCGTTCGCAATCTCAACAACGAGTGGTCCGTGTTCGGGAACGCGGGAATCGTCTCCAAGGTGCCGATCTTCGACGGCGTGATTGACGACAACAGCGGCACGCTTCACGACGATCCGAAGAACGAGAAATTCCTCTCGTTCGAGGTGGGGACGCAGTTTCGCTCCAGCAGCCGGGCGCTGTCGCTGGACGTCAACCTCTACCATACCACCTGGAGGGATCGGACGGAGAGAGGCTTCGTCCAAGACTTGGGCGGGGTCGAGGGCGTGGATGGGCTGGTCACCCTGCTGGGGGTGGACGCGCGACACATGGGCATCGAAGCCCAGGCGGCCTATCAGCCGAGCAACTTCGTGCGCTTCGACGGGGCGGTCTCGATCGGCAACTGGAAGTATCTGGAGGACGCCTCCGGTTTCTATCGCCCCGACGACCGATTCACCGAGTCAGTGTTCCTGGACTTCTACATTCAAGGTCTCAAGGTGGCAGATGCGCCTCAGCGGCAGATGGCGATCAGCGCGTCGGTCTTTCCGGCGGACGGTGCCAACGTGTCGTTGGTAGGCAAGTTCTTCGGTAACCACTATGCGGCGTTCAATCACCTGAACCGCAGCGATCCGGGCGAGAGGGGAATCCAGTCCTGGCAACCGCCGGGTTATTCGGTCTTTGATGTGCATCTCTCGCATTCGCTCGGCAACATCATCCCGGTGGCCGGAGGTAGCGTGCGCGTCTTTGCCAACGTGTACAACATCTTCGACACGACCTACATCCAGGATGCCACGGACGCCTCCCAGTTCAACAACTACTTCGAAGACGGCGATCTTCACGATGCGGACTCGGCCGAGGTCTTCCTGGGCTATCCGCGCAGCTTGAACGTGGGGTTCCAGTTCAACTTCTAACGGCGTGATCCGGGGTCCCGGCGGGATTGTCGGGACCGGTTCGGGCGGATTTCCGAGAACGGGATCCGCAGAGACAATCGGCCTCGCCGGCAAGCTGCCGGCGGGGCCGACCGCCATCCCGGTCAGTCGTCGGCCAGGTAGCGTCCCGCCATCTCCACGAGTTCCGTGCTGCCCAAGAAGGTCGGCACGCGGTGGTGCAGCCCCTCGGGCTCGATGTCGAGGATGCGCCGCCGGCCGTCGGTGGCGGACCCGCCCGCCTGCTCGCAGATCATGGCCATGGGGGCCACCTCGTACAGCAGGCGCAGCTTCCCCTCCGGCTTTGCGACGGTGCCCGGGTACATGAAGATCCCGCCGCGGAGGAGGGTGCGGTGAAAGTCCGCGACCATGGACCCGACGTAGCGCGCGGAAGACGACGGCGCGTCGCGGGGAGGCTGCCGGAATCGCTCCACGAGCCGCTGCTGACCCGGCGCCCACCTGTCGAAGTAGGCTTCGTTGATGCTGTAGATGTTCTTGCCGGGCGAGGGGATGCGCAGGTTGCGGTACGAGAGGAGGAACTCCCCGATCCCCGGGTCGAGCGTGAAGCCGTGGACGCCCGCCCCGGTCGTGAAGACGAGCATGGTGGAAGAGCCGTACAGGACGTATCCCGCCGCGACCTGTTCGGATCCCGGCTGAAGCAGGTCGTGCTTCCGCACCTTGCGTCCCTCGCTCCGCTTGCGGTAGACGGAGAAGATCGTCCCCACGGAGATGTTCACATCGATGTTCGAACTCCCGTCGAGCGGGTCGAAGGCGATGATGTACGGTCCGGCGTCGCGGCTCTCGGGAACATGAACGAACCCCTCCTCTTCCTCGGACACCATGCCGCTGAGGCTGCCGCAGCGTCTCAGCAGGTTCAGGAGGACATCGTTCGCATAATCGTCCAGCTTCTGCACTTCCTCGCCGTGCACGTTCGTGCTCCCGATCACGCCGAGAATGTCGATGAGACCCGCGCGATTCACGGCCGCGGAGATGACCTTCGCGGCGAGGCTGATCTGGAGCAGGATGTCGGTGAACGCGCCCGTGGCCTTGGGATACTCGCGCTCCTGCTCGGCGATGAAGTGTTCGACGGTGACGATGGATCCGCTCAAGATGGCTCCGCGTAGGCAGGGGGTGGGGTGAGAGGTTACGGAAAGGCGGTTTTTCGCGTCAAGGCGCGTCCGTGATACGCCACCCGTTGGCGTCGATCTCGACGCACAGGCGGCCTTCGAGATCCGTCCGCCACACCCGCGGCACCCGCGCGGAGTCGAGTCGCGCCAGCGTGATGGCGTGCGGGTGCCCGTAGCGGTTTCTCGTTCCCGCCGAGATCACCGCGATGTCCGGCTGGGTCGCCTCCAGCCACTCGACGGAACTGGAGGTCCGGCTGCCGTGATGGCCGAGTTTCAGCAGGTCGGTCTCGGGGCGCAGCGGCGCGAGGTGGGCCAGGATCTCGCGTTCGACCTCGACTCCGGCGTCGCCCGTGTTCACGTAGCGGAAATCACCGACCGTGAGGCGGAAGGAGAGGGAGCCTTCGTTCGCGTCCGAGCCGGCCGGGCCCTCGGGCCACAGGATCTCGAGTTCGACATCATCGATGCGGAGGCGGTCTCCGGCGCGGGGGGCGTGCCAGGAGGCGCCTTCCTCCTGAAGCCGTTCGAGGAAGGCGAGGTATGAGGAACTGGGCTCCGGGACGCCGGGATCGAGCACCCGGCGGACCCGCAGGGCGTCGAACACCGCCGCGGCGCCGCCGTAGTGGTCGAGGTGGGGGTGGGAGATGGCCAGCAGTTCCACGGTCCCGGCGCCCATGGCACGCAGGAAGGGCACGACGACGCGGCTTCCCGCGTCGGCCATCGGCGGCGGACCGGATGCGCCGGCCGTGTGGAAGGCCGACCCCGGGCCCGCGTCGAAGACGAGCCATCGGCCGGCGCCGGTCCGCACCACGGCGCCGTCGCCCTGCCCCACGGCGAGGGTGCAGACGAGCGCCGTGCCCCGGTGGAGGCCGGCCCGGAGGAGAGGCCAGGCGACCGTGACTGCCAGCACGGCGCCGATCGAGAGGACGCCGAGGCCGCGTCGCGCGCGCCTCCGGTCGAGAACGAGGGCGACGAGCGCGCCGGCGACCGCCCACGCCCAGGGTCCGAGTCCGGGACCCGCCCAGCTCAGCGGGAGCCCCGCGAAGAACGACGCGATGGCCGCGAGGCAGGCGAGCGCCACGTCCGCGGCGCCCGCGAACAGGATCCACAGGCCCCACGGCAGGATGAGCGTGAGCGCGAGGGAGGGAAGCGCGAGGCTCACCACCGCACCCGCCACGACGCTGGCCGGGATCGATGCGATGACGATGCGCTCGAAGTGGAAGGCCGCGATCGGAGCGGTGACGAGGAAAGCGCTGCAACTCACGGCGAGCGCGCGTCCGATCCCCCTGAGGCGGCGCGACGAGAGCCAGCGCGGCAGCGGCGCGCGCCCGCCGAGCACGACGCCCGCGAAGCCGGCGAACGAGAGCTGAAAGCCCACATTCGTCACGATGAGCGGGTCGGCCAGTATGGCGAGCGTCGCCGCGAGCGCCGCGAGATCGCTGATGCGGGCGGGACGCGCGCGGCGGAATGCGAGCGCCCACCCCCAGAACATCAGCGCCGCCCGCACCGCCGACGGGGGCGCCCCGATGAGCAGCACGTACGCGCTCGTACAGGCGGCGGCGTAGAGCAGCCGGCGCGGACCGCGTACACGAAGACCGATGAGCCAGGCGAGCGATGCCCCGATCAGGCCGACATGGAGCCCTGAGATCGCCAGCAGGTGGATGATCCCGGCCCCGACGAACGCCTCCCTCGTGGCGGGGTCCAGCGTGGTGCGGTCCGCCAGCAGCAGAGCCTTTCCGATCGCGCGGTGTTCGGGGGCGAGCCGCGCGTCGAGGCGGGCGAGCAGGCCCGCGCGCCATTCGATGATCCAACGGCCGAGACCCCGCGGGCCCACGGCGTTCGCCGGGACATCCAGCCCCTCCAGCATCGCGCCGCTGATCCAGCCCAGCGTCTCGGCCGGACGGGGCAGCCAAGGTCGTTCCGCTGCGGGGTTCATCCCGTCCGCCGTGCGCCATGTGCCCCGGGCGAACACCGCCGCGCCGGCCTCGTGGCCCGCTCCGGGCCGCACGAAGGCTCGCACCGCACCCAGGTGGCAGATCCGCCCGCCCGAAACGATGTAGGCGTCGCGGATCGACACCCGGACCAGGCCGGCATCCGGGCCTGCCTCCCGCTCCGGCACCGCGTCTCCGACCGTGCCGGCCGCCGCGACCGGCGCGCCCGACTCGAACGCAGTGACGCACGCTCCGAGCGCCGCGGTACCGCTCGGCAGCCCCGCCAGCAACCCGGCCAGAGCGGCGAGCGCCACCATGAGACCTGCCGTTACGCGCGTCGCACCGCCGCTGCCTCTGCCGCGGTGAGCCCGGCCGGCGGCCTGCCGCGAGGCCCGGCCGCAGAAGACGCAGAGGAGCCCTGCCGCGATCGCCGCGGGGGCATGGAGGGCCACGGGATCCGCGCGGGCGAGCGCGAGGCCGGCCACGTCCCCGGCGGCGAGGGCCAGGGCAGCAAGGAGCAGAGGGGATGGAGAGAAGGGCGTCGGTCAGCCTCCGAGCGCGGGGTACACCCCCATGCTCGGGGAGATCGTCAACCGTCTGTCAAAGCAGGGGGCTCGGCTCCGATGGTTCCGCCGACTCCGGCGGGGCCGGCGCGACCGCGGGCTCCGTTGCCGCCGCAGGCTCCGGTGTCACCGGGGGCTCCGGCGAGGCCCGGGACTCAACTGCCGGCGTTCGTCCCTGCGCGAGGCGGGCCGACGCGGCCCGGTCCGCCAGACGCCGGGCACGGCGCTCGGTCCGCCACGCAAGCGCGGCCGAGAGGCCCATCCCTCCAAGGATGCAGGCGAACACGATCAGGGGGAGCGACGCGCGAATGCGGACGAAGGGCAGCACGACGTTCACGAGTTCGCCGGCGTTCCTCGCCGTAAACCAGAACGCCGCCAGTATGAGGACCACGAAGACGAGCAGCCGCATCACGAAACGCATCAGCAGGGCTGCCCCATGAAGGTCGCGCCCGTCGTCCCCGTGAGCCGCACCTCCGCGTACGTTCCGATCCGGCACGGGTCCCCGGGGAAAGCGACGACCTTGTTCTGCTCCGTCCTTCCGAGCACATCGCCCGGTGAGCGCGCCGACCGCTCAATGAGGACCTCGCGCTCCGAACCCACCTCGGACTCGTTGATCTCGTGCTGGATGGCGCGGTGCTCGCCGATCAGGCGCTCCAGCCGCTCCGAACCCACCTCATCCGCAATGAAGTCTCCGGCCGGGAAGCGGGTCGCCGGCGTCCCCTCGCGCATCGAATACTTGTACAGATAGGCATCGTCGAATCGCACGTCGCGCATCAGTCCCAGCGTGGCCTCGTAATCCGCCTCCGTCTCGCCGGGGAAGCCGACGATCACATCGGTGGAGAGCGCGATCCCGGGGACTTCCCGGCGCGCGACCTCGACCTTCTCGCGAAACGCCTCGCTCGTGTAGCGCCGCACCATGCGCTTGAGGATGCGGTCCGAACCCGACTGCACCGGCAGGTGGAGCTGACGGCAGACCGTCGGCTCGCCGGCCATCACCTCGAGCAGTTGCGGCGTCACGTCGTTGGGATGGGGCGAGGTGAAGCGCACGCGGCGGATGCCGTCCACACGGCCCACGGCCCGGAGCAGCGTCGCGAAGTCCCAGTCCCCGGACTCGTAGGAGTTCACGGTCTGTCCGAGGAGCACGACTTCCGTGAACCCGTCCTCCACGGCGCGCCGGGCCTCTGCCAGGATCGCCTGGGGCGTCCGGTTCTTCTCGGGTCCCCTCACGTAGGGAACGATGCAGAAGGTGCAGCGATGATCGCAGCCGCGCTGGACCGTGATCCAGGCGCTCACGCCCTCCCGCCTCACGCTGGCCACGCCCTCGTAGTTCTCTTCAGAGTCGAGCGCGAGCAGCGTCTGTCCGCGCTCGATCGCGCTCGCCCGGATCGAACCGATCAGCTCCGGGAGCCCACGGTAGGCATCCGGCCCTGCTACCAGATCCACGCCCGCCGCCTCCTCGATGAGCCGCGGGCCCAGCCGCTGCGCCATGCACCCCGTCACCCCCAGTACGAGTTCGGGACGCCTCTTCCGGTGGCGCTGCAACTCGCCGATCCGGCCTCGAACGCGCCGCTCCGCGTGTTCGCGAATCGCGCAGGTGTTCACGAGGATCACGTCGGCGCGCTCGGGCGCGTCCACGCTCACGAAACCTTCGTCGACGAGCAGCCCCTCCATCAATTCGGTGTCGTTGATGTTCATCTGACACCCGTAGGTCTCGATGTAGACCCGACCTCCGAGCGGGCGCGGGCCGTCCGCGCCACGGTCGGCGGCAGCGCGAGGGCCGTCGCCGGGGCGGCCCGCGGCCCGATCCCCGCCCGGCGTCTTCAGCGTGACGAGCTTCGTATTCGTCACGGTTGGCTCAGCGCTGACGGAGGGAAAAGGAGAGCGTGACACGCCGGAATCCCTCGGCGAAGCCGGCCGTCGCGACATCCCCGCGCGATCCGCTCTCGAAGGCGAGGTCGAACACGGCCAGCCCTTGCTGGAACTCCCACCCGAAGCCGCCCGTGAAGGCGGACTCTTCCAGGGCCTCCGCGCCCTGACTGAAGGGGAGTCCGGTGCTCCGCCAGCCGACGCGCACTGGCAGTCTGCCGCCGAGCAAGGTGAGCGCGCCGTATTCGACGCCTCCACCCAACCACACGATGTCGTGAGACCGGAAGGCGGAGCCCGCAGCCTCGTCGCGCGAGCCCACGGCCGACCACCCGGCCCGGCCACCACCGGCCGTGACGAGGATCTGGTCCGTCACGCGCACGCTGCCGCCGAGTTCGATCGATGTCGGCAGGTCGAACTCCGCCTCGGGCTGTTCGGCGCCTTCGGGCGTCGCGTACAGCGTCCCACCCGTCCCGAAGGCGGCGCCCGCGACGACGCGGTCGCCCAGCTGGATCGACCCGCCCGCCTTGAAGCGCCAGGCCCGCCACGACAGCTCCCTCGCCCCCACGATGCCGCCCAGCGTCGGCGCCCCGTCGAGCGGGTCGTCGAACTGACGGAAGAACGACTGCCGGAGCGAACCGGTCAGCCGCTGCGCGGAGAGCCCGACGCCAAGCGGCCCGAACCGGCGCGCGACCGACGCATCGATCGTACTGATCCCGCCGTTGTGCTCCCGCGTCTCCTCGTACGGCACCGAGCCATCGTTCAGCCGCAGCGTGTCCTGCAGGATGTTGGACCAGTCCTGGTCGAACTCGCCGCCGAAGGCCAGGCTGAAGGCCCAGCCATTCGAGGGAACGAGCGCGCGGATCGTCGTGAAGCGCCCCCGCCCAGTGTCGAACGACCCGTTCTCGCCCTCCAGAGTCACGCCCTCGTTGGACAGCGAGACGGAGAAGCCGGGTTCCGTGTGAAGGAGAAGGTCCGCCGGGTTCGTGAGGCTGTACGATCCGCCGAGCAGACCGGAGCCCGACCCGCCGAGCGCCGCCGAACGGCCATCCACGGGCGCGATGGGATACCCGAGCCCGACCGCGGTGAGCGGCGTCTGGGCGAAGAGGGCACCGGGCGAGGCCGCCAGCCCCGCAAGCGTGAGCGCCGCGTGGCACCATCCCCGGAATCCGTCGAAGGCCCGCATCATGGCACCGTGAAGCGAGGCGCCGAACTGAACACGATGCGCACTCGTGGCTGGAGTTCCAGCGGCGATTCGGCGGAACCGAACTCCCAGTAGCCCAGCGCCTGCGCATCCGGATCGGCCCGGAAGCCGAGCCGGACCCGGCTCAGCGAATCCTGGACGGCCCGCGCCACGAGCCGCGTGATATCGAGCCGCACCGGCTCGCCTTCGCGGAGTCTGGCGGGATCGAGCGTTGTCGTAACTCGGTCGCCGCTCCCGATCGGCGTCTTCGCACCGGTCTCGAACGGATCGCCCAGCAGGCTGATCTTTCGGGCCTCGATCGTACGCTCCGCCGCATACAGTTCGGGCTCCGGCAGGGGGTACAGGATGATTTCGGCCTGACTCACGGTGGCGCCCGCAAGCCCCGTTTCTCCGAGGTCACCGGGTGGCACGAACTCGAAATAGATGCGCGAGGCGGGGAGGCCGCCGACACGAAGCGCCGTGCCCGTCGGAGGCTGCGGCGGATCCAGGATGAAGGCGCGTTCTTCCCAGAACTGGACCTGCGGAACCGGCAGACTCCGCCCGACCAGGATCGGGTCGTACCTGAGGTCCATCTGCGTGACGCGGAGTTTCGTTTCAGGGCCTTCCAGCACGAGGGCGAAACCGTTCCCTCCGTCCGTCCTCTGCCACGCCTTCATCAGCGAGTCCTCGGCCACTGCCGGCGTCATCAGCAGGTTATCCGAGACCGAGTCCAGCACCGCCGACGCGATCTCGACGCCGAGGTCGCCCCCGGGCACCGTCCACGGGACGCCGGCGGCCGCCTCCTGCCATGTCGCGTCGTGCGGCTCGAACCGCTCCCCGAGGTCGACGAGCTTCACCGTGACGGGGAACGTTGTGAATTCCGAGCGGATCGTGTCGAAGTGAAGCGTGAACTCCACTTCTTCGAAGGTCGCGACCGGCAGCGTGTCGACGAAGGTCCGGATCGTGTCGGGGACGTTGAAGCGCACCAACCCGCGACTCGACACCTCCGCTTCGGTCGAGATGTACACGAACCGCGCGGTGGAGGGCCGGGCAAAGCCGGTCAGCGTCGTATCCCGCCAGGACGTGAGTGCGGAAACGGAGATGGTGACGTCCCGCGTCTCGGTGCCGGCGCCCGGCACCTGTTCGGAACCCAGCGACAACGGGTCTTCGCTGCATGCGACCGCCACGACCAGACTCAGCGTGACGAGCCCGGCGAATCCACGTCCGCTCACGGGCCGCTCTCCGCCGGGGCGGCCATCCGTTCCAGCGAGAAGTGCGCCGGCAACAGATCTCGCATGCGCCAGGCGACGGATTCCCCATTCGTCCCGATGCTCATGACCTCGAGATCCCGGCCGAACTCGGCGAGCGCCTGCCGACACATACCGCACGGCGGGGCCGGGATCGCGCCGCTGGTCACGATGGCGATGCGAGTGAAGGCGCGCGCACCCGATACGACCGCGTGCCCCAGCGCGACCCGTTCGGCGCACGTCCCCACGGGATATGAAGCGTTCTCCACATTGCAGCCGGCGAAGACCCGGCCGTCATCCGCCTCCAGCGCCGCGCCGACGAGGAAACGGGAATACGGCGCATACGCGCGTTCGCGGGCGACCGTCGCACTGGCGGCGAGATCTTCCCACGAGAGCGGCTCTCCGGCTGTCATTCGGGTCTCCGTCATCGACTCCCATCCGCGGCGTCGGCCGGCCCGCCCACGTAGTGTCGGGGCAGGCGGCGTCCGATCGCCGTCAGCACTTCGTATTCGATCGTCCCGGCGGTCTCCGCGAAGTCCGCCAGCGCGACCTCTTCCCTTCCGTCACGGCCCAGGAGCGTGGCCACGTCCGCAGCTTCGACACCTGACACGCCCGAAACGTCTACCGACGTCACGTCCATGCACACGCCGCCCCGGATCGGTACCCGGACCCCGTGAATCAGCGCCTGTCCCCGGTTCGAGAGACGCCAGGGCAACCCGTCCGCGTACCCGATGCCCAGCGTGGCGAGACGTTCGACATCCCCTGTCGTATAGGTGGCCCCGTAGCTGACGGTCGAACCCGGCGCCAGGTCACGAACTTCCAGCACCCTCGCGCGTACCCGCGCCACACTCTCCGGGTCCGCCAACGCACCCCCGGCGCCCGTCCCCCGCCGTCCCCCGTACAGGTAGATCCCCGGTCTGACGAGCCCCAGATGATACTGCGGATCCGCCATCACCGCATCGCTGTTCGCCGCATGCAGGAAGGGGACCTCGACGCCGGCCTCCTCGAGGGTCGATGCGGCCCGGCGCAAGCGGGCCAACTGAAGGCGTGTCGCGGCCGGATCCGTCCCCGCCGAATGGAAATGGGTGAAGACGCTCGCCAGCGATGCCCCGCCTCGCGAGAGGATCGACGCGACCTCGGGCGACCACGCCCCGGCGTCGGCCACCGGAAGACCCGCGCGTCCCATGCCCGTGTCGACCTCGAGATGGACCGCCATCCGGGTGCACCCCGCCCGCGCGCCGGCCTCGAGCTTCGCGAGCGATGCGAGACTCAGCGCGGCGCACTCGAGCCGCGCCTCGAGCAGCTGGGAGATCTCGGCTGCGGCCGAGGGGGCGAAGACGACGATGCGGCGTTCGATCCCGCCCCGCCGGAGTTCGGCGCCTTCCGGCGGCGTCGCGACCCCGAGGGCGTAGGGTTCCAGCCGGTCCAGGACGCGGGCGACCTCGATCGCGCCGAGGCCGTAGGCGTCCGCCTTGACCATGGGGACGAAACGGGCCGGGGCCACGTGCTCCGCCACGCGCCGGGCGTTCCGCGACAGCGCGCCCAGATCGACCTCGAGCCACGCTCGGTACGGGGGTTCGCGGCTGCGGGTCAAGCGTCGCCGGGGGCTCGGGGGACGGTTCCTGCCGGCCCGCCTGCGGGGCCGGCCCGGAGGTGCCCAACCTGTCGCATGCAGCGGCGTCCTGCCACCGGGTGATACCTTCGCGGCCATGCAGAAGCCAACCGCCACCACCGACCTTGAGAATCTCCACGCCGACGAGGTGCGCGAAGGGGACGAGACCCTCGCCCGCGCCCTCGCGCTCGTCCGTTTCCTGCGCGTCCGCTGTCCCTGGGACGCGAAGCAGACGCCACAGACGCTCCGCCCGTACCTCCTCGAGGAAGCGCACGAGGTCGCGGACGCGATCCGGGCCGGAGACGACGGAGAACTCTCCGACGAACTGGGCGACCTGCTCCTCAACGTCGCTTTCCAGATCGTGCTCGCCGAAGAGCGTGGCGCCTTCGCCACCGCCGATGTCGTCGAAGCGCTGGAGGCGAAGATGGAGGCCCGCCATCCACACGTGTACGGCGATGCGGAGGCGCCGCCCGACTGGGAGTCGCTGAAGGCGGCGGAGAGAGAGGCTCGGGACGATCCCTTCCACGGGGTGTCGGGCGGGCTCGATCCGCTCAGCCGCGCCGCGCGCGTCCAGGAGCGAATGGCCGGGTTCGGGTTCGACTGGCCCGATCTCGCGGGGCCCATGGAGAAGGTGCGTGAGGAGACGGCGGAACTCGAGTGCGCCGCCGCCGCAGATGAGCCCGAGTCTCCCGCCTCGTCCGCGCTGCGCCGGATGGGGGATGCAGGCACGGATGTCGTCGAGGAGGTGGGGGACCTTCTCTTCGCGGTGGTGAACGCCTCGCGGTGGGCCGGCGTTCACCCGGCCAACGCGCTTCTCGGCGCGGTCGAGAAGTTCGAGCGCCGCTGCCGGCGCATGATCGAACTGGCGGAGAGCCGCGGCCTCGAGTGGAAGAACGCGGATCTCGCGACTCTCGACGCGGTGTGGGAGGACGTAAAGGCCGACGAATAGCGGCCCGGCTTGCCGCCGCTCAGGCGGGGGCGCTCTCCGACGCGCGGCCCGACCGGGGCGGAAGGTCCGTCAGTTCATAGATGTTGCAGACCTGCCACGCGGTCTCGCTTCCGGCCCCGGTTTTCGTCTTCGCCTCAACCTTCATCTCCACGGGCGCGAGGATCCGCCGGTACGCCGCGCCCTCGAAGGTATCCAGCCGCTCCCAGGCGTCGGGAAGCGAAAGACTCTCGAACACCTTCACCACCACGCGGTCGCCGGAACTTCCCGGGACGAACCCGGGATAGCCCTGCCGCGCCGCCCAACCGCGATCGTGAAGCGTGCCCTCGACCGTCCCCTCGACCCAGCGCCCGGCGAGTTCTGCCATGTGGTGATGGTTGTTCTCGCCGGGGAGGAGAGACCCGTACGCGGCCAGACGCCGCTCCGGGTGGTCGAGCAGGGCCTCGATCAGCCGCTCGAGGATCGGTTCGAGGTATCCGCGCAGCGCCGGGGCGCCGGTTTCCGCGCCCGATTCTCCCAGGAGCGCTTCGAGTTCCGCGAGCGCGCCCACCGCGCCCGAGCCGCGGTCCTCTCCCGGCAGGGCGACGACCAGTTCCTCGAAGCCCGACAGCAGGCTGCCGAGTCGGACGGAACTGTTCTCGGGCGCCAGCCGCGCGTCGTTGAGCCGGGAGAGGGCGCCGCGCAGGAGGGCCGGGTCGCGGATCGGGCCCGGCGACGGGCCGCCCGCGGTCACGGCCCTTCCCGTTGCCGCTGTTGCAGGAACGCCTGCACGCCGGCCCAGAACAGGACCGGTTTCTCCATGAACGGAAAATGCCCCGATCCGTCGACGCGGATCAGGCGACTGTCCGGCAGGGCCTCGTTCATCTCCCGTACCATCTCGCTCGGGATCGGGTCCCGGGCGCCGTACACGATGAGAACCGGGACCTCTATTTCGCCGAGGCGATCCCAGAAGTCGAGCCCCTGGAGCGGCGCCATGAGCAGGCTCGCGACGAGCTGACCCTGGTTCGCGGTCCTCTCGTGCAGGGCGACGCGAAGCAGGCTGTCCGCCACGCTCGCGTCCGCGAACGTTCCGCGGAAGACGTGGAAGAACACTTGGCTGATGGCTTCCGCTTCGCGCGCCGCGAATTCCGGCGTGCCCCGAATCGAGTCGATCGCCGCGAGGTCGGCCGAATCCCGCCTCGCGAGCTGGTTGGCGTCGGTCTGCTCACGAAACCGGCTGCCCGGCTCGACCGGCGCGACGAGGATGAGCGCCGTCAGCCGCTCCGGTCGCTCCAGCGCGTAGAGGAGGGCCGGAATCGCCCCCCACGAGTGCGCAAGCAGCGTGATCTTTTCGCGCTGCGCGACATGTTCGCGGATCCGGTCGATGTCCGTGAGGTAGCGCTCCATCGAGACGCTCGCCGCGTTCACCACGGCCCGCGAACCGCCGAGGCCACGCTGGTCGTAGAAGATGACCTGGTTCGTCTCCGCCAGCGGCCCGAACCACGGACGAAGGTAGGAGTGGTCGAGGCCCGGCCCTCCGTGCATGACGACAACGGGTTCTCCGACCCCGACCGTCTGGTAGAAGAGTTCCGCCTCGAACACGGAGAGCGATCCCGCACGTGTCGGCGGACCCGCTTCGGAGGCCGGCGCGTCGCACCCGGCCATGAGGACCGCCAGGACGGCGAGGACGCAGGGGCCCCGATGGTTCACCGTGCTGCCGGGCCGGCCGTCAGGATTCCCAGGCCACCGCGTCACCGGGCGCGAGCCGGCCGCCCTCGAGCACCATCCCGTACGCGCCCGCGCGCCAGTCGGGCGCCAGCGCCGCCTGCAGTCCGGGCGCCGCCTCCTCCATTCGTTCGCAGGGGAGCGTCTCGCCGCGAATGCGGATGCGACAGCCCGCGATCCGCAGTACCCGGCCCGCCGTCTCGCAGAAGTTGACGCCCCGCACCAGGAGATTGGCCCGGCGGGCATCCGGGTTCACATCGACGCCGATCTCGCGCGTCGCCGCCTCCCACCCCTCGACGTCGAGGAGCGTCACCTGCCGGTAGCCGCCTCGGTCGGCGTTCCCCTCGAGCCCCTTTCCCGCCACGAGCGTGGCTTCCGAAACGGGCTCCATGGGGCCCTGCCGCGCCGACTTGAGCCAGATCCCCTCGAGCCGCGCCGGTCCGGAGCCGGCATTGGCTCCCGCGGTGGACTCAGCCATCGGTCACCTCCAGCGAGGAAAAGTGCAGGTTGAGGCCGTGGTTGACCCTCAGTCCCACGACGCCGTCCACATGCTGTCCTCTCGCGCCGTGCGAAACACTTCCTGCTCGTTGACCCCGAAGATCACCTCATCGCCCGCAGCCTCCACGAAGAGGACATTCTTCGCGGTCGCCGCGCCCTCGCCGCGCGCCGCCCAGGTGACCACCGCCTCGTGCCTGGTCCAGTTGAGGAGCGTGGACGTCCCGGCCCCGTCGCGGCGCTTCACGATCACGCGCCCGTCCGCCCGCACGAGCAGGTACGTGTACGCCTGGCCAGCGCCCTGGAGATCCGCGCCCCCGATGAAGACGCCGAACCCTTCGTTCCGTCCCTCGGGATCGAACAGGAAGACCGTGGACTCGACGCGAAAATCGCCTTCCGCCCGGGTCTCGGGATGGTAGAAGATGCCCGCCGGGCCCGTGGTGACGTGCCAGCCGGGCGGCATCTCCTGGAGGGCCTCCACGCCATCGCCTCCGTGGTCGGTGCGGGCGAGCCAGCCCTCGGGGGGCGGCAGCTTGTCCTCTTGTCCGGCGGCGGCCGCGGGGGCGCCAAACGACAGCCCCAGGCCGGCGAGCGCCACGAACCCGGCGGCGCCGGCGCGGCGCCCCTCTCGGCGGCGTGGCTTCGACTGAGACGGCATGTTCTGTTTCACTCCGGTTTCAGGTTCGGCTTCGGGCCGGCTTCAGGTCTCGACCCGGACTCCAGCCCGCGTCGGCGGCATGATAGTCACTCCGGCGGCGACTCGCAGGACTCGCAGCGCGTGAGCTGGAGCGAGACGACTTCCGGCGGCACGAGGAAGCGCACGCCGAGCCGGCTCGTCCCCACGCCGGTCGTCACGAAGAGGTGCCGTCCGTCCTCCACCACGTGCCCCGCCGCGTACCGGTCCCCGAAACGCGAGGGCGTGATCCCGGGGCCGACGAAGGGGATGATTACCTGACCGCCGTGCGTATGCCCGGCCAGCGTCAGGGAGGCGCGCGGCGGGACTTCGGGGAAGATGTCCGGGTTGTGCGTGACGACGATCACGGGCTCCCCGGGGCGCACCCCATCGAGCGCGTCCGCGACCGAGGGGTGGCCCGTCCAGAAGTCCGCCACTCCCGCGATCCAGATGTCGTTTCCCCGCACCCGTGCCCGCTGGCCCCGGTTGTCGAGTACGGTGATCCCGACGCCGGAGAGCGCTTCTTCCACGCGCTCGGCCGACAGCCAGCGGTCGTGGTTGCCGAGCACCGCGAACACGCCATGGCGCGCGTCGAGGGCGGCGAGGTCCTCGGCGATCTCCTCCGGGGGCACGAAACGGCCGCCCATGACGTTGTCGATCGTCAGATCCCCGGCGATGAGGACGAGGTCCGGGCGCGTTTCGTTCACTCGCCGCACCACGCGACGCAGGTTGTCCCGCCCGTTTCGGGGCGAGCCCACGTGCAGGTCGGCGATGAGCGCGATGCGGGTCTCCTCCCCCTCCGGCCACCCCGGCACCTAGAGGTCCGTCCGGTTGAGGACGAGCCGGCCGGGCTCCCACCAGAACGCCCACGCTGCGAGCAGGGCCGCAGCCGCAAGGAAAATGAGGAGCATCCAGCCCGTCCAGCCGGGACGCGATCGCGGCAGCGCTACGATCCGTCACCCCCGGACCCGCTCCCGTCGCTCTCGTCGTCGTCCTCCTCGGGGGCGGTCCAGAACTCGGGAGACTCCGGCGCGGCGGCGGCGAGTTCACGGCCGTAGAGGGCGGCGTTGAACAGGATGCGGAAGTTCCCGAACGGCTGCCCGCGCCACTGTGGCCGCATGCCCAGGAGCACAACCCGTCCGTCCCCGTGCGCCACGTCGACCGCCGCCGCGTACCCCGCCAGATGCTCCGCTCCCAGCAGGTATCCGGACAATAGCGGCGACCCCTCTTCCGAATATTTCGCCATCACGCGTCCCTCGAACCCTTCCTCCGTCGTGAACACCGGGCTCTGCCCGGCGACGACGGCTGCCCGCTCCGGCATCCCCGCCATCACGGGATGCGACGGGTCGACGATCATCTCCAGGATCGAGCCGCTCTGGAAGTACTCCGCCCGGTCCAGGCCGCCGACCACGTTGCGCACGGGCAGGTGCAGTTCGTCGATCGCGAACAGCGAACTGCGGTTGAGCGTGACGAGCGTGCCCCCGTCCCGCACGAACGCGTCAAGTTCACGCACGCCCTCCGCCCCGATTCCGCCCTCATACCGCGGCGGCACCGAGCCTTTCGCGAACCCGTTCAGGATCTGCCCCCCCGACATGTCCGCCACGATGATCACGTCGTAACGGCCGGAAAGGCCACCGGCGAGGACATCGGCGTTGTAGAGGCTCGTGAAGTCGAACCCGTAGCGCTCGAGCAGCCAGCGCGTCCATCCCTCATCCATGCTCGCGTTCCAGGGGCGATAGAGACCGATCCTCGGCGCACGCAGGTTGACGGCGCCCGAGCCGCGGGTCGCCTGCAGCCCCAGGTCGCGGACGAGTTGCGCCTCGCCCGAGAGCCCGGAGATCGCGTACCGGGCGCCGGTCCCCGGTTCGCCATCCGCGCCGGGCGCCCCCGGCACCCAGGAGACGCGCGCCCCCGCCGCCCACGCCCGGTTCACCGCCTTGAAGGCGTTGTTCTGGGCCGGGTCGACGACGAGCGCTGATCCCCCGCCGGTGACTCGCCCGGGAGGCGGCACGATCGCCGCCGCCACCGGATGCGAATCGAACCCGACGCCGAACGGCGAATCGAACGGCGAGGCATCCTCTACCTCCGCATCCCACGCGAGCGGCTCTCCCAGAAGGGGCTCGAGCGCCTCACGCACCTCCGTGGCGAGCGGGGCGGTCGCCTCGACCACCCGCACGCCCATCTGCAGCGGCAGCGTCCACCCGGACACGTCGTACGGCTGGTCCGGCGGTCCCTCCGGGTATTCGCGCAGGTCGGGATAGTCCTGGATGACGAACAGCTGGCGCACGAAGTGGGCGAATTCCTGGTCCATGCGGATGACCCACGTCCCCGCCGGGTGATCCAGCCCCTGGTGGTTCACCGCCTGCTGAAGCCGGTCGATCTCGATCCCGTTGAAGGCCAGCCGGCGCAGCAACTCGACGGCCGCTACGGGGTCCCGCTGATCCTGCGGCACGAAGTAGGCGTACGGCGGCCCTTCTTCGTACTCGGCGATGATGTCCCGGCCCGCCTGGTAGCGGTTGTAGAGGAGGTCGGTCCGGTACTTGGCCGCCACGTCGAGCACCGAGATCGAGGCGGTGAGCATGTAGTCCACGGCGTCGCGCAGCCGCCACCACCCGCCCTCCCACGGACTCGAGTAGAGCGACTCCGGCCGCAGGTCCCGATCCGAGGGCGGAAAGTCCCCGATCGTGTAGAACCCCGGCGTCGCGTACCTGTAGAGCGCCGTCTCCGTCAGGAACGACACGACGTTGTGGAAGTTGTGCGCGTGATCCATGAAGCCCGGATACCAGTTGTCGAACCCGGTGCCCATGTGCGTCGCGCCGCGCTGTCCCCGCTCCTCGAGCGCCTGCGACATCGCCATTCCGATCAGGTTCACCATGCGCCACATGAGCGGGTGCACGTGCGGCGAGATCGGCTCGGCGAAGGGCGGGATCCAGATCCGCGTCGGGAAGGGCGAACTCTGGTGGTGGTTGTAGAGGATGTGGGGTTCCCACTCGCGCGCCACGCGGGTGGTGTACCGGGATTCGATCTGGTTGATCATGTAGCCGTCCCGGTTGTTGTCGTGCCCGATGTACTTCTGGTAGAGGAAGGGGGCGGGCGCGACCTCGTACGGCGTGCCCACGTTCGAGTGGTACCAGTCCGCGATGAGCGTCTGCCCATCCGGGTTGATGGAGGGCCAGAGCAGGAGGATGACGTTGTCCAGGATCGCCGCGATCTCGGGGTCCTCGTCCCCCGTCACCAGGTCATAGGCGAGCTGAATCGTGTGCTGCGCGTGGGCCACCTCCGAGGCGTGCAGGCCTCCGTCGATCCAGACCAGCGCCCTCCCTTCGGCGGCAAGCCGTCGCGCTTCCTCGTCGGTCAGCCCGCGCGGATGCGCCAGGCGCTGCGCGGTCTCCCTGTGCCGGTCCAGATTCGCAAGATTTTCGGCGCTCGAGACGAGGGCCAGGTACACGGGCCGTCCGAACGACGAACGCCCCACCTCCCGCAGTTCGAGACGGTCGCTCGCGGCGTCCAGCCGCTGGAAGTACTCGATCGACGTCTCGTAGGTGGCGAGATGGAAGTCCGCGCCCACGGCGTGTCCGAGGACGGACTCTGGCGTCGGAATCGATCCCGGCGTCTGGGCCTCGGCTCCGGTACCCGTCGTCCCGGCTCCCAGACCCAGGACTGCAGCCACGGCCGTCGTACGCGCGCGCCGTGAGCATCGCCCCGGCGTCCTCCGCATCCTCAACGTCGTCATCTCCCAACTCCTCCCGCGTCGATCCACGCGTCGACCTTTCCCTCCAGCATGATCATCGGTACGGACCCGTTTCGCAGCACGGCGTGGTGGAAGCGGCGAATGGTCCCCATCCACACTTCAGCGACCTCCAGCTTCGATCCGCGGGGTCTCGTCCTCCGGCTCCTCTTCGCGGGGCCCGAAGCGGACGAGGAGTCCACCGGCGACCGAGGTGACGAACCAGCAGAGCAAGGTCAATATGAGCCCGTCGACCCCGTGCCACGCCGAGACGATCAGCGTCGACACGAACCAGAGGGTAAAGTTCTGGAGCTGGAAGTCGAGCTGGCTGCCCCGCTTCATGCCCTGCACGACCCGAAGCATGAGGTAGATCAGCGTGGCCCCGGACCCCGCGATGGCGCCCGGCAGCGAAGTCGCAAAGAGGAACCCGAAGGCCGTACCGACCGCCCCGCCCACGAGGATGCGGCCGGGAGAGGGAGAGGCCGGGTTGCCGGCGCGGGCTGGAGAGACGACCGGAGGTCGGGGCTCCGGGGCCGGGCCGGGGACGGGCATCTCGCCCTCGATCAATTCGGCGATCGCGGTTCTCGTGGCCTTCGGGTCGATCCCCGCTTCGCTCGCGATGCGCTCCAACTCGTCGACGCTCAGCGAGTCGCCGCGGGCGTCGATCTCGGCCGCGCGTTTGAGGACGAACGAGACCTGGGCGGCGGAGAGCCTCATCGGTGGACCGGAGGCCGGTGGATCAGTCATGCGTCACGCCCCTTCAAGGTCCTTCAGGACTTCGGCGGGAACCCGGCGGAGCCTCGAGGGCCTCATGGCACGCCGCCCTCGAGGATCGTCGCCAGTCTGGACGGATCCAGATTCCCGCCGGACACGATGCAGACAATTTTCTCCCCCTGGACAGCGCCCGACAGAGCGGCCGCGACAGAGGAAGATCCGGCCCCCTCGGCCACGATGCGGTTCCGGGTCACAAGCCGCCGGACCGCCCGAGCGGTGTCCTCGAGGGTGATCTCCACGGAGCCTGCGAGGAGATCCTCGGACAGCTCCCACATGTCCGGCTCGACGTGCGGCCCTCCGATCCCGTCGACGAACGAGGGGGTGTACGGGATCGAGACGGCGCGGCCGGCGCGCAGCGACTCGGCGAACGGAGCCTGCCCGGTGACCTCGGACGCGAACACGGGAACGTCCGGTGCGAGGGCGCGCATCCCGGCCGCGATCCCGCACGCCAGCCCGCCGCCACCGAAGGGGACGACGACGGCGTCCACGTCGGGAAGGTCCTCGATCAGTTCCAGGGCGATCGTGCCGTTCCCGGCCATCACGTCGCGGTCCATGAACGCGTGGACGAACCGCCCTCCCATTCCGTCGAAGCGCTGTGTACGGAAGACCTCGAACCACGAGGCGACGGAGGTCTTCACGGCAGTCGCGCCGAGGCGGTCGATCGCGTCCAGCTTGAGTCGCGGCGCCGTCTCCGGAACGACGACCGAGCACGGGACGCCGAGCCGCCGCGCGTTCCAGGCCACACCCTGCGCCATGTTGCCCGCGCTCGCCGTCCATACCCCTGCCGCCAGCTCCTCGGGTGGAATCAGACCGATCGCGTTGGCCGAGCCCCGGATCTTGAACGAGCCGATCGGCTGCAGGTTCTCCAGTTTGAGCCAGATTTCGGGGCCCTCTTCGACCCCGAGGCGGACCAATGGCGTGCGCAGCGCCGCCGCGTAGACCCGCTCGCGGGCCGCCTCGATTTCCGGCAGGCCGGGGGGTCTCACGCGGAGAGACCCGCCACCGCCCGCGGCAGGCTCGCCAGCGCCCCGGTGAGGTCGGCCGCCAGGTCCTCGGTGTCCTCCAGCCCCGTGGAGAAGCGGATGAGGGCATCCCGGATCCCGGCCCTGGCCCGCTCCTCGGCGGACATGCCTGCATGAACGGCGGCGGCGGGCCGGACGACGAGCGACTCCGGGCCCCCGAGACTGGCCGCGACCATCGGAATCTCCAGCGCGGAAACGAAGGCCTCGGCCGCCTCGACGCCGCCCTCGAGTTCGAACGACATCATTCCGCCGAAGCCATCGAACAGGCGCGCGGCCCGCTCGTGCTGGGCGTGGCTCTCGAGCCCCGGATAGTGGACGACCGACACCGCGGGGTCGGTTTCGAGCAGCGCGGCGAGACGCCCGGCCGATTCGTTCTGCGCACGGACGCGTACGCTCAGCGTCTTCAGTCCGCGCTCCAGCAGAAACGCCGCGTGCGGGTCGAGAGAGCCACCGAGGTGGTCCTGCATCACCTTCACGCGGCGCACCAGGTCGGCCGGCCCGGCCACGCTCCCGGCCACGATGTCGCTGTGCCCGTTCATGTACTTCGTGCAGCTCTCAAGCACGAGATCGAAGCCGATCTCCGCCGGCCGGAAGTTGATCGGGCTCGCGAACGTGTTGTCGATCATCGTCACGAGCCCGTGCGTGCGCGCGAACGCCGCTACCGCCTCGAGGTCCGCCACCTGCACGAGCGGGTTCGTGAGCGTCTCCACGTACATGGCGCGCGTGGTCGGTCTCAACTGGGCCGCCCAGCTCGATGGATCCTGCGGGTCGATGACGGAGTGCTCGATCCGGAAGCGCGGCAGGTCCTGCTGCAGGAAGGCCGCCGTACCGCCGTACAGCGTGTCCTGCACGAGCACGTGGTCCCCCGACGACAGCACCGTGAGCAGCGCCCCCGAAATCGCCGCCATCCCGCTGCCGAGGACGAGCGCCGACTCCGCCCCCTCGAGCGCCGCGATGCGCTCCCCCAGAACGCGATGGTTCGGCGTCGTGCTGAGCCGGATATACCCGATGTCGTGGTAGTCCTCGCCCCGCAACTCATAGTTGGCCGTCTGGTAGATCGGCGTGACGACCGCCCCTTCCGGCCTCGGTTGCTGCTCCCCCGCATGAACTGCGTCGGTAGAAGGTGCTCTTCCCGTGTTCTTCATCGAGTCAGAATCTCCCGCAAAGTTGTCCGTTCACGCGGCCGGGGGCTTCGAGACATTCCCGCGGGAACGTCCGGGCCAATTCGTCCTCCCCCGCTAATCCCACATGACGCGGTGAATACGCCACCCGGTTTCGGTCCGCTTCCACACCTCGAGAAACTTGCCGCTCAGCTCGACATCGTCGGGACCGCGCACCCGGTACGTCCCGTTCGCGAACGCCAGGTCCCCGTCCACCTCGAGGTCCTCGATCGTGAACCGGGCCTCGCTAAGCGGCGCGGAACCGGCCAGCGCGCGCACGATGGCATCGTGCCCCCGGACGACCGGCTCTCCGGAGGGGAGGCGCACCGCGTCCGGCGTGAAGACGTCAGCCACCGCCTCATCCGGCGCCCCGGCAATGAGCGAAGCTTCCCAGCGCCGGGTCACGCGCTCGATCTCCGCGCGCACCGAAGCGGCGTCGGCGGGCTCGCCGGTCGCTCCCACGCCGGACTCCGTGCCCCCACACGCCGCTGACGCGAACAGGCCGCCCACCACGACGATCAACTGCAACGGTTTCTGCATGCGCCGTATTGTATCGGAGCCCGCGTGGGACGGCGACGCGTCCCGCTTTCGGGTTTGCGCGCGCCGCGGTAGGATGCCGGGCGCATTGCAGCAGGGCCTCTCGTGACGATGCAAGGGGCCCGCGCACTTCCCTTGAAACTTGTCGGAGGTATGCATGAACAGGATGGTTCGACCGGTCATCGGTCTTGTCGCGGGCTTGACGCTCGCATTCGCCGTCAGCGCGGAGGCCCAGGATCGCCCCATGAGTCCGCGTGGCGAGGCCTCGACCCAGGTCGGTGGCTCCTTCAACGCGGACGGAGCGTACGAGGGCGGCTCCTGGATCGTCGTGGACTATGGCCGCCCGATCCTGCGCGGCAGGGATCTCTTCGGATCCGGTGACGAGTACGGGCAGCAGTTCCTGCGCGGGGCGCCGCTGTGGCGGGTCGGCGCCAACCAGTCCACGCGCTTCATGACCGAGACCGACCTCATGTTCGGCGGCGAGCGCCTGCCGGCCGGCGAGTACAGCGTGTTCGCCGAACTCTCCGAGAGCGAGTGGACGCTCGTCTTCTCGAGCTGGGGAGCCAAGGACAACTTCCGCGAGGAGAATCCCGACGCGCTGTGGGGCTCCTACGGCTACACGCCCGACCGCGACGTGCTGCGCACCACGATGGATGTGGACGCGATCATGATGTCGGCCGATCAGCTCACGATCTCCTTCATGGACATGACGCAGGAGGGCGGCGTGTTCACGATCTGGTGGGACGACCAGGTCGCGACAGCCTCCTTCACGGTGGCCCGCTGACCTTTCCCTGAAGCAGGGAGGTTGTTGAATATCGGACACCCAGCGGTGCGATATTCAACAACCTTTCGGCCCGACGACTTCCGAGACCCCGCGTCACGACGTCGTGGCAGAGTAGCGGCGGAACCACTCCAGCGTGGACAGCATCTTCCCGATGTGGTGGCTCGGGCGCCGCCGGATGCCGTGCGGCTCGCCCGGGAAGCGCACGAGCGACGTCTCCACGCCGAGCAGCTTGAGCGCCTTGAAGTACTGCTCGGACTCCGACATCGGCGTGCGCCAGTCCTCCTCGCCCGTCACGATCCGCGTCGGCGTCGTCACGTTCTCCACCACACTCAGGAGCGAACGCGACTCGTAGTGTTCGACGTGGTCCCAGGGGAGACCCGGGAACCAGTAGTTGACGCCGTAGGCGGCCATGTCCGCCGTGAGCACGAAGCTGTACCAGTTGATGACGGGGTACCACGAGACCGCCGCCCGGAACCGGTCCGTCCGGCCCACGAGCCACGCCGTGAGGACGCCGCCTCCGCTCCCTCCCACGACGTAGAGCTGTTCCTCATCCACGTAACCCTGGTCGATGACGGCGTCCACCCCGGAGACGAGGTCGTAGAAGTCGTCCCCCGGATACGCGTGGTGGATCAGATTCCCGAACTCCTCTCCGTAGCTCGTGCTGCCGCGCGGGTTCGTGTAAAGGACGACGTACCCCTGCGCCGCCATGAGCTGCTTCTCGAGGTCGAAGCGGGCGCCGTAGTTCGAGAACGGACCGCCGTGGATCTCGAGGATGAGCGGATACTCGCGGGACGGATCGAAGCCGGGCGGCTTGATGATCCATCCCTGAATGGGCCGGCCATCGTGCGAGGACTCGTACCAGATCTCCTCGACCTCGCCGATCTCGCGCTTGGCCATCAGGTCGTCGTTGATGCCCGTGAGTACCCGGACGTCGTCGCCGTGACGGCCCGTCGCAACCTCGGAGAGGACGGCGAGTGTCGTGTAGTTCATCGCGAAGCCGCCGTCCGACGCGACCGAGAAGGTGGCGCCGGCATACGCCCGCCCCATCCCGCCGACATTCTCGGTCAGCACCTGGTGGCCGCTCCCGTCGTCGTCGAGGCGGAAGAGCGCGAGCTTCGTCATCCCCTCGTCGTCGTACAACGCGTACACCCCTGACCCGTCGGGCGCCCACCTCGCGCCGTAGACCTCGCGGTCGAGCCCGCCTGAAATGGAGCGCGGATCGCTCCCGTCGCGGTTCATGACGTAGAGCCGGGTCAGCTGGTAGCCCTGGAAGCGATCGTCCATGCCGAAGTAGGCGATGTGACGCCCGTCCGGGGAGACGATCGGCCCGTCGTCCGGACCCCGGCGATCCGTGAGCTGCGTGGCGCTCCCGTCCGCGACGGAGACCTCGAACACCTCCGTGTCCGCCACGAACACGCTTTCGGTGTCCCCCCCGCGTGGGTCGCGGGACATGACGAGGCTCTCGCCGTCCGGCGTCCACGAGAAGTGTGTACCGCCGATCCCGTTCCCGGCCCAGTGGCTGTCGCCGCTCGTGATCTGCCGCGGCGTCCCCCCCTCGGCGGGGACCACGAAGACGTGTACGAACCCGTGTGGAAGATCGCCCAACTGGTCGAAGCGGTACACAAGCCGCTCGACAACCTGCGCGGGCTCGGCCCACTCTGCGCCCTCGGGCGGTGTCGGCATCCCGCTGATCGTCGGCGCCGGCGCCGGTACCAGCTTCCCGAACGCAATCCGGGTTCCGTCCGGGGACCACTCGAAGGACCGGGGCGGCTCGGTCACGTTCGTGATCGCAGAGGTCTCCCCCGAATCCATCCAGCGTACATGGATCTGCGCGTCCCCCTCTCGGTTCGAGATAAAGGCGAGCCGCGTACCGTCGGGCGACCAGCGTGGCGAACTCTCCGAAAAGTCACCCGACGTCAGCGGTCGATGGCCCGAGCCGTCGGAGTCCACGATCCACAGGTTCGAGAACCGACTGTCCGTCATGACGTCGGCGCGTTGCCGGACGTAGACGACCCAGCGGCCGTCGGGCGAGATCTGCGGGTCGCCCGCGATCTCGACTTCGAAAATGTCCTCCATGCGAAGCGGGCCGGACTCGGCCCCGGCCTGCCCCGCCGCCGGCACGGCGAGGCACAGGAGGGCGGCGGCAGCGAGAAACAGGAGGGAGATTCGGGCACTGCTGAGCGGGGCGGTCATCGGACGCTCTCCGTGGCTGGGATGCGGGGTGCGTTGACACCTGCGGATCATAGGCAGAAGGGGATGGACTGGAACAGCAGTCACCCCAGCGCCGGATGTGACTGGATACCGGTTCGAGCCGTCTTTCGAGGTAGATTCGCGGGCGTCGCCGCCATGCACGACCTTGCACGAAAAGGAGAAACGCCGTGTACGTGACAGCCCGTCGACAGTGGTGCATCGGAGTCATGCTTCTCAGCCTGGCCGCATGCGGTGACAGCGGCGATGGAGTCACTCAGGTGGATCCGGACCAACCGTCGCTCACGGGCACGTGGAACGCGGTACTGCCCACAGGACGGCTGGCGCTCCAGCTACGCGAACGGGATTCCGGAATCGTGACCGGCCAATTCAGCATGACGGTCAACATCGGGTTCTCCGTAACGGGTCAGATACGGGATGGCGATCATCATCATCCCGACGTGTTCCTCCGCTGGTCGGCCCAACTACAGGACGCTTCCGGCGGCAATCTCGTTTCGGACTGTACGATTGAAGGAAGCGCAGGGGATAACGGGATCTGGATCAGAGGTCAGATCGTCTGCACCGAAGCTGAAGGAGTCCTCGAAACGCAAAGCGGGAGTGTGCTGATTTCTGTGTAAATGGCCATGGAGTAGACTCTGGAAGCGGGAGGAGACCATGGCGAGGAAGAAGGATGCGACGGAGCGGGAGGTAGACGAGCTTCTCGACAGCCTGCTGGAGGGCCGCAGCCCGGAAGAGATCATGGGCGGAGGCGGTCTTCTGGAGGCGCTGACGAAGCGGGTGGTGGAGCGGGCGCTGGAGGGAGAGCTCACCGACCACCTGGGCTACGAGAAGCACGCGAGAGAGGGCCGCAACGGCGGCAACTCGCGCAACGGCCGTACGCGGAAGCGAGTGAAGACGGACACGTCGGAGTTCGAGATCGAGGTGCCTCGGGACCGTGATTCGACGTTCGACCCGAAGTTCGTCAGGAAGGGCCAGCGTCGGCTGGGCGGGTTCGACGAGAAGGTGATCGCGCTGTACGCGCGGGGCATGACGACGCGGGAGATCCAGGGTCACCTGAAGGAGCTGTACAAGGTGGAGGTCTCACCGTCGCTGATCTCGGCGGTGACCGACGCGGTCCTGGAGGACGTGAAGGCGTGGCAGGGCCGGCCGTTGGATACGGTGTACCCGATCGTGTATCTGGACGCGATCCACGTGAAGGTGCGTTCCCGGGGCCACGTCCGGACGCACGCGGTCTACCTTGCCCTGGCCCTGACGCTCGAGGGCAACAAGGAGCTGTTGGGGCTGTGGGTGGGCGAAGCGGAGGGGGCGAAGTTCTGGCTCTCGGTCCTCACCGAACTCAAGAACCGGGGGGTCGAGGACATCCTGATCGCAGCGATCGACGGCCTCAAGGGCTTTCCCGAGGCGATCGAGTCGGTGTTCCCGAAGACGCAGGTCCAGCTCTGCATCGTGCATCTGGTGCGCGGCTCGCTCCGGTTCGTCGCCTGGAAGGAGCGCAAGGCGGTCGCCAGGGACTTGCGGGCCATCTACAGGGCTCCGAGCCTGGAGGCGGCCGAGACGGCGCTGGAGGCCTTTTCTCAGCGCTGGGACGAGCGCTTCCCCATGATCAGCCGGAAGTGGCGGGCGAACTGGGCGAACCTGACCCCGTTCTTCGATTATCCGCCCGAGATCCGCAAGGTCATGTACACGACGAACGCGATCGAGGCCCTGAACGCGCAGCTCACGAAGGTGACGAGGAAGCGCGGCGCGTTCCCAACCCCGGAGGCGGTCAGGAAAGTGCTGTACCTTGCGATCGAGAGGGCGTCACAGCGCTGGACCCGGCCCGTTCAGGACTGGACCGGCGCCCTGAACCACCTGTCGATCGTGTTCGAGGGCCGAGTGCCCGTATGAGTGCGAGGGCCATTTACACAGAAATTCTGACAGTCCCCGCAAAGCGGGCCGGTCACCGTCACCATCGGAGGGATCAACGCACCGATCACGCTGAGCCGCCTTCGACTGGGTTAAGAAAAAAAGGGCCGCCCGTCGCCGGGCGGCCCTTTCTGAACTCACCTTACGCCTAGTGGCGGTCGGCAAATCACGCGACGCGGGTCACGTTCTCCGCAGCCGGGCCCTTTGTCCCGTCCGTAACGTCGAACTCCACAGCCTCGCCCTCCTTCAGAGTGCGAAAGCCATCCGCCTGAATCGCCGTGTGGTGTACGAAGCAGTCCTTACCACCCTCTTCCGGGGTAATGAACCCGAAGCCCTTCTGGTCGTTGAACCACTTCACGGTACCTCTCGTACGCATTTCCTACTCCTTCGTTAGTCATGTCGGAGTTCGGTAAACCCGTAGCTGCCGACCGCTGACCTGTTCGACGCGGTCTCCCCCGCGCCAGGGTCGTGGCACCCGCCACGCAGAAAAAAAACAAAGAAAAAGGGGCGACCCGTTGTTGAGAGGCCCCCCCGATCCTGCGATCCTGCCATCTCAATCCGACCGTACCTGGCACCGCCGGGCCCGTCCGGACGCGCGCAATGATCGCCTTTCGACCGCAAAACGTCAAGGGGCGGACCCATCGCGGTCCTCTTCGGTCCCCACGCGGAGGCTGCGCCGCTCGAGCAGAAGCACGTCGCGCCACCGGCCGTCGAGCCTCCCCAGCCGCTCGCGACGCCCCACGCGGCGGAAGCCGGCTCGCTCGTGGATGCGGAGACTCGCCACGTTCTCCGGGAAGATCCCCGCCTGCAGAGTCCAGAGCCCGGCCCGCTCGGAGGATTCGACGAGCGCGGTCAGGAGCCTGAGACCGAGCCCGCCCCCTCGGGCATCCCCCCCCACGTACACGCTCACCTCCGCCACGCCGCCGTACACGCAGCGCCCGGAGACCGGAGCCAGCGCCGCCCACCCCACGATCCGCCCCTCCACCTCGGCCACGAGACGACAGGCGTCGAGGTGACTCGCGTCCCACGTCTCCCAGCCGGGCGCTTCCGTCTCGAAGGTCGCATCACCGGTTGCGATCCCCTCCTCGTAGATCCTTCGCACCGGCCCCCAGTCTTCGGGACGGAGCGAGCGGATCTCGATCGCCATTCTTCCCTGCTCCGGTGCTATTGGGCTTCCGAGAGAACCCTCTCGACGAGCGCCGCGGTTTCCGGCTCGAAGGGGTGGAAGCGGCCGCCCCAGTACGCCCGGATCAGGCCCTCCGCGTCCACCAGCAGCGTGTGCGGCACGCCGGGGTAGAGGTCGAGCGTTTCGGTGAGTCCGGCGCCATCGCCGAGGAAGTTCGGATACGTGATGTCGAACTCCTCGAGGAACCCTTCGACGAGCGCAACGTCCCCTTCATCGATGGAGATCCCGACCACCGAGAAGGGGTCGGCGGCGTACTTCGCGTGCAGCTGCTGAAGTTCCGGCATCTCGTCGCGGCAGGGGATGCACCAGGTCGCCCACAGGTTGAGCACGACGACCTGGCCGTGGAACTGGCCGAGGTCCGCCGGCTGTCCGTCGAGGTGCGTCACCTCGAGCGGCGGGAGTGGACGGTACGAAGCCGGCTCGTCGCCACCTTCACCGCACCCCGCGACGAGCGTCACGACCGCGAGCGCCACCAGCTTCATTCTCATCGCTCTGACTCCATCGGATCCACCATTTCGCGTTCAAAATCCAGGTTCGTGGGCACGGGGAAGACGCCTGGCGGCCGGGAGTACGGCTGGTCCGTGATGACGACCTCCGGCTCCGTCGTGAGCGGCACGTCGTCGGCGACCTCCTCGAAGGAAAGATCGTCCACCCACAGTTCACCGTCGCCCGTGAGCATCGCCCCCATGAGGATCGTAACCCCCTCGGGCGGGATGTCCACGACGATCTCGCGCGTCTCCCACTCCCGCGTGTCCTCGATGCGGCGGTCCTCGCTGTTGTCGAGGGCGAGCATTGCGTACTTGCCCTCCAGGATGCCGTCCACCCGCACCCAGAGGCCGCCGGAATCGACGTCGTCGGCACGCAGATACCCACGAAGGCGCATGCGCTTGCCGCGGTAGGAGGTGGCATCGACAAGCTGGACGCTCGCGACCCATTGGCTGCGTCGCCGGTTCCCCCGCGCCTCGATCCGCATGCTGGACGCCCCGGAATGGGCGACCTCCGCGTCGAGCCTGAGGCGGTAGTCGTCGATGTCCTGTCCGACGAGAACCCACGCGTCGGGCGTCTGCGCGGCGAGTTCGCTCCCGGGCGCACTCGCGAGCGCCGCCAGCGCGAGGGCCGCGGCCGCGGCCGGACCGCGGGTTGCCTTCATCGCGGGATCAGCCAGAGGTCGGTCTGGCGGCCGTCGATGTACCACGTGCGCTCACCGTCGAAGAACGCGTCCTCCTCGAGCATGATGCGGACCGTCTGTCCCCCCCACTCCGGGATCGGGACGGCCGCGTTGAGTTCGATCGAGTGCGCTGTGTTCGGGAAGAGCGGATAGTCGCCGCGCCCCGGCACCCCGCCCTGGTTGTCCCACAGCCCGATCGTGGGTCCGGCCCCGTGCCCGTGGAAGCCGATCGGATGCGTGTAGATCGTCGCGTCGATGCCCTCGGCCTCGGCCTGCGCGAGCGCGCCGGCCAGAATCTCGTTCCCGGAGCGCCCTGCCGCGAAGTTCTCGGTGAGGATGTCCTGTAGACGGTTCCCGGCCGCCAGCGCGCGAACCAGGCCCGGGGGCGCGGCGTCCTCTCCCGGCAGCAGCACGTAGGCATGCTGCTGCGTGTCAGTGTTCAGCCGCAGGTACTTGATCCCGAAGTCCACGTGCAGCAGATCGCCCGGGCGGATCACGTTTTCGTCCGGACGGGCGGAGAAATCCCCCTCCCCTTCCCTCGCGCCGCCCGACTTCTCATGGCGCTGCACGGAGACGCTGGGCTGGAACCAGGTCGCGAGCTTGAGTTCGAGGATCCGCTCGCGGTACCACCACACGACATCCTCGGTCGTCGTGACGCCCGGCTGAATCACCTTCGCGCTGAAGCCTTCGGCGATGATCCGGTGCGCGATCCGCACGATCTGCGGATAGACCTCCATCTCCTCCGGCGTCCTCGTCTCGAGCCATCCGATAGCGAGCCTCTCGGCCGGGACGACCCGCTCGCGGTACTTGGCGGGGAGCGCCTCCATGAAGCCGTCGTACTCGGTGCCCGTGAGCCCGTCCGCGAGGGCGAACGTATTGGAGCGATTTACGGAGATCCGCTGCGGATCGCGCTCCGCGATGACCTCGGCCACGCGCCCCCACTGGTCCGGCTCGCTTTCCGGGTCCCACGCGCGGGGAAAGGGGCCGATGTCGTACCGGGCCACCGCGAGCCGTTCGAGCGGCTGCCCCGGCCCCCGGTCGTGGAGGATGAGGACGGTGCGGCGGCGGGCGGCCATGTACGTGGAGGGCAGCATCGTCTCGATGACGGGATCCTCGTTGTACTCGCGCGCGGCGACGATCCAGAGGTCGACGCCCTCGCGCCGCATGATCTCCGGAACGACGGTCTCGAGGCGCCGCTCCAGCCAGCGGTCGATGACGGCGGCCCGCTCGCGCAGGGGCAGGATGACGGGCATCGCCCCGTCCGTGCGCTGGGCGTCCGCGAACCCGCCGTGCGGCGGCATGGCCGACTGGGCCGTGGCCTGCGACGGACAAAGGGCCGCGGCCAGCACGAGGAGGAGACCGGCCGGCTGCACCCGGGAGCCTAAGGAGCGTGGTGTCGAAACGCGCATCTCGAATCTCCGTTGGAATGTGGAACGGTCTGAACTTACCGAATCCACTCGCGCGCGGGAGAGGGCCCGGGCGGCGCGGATGCGGAGTAGAGTGAAGCCGGAGGGGGAATGGCGGAAACGGCCCCCGGCCCGGCATCGTAGGATCTTCCAGCCCTGGACCGGAGGAATGCCTGATGAAGAAGGTGGATTCGGATCTCCTGCCGGAACTCTATTCCCGGCAGGAACTGGACAAGGCCCGCCGCCGATACCGCCTCGTCGGCCGGATCGAGGGAGTCGCGGCCGCCGTCCTCGCGGGGACGATCTTCAGCTTCCTGGGCTGGATTCCGACGGTCCTCGTGCTTGGCGTCGCCGGCTACCTCATCTACCGCTTCGTCCTGAAGCCCCGGAAGTCATCCAAGCCCGAGTCAGCCGGGGACGATCTGACGTAGGAACGCCGACGGTTGGGGTGCACCGGACCGGTTGTGGTGCCCCGGACAGGATCAGCGCCAGACAGCGAGGAGCACCGCCTGCGCGATGAGGGCGACGGCGTTGTAGCCCAGGCTCAGGAAGAAAATCCCCGGCTTCCGCTGCTCGTAGGCCACGCCCTGGTATCCGACGTTGAGAACAAACCCGATCGTGACCAGAAGGCCCACGTGGACCCCGATCATGGCGCCGGAGCCGCCCATCACGGCGAGAAGCTGCGCCAGGACGTAGGCGGTGACGAGCGAGAGGACGAAGCTCCCCCCGTGCGTCTTCACCGGATTGAAGTCCTTCTGGATCTCCTCGGCGGTGGTCTCCATGAGCGAGAGCCACTGTTTGCCGAAGATCGGACCGTACCACAGGAAGCCGACGACCAGCGGAATGATTCCGGCGACGAGGACGGCAAGCCAGTTGACGTCGTGCACGGTCTATCTCCTTTGAAGCGGAAGGTGGACAGCCGACGGGCGGGCGGCGGCGTGGTGGATCGTGTTCTCGGCCGCGACCATGCGCGTGTGGCGGCCGAGCGGTTCGCCCGTATTCGGGTTCACGTCGAAGCGCGGATAGTTTGAACTTGAGATTTCGAGCCGGATTCGGTGGCCGGCCTGGAAGACGTTGGCCGTCGGGAAGAGCCGGATCTCCATTTCATGGACATCCCCGGGCGTCATCAGCGTCTCGGCCTCCCGCGAGTCCCGGTAGCGGGCGCGGAGGATCCCATCGGTGATGTTGAGGTCGAATCCCTCCAGATAGTCCTCATTCGGGGGATAGACGTCGACGAGCTTGGCGGTGAAGTCGGTGTCCGGAGCGCTCGACGAGGCCCACAGCCTGACGGTGACCGGGCCGATAACCTCCACAGCCTCGGCCAGGGGTTCGGTCTCGAACACGAGCACGTCGGGACGGTCGGCGGTGCGGCGGCCGTCCACCTCGGAAGCGAAGAAGCCGTTCTCGGAACCGCCCTCGAGTGACCTGAACGTGCGCTCGCGCTGGTCGTAGCCACCCCGCTTGAGCGCGCCGGAAAAGGCGCCCCCGATCGTGGGCACGGGGTGCTCGGGATCGTAGGTGTAGGCCGTCGATCCCTCGTCCGCGGCGGGTGCCTCGCGCGTCAGTGTGCCGCCCGGACGGAGGTAGAAGGGCGTCGCTTCTGTATCCTCGAGCGGCCACGCGTCCGCGGTGCGCCACTCGCCACCGTGGAAGAGGCGTCCGTTCTCGTCCCGGCGGCCGTCGCCGCCCCCCATGACGAAGATCGTGACCGGACCGGCGGCCTCCCCCGCCAGCGTGCCGTCATCCTCGAACAGGTCGTTCGCGCTCTGCCCCCGGAGGTGCCGGTCGAACCAGCGCAGGTGGAACTCGCGCGAGAAATCCTCGACCGCGGCCTCCGCCCCGAACTCGATGTCCCCGGCATGGGAGCGGCTGTTCCCGCCGTGCGTCCACGGGCCCATGAGGAGCGTCATGGGCGAGGACTTTCTCTGCGACAGTTCGACGAAGCTCTGGATCGTGCCCGGCGCGTAGGAGTCGTACCAGCCGCCCACATGCAGCATCGGAATATCCGACGTCTCGTCGTAGTACTCGACCCAGTTGCGGCCTATGCCGCGGAAATAGTCGTCATAGTCGCCGTGGTTCTGCATGGTGAGGTAGTAGTCCTCGAAATTCGGGGCGACGGAGAGCGGGTTTTCCCCCTTCTGGAAGGGCGTGTCCGGGAACCAGTCCGACGGCGGCTCCTCGGCGAGCCGGAGGCGGATCTCCGGGTCGTCCGCCACCGCCGCGAGCTGGAGGTGGGCCCAGCCGAGCTGCTGTCCGAGCTCTAGCGCGCCGTGGTTGCGCACCTTGTGCGTCCAGGAGTCGGAGAGGCCCCCCATCGTGAGCACGAGCGTCCGGAGCCCCGGCGGGTTCAGTTTGGCGGCGTCGGCCTGCGTGTGCGCGCCGTAGGAGGTGCCCCACATGCCGACGGACGGTTCCGCGTAGTCGAGCCCCGTGATCCACTCGATGGTGTCGTAGCCGTCGGGGGCGTCGAACTCGTGGTACTTCTGGAAGGTGCCCTCGGAGGCGTAGAGTCCGCGCGTGTCCTGCACGACGACGACGTAGCCGTGCGTCGCGAACCAGCGCGCCTGGTCCACGAGACCGCGCGAGGTCTTGTCGTACGGGGTCCGGTGGAGGAGGACGGGAAACGGCTCAGCGATGGGCTCGTACTCGCGGGAGGGCCGGTAGACGTCGGTCGCGAGACCGATGCCATCGCGCATCTCCACCATGAGATCGGTCTCGACCTGGAGCGCGTCGTATGGGCCGCGTCCCGCCGCCGCGGCCGCCGCGTCGAGCCCCGCCTCCAGCGCTTCTTCGGAGCGGGAGGCATCGCCGCAGCCCGTGAGGCACAGCGCTCCCAGCAGTGCGAGGGCACCGCCAGCGCGCCTCACGCCGGGACTCCGGCCGGGGCCGTCGAGAGCGCGTCCACCAGGTCGTCGATGTGGCCCAGGTCGTCCACGCGTTCGAGCCGGTCCAGCGCCGTGTTGATCTGCGCGTCGTCCATCACGAGGCTCGCGCAGTCGCGGAACTTGCCGTGCAGTTCGTCCCGCGTGAGCGGTCGCTCCGGCCCGCCGGGATACGTGTCCGCCTCGGTGTGGAGCTCGCTGCCATCGCGGAGCCGGACGTCGATCGCGCTTCGCATGCGGTCGTAGCCGCGGGCGTCGATCTCCTCGTCGAACTCGACCGTGACCCGGTTCATCATCTCCGCCGCCTCGTCGGAGAGGACGAAGTCGTCGTGGAACTCGCGGATGCCGGCCCGGCGGCGCAGGACAATGCTCGAGAGGACGAAGGGGATGCAGAACTTCGCCTCGAGTTCGTTGTTCGGGCGGGGATACCGCAGCGGGTTCAGGATGTTGTGCCCGGCGCGGAAGGTGATGTGCGCGATGTCGTCGGGCGCGAGGTCGTGTTCGGTGACGAGTTCGAGCATGGCAGCCATGCTGGGGTGGCCGAGGCTCCCGGACGGAAACGGCTTCACGGAGACGCCGGGATCGAGCAGGGTGTACGGCGAGCCGAGGGTGCCGACGAGTCGCTCGGCCTCGAAGCCGCCGCCGAAGACGCGGAAGAAGCCCCACGGCGCCTCGAGCGCGTCGTGCCCCGCGGTGAAGCCGCGGGTGGCGAGGTCGACCGCCAGGATGCCGTTCTCCGCGGCGCGCCCCGCGTGCAGCGGCTTGGTCATCGTGCCGAACCCGAGCCGGATCCCCGACGAGAGGCTGGCGGCGATGCCGAGCGCCATGGCGAGGTCGTCCGCCTCCAGGCCGGCCAGCTTCGCCGCCGTCGCGCAGGCGCCCAGCGTGCCGATGGTCGCCGTCGAGTGGAAGCCCTCCATGTAGTGCCGGGGGGCGATCGCCTCGGCGATCTTGCACTCCACCTCGAAGCCGATGAGGAAGGCCTCGAGGAACTCCGCCCCCGTCGCCCCTTCCCTCTCCGCCATCGCGTAACCCGCCGAGAGCGGCGCGACGGTAGGGTGCGTGAGGAGTCCGAAGATCCGGTCGGGCGCGTTCGAGAGCTGTGTGTCGTCGAAGTCCATCGCATGGCCCGCCGTCCCGTTGGCGCGCGCCGCGAGCGAGGCCGGGGCGCGTACGTCCGGCGGTCCCAGGACCGTCGCCTGCGCATTCCCGCCCTGCACCGCGATCTGATCCTGGACGATCCGGGCACAGGCGTCCGTCGACCCGGCGAGGATCACGCCCGTCCCGTCGGTGACGCAGCGCCGTCCCTCGGACAGCAGCCGCGCCGGGAAACCGTCAATCGTCGTCTCGAGTATGAAGTCGATGACCGCGCGCGTCGCGCTCACTCGTGCTCCTCCTGCCCGGGTTCGTGGTCGTGTGTGTCGGACACCGGCTCGGGCCCTCGCGTCCTCGCGGAGATCAGACGGCTGCGGACTGCCGGGGCCGCGAAACTCACCACCGCCAGCAGGAGCAGCACGAGGCTGATCGGACTCTCCAGGAAGACCGAGTGCGATCCCGAGGACAGGCTCAACGCCCGCCGATAGTTCGTTTCGATCATGGGACCGAGGATGAGGCCGAGCACCGCCGGCGCCAGCGGGTAGCCGCCCCGCAGCATAGCGAAGCCGACGAGCCCGAAGAAGAGGGCCGCCCACGCGTCCGCCGCGTTGCCGCGCAGGGCGAAGACGCCCACGAGCGAGATGGCGACGACGAGCGGCATGAGGATCGACGGACGGAGCCGCACGACGCGTGTCCAGAGGGGGATCCCCAGGCGTCCCACGGCGAGCATGAGAAGCACCGCCACCACGAATCCCGCGTACAGCGCGTAGACGAGTTCGGAGCGCTCGGTCATGAGCAGCGGGCCGGGCGCCACCCCCTGTACCGTGAGGCCGCCGAGCAGCACCGCGGCGCTGGCGGAACCTGGGATCCCGAGCGCGAGCAGCGGGATCATCGCCGCCCCCACGCAGGAGTTGTTCGCCGCCTCCGGGGCCGCGATCCCCGCCGGGATGCCCGTCCCGAACCGCTCCGGCGTCTTCGAGACCCGCCGCTCCTCGTTCCACGCCACGATGGAGGCGATCGTCGCGCCGGCGCCGGGGATGGCTCCGATGATGCCCCCGATGGCAGAGCCTCGCAGAATCGTGCGCCACAGGCCGAACAATTCGCGGGCCTTCGGGAGGGCGCCGGCGATGCCGCCTCCGGGGGGCGTCGTCCTGCGCCGGCCGGTCACCGCCTCCAGCGCCTCGGCGATCGCGAAGAAGCCGATCAGCATCGGCACGAGCCCCAGACCGTCCATGAGCGCGTTCGTGCCGAGGGTGAGCCGCGGCGCCCCCGTGAGCACGTCGAGCCCGACGATGAAGAAGAGGAGTCCGAGCAGCGCGCTCACGATCCCCTTGAACGGGTCCTTCCCAACCAGGTTCGCGACGATCGAGAGCCCGAACACGCCGAGTCCGAAGTACTCCGCCGGTCCGAAGGCGATCGCCGCCCGCGAGAGCGGCCCGAGCGCCAGCACGAGAAGCACCGTCCCCAGCAGGCCGCCGCTCATGCTGGAGAAGAGGGAGATCCCGAGGGCGCGCCCCGCCTCGCCGCGCCTCGTCATGGCGTAGCCGTCGAACGTGGTCGCGAGCGCGGGCGAACTTCCGGGCACGCCGATCGCGATCGCCGTGATCGAGCCGCCGTACTCCGCCGCCATGTAGATCGAGACCATCATGAGGAGCGCCGGCGTCGGGTCGAGCGCGAAGGTGACGGGGAGGACGAGCGCCAGTCCCACCGTCGAACTCAGCCCGGGCATGGCGCCCGCGAACACGCCGAGGAGGCTCCCCGCGAGGAGGGCCGCGAGGTTTCCCGGCTGGAGCGCCGTCAGGAGGCCGTCGAAAAAGGCGGACACGGGCGGCGGGTCAGAGCCCGGTCGGGAGCGGCACGCCGAGCGCGACCATGAACACGAGGTAGATAAAACCGGCAAAGCCGACCGGCACGGCGACGAGCGCCACCCGCGACCGCTCGCCCGTCAGCCACATGAGCCCGGCGACGAGGAGCGGCACCGACAGGACGGTCCCGAGCCACGGCCAAACGAAGAGGAAGACCGCGATCCACGCCACGCCCAGCCCCAGGCGGACGCCCCGGCGGGCCCCGACGCCCGGGACGACGTTCCCGCGGGAACGTCTCGCGTCCGCCGCGGCCTCTGTAGCGGCCTCTGTATTGGCGCCTGGCTCGGCGACTGGCTCGGGGTCGGGCGGCGCCTCCGGCCGAGCGGACCACGGGCGAGCGCGGACCGCGAGCCAGACGGCACAGCCCAGGATCAGCACGGCGAGCAGGCGCGGGAAGAAGGCCGGGCCCGGCGCCCCTTCGGCCAGCGATCCGGGGTAGGAGCGAGAGTCCAGCAACACCCCAGCCGCCACGACCGCCAGCAGCCCGGCCTCCGCGAGGCTGCGCATCGGCGCGTCCCCGCGCGGGGATGCGGCAGGGCTACTCATCCAGGATGCCCAGCCGCCTCAGCATGTCCCGGCTCGTCGCCACCTCCTCGGCCATCCAGGCGCCGAACGCGTCCGCGTTCTCCATCGTCGCGTAATCCAGCGCGGCGCGTTCCATGTATTCGCGGAACCCCGGGTCCTCGATCGCGGCCATCAAGCGCGCGCGCAGATCTGCGCGCACTCCCGGATTCAACCCCGGCGGTCCTACGACCCCACGCCAGTGGACGGGCTGGAGATCGTACCCCTGCTCCGCGTAGCTCGACGTCTCCGGCAGCGCCTCGACGGGAAGCGCGACGCCCAGCACCCGCATCGTCCCCGCCCTCAGGTGCTCGCGCACGATGTTGTAGTTCGTGTGCGCCGCGTCCGTGTGCCCGCCGAGCGCCGCCACCACCGCGTCCGCCGACCCCTCATAGGCGATCCAGCGGATATCCGGATCTCCCGCCGCGGCCCTCAGGCGGGCGAAGCCGAGGAAGTGGGCCGACGCCGCCCCGAATCCCGCCATCGAGACCTCGCCCGGCCGGGCATGGGCAGCCTCGAACAGGTCACCCAGCGTGCGAAACGGGCTGTCCTCCCGCACCGCGATCAGGAAGGGGTCGATCTGGATGCGGAGGATGGGCGTGAAGTCTTCCGGGGAGAACGGGATGCGCCCCGTCGCCATGTTCACGGTCCCGCTCGCCGTGAAGACGCCGAGCACGTGCGGGTCGCCCTCCCGCCCCTGCAGGTACTGCATGCCCGCGGCGCCCGCCCCGCCCTGTCGCGTCATGACGGTCACGCGCTCGCCGTCGAAGTGCTGCGGCGCGGCCTCGGCCAAGGCCCGCGAAAGGAGGTCGGTCGGTCCGCCCGGCGTCGCCCACGACACGATCTCGATGGGACGGCTCGGGAACGCCGCCTCGCCTCCGGATTGCGCACAGCCGGCTGCCGCGAAGGCCGCGGCGGCCAACGCGAGTTGACGTGCGGATGATGGCCTGGACCATCCTCTGACATTCATGGAGGGAATGTGATGTCTTCGTCGAGGACAGGCCACGGGGAGCCCGGAGCGAATTGATAGGACTAGTCTGACTAGTTATGCTGGGCCGATGCAACTGCTCTACTCGACCTACGAGGCGAAGGCCCGTTTCTCCGAAGTACTACGCCACGTGCGGGAGGGCCGAACCGTGACCATTTCCTACCGGGGCGAGCCGGTGGCCGAGATCCGACCGCTTCGGCGCGAGACCACGGATCTCGAGGAACGGCTGGCGGATCTGGAGCGGCGAGGGATCCTCACGCCCCGTCCGAAGCACCGGAAGCCCATCGAGCCCGGCACGCCGGTACCCGGCGCCCTGGAACGCTTCCTGGCCGACCGAGGAGAATGAGCGCCGCCTACGTGGACACGTCCGCGATCGTCTCCGTCGCTTTCGTCGAGGCGGGCGCGGACGAGATCGTCCGCCGATTGCGGGGGTTCCGGGACCTGATGTCATCCAACCTGCTGGAAGCGGAACTGCGATCCGTCTGCGCCAGAGAGGAAAAGCCCTTCCCGGAAGACCTGGTCTCCGGGTTCAGTTGGATTCAGCCGAACCGGCCTCTGTCGCGAGAGATGCGAACCGCGTTCGAAGCCGGCTATTTGCGGGGCGCGGATCTCTGGCACGTGGCGTGCGCCCTGCATGTGGCGGGGAGGCCTTCGGCCATCTCGTTCATCACGCTCGACGAACGACAGGCGGAGGTTGCGGCGGCGTTGAACTTCCGGCTCGAGTAGGACCGGCGGGAGCGGATCTCGCGGGCTGGTGGCGTCGGGCGGGCGTTCCGTAGACTGCCCCTCATGAGCGAACCCGCAGGCGAGACGATGACCGTGGCGACAGACCGCGGCTGGCGGCGCGACGTGTGGCCCGGTATCCACTGGATTCAGGAGTGCGGCGGGCACCGGGCCGGGATCGCGCGCGCCGTGGAGGCGAGCGGCGCGGACTGGTACTCGCCGGCGAACGAGCTTCACATCCCGCAGAACGCGTACCTGCTGACGGGCGAGAGAATGCTCCTCTGGGACACCCTCTCCCCGGCCTCGGGCGATGTGCTGCTCCCGGCGCTGGAGGAACTGCTGGGGGACCGGCGGCTCGACTACCTTGCGATCTCACACCCCGACGTGCCACACGCCGGGAACACCATGCAGGTCCTGCGGCGCTATCCGGAGTGCCGGCTCGTGGCCCCGGCGACCGGAGAGACGCACGCCCTCTACCACCTCGACGACGCGATGAAGGTGGGTCCCGGGGACGAGATAGATCTCGGCGGGCTGCGGGTGCGGTTCCCGGAGGCGACCTTCCTCGACGCCGCCATCCACACCTGGATGAGCGAGGAAACGACCCGCACGCTCTTCACCGTCGACTGGATGGGATTCCCGCACCAGAGCGGCGAGTGCCTGCGGCGCACGGACGAGATCGACACCGCGGTGGACACGGGGCGTCTCGAGGAGTTCCACAGCCGCGTCATGTTCTGGTTCCAGTACGTGGTTCCGTCGAAGGTCATCGCGGCGACGGACGCCCTGGCGGCCCAGTTCGATGGCTACGGGTTTGCACCGTCGCACGGACTCCCGATCCCGGGTGCGGACGCGTCCCCGTACTACGAACTCCTGAACGAGGTCGTGCGGCGCGTGGCGGCGGGCGGGCGCGGGGGCGTCCTGTGAGCGGGGGCGTCCTGTGAACGGAGGGCTTCCGTGAGCGTGATCGACCTCAGCGGCGGGGTCTCGTGGGTTCACGAGTGCTTTCCGGAGCCGGACGGCCACATCCACGTATCCGTCTATCTGGTCGAAGCGCCCGAGGGAGCGATCCTCATGGACTCCGGCTCCTTCCACCACCGGCAGCGCCTCTCGGACCGGATCAGCGACGCCACCGCGGGGCGCGGGATCGGCGCCATCGTCCTGTCTCATTCGGACTATCCCCACTCGGGCAACATCCCCGCCTTCCGCCGGGACTGGGGCGACTTCGAGATCATCGCCTCCTGCGGGGACCCCGACCTGCAGGGACTCCCGTACGCGCGCCGCACGAAGATCGGGGACGTGACCGAGGTGTTGGGCCGGCGCTTCATCGTCCTCGACCCCCCACTCGCCGACCGAAACCACACGACCTGGGTCTACGACGAGGCCTCCCGCACGCTCTTCGTGGCGGACGGCTTCGGCACGCTGCACGCCCCCGGCGCGTGCGACATCGACTGGGGACGGATCCCGGAGGACGGACGCGCGGAAGGCGTGCACGAATTCCACGCGCAAACCCTGCCCTGGCTGCGCTACGCGGACCCCGAGCGCGTCATGGGCGCGCTACGCACCATGCTCAAACGGCATCCTCCGGCCTGGATCGCGCCCATTCACGGCCCCCCGATCGCCGAGGCCGACGTGGACCGGTACATGGCCGACCTCGACCACGCGCTGGCCCGCATCGCCGCGGGAGACGCCGCCTGGGCGAGGCCCGGGGCGACTCGTCCGACAGGAGTGCGCTAACCGGGCAGGGTGCCCGGCTGCGGACAGTTCTCGCCCTCGAAGGAGGGAGAGTAGAGAACGGCCTGTGGCACCAGGCCATCCTGGCGGAGGCTGTGCAGGAAGGCGCCGTCGCCCGTGCGCCAGAGGAACTCGTCGTGCACGGTCCGCGCTACCAGGGCGCCCGTCGTCGGGTCGATCACCTCGATGACCATGTCCATGAGCCTGTTGCCATCGAGGGTTTGGCCCTGCTCGAGGGCTTCGCCCACCACGAACGCATCGGCGACCTCCATCCATTCGCGGTCAGCCACCGTGGTCGCGATCCATAGCAGGCCATCCTCGTACCACAGGTCCATGATGGTCGAAGGGCCGGGCGCCTCGAGCGGGTAGCCCGGCTGCGGCGGGCCGGGTACGAACCAGTCGGGCGACCCCTCCAGCCGGATGTCCACGGCCGAATCCTCGGGATCCCACGCTTCGACGACGTACTCGGTCGGCTGCGCCCGCCACACTCTGCCTTCCGAGTCGGTCGTCATGGGGAAGAAGAAGAACTGCTGCAGCCATCGCTCCCGGGGCACCGCGCCAGCCTCGGCGAGCGTCGCGCCCTCGGTGTCGATCATCCTCGTGACGCCACCCGGATTCCCGTCGGCCGCGCCGCCCCATCCCCCGACGATGAAGCCCGAACCGGAAACCGCGGGGAGAAAGTTCATCCCCATCATGCCGCCGATCTGTGTCGCCCCCAGCAATTCCCGGGTGGCCGACAGGCTTGTGATCCGCCGGGTCATGGGATCCAGAATCACCACGCCTCCGTCGGGCGAGGGGCGAAGCCTGCCCATGCCCGGGGCGAGGAACTCACCGGGACCCTCTCCGCTACTGCCGAAGCTCTCCCGGTAACGTCCCTTGGCGTCGTAGACCATCATCTCCGCCCCGTTTCCGGGGGTGGCGACGACGAAATCACCGGACCCAAGCCGCGTGATCCAGGTAGGGAGCCCGATCGTGCCGGGATCGTCGATCTCCCCGAGGCTCAGCAACTCTTCAAGTTTGACGGAGCACTGCGGAAGATCGGTGGAAATCGGCACGACCTGCTGCGCCTGCACGAGCGCCGGCACGGCGAGGAGGGCAACGAGGCTCAAACGACGTGACATGGAAATCATGGTGGTGCTCCTGTCGAACGGGATAACGGCGACGCCTCGCAAGGTCGCCAATCGAGTAGTGCCGCGCCCGGGAGACGTGTGCCGTCGGCGAGCGACGACGGGTGTTCCGGGAGCCACATGCGGGTGGTCACCCCGGCCACTTCGGACCCGGGAGCGTCCGACTCGATGTGGACCTCGACGGCCGCTGCGAGCGTCGAATCGCGCGGGAGCAGCATCGCGCGCCGAAGGTCGAGCCGCCCGTACTTCAGTTCCATGCACTCGGGCTCCACGCCGAGATCTTCTGCCAAGTCGGCCACGAGTGCGGCCCATCGAGTCTCTGCCCGCGGGCGATTCGTCTCGTTTTCCTCCATATCGACGTAGGCGAGTCTGGAGCCCGCGTCTGGCGGTCCAATGCGCGACGATGTGAAGCCGTAGTGCATCCAACCTCGGACGACGGCTTCCTCGATCCTGCCCTCCTCGTTGACGTAGAGCGTGGTACGTGCCCTCATCAATTCGCTATGCGTCATGCCCAGGTGAATGGACCGGGTGGGAAACGGACTCGACTCCGGCCACTCGATCGGCGGCTCGCCGCAGCCCGCGAGTGCGCAGAGGATCGCGGTCATCATCACGATGGCTGCGATCCTCCTCGCACCGGTGCTTGACGGGCCGACCATCAGAGCCTTGTTGGCTCCGCCTGGCACCACGTCAACCACATGCAGATCCCGTACAACCAGTCGCACTTCCGTACCTCGTCCCAGTCCGTGAAGCAGTTGTCCCATAATTCCAGGCATACGCAGGTGCAGTCGTTGAAGTCGCATGTCGACGCAGCCCTGCCGGGCTGTACGAGGATGGCCGTGGCCAGCACGAGATTGAAAGTCAGGAGTGCCCATCGTCGCTTCATCATCGTCCTCCCATCTCACGTTCGGGCGCGCCGGGCTGGCCCCTGTTCCCGCGGCCCGACCCTCGAGACGGTCCCTCCGTCCCTTGCTCCCGAGGTCCACCCCATACTTGGCCTCGGGCGTCAACGCGGTCTCAACTCGGCCGCGTGTTCGTGTGTGACGAGTTCGTGCGCCGGCTACCGGCCGAGGAGCTTGGCGAAGTCGGCCTCCGACACGGCTCCGACGATCCGGGCGTGTTCGGACACGAAGGTCGGGGTGCCGGCCACCCGCCAGCGGGCGGCGAGCGCGGCGTCGCGGGCGAGGCGCTCGGTCGTCGCCGCCGACTCCAGGCAGCGGACGAACCACGTTCCCGCGGGAACGCCGGCCGCTGCGGCAACGGACTCCCAGGCCACCTCCGTGGACTCCCAGTCGTCGTTCGTCATGAGGTAATCGTGCAGGCGCTGGAACGCCCCGCTTTTTTCCGCGCAGATCGCCGCCCGCGCTGCCTCTCGCGTACGGTCGGAGAGGGGAACGTGAACCAGGACGACCTTCACGCTGTCGCCGGCCGCCCACTCGTTCACGGTCTCGTGAGACAAGCGGCAGAAGGGACACCGGTAGTCGCTGAACTCGAAGATCACGTGCCCGGCATCGCCGCTTCCGAGTACGCTCTTCCGGGTCGCCGCGGCCTTCTTCCCTTCCTCGCGATACAGCGCGAGCACCTGTCGCTCGGCGTTCCACTCCCGGATGCGGCCGCCCACCACCCCCGATGGCCGGAACGCGATGACCGCGAGGAGTAGGAAGCACACCGCCAGGCCGGTGTCCTGGACCCCGGGCCGCTTCATGAGTCCGTCGGGCCGGCGGCCGGCGGGAGCGGCACGATGAGGACGTGCGCTATTTCGAGTTCATCCCGCACCACTCCGATGGCTTCGGTCTCGTCAGCCCAGCGTTCGCCCCCCCTCGCGCCGAGGATCATGTCATCGCTCCCAGGGCCTGTTCGGGGCAGACCTCAAAACGGGCCCCATGTGGGAAAGCACTTCTCGAGCAGACAATCACTGATCCTCCAGTAGCAGTCCCAGTCACCGTCCAGGAACGCACTCCGTCCATTCCAGCATGCACTCGCGCACGCAGTCGCCGCTTTGCGCGGGCGCCGCCTGGCCGGGTTGCGCTAGGATCGTCGTGGCCAGCACGAGGTTGAAGCCGAGCAGTATCCAGCGTCCCTTGTTCATCATCCCCTCCCCTTCCCAAGTCGTCGGGAGGCCGGGATCGCGGTCGCCGCGGCCCCCGCCGCAGCCCGCCGCCACCCTTCGGGACGGACCCTCCGTCCCAGGCCTTCCGCGGTTCACTCTCAAGGGTGCGGCCAGCCATCAACGGGGCATCAACTCGCGCGGCGACATGCGCGCGACAGGGCAGCGCAGAGGCGGCTCTCGACGGCACTCGCCTGCTCTCCGGATGCCATGTATCGTCGGAACCTCACGGACCCGCGCGAGGGGGGCCGGAACCACGGAAGACAGGAGGCATGGATGGCGTATGTGCTTTGCGTCGGCGGGACGGGGACGGTGGGAAGCCGGGTCGTGGAGGGCCTGACGGCCCGCGGCGTGTCCGTCCGGTGTCTGACGCGCTCGGCGACCCGGACTACACCCCCGGACGCGGAGGTCGGCGACGGGGAAGGCGGGGATGGACAGGTCGAGTTCGTGCAGGGCGACCTGGAGCGCCCCGACACACTGGGGCCGGCGCTCGAGGGCGTGTCGCGGGTGCACCTGCTCACGGCGCTCCACCCGCACGAGGCGCAACTCGGCGCCGCGGCGATCGCTGCGGCCGTGGAGGCCGGCGTCGAGCGGATCGTCTTCCACTCCGCCCACCGCGCGCACGCGGCGCCTCACATCCCCCACTTCGCGAGCAAGATGGAGATCCTCGCCGCGCTCGAGGCGTCGGGCGTCCCGTGGGTGACGATCGAACCGAACCATTACTTCCAGAACGACCTGTGGCTGAGGCGGTCGCTCGAGGCCGGCGTCTACCCGGCGCCGCTCGGGGGCGTGGGACTGCACCGCGTCGACGTCCGCGACATCGCCGACGCCACCGTGAACGCACTCCTCGACGACGGCCACGAAGGCATACGCAATCCGATCATCGGACCCCAACTACTGACGAGTGAGGATGTCGTCCGCACGTGGAGCGAACACCTCGGCCGCGAGATCGAGTACGTGGGCGACGACCTCGACCAGTGGGAGGCGCGCGCCGGCCGGCACCTGCCGGACTGGCTGGTGGGGGATCTGCGGGTCATGTCCGAGCACTTCCTCTCCGACGGACTCATCGCCACGGAAGAGGACTTCGCGACCATGAGCCATGTGCTGGGCCACGCACCGCGCGTGTTCGACGACTTCGTGGCCGAGACCGTCGCGGCCTGGACCGGCGGCGACGCATGAAGCCGTCCGCCGGGGTGTAGCGGGAGACAACGGCGGACGGCGGTTTTCCCGCCTTCCCACGGGCCGGTAGGTTTCGAGTCCCCCGAGGTCCGCAGGAAGGAGATCGGCCATGTTCACGATATACGTCTTCTGTCTCCTGGTAGGGGGCGGGTTCCTCGCGCTGTCCGTGTTCGGCGACTTCCTGGACGGCATGGACATCGATGTGGATGTCGACGGGGAGCTGGACGCGGGGGGCGGGGCCGATGTGGCAAGGCTTCTTTCGCTGCGGACGATCGTCTACGCACTGTTCGGCTTCGGCGCGACCGGGGCCATCCTGCACTGGTTCGCGGGCCCCGCGGTCACAGGGGTCGTCGCCGGCGTCACGGGGCTGGCCTCCGGGGCCTTCATCAGCGCCGCCTTCCGCTACATCAAGCGTTCGGGCGCCGGCACCGCGCTCGGCGAGCGGTCGCTGGCCGGGCTGACCGGCGAGGTGACGATGGAAATAGCGCCGGACAGCGCGGGTACGGTGAAGGTATCGCGCGGCGACCGCCGCTACAGCGTGCGGGCCCGCATCGACTCGACCTGCCCGGACGGCCTGCCGCTGCGCGCCGGACAGTCGGTCGTCGTCGTCGACATGAAGGACGGCATCGCGAACGTCGTGCCCATGGACATGAAACTGCTCGAGGAATGAGGTCGAAATGCAGGATTTGCTGAATCTTCTGGCCGCGCCCGTCACGATGGCGGCCGTCTTCATCGTCGTCGTACTGGTGGCGATCGTCACGATCAAGAACCTGATCGTGATCGTCCCCCCCAACCGCGCCGCCGTGATCACGGGCCGGAACCGCATGCTCACCGATGGCCAGGCCGTCGGCTACCGCTCCATCTCGGGCGGGCGCACGCTCCGGATCCCGATCATCGAGACGGTCCAGCACATGAACCTCGAGACCATCCCCATCGAGGTCTTCGTCACCAACGCCTTCTCGAAGGGGAACATCCCGCTCAACGTGGAGGCGATCGCGAACGTGAAGATCGCCTCGGAGCCCGAGTGGGTGTTCAACAACGCCGTGGAGCGCCTGCTGGGGAAGACGGAGACGGAAGTCCGTGAACTGGCCCAGGACACGCTCACCGGGAACCTGCGCGGCGTCCTCGCCACGCTCACGCCGGAGGCCGTGAACGAGGACCGGCTGGGGTTCGCCAAGGCGCTGTCGGAGGACGCGGGGGAGGACTTGGCGTCGCTCGGTTTCCACCTCGACGTGCTCAAGATCCAGAACGTGAGCGACGAGCGCGGCTACCTCGAGGCGATCGGGCGGGAGAAGTCGGCCGAGGCGATCCGGGCCGCGGAGATCGCCGAGGCCCAGGCCGAAGCCGACACGCGCGAGGCCCAGGCCGAGGCGAGGCGGCGCGCCGAGGTGCGGGAGGCCGCCGCTTCGATCAAGGTGGCCGAGGCCCAGAACGAACTCCGCGTGCGCAAGGCCGAACTGCACCGCGAGGGAGACACGGCCGAGAAGATCGCGCGCGTGAAGGCGCAGGAGGCCGAGGTCGAGGCCGAGAAGGTGCTCGAGATGAAGCGCGTCGAGCGCGAGGAACAGCGCCTGCGGGCGGACGTGATCGAGCCCGCCAAGGCCGAGAAGATGGCCGCGTTTGCGCGGGCCGAGGGCGAGGCGGCGCCGATCCTGGAGCGCGGGAAGGCCCAGGTCGAGGTCCTGAAGCGGCTCTACGCCGAGGTCCAGACCGGAGGCGAGACGGCCTTCGCCGTGTTCATGGCCGAGAAGCTCCCGGAACTGCTCGAGATCGCCGTGGGCGCGGTGGAGGGCGTGGACATCGACCGCGTGGTCGTGATGGACGGCGGCCAGGGCGAGGGCGTGTCCAACGCGCTCAACCAGAGGGTGCGCGGCGCCTACGGGACGATGGAAGGGCTCGCGTCGGTGCTGGGCCTCGACATCCAGGAGGTGCTGCAGCGAGCGGTGGGTTCACGGGACGCAGAGGGCGGCGAGGCGTCAGCCCCTGAGCTTCCGCCGGCCTAGGCCGGACGCAAGAAAGAGAGGGGGCCGCAGAGACGATCGCCGCGTTCGGCGGGCCACGTCTACGTCGACCCGCAGCCGCAAGATGAATGGGACATCCAGGGCTCCGGACGCCACGACACGTTGCGACCGGCGGGACTGACGCTGGTCAGAGACACGCGGTGCGGCAGCGACGCGAGGCCACGGTGTGCACCGCAGTTGTCCAGCAGATCCCAGGTGCTGGATTCATCGGAGTCCGGCTCGCGTCTGAGCCAGAACCAACCCTCCGGCGAGATGTCCAGTTCCGCCCACACGGACTCCCCGACTACGTCTCCCGGCGTGATCGTGCGTAGCGTGTCAGCCCTGAACGACAGATTCCACAAGTGTCGTTCGTTGACGTCGCCGACCCATACACGCGATACCCACGAGGCATGTGAGCACGGCAGAAATCCGTGACGCGACGCGCACACCGGACGGGACCCACCTCACACGACTCACCCCTGGCACATCCGGCGGTCTACATCACCTTCCAGCCGCAGGCGCATGATGTACTCGATGTCGAGATCATCCGACCACACCACATGTACTACACCGTCGCGACCGACGTGCGTCAACGAGACGGGAACGGGAAGCGAGACGGAACCCCGGCGCTCTCCGCAGTTGTCCAGCAGGTCCCAGGTCGTCTCGGCGTTGGCGCCGCTGTGGCGAATCCAGATCCAACCCTCGGGTGAAACATCCAATTCGTTCGGTGCCGTTTCCAGATCGAACGTGCGGAGCGTGTCGCCCGTGAACGCTACCTCGTGTAGCTGGCGTCTCTCGCTGACGGATATCCAGACCGTGCCACGCGCTGTCGAGACGGTCCAAACGTGTTCATCGCGCTCGGGCCGTTTGTCGGAGACGGCAATGCTGACTCGGGCAGCGCCGATCGTCCTCTCGGTCGTTCGAGTCTCACCGCTCTTGAGGGCCCGAGAATCGATTGTAAGCGTGTCGCTGAACACGACATCGTACTGCGCCGTCGGGACGCCACGGGCGATGTATGAGACAGTGGTGTCTCCGATGGGTAGGCGCTGGTACTCATAGATATGGCCCTGCGTATCGAACTGCACGATCTTGCCAGCTGGAATATCCGGGTTGGTATAGAAGTTGCCGGTGCGCATGTCTCGCCGGTACTCCACCCCGATCGAATCCAGCACCTGCCGCTGAAAACCGTCATCAATCCAGAGCCGCGCACGATCCGGTTCCCACGTCACGCTGGTGGGACCGAGGTACGCCATGCGGCGATGACGACGTTCGCCGGGGCCCTCACCCTCGGGCGCCATCTCACGGACGACTTGTCCATCTCGATCGAAGATCCGCACGTTTTGCATGCCCGGATCGACCACATAGATCCGGCCATCGCCGTCGACAGCGAGGTCGTGGATATCGCTGAACAGGTCGGACTCCAACCCCTCGATACGACCCAAGTGGAGTTCCTCGACCAAGCGGAGGCCGCCGGCCTGGGCGGCAGTAACCGACGCCGCCCAGATCAGCGAACCAAACGCTAGAGATGCCGAACTCAGTACACGCACGACGCCTCCACGCGAACCTGATAGTACCCACCACCGAGGTAGAAGCACGAGACCATGTCGAAATGACCGCTACCGCCGGGCTGACCGCAAGAACCGGGGGCCGGACATTCGTACACGGGAATGACCGGCCCCTCGGTCTTGCCTCGGCGCAACCGACGCGACTTCCTTAGCGTACGATCTCGTAGCGCACGACGTACGGGATGTCGAGCGCATCCCGCTCCACTACCCAGGCTTCGTTCCGGTTCCCGTAGCCCACATGCCACCCGGTGGGTAGCCGAAAGCGGCCGATGGACGCTCCCGAAGCATCGAGCACGAGCCACTCGCGCTCGCCGTCCTCGTCGAGTCCCGCGATCCATGCGGTGCCGTCGCTGCCCACTACTACGTTGGTAACGGGAGGAAAATAGCGGGTTTGCTCGTAGAATTCGCGTACGGCGTTCGTGAACGCACGCTGGTCAGCTATGAATTCATCCGCGTCGCGATAGCCCCCGATCTTCTCGATCTCGTCATCGTAGTAGCCGTCCGGCACGGGGCGCGGTACATAGGCGATGCGACGGTGGAACAGGGTGTCGCCGTTGGAATCCACCATTGTCACGCCGAACTCGGCAGGGCCCTCCCCCGCCCACGTCCCGCCCTCGACGTCGACGACCACGATGCTCGACCTGTCAGGCGCGAATCGCCACTTGTCCCCTTGCCGAACGGGGTGTCCCAAGCGCACCCTGCCATCCGCCACCACGCCAGCTGTGACGTTGCGGGAAATCTGCACCGATAGCAGCGCGAGCGTGTCGAGCAGCGCGCCCGCCGTGTCCAACACCACCATGGGTACGGTCGTGAGGATCCCATGCTCGGGGGCCGCCTCGGAGGGGCGCGGCGCGGCTGCCGCGCGCAAATCTGGCAGTACGACGACCGGAATAAATGGTGCCGCTCCGTGCGCCTGCGGCGAGTACGCGTGGTAAGGAATGGTCCTCGCCTCACCGGTGGCGACCTCATAGAAGGTGAAGCGCCGCAGTTCCGAGTCGCCGATCGATAGAATCCCCGGTTCGCTCCAACCCAGCGTCGTCGGGAGTGTCAGCTCGCCGGGGCCCGACCCGCGGCCGCCGAGGTCGCGGACGAACTCGCCGTCACGAGTGAAGATCCGGATCGTGCCGTCCCGTGCCAAAACGACGTACACACGGTCCTCGTCGGCCAGCACCCCGCCCACGGCCCAGAGTCCGTACACCGGATCATCCGGGCTTCCGATGGCGAGACCCCGCTGCAGGGTCCACTCCGGTACCTCGCCGATCCCCTCGTCCGGCGCCGGGGCGGCGCAGGCGAGCACCATGGTCGCAACGAAGGCACCCCCGGAAAGTCGTCTCGGCGCTCCCACGCACATGCCTCCGTTCGCCTAGAGCCGCAGCCGCGCCGTGGCGCCTCGTGCCGCATGCACCGGGCCCTTTGATGGTCTCTCCGACCGTCGGCCGACGCGTGATCCCGCTAGCCCCGCTTCTGCCCGCACAATGGGCTCCCCCAGGGACTCATCCGGTGTCTTCCGGCTCCGTTCGATCCTCATATGGGACCTCGGCTTACTTGGTCCAGATTACGACGACCCCGCAGCGGGAATCGGAACCTCCGAACTCGGCGGGCAGCGAGGCCGGGCCCTTGTATATCTCCACGCCCGCTACCTCGACCGGTCTCACGAGAGTCCGGAGCGGAACGTCGCTGACATCGACGTTGTCAAGGTACGTCTTGATGGTGCATCCCTGGTTGGAGAATCCAGCCGACATTCTCATATTGAACAGCCTCCCTCCCGATCCCAGTCTGATTCCGGACATGTCGGCAATCATGTGAGCGATCTGCACCGGATTGCGGCGTTCGATGTCGGCGGCGGTGAAGAACGTTCCCCCGCTCACCAGCTCGCCCCACAGCTTGCGCTCGTAGAACCCCTTGATCTCCAGCCGGCGAGGCCTGGTCACCGTCGCCACGATCGGCTCCATCTCCGCCGGCGTCGGTACCAGCCCGATCTCCACCTCCGTGGTGAGACCGCGGGTCACCGTCACCGCGTGACGGAGCGGCGCGTAGCCGAGGCGGCGCACCTCGAGTTCGTGTTCTCCGGCGGGGATGCCGCTCAGGATGAACCGGCCCCTGCGGTTGCTCTCCGCCAGACCGGTTCGGCCAATGACGGTTATCGCCGCGGTGGCCACGGGGTCTCCCGACACGCCGTCGTACAGGCGGCCGATCAACCTCCCCGAACGCACGCGCCCGGTGAGTACGCGCAACGCGACCTCACGGCGATCTCCAGGCTCGAAGGCGACCACCGACTGTACGCTCGACCCGTCCCCGAACTCCGCCCATACGGTCGCTGCTCGCGCATCGCGCGGGGCACAGAGAGAGTAGCTGCCGTCGGTGTCGGCGACGTCTCGCACCGGCCTTCGTTCCACGTCGGTCCAGCGCAGGACCACCGTGGCCCCGGGCAGCGCGATCGTCCCGGATTCGTCCGACACCGTGATCAGGAGCGAGGCCCGACCACCGCATTCCGGCTGCTGTCCCGCGGCCTCACCGAAGCTGGCTCCAAGCAGGGTGACAAAGGTCACGGCCCGTCCCACCCACCGCCGTCGCAGACTGGACATTGCGCTCTCTCCTGTGATCATGCCGCAGTGGTCCACCGGCGGGGTCATACTCGCTGTCGAAATGATCGGACGCCACCACATGGCAGACGCCTGCGGAGCCGATCTCGTCACCGCCTCCACGTGGCGCACCGACACGGACCCCAGGTGCGCGGAGGTCCAGACCGGAGGAGAGGCCGCGTTCGCCGTGTTCATGGCCGAGAAGCTCCCCGAACTGCTCGAGATCGCCGTGGGCGCGGTGGAGGGCGTGGACATCGACCGCGTGGTGGTGATGGACGGAGGCCAGGGCGAGGGCGTGTCCAACGCGCTCAACCAGCGCGTGCGGGCAAACTCAAGCTACTTGGTCCAGACGACTGCCACGCCGCAGCGCGAATCGGATCCCCCGAACTCGGCCGGCAGCGACGCCGCCCCTCTATAAACCTCTACTCCGGCCACTTCGATCGGAAGCACAAGCTTATCGATGTTCTTGGCACCGACACTCACATTGTCGAGATAAACGCTTAAGCGACAGCCACTGCGGGCGTTGAGGAGCCCCATACGAATGCTCGGGAGCTCTTCGATCATTTGCGAGATTCGTAACGGCCTCCGGCGCTCGATGTCTTGGACCGTGTAGAAGGTGCCGAGGCCAAGCAACTCCCCCCAGTGCTTCCGCTCGAAAAAGCCCTTGATCTCAAGTCGGCGCGACCGCGTGGTCGACACCACCAGCGGCTCGAGCTCCACCGGCTCCCGTACAAGGCCGATCTCCAACTCCGTCGTGTGACCGGTGGTCACGTCGACCGTGTGGAGAAGCGGCGCATAGCCGAGGCGGCGGACCCGTAGTTCGTGCTGTCCAACCGGCACGCCGGTTAGCCGAAACAGGCCCTGTCTGTCGCTTGCGGCCTCCGTCGGCCGGCCGAGGACACTCACTGCGGCCGTCGCCACGGGGCGACCGGTCTCCCGATCGACCACGCGCCCGATCAGACGTCCGGACCGCACCGAACTCAGTATGCGGAGCCGGACCTCACGCTCCTCCCCTGATGCCAGTGCTTCGGGTGCGGCCTGTCCGCTCGAGTGGTCACCGAACTCCGCCCACACGACCGCCTGGGTCGCGTCCCGCGGAACGCAGACGCGAACGCGGCCGTCGGCGTCCGTCGCCTCGCGCACCGGCATGCGTTCCGCGTCGGTCCAGCGAAGGACCACGGTGGCCCCGGGCAGCACGATGCTCCCGGACTCGTCCAGCACCGTGACGAGAAGAGAGGCCCGGTCGCCGCAGTACGCCTGCTGTGCGGCCAGCGGGCCAGAGCTGGCTCCAAGCAGGATGGCCAAGGTGAAGACTCGCCGCGCCCACCGCCGTCGCAGATTAGACATTCCGCTCTCCCCTGTGAGCACGTTCCCGCCGTTTCGCCGGACTCATGTGTCCTCGCAAGCTCGAGGCCCGCGTTTCGGTGCCAAGCGGGGTTTCGGTCAGCTCGTACCAGTCTACAGCGCGCTGTGGTGCGCCGGCGGGGGCGTACTCAATAAAGAAGTGATCGGAACCCACCGCATCGAAGACGCCTGCGGAGTCGATCTCGTCACGGCCTCCACGTGGCGCACCGACACGGACCCCAGGTACGCGGAAGTCCAGACCGGAGGCGATGCAGCGTTCGCCGTGTTCACGGCCGAGAGACTCCGCGAACTGCTCGAGATCGCCGTGGGCGTGGACATCGACCGCGTGGTCGTGATGGACGGGGGCCAGGGCGAGGGCGTGTCCAACGCGCTCAACCAGCGGGTGCGCGGCGCCTACGGGACGATGGAGCGGCTCGCGTCGGTGCTGGGGCTGGACCTTCAGGAGGTGCTGCAGCGGGCGGTGGGTTCACGGGACGCAGAGGGCGGCGAGGCATCAGCTCCGGAACTTCCGCCGGCATAGGCTTGAGAACCAGGGGACCGCGGAAGAGATCACCCCGGCCCCCACTGCTCGAGAGCGCGGACAGGAGAAAACCCGCCCCCCTTAGCGGCGCAGCTCCTGCTCTCGCTCGAGCAACTTCTCGAACGTCGCTCGCATGGCGAGCTTATTCGGGTCATCTGTTGCCGGAGCCTCGTCGAGAACAGTTCGGATCCCTTCGAGTTGTTCATCGCTCCAGGGCTTTCGCGGAGGGAGCGTCGGCGGTTCCTCCAGGCGCTCATCCGAAATGGCTCTCCCGGACGCATCCTTCGTAATAGCTCGAATGGGGTAGGATGGGTTTTCCGGAAATGGGTCGGGGAACGTAGCGTCTACCAGCCTGCCGTCCGGCCCGAGCTGTACCGTGATTGTCAGCATGTCGTCGGGCTCTGTCACGTAACGTCCCTCCGGTTCTTGGATTGGCGACCCGTACGAGGAGCCGTGGCCCCCGAGGCAGGCGATGGGTGGCGGAGTTCGGAACGATCCCCGGGTCAGCAGCTTCTGCGGAACACCTCGGCATCGAGCCGCAGACGCACCACGGAGTTGATATCCAGTTGATCGGACGCCACCACGTGAATGACGCCGGCGGAGCCGACCTCGGTCACCGTCACGGTGTAGGGTACGGACGCGGAACCGACGTGCACACCGCAGTTGTCCAGCACATCCCAGACCGATTCGTCGGAATCGGCCATGCGTCTGGCCCAGAACCAGCCTTCGGGTGAGACATCGAGTTCGGACAGATCCTTCCGCAGGATATCGAGCGTGCTCAGCGTGTCGCCGACCATGGTCAGCTCATGTAGCCGGGGCTCATCGAGGTCGGCCAGCCAGACCGTACCCTCGGGTGAGATCGACCAGGCGATGTGGTCGCGCTCGGGCGCGAAGAAGGTGACCCTCATGGTTCCGCCCTCTGACCGGCTGGTCTGCGGCGAGCCTCTTTGAACGAGGGCACGCGTATCGATATGGAGCGTGTCACCGGATATCTCACGACCCGGCGTGGCCTGTCCACGTGCCGCGTAGCTGTAGACGGTATCGCCGGTAGATCTGTACTGCTGTTCGTACACACGACCTTCCCTGTCGACAGCCACCACCACACCGGTCGGATGACCCCGATCGCGGGGAAAATCCGGCATGTACGTATCCCGCGCATGCTCCACGCCAAGCGAATCCAGCACCGAGAGAAATCTCCTGTCGTCAATCCATAGCCGAGCACGATGGTCGTCCCAGGTCACCCGAGCGGGGAATTGGGGCCTGTGCCGCCTCTCGCCTGGGCCTTCCCCCTCCGGTGCGAGCCTGCGGATGAAGCGGCCGTCGCGGTCGAAGAGGCGTACATCTCTCCATCCGGGGTCGAGCACGTAGATGCGACCGGATGAATCGAGCGCCAGATCATGGATCTCAGCGAACACGTCGGGTCCCGACCCATCGACCCGTCCGAGACGCAATTCCTCCACCAGGCGCAACTCGCTGGTTTGGGCGGCAACGGAACCTGCCCAGAGCAGCGAAAGAAGCGTTGTCGCGGCACGTATCATCAATGCACCTCCCTGCGGCCCCAGGCACCACCTACGACGAGCGCGATCTATCGTAACACGTCGGGCTCCGGCAGGCGGAAGCGGCCCACCCATGGACTGGGTTCGAGTCCAGCGGCGTAGAGCCAGATATCGGAGTCGTCGATGGCAATAGCCTCCACCCGCCGGTCCAGATGCAGGGTCTTCACATACTCGCCATCCCATGTGTAGACCTGCACCTCTCGCGACAGCCAAGCGGGCGGGTCCTCGTCCAACAATCGCCCGGAGAATACGCCGTAGAGGTACCGGCCGGTCACCGCCAGGTCCGTGAAGCCGTAGCGCGTCTCTGGACTCACCGCCATTACAGCCTTTCCGCTTACGGATCGCCCCTGTGTCCAAGCCGGCTGGAACGGATCGGGAACCGCCGCCCTTGCGATGAGACCTCCATCGTAGTCGAAGATCTCCAGCAATCCCCCCAGCAGCGTCGCCGCCGCCAGGCGCCCACCCGCCGGGTGCACCACGACCCAGCTCTCATAGGCTTGCGGGAGCGTCAAGCCCGGTGCCTCGGGGGCTTCGGGCGGAAGGCCGACAATTGTGCGATCGTAGCTGCGGTCCGCCCGATAGCGAGCGACTCGGCCGCCAGTGATCCGACCTCCGGCGAACCATGGACCATCCGGTGCGCGCGCGAGCGATTCGGCGTTGAGACCAGCTAGGGGGTACGTCTCCACGTCGAAGTCGCGATTCTGTTCAATGTCCGCCAGTGAGAGTCGGGTCAGGCGCATATGCCCACCGTCGAGGATCCAAACGGCGTCGACAGATTCCGGGGCCCCGGGTACCGCCTGTTCGAGATCATCGAACTCTCCCGGCCCATCTCCCGCTTGCCCGTAGGATCCGAGCCGGCGCGGACTGGCGAGGTCAAATACATGGATGGCGGGCGCGAGCATCGCGTCGAGCGCGACCAGCCGGTCGCCGACCAACGCGATGTCCATGATCCACCCAAGCGAGTCGTCCGCGAAGACGAAATCCGGCTCCAGTGCGGACGACGTGCCAGCGATCTCGTGGTCAGCGACATTGCGCCAACAGGCCACGCTCATGACGGCAGTCAGGGCGCCCACGGTTAGTCGGCGCGATAGGAGTCCTTGCGAACTGACTAGTCGAAACACCTGGGCTCCCGATACTTCTCTTGATAATCCGGACACATGCAGTCCCACTTTGATACCTGGCCGCACCCCCCCTCCGCGCATGAGGCTGTGGACAAGCCGATCCCGACGGGGGCTTCGGCGCGACGTGAGATGGGGACGACGGTAGTGAGTACCGCCAGGGTTCCGGCTAATGCGAAACGTTTCATTCTCATGGTTTCACTCCTTTCTTGGTCTTTGATTGTCCTGCTGCAGTGACGGAGTCGCCTCCCAGCACGAGCGTGATACGAATGGCGGTTGCAAGGTCCTCGCCACGATGCCTAAGACTGCCGCTCCGATCCAAGACGAAGTACTGGATCTGCCGAGACGCCCCGAGGGCGTCCCAGACTTCGAATCGATCATCGTGGTAAACCGGCGGGAAGCCGCGGGAGCGGTCGGCACCGGCGTCTTCGACCCCAGGTCTACCCACGGGAGCCGCTGCAACGAATAGGGTTCCTGCATCGGCGGCTTCGAGATTCTTGGCGTTCACGCGAAGGAGATCGAGTCGGTCCGCGAGAGCATGGCTCAGCCAGAAACCTTGAAGTACAAGCGTCAACCTGTCTTCCGTCGCTTCACGCAGTGTGATCCTCTCACCCTGAAGATCCCGAAGGCTCGCATCCCGATTCAGTGGTTGGTCAAGCAACGTCGGGCCGAGGTGCTCGCGCCAAGCGGTGCGGGCAGCCAAGAGTTGAGCTTCGGTCGCCGACAGCGCGTCCTTCTCCTCCTCGAGGGACGGAGATGCCGTGATAGGCGTGACCGGATCTGCAAGCGCGAGCAAGAGAAGTTCTGAAGCACGACCGAGAGATCCGGCGGTTCGGTGAAGCTTGGCCAACTGGAAGAACACGTCGGGAGTCCAACTCTGCGCGGCAGCCCGTGCCACCGCTTCGAACGCCTCTGCCGTATCTTCACGGTAGAGGAGAATCCGGCCGAGGCCGAGATTCAAGCGCGCCCGTATCTCGGCGGCCTCCCTGTCGAAATCGCCTCGCGTTTGGTCGAGGGGACGGGCCGCGCCGCGCCAATCCCGAGTGTGGTCGAGCCGGTCGAGGATCCACTCCTCGGCCAAGGGTCGGAGGGCCGGGACTTCGATCATCCGTTCGGCCGTCTCCACATCCAACTGCAAGTCACGCAACGCAGACTCGCTGGCGTAACGGTCGAGCCAAGCTCGCGTTAGGGCAGAGTCAGCAAACTCATACGAATACTGCAGCCCGACTTGGGCCAACGCAGGGGTTGGGGAGAGCTGCCAATTCTGATCCAGGGCGTCAAGCTTGCGCCGACTTGATTCGGACGAAAGTACTATCTTCCGCAATCGGATCTGTGACGAGTACTCATGTAGAGGATACCGGGAAACAAGCGCTGCGTCCCAGTACTCCTCTACGTCTCTTCGACCGAGCAGCCCCGAATAGCTCCTTAGCGCATACATCTCGTGCGGTCCAGGGTCCCCTTGCCGCGCCGCCGCATCGAGGAGTTCAAGGCGCCCAGCCCCGGTTGCCGCGACCCCGCCAGTCGCTGCCACGGGCGGCGTGTCCGGCGTGAAGAGCAGAAGTTTGGCCCAGAACTCGGGCCGCTCCGGAAACTCGGCGGCCGCCCGTCCCGCAACCTGTATCACACGCGATACGCTGATCTCGGAAGCCGCGAGCATTTGGTAGAGACGGCCCTGGAGTGTTGGCTGACCCTGCTCGTCTCGCTCGATGTATTCCCAGAAGCGGCCGCGGTTGGTGTCGATCCGGTCTCCTCGCTCATCCTCTACGGTGGCCATCGCGTAGACCGTACCGGGCGGCAGGCTGGCGGCCCCCTCGAACCTTCCGGCGTCCTCGCGCTCGAGTTCGACGGAAACGAAACCCTCTTTGGTCTGCGTGAATCGGAGCGAATCCGGAATCCAATAGCGGATCCGGGCTCGAAGCGCTGGTTCCGCGGATAGCGACGAGACGGTCTCGTAGCGCACTGTCAGGGTCCCCGCGCCGGCGCGCTCGAGGGTCATCGTGCTGGAACCCGCCATGACTCGATCCGGACCCAGGGTGAGGGCCAGGAACCCCACCAGGAGTCCCGACAGGCAAGCGACCAGCGTCAACGCCCACCTGCTCCGGGAAGCGCCGGAGATCCGAGGGGCGCGATCGAACAGGGGCACCACGTCTCCCTGACCGGGTTCCTTCGGAAAGATCTCGTCTATGAAACCCTGAGGTGCAGCCGGACTCGGCAGTTTTCTCAAGGCTGCGCCGAGCTTCCGAATGAAGCGGATCTCGTCACGACACGTCGAGCACGTACCAAGGTGCGCGCGGACTGCGGCGAGCGACGATTCACCCACTTCGCCATCGACAAAGGCGCTCAGGGTCCGATACTCCAAATGCATGATTCCGCTACCTCTCGACCAGCACGGCTCGCAGTCTTTCCCGTGCTCGAAAGAGCCGGACCGCGGACGCCGAGGGGTCGATGTTGAGGAGTTCGCCTATTTCCTTGTGCGAGTAGCCTTCAACTTCCTTGAGGATGAGAACGGTTCTGAGCTTCTCCGGGAGCGAGGCCAGCGCCCGCTCCAGCGCTATGGCATCCAGGACGCCGATTGGGCGGCTCGGTACATCCTCGTGAAGGATCGAGACTTCACGACGGCGGGCCTTCTTGCGGAGCAGCATGAGGGCCGTGCGTGTGGTCACCGCTCGCAACCAGGGTCCCACGGGCTGATCGTACTTGAAGGTCTGCAGGCTTACTGGCAGCCCGGAGAAGACGTCGTGGAGAACATCGCGTGCGTCGGCCACGGAATCCGTCAGGCGGTGCGCGACCGCGAAGAGTTCGTCGGAATAGTGCTCGTACAGGTGCCGAAGCGCCTCTCGCTCGCTGCCTGCCGCCCTCCGGGCCAGTTCCGTCTCCCTGCCCGACTCTAGCATTGCGCTCGGACCCGGCGAGACGCTGGTTCGAGCGACTGGCTGCACGAGGCAACGGCGAGCCTGCCCCAGGGGCCCGGGACAGGCTGGCCGTAAGCCTGACATGGCTCCGCCAGGGGAGCCCTCGTTCGCGCGTGTCTAGATACGGATGACACCGCGGCCGTGGTTGCGTCGCATGTCTCTCTCCTTGGGCTTGTGGTCGCCACCAAGAAAGCGCACGGAAAACCTGCGCTTCTGATAGACATATGCCGCTGGCCTGCAAAATCTTACATCACGTCGCCGGGAACCGGCGTTTCGTGGTTCTCGGAGGGGGGGCTGCCAGCTCGAGATCCGGCTGAGAGAGCTCGGCCTCAGGCCCTTCGGGAGGGGCCGGCGACACGCCCCGAACGGGAAGGGGGGGGCGCCTGCCGTGTTCAGGGGGGGACCGCGATGGACGGATCCAGCGCGGACGGCGGCGACGGCGGCTACGCTAGCGCGGCGGGGGCCCGATCCGTCCCGGTCTCATGGCCGTCAGGAAGGGCACGGGCTTGAGGGCGCCCCTGTCGTACGAATAGTAGATGAAGAGCGGGGTGCCCTGCATCTTCCCGCGTTCCACGAAGCCCCACGAGCGCGAGTCGAAGCTGTCGTCGCGGTTGTCGCCCATCATGAAGTACCGCTCTTCCGGGATCACGATCGGACCCCAGTTGTCGCGCGTGGGCTGGTACTCCTCGTGTGGCGTGTCGGGCACCAGATAGTTGGTCTGCCACCGCATCTGCGGGTCCGGCGAGTCCGGGTTGCGGGGGTTCCGCCGCACGTAGGGTTCGTCGACCGCGACCCCGTTCCGGTACAGGACGCCGTCTTCCATGTAGAGCGTGTCGCCGGGGAGGCCCACCGCGCGCTTGACGATGTCGAGCCCCGGCGAGTGATCCGCCCGGAACACGACGATGTCGCCGTGCTTCGGCTCGCGGTACCCGGGCACGCGCCCGCTCGTGAAGGGGATCGGCGCGCCCAACGACACTCGGTTCACGAGCACGAAGTCGCCCACGAGCAACGTGTCCTCCATCGAGCCGGAATCGATGACGAACGTGGCCAGCAGAAACGTCCGGAAGAAGATGAAGATGACGGCCGCCACGGCCAGCGTGCGCAGCCAGTCCAGATACCATGCCCGGCTGAAACGCTCCGGCGGCGGCGGACGCTTGCGCTTCGACTCCGCGGCCTCATCCACCTGGCCGCCTTCTCTCTTCTCTCGCGAACGACGTCGGCTCATGCCCTCCACACCTTCCGGGACCTTCGCTGCGGGGATTGCCGAAGCACGAACGCCCCGAACACGCACCAAGAGACAATCGGGCGGGCGGGCGCGCTAGGATCCAGACATCCCGCTTGTGGCGTGAAAGAAGCGCCACGTCCTTTTCTCTGTGGTCTTGCGAGGGACGCTTCGCTCGCGGCGGCGAGCGCAAACCGATTGGCTCTGAAGGGTAGGTAGATATGTAACTGTTGTCAAGCCATATGCTTATCGAACTACAAGATAAAGCTGAGCTCTCCTCGGACCGTCCGCATGGCATCAGCCCGCTTCCATGCTCGCAAGCAGATGGAGCCCGACAGGATGCTAGGGCAGCCGGAAACGGCCGACCCACGGGCCGGGCTCCGCTCCGCTCGCGTACAGCCACGTATCGGAGGCATCCACGGTGACCGCGTGCACGGTCCTGTCCAGATACAGGGACTTCACGTACTCGCCGTCCCACGTGTAGACCTGCACCTCGTTCGTGGCCCAGGGCGTCCCCTCCTCCATCACTTTCCCCCCGGAGAAGAGGGCGTAGAGATGGCGACGCGTCGCCGCCAGATCCGTGAAGCCGTACCGGGTCTCCGAACCCACCGACATCACCGCCTTGTCGGCCCGGGACCGCCCCTGGACGAACGCGGGGTGGAAGGGATGGGGCACCGCCGCGCGCGCGATGAGCACACCTTCATAATCGAAGATCTCCAGCAATCCTCCGAGGATCGTCGCCGCGGCCAGCCGGCCACCGGCGGGGTCGGCCACGACGCGGCTCTCGTAGGCCTGCAGGAGCGTCATGCCGGGCGCCTCCACCTCGGGCGGGAATCCCACGATGGTGCGGTCGTAGCTGCGGTCGGCGTGGAAGCGTCCGACGCGGCCCTCCGTGATCCAGCCTCCCGCGAACCAGCGGCCATCCGGCACGCGCACGAGCGACCCCGCGTTGGGACCGTCCATGGGAAGCGTCTCCGGCACGATCTCGGCTCCCGCTTCCATCGCTTCGAGGGACACCCGGGTCAGGCGCTGGTGGACACCGTCCAGAATCCACACCTCGTCGCGGGAATCGGAGGCCCCCACCACGATCTGCTCGGGATCCTTGAACTCTCCCGGCCCATCGCCGTCGCGGCCGTAGGAGGCGAGGTGACGCAGAGTCTCGAGATCGAACACATGGACGCTCGGGTCAAGCATGGCGTCGAGCCCCACGATCCGATCGCCGACGAGCGCGAGATCCACGACCCACCCGAGGGCATCGTCGGAGACCACGGTCTCCGCGGCGATCGTGACGTTTGGCCCCTCACCTGCGAGGCTTGCCCCGTCCGCGGGGGCGCAGCCGTAGAGCGATGCGACGGCAAGCGGCCAGATCGCCCAGCCACGCGCCACGGTGCGCTCAGGGCCCAAGGGACTCAGCACAGCGCGGCCAGTACTGGGGAATCTGCAGGTCCGGGCAGAAGCAGTCGATCATCGGATTCCAGTAGCCGCAACCTCCCTCCGCACACGCCGCTGTGGCCAGTCCCACACCGAGGGGCGCCTCGGCATCGCGTGTGACCGGCATGATCGACACGGCAAGCGCGGTCATAGTCGCCAAGAGCAAGCGTCTTCGGATCATCTCTCGTTTCCTTTCCGTTCTCGTAGGAGGTTTGAAGGCGTGACAGGTCACATGGCGAGCGCGATTGAAATGCGTAGTGCGGTTTCAAGATCCTCACCGCGGTGACGAAGCCTGCCACCCCGATCCAGGACGAAGTATTGCAACTCGCGCCATGCCCGAAGCTCCATCCACACCTCGTGGTCGGGGTCGTGGTGGAAGCTGGAATCCGTGCCCGGGCACTCGACCGGCGAAGGGTCCGGCTGTTCGCGTACGCAGACGGTTCGCACTCCCACTGAATTCAGCCGTTCGGCATTCAGCCTGAGGAGCGAGGTTGCTTCATCAGGAACGAGGTCCGCGCGAATCGCGTGGACGACCAGCGTTACGCCGCGCGGGGATCCAGCTGCCTGTTCGAGCGTCGTCCGGTCTCCGGCTTGGGTGCGCAGAGACACGTCGAGACGGACGTACTCGTCCAGAAGTCCTTCCAGAATTCGTTCACGCATGGCGGCCTGCGCCTCACCCTGTGGGGCCTCCATTGGCCATAGCCGCGCAACATCTTCCTCGACTGAGAGATACGGCGCCAAGGGCACTACCGGATCCGCCTGCGCCAGCGAGATCAGCTCGGCGGCGCGAACATCGGAACCGAGCGCGCGATGGATCTCGGCGGCGCGCAAGAAAACGTGCGGATCCCAGATCTCGTCGACTGATCGTTCGAGTGCGTCGATCCCTCCCGCCGAGTCGCCTCGACCCAAGCGTATGCGGGCCAGATGCAGGTACAGGTTCGCTCGATTCTGGTGCGTCTCCACCTCGAAGTTCCGGCGCGACTGATCGAGCCGGCGGGCGCGGCCGACCCAATCGTCGCTGTAGGAGAGGCGGTCGAGGATCCAACCTTCCGCCAGCGGCCACAGGGCCGGCACGGCCATCAGGTTTCGCGCCACTTCCGTGTCGGAGCTCAGCGTCCGGCCTGCCAAACTGGCCTCGTACCTGTCGAGCCACCTCTCCGTGAGGATCGGGTCGGCGAACTCGTACGAATACCTCAGCCCGACCTGCGCCGTGGCCGGAGCGTCGAGATCCGCCCAGTCCTCCTCCAGGGCGTTCAGCTTCTCCTCGGCGGGAGCTGCGGAAACCAGAGTTTCCTGAAGGTTGACCAGGGCGGCCGCACCGTGGCGCGGATAGCGCGTGCGGAGTTCGCCCTGCCAATAGTCCGCAAGCTCGCCGCGTCCGAGCAGGCTGGCGTACCGGCTGAGCGCGTCGATCTCCACCGGTCCCGGATTGCCGTTCCGGGCCACCCGATCGAGCTCGCCGAGTTGCGCCGCGTGGGTCGATCGCAGCGTCTCGATCGACGCCTCCGGCAGGGCGGTGAGTTCGAACGAAAGGCGCCAGAACCAGAATTCGGGCTGCCCGGGGAACTCCGAGGTGGCCCGTTCGGCCAACTCGGCGGCTCTGGGGGCGTTGAACTCGAGGGCCGCCAGGATCTGGTAGCGGCGTGCTTCAAGCGTCGGCCGGCCCTCGGCATCCGTCTCGAGGTACTCCCAGAACCGACCGAAGTCACTCTCGACATAGGTCCCATCGAGGTCTTCGACGGTGGCGGCCGCGTAGACCGTGCCGGACGGCAGGTCCGCAACGCCCTCGAACATCCCGGGAGCTTCCCGCGAGAGTTCGATGTCGCGGAAGCCCCCCTCGTTCTGCACGAAGCGAAGCGAGTCGGGGATCCAGTACCGGATGCGCGCGCGCACGCGGGTCTCCGCCGCAAGCGGAGAGATCGTCTCATAGGAGAGCCTCATCGCTCCGCTGGTGGCCCGCTCGAGCGTGAGCGTGCTGGCCCCCGCCGCCATCCGCTCGGCGCCGAAGGTCAGGACGATGGCGGCCGCCACGACCCCCACTAAGCCCGCGGCCAGGGCGAGCACCCAGCCTCGCTGCACGGGCTCCCGCCCCGAGGTTCGCAACTCGGGGGTCGGGGTGGGTTCCCGGTCGACGGGCCAGATCTCTCCGATCAGGTTGCGGGGCGCCGATGGAGTCGGCAGCGCACGGAGTCCATCACCGAGCGTCCGAATGAACTGGACCTCCCCGCGGCACCTGTCACACGTGCGAAGGTGTGCGCTTACCGCCGTCCGGGACTCGGGGGTCAGGTCCCCGTCAGCGAACGCGCTGAGCGTCGGATAGTCGATATGCATGTCCATCTCTCTCCGAGAGAGGCTCTCAGCGAAGCCCGGGCTCGCGAGAGCCGGGCCATCGACGCGGAGGGCGTAATCTCGAGGAATTCGCCTATTTCGTTGTGGGAGTAGCCTTCGATTTCCTTCAGAATGATCACCGCCCTGAGGGTGTCCGGGAGTGTGGCCAGCGCGCGCTCGAGTGCGATCGTGTCCAGCGCGCGAGGGGGACGGCTCGGCAGGTCATCGCCGATCGGCGTCTCGCGGCGGCGGCGGCGCTTGCGGACCAGTTGCAGCGCCCTGCGCGTGGCCACGACCCGCAGCCAGGTTCCGAGCGAACTCCTCTGATCGAACGTCTTGAGGGCGCCCGGGAGATGGACGAAGACATCCTGCATCACGTCGCGTGCATCGGGCGAAGACTCGGTCAGACGGTACGCCACGGCGTATACCATGTCCGAGTGCTCCTCGTACAGGACGTGAAGAGCCTCGCGGTCCCCATCGGCGGCCCGCCGGACGAGTCGTCCCTCCTGATTCGCCTCGATCACTGATCGGCCCGGTCGCGACGCCGAGCCTCACCCACCTCGAAACCAACCATCGCCAGTTTCCCCCAGGACTTGCGGCTCGATTCCCACCACCCCGAACGACCCCGATTTGCGTCTCGATCTTGCTCGCAGCTGACCGTGCCCTCAGGACCCTCGGCGCAGCCCGCACAGACACCTTTTTCTCTTAGATGCCGAGAGGGGACGAAACCTTACATGAAGTGATCGGCCAAGCCGGCGCGCCGTTGCCGGAGGGCCGGCTGGTACCTAGCGCGCAACATGTGTCAAGGCAATCGATTATAAGTACGAGAAGGGGCTACTTCGTCCAGACGGCGACCACGCCGCAGCGGTTGGTGTATCCCCCGAACTCGGCGGGGAGACTCGCGAGACCTCTGTAGATCTCCACGCCGGCGATCTCGCCGGGCAGGACGAAATCGTTGAGGGACAGGCCCGCGTTTTCGGAGGCCCCGGCACCGTAGGTGTAGTTGGTCGTGGATGCGGAGGTCCGGAAGCGGCTGCTCCCTACACCTCTTCACATCTTCAAGTGGAGAGTACAAGGGCGATGCGCAGGGCGGTTTCCAGGTTCTCCCCGCGATGGCGGAGTCTTCCGGTGCCATCAAGCACGAAGTATTCCGGATTCCCGGATGCGCGGAGTACCTCCCGGACTTCCTGCTTCGAGTCCTGATAGAAGGAGCCGTATGGTCCGGAACGTCCTTCCGGCAACGGACCCGGTCGTTGTGTGACGACCACAGTGCGCACACCGGCCCCCCTCAAGGGCCCGGCGTTCACGTCGAGAAGCGTCGACGCCTCGACGGGTATCCGGTCCGGCTCGCTGGTGTAGAGAACCACCGTCACGCCCTGTGGAGCGGCCGCCCGCCGGAGCGTCACCTCTTCGCCGGTTTCGGATCGGATGCGCGCGTCCAGGTCGACGTGTTCGTCCAGGAGCTCCACTTCGATTCGTTCGAGCAGAGTGATCCGGGCCGCGGCCAGTTGAGTTTCGGTCGACTCGGGCCAGGCCGAGTCGGCGGCGGCGGAGAGGTACGGCTCCAGCGGCGTTACGGGGTCTACCCGTGCGAGCGCAATCAGCTCGGCGGCGCGCGCCTCCGAACCCGCAGCGCGGTGAAAATCGGCCGCCTGCACGAAGACCCCCGGGTTCCACGACTCCGCCACGGCCCGTTCCACCGCATCGGTCGCAGCGTACGGGTCGCTCCGAGCCAGGCGGATGCGGGAAAGGTGGAGGTAGAGAAGCGCGCGACCCTGGCGGGCTTCCGCTTCGAAGCTGCGGCGTGACTGGCCAAGGCGCCGGGCGGGGCCCGCCCAGTCCCGGCTGTCCGCGAGGCGGCGGAGAATCCAACGTTCGGCCACCGGCCACAGGACGGGTATTTCCATCACGGCTCCCGCCACTCGGATGTCATAGTCCAGGCTCATGGGGATCGGAGCGGCGACCTGCCGGACGAGCCATTTCTCGGTGAGGTCGGGATCGGCGAAGGCGTAGGAAATCTGCAACCCCACCTGGGCTGCAGCCGGAGCCTCGGTGAGGGCCCAGGTTTCCTCGACGGCGGCCAGCTTCTCTTCATCCGTGCCCGAGGACGTGATGATCGACCGCAGAGTGACCACCGTAGACAGGCCGTGTCGCGGGTAGCGCGCGACCAGTTCGTTCGCCCAATGGTCGGCCAGGTCCGTGCGTTCCAAGAATCGGGAGTACCGCCAGAGCGCATCCATCTCCACGGGTCCCGGATCGCCCGCCCGGGCGGCCCGGTCGAGCGCAGTGAGACGCTCTGCGTGACGCAGCAGCAGCGTGTCCGGCGGCGATGCCGGCCAATGATCATCCGAGAACAGGAAACCCCATACCCAGAACTCCGGCTGGCCGGGGAATTCGGAGGCCGCCTGCGCGGCGAGTGGTCTGATCCCGGTGGGGTTGGAATTGAGAGTTGCGAGCATCTGGTAGCGTCGGGCCCACAGAGTGGGGCGACCCTGTGCGTCTGTCTCAAAGTACTCCCACGGTCCATCCGGGCTGTTGTCGATGTAGTCTGCGCCGGGGTCCTCGATCGTGACGACGGCGTAGGCAGTGCCCGGTGGAAGGCTGGCGACGCCCTCGAACTCCCCGAGCCTCTCGCGAGACAGTTCGATCGCACTGAATCCCGGCGTGGTCTGCATATATCGAAGCGAGTCCGGGACCCAGTATCGAATCCGTGCGCGCAGGCTCGGTTCCCCCGCCAGTACGGAGACGGTTTCGTAGCGGAGGGCCAGTGTCCCGTCACGGGTCGGTTCGAAGCTGAGTGTGCTCGCACCTGCCATGGCCTGCCCGGAGCCGAGGGTCAGCAGGATGATGGTCGCGATCAGCCCCAGGACGCCCACGCCGATCGAAGGGAGCCACAAGGATCGCGACGGAAGCGCCGGTTTCGCCTGTGCGCCGACGAGCGGAAGAACCGTTGCATGGCGCGAGCCCTCGCGGAACAGGTCGGCGAGGAGTGCGTCGGGCGGCTTTGGAGCCGGAAGCGTGCGGATCGTCTCGCCGGCTGCACGGATGAACTGGACCGCCTCCCGGCAGGCCGCACATTCTCGAAGGTGTGCCCGAACGGTCTCGGACGCACGCCCGGCCAGATCGCCGTCCGCGAAGTCGTTCAGCGTAGCATAGTCGATGTGCGAATCGTGGCTACCTGACTTCATTCCTGTTCCCTACCGTTCGCGGAGCGCGTCGTGAAGCGCCGCGCGTGCACTGTGCAACCGGCTCCTCGATGTGGACGGCGGGATGCCGAGGAGATCACCGATCTCCTTGTGCGAATAACCGTGCAGTTCCTTGAGAACGATCACGGTTCGCAGTCTTTCGGGGAGCGATGACAGCGCACGCTCGAACGCGATGGAGTCGATGATCGAGGGGGCTCGCCGGCCGCCGAATGCGCTCTCGTCCCGGACACTCACTTCGCGGCGTCTCCGTTGTGAGCGGAGTCGCATGAGGGCCGCCCGGGTGGCAACGGCGCGAAGCCACGGCCCGAGTGAGCGCCTGCGATTAAATCGCTTGAGAGCCGTCGGAAGACGAAGAAAAACGTCGTGCAACACGTCGCGGGCATCGGCCGACGGAACCTGCCAACGATTGTGAGACACTTGCCGATTCAGTTTAGTGAGCCCTCCATTTCCCCGCCGGCGGCCGGTCCTGCGGCGTTGGCCGACGTGATGGGGAGTGCGCGGTTGATCCAGACTTCGTCCGGGAGTTCGGCGGCCCTCGGCGGGCCTCCCACGAAGCGGTCGGGGCGGGCGGCGTAGGCCGCGGCCAGCACGTTCTGCCGGTGCGCGATCACCTCGGGGGCGCGGCCGAGGTGGACTTGCCGGGGCGTGAGCAGGCCGATGCCGCCGTGGCGGTGTTCGGTGTTGTACCATTGGAAGAAGGTGCGGCAAAAGTCCTTCGCCTCCTCGATGTCGGCGAACCGGCCCGGGAAGCCCGGGTGGTACTTTACGGTCTTGAACTGCGCTTCCGAGTAGGGATTGTCGTTCGAGACCCGGGGACGACTCAGCGACGGGACTGTCAGATTTTCTGTGTAAATGGCCCTCGCACTCATACGGGCACTCGGCCCTCGAACACGATCGACAGGTGGTTCAGGGCGCCGGTCCAGTCCTGAACGGGCCGGGTCCAGCGCTGTGACGCCCTCTCGATCGCAAGGTACAGCACTTTCCTGACCGCCTCCGGGGTTGGGAACGCGCCGCGCTTCCTCGTCACCTTCGTGAGCTGCGCGTTCAGGGCCTCGATCGCGTTCGTCGTGTACATGACCTTGCGGATCTCGGGCGGATAATCGAAGAACGGGGTCAGGTTCGCCCAGTTCGCCCGCCACTTCCGGCTGATCATGGGGAAGCGCTCGTCCCAGCGCTGAGAAAAGGCCTCCAGCGCCGTCTCGGCCGCCTCCAGGCTCGGAGCCCTGTAGATGGCCCGCAAGTCCCTGGCGACCGCCTTGCGCTCCTTCCAGGCGACGAACCGGAGCGAGCCGCGCACCAGATGCACGATGCAGAGCTGGACCTGCGTCTTCGGGAACACCGACTCGATCGCCTCGGGAAAGCCCTTGAGGCCGTCGATCGCTGCGATCAGGATGTCCTCGACCCCCCGGTTCTTGAGTTCGGTGAGGACCGAGAGCCAGAACTTCGCCCCCTCCGCTTCGCCCACCCACAGCCCCAACAGCTCCTTGTTGCCCTCGAGCGTCAGGGCCAGGGCAAGGTAGACCGCGTGCGTCCGGACGTGGCCCCGGGAACGCACCTTCACGTGGATCGCGTCCAGATACACGATCGGGTACACCGTATCCAACGGCCGGCCCTGCCACGCCTTCACGTCCTCCAGGACCGCGTCGGTCACCGCCGAGATCAGCGACGGTGAGACCTCCACCTTGTACAGCTCCTTCAGGTGACCCTGGATCTCCCGCGTCGTCATGCCCCGCGCGTACAGCGCGATCACCTTCTCGTCGAACCCGCCCAGCCGACGCTGGCCCTTCCTGACGAACTTCGGGTCGAACGTCGAATCACGGTCCCGAGGCACCTCGATCTCGAACTCCGACGTGTCCGTCTTCACTCGCTTCCGCGTACGGCCGTTGCGCGAGTTGCCGCCGTTGCGGCCCTCTCTCGCGTGCTTCTCGTAGCCCAGGTGGTCGGTGAGCTCTCCCTCCAGCGCCCGCTCCACCACCCGCTTCGTCAGCGCCTCCAGAAGACCGCCTCCGCCCATGATCTCTTCCGGGCTGCGGCCCTCCAGCAGGCTGTCGAGAAGCTCGTCTACCTCCCGCTCCGTCGCATCCTTCTTCCTCGCCATGGTCTCCTCCCGCTTCCAGAGTCTACTCCATGGCCATTTACACAGAAATCAGCACACTCCCCGCACACCGTGCTTGAGACACGTCTCCCCGATCAAGTGTCCGGCCAGCCCCGCGGTCTCCCGCTCCGCCACCATCCATCCGGTGGCGTAGCGGCTGTAGATGTCCAGGATCACGTACAGATGGAAGTACCGCCACTTCTCCGGCCCCAGCAGCCGGGTGATGTCCCAGGACCACACCTCGTTGGGTGCCCTGGCCACCACCTCGGGCTTCGGGTGGTTGGGATGGCTGCGCTGCGCCCGCCGCTCCCGAACCGCCTCCTTCCCGGCCAGGATCCGGTACATCGTCCGCTCCGAACACAGATAGACGCCCTCGTCCAGCAGCGTCGCGTACACTTCCGCCGGCGCGCGGTCGGCGAAGCGCGGCGAGCACAGCACACGGAAGACCTCCGCCCGCTCCGTCGCGTCCAGGGCCCGGGCAGGAGCCGGCCGGGGCTGCCGCTGCCCGGTCTTCGGCCTCCGGCGACGGTAGAACGTGGCGCGCGCGACCCCGAGGGCCTCGCACGCCGCGCGTACGCCCACGTGCCCGGCCAAGCCTCCGGCCGCGCTCAAGAGCGCTTCCCGTCCCCGGGGCTCACGCCCAGCAGCCCCGCAACTTTTCCCTGGACATCGATGATGATGCGCGCCTTGCGGAGTTCCTCGCGCAACCGCGCAACCTCCCGCTCCAGCGTCTGCACCTTCCTCGCCTCCCGCTTCCCGCCCGAGGGCTTCGGTCCGCGTCTCTTCGCCAGCCCCCGCAGCGACCCCTCCCGCGCCGCCTTCCTCCACATCGAGAGGTGCGAACTGTACAGTCCCTCGCGCCGCAGCAACGCTCCAATCTCCCCCGGCGTCTCGCAGGCGTCCGCCTCCTCAACGATCGACAGCTTGTACGCCGCGGTGAAGCGCCGCCTCGTCGCCTTCGCCGCAACTCCGGATCCGGCGCCGGCGGGCGGGCCGCGGCCGTGACCCCGTGCCGCTCGTCGCTACGCTCCTCGCGTCCCGGGGTCACCTCCTCCATCTTCGACGATGTCATCCCATTCCTCTCTCCGTCCATCGTTCTCCACCCTTCGCCCTCCTTCAGTAATCTCCAAGGTAGCGAATGCCTCACCGAGGTTGGCAGAGAGGGCGAGGACTCGGTGAGGCGATACGCGACGGCGAACAAATCCTCTGAGTACTCCTCGTACAGTTCCTGCAGGGCGTCGCGGTCACCCTCCGCCGCCCTGCGAGCGAGCCGCCGTTCCCTCGAGGAGGCGATCACGGCAGCAGGTCTTCGCCGAGAACGACGCCGGCGGTCACACCCCAGGCCCGCCGGTGGCCCGTCGGCGTCAGCGGGAGTCGACCGTCGCTCGGACTAAGTGAGTTGAACGCGCCGCGCAGCCAGAGGCCGGTCGCCTGTCCGGTCTGCCAGCGCAGCGTCAGCACGCCGCCGGTGACGAGCGCCTGGTTGAGTCCGAGCGCGAGGGCGGGACCCACGAAGCGCCGGTATTCGGGGCCCAGGCGGCCCGGGTGGGGCATCGTGCCGGAGGGTCCGTAGCTCGCGACCTGCAGCCCCGCGGAGACGCCGAACCGTTGACCGAAGACGCGGCCGAGTTCGATGGCGCCGCCCCCTTCGATGCCCCGGATATCCGATGTCGCTTCGGCGAACAGGTCGCGGCGGTCCCGGCGGCTCCGCTTGATTTCCGCCCGGCCGCCCAGCAGCCACCCGCCGACGAACCGGGCGCGTGCGTCCAGACCGAGATCGATCTGACTCTCGTCGGCCGTGAAGATCACGCCCCCGATCGCCTCCTGAAACGCTTCGCCTTCGAGCGTGCGGTACTCGCCGTCAGCGGTCACGAGCCATTCGCCGCTGCCGGGACCCTGGAACGCCCACTGGCCGGCGATCCCGAACGTCCAGCCATCGGCGTCCCATGTGTCGCTGGGAGGATCGCTCACGAGGAATCTCACGAACTGGCCTTCGAAGGCGCTCTCGCGAAGGCCGTACAGGGCCCAGTCGGCGCCGAGAGCCGCGAAGGCCGCCGAAGCGCCGAACGCGGACGCCTCCCGTTCGAACCGGCGGCGGTAGGCGTCGTTCCCCAGGTCCAGCGGGACCGGTTCCGCGTAACCCTCGAGTTCAAAGATCCGGCCGGGCTGAGAGACCGTGTAGATCTGTATGTAGTTTACGATTCCCTGCCCCGATTCTGGCTATCTCCCGTCCGCTTGGTGCGCCATCTTCAAGAGCAGCAGGAAGGTGATCTGCTTCCGTCTAGGCCCTGGACGAGAGGCCGTCGTCGCGCTAACAGGTGCGCGAAGCTCCACGCCTTGTTGACCATCTGCCGGGTGTGGTTGTCGAGCCATGGAGGAATGTACGGTCCTGCCTCAGGTGGCAGAGTCACGCTCGTGAAGGTCGTGTGCGGCCGCACTGGTTTGCCCATGGTGCGCCAGAAAGCGGGCCGGTGTGATGATCAGTATCCCATGGAACGGAGACATGGCGAGCAGGTCGCCGTCGCCCGTCACCAGATGGTCGGCGCGCCCCATCAGGGCAGTCTCCAGGATCTTGTCGTCGGAGGGGTCTCGGCAGCCGAGCTTGGCACCGGCGATCGGCACCCATTCCGCAACCGCGGCCAGCAGCGCGACGAAAGCTGCTCGAGAATCCCTACCTACATAGGGGTCGAACTTCGAGCCGAGGATCCGATGGCGAAGCTCTGCGAACGTCTCGTCGCTGAAGAGAACGATCCCGTTGTCCGCTCTGACCAGATCGACCGCCCTGCGAGGTGGCCCTGTCTGGGTGAGGACGGCGCTGATCAGAACATTGGTGTCGAGTACTACCCTGTCAGCTATCATCGGAGAGCAGGGACTCCAACGCCGCTGGCGTAAGGCCGTTGGCGGCTGCCTCCTTGCTCATGGCGTCCATCGCGGTCGCCAACCGGTCCCAAGCGGTTCCGCGCAGTCGCTTGAACTGCTCCACCGACAGCATCACGCCTACCGGCGTGCCGTTCCGCGTGACACGCACAGGTCCCTGCTGGGCGAACCGAAGAAGTTGGCCGAACCGGTTCTTGGCCTCTTTGGCAGTTATTTCTCTCATGTGGCCACAATAGCTACCTTGGCCTCTGCCGGTCAAGTCAGGCCTCTCGCCAACGGACCGTGCAATACCGTTAGTCCCTTTGTTGAGCTTGAGACGCTACGAAGCACCTCAAAGTGGAGTTGCCCCGCTTTGACGGACACCTATCCATTGGGGTCAAGCAAGGAGGTGTCCTATGGCGGGCCGGCAGGGGCGGTATCCGTCCGAGTACAGGGAGCGGCTGGTGGAACTGGCGAGGAGCGGGCGTAGCGCCGCGTCACTCGCCCGGGAGTTCGATCCGTCGGAGCAGACGATCCGGAACTGGGTCCGGCGGGCGGACGTGGACGAGGGGTTCCGTAGCGACGGGCTGACGACGGAGGCGCGCAACGAACTGCGGCGCCTGGAGCGTGAGAACAAGCGGCTCAGGATGGAGCGGGACATCCTAAAAAAAGCCGCGGCCTGACCACCGCTGCGCGGCGGTGCCCCGCGCAGGAGAGCGGATCGATCCCCGGCGGGGGTACGCGTTCATGAAGGCGCACCGGGCCGAGTTTCCGCTTCGGGCCATGTGCCGGGTGCTGGGTCTCTCCCCCAGCGGCTACTACGACTGGCTCAAGCGTCCTGCCTCGGACCGCGCGCGGCGGGACGCGCAACTCGAGGCGCGGATCGGGGCGATCTGGACCGGGAGCGGCGAGACGTACGGCCGTCCGCGGATCCACGCGACGCTCAGGGCCGAGGGCGAGCGGGTGGGCCAGAAGCGCGTGGGGCGGCTGATGAGGGGCTTGGGGATCGAGGGCGCGACCAGGCGGCGTTTCAAGACGGCGACGACGAAGAGGGACACCGAGGCCCGGCCCGCGCCGGACCTGGTGAGGCGGGACTTCTCGGCCTCCGGGCCCGACGAGCTGTGGGTGGCCGACATCACGTATGTGCCCACTTGGGCGGGCTGGCTGTACCTGGCCGTTGTGCTCGACGTCTGGAGCCGTCGCGTCGTCGGCTGGGCCATGGCGACGCACATGCGGACCGAACTCGTCGAGGCCGCGCTGTCGATGGCCCTCGCGCGCCGTCGTCCCCGGGGGCGCATCGTCCATCACTCCGACAGGGGTTCGCAGTACACCTCGCTCGCCTTCGGGGAGCGCTGTCGCGAGTCGGGCATCGCCCAGTCCATGGGCTCGGCGGGCGATGCGTACGACAACGCCATGTGCGAGTCGTTCTTCGCGACGCTCGAGTGCGAGCTGATCTGGAAGCGCTCCTTCCGCACGGCGGACGAGGCGCGACGGGAGGTCTTCGGCTTCATCGAGGGCTTCTACAACACCCGGCGGCTGCACTCCGCACTCGGCTACGAGTCGCCGGCAGACTACGAGAGGAACCATGCGGCCTGAGGCGCACCGGCGGCGCGCACGGACGTCCTCTCCCGAGCGCCTGAGAGAGGCCGAAAGGAGAAGAACCCGAGACGATCAACCACAGAAACTAACCGTCCGTGAAAGCGGGACAGCTCCAAAGCTCGATAGCCACCTGTCCTCCGCAGATTGGATGACTCCTCAGGGGTCATCGCTTAGGTCATAAGGATATGTTGTACATGAGGTTACATCGTAATGTCGATATCGTCGAGCACCCCGCCCAATCACCTTTTCCGCGCCGGGTAGCCTCATCGGTCGGTCCAAGCGCAACGCCACCGGGCCGACAATTCCCGAGGCAACTTGTCGCGGCTCGTGTCGTCCACAGCACCTCCAAGCTCGCGGAGGACAGCTGCCGTTGGGTGCTGATCCCATGCGAGTCGAGCACGTGGTCACGTGGTCAAAGCCGCTCAGCACGGTGGGGCGGTGGGACGAGTCGCTCACCCAAGCTTCTGGCCAACCCCTCTGGCGGCTGAGTCGGGCCATAGGCGAAGCTCGGACAAACTCGGCCATCGAACTCGGAGAGATCGCTTGTCGAACGGGATGGCGGCATCGGGAAGGTTGGCCCATGCGGGATCCATCAGATCGTCCTTCTCACACCATTGGGCACCAAGCTTGAGATATCGGCGAAACACCAGCAGCGCCGGAAACTCGCCCTTCGATGCGAGCCACATGACCATGTCCTTCGATCCCTTGGACGAGTTACAACTGCGGCAAGCGTAGACAATGTTGTCGGCGGCGTCCGGGCCACCCTTCAGGCGAGGGATCATGTGGTCCAGGGAGAGCCTACCTTCGCATCCGCAGTAGCAGCATGTCGTGCCGTGGACGATCTTCGTCTTCTCGTCGTACAGCAGGGACCGCATCTTCACGTCACCAGCCAAGTATCCGTTGCGGAAGCGTGCCCGGATCATGAAGTGCACCGCTTCATAGCGAGTCTTGCCCTGATCGACGGCCGCATGGGACATCGCCAGTCGCCCATAGCTCCAAGCGCAGTGTTCCCGCACCGAAGCGTACAGCTCCGGTGGCTTCATTGGCAGTTGCTGCGAGGTGTTCATGGGGCTCCCCTCTGCCGACTGCTCGGCCACCCCGAATCATGCTGTTCGTTGGGCAGCCCAGCCGTCCACTAACCGGCTCGACTGCAATCTCCTCGACACGGCTGCGGACTTGCCGCAACTCGCAGACCGCCATCTGCTGCAGCCTCACGATCCTCCGGTCCGGCCCTCTCGGATATTGCCTTCATCCCCCGGCGGTCGGATGGATACCATCATCCAACGGCGGGTGCCCGCCGGACGACAACCCCGCGAGGACGGGGCGGGCTCGGGCTTGACGAGGCGACCCAGCGCACCTGTAAGTTGTTGCTACATAGGGGCAAGACTCATCCACACTCCCGGACGACGAGTAGGACATGACCAAGCTGATCTCGTTGAGCCGGTCGCCGATGTGGTCGGCACACAGGTCACCAAGAGGGATTGCGGGCTCGTGGTCCACGCCTTCCTCGATGCCGCGAAGGACACGCTGGCGCGCGGCGACCACATTGAGATCCGGGACTTCGGCACCTTCAAGGTGCGGCACCGTAGAGCCCGCACTGCCCGCAATCCCAGAACAGGCAAGCCGGTCGAGGTTCCGGCCCCTGCGTCGCGCCGGTCTTCCAGCCCTCGTCACTCCTCCGCGCCCGGGCGGCTCAGGGGAACGTCGTCGCGTAGGCGGGCATGTGCGCTCGTGCTCGGACGCGATCGCTCAGGGATGGTCTCCCACTCCGGCAACTTCCCGGAAATTGAAGCGGTTTTTCCACCCGTTCGGTACGGTGGAGTCTGATACCAGATCTACGGCAAGGACGGCAGATCGTGCAGTCCCCATTGAAGTTACATGATTCCTTGCCGTGATCTTAGGCTACTGTGCTCCGTTACCTCGCCTCCCACACCCGGGTAGGCTACGAGGAAGACTTCGAGGTGGTCATGGATCCGGATCCGGCGAGGACGTAGAGGACTACCAGGCGATGGCGTGGCCGTCGCGTCTCGGGTCCGACCCGCCGGAGAGGGCGCCTGTCCCCGCGTCGCGATGCACCGCCTGCACGCCGCCCAGATTCCCGGGCTCCGCGAGGTAGTGGCCGCGGTCCGCCAACTCCTCGTAGACCTCGGGCGGGAACCCGGCCTCCACATAGGTGACGGAGTCCTCCGGGATCGGCGTCCGGCCCCCGCCCCGGTTGACGCACATGCGCGGCGAGGCGATCGCCAACTGCATGTCCATCCCGGCCACCGCGAGCTTCGTGATCACCTGGCCCACGGTCTGCGGGATCGTGTAGCCGCCTTGGGCCCCGACGGCCGCGAAGAGGTCGCCGTCTTTCATCATCATGCACGGCGTCATCACGCCCTTCGCCCGCTTGCCGCCCTCGAGGTGGTTCACGTGACCCTCCTCGAGCACGAAACCGAACATGTGGCCGTTGTTGAGGAAGATCCCGGTGTCGCCGGCGATCACGCCGCTCCCGTACGCGTTGACGAGCGACTGCGTGAAGGCGACCGCGTTCCCCCAGCGGTCGACGGTGGAGAGACTCGTCGTCCCGAAGAACGGAAGCGGGGCGCCGGAGAAGGAGGCGACACGCATCGGATCGATCTTCGCGCGCTGTTCGTCCGCGTACTCACGGGAGATGATCATGTCGACGGGGATGTCCACGTCTTCCTTCCCGGTGTTGTACCGGTCGTCGTCGGCGAGCGCGAGCTTGAACGCCTCCAGCCACAGGTGCACGAACTCCGACCCGTAGAGGTCCATGTTGGCGAGGTCGAACCCGTCCATGATGTTGAGTGCCTGGAACATCGACATCCCGCACGAACCCGGCGGCATGGCGTGCAGGTCGTATCCCTGGAAGGTCGTCGTGATCGGCTCTCTCCACTGGACCTCGTACGATTCGAGGTCCGCCTTCGTCAGGTGGCCGCCGTTCTCGGCCAGGAAGGCGACGATGCGGTCGGCGAGCTCGCCCTGGTAGAGGTCGTCGGGCCCCACGCGGGCGAGGTGCCGCATGCTCGCGGCGAGTTCGGGTTGCCGGATGACCTCGCCCATGCGGGGAGGGCGCCCTTTGGGGAAGAACACGCGCGTCGTCGACGGGAAGCGGCGCAGCTTGTCCGCGCTCGACGCCGTGTAGCGCTCGTCGAACTTCGAGATCACGAAGCCGTCCTCGGCGAGCTGGATCGCGGGCTCGAACAGGTCGCCGAGACTCATCGTGCCGTAGCGCTCGAGCGCTGCGGCCCAGCCCTTGAAGGCGCCGGGCACGATCGGCGCCTTGTACCCCATGGCGAAGTCGTCGAGCGTCATCGTCTCGGGCGACGAGGCGGCGGGCGACTTGCCGAGCGCGTCGAGACCGACGACGCGGTTCTCCTCGGCCAGGTAGATGAGCATGTAGCCGCCGAATCCCCCGATGCCGGACATGTACGGGTCGGACACGTTCAGCGTGGCGCAGGCGGCGACCATGGCGTCGATGGCGTTCCCTCCCTCCATCATCGTCTTCGTGCCGGCGAGCGACGCGTAGTAGTCGGAGCAGGCCGTCACGCCCGTCCGGCCCCACACGGTCCCGTGCGCGGGCCCGGCCAGGCCCGGTACATGCGAGTAGTCTCCGGAGCCCCACTGCCCGGAGGTGACGGGCGGCGCGGCGGCGGTCTCGGGGGGACGGCAGGCGACGAGGCTCGATCCGGCGGCGGCCGCGGCGGAGGTGACGAGAAAGTCTCGGCGTTTCATCGGACGGCTCCTGGCAGGGGGATCGCAGACTTCGATCCTAGATGGGGGCCGCCCCATCGTTCAAGGCACTTAGAGCTTGATGTCGCCGCCGGGATCGCGGCGTTTCAGGCGTTCCAGTACCTCTTCCGCCTCCCGCAACCGGGCGCGGCGCGCCTCCTCGTCCAGCACGGCGGCCGTCCAGTCGGGCCGCCCGCCCACCTCCGGCACGCGCAGCACGGCTCCCTCCCGGCTCCCGGCGGGAAGCGTCTCGAGCGGCACGTCCTCGGTGCGCTCGTCCCCGTCGCGGACAAGAACAGCGCTGGAGCCCTCCAAGCGGTCGACGACCCAGAGGTACTCCGCTTGCCCGCTCAATAGTTGAACACGACGACGACGGCTCCTGTGTCGTCGTAAAGCGTCGCGGTGTCGCCGCTGTTGTTCCACACGGCCTGTCGTCGGCCCATGTAGTAGCGGGCGCCGTCGGCGCGCCCGGCACCGGTGTGCACGACGAGCTGTTCGCCAGCCTTCAGCACGGCGCCCGCCGGGAAACGGAAGCAGTGGTTCGCCAGGTCACACAGCGCCCAGCCGCCGACCGCCCGGTCCTCGGACGAAAGGCTCTCGAGGACCGCGTACTCGCCGTTCGGGTTCTGGTGGTCGTTGCCCGGGGCGTCGGCATGCACCCGGATCCGGATCCCGACGGCTCCCGACGCTCCGGGGGAGAGAGCGCCCCCCGCACCGGCCGTCAGCGCCGAGACGCGGCGTGCGGACGGCGGACCCGCCTCCGCACGTGCAGCGCCTCCCTGGAGCGCAACCTGTCCGCCGTACGCGACCTCGTAGTCTCCGCTCTCGCGACCCTCCACCGAGACATGCCCGTGCTGATCCGTCCGGAACACCGCGGCGCCCGAAGCGTGGAAGGCGTTCAGCGCCGCGGGTCTCGGGTGGCCGTACTGGTTGTTCCGGCCCGCCGAGATGACCACCACCCGGGGCTTCGCCGCGGCGAGGAAATCCCACGTGAAGCCGTTGTCGCTGCCGTGGTGCGGCGCCTTGAGCAGGGTCGCCTCGGGTACGACACCCTGCCCAACGAGATACGAGAGCTGCCTTACCTCCGAGTCGCCGCTCAGGAACGCCGTGAAGCTTCCGTAGCGAACAACCAGGGCGACCGAGCGATCGTTGTGTTCCGTGCTCCCTCGCGGCAGGAGCGGCAGCACCTCGACCTCGACCTCCCCGAGCGTGAGCGTCCGCGGCGAGGCCTCCAGGTAGGTGATCTCCGGACGCGCGTCGAGGGCGGCGAGCAGCCGCCGGTAGGTCTGCGTCGTGTGCGGCTGGCCGTTGTCCATGTAGAAGCGGACCGGGAACGTCTCGATCACCCCGGCCATGCCGCCGATGTGATCAGCGTGGGGATGCGTCGCGACGAGCAGATCGATCTCGGTCACGCCGAACCGGCGCAGGAGCGAAACGATGTCGCCTCGTCCCGCGTCGACGAGTGCGGTCCGGCCACCGGGCGCCTGGATGAGGACGGCATCCGCCTGCCCCACATCGAGAAACGTGATGCGCAGAACGGAGTCCGGATCGGCGGTCGGGGCGGTCGGGGCTACCGCGAAGACAGGCGCGGCGAAGAAGGCCGCAAGGAAGGCGACTGCAAGTGCGCGGCGAAGCGGCTCCCAGCGTTGCCGTTCCGACGGCTTTCGTATTGTCCCGAAACACATGCCGGCCAAGTAAGCCGCCCCCTCCCGGCGAAACAAGTGGAGCGCGGTGCATCGCGGTGTTGTCTTGCGCGGCGGGCTTGGCGGGAATCACTGTTCAGATGTTCTGTTTTCCGCGGTTTCTCGCCGTCACCCCGGAGGTTCCGATGGCGCTCCAACTCAGGATCGAGCGATCCTATCGCCTTCTCGTCACGCTCTTTGTTTCTCTTTCCCTCGCGCTGGGCGCCGCCCGGCCCGAGGCGGCGACCGCGCAGACGGCTTCCGAAGGGGCTGCCGACGCGGCCTCGGTCCTGGACTTCCGGGAACTGGGGCCGGCCATCATGGGCGGTCGCGTCTCCGACCTCGCGGTGGTCGAGAGCGACCCGCGCATCTTCTACGTCGGCCTCGGCGCCGGCGGCGTGTGGAAGACGACGACCGACGGCATGACTTGGGACCCGGTGTTCGATGACCAGCCCACGGCTTCGGTCGGGGCCGTGAGCGTGGCGCCCTCCAACCCCAACCACGTCTGGGTCGGCACGGGCGAACCGGCGAACCGCCAGAGTTCTCCGTGGGGCGTCGGCGTCTTCAAGTCGACGGACGCCGGAGGTACGTGGGCGCACGTCGGGCTCGAGGACACGCGCCACATCAGCAAGATCAGGATCGATCCGCGCGATCCCGACGTCGTCTATGTGGGCGCGGTGGGCCACCTGTGGGGCCCGAACGAGGAGCGCGGCCTGTTCAAGACGACGGACGGCGGGGAGACGTGGGAGAACATCCTCTACATCGACGAGCATACCGGGATCATCGACCTCGTCATGGACCACAACGACCCGAACACGCTGTTCGCGGCGACGTACCAGCGGCAGCGCACGGGCTTCGGCTTCGCGGCGGGCGGCGGCGGGTCCGGGATCTGGCGCACGACGGACGGCGGGCAGAACTGGACCCGCCTCGAGGAAGGCCTCCCCGAGGGCGAACTGGGCCGCATCGGGCTCGACGTCTATCGTCGGGACGGCAATCTCGTGTACGCGATCGTGGAGGCGCACGAGGGCCAGGGCGTGTACCGCTCCACCGACCGCGGCGAGACGTGGGAGTTCATGAGCGACCGCAACCCGCGCCCGATGTACTTCTCCCTCATCCGGATCGACCCCAACAATCCCGAGCGGATCTACCTGGGCGGCGTCCAGTCATCGGCCTCTGACGACGGGGGCCGGACGTGGTGGCCCGGGAACGCGACGGACCAGATCCACTCCGACCACCACGCGCTGTGGATCAATCCGGACAACTCGAACCATCTCATCAACGGGAACGACGGCGGCCTCGCCTTCTCGCGCGACGGCTCCGTCACGTGGCGTTCCATCCGGAACATGGCGATCGGCCAGTTCTACGAGATCGATGTCGACATGAGCGACCCGTACAACGTGTGCGGCGGGCTGCAGGACAACGGGAACTGGTGCGCTCCGCACCGGACGCAGTCCACATGGGGCGTGCGCAACCGCGAATGGACGCACATGTGGTTCGGGGACGGGTTCCACAACCACTCCGATCCCGAGGACCCGAACATCATGTTCTCGGAGTCGCAGGGCGGAAACATGGCGCGCATCGATGTGGCCACGCGCGAGGGACAGTCGATCCGGCCTTTCCCGCGCCCGACGGGAGATGAAGCCGAGGACGACGAGCCGCGCCGCTACCGCTTCAACTGGGACTCGCCGTTCGCGATCTCGCGCCACGACCGGGCGACGATCTACCTGGGCGGGAACCACCTCTTCCGGTCGCGGGACCGGGGGTTGAACTGGGAGGAGGCGAGCCCCGACCTCACGAAGCAGATCGACCGCGACACGCTTGAGATCATGGGACGCGTGGTGACGGACGAAACGCTGTCGGACAACGACGGCATCGCCTCCTACGGCAACATCACCGCGTTCGCCGAATCGAAGCACTCGTCCGACGCGCTCTACGTGGGAACCGATGACGGGAACCTTCAGGTGACGCTCGACGGCGGGGCCACGTGGACCAACGTCATCGACCAGGTCCCCGGCGTCCCTCCGCGCACCTACGTGAGCCGTCTCGAGACGTCGCACGGGGTCGACGGACGCGTCTACGTGACGTTCGACGGCCACCGCAATGACGACTACGCGCCCTACGCCTACGTGAGCGAGGACCACGGCTCGAGCTGGCGGCAGATCACGGCCGGCCTCCCCGACGGGTGGTCGGTGAACGTGATCCGGGAGCACCCGCGGAACGCGAACCTCCTCTTCCTCGGGAACGAGATCGGCGTCTACATGTCGATCGATCGGGGCGAGTCGTGGGCGCGCATGGTGAACAACCTCCCGATCGTCCCGGTGGACGACATCGCCATCCACCCGCGGGAGAACGACCTCGTCGTGGGGACGCACGGGCGCAGCATCTGGATCCTCGACGACATCACCCCGCTCGAGGAGATGTCCGCTGACGTGTTCGCCACCGACTTCCAGCTGTTCGGGGCGCGGCGCGGCACGATGTGGTCGATGGGCATGGATTGGCCCTTCCATCCGGCAACATTCATCGCCCCCAACCCGCCGGCCGGGATTCCGCTCCGCTACTACCTGGGCGACGGGGTCGACTCGGACGGGGCGAGCCTCGAGATCCTCGATGGCGGCGACGTCGTGCGCACGATGGACGCTGACGGCAGCGCGGGTCTCAACGAGGTGCTGTGGGACTTTCGCGTGGATCCCGCCTTTGCGGCTGACGGCGGGGGCGGCGGCTTCTCGCGTGGACCGGCCGCGGGCGCGGGGCCGCGCGTGTTGCCGGGCACCTACACGGTGCGCCTCACGATCGGTGGCGAGAGCCAGGAGACCGAGGTGGGCGTACGCCTCGACCCGCGGCGCGAGGCCAGTCGGGCGGCGCTCGTCGCGCGACAGGACGCGATGATGCGAGCCCACGCGCTCGCCGGTCCGGTGCGCGACGCCCGGCAGCGGATCGGCGCCATGGACGGCCGGCTGGACGAGATCCGGGCGCTGGTGGACGACGCGGAGATGGACGACGCGGACCGCGAGCGGATCGAGGCCATGGCCGAGGAGATTTCCGGCGAACTGGAGGAGATCGGCGACGACCTGGGCGAGGCCGCCGGAGGCACCGGAATCGGGCAGATGGAAGGGTGGTCCGGCGAGCCCACGGCGGATCAGCTGTACCGGATCGATGCGGCCTGGGAGGCGCTGCCGCCAGTCGTTGAGAGCATCAACGCGCTCCTGACCGGACGCATGCCGGCGCTCGAAGCGCTGCTGGGCGACCTGGGCGTGATGCCGGATCTGGGCGACCCGATCCGCATCCCGCCACGGCGCTGAGAAGAGGGAACGGCGGGCCGTCACGCGGCGGCCCGCCGCCGGCGCCGCGCGAGGCGTCCGGCATGTGCGAGGATCCGGGACCTTGACCGAACGCGCGCCACAGCCGGCCGCGGCGAGCATCGCCGTCATCGGGGGCGGCATCGTCGGCAGCTGCCTCGTCGAGCATCTCGCGCGGCGGGGCTGGGACGACCTCGTCCTCATCGAGAAGGGACCGCTCCCCGACCCCGGCGGCTCCACCGGCCACGCCTCCAACTTCATCTTCCCCACCGACCACAACCGCGAGGTCGCGATGCTGACGCTGGAGAGCCTGCGTCAGTACGAGGCGCTCGGCGTGCGAACGACGTGCGGCGGCGCCGAGGTCGCCCGCACCGAGGCCCGCATGGAGGAACTGCGGCGCCGCATGACTTCGGCGCGCGCGTGGGGCATCAACGCCGAACTGCTCGCGCCGGGGGAGGTGGCCGAGCGGATCCCGTTCGTGAACCCCGACGTCATACTGGGCGGCTTCTGGATGTCTTCCGTCTCGGTCGTCGACTCGGTGCGAGCGGGGACCCTCATGCGCGAGCGGGCCCTGTCCCGCGGCGCGCTCACGGTCTTGGACAACACCGAGGTCACCGGATTCGAGGTCGCCTCCCGGCCCTCTGGGCGTCCCCGTCTGCGGGCCGTCCTCACCGCGCGCGGCCGCATCGAGGTCGAGCACGCGGTCATCGCGTGCGGCGTGTGGAGCCCTCTCATCGCGGCAATGGCCGGTGCCTCGATTCCGCTCACGCCGGCCGTCCACCAGATGGCGGACTTCGGCCCCATCGACCTCCTGAGCGCGACCGGCAACGAGATCGGCTACCCCATCGTGCGCGACATGGACACGTTCATGTACGAGCGCCAGAAGTACGACGCGATGGAGGTCGGATCCTACGCGCACCGCCCCATCCTCGTGCGTCCCGGGGATATCCCTTCGCGCGAGGCGTCGGAACGCTCCCCCACCGAGATGCCGTTCACGGAGGACGACTTCGCGCCACAACTGGCGCAGGCGCGCGAGATCATGGGACCGTTGTTCGAGGGGACCGGGAGGGGATACGCGATCAACGGCCTCCTCTCCCTCACCCCCGACGCGCACCCGGTGCTGGGGGAGACCGCCGAGGTCGGCAACCTGTGGTCGGCGGCGGCGGTCTGGATCAAGGAAGGTCCCGGGGCGGCGCGCCTCATGGCCGAGTGGATCACGCACGGCCACCCCCGCCTGTGCGACCCGCACGAGTCCGATGTGACCCGCTTCCAGCCGCACGAGCGGTCCGGCTCGCACGTGCGGGCCCGGGCACGCGAGCACTTCAACAAGACATACGGGATCGTGAATCCGCGCGAGCAGTGGGCGTCCCGCCGCGGCGCACTCCGCTCGGCGCTCCACGCGCGCACCGAGGCGCTCGGAGCCGAGTACTACGAGGCCCGCGGATGGGAGCGCCCGCAGTGGTACGCGTCGAACGCCGACCTCGTCGCCCGATACGGCGTCCCGGACCGGCCGCACGAGTGGGACCGCCGCTGGTGGTCTCCCATCATCGAGGCCGAGCACCTGCACCTGCGCGAGAAGGTCGGTGTCGTCGATCTGGGCGCGTTCCAGATCTTCGATGTGACGGGCCCCGGGGCGCTCGCGTACCTGGAGAGGATGGCGGCCAACGCCTGCGACCGCCCCCCCGGCACGTCCATCTACACCCCGCTGCTGACGCCGGACGGGGGCTTTCGGGCCGACCTGACGATCCAGCGGCTGGCGGCGGACCGTTTCCGCGTTGTGACCGGCGCCTTCGACGGCGCGCGGGACGCGGCCTGGTTCCGCAAACACCTGCCGGAGGATGGCTCCGTCCAATTCGAGGATCGGTCGGCGCAGGTCTCCACGCTCGGCGTTTGGGGGCCCCGGGCGGAGGCGCTGCTGACGACGATCTCCGGTGCGAAGCTCTCGCCGTCCGCTTTCCCCTACGCCACTGTGCGCGATGTCACGGTGGGCGGGATCCCCTTCACAATGTGCCGGATCTCGTATGTGGGGGAGAGCGGGTGGGAGATCTACGCGGAGGGCGACCTCGCGCCGCGGGTGTGGGACGCCGTGTGGGAGGCGGGCCGGGCCTTTGACCTGCGGCCGGTGGGCGGTGGCGTGTACGGCACGACGGGCCGCATGGAGAAGGGCTATGCCTTGATGGGGGCCGAACTCACTTCGGAGTACTCGCCGGTGGAGGCGGGCCTGGCGCGGCCCCGCGTGAAGCGGGCGGACTTCATCGGCCGAACCGCGTACCTGAAGGCTCGGGATGCGGGCCCCGATGCGGTGCTCCGCACCCTTACCATGGACGACCACGCCGACGCCTCCGGGCTCGCGCGCTTCCCGACCGGAGGCAACGAGCCGCTTCTGGGGCCGGATGGGGAGCGCATCGTCGACGTCCATGGAAGGGAGTCCCGCGTCACGTCGGCGGGGATGGGCCCGTCCGTCGGGAAGTACCTTCTCATGGCGTACCTGCCGCCAGGATTCGCCGCCCCCGGAACGCGGCTCCGGGTCCTCTACATGAACGAGGCCTTCCCGGTTACCGTGGCGGCCGATACCGCGCTCTTCGACCCGACCGGCGCCCGCATGAGGTCCTGAGGCGATCCCTACGCGAGCCTGACGCGCCCCACGCGATCCCGGCGCTGCCCTGTCGCGAGGGACACGGGCTAGCGGGCGGTGTCGCGCCCCTGGGCCCGGGCTACCTCGCGAGTGCTCGGGTTCGCGGAGGGCCTGAACGGGACCTCGCATACGCGGGCGGAATCGGGCTTGCCCGGCTCGCTCGCGTACTCGTCCGGGAGCCACACCGCGAGTTCCGTCCCGATGGTGGCGTCCGCGGGGGGCACGTATCCGAGCGCGATGTTGCTGCCCAGTTCCGGGGCATGCCACGGTGAGGTGATGTAACCCACCGGATCCCCGCCGTCTGCGCGCGACACGAGCCAGAAGTCGGGCGCGTAGTCGTCGATCGGCCGGCCGCCCAGCTTCATCCCCGCCATCACGAGGGCGAACGGAGACCGGCCCGCCTCGATCTCGGCCCGCTGACCTTCCAGCGCCGCCCGCCCGATGTAGTCGCCCGGTTTCTCGCGCGGCACCTGGTAGGCGAGGTTGCACTGGAACGGGCTCGTCTCGTGATCAATATCCTGTCCCCACGACATGATTCCGGCCTGGATGCGGCGCTGATGGCCGGGGGCCGTGACCATGAGCCCGTGCGCCTCCCCCGCGTCCAGCACCGCCCGCCACAGCGCCTCCGCGTGCAGGGTCGCGTCCCGCAGGTAGATCTCGTAGCCCTTCTCCCCCGAGAATCCGGTCTGTGAGATCACGACGGAACAGCCGGCGATCTCCGCTTCCATGAGCCCGTAGTAGGGCATGTCCCGGACGGCCTCCCCCACGAGATCGACCATGAGATCGAGCGACCTCGGCCCCTGGATCTGCAGCGGACAGACGTCGATCTCGTCGATCTCCACCCGCATCCCGAGACCGACGTTCACCCCTTGCAGCCAGAACAGGAGGTCGGAGTCGGCGAGCGAGAACCAGAACTCGTCCTCGGAGAGCCGCAGAAGCACCGGGTCGTTGAGGATGCCTCCCCGCTCGTTGCAGAGGATGACGTACCTCGCGCGCATCGGTTCGATGAGGGTCGCGTCGCGCGTGATCACGTAGTCGGTGAACGCCTCCGCATCCGGTCCCCTGACGCGGACCTGCCGCTCCACGGCGACGTTCCACATCGTGACACGGTGCGTGAGCGCCTCGTGTTCGACCGCCGCGCCTCCCTCCTCGGGCCGCGCGTAGCCACGGGGGTGGTAGATGCGGTTGTAGACGGTCGCCCTCCAGCAGCCCGCCTCGTGCGAGAGGTGCCAGTACGGCGATTTCCGGATCCGGGTCGAGATGAGCATCTCGACCGGTGTCCGCCCACTCTGGCGCAGGTTGATGGGGACGATCCGGTCCGACTGATCGACGCTCGTTGGCCGTCCCGCTCCCGTCATTGCCATCGAATTCCCCGCTCGCATTTATCGGCCTTTCCAGTCCGCCAGGATCTGCGCATCACGGTCGAGGTTCAACTGAAGCTCGGCGCGGCGTTCCTCGGATTCGCTCAGGAACCAGTCGAGGGTTTCCCGCGCCGTGACCGCGAGCGGGCGAAAGCGCAGGCCCGCCTCGACGCCCCGGTGCGACCTGACGCGCGCCAGCGCCCTCGCGCCGCCGTTCACCGAGTACCAGAGGGGGAAGCGCGCGGGCGGCTCGCGGTTCGCGAGGAAGTCCTCGTCCACCCACGTGAACGACACCCGCGACGTGGTGACCGCGCGGATCCCGTACAGGAACTCGTCCATCCGCGTCTCGTCGAGCGTCGGCCCGGCCACGTTGAAGATGCCGCCGGTGTCTTCCTCCAGCAGGTGCATGCAGAACTCGGCCAGGTCCCGCACGTCGATGAACTGCACCGGGTTGTCCGCCTCGCCCGGCGCAATCACCTCGCCGCCGTGATGGATCCGGACGGGCCAGTACGTGAAGCGGTCGGTGGGATCTCCGGGACCCGCGACGACGTGCAGGCGGGTGACCGTGCCGCGGTCGCCGTAGATCTCCTGCACCGCCTCCTCGCACATCACCTTCAGTTCTCCGTAGTACTGTCCCACGTCTTCGCTCTCGGGATCGGTCACCTCGAGCAGCCGGGCATCCTCCGGCAGTTCGTCCTGGTCGAAGTCGTACACGGAGCCGGTGGAGGTGAACAGATACCGGCCGACGGCATCGCGCAGGAGGGTGCCCGAGTCGCGCACCAGACGCGGGACGTAGCCGCTGTTGTCGACGACGTAGTCCCATTCCTTTCCCCGTAGCGCGTCGAGCGCCCCGTCGCGGTCCCCGATGAGGGTCTCGACGCCGGGAAAGAGATCAGGGTTCGTGCGCCCCCGGTTGAAGAGGGTCACCTCGTGTCCCCGCGCGAGGGCGTGGCGCACCATGTGAGGGCCGATGAAGCCGGTGCCCCCCAGGATGAGCAGCCGCCCGGGGCGGGCCGCACCGTCGCCGGCTGTGCTTTCCGAATCCGTCGAGGGTCGGGTCTCCCCCGCGCATCCCGCGGCTCCCACGGCCGGGAGCGTCGCCGCCCCCGCCGCCGCGAGCGAAGTCCCCGCGAATTCACGTCGCGTCATTGCCATCGAACGTCCTCCTGGTTCCGGTCGCGGGACCACGCGGGACCCGCGAGCTCTCGCCGCGCAGGCAGGGTGTGCCGCTGCGCTCTCAGGATCGCATCTCGCGCAGCGTCTCGCCAAGGAGGGCGATGTCCGCCTCGAAGGATTCCGGGGCGAGGGGGCCGAAGGAGAAGCGGAAGAAGCCCGACAGCGGCGAGTCGTCGCCGAGCCGCTCCATGTCGCAGTCGGTCCCCTTGAGGATCGCGGCCCCGCGCGTGAAGAGGCGCTCGTTCAGCTGCTGGGCGGTCCAGCCGTTCGGGAGCCGGCACCAGTGGTAGAAGCCGCCGTCGCCCGAGAAGAGTTCGAGGCCGAGATCCTCGAACGCCCGGCCGTAACGCTCGCGCTGCATGGCATAGAAGGCGGGGACGGCCTGCCGGACGTGGAGCATGCGCTCGGGGTCCAGGAGTTCGACCGCGTAGCACTGCGACGGATGGGACACGCCGCCCATGCCGAACGAGGAGAAATTCGAGAGCACTTCGATGTGCCGCTTCGCCGCCACGGCCCACCCGATGCGGATCCCGGGCGCCTGCAGGCCCTTCGTGGCGGCGCCGACGACGAACAGGTTGCCGCGCTCGATGTCGTCGACGTGCGCGAGGGCGCTCACCGGCTCGTCGTGCAGAAGCTCGTAGGCCTCATCGACGAGGAGCCCCAGGCCGTCCTCCTGGCTCGCCGCCACCAGCGCCCCGAGTTCCTCTCCGGTCCGGGTCACTCCGGTCGGATTGCACGGGTTGCTGAGCAGCATCAGGGTACGCCCGTCTCGCGGAGCCGTGTAGGCCGAGACCGGGGGCCGGAACCCGTTGTCCACGCCGCTGGGCACGAGGTGGTAGGGGCGGCGCAGCCGCTCGAGGACGTCGTAGTACGGAGTGTATTCCGTCGACGCCAGGCGGACCTCGATATCGGGTTCGAGGAAGAGGAGAAGCGCCACGATTGCGGGACGCCCGCCCGCGAACACCATCACGTTCTCCGCCGTGATCTCGACGTTGTACGACTGCCGGTAGTAGGCCGCGATCGCTTCCCTCAGCGCGGGTAGCCCCCACGCCTTGGGATACTTGCGGTGCTCGGAGGTCACCGTCACGGTCGAGGGAAGTTCCGGGCCGTCCGGCAGGGCGGCCGTCCGTGGGAACCCCTGGCTCCACGGGTTCGTGCCGGGCTCGCCCATGTAGGTGCCGAACGCCCCCAGGAAGGCGTAACAGGGTCTCGTAGATCCCCATTGGGGGTACGTATCTCAGGTACAAACCGGTCGCTCCTTCGGGTTGGCAGCCCGTACCAGGGGATGGCCGGGCGCGGTCAGGGAGCCGCGGATGCCTCCACGGTGAGAGTCATCAGCATCCCGCGGCTGTCGTGGCCGGCGACATCGCACACCACGGTGTAGCTCCCGGGAGAAAGGTCGAGTTCGACGAGGCGAACCTCCCCGGTATTCACATCCGTCTCCGTCTCCCAGAGCACCTCTCCGCTCGCCGGGTCCACGAGCTTGAGGTTGTGCATCTCGAAGCCCTGGTTGCTGAGGCGGAGCACCGTGGGGCCGGCCGGCAGCCGGGACGGCATGCCGATTGCGTATTCCAGCAGGGCCACGTCGACGGCATCGGCCGCATACACGGCCGACAGATCGGGATCCGAGGCGGAATCGGCCGCTTCCGCGGCGGCAGCCGCGCGGGCCCGGGTGGAGGCCGCGTCCGCGGGCTCCCCTTCTCCGCCGCAGCCGAGCGCGAGGACCGCGGCGGCGATGGGCATGGCGCGACGACGCGCGGCCGGTAGCACGGTCCGCCTCGCTGTCAGCGGTCTCAGCCGGGGCGGCCGTGGCACTTCTTGTACTTCCGGCCGCTGCCGCAGTGACACGGCTCGTTCCGGCCGGGGGTCTTCGTGGCCGTCGCCGGAGCGCTCGTCTGCCGGCGCTCCTGGCCGGCGCGGAGGGCTGCACGGGCCGCGGTGTCATCGGGGGTCAGATCCCTCACCGCGGCGGAGGCCGCGACGCCGGTGGCCGAGAACGCCGGTTCGGCCGCTGCGGGCTCGCCGGACGCGCCGCGCGGAGCAGGCCCCGCTCCCCGGCCGGCGGCCACCCCGCCCGCGGCGCCGCCGCCCGGCTCCACGGGACCGCTCATGCCGGTGATCTGCGGCGCCGGCGGTCGACCCGGAGGCCGCATCTCGACCCGCGCGCGGAAAAAGCGATTGGCCACCGTCTTCCGGATGTCCGTGATCAGACTCACGAACATCTCGTACGCATCCTTCTTGTACTCGACCAGCGGATCCTTCTGTCCCCACGACCGGAACTGGATCGAGGAGCGCAGATGGTCGAGATCGTAGAGGTGGTCCTTCCACTTCTCATCCAGCACCGACAGCACGATGAAGCGCAGGACCTGCTCCCACAGGTCCCCGAAGCTCTCGAGCTTGGCGCGGAACTGCTCGTGGGCACTCTCGACCACGGCCTCGTGCAGCTCGTCGGTCCCCGCCCAGTTATCGGCGCTCGCGTCCTTCCCCGTCTCGGGCGTTCCCTCTCCGTCCGCCCCGACCCTGGGGAGGAACTCGTTGTGCAGGAAGTACTCGATCAGGAGATGCTCGCGCAGCCCCGACAGGTTCCACCGGTCGTGCGAACTCTCCTCGGGCACATAGGCGTCCATCTCCTCGCGGATCGCCTCCTCGACCATCTCCCATGTCTCGCCCTTGAGGTCTTCGCCGCCCTCGAGCGCATAGAGTCGCAGGTCGTAGACGACCTCCCGCTGCTGGTTCATCACGTCGTCGTAATCCAGCAGTCGCTTGCGAGCATCGAAGTTCTGCGTCTCGACCCGCTTCTGCGCGCGCTCGACGGACTTCGTGATCCACGGGTGGCTGATGACTTCGGCCTCCTGCACGCCCAGGCGATCCATGACCTTCGCCACGCGCTCGTGCATGAAGAGCCGCATCAGGTCGTCTTCGAGCGACAGGAAGAAGAGGCTGGCCCCGGGATCCCCCTGGCGTCCGGAGCGGCCACGGAGCTGGCGGTCGATGCGGCGCGACTGGTGGCGCTCAGTGCCAAGGATCTGGAGTCCGCAGGGCGGCTCTTCCTCGCATCCGCGCTCCTTGATCTCGGCGCGCGACAGGTCCGGTTCCTCGTCGGTGCGGCCGAACGCCGGGGTCTCGGAGCGGATCCCGCACACATCGCACTGCACACACGGGGAGGCGAGTTTGATGTCGGTGCCGCGCCCGGCCATGTTCGTCGCGATCGTGATCGCGCCCGGCTGCCCCGCGTTGCGCACGATCTCCGCTTCCCGCGCGTGTTGCTTGGCGTTCAGCACCTCGTGGGCGAGGCCCCGCCGCTTGAGCATGCGGGCGATGACCTCCGACACTTCCACGCTCGTCGTCCCGACGAGGATCGGAAGCCCCTCCCCGTTGATCCGTTCGATCTCGTCGATGAGGGCGGCGTACTTCTCCTTCTTCGTCTGAAAGATGACGTCGTCGTGATCCAGGCGCCGGACCGGCCGGTTGGTCGGAATGACCACGACCTCGAGGCTGTAGATGGCGTGGAACTCGCCCTCCTCCGTCTCGGCGGTTCCCGTCATCCCGGACAGTTTGTCGTACATGCGGAAGTAGTTCTGGATCGTGATCGTGGCGAGCGTCTGCGTCTCGCCCCGCACCTTGACCCTCTCCTTCGCCTCGACCGCCTGGTGGAGTCCGTCCGACCAGCGCCTTCCGTGCATCTTGCGGCCGGTGTGTTCGTCGACGATCAGGACATCACCGTTCTCCACCACATACTCCACGTCTTTCTCGTACAGGGAGTACGCTTTCACGAGTTGGTGGATGACGTGGATCTTCTCCGACTTCTCCGCATACTCGCGCTCGAGCCGTTCGATCTCGGCGCGTTTCTCGTCCGTGTTCAGCGCGTCGTCGTCCGCCACGTGCTGGACATCCTCGGAGATGTCCGGAACGACGAACATCTCGGGGTCGTCGGGCGAGAGAACGTCGAGACCCTGCTCGGAGATCTGGATCGTCTGTCCCTTCTCGTCCATCGAAAAGAGGAGCATCTCGTCGATCTCGGGGAGCCGCTTCTCCCGCATGAGGTCGGCCTCGGTGCGCTGGATGAGCTGTTTCACGCCGGAGCGCGTCTTCAGCTTGAGCAGCCGCTTGTTCTTCGGCCCGCCGCGTTGCGCGGCGAGCAGCTTCAGACCCGCTTCCCAGCGCTGCTCCGAATCCTCCTCTGCCTCGGCCTCTTCGAGCATCTTCGTGCCCTCGGCCACGAGCCGGTTGACGATTCGCGTCTGCTTGCGGGCGATCCCGGCCACCTGCGCGTTGTGCTTCTGGTACACGTCACGCTCGTCGCGGCCCGCGGGTCCTGAGATGATGAGCGGGGTGCGGGCCTCGTCGATGAGCACCGAGTCGACTTCGTCGATGATCGCGTACGCATGCCCGCGCTGCACGCGGTGCTTGAGTTCGATCACCATGTTGTCGCGCAGGTAGTCGAACCCGAACTCGTTGTTCGTCCCGTAGGTGATGTCGGCCTGATAGGCGGCCCGTCGTTCCGCGCTCCCCGGCTCCGTGTCCTCGAGCACGCCCACGGTGAGTCCGAGGTAGTTGTAGACGGTGCCCATCCACTGCGCGTCGCGCCGGGCGAGATAGTCGTTGACGGTGACGAGGTGGGCACCCCGGCCCGGGAGGGAATTAAGATACAGCGGCATCGTGGCCACGAGCGTCTTGCCCTCGCCCGTCGCCATCTCGGCAATCTTCCCCTGGTGGAGCACGATCCCCCCGATGAGCTGCACATCGTAGGGGACCATGTCCCACATCATCTCGTTCCCCGTGACCTCGATCGTCGCCCCGAGGACGCGTCGGCAGGCTTCCCGTACGGTCGCGAACGCCTCGGGCAGAATCTCGTCGAGGACGGCCTGCAGGGCCTCGTTGAGGTCTCCTTCCGTCGTCGCGATGCGCTCGGTCAGGTCGGCCCGTCGAGCCGGGTTCTCGGTGAAACGGCGCTTCTCCCGCAGCGCCTCCACCGCCTCCTCGACCTCGGCGGTCCGCTCCGCGATGACCGCCCGGAACTTCGCGGTCTGTGCCCTGAGTTCCTCTTCCGAGGCTTCGGCGAGCCGCGACTCGTGTTCCTTGATCTGTTCGATGATGGGCCGCATGCGCTTCATCTCGCGCGCGAAGCGCGTTCCGAAGACCTGCGTTACGACGTTCTTCAACATCGGGGGCTCACTGGGCTGCGTGGCGCGCCCGGCGTCCGGCCCAGGCGCGCTCGACATCGTGTCGGATGGTTTCCGGAACGAGGAGGTGGACCGAACGCCCCTGCTCGAGGCGCCGCCGGATCCGGCTCGCCGAGATATCCACTCGCGTGACGTGCACGACAACATACTCGATCGGCATCGATTCCGGGGAGGGTGAGGGCTCTCGGCCTCCCCGTGGCATTACCGCGATGCGGGCCAGCTCGGCGAGCCGCCGCCAGCGTTCCCAGCGGTGGATCTGCGCGAACTGGTCCGCCCCCATCACGAGGACGCGTCGATCCGCGGGAAAGTGTCGCGCGAGGGCTTCCAGCGTGTCCACCGTGTAGGAGGGACCGAGGCGTTCGACTTCCATGGAACTGACCTCGATCCCGGGCGCGTCCGCGAAGGCGCGGCGCGTGAGGTCGAGACGAACCTCCGCCGGCAGCATCACCTCGCGGTGCGGCGGATCGCCGGCCGGAATCACGAGCAGCCGGTCGAGGTGCAACGCGCCGATGAGATCCCGCGCCACGGAGACATGACCCAGGTGCGGGGGATCGAAGCTTCCGCCGAAGATGCCCGTCCGGCGACCGCGCGCCGGGACTTCAGCGGGTGGGGGGTACATTCCCCGCCGGGTTTTCCCCCGCCACCGGACCGTCCTCCGCCACGGGGCCTTCTTCCGCCACCAGCAACCCGGCTTCCTCCGAGTCGGGAAACTCCGACAGCAGCCGCTCCCGTATGGTACCGGCCTCGGTTTCGAACCCCACGCGGCGGTAACCGCGATACAATCGCCACAGGAGGTCCGGCAGGAACTGCTCGGTCGGCTCCTCGGCCAGCGCTTTTTCGAAGTAGACGATCGCGGCCTCCGGCAGTCGCAGGCGATCCTGGTAGTACTTCCCGATCTCGTAGCTCTTCTCGGCGAGCTTGGCCCGCGCATCGGCCATGAGACTCTCGGCCTGCTCTCGCAGGGGCGTCGTGGGGAAGAACTGCAGCAACCGCTCGCACTCCTCGAGGGCCCGCCGGGTGAACTCCTGAGACAGGGTGACCCCGGGCGAGGCCGCAAGGTACGCCCGGCACAGCCCGAACTGCGCCTCGTCCGCGAGGGGACTGTTGGGCCGGTTCGTGGCCATGCGCCGGAACTCCTCCACCGCATCGAGTTCGTTCCCCGCCCGGAGTTGGCCCTCGGCCGCGAGATACTGGGCGCTGTCGACGAGGGGATTCAGAGGATCGCGGAGCATGAACGCGAGGAAGCCCTGGGCCGCATTGCGGTATTCCTCCGCGTCGAACCGATCCTGCGCCCACTGGAAGAGATCCGCTGGCTCGAGATCGCTCGGAGGCCCGGAACCCGCACAGGCCGCGAGCGTGAGGACCGTCGCGGAGATCGCCACCCGTAGCGCCGCACGAAGCGGCGACGGCGCCGGGAGCCTCATTCGAAGCCGAAACGGATCTGGCGGATCCGCTCCTCCGCACGCCGGACCAGAGCGTGTGTCCGCGTCGGGTTCAATTCCAGCACGCGGGCGTAGTTGGCCAGCGCCTCGTCGGTCTCGCCGAGCGCGAGATGGAGTTCGCCGACGAGGAAGTGCGCCTCGACCATGTGCGTCCGGGGTACGCCGAGTTCGACCATTTCGCTAAGCTTCTCGAGGGCGGCGGCGGGACGGCCCTCCGCCCGGTCTTCATCGGCGGACACATAGAGGCAGTTCCCGTAGTGGTAACGGGCGTCCTCGAGGCTCGAGCGGCTGTCCTCCATCGCCTCGAGAAAGTCGCGATAGAAGGGTAGCGCGCGAGTGCACGCGCCGAGCTGCTCATAGGCGAGACCGACATCGTACAGCACCGCCGGATCCGGATCCCCGTCCCCGGCGAGGAGCGCGAGGCGCAGCGAGAGGGCGCGGGTGTGGTCACCCTCGGCCGCGTGGTAGGCGGCCAGCGAGCGCTGCAGATCGGCGGGAAGATAGCCCAGTCCCCAGTCGACGAGGGGTTGCAGCGCGCGCGACATGTTCTCGGTCGCGCCGCGTTCCCGCGCGGACCACGCGAGTCCGGCGAGCGAGGCCGCCGCCTGGTGCCGCAGCCCGGGTTCGCGCTCGGTGAGCGTCTCGTACACGGTGAGCGCCTCGTCGACATCGCCCCTCGCGGCGTAGGCATGTCCGAGCCGGAGGAGGAGGTTGTCCGTGTCGCCGCTGACGCGCCGCGCGAGGAGGTACTCGGCGATCGCCTTGTCCGTGTCCCCGACCGCCAGGTATCGATCCCCCCGCACGATGGACCGGTCCACCGGATCCTCGCACGCCGCCAGCGCGACCGCCGCCAGAATCCCGGCGATCCCCCGAACGATCCACTCTCGGACGGTCATCATGGGTGCCACTGCCAGCCTTCGTCCCCCCTTGTCAGCCCGTATCAACTCTCCCCGCTTTCGACGTCGCCACCGGCGGTGCGCGTTGCCTCGCGCGTAACGTGCTTTACGCCCTTGCGCGTCCAGCGCCGCACGACGCCGTAAAGAAAGATACAGCGCAGCGCGGAGAGGCCATCGCGCCACCCGATTTTCTTGCCCTCCGCATACGTCCGTCCGGCGTACGAGATCCCCACCTCGTACACGCGCCAGCCGCCCATGGCGATCTTCGCCGTGACTTCCGGCTCCACGCCGAAGGCCCGCTCCTCGATCGTGAGCTGCTCGATCACTTCCCGGCGGAAGCACTTATAGCACGTCTCCATGTCCGTCAGGTTGAGGTTCGTCACCATGTTCGACAGCCGAGTCAGCCACTGGTTCCCCATGTAGTGCCAGTAATAGAGCACCCGGTGCGGCTGTCCGCCCATGAAGCGTGACCCGTAGACGACATCGGCCTGGCCGGCGAGGATCGGCTCCAGGAGGCGCGAGTAGTCGGCGGGATCGTACTCGAGATCGGCATCCTGGATGATGACGATGTCGCCGCTCACGCCCCGAAACCCGGTCGAGAGGGCGGCGCCCTTCCCCCGGTTCCGCTCGTGAATGAAGACCCTGTCCACGAGCCCTTCCGCGCTCAGCCGGTCCAGGATCGACGCGGACGCGTCGGCCGAGCCGTCGTCGACGGCGACTAGTTCCACGTCCGGGGCGACCTCCTTGACCCGCCGGACGATGGCCTCGAGTGTCGCCTCCTCGTTGTATACGGGCATGACCACGGAGACCCGGGCCGACCCCATCTCCTCCATGCCTCCCCCCTGCGCGATCATCCCGGCGCTGCCCCCGGACGGGCGGACGGGCGGTTCTCCCGAAAGTACTCCACCGTCCGCCTCAGACCGTCCTCGAGCGGAATCCGGGGAGCCCAGTCCAGCCGCGCGGCGGCCTGCGAGATGTCCGGACAGCGTACTCTCGGGTCGTCGGTGGGCAGCGGACGCTCCTCGACCGCGGACGCGGAACCGGTAGCCGCCAGCACGAGATCGGACAACTCCCTGATGGTGTACTCGCCGGGATTGCCCAGGTTCACCGGCTCGTGGATGTCGGCGTTGAAGAGACGCCAGATCCCCTCCACGAGATCGGACACAAAACAGAAACTCCGAGACTGTGAGCCGTCTCCGTAGACGGTGAGCGGTTCTCCGCGCAGTGCCTGGACGATGAAATTCGAGACCACGCGGCCATCGTCCGGGCGCATCCGCGGACCGTAGGTGTTGAAGATGCGCACGATGCGCGTGTCCACGCCGAACTCGCGGTGGTAGGCCATGGTGATGGCCTCGGCGAAGCGCTTCGCCTCGTCGTACACGGAGCGCGGACCGATCGGGTTCACGTTGCCCCAGTACGACTCGGACTGAGGATGTACGAGCGGGTCGCCGTAGACCTCCGATGTGGATGCGAGCAGCAACCGGGCGCCGCGTGCCCGGGCCAGACCCAGGGCGTTGCGCGTGCCCAGGGCCCCGGCTTCCAGGGTCTGGATCGGGAAGCGAAGATAGTCGACCGGGCTGGCCGGCGAGGCGAAGTGGAGAACCCCGTCGACCTCGCCCTCGATCTCGATGGGCTCCGATACGTCCTGCTCCAGAAACGTGAACCTCGACTCCTCCCGGAGATGAGCCAGATTCCGGCGGGTTCCCGTGATGAGGCTGTCGATGCCGACAACCCCGTGCCCCTCGGCGAGGAGGCGGTCGGTGAGGTGCGAACCGAGGAAGCCGGCGGCGCCGGTGACTACGAGCCTCATGGGATCTCATCCGGACCGACCTGCCTTCGGCCGATCGGGTAGTGCTCGTACCCCCGCGACGCCATGCGGTCCGGGTCGAACACGTTGCGCCCGTCGAACACGATGGGGCGGGGCATGCGTTTGGCGACCTCGGACCAGTCGGGACGCCGATACTGGAGCCATTCCGTCACGACGACGAGCGCGTCAGCCCCGTCGAGCGCCTCGTACTCGTTCGCGGCATATTCCACCGCATCTCCCAGATAGAACTCGCGCGCCTGTTCCATGGCGGCGGGGTCGTGCGCGACGACCGCCGCGCCCCGTTCACGCAGCGCCTCCGCAATCGCCCGGGAGGGCGCCGCGCGCATGTCATCCGTGCGCGGCTTGAACGCGAGCCCCCAGAGCGCGAAGCGCAGGCCCGTCAGATCGTCGCCGAAGCGTCGCACGATTTTTCGGACGAGGACCGTGGTCTGGCGATCGTTCGCCTCGGCCACCGACCGCAGAATGCCGAGGTCGACCCCCTGCTTTTCGGCGGAGCGGATGATCGCCCACACGTCCTTGGGGAGGCAACTACCGCCGTACCCGGTGCCGGCGTAGAGGAAGGCCGACCCGATGCGAGGATCCGAACCCACGCCACGGCGGACCCGTTCGATGTCGGCTCCGGTGTGCTCGCAGAGTTCGGCGAACTGGTTCATCAGGCCGATACGGGCGGCCAGCATCGCGTTCGCCGCGTATTTGGTCAGCTCCGCCGAGGCGATGTCCATAAAGATCAGTGGGTTCCCGGAGCGGATGAAGGGCTCGTACAGTCCCTCCATGCACTGGCGGGCGTGCTCCGAGTCGACGCCGCAGACGACCCGGTCGGGGTACAGGAAATCACCCACGGCGTCCCCTTCCTTGAGAAACTCCGGGTTGGCGCACATGTGGAAGGGGACGTCGGTCCGCCGGGCGATCTCGGCCCGCACTCTCTCGCACGTCCCAACGGGTACGGTGCTCTTCATCACGACGACGGTGTCGGGACGAAGATTGTCTCCGATCACGCGCGCCGCGTTCCGCACGTAGTCGAGGTCCGCCAGCCCGTCCTCGCCGGGCGGCGTACCTACGGCCACGAAGATGACGTCTGCCGTCCGGATCCCCTCTGCCGCGTCCGTCGTGAATCGAAGCCGGCCGGCGGCGAGGTTTTCCGAGATCAGGCGCTCGATGCCGGGCTCGTAGATCGGCACATCCCCTGCGTTCAGACGCCGGATTTTCGTTTCGTCGACATCCGCGCAAGTTACGCGGTTCCCGGCACCGGCCAGACACGTGCCCACCACGAGTCCCACATATCCGGTGCCGATCACGGTAGCTTCCATGGGTTCTTCTTTCTTCAGTTTCAGGGGGAGGGGCCGCTGCTCCGGCTTCAGGCGGCGCCCGACCGCGCGAACCAGTCCATGGTGGCGCATGCGCAGGCCCGCAGATCGCGCTCCGCGCGCCACCCGGTGGCCGCCCGCAGCCGCGCGGGGTCTCCGACTACGATTTCAGGTTCTCCGGTCCGTAACAGGGCCGGATCGCGGACGACCTCGGGCTGGATCTCCGCCCTCTCGAGCACCCACTCGAGCAGGCGGCGGATCTTCGTCGCGACCCCGGAGCACACGTTGTAGGCCATGTGGGGCGTCCCGTCGAGGCCGGCGATGTCCGCCAGCGCCCGGACGCCGTCGCGAACGTCCGTGAAGTCGCGCGCGACATCCAGATTGCCCACGGCGAGGCGCGGCTCGGCGGTCCCTTGCCGAATCGCAAGGGCGCGGCGGCAGAAGCTCGGCAGCACGAACGCGGGGCCCTGTCCGGGGCCGGCGAGCGGGAAGATCCGCGCAACGACGACGCGTACCCCGAGGGCCGCGCCGGCTCCCCGGGCGAGAACGTCCTGGGCAGCCTTTGTGGCGCCGTACACGCTTACCGGCCGAAGGGGCGTGCGCTCTCCCAACGGTCCATCGCCCCCGCGGCCGTACGCGTCGGCGGAACCCGCCACGACCACGGCCTGCACGTCCGCCGGGGCCCGCGCGGCGGCTTCGACGAGGCTCAGCGTGCCCGCGCCGTTCACCGCGAGGGCGTCGCGGGACCGCGTGCTCGCCTCGGCTCCCGACGAGAAGCCGGCGAGGTGGAAGATGCGACACGGCCGGGTGGCATCCACGACCGAAGCCACCGCGTCGGCGTCTCGCACATCCAGTCGCTTCCATTCGGCCGCCGCGCGTGCGGCCGGCGAAAGGGTCCCCTGCGCGGGGGCTTCCCCGAGCATCGTTGCCGTCACCTCGTAGCCGCGGCCGAGAAGAAGCTCGACCAGATGCTGCCCGATGAACCCGTCGCCACCTGTCACGAGGACCTTCACAGGGCACGCGCGAGGCGCCGCGCGGCGTAGGTCACGACCAGGTCCGCTCCAGCCCGCCGGATGGTGCGCACCGCTTCGAGACTGGCCGCTTCCGCGTCGAGCCAACCCTGCGCGCCGGCGGCCTCGATCATCGCGTATTCCCCACTCACCTGATACGCGGCGGTGGGCATCCGGAACTCGTCCTTGACCCGCCTGAGGATGTCGAGATTCGGCAGCGCCGGTTTCACCATGACCAGATCCGCGCCTTCGGCAATGTCCAAACGTACCTCGCGGATCGCCTCGTCCGCGTTCCGCACATCCATCTGATACCCGCGCCGATCCCCGAACGCGGGGGCGGAATCCGCCGCGTCACGGAAGGGCCCATAGAAGGCGCTCGCGTATTTCGCGGCGTACGACAGGATGGCGACGTCCTCGAGGCGCGCTTCGTCGAGCGCGGTGCGAATCACTCCGACCCGACCGTCCATCATGTCCGACGGGGCGACGATATCCGCCCCCGCAGTCCCGTGACTCACGGCCTGGGCGGCGAGCCGCTCCAGCGTCGGATCGTTCGCGACGCGGTCGCCGTCGAGGATCCCGCAGTGGCCGTGGTCCGTATATTCGCACAGGCAGACGTCGGTGATCAGGACCAGATCCGGGAGCGCCCCGCGAAGCGCCCGCAGCGAGCGCTGGATCACGCCGTCCGGCCGGTCCGCGCGCGAACCGCGGTCGTCCTTGCTCGCGGGCAGGCCGAACAGCAGGACGGCGCGTATCCCCTCATCGAACGCCGCTCGCGCCTCGTCGATGGCCGCCTCGACGCTGAGGCGGTCGATTCCGGGCATGGAGGCGATCGGCTGGCGCGCCGGTCCCCGGTCATCGATGAACATCGGGTAGATGAGGTCCGACGCTTCAACCCGGGTCTCCCGCACCAACTCGCGCAGCGAGGCGGTGCGACGCAGACGGCGTGGCCGCGAGGCGGGAAACGACACGTCAGACCTGGCCGTGAGTCCCGGCCAAACGGCCGGGGCGCGCGGCGGCCGCCACCAGGGCGCCCACGAGTCCCGGCATCGAGTGTGTCGCCGCCACGACGTGCACCGGCAGACCGAGCCTCGAGAGCGTAGACGCGGTCACGGGGCTGATGGCGGCCACGAGAGCACCGCCGGTCTGTGCGCCCACGAGTCGCACGAAGGCACGCGCGGCGGACGAGGCCGTGAACGTCAGCCAATCTCCGCGACCCAGCTCGATGAACTCCCGCAGGGTGTCCCGCACGTCGTGGTTGATCTCGACGCCGTAGGCCGGGGCAACGTCGACCTCCGCCCCGGCCGCGACCAGCCGCTCTCTCAACACCGGCCGCGCTCCTTCAGCCTGCACGAGGAGGATCCGTGCGTCCGGGATCCTTCCCCTGTCCGTCGCCGCCACGATCTCATCGGCGAGAGCTTCGCCGCGATAGACCGGCGGCACGAGGCACTCGGCCACTCCGAGGGCCCGCACTGCGTCGGCCGTCGAGGGGCCCACGGCCGCGAGCCGGGCCGCGGTCAGCGCACTCACCGAGTCCGCCCTTCGCGCCGCTTCGGCCAGGTGACGGACCGCATTGACGCTCGTGAACACGATCCAGTCGTAGTCGGCCGGATGCGCGGCCGCCCGCTCCAGCGCTTGCGGGTCGGATGGGGGAGTCAAGCGGATGGTGGGCGCCGTCGTCACGGTGGCCCCCGCGGCTGCCAACAGGGTGCGGAAGCGCTCGGCCTGGGCGGCCGGCCGCGTGACCAGGACATGCTGGCCCGCGAGCGGGGGGGGAATCACCGGGCCGCCGATGCGAGACGACCGGCCGCGGGAACGCCCGCGGCCGGTCGCCGGTCAGCGGCCGAAACGTCGCCGGGACGCGTCCTCAGGACGCCTTGACGACTTTCCCCGCCTTGATGCACCGCGTGCAGACTCGTACACGACGACGACCCGAATCCTCCACGATTCTCACGCGCTGGAGGTTCGGCATGAAGCGCCGCTTGCGCTTGTTGTTCGCGTTGCTGACGTGGTTCCCGACGCCGGGTCCCTTGCCGCATACGTAACAGAAATTCGCCATGATTCGCTCTGTACCCCGCTCAGTGCACGAACACGGAGTCGGCCAGAAGGAAGGTCGGGGACGATGGGATAAGTTCGCCCATCGTCTCCAGTACCGCTCCGGACTCGATCCACACGCCTGCGATCGAATCGTTGAATGTGTAGACCTGCCCCCGCACGAAGACGCTGTCACCGCCGTAGATCGTCGTCTCGGTCATCCTGAGGATCTGGATCGGATCCGACTCGAGCAGCACGGGATAGGCAACTTCGTCCGTAAGCTGGAGGGCAATGACACCCTCCCCTAGCCTGGTCGCGACGCGGATACCTGCAATCACGACGTAACGGCTGATCGCGGCCGCCGGATCGGACAGGAGGTCGGAGGCGTCCAGGTCGCGGGCCGCCTCGACCTCGGCCGCTTCGGCGTCCGCCCGCGCCTGTTCGATATCCTGGGACTGGAGGTTCAGCCAGTACATGAAACCTCCGATGGCCGCCAGCGCGACGATGCTCAGGATGACGCCGAGCCCACCTTCACCTTTGTTGGACATGTCTCTTCTCCCGGTTCCCTCACGCCTCGCGATCGGTGAATTCGATGAGCGCCAACTCCGCTCCGTCGCCCTTCCGTGCGCCCAACTTCAGAATCCTCGTGTATCCGCCCGGACGATGTTCGAACCGCGGGCCGATCTTGTCGAAGAGCTTGCGCAGTGCCGCGCGGTCCGCGATCTGTCGCCTGGCCAGTTGCCTGCTGTGCAGATCGCCTCTCTTTGCCAAAGTGATGAGCTTTTCGGCGAACGGCCGCAACTCCTTCGCCTTCGCCTCGGTTGTCCGGATTCGCTCGTGCAGGATGAGACTCGTCGCCATGTTACGCAGCATCGCCTTCCGATGGCTGCGCGTCCGGCTGAGTTCCCGCCCCTTCTTTCTATGTCTCATCGTCGCTCCGAGCCCCGTTTTCCGCCAGCTCGTCCCGCAGGTAGAGGTTACCGTCTTCATCCCGTACGAACGACATGCCGAACCGAAGTCCGTGCTGACCGAGGACCTCAGCGAGTTCCTCCAGAGATTTCTCGCCGAAATTCTCCAGGCGCAGGATCTCATCCCGGGATCGCGTGACGATGTCGCCCAGGGTCGTGATGTCCTGCCGCTCGAGCGTATTCCTTGAACGAGCCGAGATCTCGCTGAATTCGTCAAGCGACTGTTCGAGCAGTTCCACGAGCCCCGAGTCGAGCGGCTCCCCGCCCCCTTCTTCCTCGACCGCCTCGGTGGCCTCCGGGAGCGTGGGCACAGTCCCCATCTGACTGAAGTACGACAGGTGCAGCCGGGCAATCTCCGCAGCCTGCGAAACCGCCTCCGCCGGATTCAGGGCCCCGTTGGTTTCTACGTCCACCTCGAGACGGTCGAAGTCCGTGCGTTGCCCGACGCGGGTCTCCCGCACATTGAAATTCGCGCGTGTCACGGGATTGTACACGGCGTCGATCCGGATTGTACCGACCGGGAAGTCACGCTGCGCCTCGGTCTCCTCCGGAGCCGCGTGCTGCTCCGCCATGACGAAGCCGCGACCGCGATTCACCCACATGTCGACGCTGAGAGGCCGGCTCTTGGGCAGGTCCTCCTGCAGCGTGAAGAGTACGAGGTCGGGGTTCACGACCTGTACCGACGGGTGCTTTACGATCTCCTTCGCCGTTACCGGACCGGCTTTGTGCGCCGTCAGCGAGAGCTTCGCCTCGTCCTCGTCCTCGTCCATCACCAGAACCAGGCGCTTCAGGTTCTGAATGATCTGATGCACGTCCTCCGCGACACCGTCGACCGTCTGGTGCTCATGCTGAACACCGTCCGCCCGGAAGGCCCACACCGCTACGCCGGGCAGCGATGACAACATGATCCGCCGGATCGAGTTGCCGATCGTGTGACCGAACCCGCGCTCCAGCGGCTGGAGGAGAAACGATGCGTGCGCCCCACCGGAGGATCGCTTCAGTTCCTCCATCGCTTCCGGAAGCACGAGACCGGCCAGATCTACGGACACCGTCATATGCACTTCACTCCCTGTTTTCGCTCAGCGACTCCGCAGGCCGGGTGCAACGGGGCCCCCGGGCCGCGCGGGTTCTACTTGCTGTAGAGTTCTACGATCAACTGTTCTTCGACGGCGAGTGGTATATCGGACCGCGATGGACGCTCGAGCATGCGTCCGCTCGCCGCATCATAGTCGACGCTCAGCCACGACAGCTGATCGCGTGACCGGCGATCCTCGATCGCCTCGATCACGACCGGCAACTTCCTGGCCCGCGGCGCTACGGACACTTCCGCACCGGGTCCCACGGAATAGCTCGGCACGTCGACAGTGGCCCCTTCGATCCGCACGTGGCGGTGCCGGATGAGTTGCCGCGCCGCCTTCCTCGAGGGCGCGAAGCCGAGGCGGTAGACGATATTGTCGAGTCGGCTCTCGAGCGCGACGAGCAGGTTCTCGCCGGTAACGCCGGGAACGCGTGAAGCCTTCGTGAAGAGAGAGCGGAACTGCTTCTCCGCGAGTCCGTAGATCCGCTTCACCTTCTGCTTCTCGCGCAACTGTACGGCGTATTCGGACTGGCGACGGCGACGCCGGCCACCACCATGCTCACCCGGCGGGAAGGCACGGCGCTCGATCGCGCACTTCTCCGTGAAGCAGCGCTTGCCCTTGAGAAAGAGCTTCTCCCCTTCGCGACGGCACAACCGGCAAACAGGTCCCGTATAGCGAGCCATCTATACCCTCCGCTTCTTGGGCGGACGGCACCCGTTGTGCGGAATCGGCGTCACGTCCTTGATCGAGCGGATCGCGAGTCCGGCCGCCTGCAGCGCCTGAATCGCCGACTCGCGGCCCGATCCGGGGCCCTGGACCTCCACGTGAACCCGCCGCATTCCCATGCCGGCGGCCTCGCGTCCCACCGTCTCGGCCGCGATCGTGGCGGCGAAGGGCGTGGACTTCTTGGAACCCTTGAATCCCGCCTTGCCGGCACTGGCCCAGGCGACGGTGTCGCCCGTCAGCGTCGTGATCGTGATGATCGTATTGTTGAAGGTCGCCTTGATGTGGGCGACGCCCTCGGCGTCGACCTGGCGCTTCTTCTTTCTTACCCGCTTCGCCATTCCCTACGCGTCCTCTGTTTGGACCGACGTGATTGCCGCGCCTACTTCCGGGGCGCCTTCTTCTTCCCGGCCACGGCGCGCCGCGGCCCCTTGCGGGTCCGGGCGTTCGTGTGTGTTCGCTGGCCGCGCACGGGCAGATTCCGCCTGTGCCGCATCCCGCGATAGCATCCGATGTCCATCAATCGCTTCACGTTCATCGAGGTCTCGGTGCGCAGCGAACCCTCGACCTTGTAGTGGCTCTCGATGACCCGGCGCAGCTTGTTGACGTCGTCATCCGACAGCTGATAAACGCGTACGTCCCCATCCACGCCCGTCTCGGCCAGGATGTTGCGTGCCGTCGAGTGGCCGATTCCGAAGATGTACGTGAGGCCCACCTCGATCCGCTTGTTCCGCGGGAGATCGACTCCGGCTATGCGTGCCATGTATCCCTGCCTATCCCTGGCGCTGCTTGTGCTTCGGATCTCGACTGCAGATCACCCGGACGACGCCGCGCCTGCGGATGACCTTGCAGTGTTCGCAAATTCGCCTGACGCTCGAACGAACCTTCATTGTTCCGTCCCCTTTGGCGGTTCGATGGCAGCCTTTTAAAATACCAGCTTGAACCGCTCCGAACAAACTCGATCGCCATCACCGGCGATTCCCCGCCGGTTCACTTGTACCGGTACGTAATCCGTCCCCTCGTCAGATCGTAGGGCGAAAGCTCGACCGCGACCCGGTCTCCCGGCAGGATGCGGATGTAGTTCATGCGAATCTTGCCGGAGACGTGGCACACGATCTGATGCCCGTTCTCCAACTCCACGCGGAACATCGCGTTGGGAAGCGCCTCGGCGACCTCCCCCGTCATCTGGATCGGTTCTTCCTTCGCCAACTCAGGCCTCCCCTGCTGCTCGCGCCGGACTCGCGACACGCGTCAACACGCGCGGGCCCTCCGACGTCACCGCCACGGTGTGCTCGAAATGCGCCGAGAGCCGTCCGTCCGCAGTCACCACGGTCCATTCATCGTCGAGCGTCCGGATCTCCGGCCCGCCTGCGTTCACCATCGGCTCGATGGCGATGACGAGCCCCGGCTGCATCCGGAATCCGCGATTGCGCACGCCGTAGTTCGGAACCTGCGGTTCCTCGTGAGGCGCTTCTCCGACGCCGTGTCCGACGAGCTCCCGAATGACGCTGAAGCCCTCGGCCTCGACGTGCGTCTGTACCGCCCACCCGAGATCTCCGAGCTGCGCCTCGGGGCGCGCCGCCTCGATGCCCACATCGAGCGCCGTGCGGGTCACACCCAGGAGGCGTTCCGTCTCCGGCGCCACCTCTCCCACGGGAATCGTAACTGCCGCGTCCGCGAACAGGCCGTCGAGCTTGACGCCGACGTCCACGCTCACGATGTCGCCCGACTTCAACTCGCGTCGCGACGACGGAATGCCATGCACGACCTCCTCGTTGATGCTCGTGCACAGCGTGGACGGAAACCCGTACAGTCCCTTGAAGGCGGGCGTCGCACCGGGGTTGTCGCGGATCATGGCCTCCGCCATGCCGTCCAGTTCGCCGGTTGTCCGTCCGGGGATGGCCTGCTCCGCAGCCATCTCGAGAACCCCCGCGACGATGGCCCCTGCCGCCGCGATGGCCTCGATCTGCGCGGGCGACTTCAGCCGGATCAACCGACCATCTCCGCCAGGCGTAGCGTCTCGAGCAGACGATCCCGCACCGCCTCCAGCGTCCCGGTGCCATCCACCGCGGTCAATCCCGTCTCGGACTGCGCGTAGTAGGCGAGCAGAGGTTCGGTCTGGGCGCGGTAGACTGCGAGCCGATTGCGAACCGTCTCGGCTCGATCGTCCGAACGCTGCACGAGAGAAGCTCCGCAGTCCGGGCAGGCGGCGTCTTCTCCCGCAACCCGCACATGCGTCACGTGGCCGCATGCTCCGCACACCCGCCGTCCGGAAATGCGGGCGACGAGTTCCTCTTCCGGCGCCTCGAGGGAAAGCACCGCGTCGAGTTCGATGCCCCGGCCGACCAGCAATTCGCCGAGCCCATCGGCCTGCGGCACCGTGCGCGGGAATCCGTCGAGCACAAACCCTCCGCTCGCTTGCGGACCGTCGAACGCCTCGGCGATGAGTCCGAGCACCACCTCATCCGGCACGAGTTCGCCCGCTTCGTAGTAGACGCGAACCCGCTCGCCGAGTGGCGTCCCGGCCTTGAGGGCGGCCCGGATCATGTCACCGGTAGAGAGGCGTGGAACGCCGAACCGCTCAGCCAGAAGCTCGCCCTGGGTGCCCTTCCCGACTCCGGGAGGACCCATGATGATCAGCCGCACACCCATCACATGTAGCGCTGTCTGCCGCGATACTTGACCCGCCCCTTCTTCATGAATCCCTCGTACTGTCGCAGCAGGAGGTGTTGCTGCAACTGCTGCATCGTATCGAGCGCGACGCCCACCACGATGAGCAGTGAGGTGCCGCCGAAGAAGAAGGTCTGAAGATCGAAGATCGAAAAGATCAGGTAGGGCAGTACGGCGATCAGCGCGAGGTAGACCGACCCGGGAAGCGTGATGCGCGTCAGCACGTGATCGATATAGTCCGCCGTCTTCGCACCGGGCTTGACGCCGGGGATGAACCCGCCCTGGCGCTTGAGGTTCTCCGCCAGATCCGCCGGGTTGAAGATAATCGAGGTGTAGAAGTAGGTGAAGTAGACGATGAGGACGACGTACAGCACGTAGTACCAGGTCGTCCCCACCTGCAGCGCCTGACTCATCTCGTAGATGAAACGCCGGGCGCCGGAGCTGCCCGGTCCGGGGTTCCCCATGAACGCGGCGAGAGTACCCGGAATGATGATGATCGACTGCGCGAAGATGATCGGCATCACGCCGGCGGAGTTGATCCGCAACGGGATGAACGATCGTTGCCCTTCCCGGATGCGCCCTCGGCCCACGACCTTCCGCGGGATCTGCACCGGGATCTTGCGCTGGGCCATCGTCAACGCGACCACCGCGGCCATGACGGCCACCAGAGTCGCCGCGAGGGCGGCGAGCTTGATGAGCGAGATGCCGCCGGCCTGGTACAGTTCGAAGGTGTTGAGGACTGCTCCCGGGAAGCCCTGCAGAATCGAGAAGAAGATGAGCAGGGACATGCCGTTGCCGACCCCGCGCTCGGTGATCTGCTCGCCGAGCCACATCACGAACACGCCCCCGGTCGTCAGCATCAGCACCGTCAGGAGGCGGAAACTCAAACCGGGATCGAGGACCGCGCCCGGTTGTGCCTCCAGGAACAGCGCGTACGTGTAGGACTGCCCGATGCACAACACGACGGTGGTATACCGGGTCCACTGCGTGAGCTTGCGGCGTCCTTCCTCGCCCTCCTTCTGCAGCTTCTCGATCGCGGGCATGACGGCGGCGAGGAGCTGGAAGAGGATGCTCGCCGAGATGTAGGGCATGATGCCGAGCGCGAAGACGGTCGCGCGCTGCAGCCCACCCCCCACGAAGAGGTCGTAGATGCCGAATATCGTGCCCTGGAACTGTCCGGCGAGGGCCTGCAGGGCCACCACGTTCACACCCGGCGTCGTGATGTGGGAGCCGAGCCGGTACAGGGCGAGACAGAGCAGGGTGAAGAGGATCTTCGCCTTCAGCTCCGGCACCTTGAAGATGTTCGCCGCGGCAGCCGCCGCGTTCTGGCCGTTCGCCATCCCTTACTCGATCACCCGGGCGGTACCGCCGGCCGCCTCGATCTTTTCGCGGGCGGAGGCACTGAAAGCATGCGCGCGCACGTCGACTGCCCGCCCGACGTCCCCGCGTCCAAGGATCTTCACCGGGCGGTCCGTGCCCCGGATGACACCGCTCGCGCGCAGCGTCCGGGGATCGATTCCGCTTCCCTCCACGCGGTCCAGGTCCGAGAGATTCACGATGTGCCACTCGGTCCGCCGATGCGGCTTGAAGCCCCGCTTGGGCGTCCGCCGGTAGAGGGGCATCTGACCACCCTCGAACCACGCCGGAATGGACGCGCCGCTCCGCGACTTCTGGCCCTTGTGCCCGCGACCCGATGTCTTCCCCGAGCCCGATCCGTGACCGCGGCCGCGGCGCTTCGCGGACGACTTCGATCCGGGCGGCGGAGAGAGATTGTCGAGCCCGATGCGCTCGCGTTCAGCCATCCTTACCGACCTCCTCTACTTCGACGAGATGCGCCACGGCGTGGATCATCCCGCGTATCGCGCCGTTGTCCGGCTGTACGACTTCATCCTGATGGTGCTTGAGGCCGAGAGCACGCAGCGTAGCGCGCTGCCTGCGCTGGGCGCCGAGGCCGCTCTTCACCTGGCGGATCTTGAGTTGCTCAGCCACGCATGGCCTCCCGAATCGTAGCGACATCCACGCCTCGCTCCGCCGCCACCTGTTCCGGCGTGACCAGATCCTGCAGTCCGCTCATCGTCGCGCGGACGATATTGAGAGGATTGTTCGTACCCAGGCTCTTCGTGAGGATGTCCTGTACGCCGGCGCACTCCAGCACCGCTCGCACGGGGCCGCCGGCGATGACGCCGGTTCCCGGCCCGGCGGGCTTCAGCAGGACGCGGCCCGCGCCGTGGCGCCCGAGGATCTCGTGAGGAATGGTCCCGTTCACGATCGGTACGACGACCATGGCCTGACGCGCCTGTTCGAATCCCTTGCGAATCGCCTCGGCGACTTCGTTCGCCTTGCCGAGAGCCATTCCGACCCGACCCTGCCCATCGCCGACCGCGACAAGCGCGGTGAACGAAAAGCGGCGGCCGCCCTTAACGACCTTCGAGACGCGATTGATGAAGATGACATTCTCCTTGAAGTTGTCACCGTCGTCGCGCCGTTTTCTCCCTCTTGCCATGAAGCCCTCTCGTTAGAAGCGGAGACCGCCGTCGCGGGCACCCTCGGCGAACGCACGCACGCGGCCGTGGTAGGGATATCCGCCGCGGTCGAACACGATGACGCCCACATCGGCCGCGACCGCCCTTTCCGCAAGCATCCTGCCCGCAAGGTACGCTTCGGCGACCTTGCCCGAGCGCGCGCCCGCGTCGCCGTCCGGACCGGTAAGAGTCGAGACGCCGAGCAACGTAACGCCACGATCGTCGTCGACGAGTTGACCCTCGAGATGTCGGAGGCTTCGGAACACGACGAGGCGCGGCCGCTCCGCCGTCCCCCGGATCTTCTTCTTGATCCGGGCGTGCCGACGTATCCGCAGTCGATGCCTCTGTTTCGTCCGACCCCTTGTATCCATCGTCTTCTCTCTGTTTCGTCGCGGATCAGGCCGTGGCCGTCGCCTTGCCCGCCTTGCGCCGCACATGCTCACCCACGTAGCGGATGCCCTTCCCCTTGTACGGCTCGGGGGGGCGGATCGCGCGGATCTCCGCCGCCATCTGCCCGACCTTCTCCTTGTCGTTCCCCACGACCTTTATCAGCGTCGGCGACTCGACGCCCAACGTGATGCCCTCGGGCGGTTCGACCGTGACCGTGTGGCTGTATCCGACGCTGAACACGACGCTGTCGCCCTTCTGTTCCGCCCGATATCCGACGCCGTGGATCTCCAGGCGTTTCTCGTACCCCTGCGAAACGCCGATGACCATGTTGGCGATCAGGGATCGCGTAAGCCCGTGTAGCGCCCGCTGCCGTGCCTCATCCGAGGCACGCTTGACGGACACGACGCCCTCGGACTGCGCGATGTCCATATCGGGGTCGAACGACCGCTCGAGGTCGCCCCTTGGACCCTTCACCTTCACATGCGCACCATTGATCCTCACCTCGACGCCGTCCGGCACGGGGATTGGCAGCTTTCCGATTCTCGACACGCTATCTGCTCCCTACGCGGGGTGGCTCCCGGCAACGGCGCCGGATAGTCCCGCTAGTAGATTCTCGCGATGACTTCCCCGCCGACGTGGTGCCGGCGGGCGTCGCGGTCCGTCATCAATCCGCTCGAGGTCGACATGATCGCGATCCCCATCCCGGCGCGCACCTTCGGGATCGAGTTCGCGTCGACGTACTTCCTGAGCCCTGGTTTCGACACGCGTTCGAGCAGCCGAATCACAGGCCGGTCGTCCGACGTGTACTTCAGATAAACGCGCAGGCGGCCGTGCCGATTGTCGTCCAGCACCTTGTAGCCGCGAACGAAGTGGTTCTCCGCCAGGATCCTGGCGATCTCGATCTTTATCTTCGAGAGCGGGATGTCGACGCGCCTGTGCCCGGCACGGCCGGCGTTGCGGATGCGCGTCAGCATGTCCGCGATCGGGTCGGTCATGCTCATCTCACCAACTCGCTTTCCGAACGCCCGGGATCTCTCCGCGGAGCGCCTGCTCACGGAAGCAGATCCTGCACAGACCGAACTTCCTCATGTAGGCGCGGGGTCGGCCGCAGCGATTGCAGCGTCGCACCGTGCGCGAACTGAACTTCGGCTTCCGGTTCGCCTTCTGAATCAATGCCGTCTTTGCCATTCAGCCTTTCCCGCTCAGATGACGACCGGGACCTCATCGCGAAACGGCATCCCCATCTCGCGAAGCAGGACGAGCGCCTCATCGTCCCGGTTGGTCGTCGTGACAAACGTGATGTTGAGACCGTGGATCTTCACGATTTCGTCGTAGTCGACTTCGGCGAAGACCATCTGCTCCCGGATCCCCACCGTGTAATTTCCGCGTCCATCGAACGCCCGGCTCCGGAAGCCCCGGAAGTCCCGAATGCGGGGCACGGCCGTGCTGATGAACCGGTCGAGGAACTCGTACATGCGCGTGTTGCGAAGCGTGACCATCGTCCCGATCGGCATGCCTTCGCGCAGACCGAAGTTCGAGATCGAGTTCCGCGCCCGCGTAACGACAGGTCGCTGGCCGCTGATCACGGCGATCTCGTTCGAAGCCGACTCGATCAGCCTGGGATTGTCCTTCCCCTCGCCGAGCCCCGCGTTGATCACGATCTTCTCGAGTCTCGGGATCTGGTGCGGGTTCGTGAAGCCGAACGCGTCGGCGAGCTTTGCCCGGACCGTGTCCTCGTAGTGCTTCCGCAGCCGTGGCTTTCCGTTTTCCGAACTCATCTTCTAGCCCGCAGTCGGGATGGGGTTGTCACAGCGCTTGCAGATCCGCTCGATCGTGCCGTCCGCATCGCGCCGTCGGCGCACCCGCGCCGGCTCGTCGCATTGGGGACACACGAGCATCACGTTCGAAGCGCTGATGGGCTCTTCGTAGGTGACGATGCCGCCTTCGGTGATTCCGCCCTTCGCGTTGGCTACGGGACGCTTGTGGTGCTTGCGCACGTTCACGTCCTGCACCACGACGAGTCCCCGTGACGGGATCGTGCGGAGAATCTGGCCCTGAGCGCCGACATAGTTGCCCGCGATCACCCGAACCGTATCCCCGGTTCTCATGTTCAGTTTCTTCTTTGTCATCTTCGGTTCAGATCCTCGACGTCAGATCACTTCGGGGGCGAGCGACACGATCTTCATGAACTTCTTTTCGCGGAGTTCGCGCGCGACCGGTCCGAAGATCCGCGTCGCGGTCGGTTCTCCGGCGTCGTTGATGATCACCGCCGCGTTCTCATCGAAGCGGATGTAGCTGCCGTCGCGCCGGCGGCTCTCCTTGGCCGTTCGCACGACGACCGCGCGGACCACCTCGCCCTTCTTCACATTCCCGTGCGGAGTGGCGTCCTTGATCGTCGCGACGATCACGTCGCCCACCCGGGCGTACCGGCGGCGCGACCCCCCGAGGACCCGAATGCAGAGGGCCCGGCGGGCGCCGGAATTATCGGCGATGCGGACTATCGATTCCTGCTGAATCATCTCGTCGTGCCCCTGTTAGTCCGGACGCTGGACCAGTTCGAGGACGCGCCAGCGCTTGAGTTTGGAAAGCGGACGCGTTTCCTCGATCCGGACCACGTCACCGACCCGGTATTCGTTCTCCTCGTCGTGTGCCTGATACCGCTTGCCCCGGCTCACCTGCTTGCCGTACAAGGGGTGCGCAAGCCGCCGCTCGACGGACACCACGACGGTCTTTTCCATACGGTCGCTCACGACCGTCCCGAGCCGAATCTTGCGCCGGCCCTTCGTCGCCGATTGATCAGCCAACCTGACTCTCCTCGCTACGCGCCCGCTCGACCTGCACGGTCTTCAGCCGCGCGATGTCGCGACGCAACGTCCTCAGTAGCGACGGGTTCTCGAGTTCCTCGAACGCGGCCCTGTAGCGCAGGCGAGCGATCTCGTCCTTCGCGCGCGTGAGTTCCTCCGCAAGTTCCTCGTCGGTGAGTTCGCGAATCTCCATCGCGTGCAGCGGCACCTAGTCCTCCCGCTCCAGAAAGCGCGTCTTGATTGGAAGCTTCGCCGCGGCCAGCTGCATCGCCCGCTGCGCGAGCTCGATGTCGACTCCCTCGAGTTCGAACATCACCCTGCCGGGCTTCACCGGGGCGACCCAGTACTCGGGGTTCCCCTTACCCTTCCCCATTCGGGTTTCCGCGGGCTTCTGCGTAAGTGGTTTGTCGGGAAAGATCCGGATCCAGACCTTGCCGCCCCGCTTGATGTGCCGCGTCATGGCGACTCGCGCGGCCTCGATCTGACGGTTCGTGATCCAGCCCGGTTCCACGGCCTGGAGCGCATAGTCGCCGAACGAGACCTTGTTCCCGCGACGCGCGGCGCCGCGCAGGCGTCCCTTCTGCTGTTTCCGGTACTTGATCCGCTTCGGCTGCAGCATGTGCCTCTATCCTCGTCCTCGTCCGCGGCCGCCGCGGCCGGGACGACGGCGTCCGCCCGCGGTGTAGGTCTGACCACGGCGGTCCTCTACGATCTCGCCGTGGAAGATCCAGACCTTCACGCCGATGGTGCCGAATGTGGTCCGGGCCTGGCGCTCCGCGTAGTCGATGTCGGCGCGCAGCGTGTGCAGCGGCACGCGACCTTCGTGATAGCCCTCCGAGCGCGCGATCTCGGCCCCGCCGAGCCGCCCGCCGCACTGGATGCGGATACCGCCGGCGCCCGCCCGCATCGCCGCCTGCACGGCACGCTTCATCGCCCGGCGGAAGCTGATCCGCTGCGTCAACTGATGGGCCACGTTGTCCGCCACAAGCTGAGCCTGGGTCTCCGGGCGGCGAATCTCCTCGACGTTGACGGAAACTTCCGCCTCCGTGAGCAGGGCGAGTTCGTCACGCAGCTTGTCGACTTCGGCCCCGCGCTTTCCGATCACGACGCCGGGCCGCCCCGTGTGAATCGTAACGACGATCTTCGACGGCTTGCGCTCGATCTCCACCTGGGCGATCGCCGCGTGCCCGAGCCGCGCCTGCAGGTATTTCCGCAGCTTTTCGTCTTCAGCGAGGAGCTTCGGGAACTCCTTGCCCTGCGCGTACCAGCGCGACCGCCACGGCTTCACCGAGCCGAGCCTGAATCCGTACGGGTGTGTCTTCTGGCCCATTAGTCTCTCGTCTCCACGACGACCGTCACATGACTGCTCCGCTTGAGTCGGGGGGTCGCTCTCCCGTAGGCGCGGGCCTTCCAGCGCCGAAGCGTTCTGCCTTCGTCCACATAGGCCTCGCGCACGTATAGTTCGTCCACATCCAGCGATTCACCGCCCTCGTCCGCCCGATAGACCGCGTTGGCGACGGCCGAGCGGAGCACCTTCCCGATCGAGCGGGCCGCCTTCTTCTTCGAGAACTGCAGGATGGCGTAGGCCTCGTTGACGTCTCGCCCGCGAATCTGGTCGATGACGAGACGCATCTTCCGGGCGGACATGCCCTGGTTCTTCGCCTTGGCGGTCGCCTGCATCAGACTCTGCCCCTCCGGTCCCGCGCGGAACCGGCGTGCCCCCGGAAGGTCCGCGTCGTCGCGAACTCTCCGAGCTTGTGCCCCACCATGTTCTCCGTCACGTAGACCGGGATGAACTTGTTGCCGTTGTGCACCGCGAGCGTGTGTCCGACGAAATCCGGGCTGATGGTCGAAGCCCTGGCCCACGTCTTGATCACGGATTTGTCTCCGGAATCGTTCATCCGCTGCACCTTCATGAGCAGCTTCTCATCGATGTACGGTCCCTTCCTCACGCTTCTCGGCATCGGATCTCCCGCTCTACTTCGTGGCCTTGCCGCGCTTGCGGCCGCGCACGATCAGCTTGTCGCTCGACTTGTGCTTCTTCCTCGTCTTGCGGCCCTCCGGCTTGCCCCACGGCGAGACGGGCGGACGACCGCCGGAACTGCGCCCCTCACCGCCACCGAGGGGATGGTCCACCGGGTTCATCGCCACCCCGCGCACCTTGGGCCGACGGCCCTTCCATCTCGCGCGCCCCGCCTTCCCGGCTCGAATGAGTTCGTGGTCGACGTTGCCCACCTGCCCGACCGTAGCCCGGCACGATTCCGGCACCATGCGCATCTCGGTGCTCGGGAGCCGCAGCGTGACCGTGCCCCGCTCTTTCGCGACGACCTGGACGGACGCGCCGGCCGAGCGGGCGAGCTGCGCCCCCTTTTCGGGCACGAGCTCCACGCCGTGTACGACCGTCCCGAGGGGGACCTCACGCAGCGGCAGACAGTTCCCGACGTTCGGATCGATCCCCGACCCGGAAAGGATGGTGTCACCGACACCGAGACCTCTCGGGTGAAGGATGTAGCGCTTCTCGCCGTCCGCGTAGTGGATGAGGGCGATGCGGGCCGAACGATTCGGGTCGTACTCGATCTCCGCGATGACGCCAGGGACGCCATCCTTCCTGCGCTTGAAGTCGATGCGCCGGTAGCGCCGCTTGTGGCCGCCGCCGCGCCTCCGGCTCGTGATATGCCCGTGATGGTTGCGGCCGGACTTCTTCGGCAGACCCTCCGTCAGCGACTTCTCCGGCTCGCTGCGCGTAATCTCCTCGAACGTCGATACGCTCCGGTATCGGGAAGCCGCCGTGACCGGCTTGAATTTACGAATCGGCATCGATCAGGCTCCCTCCAGCACATCGACGGGACCGTCGGCGACTTCGATAATCGCCTTCTTCCAGTGCGGCCGCCGGCCCATCGTGCGCCCCATGCGCTTCTTCTTGCCGCGCACGTTCATCGTACGCACGGACGTGACTCGCCTTCCCTCGAAGATCGCCTCGAAGGCGCGGCGGATCTCGATCTTGTTCGCGTCCGGCGCCACCTCGAAGGTGTACTTGGGACGCGGTTCCACCTCCCCGCGGTCGATACGAGCCTGGAGACGCCGTCCCACTCCGTCGGTCCCCTCGGATTGCAGGCTCGTCGACGTCTTCTCCGTGAAGAGCGGACGCAGGATGATCTCGTTCGGCGCGCGCCTCATGCTTCACCTTCCCCGGCGGGTTCTTCCGCCGCATCGAAGGCCGACGACTCGACGAGCACCAGGTCGGACCAGAGGATGTCGTACGCCGACGCCTCTCCCCAGGGCAGCACGCGCACCCCGGGCAGATTTCTTGCCGACAGGTAGACATCGGCTTTGTGGCCCGCCGTCAGGAGCAGGACGTTTTCCGACTCGCGGCCGATGCTGGCCAGCAGGGCGACGACGCGCCGCGTCTTGGGCGGGTCGAAGTCCAGAGGCTCGATGAGCGCGAGATCGCCGTTCATGGCTCTCGTGTTGAGCGCGGAGCGGATCGCCAGGCGGCGGATCTGCTTCGGCACGCGAACCCGATACGAGCGCGGCTGGGGACCGAAGACGACCGAGCCGCCGCGCCACAGCGCCGAGCGGATCGAGCCCGCCCGCGCGCGTCCCGTCCCCTTCTGCCGCCAGGGCTTCCGCGAGCCGCCGCGCACCATCGAGCGAGTCTTCGTCGACGCGGTCCCCTGCCGACGGTTCGCCAGCACGGCCGTGACGACCTGATGGAGCACGTCTTCGTTGACCATGCCATCGAACGGCCTCTCGGGGAGGGCCCTCTCGGCTCCTGCCGTGCCGTCGGAACTGTACGTCGCGACCTTCATCGGCCCGGCCTCACCATGACGAGGTTGTTTCTCCCTCCCGGGACGGAACCCTGGATGATCAGGAGGTTCTTGTCGGCGTCGACACCAATGATCTTCCGGCTCATCGCCATGCGCTGCGTCCCCCCCATGCGGCCCGCCATCTTGCGCCCCTTGATGACGCGGGACGGGTCCGTGCCGGCCCCGATGGACCCGGGAGCCCTGAGAACGGACGTTCCGCCGTGGGAGCCGCGACCGCCGCCGAAGCCGTGCCGCTTCACGACGCCCTGGAACCCGCGGCCCTTCGTCGTTCCCGACACGTTCACCCGCGATCCGACATCGAACATGCCGACCGTGAGTTCCTGGCCCAGCTCGACCTCCTCGCCCTCGAAGTCGAACTCCGCGAGGACGCGCGGCACGTAGTCGAGGCCGGCGCGTGCCGCGTGGCCCGCGGCCGGCTTCCGCACGCGCCCTGCCTTCACGCGGCCGAAGCCCAGCTGCACGGCGTCATAGCCGTCGCGCTCGGCGGTCTTGATCTGGACTACCGGACAGGGTCCGACTTGCAGTACCGTGACACCGACGGCCTTCCCGTCGTCGTCGAAGATCTGCGTCATGCCGATCTTGCGGCCAATCAACCCGGGCATCTCGCTACTCGACTTTGATTTCCACATCGACGCCGGCGGCAAGATCCAGCTTCGTCAGCGCGTCGATCGTCTGCGGACGGGAGTCATGGATATCGATGAGCCGCTTGTGCGTCTTCAGTTCGAACTGTTCCCGCGACTTCTTGTCCACATGCGGACTCCGCAGGACCGTGAACAACTGACGGCGCGTCGGAAGCGGGATCGGCCCGCTGACGGACGCACCGGTCTTCTGCGCGGTGCGAACGATGTCCGCCGCCGTCTGGTCGATCACGGCTGGATCGAAGGCCTTCAGCCGAATCCGAATCTTTTGCGCCATATCTGTGCGCCGTCTCGTTTTCCGGGGGTGTCCGCTAGTCGTGGATGGAGGTGACGACGCCGGCGCCCACCGTCCGGCCTCCCTCGCGGATCGCGAACCGGAGGTTCTCCTCCATCGCGATCGGCGCGATCAGCTCCACCGCCATATTCACATTGTCGCCCGGCATCACCATCTCCACCCCCTCGGGCAGTTCCGCCGAACCCGTCACGTCCGTCGTCCGGAAGTAGAACTGAGGACGGTATCCGTTGAAGAACGGCGTGTGCCGCCCCCCCTCGTTCTTCGTCAGCACGTACACCTCCGCCGAAAACTTCCGGTGAGGCGTGATCGACCGAGGGTGAGCCACCACCATCCCGCGCTCCACCTCCGTCTTCGCCACCCCACGCAGCAACAAGCCCGCGTTGTCCCCCGCCTGACCCTCGTCCAGGATCTTCCGGAACATCTCCACGCCCGTCACCACCGTCTTCTTGTCCGAGCCCAGCCCCACCAACTCCACGCCCTCGCCCGTCTTCACCACGCCACGCTCGATTCGGCCCGTCACCACCGTCCCGCGGCCCGTGATCGTGAACACGTCCTCCACAGGCATCAGGAACGGCTTGTCCGTCGCTCGCTCAGGTACCGGGATGTAGCTGTCCAGCGCATCCATCAACTCCCCGATGCAATCCGTCTCCGACGCCTCCGAATCCCCGCTCTCCAACGCCTGTAGCGCAGAACCGCGGATCACAGGCACGTCGTCGCCCGGAAACTCGTACTCGCTCAGCAGCTCCCGTACCTCCAGCTCCACCAGGTCCAGCAACTCCTCGTCGTCGACCTGGTCCACCTTGTTCAAAAACACCACGATGTACGGCACGTTCACCTGGCGGGCCAACAAAATGTGCTCCCGCGTCTGAGGCATCGGGCCGTCCGCCGCCGACACCACCACGATCGCCCCGTCCATCTGCGCCGCGCCCGTGATCATGTTCTTCACGTAGTCCGCGTGCCCCGGACAGTCCACGTGCGCGTAGTGGCGCCCTTCCGACTCGTATTCCACATGTGCCGTCGCGATCGTGATCCCCCGCTCCCGCTCCTCCGGAGCCTTGTCGATCTGATCGAACGCCACGTACTCCCCGTATCCCTTCTGCGCCTGCACCTGCGTGATCGCAGCCGTGAGCGTCGTCTTACCGTGGTCCACGTGTCCGATCGTTCCCACGTTCACGTGCGGCTTCGTTCGCTCGAACTTTTCCTTCGCCATCGCCCCTCGTTCTCCTCTGTTCTCGACTCCGGCCCGGTCGCGGGCGGCTGTTTCGCCGCCTACGAACCGTTGGCGGAGACGATCTCCGCCCTCTTGGAGCCCGGAACTTCCTCGTAGTGTGAAAACTGCATGGTGTAGACCGCGCGACCCTGACTGATGGAGCGCAGCGAGGTCGCGTAGCCGAACATCTCCGACAGCGGGACGGACGCCCCGACGACCTGGGCCGACGATCGCTGCGTCATGCCGCCGATCTTGCCCCGTCGACTGGAAAGATCCCCCATCACATCCCCGAGATAATCGTCGGGCGTGACGACTTCCACGTTCATCACAGGCTCGAGCAGGACCGGCTGCGCCTTGCGCGCGCCTTCCTTGAGCGCGATCGAACCGGCGATCTTGAAGGCCATCTCGCTCGAATCGACCTCGTGGTACGAGCCGTCGATCAGCGTCGCCTTGATGTCGATGATCGGATAACCCGCGACGATCCCGGAATCGAGCGCCTCGCGAATCCCCTGTTCGACCGATCGCACATACTCACGGGGCACGTTGCCGCCCCGGATTTCGGAATCGAAGATGAAGCCGCCGCCGGGATCCGTGGGCTCGAGGTTGATGATCACGTGCCCGAACTGCCCACGTCCGCCGGACTGCCGCACGAAGCGCCCTTCCACCTTGCGGACGGCCTTGCGGATCGTCTCGCGGTAGGCCACCTGCGGGCGGCCGACGTTCGCGTTGACCCTGAATTCGCGCTGGAGCCGGTCGACGATGATTTCGAGATGGAGTTCGCCCATCCCGCTGATGATCGTCTGGCCCGTCTCCTCGTCGGTGTAGACGCGGAACGTCGGATCTTCCTCCGCCAGCTTTGCCAGAGCCCCCGACAGCTTCTCCTGATCCGCCTTCGTCCGGGGCTCGATCGCTACCCGGATCACGGGTTCGGGGAAGCTCATCGACTCGAGCACGATCGGATCGGTCGCTGACGAGAGCGTATCTCCCGTCCGCGTATGCTTGAGTCCGATCGCGGCCGCGATATCGCCCGCGAACACTTCGTCGCGCTCCTCGCGCTTGTTCGCGTGCATCTGGAGCAGCCGGCCGAAACGCTCCTTCCGTCCCCGGGACGAATTCAGCGCCTTCGAGCCGGCCTGCGCCGTGCCCGAATAGACCCTGAAGTATGTCAGGCGCCCCACGTACGGATCCGTCGCGATCTTGAACGCGAGGGCCGCGAACGGCGCGTCTTCGTCGGCCGCACGCTCGACCTCCGTCTCATCCTGCTGGGGGAGGCGACCGGTAACGGGGGGGACATCGAGGGGCGAGGGGAGGAAGTCGATCACGGCGTCGAGCAGGCGCTGCACGCCCTTGTTCTTGAAGGCGGAGCCGCAGAGGATCGGCGTGATCCCGTTGGCCAGCGTCGCCTTCCGTACCGCACCGCGGATCTCCTCCTCGGTGAGCTCTTCCCCTTCGAGATACTTCTCGAGCATCGGTTCGTCGTACTCGACGGCGGCCTCGATGAGGGCGTTCCGCAACTCCGCGACCTGCTCAACGAGGGCGTCCGGCACAGGGCCTTCGGTCCAGCGCGCGCCCAGCGACTCATCGTCGTAGACCACCTTGATCTCACGAACGAGGTCGACCATGCCCGTATAGAGCTCGCCTTCGCCGAGGGGGATCTGAAGCGGGTGTGCGTTCGCGCCCAGGCGGTCGCGCATCATCCGGACGACATTCATGAAGTCGGCGCCGACCCGATCCATCTTGTTGACGAAGGCGATGCGCGGGACGCCGTACTTGTCGGCCTGCCGCCATACGGTCTCGGACTGCGGTTCCACGCCGCCCACGGCGCAGAACAGGGCCACCGCGCCGTCGAGCACGCGGAGGCTGCGCTCGACTTCCACCGTGAAGTCGACGTGCCCCGGGGTGTCGATGATGTTGATGCGGTAGGGTTCGCCCTCGTGCGTCCAGTTACAGGTCGTGGCAGCCGACGTAATCGTGATGCCGCGTTCCTGCTCCTGCTCCATCCAGTCCATCGTCGCGTCGCCATGATGCACTTCGCCCAGGCGATGCGTCCGGCCGGTGTAGAACAGCACCCGTTCGGTCGTCGTCGTCTTGCCGGCATCGATGTGCGCCATGATGCCGATATTCCGCAGCCGCTCCAGCGGCGTCCGTCTCTCCATTGGTCGGTCTATTGGTCTCTATCTGTCGGACCTCGGGTGCCGGAAGGGCCCATCACCAGCGATAGTGCGCGAACGCCTTGTTCGCGTCGGCCATCCGGTGCACGTCCTCCTTCTTCCTCACCGCACCCCCGTCGCCGCGGGCGGCGTCGAGCAGTTCACCGGCGAGGCGTTGCGCCATTGTCTTTCCGGAGCGGGATCGCGAGTGCTGAACAAGCCACCGGCGCGCGAGTGAGTCGCGCCGTCTGTACGACACTTCCATCGGCACCTGGTACGTCGCGCCACCCACGCGTCGACTGCGAACCTCGAGGATGGGCTTCGCGTTCTGCAGCGCCTGCCGGAATACGTTCATCGCCGGCTGTCCCGTCTTCATTTCGATGGATTGCATCGCCTCGTAGAAGATCTGCTCGGCGAGGGACTTCTTTCCATCCCGCATCAGCATGTTGATGAATTTCGTGACTTCCGTGCTCCCGTATCGGGAGTCCGGAATCACCTCACGCTGTTCGGCACGGTTTCGTCGTGGCATCTCGTTTCGCCATATCCGGCTCCGGTTTCATCCGGAGACTTCGCAAATAAAGCCCGGCCACGGGTTCCGAGGCCGGGCCCAACAGTGTTGGGCCCGCTCGAATTTCCGAAAAATCCGGAGCTATTTTCTCTTCTTCGAACCGTACTTCGACCGGCCCTGGTTCCTGTCGTCCACACCCGACGCGTCGAGCGTTCCCCGGATGATGTGATATCGCACACCCGGTAGATCCTTCACCCGTCCGCCCCGGATCAGCACGATGCTGTGCTCCTGCAGGTTATGTCCTTCGCCGCCGATATACGCGGTGACTTCGTACCCGTTCGTGAGTCGAACACGGGCGACTTTTCGCAGGGCCGAGTTCGGCTTCTTCGGCGTCGTGGTGTACACGCGTGTGCACACCCCGCGCTTCTGGGGATTCCCCTCCAGCGCCGGCGCCTTGCTCTTCTTCCGGACCTTCTTGCGGCCCTTGCGGACCAGCTGATTGATGGTCGGCATTCCCGCTCCATCGCTCCCTTCGGCCGCACCGGTGCGCCGATCACCGAACTGGGGTCCGGCCGTTGGGGGTAAAAAAATCGGGGACGGATCCGAACCGCCCCCGCGGCAACTGCCGACCGGTCGGTCGACAGACGAGAGAGAGTAGTCCTGAGGTCTCTCCGTGTCAAGGAACTTCCGCCGTGCGGAGGGGGGTGGAGAATCCGTAACCACACCCCCCCGCTCCGGCGTCGGGCGGACGTCAGGTCGTCATGACCGCGCCCTCCTCCGCCACGGAGGCCTCGTCCTCCTCGGCCTGGTCCCGGAGGTCCGAGAAAAGGCTCCGGGGCATCTCCTCCGGCACGACCCTGCGCCGCATGGAGTCGATCTGCGCCTTGAGCGCATCGTCCACGAGGAATTCGATATCGGAGAATCGGTGCGTCCCTGTACCCGCCGGTACCAGGTGTCCGATGATGATGTTCTCCTTGAGCCCCCGCAGGCGGTCCTTCGCTCCGCGCACGGCGGCGTCCGTAAGCACCCGCGTCGTCTCCTGGAAAGAGGCCGCGCTGATGAAGGACTCCGTGGTGAGGCTCGACTTCGTGATCCCGAGCAGTATCGGCTCGGCCCGCGGCGGCTTGCCTCCGCTCTCGAGAACCTCGCGCGTCGCATCGCGGAACTCCATCCGGTCCACGTGCTCACCCTCGAGGAACTCCGTCCCGCCCGGATCCGTGATGCGGACCTTCTGCAGCATCTGCCGCACGATCACGGCGATGTGCTTGTCGTTGATCCGCACGCCCTGGAGGCGGTAGACCTCCTGGATCTCGTTGAGCAGGTACTCCTGCACGGCTCGGGGTCCCCGGACACGCAGGATGTCGTGCGGATTTACCGGCCCCTCGGAGAGCCGGTCGCCCGCGCGCACGAGATCTCCCTCGTGCACACGAAGGTGCTTGCCGACGGGGATCTGGTACACCATCTCCTCGCCGTCGTCCATGGATACGATGATCTCGCGCTTCCCCCGCTTGATCCCGCCGAACGAGACGCGCCCATCGACTTCGGTGATCGTCGCCGGGTCCTTCGGCCTCCGCGCCTCGAACAGCTCGGCGACGCGCGGCAGGCCACCCGTGATATCGCGGGTCTTGTAGGCCTCGCGGCTGATCTTCGCGAGCGTCTCGCCCGCGTTGACGGCCTGTTTGTCCTGCACGAGCAGCTGCGTCCCCACCGGCACGATGAACTCGCGCAGTTTCGCGCCCTTCCCGCTCACGATGTTGATGACCGGATGCAGCTTCTTCTCGCGGTCGTCGATGATGACCTGCTGACGCCGGCCCGTTGCCTCGTCGAGTTCTTCGCGAACCGTCTCTTCCGGCACGATGTCCGTGAACCGGATCTTCCCCTTCTTGTCCGCGACGATGGGTTCGGAGTACGGATCCCAGCCGAAGAGCAGGTCCCCGTGCCCGACGTGGGTGTCGTCCTCCACGAAGAGCGTCGCCCCGTACGGAACCGCGAGCCGCGACAGGATGCGGTCGTCCGGCGTCTTCATGAGGAGTTCGCCCTCGCGGCTCGTGACGATCGTGTCGCCCGACGGACTCGTGACGGTCGTCACGCGCTCGAACGCGATCCGGCCCTCGAGCTTGGAACGCCGCTGCGTCTGTGCCGCGATACGGGCCGCCGTCCCTCCGATATGGAAGGTTCTGAGCGTGAGTTGCGTCCCCGGCTCACCGATCGACTGAGCGGCGAGAATCCCCACCGCCTCACCCAGATCGACGAGTTCCATCGTCGCCAAATTGCGGCCGTAGCACTGCTGACAGATGCCCCGTCGCGACTCGCACGTGAGGACCGACCGGATCCGGACCTGCTGGACACCGCTCTCATCGATAGCTCGAGCCCGCGCCTCCGTGATCATGCCCCCGGCCTCGACGATGACTTCGTCGTCGATGGGGTCGATCACGGCTTCCGCCGCGATGTTGCCCGCGACACGATCCGACAGCGGCTCGATGATGTCCTCGCCCTCCTTGAGCGCCGTGACGTCGAGCCCGAGGATCGTGTTGCAGTCCTCCTCGATGATCGTGACATCCTGCGCCACATCGACGAGCCGGCGCGTAAGGTAGCCGGCGTCCGCGGTCTTGAGTGCCGTGTCCGCGAGTCCCTTCCGCGCGCCGTGTGTCGAGATGAAGTACTCGAGGACGCTGAGACCCTCCCTGAAGTTGGAGCGGATCGGGCTCTCGATGATCTCTCCGATGCCACCGGTCAACTTCTTCTGGGGTTTGGCCATCAGACCTCGCATCCCCGCGAGCTGACGGATCTGGTCGCGGGAACCCCGGGCGCCCGAATCGAACATCATGAAGATCGGATTGAAGCCCTGACGCGATTGCTGGAGTCCCCGGACCATCGCGTCGGCGACATCGTTGTTCGCGTGGGTCCAGGCGTCGATGACCTTGTTATACCGTTCCCCGAAGGAGATCACGCCGCGGTGATACGCCTTCGTAAACCGGTTCACATCCTCTTGGGCCTCGCCGAGGATTTCATGCTTCTCGGACGGAATTTCCATGTCGTCGAGCCCGATCGAAACGCCCGCTTTCGTCGCGTTGCGGAACCCGAAATCCTTGAGTTCATCGAGGAACGCCGTCGTGTCCTCAAGTCCGGCGAGCCGGAACGACCGGAAGACGAGATCCCCTAGCGCCGCCTTGCCCAGCGTCTCGTTCACGTAGGGGACCCGAGAGGGCAGGATCGCGTTAAAGAGGGCCCGTCCGACACTGGTCACGACCCACCTCGGCTCGACCTGGCCGTCGTCCGCCTCTTCCTCCACGAGCAGCCGGATCGGCATGTGGTAGTCCGGCGGCCCCGCCGGCGAACGCAGGTACCCCGCTTCCAGCGCCAACTCGACCTGACCCGCGTCCGCGAAGTGCGGGAGATCCCGGCCGTCCCCGAACTCGTCGAAATCCGGCCGAACCTTCGTCATGTAGTAGCAGCCGAGGACCATGTCCTGGGACGGCGACGCGATCGGCCGACCGTTCGCGGGCTTCAGGATGTTGTTGCTCGACAGCATGAGGATCCGCGCCTCGAGCTGCGACTCGAACGACAGCGGTACGTGAACCGCCATCTGGTCGCCGTCGAAGTCCGCGTTGAAGGCCGCGCATACGAGCGGATGAATGCGGATGGCCTTCCCCTCCACGAGCACCGGCTCGAAGGCCTGGATGCCCAGCCGGTGAAGCGTCGGGGCCCGGTTCAGGAGTACCGGGTGATCCTTGATGATGTCCTCGAGCACCTCGTAGACCGTCGGGTCGTCGAGTTCGACGAGCTTCTTGGCCCGCTTCACGGTCTCGGCGTGCATCCGCCGTTCGAGTTCGTGGATGATGAACGGCTTGAACAGTTCGACCGCCATCTTCTTCGGCAGCCCGCACTGGTGCAGCTGGAGTTCCGGACCCACGACGATGACCGACCGACCCGAGTAGTCGACGCGCTTCCCGAGCAGATTCTGGCGGAACCGCCCCTGCTTGCCCTTGAGCATGTCGGACAGCGACTTGAGCGGCCGCTTGCCCCTTCCGCGAATCGCCTTGCCGCGGCGCCCGTTGTCGAACAGCGCGTCCACCGCCTCCTGCAGCATGCGCTTCTCGTTGCGCAGGATCACCTCCGGCGCGCGCATTTCCAGCAGCTTCTTGAGCCGGTTGTTCCGATTGATCACGCGACGGTAGAGATCGTTGAGGTCCGATGTCGCGAACCGGCCGCCGTCCAGCGGGACGAGTGGACGCAAATCCGGCGGAATGACCGGAATCACATCCATGATCATGTGCTCGGGGCTGTTACGCTTCGAGACTTCGTCGTCGCTGTTGCGGATCGCGTCGATCACCTTGAGCCGCTTGAGCTTCTTCTTCTTCCGGTGCTTCGAGGTCTCATGCACGACTTCGTAGCGCAGCTGCTCCGCGAGTTCGTCCACGTCCAGTTGCCCGAGCAGCGTCCGGATCCCTTCCGCCCCGATTTCGGCGCGGAAGTCGGTGTCGCCCTCCTCACGGGCCTTGTCCGTCAGCTCCCAGTACTCATCCTCTTCCAGTACCTGCTTGAACTCGATTTCCTGCCGGCCGGGTTCGGTGACGACATGGGCGGCATAGTAGATGACCTTCTCGAGATCCCGCAGCTTCATCCCGAGCAGGTAGCCCATCTGCGACGGAAGGGTCTTGAAGAACCAGATGTGGGCCACGGGCACCGCGAGTTCGATGTGACCCATCCGCTCGCGGCGAACCTTGGAGAGCGTGACCTCGACCCCGCACTTGTCACAGATGTGGCCGCGGTATCGGATCCGCTTGAACTTGCCGCAGTGGCACTCCCAGTCCTTGACCGGCCCGAAGATGCGTTCGCAGAAGAGGCCATCGCGCTCCGGCTTGAACGACCGGTAGTTGATCGTCTCCGGCTTCGTGACCTCTCCGTGACTCCAGGAACGGATCTCCTCGGGCGAGGCGAGCTTGATCTGAATCCAGTCGAACTCGGACGACCCGGCACTGCGATTTCGCGGAAAATCGATCATCTGTCACCCTCTTGTTTCGTTCCGGACTCGACCGCGTTCCCGGTCAGGCCCGCCCACCGCCACCCACCGGCGGCCCTCGGCTGCTGGCTGACCGCCGCTAGAACAGCGGCTCCGACTCCTCGCCGCCGAGCGATACGCTCAACCCCAGTGCCTGCAACTCCTTGACGAGTACGTTGAAGCTCTCGGGCACCCCAGGCTTGGGCAGGTTGTCGCCCTTGACGATCGCCTCGTACACCCGGCTTCGTCCCGTCACGTCATCCGACTTGACGGTCAGCATCTCCTGGAGTGTGTGGGCCGCGCCGTAGGCTTCCAGCGCCCACACTTCCATCTCGCCGAAACGCTGTCCTCCGAACTGCGCCTTGCCCGCCAGCGGCTGCTGCGTGACAAGGCTGTACGGACCGATCGAGCGCGCGTGGATCTTGTCGTCGACAAGGTGCGAGAGCTTCATCATGTAGATCTCACCGACGGCGATATCCGCCACGAACTCATCGCCCGTGCGGCCATCGCGCAGCCTCATCTTGCCGTTGGCACGCAGGCCCGCGCGTTCCATGAGCTCAACGACCGCCGCGTCCACACCCGAGGTGATCCTGCGCCGCCCCGAGAGCGCCGCGGTCTTCGGCCAGCCCTCCGACGCCAGCTTCGCCGCCGTGGTCGCGCCCGAGACGTCACGCACAACCTGGAGGACGAAGGAGGCCAGACTCCGCAGGTACGGGGCAAGCTCACCTCCTCCCTCGAGATAGGTGTCGAGCGTGCGCCCGAGGCTGGTCGGGTCGTCCGAAACCGGGTCGTCACCCTCCCAGGCCTGGATCTCGTTGACGAGCGTCTGAATTGTCCAGTACGGCAGTTCGGGCGGCTCCACGTCCGATCCGAGCGTTCGAGCGGCCCAGTAAGCACCACCGATCTTGAGGAGGGCGCCGATCTCATGCTCGGTCGCTCCCTGGAAGACGGGCGTGTTCGCCTCGAAGCCCAGGGCTCGGGCTGCCCACCCCAGCGTCGTCTCGAGAATCTGCCCCACGTTCATGCGGCTGGGCACGCCGAGCGGATTCAGCACGATCTCGACCGACTGTCCGTCGGGCAGAATCGGCATATCCTCCTCGGGGACGACCCGGGCAATAATGCCCTTGTTCCCGTGCCGGCCGGCCATCTTGTCCCCCACCGAGATCTTTCGCTTTTCGGCGAGGTAGACCTTCACGAGCTGGACGACCCCCGGAGACAGCTCGTCGGGCTGGAAGATCTTGTCGATCCCCTCTTCGGTACGCTCGCGGATGCGTTCCACGCGGTTGCGAGCCTCTGCTTCCACACGGCGGACCATCTCGTTCGACGTCTCGGTCTTCACCTTCAAGGTGGAAAGGTCGATCTCGCCCAGGTCGATGCTTCGGAGTTTTGTCTTCGTCAGCTTCGTGCCCTCGGCGAAGAGTGGTTCGAGCGAGCCCCGGCCGAGGCAGAGGACCACGGTTTCCCCCTGAAGCAGTTCCAGGATCTCCTCGTCCCGGGCTTCCATCACCCGTGCGATTTCCTCACGCTCGCTCTCGCGCAACTCCGCGATCCGCTCGCCGTGCTCCCGTTCCAGCAGGGGGTCGTCGATCCGCCTGGAGAAGATCTTGACGTCGATCACGGTCCCCTCGACACCGGGGGGGACCCGCAGCGAGCTGTCCTTCACGTCTTTCGCCTTCTCCCCGAAGATCGCCGTCAGCAGCTTCTCTTCGGGCGACAGCTCCGTCTCGCCCTTCGGTGTGATCTTGCCGACGAGGATATCTCCCGAGCGGACCGCCGCACCGATGCGGACGATCCCCCGGTCGTCGAGGTCGACGAGTGCTTCCTCGGCCACGTTCGGTATCTCGCGCGTGATCTCCTCCATCCCGCGCTTCGTGTCCCGAACGTGCAGTTCGAGCTCCTGGATATGGACCGACGTGTAGACGTCACCCTTGACCAGCTTCTCGCTGATGACGATGGCGTCCTCGAAATTGTGTCCGAACCAGGGCATGAAGGCGACGAGCGCGTTGCGGCCGAGCGCGAGCGAGCCACCATCCGTGCCGGCCCCATCCGCGATCACGTCGCCCGCTTGCACCTTGTCACCGACCCGGACGATCGGCCGCTGGTTGATCGCCGTGTCCTGATTCGTGCGCCAGAACTTCCTGAGCCGATAACAGTCGTACTGCGTGAGGCGCGCGAGCGGGATCTTGCCGGCCGACTGTCGGGGCTTGCCGGTGTCGACCTCGACCTCGTCCGCCGTGACACGCGTGACCGTCCCGGCCCGGCGCGCGAGCACGACCGCACCGGAGTCGCGGGCCACCTTGCCCTCCAGCCCCGTGCCCACGAAGGGACGCTCGGGGAAGAGGAGCGGCACGGCCTGCCGCTGCATGTTCGATCCCATGAGCGCCCGGTTCGCGTCGTCGTGCTCGAGAAAAGGAATGAGCGAGGGCGACACGGCGACCAGCTGATCCGGCGCGACATCCATGAAGTCGATCTCGTCCGGCGGCAGCAGCGGGTAGTCGTCACGCCGCCGGCAGAGGACGAGCGAGCGGGCAAACGTCCCATCGGGATTCAACTCGGCGTTCGCCTGCGCAACCGCGTATTCCTCCTCCTCGCTGGCGGAGAGCCACACGATCTCGTCCTGAGAGACCTTCTCGTTGACGACCCGGCGATACGGCGTCTCGAGGAATCCCAGTTCGTTGAGACGGGAGTACGTCGTGACGGACGTGATGAGCCCGATGTTCGGGCCTTCCGGCGTCTCGATCGGGCACATTCGGCCGTAGTGCGAGTAGTGCACGTCCCGCACCTCGAAGCCCGCCCGCTCCCGCGTCAGCCCACCCGGTCCCAGCGCACTCAAGCGTCGCTTGTGCGTGAGTTCCGAGAGCGGGTTCGTCTGATCCATGAACTGGCTGAGCTGAGAACTCCCGAAGAAAGCCTGGATGACCGCGCTCACGGTGCGCGCGTTCACGAGATCGTCGATCGAGATCTTCTCGGGATCGCTGTTGATCGACATCCGCTCTCGGACCAGGCGGGCCATGCGCGACAGGCCGACGGAAAACTGGTTGGCGATGAGTTCGCCGATCGACCGCACGCGGCGGTTGCCGAGATGGTCGATGTCGTCGGTGTAGCCGCGGCCCTCGTGCAGTTCGACGAGGTAGCGGATGATCGCCACGAAGTCCGACGGGTCCAGCACGACGAGATCGCCCTCCGGCATCTCGAGACCGAGAAGCCGATACACGTCTTTGAGCCGGTGGTTGATCTTGTGTCGGCCCACCCGCCCCAGGTCGTATCGCTTGGGGTTGAAGAAGAGCCGGTCGAGCGCGCCCCGCGCCGTGGCCAGATTCGGCGCCCCCCCGGGCCGGACAAGCGAGTAGATGGAGTGCAGAGCTGCCGCCTCGCTCGACGTCGGGTCTTTCGCGAGGGTGTTGCGCAGCAGCGGCGACTCCCCGCGCGGGCCACCGGTGAACACCAGAGCCTCGCCGGCCTTCTCCGTCTTGAGCCTGGCGAACAGACTCGCATCGAAGCGCGCCCCTTCCTCGGCCAGGACTTCTCCGGTGTCTTCGGCCACGACATCGGCCGCCAGCTGCGGACTCGAACTCCAGTCGCGCCGCATGGCGAGATCCTCATAGGTGCCGCGCAGCGGTACGAAGGTCGCACTCGAGTACACCTCGACCTCCGGGACGCCCGCGCGCACGAGCCGCTCGAACGCCTCTTCGGTCAGCACTTCCCCGCGGCGCACGATGAAGGCGTCTTCATCCTCGAACACCGCGACGCTCGCGATATCCACGTCGACGATGCGTTGCATCAACTCCGCATCGAGTCTGTCACCGAGGGACGCGACCGGCTCCCCGCCGTCCGGCTTCGCGAGGTCGTCCGCCAGCCAGCGCGGCGCGTCCGGAACGGGCTCGTAGCCCTGCAGCTCCAGCCCCTCCGGATCCTCCCCGAAGTCGGGGTTCGGGATGCTCCGCGCCACCAGCGTGCCCGTAACTTCGCGATGCGCCGACGACTCCTCGTCGTCTCCCGTTTCGATCCGGACGAGCCGGCGCCGACAGAAGCACTCGAGGATGTCCACATCCCTCCCGTAGCCGAACGCCCTCAGGAGCGCCGTGGCGGGGAATTTCTTCTTCTTGTCGATGTGGACGTGGATCACGTCGTGGATGTCCAGCGTGAATTCGACCCATGACCCACGGAACGGGATGATCCTTGACGAGAACAGCCGTGTGCCGTTGGGGTGCAGCGTTTCTTCGAACACGACGCCGGGGGAGCGGTGAAGCTGGCTCACGATGACCCGCTCCGCTCCGTTCACAACGAACGTTCCCTGCTCCGTCAGGAGTGGCAGGTCGCCGAGATAGACTTCCTTCTCCAGGATGTCGCCCGGACGCTTCTCGCCGTCCTTGCCGACCGACTCGAAGATGACCAGCCGCAGCCGCGCCTTCAGCGGCGCGGAGTAGGTCATGTCGCGCTCGATGCACTCCTCGACCTCGTACTTCGGCTCTCCGAGGGAGTAGCTGACGAACTCGAGGGAGAAGTTCTCGTTGACATCCGTAATCGGGAAGATCTCCCTGAAAACACGCTCGAGACCGAGGTCTCGGCGCTCCTCTTCGCTCGTCTTCGACTGCAGCAGACGCTCGAAAGCCTCCCGCTGCACATCCAGGAAATGCGGCATGTGCATCGGGCGGTCCAGCTTGTCGAACGAGACCGCAGGTCTGCCGTTAACCGTCAAATCGTACCTCCCCCGGGAACCCCGCGAGTACATGGGAGATGCGCAAATACCGGGGACCGCCAGTGAGCGGTCGCTCCGGTTTCGTGCACGGTGTGAGGTTGGACCCCCGCGCCATCGGCCCGGCTGCGGTCCTTCCGCAGTCCGGTGCCGATCAGACGTTCGACGCCGGGGCCTGCCACGCTCTTCAGCGTGGCTACTTGAGATCCGCCGTGGCGCCCTGATCCTCGAGCTTCGCCTTGATCTCCTCCGCCTCCTCCTTGGACACGCCTTCCTTGACGGGCCCGGGGGCGTTGTCGACGACGGCCTTCGCCTCCTTGAGACCCAGGCTCGTGACTTCACGCACGACCTTGATGACCTGGATCTTCTTGCTGCCCACCGCCGTGAGCAGGACATCGAATTCCGTCTGCTCCTCCTCGGCGGCGTCACCTCCGCCACCGGGAGCGGCGGCGACGGCGACCGGCGCGGAGGCCGACACGCCGAAGGTCTCCTCCATCTTGTCTTTCAGTTCGGCGGCTTCGAGTACGGTCAGCGAGCCGATCTGCTGCAGAAGATCGTCGATTTTGGACATGTTCTTCCGTTCCCTGGATCCTTTACGTATACCGCAGGCCCGCACGTCACGGGCATGCGTCCTGCCTCAGGCGGACTGGTTCTTCCTTCCGACCTGTTCGATTATGTCTGCGATGTCGCGAATGAGCGCATTCAGCGAGCCGGCGATGCCGCCGACGCTCGCCGTGAGCCCACCCGCGATGCCGCCGAGCAACACCTCGCGCGACGGAAGGTCGGCGATCCGCCCCACTTCCTCCGGCGACATCTCCTCCCGATTGATGACGCCGACCTTCACTACCGGCCGATCCTCGTTCGCTCTCGCGAATTCCTTCAGCACCCGGGCCGGCGTGACCGGATCGGAGTCGCTGAGGATCAGCCCTGTCGGACCCTCCAGATGGGCGCTCAGATCCGGCAGATCCAGATCTTCGAGCGCCCGCTTCATGAGGGTGTTCTTCACGACCCGATAGCGCAGACCCTCGTCCCGGAGCCGAGTTCGGAAATCCGTGATCGCCTTCACGTTCAGCCCGGTGAAGTCGGTCAGGTAGATCGTCCCGCTCTCTTCGATCTGCGCAGTGAGTTCCTGCGTGACGCGCTGCTTTTCTTCGAGTCTCATGTATCTATCAGTACAGGTCTTCGTCGACGGGAACACCGAGACCCATGGTGCTGGTCACGGTCACGCTCTTCACGTACCGGCCCTTGGCCGCGGAGGGCTTCAACCGAACGATCTCGTCCATGAGCGCATCGAAATTCTCGCCCAGCTGGTCGAGCTCGAAGCTCACCTTTCCGATCGGTGCGTGGACGTTGCCGGTCCGGTCCACCCGGAATTCGATCTTGCCCGCCTTCGATTCGCGAACGGCCCGACCCACATCCATGGTGACGGTGCCGGCCTTCGGCGTGGGCATGAGGCCGCGCGGGCCGAGTATCCGGCCCAGCCGAGCGACATCCTTCATCAGATCCGGCGTGGCGATCGCCACATCGAATTCGAGCCAGCCGTCCTGGATCCGCTCGATGTATTCGGTCCCCACGTAGTCCGCGCCGGCTTCCTCCGCCTCGGTCGCCCGATCCGCCTTCACGAGCGCCAGCACGCGCACCTTGCGACCCGTGCCGGCCGGCAGGATGACCGTGCCGCGCACGATCTGGTCCGCCTTGCGCGGGTCCACGCCGAGGCGCACCGCAGCCTCGACCGTCTCGTCGAAGTTCGCGAACGCCGCTTCCTTCACGCGCTTGAGCGCCTCGCGGGGCGCGAGGGCGCCGTTCGACGTGGTGGCCCCTGCAGCGGAGCGATATTTCTTGCCGTGTTTCGGCATGTCTTCCGATCTCTCCCGATCAGTCGGCCCGCTCGACCCCCATCGATCGTGCGGTGCCTGCGATCATCCGCATCGCGGCCTCTTCATCGGCCGCGTTGAGATCCTTCATCTTGATCCTGGCGATCCTGCGCAGCTGGTCGTCCGTGACCTTTCCGACCTTCTCCCGGTTGGGGACCGGGGAACCCGACTCGAGACCCAGCTCCTTCTTGAGCAGCTCCACCGCCGGCGGCGTCTTGGTGATGAAGCTGAACGTCCGATCCTTGTAGACCGTGATCTCGACCGGAATGATCGTGCCGGCTTCCTGCTGAGTCTGCGCGTTGAACGCTTTGCAGAAGTCCATGATGTTGAGGCCGTGCTGGCCCAACGCGGGACCCACCGGCGGGGCCGGATTCGCCTGCCCCCCCGGAATCTGAAGTTTGATGAATCCGGTAGCCTGTTTCTTCGGCGGCATCAGAACCCCTGCAGCTGCGTGTAGTCCAGTTCGACCGAGGTGGGGCGCCCGAACAGACTCACCTGCACGCGCACCTTGCCCTTCTCCGCAAACACTTCTTCCACCGTTCCGCTGAAATCGCTGAACGGCCCTTCCATGACTTCGACCACCTGCCCCGGCCGGAACGGGATCTCCGTTTCCGGACCCGCCTGCTCCAGTTCATCCGCGATGCCGAGGATCTTGTTCATCTCCTCGGTCTTGAGCGGCTGGGGATCTTTCCCGCTCCCCACGAACTTGATGACGCCCGGAACGTTGTTGACGACGTACATCGTGTTCTGGTCCAGCAGCATCTGAATGAGGACGTACCCCGGGTAGAGCCGCTTCGTCGACTTGACGCGCTTCCCTCCCTTGATCTCCACGACCTCCTGCGTGGGCACGATGACCTCCCGGATCGGAGGTTCATCCCCGTATTCCTGGATCTTCTGCTCCAGCAGCGTCTTGACCTTCTTCTCGTGACCCGAGTACGTCTGCAGCGCGTACCAGCGCATCGCGTCCCCGGGGAGGCCGGTCGGCTCGGCTCGCGTGCCCCTGGGCTCAACCACCGAACGACCTGACGATGAAGCGGACGGACGCCGCGAACACGGAATCCATGGCTCCGATGACGATGGCCATGATGAAGACGAAGATCAGGATGCCGATCGTTGCGCCACGCAACTGATCCTTGTCGGGCCATGTGACCCGACGCATCTCGACCTGTACCTGTTCCGCGAATTCCTGGGTTCTTCTGACGATGCCTGCCAATCGAACCCCTTACCTTGTTTCTTTGTGCATTTTGTGTCCGTTACAGCGCCGACAGTACTTCTTCTGCTCGGCGCGCTGCGGATGGGTCCGCCGGTTCTTCGTCGTCGAATAGTTGCGCTCTTTGCACTGCTTGCATTCGAGCGTAATCCGAACCCTCATTTGTGTTTCCTAGTCGTGGATGGAGGTGACGACGCCGGCGCCCACCGTCCGGCCTCCCTCGCGGATCGCGAACCGGAGGTTCTCCTCCATCGCGATCGGCGCGATCAGCTCCACCGCCATATTCACATTGTCGCCCGGCATCACCATCTCCACCCCCTCGGGCAGTTCCGCCGAACCCGTCACGTCCGTCGTCCGGAAGTAGAACTGAGGACGGTATCCGTTGAAGAACGGCGTGTGCCGCCCCCCCTCGTTCTTCGTCAGCACGTACACCTCCGCCGAAAACTTCCGGTGAGGCGTGATCGACCGAGGGTGAGCCACCACCATCCCGCGCTCCACCTCCGTCTTCGCCACCCCACGCAGCAACAAGCCCGCGTTGTCCCCCGCCTGACCCTCGTCCAGGATCTTCCGGAACATCTCCACGCCCGTCACCACCGTCTTCTTGTCCGAGCCCAGCCCCACCAACTCCACGCCCTCGCCCGTCTTCACCACGCCACGCTCGATTCGGCCCGTCACCACCGTCCCGCGGCCCGTGATCGTGAACACGTCCTCCACAGGCATCAGGAACGGCTTGTCCGTCGCTCGCTCAGGTACCGGGATGTAGCTGTCCAGCGCATCCATCAACTCCCCGATGCAATCCGTCTCCGACGCCTCCGAATCCCCGCTCTCCAACGCCTGTAGCGCAGAACCGCGGATCACAGGCACGTCGTCGCCCGGAAACTCGTACTCGCTCAGCAGCTCCCGTACCTCCAGCTCCACCAGGTCCAGCAACTCCTCGTCGTCGACCTGGTCCACCTTGTTCAAAAACACCACGATGTACGGCACGTTCACCTGGCGGGCCAACAAAATGTGCTCCCGCGTCTGAGGCATCGGGCCGTCCGCCGCCGACACCACCACGATCGCCCCGTCCATCTGCGCCGCGCCCGTGATCATGTTCTTCACGTAGTCCGCGTGCCCCGGACAGTCCACGTGCGCGTAGTGGCGCCCTTCCGACTCGTATTCCACATGTGCCGTCGCGATCGTGATCCCCCGCTCCCGCTCCTCCGGAGCCTTGTCGATCTGATCGAACGCCACGTACTCCCCGTATCCCTTCTGCGCCTGCACCTGCGTGATCGCAGCCGTGAGCGTCGTCTTACCGTGGTCCACGTGTCCGATCGTTCCCACGTTCACGTGCGGCTTCGTTCGCTCGAACTTTTCCTTCGCCATCGCCCCTCGTTCTCCTCCCGGACTACGGGTTTGGCGGAGCGGCCCCGCGACGGGTGCTCCTCTTGCTCGCGCGCGGTTTACGCCCTTTGTTTCGTCAGTGGTCTCGTGAAGGTGGTGGGGGGAGGATTCGAACCTCCGAAGGCATAAGCCAGCAGATTTACAGTCTGCCCCGTTTGGCCGCTTCGGTACCCCACCGCCGGTACCTGGCGCCCGATCGACGCCCGATCGATGAGTTTCTGGGTTCGGCGCTTCGGGGCGGCTGTTCGTCCGACTCGACCGAGCTGGCGGTGGGACTCGAACCCACAACCTCCGGATTACAAATCCGACGCTCTACCGGTTGAGCTACGCCAGCGGCCCTTCCGCACAACAGTCTTCTAACATAGGGGTGGGTGCAGCCGACCGTCAAGGCGTTTTCGGACACCTCGTTCAGTCGCCCTTCGCGGCCACCATCGTCTCATTTTGCCGCGCGCAGAGGACGCGGCACCTGAATGGTGCGGGGCCCCACCCGAAGACGCGTGAGTTGCGCCAGATCCTCGACGATCACGCCCCGGGCCTCGAGTTCGGCGCGAATCGCATCGGCCCGCGCGAAGTCTCGGTTCGCCCGGGCGCGTTCGCGCTCGCCGACCTGGGCCGTGGCCCACGCCACGAGTGCTTCGTCGCTGCCCGCAGACTCGCGGTCCCGCAGGGCCAGGACCCCGAAAACGCGGTCGAACGCATCGATCACGTCGAGGGCGGCCCCGGTACCCGACGGAGCCCGCGGATGGGCCCGGTCGAGGAGGTGGTTCGCTTCCCGAACGAGCCCGAACACCGCGGACAGCGCCTCACTCACATTCAGGTCGTCGTCCATCGCCGCCTCGAACGCAGCGCGCGCTCGTGTCGCGACCCCTCGGAGGTCCGTCGACGCATCGGTCTCGCCTTCGACGGCTTCGCGCACCCGGTGGCTGAACTCGTACAGGCGGGCCACAGCTTTCGTCGCGGCCTCCAGGCCGTCGAAGGTGAAGTTCAGCTGGGTCCGATAATGTCCGCTGAGCAGCAGGTAGCGGATCGCCGAGGGCGCGTGTCCGCGCTCGACGAGTTCAGGAATCGTGAAGCAGTTTCCGAGCGACTTCGACATCTTCCGGCCTTCCACCAGAAGATGTTCGGCGTGGAGCCAGAACCGCGAGAATTCCTTCCCCGTCGCCCCTTCCGATTGTGCGATCTCGTTGGTGTGATGCGGGAAGAGGTTGTCGACGCCTCCGGCATGGATGTCCAGCGTCTCGCCCAGGTGGTGCATCGCCATCGCCGAGCACTCGAGGTGCCAGCCCGGCCGTCCCGGCCCCCACGGCGAATCCCACACCGCTACGGTCTCGCCGGAGCCCCTGTCACCGCCCTTCCAGAGGACGAAATCTCTGGGGTCGTCCTTGTCGTACTCCTCGTCCCCCGCGGCCCTGCCGGTCGCCGTGAGTCCCCTGGCGTCGATCCCGGCCAGCCGGCCGTATTGGGGGAAACGCCCGATCGCGAAATACACGGAACCCTCGCTCTCGTAGGTGAGCCCCCGCTCGGACAGCGCCTCGATGAGCCGGATCATCCCGTCGACGTATCGGGTCGCCCGCGGCCGATGCTCGGGTTCCTCGAGCCCCAGCGTCTCCCAGTCCTCCAGGAACATCTCGATCACGGGATCGGTGACCTCGGCCAGTGGCACGCCCCGGGCGGAGGCGGCCGCGATCGTCCGGTCGTCGACATCCGTCAGGTTCATGACATGGCAGGTCTCGTATCCCTTGAACCGGAGGTAGCGGCGGAGCAGGTCCTCCCACGTGAAGGCTCGGAAGTTCCCTATGTGCGCGCGGTCGTAGACCGTGGGCCCGCAGGTGTACATCCTCACCCGGCCCGGCTCGACAGGTTCGAACGGACGCAGCCGCCGCGTGAGGGAGTCGTAGAGGCGGAGACTCATCGCCCACCCGGAGGCAGATACCGGTCCGTTCGCCACGCGCGGTAGGCGGCTATTTCATCGGAACCCCTCTCGCGGGCGACCGCCAGACACCCACCCAGCTGCCGATCGGACCGGTCGAGAATGAGTCCCGCCAGAACCCCCGCCTCGCGCGCGAACGCGAGTTCATCGAGCGGCTCGTATGCGGGCCCGCCGAAGAGGAGTCGCGCCGCGATCCACCCGTCGATGAACCCGTCGACCGCCTCGACTTCCCGGGAGATGAGCACCTCGCAGGCGACGTCGGGATCCTGACGCACGGCGTGCATCCGCAGAACCGCGTAGCTCTCGTACGCCCGCCCGGCTTCCCTCAGGTTGCCCGGCATCACGAGCGCCGCGCTCGAATCGGTTACGACTTCGACCGCGTTCCAGGGCCACGCGTCCCGTGCCTCGGACTCGTCCAGATCGCGCCCGAACGACGGGAAGTAGAGCACGAAAGGATCTTCCACGAGATCGGTCATGAGGGAGTCGGTGCGGTCCCGGAAACGGAGGAGGCGGTCGGCTTCGAACTCCACGACGCCGCCGGAAGGGGCCGTCAGGCGATACTGGGCGTCAAGCGGTGCCGCACCAACGATCCCGGCGACCGCCACGAGGGCCAGAGCGAGCCGCCGGCCGTCCGGGCTAGCGATCCGCGGCGAGGACGAGTTGAGGGCGTTCCGCGTCGGGGTCCGACCGCCGGTCGAGGAGCCCCGCGAATTCGAGAACGTCATCACCGGCGCCACCGAGCAGTTCCCGCTCGCGCGCGAGCAGATTGTTCGAGACCTCGAGCGCCGAGCGCTCGCCGGTCCAGTGCTCCTCCACCACATCCCAGCCAAGCTCCTCTCCGATTCGGTGCGTCACAAACGCGCAGCAAAAGACATCGTCCAGAAAACCGTACGGTCCGACCTCATCTTCCGGAATCACGTCATCCGGACTCACGAGGTAGGCGATAGCCGCGTCCACCAGCGTCCGCTGCTCTCGCGTCAGTCGCGGGTCCTTCATGAGGGTGAACATCAACAAACCGTAGACGGGCGCGAGGATGACGACGTCACGCAGCGTGCCGGCGTATCGCGCGACCTGCTCCTTCATCCCCTGGAGGTAGGCGCTTGGCATCCCTTCCAATCCCGATCCCGGTGGACCATGCAACCCCGGACGGCCAGCCTGGTGGGCACGGCCCGGCGGCGGACGCGACGCCCAAAACATACAACCGGCCCTTTGCCGCTGTAACCCCTTCACCTCACGCGGTGGCGGGGTCGGAAGGCCGAAGCGTCACTCGACGGTGACCGTCTTCGCGAGGTTCCGCGGCCGGTCCACGTCGCAGCCCCGCAGGACCGCAATGTGGTACGCGAGCAGTTGTAGCGGGACGACGTTCACGATCGGCTGCAGAAGAGGCAGCGTCGCCGGCACGGGAATCACATGATCCACCTTCCGGCCGAGATCCGTCTCCCGCCCGGTCACGAGCACGATCACCCGGCCGCCGCGCGCCTTCACCTCCTCGATGTTAAGGAGCACCTTCGAGTAGACCGCACCGCGCGGAGCCATGAAGACGACGGGCATGTTCTCGTCGATGAGCGCGATCGGGCCGTGCTTCATCTCCGCGGCAGGGTATCCCTCGGCGTGGATGTAGGAGATTTCCTTCAGCTTGAGCGCTCCCTCGAGGGCGATCGGGAAGTTCGGACCCCGCCCCAGGTAGAGGAAGTTGCTCGCATCGGCAAACTCCTCCGCCACCCGCCGGATGTGGTCCTCCGTCGCCAGCACCTCCCCGATGAGGGCGGGGAGCCCGTCGAGGGCGCGCACGAAGCTGCGGCCCTCGTCGCGACCCAACCCGCGGCGCCTCGCGATCATGAGACCGAGCAGCGCGAGAGAAGCGACCTGCGCTACGAAGGCCTTCGTGGAAGCGACACCGATCTCCGGACCGGCGTGCGTGTAGATGCCGGCGCGTGTCTCCCGCGCGATGCTCGACCCCACGACGTTGACGATTCCGAAGGTGGGGGCGCCGAGCCGGGCGGCTTGGCTCACAGCCGCGAGCGTATCCGCGGTTTCCCCGGACTGGGAGATGCCGCCCACCAGAGTCCCCGGAGCGATGATCGGATCCCGGTACCGGAACTCGGAGGCGTACTCCACTTCGACCGGGAGGCGCGCGAGAGCCTCGAGGATGTATTCTCCCACGAGCGCCGCGTGCCAACTCGTTCCGCACCCGGTTAGGACGATGCGCTCCGCCCGGTCGATGTCCGGACGGAGTTCGTCGAGCCCCCCCAGCCGAGCCGTGCCTTCCTCCGCCAGCAGCCGGCCCCGCATCGCGTCGCGCACGGTGTGCGGCTGCTCGTGAATCTCGCGGAGCATGAAGTGGGGGTAGCCCGCCTTTTCGATCTTCGCCAGATCCCAGTCGATGCGGCTGATTTCCTTCGGGACGGGCTCCCAGCCGACGCGCCCGCGGTCTCTCCCGAGATTGATGGTCTCGTGCCCCGAAGGAGTGAGGATCGCAACTTCGTCGTCCTCCAGATACACGATGTTCCGGGTGTGTTCGAGAACGGCCGCCACGTCCGACGCCACCCAAGTCGCTTCTTCGTTCTCCCCGATCCCGAGCAACAGAGGGGTCCCGCGGCGGGCGACGACGATCCGCGCAGGGTCGTGCACGCTCATGGCGGCAAGCCCGAGCGTGCCCTCCACCCGGGTCAACGCGGCGGCGACGGCACGCTCGAGGTTCCCCTCGAAGGCCTCTTCGATCAGGTGCGCGACAACCTCGGAATCGGTCTCGGACGTGAAGCGGTGGCCCAGCTTGGAGAGCTTCGTCCGCAGCGCGTCGCAGTTCTCGATCACGCCGTTATGGACGAGTGCCACCTCGCCGCGGCAGTCCGTCAGCGGGTGGGCGTTCGCGCGGGTGGGGGCGCCGTGCGTGGCCCAGCGAGTGTGCGCGATTCCCACCTTGCCTGCGACCGGATTCGCGACGAGCCGTTGCGCCAGATCCTCGACGCGGCCCGCGCACTTGCGGAGATCGAGCCCGGAACCGCTGTGGACGGCGAGGCCGGCCGAGTCGTATCCGCGGTATTCGAGGCGGCCCAGCCCGTTCAGAAGAAGGGGAACGGCCTCCCCTGCCCCGACGTAACCGACGATCCCGCACATTCGCCGCTCAGCTCGCGCGCCGTACCAGGTCTTCGATCCAGTCCGCGCGTTCGCCCGCCAGGTCCGCGCGCGACGCCTCCGCCATGACGCGGAAGATCGGCTCGGTGCCGGACGGCCTGGCGTGGATCCACGACCCATCCGGCCAGTCGAGCCGGATTCCGTCCTGCCGGTCCGTCTCCGTCCCGGACGGAGCCGCGGCGCCGATCGCGGACAGCGCCTCGTCCACGCTCAATCCCTTGCGCGGGATCGTCCGCTTCACGATGCGGTACGAGGCCCGATCAGCGACGATGGCGCCGAGCGTGGCACCGCTCTCCGCCAGGAACTGCAGGATCAAAGCGGCGGAGAGCGGGGCGTCCCGCGTGAGGTGCAGTCCGCCGTAGATGACGCCACCGTTCCCTTCTCCCCCGATCGTGCTCCCCACCTCGAGCATGCGGGCGACGACGTTGGCCTCCGCCACCGGCGTGCGCAGCAGCGGTACGCCGACGCGATCGGCCGCATCCTGGATCAGGCGGCTGGCGGAGAGATTCGTGACGACCGGCGCGGGCTCGCGTGCCGCGACCAGTTCGACGGCCAGGGCGAGCGTCCAGTCCTCGCCAACGGGCCGGCCTTTCTCGTCGACCAGGGCCAGGCGGTCGACATCTGGATCCACGGCGAAGCCGATGTCCGCGCCCACTTCCGCCACGTGCTCAGAGAGCTTCCCGAGGTTCTCGACCAGCGGCTCGGGAGGTCGTGGGAAACGGCCGTCGGGTTCCAGATCGAGCCCGCTCACCCGGCAGCCCAGGCATCCGAGCAGCGGAAGCATGATCGGCCCGCCGGCGCCGCGCACGCAGTCGAGTGCGACGTGGTACGCTCGCGATGCGATGAGGTCGCGGTCGATGATCGGCAGCGAGAGAATTCGCTCGACGTGTGCGCGGCCGGCGCCCTCCCGCGCGCTGCTCGCTCCGAGGTTCGCGGACCCCGCGTACTCGATATCTGCCTCGAACCTCCGCTGGATGTCGCGGCCGGCGGCTGGCGAGAGGAACCGCCCCTCGCGTGCCACCAGTTTGAGCCCGTTCCACGGCGCCGGGTTATGGGAAGCCGTAACGAGGAGCCCTCCGATCGCGGCCTCGTCCTCCTCCACGGCGAGAAGACCCGTGGGCGTCGCGACGATCCCGAGGTCGCACACATCCAGCCCCACGGCCCGGATCCCCGCCGAGACGGCGTCGAGCAGCACGGGCCCGGAGACGCGGCTGTCGCGGCCGATGAGGATATGCCCGGGGCCGGCGGCCCCGGCGGCGATGTGGGCGGCGAAGGCAGCGCCGTAACGCGCCGCGATGTCGGGCGTGAGTCCTCTGCCGACGATGCCACGGATGCCTGAAGCAGAGACGATGAGTGAATCGGACACGCTTGCGTTCTCCGGGGGAGGCCGACCGTGAGATGGACGCGGGATGTTAATGGTTGGGCGTCGGCGCGGCTTGCGGCCGCCCCTCCGGTCGCCCTCCCTGCACGGCGGGAATACCTTGCGCGCTCGACCCGCGATGCGTCGCGCCTCGCGTCGCCCCCATCTACCCGAGCCGGAGATGAAGACGTGGACTCAGCCGCCCAACGGTTCGGCACCCGGGCCATCCACGCCGGGCAGCGCCCCGATCCCGTGACCGGCGCCATCATGCCGCCGATTTTCCAGACCTCGACGTACGTGCAGGACGCCGTCGGCTCGCCGCGGGAGGGGTACGATTACGCACGGGTCAGGAACCCCACCCGCGAGGCGCTTCAGGCGAACCTCGCCGCACTCGAGAACGGGCGGTACGGCGCGGCGTTCTCCTCGGGCCTTGCCGCGACCGAAGCCATCGTCAAGACGGTGCTCAACGCGGGTGACCACCTCATCTGCGGCGCGGACGTCTATGGGGGCGTCGACCGCATGCTGCGCCACGTGTGGAAGCGGTTCGGGGTCGGCTTCGATTTCGTGAACACCGGGGATCTCGATCAGGTCCGCGCCGCGATCCGTCCCGAGACGCGCCTCATCCACGTCGAAACGCCGAGCAACCCCACGATGACGATCACGGACATCGCGGGATGCGCCGAGATCGCCCGCGAGGCGGGGGCCGTACTCTCCGTCGACAACACGTTCGCGACCCCGTTCCTCCAGCGCCCGCTCGATCAGGACGCGGACATCGTGATGCACTCGACGACGAAGTTCCTCAACGGCCACAGCGACATGATCGGCGGCGCGCTCCTCACGAACTCCCGGGAACTCGCCGAGGGCTTTCACTTTCAGCAGAAGACGAGCGGGGCCATCCCGGGTCCCTTCGACTGCTGGCTCGTCCTCCGGGGCACGAAGACGCTGCACCTGCGCATGCCGGCCCACTGCCGAAACGCTCGGCGCGTCGTCGAGATTCTGCAGGGGCACGACGAAGTGGCATCCGTTCGCTATCCCGGCCTCGAGAACCACCCGCAGCACGCCCTGGCCAAGCGTCAGATGCGCGATTTCGGCTCCATGGTGAGTTTCGACCTGGGCACGGAAGAACGCGCCAACCGTTTCGCGGGACTCACAAGGGTGTTCCAGTTGGCCGAGAGTCTGGGCGGAGTCGAGAGCCTGGTGTGCGTTCCCTCCTCCATGACCCACGCCTCGGTGCCGGACGAAAAGAAGCGGGAGATCGGGCTCGGGCCCGGACTCGTGCGACTGTCGGTGGGGGTGGAGGACCGTCACGACCTCGCGGAGGACATCGGGCAGGCCCTTGCGCGTCTCTGAGCGGGGACTGGAACGGGTGCGGAGGCCTCGGCAGTTGAAACAGGGGTTCGCGGGCGGACGTAGAGCCGGGAGCGCGGAAGCCGGCCGCCGCCGGTCGGCCGGCCCACAGGCATATGAGCGCGTTCCGGCGCGCAGGGGGTGATTGATGTCGGCAGGTGACGAACACCAGAGGCGGATCCTCACACAGATCGCCGCGGTCTCCTGGGAACACCCGGCGGACCGGGCGGCCCTGAACGCGCTTCGCAGGATACCGGGGTTCGACCTCGCCCTGCGGAAGATTCTCGCGCTGTTCGGAGAGCGCGCCCTCCGGCTGGCCTTCAAGGCCAACGCAGTGCGCACCTCGGAGAACCAGTACGCGTGGGTCCACGCGCGTCTGGCCCGCGTGTGCGAGGTGCTCGACGTCGAGAAGCCGCCGGAGTGCTACATCTCGCAGACGCCGATCGTGAACGCCGGGGCCGTCGGCTTCGGAGAGCCGTTCATCGTCCTCAACTCCTCCATGCTCGAGATCCTCTCCGAGGATGAGGTGGAGAGCGTCCTCGGCCACGAGGTCGGGCATATCCTCTCCGGCCATGTGCTGTACCGCACGCTCCTGATCGTTGTGGTCAACCTGGTCATCGTGCGCTACCCGCTCGCGGGGCTCGCCCTGCAGCCGATCCTCATGGCCCTCATGGAGTGGTACCGGAAGAGCGAGCTCTCCTCGGACCGCGCCGGGCTTCTCGCGATACAGAATCCACGCATCGCGATGTCCGCGCTGATGCAGCTTGCGGGCGGGAGCCGGGGCGTCGCGCTCGACCTCGATGAGTTCATCGCGCAGTCCGATGAGTACCGGGCCGGCGGCGACCTCCTGGACGCCGTCTACAAGGTGCTCAACGTGCTCGTGCAGACACATCCGTTCGCGGTGATCCGCGTGGCGGAACTGCGGGACTGGATCGAGAGCGGCGAGTACGACCGCATCCTGTCGGGCGAGTATCAGCGCCGGGGCGATACGGACGATCGTCCGTATCGCGAGGATCTTCGGGAGGCGGCGAAAGGCTATCAGGAAGGCGCGAAGGAGATCTTCGACGAGGTCGACGCGGCGGTGGATCGGTTTCGGGACCGGCTCACCGGCGCCTTCAAGGGACGCAAGGAAGACTAGCCGCCATGAACCTCCTTATCGTCGGGAGCGGCGGGCGGGAGCACGCCTTCGCGGACTGCCTCCGCCGCGACGCGCCGGACGCCACGATCTACGCGGCCCCCGGCAACCCGGGGATGATCGGCGCGGCGGAACTCGTCGACCTCCAGGCCGGAGACATCGAAGGCCTGCTCGACTTCGCGGCGGCGCGGCGCATCGACCTCACCGTCGTCGGCCCCGAAGCCCCTCTCGCGGCGGGGATCGCGGACCGGTTCGCCGAGGCCGGCCTGCCCGTTTTCGGGCCCGACCGGGCGGGAGCACGCCTCGAAGCTTCCAAGGCGTTCGCCAAGCAACTGATGCGGGACTGCGGCGTACCGACGGCGGATCACGAGACCTTCGACGATGCCGCGGCGGCGCTGGACTACGTCGCGGGCCACGAGGAACCCCTGGTGGTCAAGGCTTCCGGGCTGGCGGCCGGCAAGGGCGCCATCGTCTGCGAGACGCGCCGGGAAGCACGGACCGCGATCGAGGGGATGATGGTCGAGCGCAGGTTCGGCGACGCGGGCGGACGGGTCGTGATCGAAGAGTTCATGCGCGGCGTTGAGCTCTCTGTGTTCTTCATCGCAGATGGGGAGCGCGCTGTCCCGCTTCTCACGTCCCGGGACTACAAGCGGGTCGGGGAGGGGGATCGCGGCCTGAACACGGGCGGCATGGGAGCGTACTCCCCCGCGGCCCCGGCGGATCCGGATTTCATCGACGACGTGCGGCGACAGATCGCGCAACCGGTGCTCGACGCGATGGCGGAGTCCGGCGCCCCCTATCGCGGCTTCCTGTATGCGGGGCTCATGCTGACCGCCACGGGGCCGCGCGTCGTGGAGTTCAACTGCCGGATGGGAGACCCGGAGACGCAGGTCGTGCTCCCGCTCACGAGGTCGAACCTGCTCGAGCCGATGCTGCGCGTCGCCCACGGCGACTCTCTCGCCGGCTGGCGCCCCGAAGCCGCCCCCGGGTACGCGCTCGTCACCGTCATGGCGAGCGCGGGGTATCCCGAGAGCTCGGATTCCGGGCGGCCGATCGAGATGCCGGCTTTCGACTCCGGCGAGGTGAGAGTATTTCACGCCGGCACGGGGATGGCAGAGGGACGGCTGGTCACCGCCGGAGGGCGGGTGCTCGGGGTCACAGGCTTCGGAGCGACGCTCGAAGAGGCGGCACGGCGCAGCCGCGAAGCCACGGCGCGCATCCAATTCGAAGGCGCCCATTCGCGCTCCGACATCGGCTGGCACGAACTGGATCCCGTCCAGCTCGGGCCGGACGATTCAGCGCGGATCCATCCCTCCGGGACGGCCTCGGACGGCTAGCGGGTCATCGTGCCGGAACTCCCCGAGGTCGAGACGATGCGCCGGGATCTCGCACCCCTTCTGAGAGGCTGCCGGATCCGCCACACCCGGGTCTATCACGACGACCTGATCCTGGGAGGGATTTCGGTGCGGTCGTTTTCCCGCGCCGTGCTCGGACGCACCTTCGGGGATGCGGAGCGCCGGGCCAAGTATCTGCTATTCCCGCTCCACCCGGCGGACGGGATCGACGGTCCCGTGGAGCAGGTGATGCGCGTCCAGGTCCGGATGACGGGCCGTTTCGCGCTCGCCCCGGAACGTCCGGACTCGCCCGAGTTCCGGCACCCGGGCCTCGACCTCGAACTCGACGATGGCCGGACGCTCTTCTACGACGATGTCCGCCGCCTCGGCGGCTTCGACCTGCTGACGCCCGAGGCATGGAAGGCCCGCGAGGCCGCTCTCGGACCGGAGCCCCTTGGCCGGACGTTCACGGCCGCCCGGCTGGGTCGCATCGTCGCGCCGCTGCGTGCGCCGATCAAGAACACGCTGCTGGACCAGCGGCGCGTCGCGGGTGTGGGGAACATTTACGCCAGCGAGGCGTTGTTCCGCGCGAGGATCGACCCGCGACGCCCCGCCGGTTCACTCGATGCCGAGGAGGTGCGCCAACTGCATCGGGCGGTGCGGGCGGTCCTGCGAGAGGCGCTTGAGAGCGCCGGCACGACGCTACGGGACTATCGTGCCGTAAACGGCCGCTCGGGCTCCTTTCAGACGCGGCTGGATGTCTACGGGCGCGAAGGAGTCGACTGCCCCCGTTGCGCCCGACCGATCAGCCGGATCGTGCTGGCCGGACGGAGTTCATTCTACTGTGCCGACTGCCAGCGCTAGCTCCGTCCGCCCCGCGACCGGAGCGGCGCATGCCGCCAACCGCCCCCCGTGCGCATATTGGTCACGGAGCCGTGTAGAGTCGGCCGGACGCCGACGCACGGGGCCAGCGGCATCGACCCGGCCGCCGTCGGCTCGGTACCGCGACCCGGAGGGGCAGGATCGAGTGAGCTACACGGATCACAGCGAGCAGACTCTGGTGGAGATGTGTCTCGGCGGCGATGAACGGGCCGCACGCGAGATCGTACTCCGGTTCGAACGCCCCGTCTTCTCTCTCATCTTCCGGATGGTACGGGACCGTGAACTGGCGGAGGACCTGGCCCAGGAAACGTTCGTCCGCACGTTGAACAATCTCCGTCGGTACGATCCCTCCTACAAGTTCTCCTCCTGGCTCTTCAAGATCGGCTACAACCTGACGATAGATCATCTGCGCAAGAAGGAACTCGATGTGGTTTCCATGCACGGGGCGCCGGACGCCGTGACCCCGGACCGCCAGGCCGCGACGGAGATCACGCTGGTCTCCCGCGACGAACGGCCGGATGAACTCCTCGAGGCCCGCGAACTCGGCTCCGAGATCGAAGCGGCCATCGGGCGGCTGCGGCCCGAATACCGGACCGCGATCCTCCTGCGGCACATCGAGGGTTACGCGTATGACGAAATCGCGCAGGTGATGGAGATCCCGCTCGGAACGGTCAAGACATACATCCACCGAGCAAGAAACGAATTGAAGGCCGCTCTCGTACATCTGACGGAGCCATAGCACAGGAGTGAACTTGCCGCATCTTACGCCGGAGGAAATCGAGCGACTCGCGATCCGCGCGTCGGCTTCGCCCCCGCCCGGGACGACGGTCGACCACATGGCTGGGTGCGCCCGTTGCCGGGAGGAGGTGGAGGCGCTGCGGTACGTCATTGCGCACCTTGACGGTCTCGCCGCGCATCGGCCGGCGGACGGATTTGCGGAAGGTGTCACGCGGCGCATCGATGTCGCGGGCGCCGCGCTCGATCATCAGTTGGCGCAGTTGCCCGAGTGGTCTCCCGCGCCTTCATTCGCGAGCGACGTCCTGGCGCAGGTCGACCTGCCTCACCCGGCGCTCGACCGCGCGCTCTCGAGGCTGCGCACCTGGTCTCCCGCCCCGGCCTTCGCATCGGCGGTGCTGGCCCGCGTGCGGTTGCCCGTCCCGTGGCCCGAGCGCCTGCTCCGCTACGCGCGGCGACGCCGGGCGGCGCTGGCGGCGGCGGGTGCGGCCACGCTCACCGTGTCGGGGGGCGCCGCGGCCTGGCTGTTCGGCGCTCAGGGGCTGGCGCCGGGTCAGCTTCTCGCGCTCGCTTTCAGCGGCGCGCGGGCCGTTCTGGTCGACGCCATGCTCGCGGCGGGTCGCCTGGGGTACCGGCTCGGCCTCGTGGACCCCGGCGGATCGTTCGTCGACCGGATCAGCCCTGCCGCCGTACTCGGCAGTCTCGCGGTGTCGAGTCTCGTCGGCCTGATCTCGATCTGGTTCATGGCCCGGCTGTTCCGGCAGCCGCTTCCGCAGCGCGTTCGCGTTGTGAGGGCCTCGTGACCCGGGCACTGGTGTTCCTCACCTGGTTCGCGGCCGCGCTGCCCGTCAGCGCGCAGGAGGTCGGCATCGCCGATGCCGCGATCACCCTCTCCGCCAGCGGACGCGCCGAGTTGCGGTTCCAGTTGGAGAGCGGGACCGAGCATCAACTTCGCTTCGAGGGCAAGATCATCGAAGTGGACGGAATCGAGATCGGATCCTACGCGGAGCGCGGCGGACTGGAGAGCGCGTGGCGTAACTTCCTGCGCGAACACGCGGGCGAGGATGCGGCCGAAATACGCGGCGGCCTGGTCGATTTTCGGAGGTTCGTGGACGAATGGGCGTCCTCCGACGAGGCCGTGGACCGAGACGCGGCCCGAGCCCTGGCCGGCCGGATCGATGCAATTCTCGGACTCGCGGTGCCATCGCCGGTCGCGGCGACGCCCGACACCCCGGCGGGCGACGCGACGCCCAACCTCTCCGCTCGATCCGGACCCATGCAGATTGTCCCCGGCGGACTGGGCTTCGACGTCACCGGCGAGCTGGATCGTCTGCGCGACGCGCTCCGCCGCCTCGGCGACTCCGGCGAATTCACCGAAGACGGCTTGGCGATGATCGTCCACGGCGACTACGAGGTCCTCGCCGCGAGCACGATCCCCGGAGACATCGCGATCCTCGACGGAACGCTGACGCTCGGCGGACGCGTCGAGGGCGACATTCTCCTGCTCGACGGCACTCTCGCACTGGACGGCGATGCACTCGTGCGAGGCGACGTGCTTCAGGTGGGAGGAGAGGTCGACTTCGGTGACGGGGCGTCGAGAGTCGAAGGGGAGATCCTGGCCAACATTCGTCTGGCGCCTCCGGAGCCGTCCGCGGGGGCAGCGCCGGACGCTCCCTCCGCCCGGCGCTTCGTGTCGCCCGAAGTATCCGTAGACGCGCAGGCCGCACAGCCGGGCCTCGGGTCTCGGCTCGCGCGCAACTTCGGCCGCGCAGCAGAGGGGGTGACGGGCGCGGTGTCCGCGTTCGTCGTCTTCGGCGTACTGGGCTTGCTGCTCGTATATTTCGGGCGGCGACGGCTGGAGACCATCTCGGATGCGGTTCGGCTCGAGTTTGCCCGCTCGTTTGCGATGGGCCTCGCCGGTGAGGTGCTGTTCCTTCCCGTCCTCATCGTTCTCGGAGTGCTGGTCATCACATGGCTGGTCCTGCCATTCTTCGTTCTTGCGGTAGGCATCGCCCAGGTCGTGGGATATCTCGCGGTCGCGCACGCCGGCGGCGAGATATTCGCCCGACGCCGCTTCCGCTCCGAATGGCTGGAGCGGCTCCGCCGGTCCAACTCCTACTACTACGTCGTCAGCGGACTTGCGCTTCTGATTCTCCCCTTCGCGGCGAGCGCCGCCCTGTGGGTGTTCGGCGGGGCTGCGGATTTCGTACGCGGTCTGATCCTCTTTGTGGCCGTCGTTGGCACATGGGTGGTTGTCACGGCCGGGTTCGGCGGGGTCCTGCTCACCCGGGCGGGCGGACGGAGTGTCGTGATCGACTGGTCCCGAGACAGCGTCCCGGACGGCGCCGCGCCGTCCGAAGCCGGATCCGACCCTCCCTCCTCCCCCGTCGACGATGCCTGATGCCCCGGTAACCCGCGCCGCGGCGCGGACACTGCCGGCTGTGCTCGGTTCGCTGTTGCTCGGCGGCGCGCTGGGGCCGGCCTCGGCACAGGAGTGGCGGGATTTCCGGACGGCGCGGCAGCTCGGCGACGTGGAAACGCTGGAGATCCACCTCATGTATGCGGGCGGGCGCCTCGCGGTATCGCCGTCGGAGGCGCCCCTGCTGTACGACCTGCAGCTCCGTTACGACGCTGAAGACTATGTGCCCCGTCGTGAATGGCGTCGTGTCGGCCGGACCGGGCACCTTCTGCTCACGACCTCGTCGTCTTCCGAGGAGCGGCGCGACGCGGACGAGGCGACGCGGTTCGGTGAGCTGGAACTCGAGGATCTCCCCCGCGCCGAGGGTGCCGCCGGGGTGCTGGACCTGACCCTGAACCCCTCCGTGCCTACGGACCTGCGGCTGGGGATCGGGGCGGGCAGGGCGCGCCTCCAACTCGGCGGCGCCCAGGTGACGGCACTGGAACTCATCACCGGCGCCAGCGATGTGGAGGTCGGCTTCGCCAGCGAGAACCGCGTGGCGATGGAATTGCTGTCGATCAAGTCCGGCGCCACCAGCTTCATGGCCGAGAACCTCGGCAACGCCCGCCTGCGGCGTCTCGAGTTTTACGGCTTCGTAGGCGACGTGGTTCTGGACTTTTCGGGAGCGTGGCGGTCGAGCGCCGAGGCCGAAATCAGGATGGGGCTGGGCGAACTCGTGATGCGGGTTCCGGGGCATGTCGGCGTCCGCGTCCGCCGCAGCGGGCTTGCCTCACTGAGCGCGGCCAACTTCGAGAAGGTGGGAGACCACTGGTTGAGCCCGAACTGGGAGACGGCGCGGGTGCGCTTGGAAGTCACGCTGGTCGCCGGTCTCGGCTCCGTGATCGTGGAGCACGGCTAGCCGCCCGCAATCTCCTCTCGTGCGGCCTCCACGGCCTCCAGTCCGGTGACGGTCGCGGACGTGATGCGTTCGAACGCTCGTGCCTCGGGTGCATCCGGTCTCCCGATCGACGTCGGGACCCCTCGATCGCTCTCCTCGCGGACCGCCACGCCGAGCGGGACCGCGCCCAGGAAGGGCACGTCGATCGAGCCCGCGAGTCGCTCGCCGCCGCCGGCGCCGAAGATGTCGTGCGTCTCCCCACACCCGGGACATGCGAAGCCACGCATGTTCTCGACGATGCCGAGGACCGGTACCTCGAGTTTCTCGAACATCCGGATACCGCGCAGCACGCCGCCGACCGCCACATCCTGCGGCGTGGTCACCATCACCGCGCCATCCACGCGCACGAGTTGACACAACGAAAGCTGCGCGTCGCCCGTCCCCGGCGGCAGATCGATCACGAGGTAGTCGAGTTCCCCCCATGCGACCTGCTGGAGGAACTGGCGGATGACCCCCATGATGATGGGCCCGCGCCAGATCGCCGGAGCGTCCTCTTCGATGAGGAAGCCGATGCTCATGAGCTTCACGCCGTGGGCCTCCAGGGGCACGACCTCTTCGCGGTCGATCCGGGGCTTCTCCTGGATGCCGAACATCGTCGGGATGTCCGGGCCGTAGATGTCTGCGTCGAGCAGGCCGACGCGGTGGCCCTGGCGGGTCCAGGTTGCGGCAAGATTCGTCGAAATCGTGGATTTTCCGACGCCGCCCTTCCCCGAGCTCACCGCGACGACGCGCCCGACGCCCGGCATGGGGGGCGCCTGCGAGGGATGCCTACTCGCCTCTTCGCGGTGGCCCCCCTTCGGTGGCGGCCCCGAGCGCCCAGGCGGGGGGTCCATGATCGGAAGCGGCCGAGGGCCGCGGGTGGGTGTGTCGGACACGGGTTGGCGCTCGACTACGCGACGGCCTCGACGGAATGGACTATTGGGAGGGCATGGCAGAGGTGCTGTTCGATCCCGGCACGAAGCGTAGCGGTCGACATGGGACAGTCGTAGCAGGCGCCGACGAGCCGGACCTCCACGCGCCCACTCTCCGCGTCGAACGAAACGAGCTGAATGTCCCCGCCATCCGCGCGCACCGCGGGACGGATGTCGTCGAAGACTCTCTCGATCTCATCGAGCGTGCTCTCAACGGTGGCGGTGCTCAAATCGTTTGGATCCTAACGTGGGTCGGGGAGCGCTTCCGTGCCCTGCCGACACCTCGAAGTCGACGTTCCAAAGGGTGTGAGAAAGGTAGGTTTCCGCCGTCCGGCGGTCAACGAGAGCCGGGAAGAAAGAGGAGCTCGCTTTCCACCGCTACGGACGGACGGCCCGGGCGGAGTTCGATGAGCGGACTTTCGGTCCATACCGCTCCCATGTCTCGATAATGTGGATCGAGTGGATTCCCGGCCTGCCCCGTGGGCAGCAGGAAGTAGCCCGCCATGTCCGCGGGCACAGCGCGGGCGACGAATCTCGCGCTGGGGCCGTATTCGCTCACGACCGGGTACCTCCACGCCGTTGAGTCGAGACGGGATCTCAGCGACGGGGCGTCGGGGCGAACGGTGTGGGGCCCGCCACGCGATGGATAGGGTCCGACGTGGAAACCAAACAGGCGGTCGAGCAACGCCACGGTACCGAGCGGGTGGGCCGACCTCTCGCGATGCACCTCTCCCCACGACCTTCCAGACACGATCGCTGCCGTACGGGCCGCCTCCTCCTCAAGCGTCTCGAGGCGTTCGACTTCCGGCGTGCGCGCATCGTCGATCCAGGCGCTGTCTCCGGTTTCGACGATCTCCATGAAGGCGAGATCGGGAAACCACCCGTCTCCGTCCTCGAACTCGTCGGCTGCGATGAGTTCGCGCAGACGGTAGAGCCAGGTAAAGAAAGGAACGGCGCCCCGAGCTTCGGTCTCGGTGCGCAGGTCCCAGCGTTCGAGCAGGAGCGCGAGTGAATCGAGTCCCGCGCGGCGGGCGGCCCGGACGGCGCGTGGCCGGTAGCGCTCGGCCCAGAGGCTGTGGCTGTCCAGCTGCGTCTCGCGCATGTCCTCCACCGTCCAGCCCGACGCGCCAGACACGAGGTCATCGAGGCGCCGGGCCCGGAACGGCGCGGGGTAGTACGCACCCACCTGTCCGAACAGGGACCACGCCTGGAGGTTGTTCGCGCTGACCAGGTATCCCTCTCCCGGGTTTCGTAGCACCGGCATCGCCTCCGGTGGCCAGAGGCCCGGCCAGCCCGCGGGCAGGCGCTCGAAGGAGATCGGGGAGGCGCCCACCCCCGCCGGGCGCAGGGGCACGGACCCCGCCATGCGGTAGCCGATTTCTCCGCTCGACGCCGCGTAGATCACGTTCTGGTGGGGCGAACGAAAGTGCGCGACCGCCTCCACGAACGCGTCCGCGTCGGAGGCCCGGTTCATCGCGAGGAGCGCGGCAACTGGCCCCCCGGGCTCGAGTCCGGTCCAGAGCAGTGACAGTGTGAGTCCCCCGGCCGGTGCGACATCGGTAATCACGGGGCCGCGGGTCGTCGAACGTACGACCCACTTCTCCGGCTCGTCACGCCCGCGCACACGGATCTCTTCTGTCCGCGTCTCGAAGGGTCGCCAGTCATCGGAGTGGCGATACATCGACCCGTCGAGGTTGATGCCCTCGACGACGAAGTCCGCGTCGTCCACCTCCGCGTTCGTGAACGACCATGCGACGTTCCGGTTGAGTCCGACGATGACGCCTGGAGTTCCCGGGATCGAGAGGCCCGCGACAGCCAGGTCCGAATCTTCGGCCGTGATCGAGTTGAGGTACCAGGTGGACGGTGCCCGGAGGGCGAGGTGCATGTCGTTTGCGAGCAGTGGAACACCATCCGCGGTGCGCGATCCCGCCAGCGCCCATGAGTTCGAGGCGTGGAAACCGAAGCGGGAGAGATAGATCAGAGGGTCGGGGGACGAAGCCGCGGCGCTCGCATCCGCAGGACTCAAGGTCTCGGTGAAGGCGAGACGCGGCGGGGGAGTGCCGGAGGGGAGCGTGTCCTGGAGGATGGTGGGCCCCCAGGCGGGGTATCCGGCCCCCAGCGCCCGCCGGTGATCCGCGTCGAGCGTCGCGAGCGCGTTTATTCGGTCCAGTTCTTCCCGCCACTCGGAGAGATCCAGCGACATGATCCTGCCGATCGAGAGGGCCGCCTGAGGACTCCAGGGCTGGGGCTCGATTCCGAGGATGACGAATTCCGGGGGCCACGCCCCGCGCCAGCTCGCGATCCGTGCGTTGACACCCTCCGCGTAGGCCTCCAGCAGGGCTCGATCCGCCGCTGTCACCCCTTCGAGTTCGCGACCGGCCGCCGACCACACATCCAGCGTGCGCATGAGACGGTCCGCCTCGAGGACCGCCGGGCCGAAGAGTTCCGCCAGACGCCCCCGCGCGACCCGTTGGAAGAGTTCCATCTGCCACAGCCGCTCGGACGCGTGCACGAAACCCTGGATGCGCAGCGCGTCGAGTTCGGTCTCGGCGGAGATCGAGGGAATCGCCCACTCATCGAACGTCACCACGGCGGGCGCTGTCAGGCCGGCGAGGATGTGCCGGCCTGACCTCGGCTGCATGGATCGCTGCAGATGGAACCACGCAAACGTCGTGAGAACCCCCACGATCACGAAGCCGGCCACCAGGATGACTCCCCCTCGGCGCCGAAGGCTCACGGGTCCTCACGGTCCGTGCGAGCGGGAGATGGCGGTGCCGCATCGAGCAGGGCGTGGCGGAGCGACACATAGCGCTCGCCGTCGCGAATCACGAGCGCCCGGGCGACAAGGTCATCAAGTAGCCCGCGTACGCAGTCGCGAGGAAGCTCGAGCCGGGCGGCGAGCGGAGAGGCGCCCGTGCGGCCGAGACTCCAGATCTCGCGCCACACCGCTGTGGCGCCGGGATCGAGGGCGCCCATCAGCAGCGGCTTCCCATCGGCGCTCTCGGCGGCGGCCGCGAGCCCGCGGCGCCGGAGGACCGAGTCGATCGGTTCGAAGTGGTGGTCCGCAATCCCGCGGAAGAGGATGAACGAAAGGCGCGTGGAAGCGTCGGACGTGAGCAGGACGAGCTTCGCGACGATCTCGTCCGCGCAGGAAAAGTCGATCAGCGGCACATGACGCAGGTCGAGTACCGCCAGGACCGTGGTGCCTGCTTCGGCAATCTGGCGTTCGACGGTCGCGCGCACCGTCCGGCCGGTAGGACGCGTGACGAGGTAGCTGAACAGCGTCGTGTGAGCGATGGTCGGCCTCACGAAATCATGTCCCTTCCCCCTCGACCCGCTCGGGGAGGACGATCAGCACCTGAGCACCGGGAAAACGCGGCAGGTTCCTGCTCAGCGGCTCGCCTTCATCCCAGTCCGGCACCCTGGCGATGCTCGCATCGCCGCTCCGGATGCGGACGGCGCCGTTCCACTTGATGACCTGACTTCGGATCGCCTGCAAGCCCTGGCCGCGGCCGGGATCCGCGAAGCGCGATTCGCCGTGCAGAAAGGCCGCCTCCAGCGCCGCAGCCGCCGACCAGCGCTCTCCGTACCGCCGGGCTTGTTCGGCTCCCAGCGAGCCCTCGAAGCCCACCCCCACATCCATGACGGCGAGCACCACGACGTCGCGGCCCAGACGCCGCTGCCACCGGTACCTCTGCGCACACACCCAGCCGATCGAGTCGGCGTGCTCGAGGATGTTCTGGCACACCTCCGACAACATGACGGAGAAATGGATCACAGCAGGCTTGGGGTAGCCGAGCCGGTCGTGCAGGATGCGCTGGGCACGGTCGCGCACGCCCTCCACCACCGAGTGGACGTCCTCGTGGGAGCGGATCGAGGTGATTTCGATCAGGGCGTCGGAAATCTCGAGAGCGGGCTTCGGCAGCCGCTTCAAGTCGAACACCTCCGCGGCCGCGGGCCAGAATCGCATGCGGTTGATATAGGAGCGGACCTCGGCGTCTCGCGGAGGTTCGATCAGCGGCGCCAGCCCCGTACGCAGTCGCGCCTCCTGGCCGACGGCGAGAAGGCCGATGAGCCCGTACGGCGAAACCCACCGAATGGCCCGCGCATCCAGCAGGAGCCGCGCATTCGCGTTGCCACCGGAGCGTGCGCGCCGGACCAGTGTCTCGAAGGAAGCCTCATCCAGAGTCGCGGGCACGCGGACGACACGGCTCATGCGGGACTCCGCGGCCGACTCGCTGCCCGGCCCGTGAGGAGGCCGGTCTCGGAGCGCAGGAATTCGGCCAGCCCGGACGCGCCGCGGAAGCGGGCGTTGCGTTGCGCCGCCTGCGTGGCCGCCCTCACGGAGGACTCGAGATCGCCGCCGCTCAGCATCGTCACGAAGCAGGTCGCCCCCCACACATCACCGCAGCCCGTCGGGTCGCCTCCCGACACGGGGACTTCGGGCTCCACCTTCCCGCTCACGAGCGCTTCCGCGGGCGCCAGGGCATCGGGCGGGGGGGGCGAGGCTGTCGGCGCCTTCCAGAAGCTGCGGGTCGCAACCCAGGCAGCGCCGCGCTCCCCAAGCGTGACGAGGAGGCCGCGAGTGACCGGACCCACGACATCCGCGGCGAGCGCCCAAGGATCTTCCCAGCCCGCCGTCAGCGTGTCGAGTTCGTCTTCGTTCAGCTGCACGACGTCGAAGCAGGAGAGCCAGGCGCGCCAGTTTTCGAGTGGACGCGGGGAACGCACGCCGTCCGCCCCCACGCCGAGCAGCAGCGAGTGCAGATCCGCATATACCGGCCCCCCCGCCGCCGTCCGGAGTGCCGCGGCCGCGGCCAGCTCCACCTCCCAGCCCGCTATGAAATTCACGTAGATCGCGTCGCAGGAGCGTGCGAGGGGCAACAACTCGTCCCGGGTCCAGCCCGGCACTCCCCCCCTGAGTTTCTCGCTGCGGCGCGCGTCGTCGACGTAGATGAGTTCGACCCGGTTGTTCGGCTCCGCCACGGTCCACACGCCATCGAGGGAATCGATCCGCTCAAGGCCGCCGAGGAAGAGGTCCGCGGCCCCGCGCATGTCCTGCCCGACCTTGAGAATCGGGAACAGCGTCCAGCCCTCCCCGGCCTCCGCCACAGCGGCGTCGGCCGCGGCCAGCGCGTAGGCGATGCCGCCCCATTCCTCGACCGGCCCCTCCCGGCCGACATCTCGTGCGCGGATCGTATCCCACACCATCGTCCCCACGACCCCGAGACGCGGCATCGGTAACTCAGAGAGGTCCGAGGCGCGCGACGCGGAACACGGCGGCCGCGCCGATGACGCCCGCCATGCCGCCGAGTTCGGTGCGCACGATCCGGCACGCCTCGGCGGCCGGCCGGAACGCCCGCTTCCTCACCTCGCGGCGCAAGGGATCGAAAAGGTGCCTGCCCGCGCGCGTCACGCCGCCGGACACGACGATCATCTCCGGGTTGAGAACGTTGATGAGGTTCGCCAGACCGGTCCCGAGATAGCGCGCCGTCTCCCGCATCACGTCCCCGGCGTACTCGTCGCCGGCCACGATGGCGTCGGACACCGTCTCAGCCGTAATCGCGCGCAGGTCGCCCTCCACGAGGGCCGGCAACATGCTCTCCGCACCCGCCTTGAGTCCATCCACCGCGCGAGACGCAATCGCCGGACCGGAGGCGTAGGCCTCCAGGCATCCGTAGTTCCCGCACCCGCACTTCCGTCCGGTGGAATCGATCGTCATGTGTCCGATCTCCGCCGCCACGTCCGAGGCGCCGTGGTAGAGTTCGCCGTCCAGCATGAGGCCGCCCCCGATGCCCGTCCCCAAGGTGACGCCCACCAGGTGGTCGACCCCGCGGCCCGCACCTCGCCACCATTCTCCGAGCGTGGCGGCGTTCGCATCGTTGTCGAGTTCCGCCTCGAATCCCGTCCCCTTCACGATCAGGTCACGCAGCGGGAAGTTTCGCCACCCCAGGTTCGGCGTCTCGACCACGGTTCCCGTCTCGCGGTCCAGAGGGCCGGGCGCTCCCATCCCGACGCCCAAGATCGCGTCCTCCCCGAATCCTCCCTCGCGGGTCGCATCGCGTTTCACGTCGAGGATCATCGACACGATCCGATCCACGACGAATTTGGCGCCGATATGCGCGTCGGTCGGCAGGCTGCGCATTCCCAGCACGGTACCGCCGTCCACCGGCACGGCTCCGACCTTGATCGCCGTGCCCCCGAGGTCGACGCCAATGATGTGATCCATCCCGCTCACGACCCCCGATCCGCTTCTTCCCGACGGGACGACGGCCCGCCACCGACCACCCGCAGGAGAATCATAGACCGGCAGGCCGAACCGCTCCAGTTCCGCGCCACACTAGTCGCTCTCGACCTGCAGGACGGCGAGAAAGGCCTCCTGGGGGATCTCGACGCTCCCGACCTGTTTCATGCGCCGCTTCCCCTCCCGCTGCTTCTCGAGGAGCTTCCGTTTGCGCGTGATGTCGCCGCCGTAGCACTTGGCGGTCACGTTCTTGCGCAGCGCCTTCACCGTCGTCCTCGCGATCACATCCCGCCCGATCGCCGCCTGGATCGCCACGTCGAAGAGCTGCCGGGGGATGAGTTCCTTGAGCTTGCGGGCCATCTTCTGCCCGAAGTCGTAGGCCCGGCTCCGATGCACGATGACGCTCAGCGCATCCACCGACGCCCCGTTGAGGAGGATGTCCAGCTTCACCAGGTCCGAGCGCTCGTGGCCCGTCACCTCGTAGTCGAGCGAAGCGTATCCGCGAGAGACGGACTTCAGTTTGTCGTAGAAGTCGAGCACGATCTCGCCCAGCGGCATCGAATACGAGATCTCGACCCGGGTGGGATCCAGATACTGAAGGTCGACGTACTTCCCGCGCCGATCGTGGCAGATCTTCTGGATCGCGCCGATGTACTCGGCCGGCGACACGACGCGAACCCGGACGAAGGGCTCCCGCACTTCGCTGATGTGGACGCGATCGGGCATCTTCGACGGGTTTTCGAGCTGGATCTCGTCGTCGTTCGTGAGCGTCACCTGGTACTCCACGCTGGGCAGCGTCGTGATGAGGTCGACGCCGAACTCCCGGTCCAGCCTCTCCTGCACGATCTCCAGGTGGAGGAGCCCCAGGAAGCCGCACCGGAAGCCGAAGCCGAGCGCGCCCGAGGTCTCCGGCTCGTAGTGAAGACTCGCGTCGTTCAGCTGGAGCTTCTCGAGCGCTTCGCGGAGTTCCTCGAACTGGTCGGAGTCCGTCGGATAGAGGCCGGCGAAGACCATCGGCTTCGCTTCCCGGTAGCCGGGGAGAACCTCCGCAGCGCGATTTCCGGCGTCCAGCACCGTATCGCCGACGCGCGTATGGTCCACGTTCTTGATCTGGGCGGTGAGATATCCGACCTCCCCGCAGCGGAGAGCGCCGGTGCGCTCGAAACCGAGCCGCATGAAGCCGACCTCGTCGACCTCGTAAACCGCCTCGTGGCGTCCGAAACCGATGCGCATGCCCTCGCGCAACTCGCCATCCACGACCCGCAGCATGGGCATCGCTCCGCGATAGCGGTCGTACTGCGAGTCGAAGATCAACGCCCGAAGCGGTGCTTCGGGGTCTCCGCGCGGGGCCGGGATGCGCTCGACGATGGCGTCGAGAACCGCGTCGATCCCCTCCCCCTCCTTCGCCGAGACGCACAGCGTGGAAGCGGGGTCGACGCCCAGGAGTTCGGAGACCTCGGCCGTGACTCGTTCCGGGTCCGCGGCGGGAAGATCGATCTTGTTGATGACGGGGACGACCTCGAGATCCGCCTCGAGCGCGAGGAACAGGTTCGCCAGCGTCTGCGCCTCGATCCCCTGCGTCGCGTCGACGACGAGCAGCGCTCCCTCGCACGCGGTGAGACTGCGGCTCACTTCGTAGGCGAAGTCGACGTGCCCCGGCGTATCGATCAGGTTGAGCTGATACTCGCCGCCGTCCCGGTACCCGTAGGCCATGCGGATCGCGTTGAGTTTGATCGTGATCCCGCGTTCCTGTTCGAGTTCCATCGAGTCGAGGACCTGCTTCCGCATCCGGCGCGCGTCCACGGCTCCGGTACGCTCGAGCAACCGGTCGGCCAGCGTCGACTTCCCGTGGTCGATGTGCGCGATGATGCAGAAATTCCGGATGCGCTCCGTGCTCCGGGGCGCCGTCACAGCTCCACCACCAGTCCGTCGTAGGCGGGCGCCACGCCGGCGGGGAGGCGCCGCTCGATCTCCATGTGCCTCGTCCTGTGCGCAATGTGCGTCAGGTACGTCCGCCCGGCCCCGAGTCGGCGCGCCGTCGCCGCGGCCTCCTCCATCGAGAAGTGTCCCGGGTGGGGGTCGCCGAACCAGAGCGCGTTCATGACGAGGACATCGGCGTCGGCGAACACGGCCATCGCATCGTCGGGCACGGACTTCGCGTCGATCAGAACCCCGAGACCGCCGAGGCGGAACCCGTAGCTGCGGTACACGCCGTGCGGAAGCGCCACCACCTGCATCTCGAGCCCGCCGGGCGCGATGACATCGCGGTCCTCGAACAGCGTCAGATCAAGCCGGGGCACGGCGGATCCGGGCTGGGGACGGGCGTCACCCCAGATATACGAGAAGCGGCTCCGGATCCCGGCCTCGAACTCGCGGGCCAGGTAGAGCGGGATGGGCCGGCGCTGCCTCAGCGAGAAGATCCGCAGATCGTCGATCCCGTGCGTATGGTCCGCGTGCTCGTGCGAAAGAAAGACGGCATCCAGCCGCTCAACGCCGGCCTGCAGCAACTGAAGCCGAAGCTCCGGCGGGGTGTCCACAAGGAGACGGATGTCGCCGCTTTCGATGAGCAGTCCATGGCGCGTACGTCGGTCCCTGGGGTCCGGCGAGCGGCAGGTCGCGCAGCCGCAACCGATCACCGGAACCCCGAAGGAAGTGCCGGTACCGAGAAAACGGATTCTCACGGGTCGGGCGTCAGCGGCAAAAGAGGCGGATCACAACTCTTCGACGCGCATCATGTTCGTCGTGCCGGGAACGTGGAACGGGACGCCGGCCGTCACCACGAAACGCTGCCCCGATTCGCCCATGCCGAGTTCGAGGGCCACGTCCCGGGCCTTGTCGAGCATGCTCGAATAGCTGATGCCGCCGTGGAAGAGGATCGGCTGCACGCCCCACACGAGCGCCAGCTGGTTGTACGTCCTCCACTGGTCCGTGATGGCGAGGATGGGGACCGAGGGCCGCTGCGCCGATACGATGCGGGCCGTATAGCCGCTCTGCGTGAAGGTCACGATGAACGGCGAGCCCACGCGCTCGACCGCGATCAGCGACGACGCCGCAATCGCTCCCGATGTTGTCTGCTGGATCTTCGAGAAGCCTTCCACCTGCTTGCCGGCGCGCCCGGTCCGTCCGAGCCGTTCGTGCTCGATGCGGCGGATGATCCGGTCCATCGTGCGGACGGCCTGTACCGGGTACCCGCCCGCGGCCGTCTCCGCGGAGAGCATCACCGCGTCCGTGCCGTCGAGGAGGGCATTTGCGACATCCGACACCTCCGCCCGCGTGGGCTGCGGGCTCTCGATCATCGACTCCAGCATCTGCGTCGCCGTGATCACGGGCCGCGCCCTTTCCTGCGCGATGCCGATGATCCGCTTCTGGATCATCGGGACTTCCTCGTACGGCAGCTCCACCCCGAGGTCTCCCCGGGCGACCATGACGGCGTCGCTCAGCGGCAAGATCTCCGTCAGGTTCTCCAGCGCCTGCGACTTTTCGATCTTCGCGATGAGCAGGCACCCCCGGTCCATTTTCTGGCGGGTCGTCTCGAGGTCGGACGGCTGCCGCACGAAGCTCAGCGCCAGGTAGTCCATGACGTGTTCAGCGGAGAACTCGATGTCGGCGATGTCCTTCTCGGTCAGCGCCGGCGCCCCGACCCGGACGCCCGGCAGGTTGATCCCCTTCTGCGACTTGAGGACGCCGGAGCTGACGGCCACGGCCGAGACCCACGGGGGGTCATCGGAGACTTCCCGGACCGCGAACTCGAAGTGCCCATCGTCCAGAAGGATCCGGGTTCCGGGCTCAACCTCCTCGGCCAACTCCGGATATGTGGTCGGAATCCGCCCGCGCGGCGTGCTGTCCGCGGGAGGGTCTTCGCCTTCGGGGAAGAACCAGTACGTGCCTTCAGGCTCGATGTCGAGCTGATCGCCCGGCAGCTCTCCGACCCGGATCTTCGGCCCCCCCAGGTCACCGATGATCGCAACGGGCCGGCCGACATCGCGGGCCACGTCGGAGATCGTCCGCACCAGCCGGGCGGCACGATCCGTCGGGGTATGTGTGAAGTTGATGCGGGCTGCGTCGGTGCCGGCCTCAATCAGGTCGTGCAGCACGTCGCGATCCCACGAGGCGGGTCCGATCGTGCTGACGATTTTCGCTCTGCGGAAACCTGCGCTCATCCGTGGCCCAAGTGGCGTGGGAGGCCACGGTTCCTATCCGGGCAGCCGGCCAGCCTCCGAGAGATCGGGTCGGTGGGCTACGATCCACTCGTGCATGTGCTGCAACTGGCCGAGCGGGAGCCCCTCGAGGGATTTCACCTGCAAGCCGGGGATGATACAGGCGGCGGCACGGCGGAGAAAGTAAGCGCGCTGGCGGCGGCGCTGTTCGGGGTTGAGGCTCGTACCACCGGGGATGTCCGGGATCGGCTCCATGAGGCGGCGGTAACTGTAGACTTCGCGGGCGGAGAATTCTGCGGGGATCAGATAGGCGTGGCCTTCGAGTTCGAGGGTGCCGTCCGATGAGATGGCAACTGCCATGTCCAGCCTCCTTACGCCTTACGTTGCAGCCAGAGACGCAAAAGACCGTGCCGCCGGAAGGTTGGACAATCTCCTCGATTCCCCTTCATCCCAGCCGCACGGTCCTCGGGCTTCCAGATCCTACTATAGGCGTGAACATGCCCGCGATGCAAACTTCGCGGCCCGTCCCGCGGCGGACGCAGCCCCCGGACGCGGTTCGGGAGAGGATCGGGGATTGGCGGCGCACGGTGAAACATTTGACGCGCCGCCGAGGGGGCCGCTAAACTTCGCCCCGTTGCGCCTACGGGCCGCCAGAGTTGCCCTGCCAGGAGGCATAAACTTGCAGTACACGCTACGCGATAACGAAGAACTCGACCGCGCGCTGCGGAAGTTCCGCCGCAAGGTCCAGCGAGCCGGGATCTTCCGGGATATCAAGAAGCACCGGTTCTACGAGAAGCCGAGCGAGGCGCGCCGCCGCAAGATGAAGGCGGCGGAACGGCGTCGGCGTCGGCGTCGGCGTCGCCAGAAGGCCCGCCGCTAACCGGCAGTTCTCCCCGCAGTTTCAGGAAAAGCGGCGTTCGACGTATCCGTCGAGAATCCGCAGAAACTCCTCCACAATTCCATCGCCGCGCAGCGTCGAGTGGTGCTTGCCATCGACGTAGACGGGCGCGGTCGGCGCCTCCGCCACTCCGGGCAGCGAGATCCCGATATCCGCGTGCTTCGACTCGCCGGGCCCGTTCACGACGCACCCCATGACGGCCACTGACAGATCCTCCACACCCGGATAGTGCTCGCGCCAAGCCGCAAGACGGTCCGCGATATGGCCCTCTACGTCGAGGGCCAGTTGCTGGAAGTAGGTGCTCGTCGTCCTTCCACAGCCGGGACACGCCGTCACCTGAGGCTTGAAGCTCCTCAACTCGAGCGACTGGAGAAGCTGCTGCGCGATCCGCACCTCCTCGGTTCGGTCGGCGCCGGGTTCCGGGGTCAGCGAGACGCGGATCGTATCGCCGATCCCCTCGGAAAGCAGGATGGCGAGGGCGGCCGAGGACGCGACCGTACCCTTGCGTCCCATGCCCGCTTCCGTGAGTCCGAGGTGTAGCGGGTAATCGCAGCGGGACGCGAGTTCGCGGTACACCGTCACGAGATCCGGAACGCGCGAGACCTTCGCGCTGAGCACGATCCGGTCGGGCCCGAGACCCAGGTTCTCCGCGGCTTCGGCGGAGGCGAGGGCGCTCTCCACGATCGCGTCGAGGGTCACCCTGTGCGCTTCCAGCGGCTCCTCGCGGCGTGCGTTCTCATCCATGAGCCGGGTGAGGAGCACCTGGTCCAGCGAGCCCCAGTTGACCCCGATGCGGACCGGCTTGTCGTGCTCTATCGCGCAACGGACGATGGTCGCGAACTGCTCATCCCGCCGTTTTCGCCCGACGTTACCGGGGTTGATACGGAACTTGGAGAGGGCGGCGGCGCAGTCGGGATGGCCCGACAGCAGGATGTGCCCGTTGAAATGGAAGTCGCCGACGAGCGGGACTTCGACGCCCTGATCGGAAAGACGCTCCGCGATGCGCGGCACCGCCCCGGCGGCACGCGGCGTGTTCACCGTGATGCGAACAATTTCCGAGCCCGCCTCGTACAGCGCCCGGACCTGATCCGCCGTGGCCGCCACGTCTGCCGTATCGGTGTTCGTCATCGACTGGACGACGATGGGGTGGGCGCTGCCCACCCGGACGCCTCCGATATCGACGGATCTCGTCGACCGGCGTGAAGAAGAGGGAGTGTTCAAGGGCTTCCCCTGGCGGTTGGGTCCGCGGGCGGCCGCGCGCCGATCCAACCTCGGTCCACCCCCGATCTACTGCTGTGGATGACCCGTTGGCGTCAGCCGCATTCGCTGTAGCCGCAAGCGTAGCACTTCGCGCAGCCTTCCTCAAAGGCGAGGCTGCTGCCGCACTCCGTGCACGCGCCGAGGAAGAGCCGCGCCGCCGACTCCTGGTAGCGCTCGATCACGGGGCGCTGCGCCGAGCGGGCACCCCCGTTCGTGTTCTTCCGCCGAGCGGTCTCGACATCCTCGATGGGAAGCGTCTGCTGAATCCCTTCCTTCTCTTCGAGGTAGCGTTCGATGACCTGGGCGATCGCGTCGGGGCCGGAAAGCACCTTGCTCGCTCCGAGTCCGACGGCCCGGTCGGAGGAGATCCCGCGCAACTGCTTGTGCACGTCACGGAGAGAGATCCCGGAGCGGAGGGCGAGTGAACACAGCCGCCCGATCGCTTCCGCGTCCGCCATCGCCGCCCCTCCCGTCTTGCCGAGGGCGACAAAGACCTCGAAAGGGCGACCCTGGTCGTCCTCGTTGATCGTCACGTACATCGTACCCAGCGGCGACTCGATCTGCCGCGTGTGGCCCCGCAGGACCACGGGCCGTTGCCGCCTCTCCACGCGGCGCATCCTGGAGCCCTCGAGTTCGGTGATCCGCCGCTGCTTCTGCTCGACGGCATTCTCCAGCTTCCGGTTGTGCGACTGCAGCTCGCTGTTCTGCGCCTCCGCGGCGGCGAGCCGGGTCAGCGTACCCGCCAGATCTCCGGCGAGTTCGGGGTCCACCTCTACGGCCTCGAGTCGCACACCGTCCGCCGCCACTGCCGACCCGCTCTCGCTGGTCTGACGCTGGACATCCTTCGCCGTCCTGCCGGTCGACAGCACCTGCTCGTCGCGCGACCCATCGCGGTAGACCGTGACCCCCTTGCACCGCAACTCGTACGCCATCTCGTAGATCTTGCGCACATCCTCCTCCGTGGCGGATGTCGCGAAATTGCACGTCTTCGAGATGGCGGAGTCGCAGTGTGCCTGAAATGCCGCCTGCATGCGGATGTGCTGCTCTGGCGGAACATCGTGCGCCGTGACGAAGATCCCCTGAACGTCCCCCGGCACTTCATCGAAGTGGATGTGGCCCTCGTCGGCGATGCGCTGCATCAGCTCCTCGGAGTACCAACCCCCTTCCTTCGCACGGCGCACGAAGTCCGGATTCACATCCGGCATCAGCACGCCTGCCTGATTCCTCATGAATGCGACCGCGAACAACGGCTCGATCCCACTTGAACACCCCGCAATGATCGAGATGGTCCCTGTGGGGGCGACCGTTGTCAGATTGCAGTTTCGAAGCCGACGCTCGGGGCGAATCCGCTGGCCCTCGGCGTCGCGCGCGCATGTTTCGTCCGGTCCCCAGATGGACCGCTCCCACTCGGGGAACACGCCGCGCTCGGCGGCCAGCCGTTCGGACTCGACCTTGCATTGCTCGTCGACGAATTCCATCACTTCGCGCGCGAGTTCGACGGCCCGCTCGGAGCCATAGGGTTCACCGATCTTCACGAGCATGTCGGCCCAACCCATGATCCCGAGGCCGACTCGGCGGATCCGCTGCGACAGGTCCTCGATCTTCGGGAGCGGATATCGGTTGGCGTCTATGACGTTATCCAGGAAATGGGTCGACTCGTGGACGGCCTCGCCGAGCCCGTCCCAGTCGATCCCGCCCTGGTCGTCGACGAAATGGCCGACGTTGATCGAGCCGAGATTGCACACGTCGTAGGCGAGCAGCGGCTGCTCTCCGCACGGATTCGTGGCCTCGTAGTCGCCGAGGTGCGGGACCGGGTTGTAGCGATTCGCCTCGTCGATGAAGAAGACCCCGGGCTCACCGTTCCGCCACGCGCTGGCGATGACGCTCGTGAACACCTCCTCCGCGTTCAGTTGGTCTACGACCTCGCCGTTCCGCGGGCTGATGAGGTCATAGTCGGAACCCGACCGGACCGCCGCCATGAAGGCGTCGGTGACGCCGACCGAAATGTTGAAGTTGGTGATTCGGGTCTTGTCCGCCTTGCACTTGATGAAGTGACGGATGTCCGGATGGTCGACGCGCAGGATGCCCATGTTCGCGCCCCGGCGCGTGCCGCCCTGCTTCACGGCCTCGGTCGAGGCGTCGTAGACCTCCATGAAGCTGACCGGGCCGCTCGCCACGCCCATCGTCGACTTGACGACGTCGCCGGAGGGACGAAGGCGACTGAAACCGAACCCGGTGCCGCCGCCGCTCTGATGGATGAGGGCCATGTCCCGCAGCGTCTCGTAGATGCCGTCGAGGCTGTCCGGAACGGGAAGCACGAAGCACGCGGAAAGCTGCCCGAGCGGACGCCCGGCGTTCATAAGCGTGGGGCTGTTCGGCTCGAAAACGCCGTCGGCCATGAGGTGATAGAAGCGCTCCGTGCGCTCGAGAACTTCTTCGTCCGTCGCGCCGTAGCGGCCATCCTGCGACGCGATGACATCGGCCACGCGCCAGAAGAGGTCGCGCGGCCCTTCGATGGGCTCGCCGCGGTCATTCTTCTTCAGATACCGGCGCGCCAGCACCGTTCGCGCGTTCTCGGTGAGTCCGGGCTCGGCGAGGTCGGCCGGCCTGGCATTGGATCCCATCCGCATTTCACCCCGCACCGGGGCGCTCGCCGCCGCGCCCTCCCGCACCGCCACCTCCGGTGGATTCATCGCCGTCCTCGCATTTCCTGTTCTCAACCGTCCCACACGTCAGATCAATCCACGGAAAAAACCGGCTTCGGCCGGGACCCGACGACCGCGCGAGTCGAATGCCGGCCTAGGCCGGGAAGCCCGACGGGCGCGGGGATCGACGTTACCCCGCGCCCATCGATTTTGCGGTTTCGTGCGATCGTTGCGGATCGGGTCGCGAGTTTTCCACGACTCCACAGCTTTTCCACACGAAAACCGGTGGTTTTTCCACACGCACCGCTATATGTGGTGGCCTCCAGATCATAACTACACCATATGTAGTGGTCAAGCTGGAGAACCGCTCCCGGAGCCAGAGCTCGTTCCGGCCTGCTAGATCGCCCGCCGGGTGCGCAGAATCCAGAGGCCGGCTCCGCCCAGAGCCGCCACACCGGCGGAGAGCGCGGCGGTACGGGGCTCGAGCAGCAGCGCCGCGCCGAGGGCGAACATCGCCCCGAACAGGAGGAGCGTCGCCCCCGCAGTCCGCAGGAGCGCCTCGCGGAGGGGGAAGTCGGGAGAGACGCCCGCGCGCTCGCGAATCACACCCCAGCCCGGCCCGGCGGGCCGCACCCGTCGGTAGAACGCGAGCAGAGTCTCCTCGTCCTCCGCCCGCGTGAGCCACATCACGGGCAGCCACACCGCCGCCGAGCCGAAGGCGGTCAGCGCGAGCCGCGTCCCGAACTCCATCTCGCCGAAGGCCGGGAGGTAGGAGCAGAGCGCGATGGCAAAACCGGCGAGCATGGAGGCAAGTTCCGCCCAGGCGTTCACCCGCCACCAGAACCAGCGCAGGATGAGCACCGCCCCGGGCCCCGTGCCAATGGCGATCATGAAGCGAAAGAGCGCCCCGATGTCATTGGCGAAGAACGCCGCCGCCGTCGCGATGGCGACGATGCCGGCCGAGGCGAGGCGGCCCAGCGACACGAGTTTCGCGGACGAGGCGTCCGGGTCGACGAAGCGGGCGTACAGATCGTTCACAAGATAGCTCGCGCCCCAGTTGATCTGTGTCGAGACGGTCGACATGAAGGCAGCGAAGAAGGAGGCCACCACGAGTCCCAGAAGGCCGGCGGGAAGGTAGCGCAGCATGAGCATCGGATATCCCAGATCGGGATCGGCCAGATCGGGGAAGACGACGACCGCTACGAGTCCAACGAGCACCCAGGGCCAGGCTCGGACCACGTAGTGGAGCCACACGAACCACCAGGCGGCGCGCTCGGCGTCCGCTTCCGAGCGGCAAGCGAGGAGCCGCTGCACGAACTCGCCACCGCCATCGGAGCGGCGGAACGCCCACCACTGGATGCCGAGGTAGGCCAGGAAGGTCCCGAACGGCAGGGCTTCGGACCCGGGCCGGGGGACCATCCTCAGTACATCACTCCGCCCGGCCGCCGCGAGCTGGGCCTTGAGTTCCGCGATCCCGCCGATGTCCGCCAGGGCGAAGGCGGCGACGAGGATCGCCCCGAACAGCGCGAGGAAGAACTGGAAGAAGTCCGTCGCGACAACGCCCCACAGCCCGGCGATGCCCGCGTAGGCGAGCACGAAGATGGAGAGGGCCACCACGGCCCACAGGCGCTCGTCTCCCGGCATCCAGCCGGACAGGTCCGGGATGAGCCCGAGAGCCTCGACGACCTTGCGCATGGCCAGCATCACGAAGCCGATCGAGATGCAGTTGATCGGCACCGCGAACAGGAAGGCGCGCGTGGCGCGCAGGACCGCGGCGGGGCGGCCGCCGTAGCGAAGTTCCGTCAATTCCACATCCGTGACGATCCCGGCGCGGCGCCACAGGCGTGCGAAGAGGTAGATGAGGAGGAGATGGGAAAGGCCGAAGGACCACCATTCCCAGTTGCCGGCGATGCCCCGGCGTGCGATGAGGGCCGAGACGTAGAGCGGCGTGTCCACGGAAAAGGTGGTCGCGGCCATCGACGTCCCCGCGAGCCACCACGGCAGCGCCCGTCCCCCGACGAAAAAGTCGACGATGCTTCCCCGCGCCCGGCGCGAGAGCCACAGCCCGACGCCGAAGGTGAGCGCGAGGTAGGTCGCGACGACCCACCAGTCGGCCGGACTCAAGAGCTTCCCGTCCCTGGGCGCGTGCCCGCGGCAGCCGTGGCTGCAGCGGACCGCAGCCAATCGGCGGCGGCTCGTTCCATCACGGTCTCGGTGGACCACGCGCAGATACCGGGCACGCCGAGCACATCGAGCCAGCGGCGGTGGCCAAGCAGTACAAGGAGGCCGCGCCGGGCCGAGCGGACGAGGGCGCGTGTCTGACGGAGAACGTCGGCCGCGGGCGCGCCGCGGCCCTTCCAGCCGCGAGGCGTCGCGGCGAGCACGACGATGCACTGTGGGGAGTCGGCGCTGTCCGCGATCCGCCACCCGGCGGCGCGCAGCTCATCGGCGACGATCGTGCCCAGCGGCCCTGCCCGGCCGGCGGGGGGTCCGACATCGGGGTCGTCGGATACCCCGACGATCCGGGTCGGCGCCTCCGGGGTCCAACCCCGCAGCAGTCCCGGGTCTCCCACGATCGTATCGCGGGCGAAGCCGACCGGTTCGAACTCGGGCCGCAGGGAACGCACGGCAGGCGGGCAGCCGCGGGCTGAACGGGTCGCCGCATCCTCGAGTCTGGCCGCGAAGAACGCGTCCCCGGTGGCGCGACCCAGCGCGTCGATCGTCGCACGGGCATCGCTCGGGTAGCAGATCAGGTCGCACCCCGCGGCGACAGCCTCGACCGCAGCGCTCGCATCGTCGGGCCCCACGCCACCCATGATCATGGCGTCCGTCGTCACCACTCCGTTGAAACCCAACCGTCCGCGGAGGAGTCCCGTGGTGATGCTCGGCGCGACCGTGGCCGCCCGCTCGCTGCCGAGTCCCGGGTAGGCGACGTGCGC
>NZ_CBDBZT010000002.1:0-248793 GCF_965213655.1 Candidatus Palauibacter sp. | reverse complement strand
TCGTTCGGGCGCCGGCCCGCGGAGGCAGGCGGTTCGTGGGTCAGGGCCTTCGGGAAGGCCGCGGAAGTCGGGGAATGCTACGCGCGGCCGCGGAACTCGGCCAGCAGCCGCGCGAGCAGCCGCTCCTGAAGTTCGAACATGGGGGAGGCGTAGCGCGCTTCGTCGTCGGGATGGTCGTGCCCGAGCAGATGAAGGACGCCGTGGATGACGAGGCGCAGGATCTCCTCACCCGGATCGAGCCCCAGTTCGCCAGCCGAAACCTCGGCGATGGCCGGGCAGATGTAGATGTCGCCGAGGAGCGGATCCTCGCCGAGCCTGAACGCCAGTACGTCCGTGACGTCGTCGACCCCGTGGTAGTCCCGGTTCAGCGCCCGCATGGCTTCCGCGGGGAGAAGGGTGACGGACAGCTCGGCGCCCTCGGCATGTCCCTCGTCCCCCGCGCGGAGGGCCGCCTGCGCGGCTGCCTCGAGATCAGCCTCGGAGGGACCGTGCCAACCCTGCTTCACACCGGGGAGGAAGTTGATGCGGACCCTGGGCGGCACAGGTTCGGTCAATCCGCTCGTCCGCTGGCGACTCCTTCCGGCTCCGGGTCCGGCTCGTCCGCCGGCTCCGGGTCTGAATCCGGGAGCGAATCGAGGGCGGGGATGGGGCCGGTGTCGCCCTGGGCGGCCTGCTCGATGTCGATCGGCGCCGAGACGCCCTCCTCTCCGGCAGTCGCCGCTGCCTCTACATCGCCCTCCTCCGGCTCTTCGTCTTCCGGCGTCTCGCCCGGTCCGGCCGGCGTCTCTCTCGGCGTCTCGCCCGGCAACGTGGGCTTCGGATAGTCGATGCGGTGGTGATAGAGCCCCGTGAGGACGTGCGCGAACTCCTGCTTCACGATGCGGAGGTCGCGGTACGTGAGCTGGCAGTCGTCGAGTTCGCCGTAGTCGATGCGGTCCTGGACGAGACGATCGATGAGCGCCCGGATGCGTTCGGGGCTCGGGTTCGAGAGGACACGCGACGCGGCTTCCACCGCGTCCGCCAGCATCGCCACGCCCGTCTCTTTCGACTGCGGCTTGGGGCCGGGGTAGGCGAACTCGCTCGGGTCCACTTCGGCGACGCCTTCCTGGGCCCGCGCCTTCTCGAGGAAGTAGCGGATCAGTTGCGTCCCGTGGTGCTCGCGAATGAAGTCCTTCACTACCTCGGGCAGACGCGCCTCCTCGGCCATGACGAGCCCATGGCGCACGTGGTCGCGCAGGATCTCGGCACTCTGCCACGGCGTGAGCCGGTCGTGCGGGTTCAGCCCCCGCGGCTGGTTCTCGATGAAATACTGCGGACGCTCGAGCTTCCCGATGTCGTGGTAGTAGACCCCCACGCGCCCCTGGAGAGAGTCGGCCCCGATCGCCTCGCACGCCGCCTCCACGAGGTTCGCCACGTTGATCGAGTGGGCGTACGTACCGGGCGCCTCGCGCGCCAGCCGCCTCAGGAGCGGCCGGTTCATGTCCGAGAGTTCGAGCAGGGACGCCTCCGTCGTCCGTCCCGTGAAGGCTTCGAGCAGCGGGAGGCCGACGCCGACGCCGAGTCCCGTGCACACGGTGGCGTTGAGGAACCCGAACGCCGCCGTCGTGCCCATTTCACCGAGCGCGTAGTGGCCCGTGAGGACGAGAAGGAGGCCAGCCCCGACGTACGACGCTGAGATCAGCGCGACGAGGACCCAGCTCTGCGAACGCGTCCGGATCGTGTGGACCGCGAAGGCCGCCGTGACCCCGCCCGCCACCGTTACCATGGGCGCCGCGAGCCCCGAGAAGTGCGGCTGGCCCATGAGGATCCCCGTGATCGTCGACACGACGACAAGACCCAGGAGGCTGTCGAACAGCGCCGCGGCGAGGAGGCCGGCCAGCGCGACCGGCACGAGCGCGGGCGAACTGCCCGTGGCGGCCACCGCGCCGGCTGACGCCATCACGATGACGATGAGCCCGAGCAGCACGGTGAAGCTGGGGAGGTCCTCGTAGATGTCGCGGCGAAAGCGGAACGTCGCGAAGACCAGAATCCCGAGCATGCTGATGACCAGCAGGACCATCCCCAGGTCGCGGAGGAAGCCCGATGTCGTGCGCGCTCCTCCCTGTTCCAGGATCTGGGCCTGGTAGGCGAGGAGTCGGCGGTAGTCCTCCTCCGTCACCACCGTGTTCTCGGTGATGATACGCTGTCCCTCCAGCACCAGGCCCTCGAACTGGGGGATCGCGTTACGGGCGAGTTCTCGCGCCTGACGGGTCGCGTCCTGGTCGATGCGCAGCGTCGGCTGCGCCGTGAGCACGAGTTGCTGGAAGAGTTCCGCGCCTTCGGGCGGCAGCCGGTCTCCAACTCCCTCCCGAGCCGCCCGCGTGAAGTCGCCGAGGCGGACGAGATCCCCGACGGCTCGGACGCGATCGTCGCCGGAGGATGCCTCGCGCACGACGACGTTCACGGAGCTGATGTCCGCGAGTTCACTTCCGCGGATCACGCCCGCGTGCAGTCCCTCGAAGGCCGTCTCAAGCTCATCGCGCAGTTGGCCGCGTGACGCCCCATCGAGGAGGTATTCGACCTGGAGCGAGTCGATCACCTCCTCGGGTGAGAGGTCGATCCCGATCCCGCTCGCGACCTCCCGGACCTCACCCCGGACGAGCGAGGCGCCGGCCGGCGCCTCGAGTCCTTCCTCGGCAATTCGCGCTTCCGCCGCGGGGATGACGGAATCGAGTTGCGCGAAGAAGGTGTTCGCGCGCTCGATGCTGCTGTCCGCGCGCGCGGATTCGAAGCGCAGTATCGGCGTCACGGCGGCCTCCGCCTCGTCCTGCTGCTCGCGGAGACGGTCCGCGTCCTTGGGCACGTCGAAATCGAAGTCGGCGTTGATCGTCTGCCGGGCGACGCTGCCGGGGTCGATGCCGTCGAAGCCGCCCGGGCCGCTCTGCGGGAACATCAGAGGGACAGCGGCCGCGATGATGACGACCATGCCGGCCCGGAATCCGTGGTGGACCCACTCGTCCCGGCGGCCGCCGGCCGGCGGCCGGTTCACGGGGCGCAGGTAGTCTCGGACGCGGCCGAAGAAACTCAACGCTCGGACTCCCGGTACGCGCGGATGATCTCCTTCACGAGTCGGTGCCGGACGACATCCGCGTCATCCAGGTACACGAAGTCGATCCCATCCACGTCGCGCAAGACTTCCTCGATCTCCAGTAGCCCCGAATCCGCGGGACGCGGGAGGTCGATCTGCGTCTTGTCCCCGGTAATCACCGTCTTGGAGTTCAGCCCGAGCCGAGTGAGGAACATCTTCATCTGGGCGGTCGTCGCGTTCTGCGCCTCGTCGAGGATGAGGAATGCGTCGGAGAGCGTCCGGCCGCGCATGTACGCGAGCGGGGCGACCTCGATCACCCCGTCCTCGATCGCGCGGCGCACACGGTCCTGGGGCATCATGTCCTCGAGCGCGTCGTACAGCGGCCGCAGATAGGGGTCGACCTTTTCGCGGATGTCGCCGGGCAGGAAACCCAGCGCCTCGCCGGCTTCGACGGCGGGCCGCGTGAGGATGATGCGACGGATCCGCTTCCGGTTCAGAGCCTCCACCGCCGCGGCGACGGCGAGATAGGTTTTGCCTGTGCCGGCCGGACCGATGCCGACGACGATGTCCCGCTCGCGCATGGCGGCCAGGTACTTGTCCTGCCCCGGGGACTTGGCCTTGATCGCGCGCCGGGCCCCCGCCAGCGCGACTTCCGCCTGGCGTCCCTCCGCGCCCGCCGCGCCGGATGCCCCGGAAGTCCCGGAGTTGTTCCGGCCGGAGCGACCGGAGCCGCGGGCACCGCCGGACGGCCGCAATCCCCCGGAATGCTTCGAGCTCCGCGAGCCACCGTCACCGTCGGGGGGCGCTGCGAGAAAACGTTCGACATCCACCGCATCGAAGGGACGCCGCAGGCGCGCGTAGCGGATCATGCGCCGCGCCGTGGGGGAGGCGCTGTCCACGTCGGCCTGGGGTCCGGAAAGGATCATCTCGTCGCGCCGGAGGACGACGCGGATGTCGCAGTGGCGGGCCAGCGTCGTGAGGTTCGAGTCGTTCACGCCGGCCAGCAACTGCTGGTCGGCCCCCTCGATGGAGAGGCGCCGCTCCGTCGCCACGCTCAAGTCTCGCTCCTTCCGGTCCCTCCGCTCTCGTCAGCCTCGCCGGATCTGCCGGCTCCGTCGGTCACGGAGATCCCGAGTTCCTCCAGTTCAGCCGGCGTCACCGATGACGGCGACCGCTCGAGCAGACCCCGGGCCGCCGCCGTCTTGGGGAACGCGATCACGTCCCGGATCGACGCGCTCCCGGCCATCTCGGCCACGACCCGGTCCATGCCGACCGCGAACCCCCCGTGCGGCGGGACGCCGTAGCGGAAAGCCTCGAGCAGGAAGCCGAAGCGCGCCTCGACCTCCTCCGGCGTGAGTCCCGTCGCCTCGAGGATTACGCGCTGTACCTCGGGAAGGTGACAGCGGATACTCCCGCTCGCGAACTCGATTCCGTTGTAAACGATGTCGTACGCGATCGCGTTCACGGAGAGCGGGTCGTCCCGCAGACGCTCGGGATCGGGGTCCGCCGGCATCGTGAAGGCGTGCTGGGCCGGGACGGGGAGACCGGTGTCGGGATCCTGCTCGTAGAGGGGGAACTCCGTGATCCAGAGCCACCCCTCTCCGCTCTCGTCCACGGCGCCGAGTTCCCGGGCCGCCGCGCGCCGCAGCCGGTCGAGGGCCGGCGAACTCTCCGCGTCGCGGCCGGCGACGAAGAAGACGAGGTCGCCCTCCCGCACCCCGAACTCGGCCTCAAGTGTCCCCGCCACCTCCTCGCCCACGACCTTCGCGGGCGGACCGGACCAGCCGTCCGCGGTGCGCTTCAACCACAGGGCGCCCCTCGCTCCGGCCTCCTGGGCAAGCTTGTCGTAGTGGGCGATGCGCGAGCGGGAGAGCGCCCCGCCGCCCGGCACGACGAGTCCCCGCACGCGCCCCCCGGCTCTCTCGGCGCCGTCGAAGATGCCGAACCCGATGCCAGTGAGGGCGTCCGTGAAGTCCCGGATCTCCCACGGGATGCGGAGGTCCGGCTTGTCCGTGCCGTAGCGCTCCAGCGCCTGTGCGTGGGGGAGACGCCGGAACGGTGTGTCGAGGTCGCGCTCGAGCCCGTCCTGCCAGATGCGCGCGAACATCTTCTCCGCGGCCCGGAACACGTCATCCTGCTCGACAAACGCCATCTCCACGTCGATCTGCGTGAACTCCGGCTGGCGGTCCGCCCTCAGGTCCTCGTCCCGCAGGCACCTGGCGATCTGGAAGTAACGGTCGAAGCCGCCGCACATGAGAAGCTGCTTGTACAACTGGGGCGACTGCGGCAGCGCGAAGAACTGCCCCTGGTGGACGCGACTGGGGACGAGATAGTCGCGCGCCCCCTCCGGCGTCTGCCGCGTGAGGAGCGGCGTCTCGATCTCGATGAAGCCCTGCTCGCCGAGCGAGGCGCGCACCGCGTTCGTCGCGACGTGCCGGAGCCTCAGGTTGCGCTGCATCTCGGGGCGGCGCAGATCGAGGATCCGGTGGCGGAGGCGCAACTCATCCGACGGCAGGTCTTCATCCGGGGGCTGGTAGACGAGGATCGGGAGCGGGTCGGAGACGGACACCCTCCCGAAACTCGACACGCGGATCTCGATCTCGCCCGTGAGCATGTCCGGGTTCGCCTCGGGGCGCGGGGCGACGACACCCGTCGCCTGCACGACATCCTCCGGGTTCAGTGCGGTCACAAGCTCGAGTGCGGCGGCGTCCGACCACTCCGGGCCGAAGGACAACTGGAGCAGGCCGGTCCGGTCGCGCAGGTCGACGAAGAAGAGTCCGCCCAGGTCGCGCCGGCGGTGAACCCATCCGATGACCGACACTTCGCGTCCGGACCAGGAGGCCTCGATCTGCCCGCAGCCGGCGTCGCGCAAGGCGGTCTCGAGGGAGGCCGGCTCACGCCGTTCGGTCGGTAGCGATAGTTTGGTCAGGGGAACTCGCGGCGAAAAAGGGTCGGCTCGGAATCGGTTCTGAGAAGTGGGGAACGCCACGGAAGATAGCCGATTTTCGGGGACGCCAGCAAGAAGCGGGGAGATGACGGAAAGCACACGAGCGGAACTGCTCGCGGAGTCGGGAGACGGCGGGCGGACGCGGCTGGCGGAGTTCTTCGCCGCGCGCGGGGAGCCCGCGTACCGGGCGAGCCAGGTGGAGGAATGGGTCTGGACGCAGGGTGCGCGCTCCTTCGACGAAATGACGAACCTGCCGGCCAGCCTCCGTGAGGCGCTGGACGAGGCTTTCTCCCTCACTCCGATCGAACCGGACTACGTCGCGCGCTCGAGGGACGGCACGGTGAAGCACCTGTGGCGGCTCGAGGATGGGGAGCGGGTCGAGTCCGTGCTCATCCCGACGCGCGACCGCCTCACGCTCTGCCTCTCGTCGCAGGCGGGTTGCGCTCTCGCCTGCCGCTTCTGCGCCACCGGCTACTTCGGCTTCCGGCGCCAGTTGCGGGCGGCCGAGATCGTGGCGCAGTACCGCGACTCCCTGCGCTTGGCGCGCGAGGACATGGGGCGGCCGGCCTCCAACCCGATCTCCAACGTCGTGTACATGGGGATGGGAGAACCTCTGGCGAACCTCGACGGGGTCATCGGCTCGCTCGCCTCTCTTCACGGAGGCTTTGGTCTCGGGGCGCGGCGGATCACGGTGTCGACGGTGGGGCTCATCCCCGGGATTCTGGAACTCGCCCGCCGCCCGGAGCCGTTCGAACTCGCGGTCTCGCTGCACGCGCCGGCCCACGACCTGCGGCTTGAGCTGATGCCGATCGAGAAGCGCTATCCCCTGCCCGACCTGTTCGAGGCTCTGCGCACGTATCAGAGCTACAAGAACCGGCGTATCAGCTTCGAGTACACGCTCATCCGGGGGGTGAACGACGACCCGGGGCTGGCGGAGTTGCTGGCGGAGCTGGCGCGGGGGCTCATCTGCTTCGTGAATCTCATCCCCTTCAATCCCATCCCCTCGCGACCGGAGTGGGGTCCGAGTTCCGCCGAGGCCATCACGCGCTTTTCGGAGGCGCTCGCCGCGCGAGGGGTGGGCAACGCGGTGAGAAGGCCGCGGGGACGGGACATCGCCGCCGCGTGCGGGCAGCTCCGCCTGTCGCGGGAGAGCTGAGCCGCCTGGCTGCTAGTCCCTCCCGATGTTCCCGAGCAGGCCGACCCAGTCGCTCCCCACCACGACGCTCGCGTCGAGGAAGAGTTCGGGATCGAGGGCGACGGCCAGCGAGTCCGTGCTCAGGCCGCGGGCGACCTCCACCGCGGCGCCGAGACGACCGGACCGGTCGAGAACGTGCGTGACCTCGTAGTCGAAGTGGTCGGCGTTGCCGGTCGCGACGACATCGAAGCCCAGAGCCCGGAGGCGGTCCGCGAACTCGCGCGCGAGACCTCTCTCCCCGGCTCCGTTGAGCACCTCGACCTTGATCCGGTCCGCGAGGCTCACCCGCCCGGGGGCCTCACCGGTGGGGGAAGCTGCGGGCGCGGGACGTCCGGCCGTCTCCGGGCCCGCCGGCGCGCCCTCTGCGGGCACAGCCGACACAAAACCGGGCGCGGCCGGAAGCGCGAGTCGCACGACCTTCCATTCCTCCCAGAAGAGACCGATGAGGGCACCGGCGCCGATGAGGATCGCCGTCGTGATCAGTCCCCGGAATGCGGAAGCCACTCTTTGGAAGGAACCCTGCCGCCGCCGATAGGGGGTACGACCCTCGGAACCTCGCCCCGTCCCCCGCCTGGACCGTCTCCTGGACCTCGAACGCACTTGCCGCCTCCCGTCGTCCTCCCGTCCACCCGTCGACCGTGCTCGGCCACCGTCCTCCCGTCCACCCACCCTGCACCCTGCAACTCCCCGGACAATCTAATCAACTACTTCCGAATTGCGAAAACCCGACCGCCAACCCGGGCCCGCGCGCCGACGCATGGCCGTCAGCGGGAGGGTCCGGACCCTTCCGGGCCGGGGATGGTGATCGCCTCCCAGAAGCCGCCCGTCGCTGCCGAAATCCGGATGCCGCCATCGATCAGGATGCCGATCTTCGCGGTCACAACCTCCATCAGGACGGCGTGCCAGTCGGCGGGCAGGCGATGGCGCAGGCTGGCACGCTCCGTTCCCGAGGCGAGGCGACCCGGCTCCAGGAAATCGGCCATGTAGAGAGCCTGTCCGATGGCGCAGAGGTCAGGGTGCCCGGTCGTGTGAAAGGCAATCGCCCGCAGGAGGGGTTCGTCACCGACACCTGCCGCGCGCAGCCGGTTTGCGCATGCCGGACCGTGGATCAGCGGGTCGGGCCAGCCCTGCGCTCCTTCCACCAGGGGACGGAGGGCTTCAACGTCTTCGTCCTTGAGGGCGTCGTGCAGGAGGCCCGCCGCCCGCCATCGGATGCGCGTCCTCGTGTCGTGGCCGAGGGCGTCCGCCCAATTCCAAAGCAACGTGCCGACCCTCTGTGCGTGCCGAAGTCGCGCCGGGCTCATCACGGCCCAGTCCGGGGGCCGCTGCTCGGTGCCGGCCTCGTAGATGATCGGGTGAAGATGGTCCAATGGGCCTTGTCTCGATCGCAGAGTTTGTCGGGATCGCGCAGAGCCCCGAATATAGGCGCAATGTCCGTACGTTACGACTCACTCCTCGCCTGTGCCCTGGCCCGCGAGATTCTCGATCGCTGGCGCCGCGTCCGCATCGCCGGCCTCCGGATGGCGTCGGGGCGGCGCGCGGTGGAACTCGCCTTCGAGGACGGATCGCGGCTCGTGGCGATGCTGCACCCGCTGCACGGGTACGTCCTCGAACTCGGGGCCGACGCGCCGGCGTCGGGGGTGGAGGGGAAGGCCCTGCGGGTTGGACGCCTGTCGCTCGTGGACGCGTGTGCGCCGGCGGACGAGCGCGCCCTGCTGCTCACGTTCGGCGACCGGACGGGGCGCCCGTGGGAGCTGCTGGCGATCGAACTCCAGACCCGCCGCTGGAATGCCGTACACTGCCGCCGCGCCGACCCCGACTCGGAGTGGCAGATCGAAGCGACCCTTCTCGCGCGGGATGCGGGCGACCGCTCGCTGCGCCGAGGGGAGCGCTACATGCCGCCCTCATCGGCGCGGCGCGGCATCGCCGCTCCGCCATCGGAAGCGGAATGGGCCGCCCTGCCGGCTTCGGCGGACACCGGCGCGGCCGGGCAGTCCGGGCACGAGCCCGATCGCCGGCGGGCCGTGCTGCAGACGTGGGCGTGGACGAGCGCGCTCAACGTCGACTGGATCCTGGCCGGCTCCGGTCCGGCGGAGTCGTACGCGCGATATCGGGCCCTCCACGCGCTCGCGGCGGCGCCCCCGCACGGCCCGGCCGCACCCGATGCGCCGGGCACGCCGTCCCGGCCGGCCTTCGTCCTCGACCGCCCGTGGGGCCCCCAGCCGTACCCGCATCCCGTCGGGGCCGGCAGCGGGCCCGCCGCCGGACTGCTCACCGCAACCGCGCAGCTCCTCGCTCCCGACGGCGGCCCCGCCCCCGCCCTTACAGCCCTCCCCGGGGCCGCCAGCGACGACGACGATGGGGACGAAGCCGCGCGGATCCGCAAGCGCCTGCGCGCCCGCCGGAAACGGCACCAGCGCCGCGCCGCCGCGCTGGAGCGACAGCTGGCCGCGGCCGGCCCCCCGGACGAGCCCCGTCTCCTCGGGCAGATCCTCCTCGCACACAAGGATGAGGTGCGGAAAGGCGCCTCCGCCGTGACGCTGCCGGGCTTCGACGGTGCCCCTCGCGAGATCGCGCTCGACCCCGCCCGCGATGCGGTCACCAACGCCAAGGCCTTGTTCGACGAAGCCCGGCGCCGGGAGCGCGCGCTGGAGCGGCTACCCGAGGCGATCGCGGCGGCCCGGGAACGAGCGGCCGAGTTCGACGCCCATCTCGAGCGGCTCGCCGAGTCCGGTCCGTCGGACGCGCTGTGGGCCGCTGCAGGCGGAAAGCCGATCCGCTCGGGCGCGGGCGGGCGCCGGGAGGCCGGCCCGGAAACCCGACTTCCCTACACGCGGCTCCGGTCCTCGGGCGGCCTGGAGATCCGCGTCGGGCGCGGCGCCCGTGACAACGACGACCTCACCTTCCGCCACTCCGCGCCGGACGACATCTGGCTGCACGCGTCCCAGGCCTCGGGCGCGCACGTCATCCTGCGCTGGGGGCGCAAGGACGAGAACCCGCCTCGCCGGGACCTTCTCGAAGCCGCGATCGCGGCGGCGGTCCACAGCGGCGCGCGCCACAGCGGCACGGCTCCCGTGGTGTGGACGCGCCGCAAGTACGTCCGCAAGCCCCGGAAATCCCCGCGGGGCACGGTGGCCCCGACCCACGTTCAAACGATCTTCGTCAAACCGGATTCGGACCTCGTGAAGACGATGGCCCGGCGCATGGAAGAGGCATGAACACTCCCCCGGCCGACGTTCCCGCGGGAGACGTCTCGGCGGTATGCCACGCCGCGCGCACGGTTTCGAGTCAGCGGGCCTCGAGGAGCGCTCGGATCGCGGCGATTTCCTCCTGGATCTCGTTCAGTCGGCGAATCCTTCGCGTCCTCCCGTGGCCGGATCACCCAGGACACCAGCGTGGCGGTCAGCGTCCCGACGAGCGCCGCACCGACCGTCATCAGGGCGAGGCCGATGGCGCGCCCCGCCGCCGTGACCGGGAACGGGTCGCCCTGCTGGCCGGTCATGACCGTGAAGAAGGACCACCACAGCGCGGCCGCACCCGAGCCGATCTCGCCTCCCACCGCCCGCTCGAGATAGAGGACGGCGATACTCGCGCCCACCACCGTCAGGATCGCGACGGAGACGGCGACGAGCGCCGTGGTCTGCGCCCGCCGTCCCATCCAGAACGAGCCGACGACCCTCGCGGCACGCGCTGCGCGGAGGAACCTCAGAATCCGCAGGACGCGACCGATCCGGAACGCGCGCAGTTCCGTGATCGCGGGCAGGCTGGAGAGGAGATCGATCCAGCCCCACGTGAGCATGTAACGCCTGCGGTCCTCGGCCCGCGCGAGGGAAAGGAGAAAATCCGGGACGCGGCCGGAGGTTGTCGATCTGCTTCCGTCATGCTTCCTCCCGGGAGTGTGTGTCCGAGGTTGCCGCGCGAGCCGGCGGCGGCGTCAGAGGCCGATCGAGCCTTCGAGACACGATCGGGGGACGTCGAACGCGTCGACGAGGGGGATGGCCTGGGGACGGATCTCGGCGCAGAGCGCAGTCACCATGCGGCGGATGGCCTTGCTCTTCGGAGGATCCAGGTAGCCATGCTCGAGGAACCACGCCGCCTCGCGCTCGATCGTGGCAAGCGCGTACAGACAGCGCAGGCGCTCGAGCCACTCGGCGACGCCGGAACTCGGCGTCCGCCGCTCGGCCGCCATCATCGACCGCAGGATCTCGCATTCGACGTGAGCGCGCGCGGCCGTGAGCGCGTGATACTGGCAGTCGGTGAGGGCGTCGAAGGAGGTCATCCCGCCCCCGACCCGGTACCGGATCCGTCGCGCGAGCGACAGGACGAGATCCGAACGGCGGGCGTCGAGAACCGCGTCGTGGAACTCCGGATCGCGGAGGTGCGCCTCGCTCGTTTTCCGCGAGATGATCCAGTTGCGCTCCGTCATGGCGCGCCGTGCACGGGCCGCCGCGAAGCGCGCGATCCCGAGCGCGCCGAGATCGCCGAACTGCTGCCGGAAGCCCGTGAGGAGGTCCTTCGCCACGAGCTGCATGAGGACGGTGTTGTCGCCCTCGAACGTCGTGAACACGTCGCTGTCGGCTTTGAGCGCCGCGAAGCGGTTGTTCGCGAGATAGCCGCGGCCCCCGCACGACTCACGGCACGCCTGGATGGTATCCGTCGCATGCCAGGTGGCGCAGGCCTTGAGTCCGGCCGCGGCCGCCTCGAGCCGTCGGCGGTCCCTCGCGCGCGCGGTCCCCGGTTCGGGTTCGCCGGAATCCGCCGCTTCCGCTTCCGCGGTGACGGCAGCCAGGTACTCCGCTTGCAGGTCGTGGAGGGCGAAATTGAGCGCGTACGTCGTGGCGAGGCGCGGGAGGAGGCGCCGCTGGTGGGCGGGATAGTCGAGCAGGATGCGCTCGGGCTCGCCGGGCGGACCGAACTGCCGCCGCCGGGCCCCGTATCGGACCGCGATCGTGAGGGCGACCTTCGTCGCGCCGAGCGCCGCGCTGCCCACGGCCACGCGGCCACTCACGAGGGTGCCGAGCATGGTGAAGAAGCGCCGGGCCGGGCTCGCGATCGGACTCCGATAGGCCCCCTCCTCGTCGATCGACCCGAAGCGGTCGAGGAGGTTCTCACGCGGCACGCGCACGCGATCGAAGTGCAGGCGCCCGTTGTCCACTCCGTTCAGACCGAGCTTTTCGCCGCAATCCTCGATCGTCACGCCGGGGATCGGCTCCCCGTCCTCGCCGCGGATGGGGACGAGGATCGCGTGCACGCCCCGCCCTTCCCCTTCCACCTCCAGTTGCGCGAACACCGTGGCGAGCCGGCCGTCCCGCGCGGCGTTCCCGATATAGTCCTTGCGCGCCCCCGGAACCGGGGTATGGACCTCGATCTCCCGCTTCCCGGGATCGTAGACCGCCGTCGTCTGAATGTCGTAGACGTTGGACCCGTGCAGCGTCTCGCTCATCGCGAAACACCCCGGGAGCGCCAGCGTGCCCGCGTCTCTCAGGTACTTCTCGTGGTGTCGCCGCGACCCGAGCTGGTGGATGCTGCCGCCGAAGAGCCCGAACTGGACGCCGAACTTCGTGAGCAGGCTGAGGTCGAAGAAGGCGAGCGTCTCGAAGGTGGCGATGAAAGCCGCGGGATCGTTCCCGCCCCCGAACTCGGCGGGGTAGCTGAGGGTACCGAGTCCCTCGTCGGCGAGCACCCGGCACCACTCCGAGACCTGTGCGCGGTAGTCATCCGTCGCGAGACCGGCCGCCGCCTCGAACCGGCCGTCCGAAAGGAGAGCACACACGCGTTCCCGGGTCTCCGGAGCCGGACCGCCGAGGAAGCGCGCCATCGCGTCCGGGTCGAACCTGGGCCGGACGTCGGGAAGCGGCGCGATCGGCCGCGCCGGGTCGAACAGCGTGGCCACCGCGTCCGGGCCGCCCAGGCCCAGCGCCTCCTCGACGCGGAGGATGGCTGCACGCTCCTCGCGCGTCGGATGCTCGCCGTCGGCCTCCGCGATCGCGATGCCGAGTTCCGTGAGGGATCGCCTTCGCTCGGGTGAGACATCCGCCGCCCGCCGCCGCACCTCATCGAGGAGGTGGAGGAGCCGCTCCGCCGAGGGCGGTGCTTCGGGATCGAGCCACTCGCCGATAGCTCCCTCGCGCACCCCCGCCTCGCGCAGGTGCTCGCGCAGAAGTTCCAGCTCTTCGGTCGCGAGCTCCCCGTCGGCCCACGCGATGTAGAGGAGCGGATGAAAGGCGAGCGACCGTGGCTCGGTCACGCCTCAGAGGCCTTCCGCCTCGAAACCGATCTCCTTGTGCGACCCATCGCAGAACGGCTTGTTCTTCGAAGCCCCACAACGGCACAGCCATGGCTTCAGGTAGCGAGCGGATCCCTCGTGCCCGTCGCCGCTCATCTCCACGACGCCATCGAAGTGCAGCGGGCCGTTCGCGTGCGCCGTGACGACCAGTTCGCCGCCCTCCTCTCCCGCCGCCGTCTCCGACTCGGGTATGGCGCGGGTCGTGTCGATCGGCCCGGAGGCCTGGAATTCGGTGTCGCGGTGCGTGCCGTCACAGAACGGCTTGTTCGTGGATTCCCCGCACCGGCAGAGGGCGGCCTTCGGCTTGGCCACGCCCTCTTCCGTCTCTTCAGCGTCCGCTCCGCGCACGCGCAGTGGACTGCGAACGAGGAGCGGGCCATCGCCTCCGCAGTGAACAATGCATCCGTGTGCCGTCATCTGATCTCCCGTCGTAGTGGGTCACCCATCAGGGGACAAGTTCCGTTTGTCTCGGTTTCAGGAGGAAGACGCCCTCCAGCATGCTCGTCACGAGCACAGTGCCGCTCTCGAAATAGGGGAAGGCGGTCCACGCTCCGTTGAATCCCGGAGGATCGGCTCCGTACGGCGTGGTGTCGAAGTGTCCGACCTCGCGCAGGTTCTCGGGGTCGCTGATGTCGATGACCCGGAATCCGGCCTGATAGTTGGCCTGGTACATCCGGTCGCCCTTCACGTACAGGTTGTGGTCCGTCGCGTTGTTCGGTCCGTAATAGTCCGCGACCACGACCGGGTCGTCGAGATCGGTCACGTCCCAGACGATCGTCTTCGTGCGGTCCGTGGTGCCCACGAGTTCGTCGAGTTCGTCGTCCAGATAGAAGTGCCGCCGGTCGTCACTCAGCCACCCCTGGTGAATGTACGCCACGCCGGGGTAGGCGGCGGCTGAGATCGGGCGCGGGTTCGCCTTGTCCGTCACATCGACGATCCGGAGCGCGGTCTCGTTCGACGCGAAGCACAGTTCCCGGCCCTGATAATCCGGGTCGGGACCGTCATAGACGAGGCACTGCGCGTCGTGGGTCCGCCCCTGGAAGATGAGCCCCTCGGTGTCCGTGTAGCAGCCCGCAAACTCCGGCGCGAGCGGCTGGCGGATGTCGATCATCACAAGCCCGCCGCCGCAGGTGTGCCCGTCCCCGCTCGTCGAGACGGTGAACGCCGTGCCCGCGTCGGTATCGATGATGAGGTTGTGGGCGCTCCCGATGCCGTCCCAGCGCAGGTCGGGCGCGAATTCCTGCGGGGGATTCATGATATCGCGGAGGCGCGTGAGGTCGAAGACGACGAGGCCGTGCGCGCCGGCCCCGTCCCCGGTGAAGAAGAGGTGGTCCGCGTAGACCTTGAGGTCGCGGGCGCCGCTGCGGTTCGCCGGGATCACGCCGAGATACACGGGGTTCACGGCGTCGGTGACATCGACGATCGCGGCACCGCCCGAGCGGCCCACGAGGCCGTATTCCCGACCGGTCTCGGGGTCGGTCCAGCCCCAGGCGTCGCTCACGCGCTCCCCGGGTTCGGCGCCGATGGAGGCGAGGGGGAGGTAGGCCTGAAGGTCGACATCCGAGCAGTCGAAGCCGGCCGCGCGGTCGTCCTCGCAGCGCACCTCGCCCGACGTGACCGCAGCGGGCAGGCCCCCGGGCCGCAGCCAGACCGGCTCCGACCAGGAGCCGTCCTCCGCCGCCTCGTAGACGGCGGCAAGTCCGGCGCTCCCTTCGGATTCGGGGCTCCCGATGACGGCGAGGCCGGGGCGCAGGGCGAGTGCAGCCCCGAAGGCCGCGGCCATCCCGGCCCCCTCCGGCGCAAGGGAGCCGGCGGCGCGCCAATCGGATTCGGCACTCGCCCGGGTGAAGGCGTCCACCCGCCCCCGACCCGCCGCCGACCCGGGAGCGCCCACGAGCAGTTCAACTCCGGTTGCGGCGAGCGCGGCCCCGAATCGCTGGCCGGCCCCCGGCTCGCTCGGCGCGAGCGCGCCGGTCTCGACCCACTCGCCGTCCGCGACGCGGGCGAACCGGATCACTCGACCGGCCGAGCCATCGGCGGACGGCGCCCCGACGGCCAGTTCACCCTCGGTGATGAAGAGCAGGCTGGCGCCGAACTCGGCGCCGCGCCCCAGTTCGGACGACTCAAGCGCGACCTCACGGGCCCAGCTCCCGTCCTCCCCGCGAGCGAAGACGTACACGGTGCCGGACGTTCCCTGCCCCGGCGCGCTCACCGCCGCGAGCCCGCCACGCGCCGCCATCGCCGCCCCGTAGCGCGCGGTCGCCCGGAGATCTCCGACCTCCAGCGAGGCCGTCGCGCTCCACGCCCCGTCGTCCCCCCGCTCGTAGAGTTGAACCCCGGCCGCGGCACCCGCTCCGGCCGGTGCTGCGACGAGCGCCACGTCGGCGTCCCCGGCTACAACGCGTGCCGGCGGCTGCAGAATCGCCATGACCCGTCCCATGCTCATCTCTTCGGGCGCGGAAGGCGCCTCGGACCCCAGCGGCACCTGCCCCGATTCCTCCCAGCTTCCGTCCGCGGCGCGCTGGAACCCGTACGCGCCGATCATCACCTGCGGATCTCCGCTCGCCACGAGAATCCCGCCGTCCACGGGCGCCATGGTTCGCCCGAAAGACTCGCCGAGCCGCGACCCCGCCGACCAGAGTTCCTGAGCTTGAGCCCAGCCGGCGTCTCCCTTCGTGAACACCAGAACGGACCCCGGCCCCCGGCCGAACTCCGGCTTCAGCACGAGGATTTCGTCCGCTGACGGCACCCATACCGCTGCGCCGAACCCGTCCTGTGCCGCCACCGGCCCGGCTGTCGCGGCTACGAACATCGCGAGAAAAAGCGCACGCTTTGTCATCCTGCTCCCTCGTTCAACGGATCATGAGGACTCTTGGTAGCCGCTACGTGCTGCGGTGCACCGCAGCGGCGAGGGTGGCGGACAGCTCTCCGAAGGCGGCCTCGCTCCGGCCCAGGGCGGCGATGAGCGCGGACCCGACGACGACGCCGTCCGCCATGTCCGCGACCGCCGCCGCCTGCTCCGGGGTCGAGATGCCGAACCCCACCGCCACCGGCAGTCGCACCATTCTCCGGAGCCCCGTCACCTGCGCCTCAAGCGCGGCGTCCAGCGCCTCCCGCGCTCCCGTCACGCCGAGGCGGGAGATGTAGTACAGGAAACCCGAGGCGTGGCCGAGGATGGTCTCGAGCCGAGCGCGCGGCGTCGTCGGGGCCGCGAGCGGGATGAGGTCGAGCGAACCGGCGGCGAGCCGACGCTCGAGCGGCGGGTGCGAACCCACGGGCAGATCCGTGACGAGGAGGCCCGCCGCCCCCGCGGCCTCCGCCCGCTCCAGGAAGCGTTCGACTCCCATGCGGAGGATCGGGTTGAGGTAGGAGAAGACGACGACGGGCGGCAGATTCGCCGATATCTCGGCCAGCTGGTCGAGCGCCGATTCGACCGTGACTCCCTGCTCCAGCGCGCGCCAGCTCGCGGCCTGGATCGTCGGTCCGTCTGCGAGCGGGTCGCTGAACGGGATCCCCAGTTCGATGATGTCCGCCCCATCCGCCGCCAGCCGCTCGAGCAGGCGGGGCGTGTCCGCCGGCCGCGGATACCCGCTCGACAGGAACGGGATGAATGCCGTGCGCTCGGCGAACGCGCCCTCGATCCGCGATTCCGTGCGAACGCCCCTCTGCTGAAGGCTCAAGAGCCGCCGCCCGCTCCGTCCTCCGTCGTGATCGCGCCCCGATGTGTCCCCCACTGCTCGAACCACTTCCTCAGGTAGAGCTGCGTGCGCAGGAAGTTCGACGGCCGCCGGCTCGTCCCGTGCCACTCCCCCTGGAAGCGCACCATCACGGTCGGCACGCCCTCGTAGTGGAGCGCCTGGTAGAACTCCTCGGTCTGGCCCATGGGTGTGCGCAGATCCATCTCCCCCGTCATCAGCATCGTCGGCGTCGTCACGTTCTCCACGTAGAAGATGGACGACCGGTCCATCCACTCCTCCTCGTCCACCCAGAACGGTTCCTCGAACGTGCGCAGGTAGCCGATCGCGTCCGATGTCCCCATCGCCGACATCCAGTTCACGATCGGGCAGTTGGCCGAGGCGGCGCGGAAGCGGTCGGTGTTCCCGACGATGTAGGAGGTGAGGATGCCACCGCCGGAGCAGCCGTACACGAAGAGGTTGTCCCCGTCGACGTAGCCGCGACGCAGCATCTCATCGACGCCGCCCATGAGGTCGGGGAAGTCCGCGCCCGGATAGTCGTGGTTGATCGCGTTCGCGAACTCCGTGCCGTAGCCCGTGCTCCCGCGCGGGTTCGTGTAGAGGACGACGTAGTCGTTCGACGCGTGCTCCTGAAAGGCGAAGTTGAACCCGCCGTTGTACATGCCGTGCGGCCCACCGTGGATGGCCAGCATGAGGGGATACTCGCGGTTCGGATCGAAATCGGGCGGCTTCACGATCCAGCCCTGGATCTGGAATCCGTCCGTCGACTCGTACCACACTTCCTCCACCTCTCCGAGCGTGACGCCGTGCAGGATGTCCGCGTTCACCTCCGTGAGCCGCGTGGCGTCCTCGGGGTTCGAGAGGGAGAAGCGGTAGATGTCCCCGGGCTCGTGGTCCGTCGAGATCGTGCCGACCGCGGTGCCGTTCTCCGCGAACGAGGAGAGGGAGAAGAGGTGCATGCCCTCGGTCAGCTGGGCCACGCCGCCGTCGACCGCGACGAAGTGGAGCTGCCGGTATCCTTCCCGGCTCACGTTGAAGTACAGGCCGCTCCCGTCCGCGGCCCACTGGAAGCCGCCGGACTGGCGATCGTAGTCCCCGGAGATGAGCCGCGAACCGGAGCCGTCGCGGTTCATCACGTAGATGCGGCTGTTTCGGTACGTGTCGCGGTGCTCGTCCTCCGCCGTGTAGGCGATGAGACGGCCGTCCGGCGAAGGGGCGGGGCCCGAGTCCGCGCCGCGCCGGTTCGTCAGCCGGCGGATCTCGCCGGAGGTCACGGAGACGGCGTAGATCTCCGACTCCTGCCAGTTCGAGGGACGATCCCAATCCGGCGCCCGGTAGGAGGTGAAGTAGATCTCGGTCCCGTCCGGGCTCCAGGCGATGCCGCCGTGGTTCCAGTCTCCGTCGGTGAGCTGGCGGGCGGTGCCCCCGGTGGCCGGGACGACGAACACGTGCGTCCAACCGGTGTCCACGTATCCCTGCCGGTCGCGCTTGTAGCCGGCGCGCTCGACGATCTTGGGCCCTTCCGTCCACGTCGCCCCATCGGGACGCGACGGGAGATCGACGCCCTCGAAATCCGCGCGGTCGTCCACGCGGCTCGTGAACGCGATCCAGTTGCCGTCCGGCGACCAGCGCGGCGACGAGGGTCCGTTCTCAAGGCGGGTGATCTGGCTCGTCGCGCCTTCATCGTCCATCCAGCGCACGAAGATCTGCGAACCGGAGGGCTCGCCCGCAGCCGTGAACAGGATGCGGGTCCCGTCGGGAGACCAGCGCGCGCCGCCTCCCTCGAGAAGCGCCCGTTTCCGGCTGCCGTCGGCGTTCATGATCCGGAGCGACGACTCACGGCGGTCGTTGAGTTTGTCCACCCAGCCGAGGGTGTACACGATCCGCGAGCCGTCGGGCGAAATCTGCGGATCGGAGACCGACTCCATGTCCATGTAGTGGTCGAGCGACAGCCGCAGGGTCTGTGCCTCCGCGGCCGGCGCGAACGCGGCGGCGGCAAAGGCGGCGATGGCGGCCAGCAGGGCGGCGCTTCCGAACTTCGTCTTCATCCTTCGCTCCTTCGGCTTCGTGGGCGGCCCGAGGCGGGGTCTGGAATTATCGGAGAAACGCGAAGGAGCGGCCAGCCTGACAGGGGTTGCGGCGGATCGTCGCTTAGAGGGGCCGGTAGACCGTGCCGCGCTGCGCGACGCGAACGACCAGGACGACGAGTGCTTCATCCTGCACCTCGTACACCACTCGATAGCGACCGACGCGGATCCGCCGGAGCCCGCGCAGGCCTCCCTTGAGGGCACTACCCGCGTGAGGATGCTTCGCCAGACCGTCGATGGCGTCCACGATGCGCACGCGGTCGTGCTTCGGGAACCGCGCCAGCTCCTTGACCGCGCTCCGCTTAATCCGAACGGAGTAGGCCACCCTTGACCTCATCCCAGTCGAGCACGGGATCGCTGGGGTCGCGCAGCCGTTCCACCGCGACCGTCAGGTCATCGAAGTCTTCCAGGTATCGTTCCAGAGCGTGGCGAACGACATCGGCCCGACTTCGTCTCAGGGCCGCTGCGGCAGCATCGAGCGCTTCGACCATCCTGCGGGGCACGCGCGCTGTGATCTGATCCATCGGGAATGGCTCCGGGATTCCGTGACATGAGTCTAATGTCATTGACTGTCGACGCAATCAACGTGATGCCGCGACATTTCCGCCGCAAGGAAGACGCCAACACCTGCCACGACCTATCGGGGATCGATGCGCCGATAGCGCTCGAAGAGCCGCAGCTGCCGCGATGTCGTGTCGACCTGCCGGCCATCTACGAAGACGGTTTCGGCGTAGCCTGCGAAGTCCAGTGGGTCATCGGACCAAATGACGACGTTGGCCCGTTTGCCGGGCTCCAAGCTCCCGACCGCGTCGTCGATCGCGAACGCGCGGGCAGGCGCCAACGTGATCGCCTCCAGCGCGTCGTCCCAGTCCATCCCGTATCGGACCGCGTTGCCGGCCTCGTGCGTCACCTGCCCCACCCGGTGCGAGCTGCGTGTCGTCAGAACCACGTCGACTCCGGCCGCCGAGAGGAGCCCCGGATTCTCGTATCGAGTGGAGAGCCGGTCGAACTGCGTGGGCAGATTCGCCAGCGCCCGCAGCATGACGGGGACATTGGCTGCGGCGAGGCGGTCCGCCAGCATCCACGCTTCCTCGCCTCCGTCGATGACCATGCGGAAGCCGTATTCGGCCTGGATCTCGAGCGCCATCTCGATATCCGTCGCGCCGCTGGCCCGGACGACGAGGGGGATGTCTCCAGCGAGCACCTCGGCGCGCGACTCGCCCGCCGTCGTGAGTGCGGCCCCCTGACCGGCGATCACACCGCCCGCGGGGGACGTGATCGCGCTCGTGACCCCGTCGGCACGGGCGCTGGCGAACAGCATCGAGCGGGGATCGAGCCCGTCGCTGACCCGGAACGCACTGCGGTTCAAGCCACGATCGAGACTCCCGGACCGGGTGGACGCGACCGCGCCGACCTCGACGAGGCCGAGTTGCGAACCGGCTTCGATGAGCCCCAGCGTAACGACCTTGCCGGTCGCATCCACGACGGCCGCGTCCCCGACCTGCACTTCGGCCGCCGATCCGACAGCGGCGATGAGGCCGTCCTCGATGAGGACGACACCGTTCTCGATCGGGGGTCCCGCGACGGGGTGCACGGTGCCGCCGGTGATCGCGATGGACTGGGCGCCTGCCCCCGCCGCTCCCCCGACAAATGCCACGAGACCGAGAGCGAAGCAGGTCGCGCGCCGCGTTCGGTGTTTCCGGGCGGGAGTCATCGGTCACCTCCCTTCCGGACCAACCCGAGTTCGAAGTCGCTCACCCGCTGGTAGTCGGGATCCTCGCGGTCCCAGCGCAGCGCCCCATCGATCCACACCTGGTCGGGCACGGAATACACGGAGAACGGGTCGCCGGACCAGAGCACGATGTCGGCATTCTTCCCGACCTCCAGCGTCCCCACCCGATCGTCGATGCCGAGGGCCCAGGCCGGGTTGGCCGTGACCCAGCGCAGCGCTTCGTCGCGCGAGATCTCCATCCCGCGGCGGCGACCGGCCCACATCGACTTGGCCGCCTCGTGGTTCATGTACTGCGCGCGCATGTCGTCGTCGGAGTGCACGATCGCGCGGGCGCCCGCGGCGGAGACGAGGGCGACGTTCTCGGATATCCCGTCGAGCGCCTCCATCTTGAAGCCCCAGTTCTCGGACCACATCGAGGCGGAGGTCCCGCTCTCGGCAAGAAGATCGCGGATCTTGTACGCCTCGACCGCGTGGTGAAACGACCGCACGTGGAAACCGAACTCCCGTGCCACCTGGAGGTTCGTGGCCATCTCGTCCGCCGTGTAGCAGTGCCACTGCACGAGGATGTTGCCCCGCAGCACCTCGGCCAGCGTCTCCAGGTCCAGATCGCGGTCCGGCGAGTCACCCCGGGGATCGGCCAGCCACGCATCCCATTCGCGGCGGTACTTCTCCCCGGCGATGAAGGCCTGCCGGTAGCCGAACACATTCCCCATCTTCGTCGTCGGAAACTCGTTGCCGCGCTTGGGGTTCTCGCCGCAGGCCAGTTTCACCGTGCGGGGCGCGTCGGGGAACAGCATCTCCTGGGGCGTGCGGGCGGGCACGGGTTTTACCGTCACGCCCCGCCCCTCGATGAGGTCGCCGGAGCCGGGGAGCAGTTGCAGCGTGGTCGTTCCGCCGGCGAGAACGCGCACGAACCCGGGGCCCTGCGGCCAGATCGAATGTTCGATCCACACGCCGGGCGTGGTCATCCCGGTCTCGTTGTTGTCGAAGCTCGTCGGAACCTCGGGCGTCGCGGACACGCCGAGGTGCGAGTGCGAGTCTATGAGGCCCGGCGTGACGAAGCGTCCGGCGCCATCGAGGATCACGGCGTCCGGCGGCGCCTCGACATCGCGGCCGATCTGTACGATGACCCCGTCTTCGAACAGGATGCTGCCGGCGTATTCCTCCCCGGCCGCGGTCATCAGGGTCGCGCCCCGGATCAGCGTCGGCGCATGCGTGGGGGCGGCGTAGGTCGAGCGCCACGCCCCGTTGGGAACGCCGTGGCGAAGCTCGGCAAGCTCCGCGGCGGACATTTCCTGCGCGGCGGCGGGTCGGGCCGGGGCGGACCCGACGAGCCCGGATCCGGTCAGCCCGGCGGCCGTGACGGTCGTGAGGAACAACCTTCCGATCTTGGCGCGCATGTGACCCCCTGGGCAGTCCGGTGGTGGAAGTTGCGACCGGAAGAATCCGTCGGGGCGACGGCGGGCCGCAAGTCGGCGCGGCGCGCGGTGCTACAGGATCGTGGCGCCGAGGGCGGAGGCGACGAGGCCGACCCCCAACTCGGCCGTCTGGTTGCGGTCGTCGAGGACCGGGTTGAGTTCGACGAGTTCGAGGCTGAGGAGTCGGCCGGAGCGCGACGCTTTCTCGCACACGAGGTGGCCTTCCCGGTAGGTCAGTCCCCCGCGAACGGGCGTCCCCACGCCTGGAGCGATACGGGGGTCGAGTGCATCGAGGTCGAAGGAGAGGTGGAAGCCGCGGGTCCCGGCATTGGCGCGCTCGACCGCCTCGTCCATGCACGGCGCTACGCCGCGTTCGTCGATCTCGGACATCGTGAACACGCGGACGCCCAGTTCGCGGATGAGCCGCTTCTCACCGGCATCCAGCGACCGTGCGCCGAGGACACTCGCGTTCCCGGGCCGGACGCTCGGCCGGCCGCGCGTCAGCCGCGGCTCCCCGTGGCCCAGCAGGACGGCGAGCGACATCCCGTGAATGTTGCCGCTGGGCGTCGTGTCGGGGCGGTTCATGTCGGCATGGGCGTCGACCCAGATGATGCCGATGGAAGCTCCCTGCGGGCGGTAGTGGTCGGCGACCGCCGCCACTGAGCCGATCGAGAGGGAGTGATCGCCACCAAGTACGAGCGGGGTGCAGCCCCGGTCCAGACCCTGGCCCACGAGCGCACGCGTGCCCTCCGCGACGTGGGCGACCTCATCCAGGAAACGGAGCTCGCTCTCACCCGCCGCGCTCGTTTCGAGCCCGCCCGCGGTCAGCGTGCCGAGCTCGGTGACCGTGTGCCCGACGGCTTGTATCTCCCGGCTGATCCCCGCGATGCGAAGGGCGGAGGGACCCATGTCGACCCCCCGGCGCCCGGCCCCAAGATCGATGGAAACGGAAATCAGCGCGATGTCCCGATGGTTGGCCAAGGATCGTTTCCCTTTGGTTGGTCGCGAGTGCCAGCCCACACTACTATGCCTTTCGTACGCTTTCACCCCGTACACAGCATAAGGGTTCAAACCGCAACCTCCGGAACGGAGTCGGCGTATGTTCTCGTTCCCTCCTCGCCTTCGGGCAGCCGCTCTGCTGCTCCTCGCACCGTTGCTCGTACCGTTTCCTGCGCCCCCGCCCGCGGCGGCACAGGAGGAGGAGAAGCTGGACCCCGACCGGGGACTTCCCCTCGAACCGGCGCGCTGGGCGCGCTTTACGACGAGCGAGGGGACCTGGATCTCGCTCGACGTGAGTCCGGATGGGCAGACGATCGTCTTCGACCTCCTGGGCGACCTCTACCGGATGCCGATCACCGGCGGCGAGGCGACGCGGCTCACGAGCGGCCTGCCGCACGACATGCAGCCGCGCTTCAGCCCGGACGGGTCGCGGATCGTCTTCGTCTCGGACCGCAGCGGGGACGAGAACGTGTGGCTCATGGACGCGGAGGGGGGTGAGCCGACGCAGCTCAGCAAGGGGATCGGGAGCGTTTTCCTCTCGCCGGAGTGGATGCCGGACGGCAAGTACGTCGTCGTCTCGCGCTCGCGTGCCTTCTTCGGACTGGAGAAGCTGTGGCTCTACCACGTGGACGGCGGCACCGGCCTCGAGATGGTGGGCGGAGGCGGGGCCCAACGCATGCTCGGAGCCGCGGTGGACGCCGAGGGACGCTACATCTGGTACGCGCAGCGCCTCGGCACCTGGCAGTACAACGCGATTTTCCCGCAGTACCAGCTCTGGGTCTACGACCGCCGGACCGGGACGCGCACGCCGATGACGAGCCGCTACGGCTCCGCTTTCCGCCCCGCCCTCTCGCCCGACGGAGAACTGCTCGCCTACGCGACCCGGGAGGACACCGAAACGGGGATCCGGCTGCGCGAACTCGACTCGGGTGAGGAACGGTGGCTCGCGTACCCTGTGCAGCGCGACGACCAGGAGTCGACGGCCACCATGGACGTGCTGCCGGGCTATTCGTTCACGCCCGATTCGGACGCGCTCGTCATCTCCTACGGCGGGGGGATGTGGCGCGTGCCGATCGACGGGAGCGATCCGACCGAGATCCCGTTCACGGTCAATGCGGAGGTCGCGGTCGGCCCGGAGGTGGACTTCGAGTACCCGATCGAGGACACCCCGACCTTCATCGTGAAACAGATCCGCAACACCCGTCCCTCGCCCGATGGGAGCCGCGTGGCCTTCACCGCCCTGGACCGACTGTACGTCGCGGACCTGCCGGACGGGACCCCGCGCCGCCTCACCGGGGACGACGTGGGAGAGTACCATCCGGTGTGGTCGCCGGATGGGCGAGACGTGGCCTACGTGACATGGGACGACGACACGGGCGAGGGCCACATCCGGCGCGTATCGGCGGACGGCGGTGCGAGCACGAACCTCACCCGCGAGCCGGCCTACTACCAGCAGCTCGCCTGGTCTCCCGACGGCGGGCGCATCGTCGCCATTCGGTCGTCGCGCCGGAACATCCAGGAGGCGGTCGACCCCTTCATCGGATTCGGGCTGGACTCGGAGTTCGTGTGGGTCCCGGCGAATGGAGGGCAGCTGACGAGGATCGCGCCGACCGGTGGACGCAGGGAGCCGCACTTCACATCGGACCCGGACCGCATCTACTACTACGGTCTGGCGCGCGCCGACCCGGTGCCCGGATCACCCAGTCCGCCCATTGCGACGACCGCGCTCTCGTCCGCCCGCTGGGACGACACGGACCGGCGGCAGCATCTGGCGGTCACGGCTCGGGCGAATCTCGACGCGGGGGGCGTCCCGGCGGCGTACGAACGGTATGAGCGCTCGCCGCACTCGGACCTCCCGATGCCGCGGACGTTCGAGCACGACGAGCTTCGCGAGCAGATCGTCCTGCGGCTGGGTGCCGGCTCGGTCATCATGGCGCCACAGGGTGATCTGGCGCTGGCGCACGTGGGCGATGACCTGTACGCGGTGACGGTTCCGGACCTCGGGGCCACGTTGCCGAGGATCGACGTCGCCAAGCCGGACTCGGCCGGAGTGCCCGCCTGGAAGCTGAACGAACTCGGCGCCGAGTTCCCCGTGTGGGGGGCGGACGGGCGCACGATCCACTGGTCGCTGGGCAACGCCCTCTTCACCTACGACCTCGATGCGGCGGCCGGCGACACGGCGTACGCGCCGGCGGAGCAGCAGATCGAGGTCACGGCCGAGCGCGACATCCCTCGCGGGGTCGTGGTCCTCCGGGGCGGACGCGCCATCACCATGAACGGCGACGAGATCGTCGAGAACGCGGACATCGTCGTCACCGACAACCGCATCACGTCGGTGTCGGCGGGACCCGGCGAGGTGCCCGAGGGCGCCCAGGTCATCGACATCGGCGGCAAGACCGTCGTGCCCGGGTTCGTGGACACGCATGCCCACATGTGGAACCTGTGGGACTTCCACTGGGCGCGGCCGTGGATCTACCAGGCCAACCTCGCCTACGGGGTGACGACGACCCGCGACCCGCAGACTGCCACGACGGACGTGCTCTCCTACGAGGACATGGTGCGGGCGGGCCGGATGCCCGGGCCGCGCGTGTATCACACGGGACCCGGCGTGTTCCAGTTCGACTTCATCCGCAGCTACGAGCACGCGCTCGACGTCCTGCGGAAATACAGCCGGTACTACGACACGAAGACGTTCAAGATGTACATGTCCGGCAACCGGCGTCAGCGGCAGTGGCTCATCATGGCGGCGCGCGAACTCGGGCTCATGCCCACGACGGAGGGCGGCCTCGAATACCGGCTGAACATGACGCACGCCATGGACGGATATCCGGGCATCGAGCACTCGATGCCGATCGTGCCGGCGTACAACGACGTCGTGGAACTGTTCGCGACCTCGGGGACGGTGAACTCCCCCACCCTCCTCGTCTCCTACGGAGGGCCGTGGGCCGAAAACTACTTCTACACGCGCTGGGACATCTTCGGCGACGAGAAGCTCACGCACTTCACGCCGAAGCGGGAACTCGACATCAAGGCCCGGCGCCTGGGGCTTTTCACCGGACCGGGGCCGGGCGGCTGGTTCCACGAGGACGAATACGCCTTTCCGAAGCACGCGGCGTGGCTCGCGGACCTCGTGGAGGGGGGCGGGAACACGGGCGTCGGCAGCCATGGCCAGCTGCAGGGCCTCGGCTACCACTGGGAGCTGTGGGCGCTGCAGAGCGGCGGCATGGACGAGCACGACGCGCTGCGTGCCGCCACGCTCATGGGGGCCGACGCGATCGGCCTCAGCGAGGATCTGGGCTCGATCGAGCCCGGCAAGCTCGCGGACCTCGTGATCCTCGACGCGGATCCGCTCGAGGACATCCGCAACACGAATACGATCGACAAGGTGATGATGAACGGGCGACTCTACGACGGCGACACGCTCGACGAGCTTTGGCCGCGGCAACGGGCGGCCCCGAACGAACCATGGAGGGATACCGCGCCCGCCGTAACCACTGCTGTAGGCGCCGGCTCCGGGGGAGGTGACCGATGAGCCCCCGCGAGAGGCTGGCACGGCTACGGATAGGGAAAGCTGCGGCGTTCGCCGCGCTCCTGGCTTCGGTGGCCGCCGCGCCGGCGGCAGCCCAGGTGATGATGGGGCCCGGCGGGCCCGGCGGCCGGCAGCCGCTGCCGTTGCGAAGCGCTCGCACGGCGAGCTTCACGGCGACGGAGGGCACCTGGATTTCGCTCGACGTGAGTCCCGACGGGGCGACGATCGTGTTCGACCTGCTGGGCGATCTGTACACGATGCCGATCGAGGGCGGCGAGGCGTCACCCCTGCTGACGGGCATGGCCTACGAGACGCAGCCCCGCTTCAGCCCGGACGGCGAGTCGGTGACCTTCATCTCCGACCGCAGCGGGGGCGACGCGCTGTGGACGATGCGGCTTGACCTCACGGACACGACCCGGGTGGCGGGAGGCGGGTCGAGCCTCATGCTGTCGCCGGAATGGAGTCCCGACGGCGTCTACATCTACCAGCTCTACCGCTACGACCGCGAGACGGGCACGACGACGACGATGACGAACCGGTACGGGTCGGCGTTCCGCCCCGCGATCTCTCCGGACGGCCGCTGGCTCGTGTACGGCACGCGCTACAACGCCGACACGGGGCTCCGGAAGCGCGACCTCGAGACGGGTGAGGAAGCCTGGCTCGCCTACCCGGTGCAGCGGGACGAGCAGGAGTCGCGGGCGCCTCTGGATGTGCTGCCGGGGTACGCTTTCCTCCCGGACGGCTCGGCGATCGTGATCTCGTACGGCGGCAGGATCTGGAACGTCCCCATGGACGGCAGCGAGGCGACAGAGATCCCGTTCGAGGCGGAGGTCGAACTCGATGTCGGCCCGCAGGTGAAGTTCGAGTACCAGATCGACACGACGGCGATGGTCACGGCGAGCCAGATCCGGAACCCGGTCGTGGGCCCGGACGGTGACCAGGTCGTGTTCACGGCCTTCGACCGCCTCTGGATCCGGGATCTGCCGGACGGCGAGGCGCGGCGCCTCACCGACGGCGACGCGGGTGAGTTCCATCCCCAGTGGTCGCCCGACGGCCGCTGGATCGCCTACACCACGTGGGACGACACCGGCGGCGGCCACATCATGAAGGTGGAGGCGACCGGCGGAGAAACGTTTCAACTGACGACCACGGCGGCCCTCTACTACAACGTGGCGTGGTCGCCGAACGGCGAGCGGATCGTGGCCTCACGCGGGGCCGCGCGTCAGTTGAAGGAAGCGTCCGGCGCCTTCTTCGGCCCTATCGGCGGCGAGTTCGTGTGGGTGCCCGCGGTCGGACCCGAGCCGGCTGAAGCGGAGGTGATTTCGCCCACCGGCCTCCGCGACGTGCCGCACTTCGCGGCGGACGATCCCGACCGCATCTACGCCTACAGCCCGATCGAGGGCCTGGTGTCCTTCCGCTGGGACGGGACCGACGTGAAGCGCCACCTGATCGTGCGGGGACGCCAGGGGATCGCCGGCATCGGCGACCCGCACCCCAACGAGTGGGAGTTCCTGCCCCGGCGCGTTTTCCCGTGGCGCCAGGGCCCTGACCCGACCGACCCCGATCCCCCCGCGGAGGCGGGCGGACCGGCGCCTGCGGGCCTGATCCAGCTCTCCCCCGCGGGCGACCGCGCCTTCGTGCAGTTCGGACGCGATCTCTTCGTGGTGGATATGGCCGAGGTCGGGGACCAACCTCCGACGATCATGCTGATCACGCTGGACTCCGCTCCTTTGCCGATCCGCAAGGTCACGGACGTGGGCGGCGAGTTCCCCTCGTGGGCGCCCGATGGCGGGGCCCTGCACTGGGCCATGGGCAACGTCCTCTTCACGTACGACCTCGACCACATCGAGGCGGAGGAAGAGGAGGAGGAAGAGACGGCGCACGCCCGTGCCCTGCTTCGCGTGCGGGCGGCGGCGATCACCGACACGCTCGAAGAGAAGCGGGCCGAGGCCGACAGCCTCGAGAACGCCGATGAAGAAGTGCCGGAGGAGCTCGAGGACGAGATCACGCGGCTCCAGGCGGACTCGGTGCAGGTCGTCGCCGACTCGCTCCTCGCGCGTGCCGATTCGATCCGGCGGGCGGCGGAGGAGGTGGCCGAGAAGTCCGCGGCGGTGCGGGCGGGCGATGAGGAGGTCCTGGCCGACACGACGGAGACCTACGAGGCCCGTGAGCGCAGGATCGAGGCGCAGCTTCCGCGCGACGTCCCGCGCGGCACGGTCGCTCTGCGCGGCGGCCGCATCATCACCATGACCGAAGTCCGCGACGCCCCGGCCGACACGGCGGGCGCGCCGGCGGACTCGGCGGGCGCGGAGGCGCCGCCCGAAGCCGCGGAGGCGCCCGCCGACACCGCGGCGGCCGAAGCCGAGGAGGGCGGGGCCGAGGCGGAAGGTGACGCGGAAGCGGAGCCGGAAGAGCCTGCCATGAAACCGCGCATCATCGAAGACGGCGTCGTTCTGGTGACGGACAACCGCATCGTTGCCGTGGGCCCGGCCGACTCGGTCGAAGTGCCGGACAGCGCCACCGTCATCGACGTCAGCGGCAAGACGCTCGTCCCCGGCTTCGTCGACACGCACTACCACGCGCAGTGGCTCGTCCCCGAGGTCCATCCCGAGGAGGTGTGGCAGTACCTCGCGACGCTCTCCTACGGCGTCACGACGACGCGCGATCCGCAGACCGCCACGACGGACATCCTCAGCTACACCGACCGCGTGCGGACGGGCGGCATGATCGGACCGCGCATCTATTCGACCGGACCCGGCGTGTTCGCGGGCGAGAACCTCCGCGACGCGGACCATGCGAAGAGCATCCTGCGCCGTTACGCGGAGTACTTCGACACGAAGACGCTGAAGATGTACATGACGGGCAACCGCCAGCAGCGTCAGTGGATCATCCAGGCGGCGCGCGACCTCGAACTCATGCCGACGACCGAGGGCGGGCTCGACTACAAGATCGACATCACGCACGCGATCGACGGCTACCCCGGCATCGAGCACAACCTGCCGATCGCCCCCATCTATTCCGACGTGGTCGAACTCTTCGAGACCTCACAGACGACGAACAGTCCGACGCTGCTCGTCTCCTACGGGGGCCCGTTCGGCGAGAACTACTTCTACACACATGAAGACGTGCTGGGCGACGAAAAGCTCGCGACGTTCGTGCCCCAGGCGAACATCGACGCCAGGGCCCGGCGGCGCGGACCCGGCGCCGGAGGGAGCCCCGGCGAGGGCGGCTGGTTCCTCGAGGAGGAGTACGTCTTCGCGCGTCACGGCGAGTTCGTGAAGAAGATGCTCGAAGCGGACGCCCGCATGGCCGTGGGCAGCCACGGACAGATCCAGGGCGTCGGGTATCACTGGGAGCTGTGGGCGATGGGCTCGGGCGGCGCCTCGAATTACGACATCCTCAGGGCGGCGACGATCCTCGGCGCCGAGGCGATCGGCTTCGGTGAGCAGCTCGGGAGCATCGAGGAAGGAAAGTTCGCAGACATCGTCGTGCTCAACTCGAACCCGCTGGACGAACTTCGGAACACGGTCGACATCCATTATGTGATGAAGGACGGCCGGTTGTACAACGGGATGACGCTCGACGAGATCTATCCCGAGGAGCGGCCGCTCGAGAGGGAGCGGCCCGCGGAGGAGAGCGCCCAGGGCGCGGCCGCCGGGATCCGGGGAAACCGGTAGCGCGGGCACTGCGTCCGCGGGCCGCGGGCGCTCAGCGCATATAGCACGGCACCGCTTCGGCAGCGGCCCAGGGGTGGATGATCCGGAGGGCGAGCCCGCCGGCGCCGTCGTCCTGCCACTGGACCTGGAGGCCCTTGAGCCCGCGCTGCGCGCCGGCCTCCGCGTCGCCGAGCGGGGCGACGTGGTAGGGCCCCAGCACGGTCTCCGTCTGGGTCGTGAACAGAAAATCGCGCAGGGCGACGGGGTCGAGGTCGCCCGTCGCGGGCAGCGTTTCGTCGAGCCCCTCTGCGAGGAGTTCCACCGCCGCGAAACCACCCGCCGCGTGGTACCCCGGGGTCTTTCCGTGCGCGGCCTCGTAGCGGCTGACGAAGGTCTCGCTGTCCGCGATGAAACCGGATGTCCGGATGGTCGAGTGCCAGGGCGCGTTGCCGGCGACGCATCGCGCCGCTCCGCCCACCTCGTCGGCGAACTGCGGCTGACCGGGACCGAGGATCAGACTCATGAGGAGAGGCTGGTAGCCGACGGCCGGTGCGGCGCTGGCGAAGCCGACGGCGTCGGCGGTGTATCCCCCTCCGATGAAGAGGTCCGCGCGCGCGTCCCGCGCCGCTGCCGCGATGGCCTCGTGGTCCGCCGCGCCGACGGCGTAGGACTGGTCCATGACGATATCGAGTCCGTGGGCCTCGGCCGCTTCACGCACGCCCTGCACCACCGAAGACGGAAACGAGGTGTCCTCGTACACGATGGCGACGGTTCGTGCGCCACCGAACACGGCAGCCTCCACCGAACCCTGGAGGTAGGTGGGACCCGGATTCAGCAGCTGGGCGCTCCACTGTCGCTCGCGTCCGGCCCATATCCCGGGCGTGGCCGCCATCGGCGCCACCATCGGCTCGCCGGCGGCTTCGGTTACGGCGAGCACGGCCTCGGTGATCGGGCTGCTGAACGGGCCCAGCAGCGCATCGATCGTATCCGACGCGATGAACGACGCGTACAGTCGCGCGCTCCTCCGCGCGTCGCTGCCATCATCTCGGATCTCCAACTGCACGGGCCGGCCGCGAATCCCGCCGTTCTCGTTGAGGATCTCGACGGCGAGGCGGTAACCTCGCGATACCTCGGTTCCCTCCGGGCTGTGGCGCCCGCTTTCGGCCAGGGCGGCGGCCAGGCTGATCGGGGCCCCGTCCGAGTCCGGCTCCGGCTCCGGCGCCGCCGGGTCGTCGACACATCCGGTGGCGACCAGCAGCAGGACCGCCAGGGCGCCCCCGACAGGCAGGGGCCAGCCCGCGCGATTCAGAATATTCATGAGTGGAACTCCTGTATCGGGATTCAAGATCCGGATTCGGATGTCAGCGCAACTCTGTTTCGTCCCCGCTCAGGGTGCGGATCGTCGCCACCAGCGCGGGCTCCGGCCCTTCCTCGACCACGAGCGCAAGAGACAGCGCCTCGAGAACCGCCCGTACCGCGGCAGGATCCGGGTGTTCGGCCCGAAAGGCGACGAGGCTTCCGCCGGGTGGCGTCGACCTGGCTGGGTGAGGCGTCGTCCCCCAGTCGATGAAGAAGGGCACGAGTCCATCGTGAAGCACCGTCGTGAGGGCCGTGACTTCCCAGCGCAGCTCACCGCCGTCCGGCCGCAGCCTGGACCCGGGCCGCACCGGGCCGAGTTGCACACCCCGTGCCGAGGCTCGCGCCACAAGTGTCTCGAGGTCGCTCCCCCGGGCCGCCCACGTGACGAGCCTCGGCTCGTCGAGCGCTTCTATCCCGAACGGGAGCGGTTCCTCCCGAGGTGACGCTTCCGGGTCCGGCCCGAGGATCTCGAGGTACATGTCGCCCCCGAGCGACAGGAGGTAATTCGCGGTTCCGAGGTTCTCGTGGCGGCCACCGAAGGCGGCCTCGGCGCCGAGCCGATCGGCCGCCCATGCGACCCCTTCCTCAAGGTCGGCGGTTCCGAGCAGCAGATGGTCGAGATTCGGCGGGACGACCGGGGCGCCCGGTGCACCCTCCTGCGGGGTGGGAAGCATGGCCAATTTCGTCAGCCTCTCTCGTCTTCGAGTTCGACGCCGAGCCCGTCGGCGATTCGGTTCACGAACGCATAGTAGGCCGTGACCGCACAGATATCGTGGATCGCGAGATCATCGAAACCGTGCGCTTTCAGGCTGTCGACCGCGGACTCGCTCATATCGCCGGGCGCGAGCGTCAACTGCGCGGCATAGTCGAGCATCGCCCGGTCGGCCTCGTTCAGCTGGGCCGCGGCATGGTCCGTCGCGAGGTCGGCGATGAGGCGTTCGTTCTCCTCGGTGGAACCACCGGCGCCGGCAACCTCGAGCAGACGACGGAGACCCTCTCCGTGATGGACAATTCAGTAGTGGCAGTCGTTGAGTCCCGACACAGTGACCGCGATCATCTCCCGCTGAATCCGGGACAGAGGCCCCGGCCCGTACATGAGTTCGCGGTAGAGATCGTAGTGCAGCGGGGTGACGCGACTGTGCACGCCGTGAATGCGGATGATGTTGTCGTCGTCCGCGACCCGGTCCTCCTCGGGGATGCCCGCCGGGTCCGGATATTCGATGAAGGCCATGTTCAGCCGGCCTCGCCCGGGTCGAGGATGCGGGCGACTTCCTCGACGTCCTTGTCGCCGCGCCCGCTGAGGCAGATGACGACGCTGCTCCCGGCCCAGCGCGCGGCTTCCAGTCGCAGCCCCGCCAGCGCGTGGGCGCTCTCGAGCGCAGGGATCAGCCCCTCGAGCCGGCAGAGGTCCTGGAAGGCGGCGAGGGCTTCGTCATCCGTCACCGATTCGTAGCGGACCTGTCCCGTCTCCTTGAGCCACGAGTGCTCCGGGCCGACGCCGGGATAGTCGAGGCCGGCCGACACGGAATGGGCGGGAATCACCTGGCCGTCGGCGTCCTGGAGCAGATAGCTGTAGTTGCCGTGCAGGACGCCCGGCTCGCCAGCGGTGAGGGAGGCCGAGTGGCGTCCGGTGTCGAGGCCGTGACCCGCGGCCTCCACGCCCACGAGGGCCACGCGGTCCTCTGCCGAGCACTCGTGGTTGCGCTCGATGAAGGGTGCGAAGATGCCGATGGCGTTGGAGCCGCCCCCAACGCAGGCGAACACGGCGTCGGGCTCCACACGATGCTCCGCGAGTTGCCGAACGGTTTCGTCGCCGATCACCCGCTGAAGATCCCGAACCAGAGCCGGATAGGGCGAAGGCCCGACGACGGAGCCGATGATGTAATGCGTCGTATCGACGTTGGTGACCCAGTCGCGAATCGCTTCGTTCGTCGCGTCCTTGAGCGTCCGGCTGCCGCTCGAGACGGGAATGACCTCGGCCCCCAGCATTTCCATGCGCTCGACGTTGAGCGCCTGCCGGCGCATGTCCTCCTCGCCCATGTAGACGGCGCACTCGAAGTCGAGCGCCGCGCAGGCGGTGGCCGTCGCCACGCCGTGCTGACCCGCGCCGGTCTCGGCGATGATCCGGGCCTTGTCCATCCGCTTCGCGAGCAGCGCTTGACCGATCGTGTTGTTGATCTTGTGCGCGCCCGTGTGGTTGAGGTCCTCGCGCTTCAGCCACAGGTCGAGCCCGAGATCCGCCCCCAGCCGCGGGGCCCGGTAGAGCGGCGTGGGCCGTCCCACGTAGTGCGCGAGGCTGGCTTCGAGGGCCTCCCGGAAGGAGGGGTCGTCGCGGGCCGCGGCCCAGGCCATGGCCAGTTCGTCGAGCGCCGGAATGAGCGTCTCGGGCACGAACTGTCCGCCGAAGTCGCCGAACCATCCGGCGCGGGCGGGGGTCGTCACGCCGGGGGACCGGGACGCGCCGCCGCCAGAAACTCGAGGATCCGTTCGAGAGACTTCACGCCGGGCGCCCGCTCGACGCCCGAGGAGACGTCGACGATGTCGGGGCGGGCGTGGCGGATGGCGCGCGCCACGGTGGCCGCCTTCAGTCCGCCCGCGAGCGCGAGCGCACACCCATCCCGCGCGAGTTCCGACAGCCACTCGTACGGGAAGGCAGTCCCGGTACCTCCGGGTCCGCGCGGCGAGAAACCCTCCACGAGGATCGCGTCCGCCGCCTCCCGGTACTCGTCCCACGCGCGGATCAGGGCATCGCTCGACGTGGGCCGGAGACCCTTCCAGACGCCCAACCCTTCGTGCCGCAGGCGATCGCAGACGTCGGGCGGCTCCGCGCCGGCGAGCTGGACGACGTGGAGCCCCGCGGCGTCCCGGGTCCGAAGGATCTCCGCCGGACTCGCGTCCAGAAACACGCCCACGGCCCGCGTGCCGCCCTCGAGCGCGGCCACGACCACGCCGGCCTCCTCGGCCGTTACCTCCCGCACGCGACCGGCAAACACCACGCCGATGTAGTCCGCGCCCGCGCGGGAAGCCGCCGCGGCGTGCCGCGGGTCCCTGAGGCCGCAGATCTTCACCCGAACCTCGTTCACCCTGCGCCCTGAGGCATCGCAGAGCTCCGAGGGCGTTTGGGATGGCCTGCGAGCGCCTCCACTCCCGCCGAAGGATCGCCCGCCATCAGCCAGCCGCCGACCAGCACCGCGTCCGCCCCGGCGGAACCGGCCGCCGCCGCGTCCTCCGCGGACCGGATCCCGCTCTCCGCCACGGCCACGACATCGGCCGGAAGCTCCTCGATCAACCTCAGCGAGCGCTCGAGGTCCACATCGAAGGTCGCGAGGTCCCGCGCGTTCACCCCGATGATGTCGGCCCCGGCTTCCAGGGCCCGGTCCATCTCCTCCTCGTCGTGCGCTTCCACGAGCGCCGCGAGCCCGAGGTCAGCCGCGAGTGCGAGAAGTTCACGCAGCCGGGCGTCGCTGAGCGCGCGCACAATGAGCAGGACCGCATCGGCGCCGCCGGCCCGTGCTTCGTAGAGCTGGACGGGATCCAGCGTGAAATCCTTGCGGAGGACGGGAACTCCCGCAGCGCTCTTTGCCGACCTGAGATCGTCCAGCGAGCCCCCGAAGTAGCGCTCGTCCGTGAGGATCGAGAGCGCCGCCGCCCCAGCGGAGGCGTACACGCTCGCCACACCCGCCGCCTGCGCGTAGGGGTTTATCTCACCGGCGGAGGGAGAGCGGCGCTTGAACTCCGCAACAACGGAGACTTCCCCCGGGCGGCGCAGCGACGCCTCGAAACCACGCGGGGGCGGCGCTTCGTCCGCCTCGGCCCGTATCGCGCTGCGAAACAACTGGAGCCGCGCGACCTCGTCCCGCTTTGTCGCGAGGATCTCCTCGAGAATCGTATCGGATGCCATGGCGCCAAGCTGCGACTGTTCGTATCCCGCCGCAAAAGGCCGCGTGGCAGCGTCCATCCGCAGCCGCTTGCACTTCGGGGCGTATTCGGGTATCGTTTCGGGACTCGTTCGGCTCCCGGTACGGATCAAGCCGTGGACCGCACACAGCGAATGTACGACCAGAGTGGGAAACCATGGCGCTTACCAAGCGGCAGCGCGAGATGCTGGACTTCCTCGAGGGCTTCATACGGTTCCGCGGGTATTCTCCGAGCTTCGAGGAGATCGCGGAGGAGTTCGGTTACCGGTCGCTCGCGACGGTACACGAACATCTCGAAAACCTGCGGGCGAAGGGATATATCCGCAAAAGCTACAATGAGAGTCGGTCAGTCGAGTTGATCGAAGGCAAACTCCAGGTCGCAGCGGTCGAGCTGCCCCTCTACGGCAACGTGGCGGCCGGCCAGCCCATAGAGGTCATCCAGGAACAGGAGACGGTCTCGGTCCCCGAAGACATGATCTCCGGCTCCCTGAGCGAACACTACGTGCTTCGCGTGCGCGGCGATTCGATGATCGATGAACAGATCCGGGACGGCGACTACGTCATCGTCCAGTCGCGCGAGACGGCGCACAATGGCGAAATGGTGATCGCGCTCGTCGATGGCGAGAACGCTACCATGAAGAAGATTTATCTGGAGCACGGACAGATTCGGCTTCAGCCCGCGAATCCGGAGCTCACGCCGATGTACCTGCACCCATCGCAGGTCACGGTGCAGGGCGTGGTGATCGGAGTCATCCGGCGTTACTGAGACGGAGGACCGCTCTCGACTCCCCGAGAGTTCCCGTCCCGACGGCCACCCACCTCCCACATCAACCGTCGGGGCGGAGGTTCCCGTTCTCCCGGCTGCGACACCAGGCTAGTCGTCGTCCAGGAGCGGCTGCACGAACTCTGAAACGAACGCCGCAAGCAGTTGATCGGGGGCCAGGCGTTCGAGTTCTCTGAGGGTGCATCCCGGCCATCGGCGCGCCTTGCGGTTCAGCGTCGCGCGGGCGAATCCGAGGCGGTCGCTCGCATTTCCCCAGTTGGAACCGGAGAGACGAAGTTGCTGGGCCCGGAGGATGACGAGGCCGCCGAGGAAGCGGCTGAGCGTCGTCCTGCGCTGGACGCGCGCACTGAAAGCATGGGACAGGGTCACGGGAGAACTGCGAACGTCGGCCGCCAACTGCTTCACACTGCGGACGGGTGTACCGCCGGCTTTACGGAGACTGTAGGCCAGGGCCTGGCGGAGGGCCGGCGGCAGCGCGGAACGCTGCAGCTTGGACGCCAGATGGGCCAGCGGATCGCCTGAGGCCAGAATCACGGCAGGGAATCGTCTAACTACTTACAGGGCTGCACGATCTGCGTTTTCTACCGTGCTACTGGATCTTGCTGGACCGAGCCGCGAAAGCGGGAAAACCGTAACTGATTGGCGAGAATCCAACCGGCCCCACCCATCGGGACATAAGCGTTTGAGCCGCGTTCTCCCTTGCTCCCCACTCGGGGGGGTCAGAAGTGGATGCTCACCTCATGTTTCTCGTCAGGTGGGAGCAGGGTCATACCCGAAATCCCGGTATGAGCAGATGCGGTGTCGGCGAGATGCTGGCCGAGGTCGCGTCCCGTGACGGTGAGTCTATAGAGGTCCGCCGCCTCGAACTGTATCCGCACGACGTAGCCCAATCGAGTCGCCTGTTCGAGCGCGATGCGAGCCCGGCGCGGGTCGCTCGCAGCTGCCTCCTGCACCATGCCGAAGCTGAATCTGCGCCCGTCCCGGAAAGCATGCAGTACGCGCTTGGCTTCGTCGGTCACCATCCCCTCCCCATCCCCAGTGGTCCCCTGACCGCCTCCGACCGGCAGACTGAAGCGTCGAGCGACGGGTTGGCTCCGTCCGCCCACGCCAAAGACCTGCTGACAGTATTGATGGGACGCGACAAACGCCAGCGCACTTTCCAGATGACCGGTACAGCTTTCATGTGAAGGTTTGTTTCGGTCCCAAGTGCTCTACTTCGGCAGGTTGCCCAATCGAATCGTATCCGGCTGCCCCGCTCAGCGACGGCACCCGCATACGCCGCGCGGCCCTCGTGGCCGGTACGTTATCGTACAGGGATTCAGGCGCGATGCTGGAGCCCATCAGACGGGCCGACCTCGACATGAAGGCAGCGGTGGATGCCGCCGGGGTCGCCAAACAGGACACCGCGCTCCGGTAGGCGGTCGGGCAGGCCTTCCACAACACCTCGCAACTCACGCTCCGCGACCTGCGGGCGCGGGCCGGAAGGCAACAACCCAAGACCGACTTCGTAGACTACCTTGACGGTTTCTCGCCGGAGGTTCGGGACAGCCTCGACAACCTCCACTTCCGGAACCAGAGCCCGGTTCGATCCGTTCGGGTCGCTGATTCTAGAAGCTCGCTTCGCTGATCTCGTCGGGCACCAAAGAGCCAGACGGATGTGCAGGCACCATGCGCACCGCCGATTCGTCGCCCGTGCCCGGTCCAGCGGCCGGTTGTGGTCCGTCGGGCCACTGCCTTAGACTTAGATAAGTGATCGTACGCATCGGGACCTCGCATCGAGGACGCTGCGGTGAGGATCCTCTGGTTGACGGCTCTCGCCACGGGTTGGCTTGGCTGCGCGACGCCGACGATTGCACCTGACTCGACACCGTCGACAAATGGCTGGCGCGGCCTCGTGATAGCGCGCGAAGCTCGTTGCTCGCCATACGACCGGGGCGACTACTCCTACCCCGCCTCGGTTGAAGCCGAGATCGTCGCGCTCTTGGGCGGCATCTGGTCCCCCTACACGGGGGAGAGGTTCGCGTCCGTCCGCGAGACGGACATCGAGCACATGGTCGCGCTCTCCGAAGCGCACGATTCCGGCGCATGTGCATGGTCGGTCGAGCGTCGACGGGCGTTTGCCCGAGACTTGGACAATCTCACGCTTGCCGACCCGGACACGAATCGCCGTGACAAGAGCGCGCTCGACGCGGCGGATTGGATGCCGCCGCGCTCCCGGTGCGTGGCGGGCCGCGAGAATCCATGACCCGGAAGCCCCCGACCGTTTCAGCGTCACCGTGGCCAATTCCGACGCTATCAGCGTCCACTTCGGCGGCGGCCCCTACACGTTCAACCTGAGATTGTGGAAGTCCCTTAAGGACCCGCGGACGGGGGCGAGCGGAAGCACCGAAACGTTTCATGCCGTGCGTACCGGCGGTTTTGAAGCCTTTCGTATGCTGCTGGACTACTTCTTGGACGAATACCTACGGGTCAATGAATGCGGGCCGTGACGGCCGGGACGCTGGACGTGCGCGGGCTGTCGAGGCTCTACCCCGTGGCCGTCCGTCCGGACGTGTGGCGGGTGCGCTGGCGCAACGCGACAACCGCGAGCGGGAGGCGGACGTGTCCGGCCCCGAGGAAGCGGCGGCCGTGCTCGTTGCGCACGGATTTCGAGACACGGCGGCGGGCGTGAGGCGTTTTGCGCACGGGCGCGAGCTTCGGCGACGTGGCGGCGCGGCGGATCCGGCGCGAGGCGCTCAGAGGCGTTCTAAGCGCTTCGAGGGGCCGGGGGTGGGCGGAGGAGAGGGGGGTGCCCCCGAGCCCAGAAAACGCGAGTCCGGCACGGTTCCGGCTGCGGGTGCCGATTGACAGGGAGTGTTCTGATTTCTGTGTAAATGGCCATGGATTAGACTCCGGTGTACCCGATCGTGTATCTGGACGCGATCCACGTGAAGGTGCGTTCCCGGGGCCACGTCCGGACGCACGCGGTCTACCTTGCCCTGGCCCTGACGCTCGAAGGCAACAAGGAGCTGTTGGGGCTGTGGGTGGGCGAAGCGGAGGGGGCGAAGTTCTGGCTCTCGGTCCTCACCGAACTCAAGAACCGGGGGTCGAGGACATCCTGATCGCAGCGATCGACGGACTCAAGGGCTTTCCCGAGGCGATCGAGTCGGTGTTCCCGAAGACGCAGGTTCAGCTCTGCATCGTGCATCTGGTGCGCGGCTCGCTCCGGTTCGTCGCCTGGAAGGAGCGCAAGGCGGTCGCCAGGGACTTGCGGGCCATCTACCGGGCTCCGAGCTTGGAGGCGGCCGAGACGGCGCTGGAGGCCTTTTCAGAGCGTTGGGACAAGCGCTTCCCCATGATCAGCCGGAAGTGGCGGGCGAACTGGGCGAACCTGACCCCGTTCTTCGATTATCCGCCCGAGATCCGCAAGGTCATGTACACGACGAACGCGATCGAGGCCCTGAACGCGCAGCTCACGAAGGTGACCAGGAAGCGCGAGTCGCCGGGCTCGAAGACGACCGGGTCCGGTAGGACGACGACGGCCGAAGCAGGTCGCGACCCCCCTGCCGCGCTGGAACCAACTTGCGTCCCACGCTTCCGGGCTTCATCAGTTGGGCGGCCAGCGAGCGGGAGCACGCTGCCCATCCCTGCTCACCTCGCAGGCACCCCAAGGCGGACAGTGACCAGCGACGACCATCTCCTGCCGGGCGCAAGCCGCAACCTCGAAGATCGGGAGGCGCGCGCCTTCGATTTCGGACGGATGACCCGGCGAGTGCCGGAAGCGGTGGCCACGCCGGAGAGCGTAGAGGAGGTGGCCAGCCTCGTGCGCCGCGCCGCGCGAGACGGGATCCGGCTCGCGCTCCGGGGAGGAGGGCACTCCCAGGGCGGACGCAGCTTGACGGACCGCGGCGTCGTCCTCGACACGACGGGGCTGGATCGAGTCCAGCCCGCAGGTCCGGAGGTAGTACGCGCGCAGGGGGGCGCGCGGTGGGGCGCCGTCGTGGACGCGCTGAACGGTGCGCGGCGGCTGCCACCGGTACTCGTGGACATCGGCGAGGCGACGGTGGGTGGAACGCTCTCCGCGGGAGGGATCGGCACATCCTCCCATCGCTACGGCGCTCAGGTCGAACAGGTTGAACAACTCGAGGTGGTGACCGGCACCGGTGACCGGATTCGGTGCTCCCCCACGCGGAACGCGGGGCTCTTCGATGCGGTGAGGGGTGGCCAGGGACAGTTCGGCATCATCACGGAGGCATGGATCCGGCTCCGCCCGGCCGGCAAACGGTTCCGGCAGTACGAGCTCCATTACCATGACTTCGACCGCTTCGCGGACGATCTCGAGAACATGGTGGAGGCGGATCGCTTCGACCACCTGCGGGCGGAACTCCGGCACCGGGAGAACCTGATCGTCCTCCTCGCCGCGATCGAGTACGATGAGGAGTTCGACGACGGCAGGGTCCTCGACGCGCTAGGGCACGACGAACACGTATACACGCGGGACACCGCCAGCGTCGGGCGCGCCGGGATGTATCCCTCGTGGGGCTTCAGCTGGCTGCATTATCATCCGTGGCGCGACTGGATGCTGCCCTGGGAGACCCTGCGACGGCTGCTCATCGAACCGTTGCTGGATCCAGCCTCGACGCCGCACAGGCCCTGGGGCTGGGTCGGGCTGTACCCGATCGGGAGGGGTGAGATCGAGGCCCCGCTGTTCATGCGTCCCCCGGGGGAAAGGGTGATCTCGTACTCGGTCCTCGCCGTGTTGGGGGAGTTCCAGTACGACCAGGCGGCGGAACTGGTGAAGGAACTGGAGGGTATCGACCGAACGCTCGTCGGGCTCGGCGGCAAGAGTTACCTGTCGGGCGGCGTCGGCTACGGCCCGGAGCAGTGGGCGGAACATTACGGCGACATGCTCGAGCAGGGCCTCAGGTGGAAGCGGGAGTTCGATCCGGAGCAGGTGTTCCACCGGGCCGACACGCCGTTCGGCGGCAGCCCCCCAGCCTCGGGCCCAAGGGCCTGATCCCGCTCGGCCGCCAGTGCTGAAGCGAACCACTTCCGCCGACCGCGACCTCACTGAGGTGCCGCGCCTCGCGCCACACCTCGAGTTCCGGCCGATCGGCGACGAGCAGACGCTGCTCGTCTCGGAGGCGTTCAACACACTGCTCCGCGGGCAGATCCATTGCGACCTCATGCCGCTCCTCGACGGGCGCCGCACGCACGAGGAGATCGCCGCCGCTCTGGCCCCCGCGCATTCGGCGTCCGAGGTGCGAACGGCGATCGCGGCCCTGGCGTCCCGGGGGTATCTCGTGTCCGGCGACTACGGCATGCCGTCGGGCCGGGCGGCGTACTGGTCGTCGCTCGGCGCCTCGCCGCGCTGGGCTGAGCAGCGCCTGGAAGGGACGACGGTCGCCGTGACCGGCGATGCCGGCCTGCTCGCCCGCCGGCTCGAGGCGCTGGGCGTCCGGGCGGGCACGGTCCGCCCTTCCCTGTCCGCCATCGTATGCACGGATTACCTCGACGCACGGCATGACGGGATCAATCGCCGCCACCTCGGGTCGGGCGCGCCCTGGATCCTCGTAAGGCCGGGCAGCATGCGGCCGCTGTTCGGGCCGGTCTTTCGGCCGGCGGCCGGCGGTCCGTGCTGGGCGTGTCTCGCCTACCGCATGGAGGCCCACGAGGAGGTCCACAGTTTCCTGCGCAACGTCGGCGGGGAATCCTCCACCGCTCGGCCGCGCGCGGCTGAGCCGACCTTGCTGGAAGCCGTTTGCGGTCTGGCTGCCGCCGAAATCGCCAGATGGCTGGTCCTCGGGGAGTTGGCGCCCATCCACGAGCGGGCGATCTCGCTGGATCTCATCAACCTCGAGAATCGGCTGCACCCCGCAATGCGCCGCCCTCAATGCCTCGCGTGCGGCGACGAGGCCCTGTACCGCCCCGACCGACCGGCGGAACCGGTGCAGCTGCGGTCGAGCCCCAAGCCGGTGCACAACAGCGGCGGCCAACGAACGGTCCCACCCGCGGTGACGCTGGCCAGGTATCGGCATCTTGTCAGCCCGATCACCGGCGTCGTCACGTGGCTCACCCGCACCACGGACGAGGCCGACCCCTGGCTGCACGTGTACTGGGCGGGTAACAACTACGCCCTCAGGAGCCGCAGGCTCAGTTCCCTCCGCCGCAGTCTGCGAAGCAAGAGCGCCGGCAAGGGCAGTACGCCGCGGCAGTCTGAGGTGAGCGCCCTCTGCGAGGCGATCGAGCGCTACAGCGGGGCGTTTCACGGGGACGAGATCCGCTGCCGGCGCCGCCTCGTGGACTTCGAGAATGCGGGAGAATCGGAAGCGATTCACCCCAACGACGTGCAGCTGTTCAGTGACCGACAGCTGGATGACGCGGAGCGGATCAACGCTCTCGGCCATCCCTACAACTTCGTGCCGCCCCGTCTCGATCCGGAAGCGGAGATCGACTGGTCGCCCGTATGGTCGCTCACACAGGGGCGGCACCGGCGGGCGCCCACCTCGATCCTTTACGGCATGGCGGGCGAGGTAGGCGATGGCTCCGGTTTCAAGGCGGACTCGAACGGATGCGCCGCGGGGAACACGCTCGAGGAGGCGATCCTGCAGGGGTTTCTCGAACTCGTGGAACGCGACGCCTTCGCCGTATGGTGGTACAACCGGCTGCACGTGCCGGAGGTGGACCTGTCGAGTTTTGGCGACGAATACCTCGCGTCCGCGCGGGACTACTACGGCCGTCATGAGCGCGAGATGTGGGTGCTGGACGCGACCGCCGATCTCGGCATTCCGGTCTTCGTGGCGATCTCGCGCAGGACCGGTGAAGGGGCCGAGGACATTCTCTACGGGGCCGGTGCGCACACGGATCCGCATATCGCGGCCCTGCGCGCGGTGTGCGAATTGAACCAGTGCCTTCAATGGGTGCAGGGATCGGCGCGGCGCGAATCGGGTTACACCGTCAACGACCCCGTGAGCCGCTGGTGGTGGCGGAACGGCAGGGTGGCGGATCACCCTTGGCTGGCGCCGGCGCCGGGCATGGCGAGACGCGGCAAGCCGGACTATCCGGTTCCCGACACCACGGACACGCGGGATGACGTGGAGCATTGCCGTGCGCTCGTCGAAGCCCGCGGCATGGAGTTTCTGGTGCTCGACCAGACCCGGCCCGACATCGGCATGCCGGTCGCGCGTGTCATCGTTCCGGGCATGCGTCACTTCTGGGCACGCTTCGCGCCCGGGCGGTTGTTCGATGTGCCGGTCTCAATGGGCTTGCGGGAGAGTCCTCTCCCGGAGGATCAACTCAATCCGATCCCGGTCATCGCTTGAACGATCCCGTACGGCGACCCCGAACGGCCACAGAAAGCAACGGAGAAGGCAACAGAGGAAGGTCATGGAACAATGAACCTCGACGATACTCGCGCCGCCATCGAGGAGCACATGCTAGGTCAGGCGGATTCCGTCGGCGAACTCCTGGAGCAGTTCAAGTGCCGGTTTCCCCCCGCGCTGATCGATGGCGCCGGATGGGACAGGCTGATGGAGCGCACATGCGGGCTGCCAATCAGCCTCGCGACCCCCGGTTTCGGCTTCGAGTTGCGGCTGCACGAACCCGAACCGAGGGCGGATCTGGGCCTCGCGCTGTTTCACGGGAGCCAGTCCGCGGCGCACTTCGAGGCATGGGCCCGATCGCGACCGGAAGATGCGTCCGCGAGGGCGATAGTCCGGCTCCTGCAGGAGATGGGACGGGAAGGGGCCGCCCTGCAGCGAATCGCCGACACAAAGCTGCTTCTCGAGTTTGACATTGATCCGACGCACAATGGCCCGTTCCCGGATCCAGGCATCTTCCTCTATCCTACCGCCGACTCGCTGCCGGACCCCGGCTCGGTCCAGGAACCCGAAGATCTATGCGTCGTCGCCGACGCGGTCGCCACGGCGTGCGGCTGGGGGCCGGACAACGGGGAACGCCGAAACGCGGAACGCTTGTTTCTGGCCAGGCCATCGGGCTCGCAGATCGGCGCCGTTGGCGCCTTTCCTGACCGAACGCGGGCATTGCGGGTGGCGATCACGGGCATCAGGAGCACGCGCGAGTTGACCTCTTTCCTGGAGCGCGCCAGCTGGCCGGGGCGTATCGAGACCTTCGCTCCGTTCGTCGCGGATCTTGAGGCACGCGGGGCTTTCTCACACTTGGCGGCGCACCTGGACGTCGGTCCGGGCGGCGTGAGCCCGGAGCTGGGCGTGAGCTACTACGCCGAGGACACGCAATGGCTGAAAGACATCGAGCCCTGGATAGGGATTATCGATGGGCTGCGCGCGCCGGGGCTCGTCGTACCGGAGAAACTGTCCGCGCTCGAGGAGTCATGGGCGGGGGTGGAAACGGTGTTCGGGCGGCGTGGGATGCTGCTCGTCGTCCGGGGCATCCATCACATCAAGATGGCGCTGGTGGGTGATCGCTTCGAGGCGGTCAAGGCCTACGTGTTCTGCCTTGTGTTCCCCCCGCTGCAGGCTGCCGCTCTGGCCGCCACGGCCGCGAAATAGCGGAAGCGAGAGAGGGTCACCTCAAGGGCGTCAGGGGCGGCCTAGGGGAGGATCGAGGGGATCCGGAAGCGCCGGCGGCGAAGTCCGCCGCCGGCGCCCGCAAAATCAGCGGAGAGTGACGATCACGCGCAGCAGGAAAGGCCGGCCGCGATCGCCTCCAGCCTCTCCTCGTCCAGTTCCATCTCGGCCTCGGGGCCCGGGGGCAGCCCGAGGTGAAGGACGTTCCAGTCGCTCTCGTGCACCTGGATGTTGATGTAATCGGGCACGTCAATGCCGAATTCCTGCTTAACGGTCCCCTTTGGATCCGCCATGAGCTGCGCGCGGAAGTCGGCATCTTCGCCCGCCCTCGCGATCAACTGACGCTGCATCTCGTTCGACGTCTGGATCGCCGACTGCACCATCGTGTTCATGTTGCTCTCTCCTCCGAAGAGTACGTGAGTTCACTTCCCCTTGATATAATAACCTTTCGATGCAGTTTCCAGTCCCTATCCTGGGACGGTCCGGAGTCAGTCGGTCCGCGCGTGTACAGGCGGCCGGATCACGCGCCCACCGTAACTCGACAGGAAGGGCCGCGATTGATGTTCAACAACCCATTTCGCGAACGAGCGATCGCCGCGAGCGCGAACCGGCAGCAGCTTGACCGACTGCTCCGCGTCACGGCCCCCCACGAACGCATCGTTCTGGCCGCGGTCGGGCTGATTCTCGCCGGCATCGGCGCCTGGATCCTGTTCGGCACCATCGTACTCGGGATCACGCTCGACGGCGTCCTGCTCGTGCCGGGACAGCGTTACGAAGTCGTGGCCGCGGAGCCCGGGTATTTCGTGGAATACCTCGTCGAGCCCGGGGATCACATCGAGCCCGGAGCCGCAATCGCGCGCCAGACCGCACCTGCGTCGGCGCGCGAGACCGCGGCCCTCCGGGACCGCTTAGAACATTTGGAACTCGAGGTCGAGCGACGCGGCGCAGACACCGGGAACCCTGCCGCTCAGCTGGCCGCGGCCCGTGCAGCGCTGCTGCAGGCGGAGGCGCAACGCGCCGCGCGGCAACTCGTCGTAAGCCCTGCGGGAGGCGAGATCGTCGTCCTGCGAGCCTCGCCGGGGGAATACCTTCAGGCCGGGACCACCGTCGCGCAGCTCCGGGATGCCGGGGGTCGCCATCTACAGGCAACGCTGCAGGTCACCCCGCGCATGGCCCGGCAATTGCGCACCGGCATGCGAGCGGCGGTTGAAGTGCAGCTGCCCGATGGCGAGACGCGCCGGCTGGAAGGGAGGATCAGTGCAGTCGCCGCCGAACCGTCGCCGCCACGGTCCCTGGATTCGCGAGCGGCGGTCACAGACTCCATGCGACGAGTCGACATCGACCTCCCACCGGCGTCCGACCTGGCCCTCCCGGACGGGACTCCGTGCCGCATTCGCATCGTCCGCGGACGATACTCACTCGCCCTGCTCCTCGGCTTGGGCTCGGCCTGACATGGCACCGCGCGGCTCGCGGGGGGCTTCGGGACGTGGCCAAAGCCCCCATGGCGAGCGAAAACGACGGGTCGTCACGCCCCTCTTCCTGCAGACCCACGCAACCGAGTGCGGCGCGGCCTGCCTCGGCAGCGTGCTGGCCCATTTCGGGCGATGGGTGCCGCTGACGGAACTGCGCGGCACCTGCGAAGTAGGGCGGGACGGATCCACCGCCGCCGGGCTGAAGCGGGCAGCGGAGCACTACGGCCTCGAGGGCTCCGGGTGGAGCGTGCAGGTGGATCGGCTCAAGCGGATGCCGCTGCCCATGATTCTGTTCTGGGAATTCAACCACTTCGTGGTCCTGGAAGGGTTCGATCGCAAGTGGTTCTACCTGAACGATCCGGCTGCGGGCCACCGCAAGCTCTCCCCGCAGGAGTTCGATGCGGGGTTCACGGGGGTGACGCTGAAGTTCCGTCCCGGTCCGGCGTTTCGGCCCGGAGGTGCGCCTGCCGGCCTCGTGCGGCGCCTCCCACTCTGGCTGAGTGGCGCCTGGAGCGGGCTGGCGTGGGCCGTCGTTTGCGGGCTGATGCTGGCCCTGCTGGCCCTGGCGGCGCCGTTCGCGGCCAGTCTGTTCGTGGACCGCGTGATCGCCGCCGGCGAGCCGTGGGGCCTCCTCGTGGCCGGGGCGCTGGCAGGGGCCGCGCTCCTGGTGTATGGCATCACCTGGCTGAAGCAGCGGCTTCTGTGGCGTCTGGCGATCCGCATCTCCGTCGTTGTCGGCAACCGCTCCGTCTCGCAGCTGTTGCGTCTCCCGGTGGACTACTTCAGTCACCGGCTGGTCGGGGATCTGACCGCACGCATCCTGTCCATCGACAAGGTTGCGCAAGGCCTGTCGGAACGCGTCCTCGGTCTGCTGGTCGATGTGGCCATGAGCGTCGTGTTCCTGGCGGTCATGCTGGCGTACGACCTCCCCCTGGCACTCGCCGTGCTGGCCCTGGCGTTCCTGAACGTGCTGCTCCTGCGGCCGATCGAGCGCGTGCGGTCCGACGAGGCCTCCGCCCTTCGCCGTGAACAGGGCCTCCTCATGGGCATCGGGACGATCATGCTGAGTCAGGCCGACTCGCTTCGCATGACGGCGGCGGAAGACCGCATGTTCGCCCGCTGGAGCGGCCATCAGGCGCGCGAACTGCAGGTGCGCCAGCGATTCTCCGAACTTGGCAACCTCATGGCCGCCGCGCCCGACCTGTTCACGATACTGGGCAGTGCCGCGGTGCTGGCCCTCGGCGCGACGAGAGTCATGTCCGGCGAGTTGACGCTGGGTGCGCTGCTGGCGTTCTATCTCGTGGCGATGATGTTCCTGGAACCCATAGGGCGCTTCGTCGAATTCGCACACGAGCGGCAGACACTGCTCACCGACATGCAGCGACTGGACGACATCACGGAAACGCCGGTGGATCCAGGCCTGGCGCGCCGGGCGGAAACATCGGAGTCGCTCGCCACTCTCGACGGGCGCCTGCGGCTGGCGGGACATGTGGAGTTGCGCGGCGTGACCTTCGGCTACAACCGGAACCGCCCCCCGCTGATCAACGACTTCAGCCTCGTGTTCAAGCCAGGGCAGCGTGTGGCGGTGGTAGGTCCGAGCGGGTCGGGAAAGTCGACGTTGTCCCGCCTGGTGGCGGGCATCCAGCACCCTTGGTCGGGGGAGATTCTGTTCGATGGCCGACCTCGAGACGAGATCCCCGACGAAGTGCTGTCTCGCTCCCTCTCGATGGTGGACCAGCGCATCGTCCTCTTCTCGGCCACCGTGCGGGACAACCTCACTCTGTGGAACCCAACGGTGCTCGACGATCACGTGGTCGCCGCTGCCCGTGACGCCGCCATCCACGACGACATTCTCAGCCGGCCACTCGGCTATGCGACTCTGGTGGACGAAGACGGCGGCAATTTCAGCGGTGGACAGCGCCAGCGCCTCGAAATCGCCCGCTCGTTGGTCGGGAACCCGACGGTGCTGATTCTCGACGAGGCGACGAGCGCCCTGGACGTCGCGACGGAGGCGCACGTCGACGATGCGCTGCGCCGGCGAGGCGTCAGCTGCCTGATCGTCGCACACCGGCTGAGCACGATTCGCGACTGCGACCAGATCATCGTGATCGACAAGGGCGTGGCGGTGCAGCGCGGCACCCACGACGAGCTGATGACAGAGAAAGGCGGGCTGTACCATCGCCTCGTGCGGACGGAGCTGGCCGGATGACCGGCCAGGAGAATCGAACGCTCGCTCGGATCGCGGCCGAATCGGGCACGGCGGTACCCTGCGCCGGCAATCTGCCCGTCGACCTCAGCGATCCCGAATTCGCCTGGTTCATCGAATCCGGTACGGTCGACCTGTTCCTGGTCGAGCGTCAGGAGGGAGTCGACCGGTCCGCACCGCAGCACGTGATGCGCGCCGGCACCGGTCGCCTCCTGCCCGGCGTGGCGCCACAGGACGATGTGACTTCGCTTGGGCTCATCGCCAAGGGATTGCCCGGCACCGTGCTGTGGCGTCTTCCCGCCTCCCGGCCCGGCTCAATTCGCTCTGCCGAACTGGCCGAGCAGGTGGACGCATGGCTCCTCGACATCTCGGCAATGCTGGTCCGCGATGTCACGCTTCATCCGCGGGCGGACGAGCTCCTCGAATTCGGCGAAGCGACAAGCACAAGGCGCGGCACACTCGCCGCGCGCCGGGGAGTCGTGTGGATCACGGGGCTACCGCCCGCGGCCGGTTTGTTCATGGGCCTAGTCGACCCCGCCGAAGGTGAGACGGAGCCGGCTGACGCCGGGCGGGCGCTGCCCCTGACGTCCGCCACCTGGCTCACACTGACGCATGACGTGCGGATCTCCACGGCATCCTCCGCGGAACTCGCCGAGCACCAGCTGTTGCTGCCCGCCCTGGACGCCTTCAACCGGGTCGCGTTCTCGCTCGAGCGACTGAACCGCCAACTGGCCGTGGTCGATCAGGCGAATCTCGCGCGGGCGCGGGTCATCAGCCGCCGGGGCGACGAGGCACGCGCCCGCCGCCGCCTCTTCGACCTGTACGGTCTCCAGGATGAGGGAGCCGAAGAGACGGAGGACTCGGGGCTGCACGATGTCCTCAGATTGATCGGCCAGCACGCGGGCATCGTCTTCCGGCGGCCACCTGATGCGCCCGCCACCGAGGGATCCACGCCGGACGACAGGCTCGTCAGGGTTCTCAACCTCTCCGGGGTGCGGGGCCGAAAGGTGCGGCTCTCGCCGGACGATCGTTGGTGGATCGGCGACAGCGGTGCCATGCTGGCGTTCCGAACCGAGGACGGGAGGCCCGTGGCGCTGTTGCCCGGTGTGCTCGGAAACTACAGGGAAATCGATCCCGTCGGCCGGCGGAAGCGGCGGGTCACGGCCACCACCGCCGCGTCACTGCGCTCGGACGCCTGGGTCTTCTATCCCTCGCTGGAGTCTCGGGCCGCCGGGTGGCGCGATCTGTGGCGCGTTGCCCGAACGGGGCTGGGCGCCGATCTGGCCCGCTTCGTGGTGACCGGGCTGCTGGGTGGTTCCCTAATGTTGCTCCCGGCCGTGGCCATCGGTTTCGCTGCGGACGAGGTCATCCCGACCGGAGATGTCGGACTCCTGTATGGAATCAGCGCGGCTCTGGTGGCGTTCGGTCTCGTCCGGGCCCTCCTCCACACCCTCCAGAACATGACCCTGGTGCGCCTCGAGGGTCGCGCCACCTCCCGGATGGAGGCCGCGTTCTGGGACCGTCTGCTCCAGCTGCCTTCCGGCGTGCTGCGTCGGTATCCGGCCAGCGACCTCGCGATGCGAGGCATGACGTTCCAGAACGCGCGCGATGCAGCGCAGGGCGTAATCGGCAACGGAGTGCTGTCGATCCTGTTTCTGTCACCCGCGTTCCTGCTCATCGCCCTGCGCGATGCGCGCCTCGGAGGGTTGACGGCCGCCTTCGGCCTGCTCTCGCTGTTGGCGACGGTGGCGCTGGGACTGCGGCAGATCGCCCCGCACGACCGCCGACTGGAGGCCGTTCGACGTTTGTCCGGCCGACTGTTCCAACTCATCAACGGCATACCCCAACTGAGGGTGGACGGCGCCGAGGGTTCGGGCTTTGCGGCGTGGGCCAGGGGCTACCGCGTGCAGAAGCGCGCGGAGCTGGAACTCGGCGCACTGGAGGCGCACCTGCGGGCGCTCGGCGCCGCTCTGCCGTTGCTGGCCGGGACGATGGTGATCCTCGTTTTGACCATGACTGGCCCGGACTCCGTGGGGGCCGGCGACTTCATCGCCATCTTCGTCCTGTTCCACCTCTACCAGAGGGCGATCAGCCGCTTGGGTGAATCGCTCAGTGCATTGGCCGCCGTTGTGCCGGCACGGAATCAACTCGGGCCCCTGCTGGCCGAGACGCCCGAGACGAGAGCCGCAGGGGAATTCCCGGCGGCACTGAGTGGTGAAGTCGCGTTCGACCGCGTCTCGTTCCGCCGCGAAGCCGACGGGCCGCTGATCCTCGACGAAGTATCGATTGAGGTCCGCAAGGGTGAGTTCGTCGCCATCGCCGGCGCGTCGGGCGCCGGCAAGAGCACGCTCCTGCGGCTCGCGCTCGGGCTGGAGCAGCCGTCCGGTGGATCGGTCTACTTCGATGGCCGAGACCTTCAACAGCTCGATCTCAAGGAGGTGCGCCGACAGATCGGGGTCGTGCCGCAGGTGGTGAGGCTCCACCCACAGGATCTGTGGGACAACATCGTCGGCGATCACGAAGGGGCAACCGCGGAAGACGCATGGCGGGCGGCGCAGCTTGCCGCCATCGATGACGAGATCGCGGCCATGCCGATGGGCATGCTGACGCCGGTGGGCGCGGGTGCCTCCGTCACGTCAGGAGGTGAGAGTCAACGCATCCGGATCGCCCACGCGCTGATCCGCAATCCCCGCATTCTGATGCTCGACGAAGCCACCAACTGGCTGGACAACGAAACACAATCCAAGGTCCTGGCCAATCTGGCGGGCCTCACATCGACGCGGATCGTTGTTGCGCACCGCGTCTCCACGTTGCGTCACGCCGACCGCATCTACGTGCTTGAAGCGGGCAAGATCGTGCAGGAGGGCTCCTTCGCGGATCTGGCTGCCTCCCCGGGCGCATTCCGGGACCTCGTGAGCCGCCAGATCGCCTGACCGGCGACCGCGTCAGCGGGGATGGCGACCCCGTGTTCGCGCTACCGCGCGACCGAGCCTTTCCCGGACATCGTACTGCAGGGCGGCGAGCGCCGGCACGACCAGAAGGAGGAGGATCGTGGCGACGAGGACACCGAAACCGACGGACGTCGCGACCGGGACCAAATGCTTGGCGTAGGTGCTCGTCTCGAACACCAGGGGGGCCACGCCGAGAAACGTCGTGAGCGACGTCAGGACGATCGCGCGGAACCGGACCTTGGAGCCGGCGATGATGGCGTCGCGCGGCGACATGCCGGAGTCCCTGAAGTTGTTCATGAACTTGATCATCATGAGTGCGTCGTTGATGACGACTCCGCTCACTCCGACCAGTCCCTGCGTCGACCAGACACTGAGATCGAGGCCCAGCAGCATGTGTCCCGCGAGTGCGCCGATCGCCCCCAGGGGTATGACGGCAAGCACGATCAACGGCTGAAGCCACGATCCGAACGGGATCGCCAGCAGAACGTACATCAAAATCAGGGCGAAGACGCTCGATCTTGCCTACGCGACATGAGCACTTGAAATCACATATCGTTGTAAGCGTGCAGCTTACGGGATTCGGCAGGCCGATTCCCGCTGTTTGACTCCCGCCGTTTGGTTTGGGTCAGACGCGGACCCTCGGACGACTGTCCAAGGCCTTCCTGAGTTGTCCCGAGTCGGCTTGCTGGTAACAGCGCAGGACCGTCTGGGCCTCCTTCCAGCCGCCCAACTCGCACAGCACCTTGAGCGGCAGGTCCATGAGGTCGGACGCGAACTTCCGCCTCAGCGAGTGCCAGCCTCTACCACGTTTGTGTTCCAGCCTCGCAAGGCGCTCGGCCTTTCGCCACCAAGTGCCCGCCCTCCTGCGGCTGATGCTCGCCGAGGGATCCCGCGGCTCGGGCAGGACTGGCGTCTCCCCGTTTCCGGGGTTCGCGTCGCGCGCTTCCTCCAATACCGCTACCGCCTGGTCGGTCATCGGCGTGACGTGCTCGTAGCCGGTCTTCTCGTGCTCGGCGCGCCACCGCACCTCGCGGCCCTCGAAGTCGATGTCTCCCCACCGAAGGTTGCGGATGGCCCCGATTCGGTGGCCGGTCTCATGGGCGAGCACGAACGCGACGTGGAACCTCCAATCGACCCGCCGCGACACCCCGAGCATCGCTTGGTACTCCTCCTCGGAGAGGACGACCCGGGTGGGGTTCTTCTCCTTGGGCGTCTTCAGGCCCCTCAGCGGGTTCGAGTCGAGCAGGAGCCTGCCCTCCTCGTCTCTGGATTTCGTCGCCCAGTTGAGCACCGCGAGCAGGAACTTCAGGTCCAACTCGATGGTGCGGTTGCCCACAGGCTTCCCGCTCGGTCCGACCCGGCCTGCCCGGCGTTCCCGGATGAAGCGGTCCCAGTCCCGCTGGGACAGGGTCTCGGGCCGTCGGTCGCGCCCGAGAAAGTCGAGGAACATCCTCGTCCCGATTCTGTCCCGGTGCCGGACCCGCTCCGTCTTCGTGGGCGTCACCTCCTCACCGTAGATGTCAAACAGCGTCTCCAGCGTGAGCGGCTCGGGCTTGGCATCCGCCTTGCCCCCGATCTCCGGGCCGACGAATCCAGCGGCGAACTCGTCCGCATGCCGCTTCGCCCTCGCCCAGTCGCGGTGTCCAAGCGACCGGGTGAGCCTGCGCCCGTTCTCGCGCCACTCAATCTGGAAGAGGCCGGTCTTCGGGTCAGGGAAGACCCTCACCCGGTTCCGGCCCCACTCGCCGGCGCCGTAGCTCCGGCGGCTTCGTTTCGTGCGTGCCATCGTTCGATACCTCTCTCGATTCGATGGACTGCACGATCTGCACGAACGAAAGCTCGCAGAGAGGAGCCTTGTCCGCCAGACATGAAAGCTCGGGACGGTAGGGTCCCGCCGGAAACCGACTCGGCCGGGCTGGCCGCCGTTCCCAGAGCTAGCCGATGTTCGGGCGAGAGGCCATGAGCCGACGGTTCTTGACGCTACCGATGTCGGATCCGCGCTCAGGCGTGCCTCGGGACCAAAATAACCGCGAATCCCGCGCTTCCCTCATAGCCCTCACCGCCATGCGCAGTGACCAATCCCGACGGGGTATTGCCGACGTTCCCGCGATTGCCACTGAACGGAAACGTCGCCAACTCACCCGCCGCTTCGACGTACAAAACTGGTCCCTCTCGCCTCACTTCGTAGTCGGAGTCGCCCAAAGCGTCCAAGATTTCTCCCAGTTGTTCCGCGTGCCGTCGGCAATGAGCAGCCGAGTCTTCCGGCTCCCCCAGCTCGACGCCGTCCAAGAACCGCCTCAAGCCGTCCCTCAACTCCCCGGTCAGGACCTTGCAGTTACCCATTGCAAGCGCGGCGTCGCCTCCTTCCCGCTTCAACCACGCGGCTTCAAAGTCGTCGAAGGCCTCTGCATAACGTTCCAAGCTGTACCTTGAATTCCCACGGTTGAACAGCACGCTCCTCTTCAACCGGGTGCCGTGGTCCAAGGCGCTGTCGTAGTCGGAAACAGCCTCGGCATGGTTTCCAGTCGCCGCGCGCGCGTTGCCTCGGTTGAAATAGAGTGAATGGAGCATGAGCGGGCGAACGGCGTCCGATCTCACGGTCACGTCTGGCCCAAGATCGATCGGTCGTGCGATTCTCTCGATCGCCCTCGTGTACGCGTCGATCGCCTCTTGGTAGCGTCCGAGCTCGGCGAGCGTATCCCCGACCAGGCAATGCGGCTGGGCTACGTCGGGAAGTGCCTCCGCGTATGACTGGTAGTGCGCGAGAGCGTCTTCGTACCGTTCGGCGTGATAGGCGCGGTTTCCCCAATCTCGGTGGTGTTCCGGCGAAAGCGTCAGCTTGGATCGTAGAGGCGTGTGCCTCGCGTTCGCGGTGGCAAGCCCGGAAACATCCCCGAAAAGGTTCTCCTCCGACAACCCGAGGCCCTTCAGGTATTCGGTCAAGGTACCCTTGATCTCTTTCGGTATGACCACCTGCATGAGGTATCCTTCCGGTACCATAGGCGGATTGCAGATCACAAATAGACTCTGCTGCGCGACGATCCGAGGGCTGAGGGATCGATCCGGCTCGTAGTACACGATCTCCTCCGTACGGAACAAGGCTTCTTCATCCAGTTTCCGTCCGTTCACCGCGACCTGACGGTCGCCGATGTCTAGGACAAACACCTTCCCATCCTCCTTTGGTTCGTTCCGGCACGCGAACCAAAGGGCCACGAGAGGACTCTCCGTGAAGTCCAATAACCCGGTTCCCGCTCCGTGATGCTGGAGAATCGACAGCGGCTGCAAGTCCCGCTTGTACTCCCCCGAGCGGGGCAGGCCTGACTGGCGAATGATCGACATCAGGGTACCGACCCGCAGCTCTCGGTGGTCTGGAACAGGGACGGTGAGTGTTCCGTCGGCATCCGCCTTCTGCATGGCGATGTGGCTGCCCCGTCGTCGGACCTCGACGAAACCGTTGGCCGCCAAGATGCGGCAGGCTTCACGGCCGGACAGGACGCGAAGCCTAGCCAACCGCAACCTCGATCTGAGTTACGTAGACTTCGCCTCGCAGGCGCCGGTCGACCTCGCCGGGAGGCGCGGCCTCGAAGAACAGGGCAAGGGCTTCGGCGAGATTGTCGCGAGCCTCGGCCACGGTCTCACCTTGGCTCGCAACGTCCACCTCGGGGCAGAGCGCCACATAGCCCTCACCCTCGCGCTCGACGATCGCAGTCAGGCGTCGGGTCATTGCGGTTCCTCCATGGGTGCGAGGCCGAAAACCCGGTTGGCTTCGACGACCAGTGCGATGGCGTCTCGAAGGTTCGTCCGGGCTTCCTCAAGGGAAGCGCCTTGGGTGTTGGCACCGGGAAACTCCTCAATGAAGGCGATGTAGCCTTCAGGAACCTTCCGAAACACCGCCATACATTGCAGGTCCACAATAGAACTCCTTGTGAGGCTGATGAATGCACCGATGCTAGCCGTCATCCGCCGCTAGCGCCATCCTCCACCCGGCCTTTCGCGACGAGACCGTCGAAGCCGGAGCGGCTCAGGCGGACGGTGTACTGACGGAGATCCGGCCGTCCCGATGCCGCACGGGACATGTGTTTCTTGCTTCGAGGTCGACCGGACACGAAATCCACTCTCGGATGTGACACGCGACCGATACCGCAAGTCGCTGGAGCAGCTTGCGGTTGCACCACGGCAAAGGGAGCGCCGATGCCGATGCGGCCATCGAGGCCGTGGCTGGGAGTACCCCTCTTTCGATGCCCAGTGCGTGCATCGCGGAGGGTCGGGATGTGCACATCCCGGACCCCTCCGCCGTGGGGTCGCTCCCAGTCCAGCAGTTCCTTGCAGGAAGGCATACTGCACGGCTTCTGGAGTCCGCCACGTCGGCGGTCATCCCCAGCATTCGTTCCTCATCGTCACGAAGAACGGATTGTCTTCGGTCTTGGTGATCAGGCCGACAACCGGTTCCACCTCGTCGGGTCCCGTGACGCATCCGGCAACGAGCGGCACGAGCAGTCCGCAGATCAATCGCGCCCCTCCGAACAAGCCCCTTGTGGATTCCATGCGGTTCTCACGGGTTGGGACAACAGCGTCGCTGCCCGGCCTTGGTCGCCTGAGGAGGGCGAACAGCTTTTTCGAACCGCCCGTCCGCCAGCACCACGAATCATGGCGCGGAACCAGAGAATCGGGAAGCGCCGCGACTCGCCGACCGTCTCCCGGGGTTCGCACGGAGAGCCGGGACGGGTCGGTACCCGCTTCCCCGGAGATCCTGCTTGTCAACCAAGGGGATTGCGGCGAGCATTCCTTGGTGGACGGGAGCGGCCAACTGGCCGCCTCCGGAGCATGTGAACCGGTGGAAGGTGCATCAAGATGCGAGAGCTGTTGCCGGCCTGCTTGGCCGTCGCGTTGCCTTCGCAGGTTCAGGCGCAGGAAACGGAACAGGCGCGGGAAGTGCCGAGCCGTTTCGTTCTTGAAGCAGGGTTCGTCGGCGGCAATAGCATCGCTTGTCCCGGACACTACGTCGGCCTCAGCGGGCGGGTCGGCGGGCCGGTGTCGCTGTACGGGATGGTCGAGAACTACAGGTGCGCCGACATCGCCGGGTCGGCCAACCGGATCGGCGCGTCGGTTCTCCTCGGACGTTCCGGTTGGGTCGTTCGCCCGGCGTTGCGCGCGGGCATCGAGTACGACGGCGGAGACGTTTCGCCGACCGCCGGTGCGAGCCTGACGTTCGGACGGCGCTACGGGGCGCGCGTCATCCTCCACGTCGGAGACGGGTCCGACGATACGAACATCGTGCTCTTCCAGATGGGCGGTTACATTTCTTTCTGAGCCCCGACGGCGTGCCCAGAGGCGACGGGTTCGGTGCTCGGGTGCAGACAAGTCCCGGAACGGGGGCTGGACGGCCTTCCCGCCAGGGATTGCTGGTTAGGGAGCGACCCCGGGAGGCGGGGGGCGAGTTGTGAAAACACACTCGTCGCTACGCCGCACCGAGCCTTCGGCGAGGGGGGTCGCTCCCGCCACGACCGGTGCGGCCCGTCCGGCAGCGGGCGGCCGGGCCGCGAGACCGCAAGACACCACCGCGCAAGCAGATGGATGGAAAGCCCGGTGTGAATCGCCGGAGGGCCGATTCGTGAAACGACCCCCTTCGCCGTTTTCACGCCGCGGTCCGGCGTAGGCACGAGTGCCGGGGGCATCGGCAAACCGGCTCCAGCCCGCCGGCCCGCCGACCAGCGGCACCGGCTCTCGGGACGAGGGTGCTTTCCACCTGTACGCTGTTCTCTCCGTCCGGGTTTCGGCGGACCCCGCTCTCCAAGCCGCCGATGTGGCCATCCCCGACGCTTTCGGAGACCGAACGCTCGGAGTCGCCGGCGTCCGCTCCCGAGAGCGTAAGCGGCGCACCGGCCAACTCCGGCGAGGTGAGGTGTACTGCCCCGTGACACATGCCGTATCTTGGACAAGGCCTTCGGAAGCGACCGGAGTGATGCGAAACTGAAGCGTGCGAGTAGAGATGCCTGCCAACCCAACCGATAGCGGTGCCACAACCGGCTACGAGGCCGAGTTGTGGGCGATGGCCGACACGCTCCGCGGTTCGATGGACGCTGCGGAGTACAAGCACGTCGTGCTCGGGCTCATCTTCCTCAAGTACATCTCGGACGCATTCGAGGAGCGGCGCGCAGCGGTGCTCGCCGAGTGGGGAGAAGAGGCCGCCGAGGATCGGGACGAGTACATCGCGGAGAACATCTTCTGGGTGCCGCGAGAAGCCCGCTGGGCGCGCCTGAAGGCCGAAGCGCGGCAGCCGACCATCGGCCAAACCGTGGACCGGGCCATGACCGCGATCGAGCGGGACAACTCGGCGCTGAAGGAGATCCTTCCCAAGGACTATGCGCGGCCCGCGCTGGACAAGCAGCGCTTGGGCCAGTTGATCGACATGGTGGGCAACATCCGCCTTGGGGACGCAGACGCCCGCTCCAAGGACGTGCTCGGACGCGTGTACGAGTACTTCCTCTCGCAGTTCGCGAGCGCCGAAGGCAGGAGGGGCGGCGAGTTCTACACGCCGCGTTGCGTTGTCAGACTGCTCGTCGAGATGCTGGAACCCTATCGAGGGCGGGTCTACGATCCCTGCTGTGGCTCTTCGGGCATGTTCGTGCAGTCGGTCGAGTTCATCCGCGCCCACGCCACCGGCAACGCCAACGGCGGCAAGGCGCGGGGCGACATTTCGATCTATGGGCAGGAGTCGAACTACACGACATGGCGGCTCGCGAGGATGAACTTGGCTATCCGGGGCATTGACGGGCAGATCGCCCACGGCGACACGTTCCACAACGACCGACATCCGGACCTGAAGGCCGACTTCATCCTTGCCAATCCCCCGTTCAACGTCTCCGACTGGGGCGGGGAGCGGCTGGCCGAGGACAAGCGCTGGCGCTACGGCGTCCCTCCGAGGGGCAACGCGAACTTCGCGTGGGTGCAGCATATGGTTCACCACCTCGCGCCGAGGGGCGTCGCGGGCTTCGTGCTGGCCAACGGGTCGATGTCGTCGAGCCAGTCGGGCGAGGGCGAGATCAGGAAGAGCCTGATCGAGGCCGAACTGGTCGATTGCATGGTGGCGCTGCCGGGCCAGCTCTTCTACTCGACCCAGATCCCGGCCTGCCTGTGGTTCCTGGCGCGCGGGCGACGGCGGCGCGGTGAGATCCTGTTCATCGACGCGAGGAAGCTCGGCCGGATGGTGGACCGGACACACCGCGAACTTACCGGCGAGGAGATCGCCCGGATCGCGGCGACGTACCACTCGTGGCGGGCTGCCGAGGAGGGAAACGGTTACACGAATGTTCCCGGCTTCTGCAGGAGCGCGGCTCTGGAGGAAGTGAGGAAGCACGGCCATGTCCTTACGCCGGGCCGCTACGTTGGCGTGGAGCCCCAGAAAGCTGACGGCGAGGCGTTCGAGGACAAGATGAAGCGACTGGTCTTGGAGCTTCGCGAACAGCAAGCCGAGGGCGCTCAGCTAGACGCCGCGATCACCGAGAACCTGCATGGGCTGGGATTCAAGGGTCGGTAACCACATGTATGACATCCCGGACATCACGCCCCTCAAACGGGCGATCCAACGGCTGGAGGAGGGACTGGAGCGGTATCTGAGAGACACCAGCGACCTTCAGATTCGCGACGGCCTGATTCAGCGCTTCGAGTTCACCTACGAACTCGGCTACAAGACCCTGAAACGCTACTTGGAATACACGGCAGCGAACCCGGCGCTGTTGGATCAAATGACCTTTCAGGATCAGATCCGCACGGCGAACGAGCAGGGGCTGCTCCTAGGAGCGTGGCCCGAGTGGCGTGATTACCGGAAGATGCGCGGCATGACGAGCCACACCTACAGCGAGCCCATCGCTTTGACCGTGGTTGCGGCCATTCCGGGGTTCCTCGAAGAGGTAGCCTATCTCCGGGACCGGCTGCGGGAATGGCTGGAATGAGGATCCCCGTACCCGGCGTCGACCTCCGGCCCGATCATTGGGCTATCGTCCGCCGCGCTCTACGGAGCCATGTACCGGATCGCGAGGTGCTCGCCTTCGGATCGCGCGCGAGCTGGACCGCGAAGGACTACTCCGACCTCGACCTTGCGGTCATGGGTGAAGAGCCTCTCTCGCTACGCACAGTCTCCGCCTTGGACGAGGCGCTCGGAAACTCCGACTTGCCGTTCAAGGTCGATGTCGTGGATTGGGCAAGGACCGACGATGCCTTTCGCGCGATCATCCGGCGCGACGCGGTGACCATGCAGCCTCCGACCACAGTCTCCGAGGTGGACGGTCGAGCACGCATCGAGGATTGGTCCACCATGCCGTTCAGCGAAGCGTTCGTGGTCAACCCTGCCGTGCCGATCGAACGTGGCAGCCCAACCCCATTCGTCGATATGGCCGCTGTCGATCCAACCCGTCGTGCCGTTCGCTCGGCACGTATCAGAGAGTTTCGAGGCAGCGGTAGCAGGTTCCAGCACGGTGATACCCTGTTCGCCCGGATCACCCCGTGCTTGGAGAACGGCAAGATCGCCCGCTACTCCGCGAACTCCGGCATAGGCGATGTTGCCCATGGGTCGACGGAATTCATCGTGGTTCGCGGTCGACCCGGGGTAACTGATTCCGAGTACGCCTTCTACGCTGCGCGCTCGAATCTCGTTCGGGAATATGCGATTGGCCAGATGACCGGCACGTCCGGACGCCAACGAGTGCCAACGGACGCATTGGCGCAACTCGATGTGCCGCTGCCTCCCCTTTCCGAGCAACGCGCCATCGCTCATGTCCTCGGCACGTTGGACGACAAGATCGAGTTGAACCGCCGGATGAACGAGACGTTGGAAGCGAAGGCGCGGGCGCTGTTCAAGTCCTGGTTCGTCGATTTCGATCCGGTGCGGGCCAAGTTGGAAGGTCGCGACACGGGCCTGCCGGGGGACATCGCCGACCTGTTCCCCGATCGGCTGGTGGATTCCGAGTTGGGCGAGATTCCGGAGGGATGGGAGGTTGGAAGGCTCGGCGATGTGGCGGCCTTGCGACGGCGAGGAGTCGATCCGGCAAGCGTAGCGACCGATACCCCCTACATCGGGTTAGCCGACATGCCCCGTGGATCGATCGCCCTGACAGACTGGGGTGGGGCCGGGAGCGTTTTCAGCAGAAAGTCCGCGTTCGAGGCCGGAGACATTCTGTTCGGCAAGCTCAGGCCCTACTTCCACAAGGTGGGAATCGCGCCAGTGGACGGCGTCTGCTCGACAGATATCGTTGTGCTTGGCGCACGAGAGCCGAAGTGGTCCGCATTCGTACTAGCCTGCGTCTCGTCGTCTGCGTTTGTTGCCCACACAAGCCAGGCCGCGACGGGGACGAGGATGCCTCGAACCAGTTGGAAGGCCATGAACAGGTATGACCTATGTCGGCCAATGGATGACGTGGCTGCTGAGTTCCAGCGACTCGTTACGCCGATTCTGCGGCGCATCGTCGGAAACATCCACGAATCCCGCACCCTCGGCGCGCTCCGCGACACCCTCCTCCCAAAGCTCATTTCGGGCGAACTTCGTTTGGCCGAATCCAAGAGGGCTGAGGCCGAAGAATTGAGGGAGCGGTTATGATCCGCGTGGCCGTAAACCCCCACCTTCTCCGTTGGGCGCGCGAGCGCTCTGGGATCCCATTCGACAGCTTGGCGAAGAGGTTCAAGAGGCTGCCGGAGTGGGAGGACGGAGAAACGCGACCCACCCTCAAACAGGTCGAGGCATTCGCGCGCGCCGTCCATGTGCCCGTCGGTTATCTGTTCCTCACGGAACCGCCGGAGGAGACCATCCCCATCCCGGATTTCCGAACCCATGTCGCACACGAGTTGACGCGACCGAGTCCGGACCTGTTGGACACGATCTACATGTGTCAGGAACGGCAGAGCTGGTATCGGGACTTCGCCCGGGTAAGCGGTCGGCCGGAGCTGGATTTCGTAGGACACGCCTCGCTCGAAGCGTCTCCAGAATCCGTTGCGAACCAGATGCGTGAGCGGCTAGGCTTTGATCCTGCAGCCCGCCGGGAGTGCTCGACCTGGACCGATGCCCTGCGACTGTTCATCCGCCAAACCGACGAGGTCGGTGTGCTCGTCATGGTCAGCGGTGTCGTGATGAGCAACAACCGCCGCCCCCTCGACCCCGCCGAGTTCCGCGGCTTCGCGCTGTCTGATCCTGTGGCGCCGCTGGTCTTCATCAACGGTCGAGACACGAAGGCGGCCCAGATGTTCACGCTCGCCCACGAGCTTGCGCATCTCTGGCTTGGAGCCTCGGCTCTGTCGAATCTCGGCGTAGCTCCGCAGTCTGGCTTCCGCCGCGAGGAGGTGTGGTGTAACGCGGTGGCGGCAGAGTTCCTAGTGCCGCTCGACGTGTTGCGGTCCGATCTCCGATGGAACGAGCAGCTCCCGGAGGCTCTGTCCCGGCTTGCGCGCGCGTTCAAGGTCAGCAAGCTGGTGATTCTGAGACGCCTTCTCGACGCGGGGTGGATCGAACGGAGTCGCTTCAATGTCGCGTGGGAGCGGGAGATCGAGCACCTGACGCGTCTTGTTCGAGGCGGTGGCGGCGACTTCTACAACACCACGCTGGCGCGCGTCAGCCACCGTTTCGCTCGAGCGCTCGTCGCGAGCACGCTCGAAGGGCATACGCTCTACCGGGACGCGTTTAGGATGTTGGGAGTCCGGAAGACCAAGACCTTCAACAAGCTGGGGCGCGAAGTCGGGGTGATCGGATGACCGCTTATCTCATCGACGCAAACGTGTTCATCCAAGCCAAGAATCTGCACTATGGCTTTGATTTCTGCCCTGCCTTTTGGGATTGGCTCGTCGAGCAGAATCGCACCGGAAAGGTCGCCAGTATCGAGAAGGTCGCCGACGAATTGCACGCGGGAGCAGACGAACTGTCGAGCTGGGCAGCAGTGAGGAGCGAACGTTTCTTTCTGAGACCGGACAAGGCGGTCGTATCGGCGCTTCACAGCGTAAGCGATTGGGCGAGCGGCAGCGGATACCAACCTGCCGCGGTCGCCACATTTCTCCAGGTCGCCGACTACTGGCTTGTCGGGCACGCGCTGGCTCACGATTGCACTGTCGTGACGCACGAAGTTCCGGCTGACACTGAGCGTAAGGTCAAGATTCCGAACGCCTGTATCGACCTCGGTGTGCCCTGTATGAACCCTTACGAGATGCTCAGGCGAGAACGAGCAAGTTTTGTCCTGGGATCCGGCGGCGCGGCTGTCTGATGGCGGCTTTCACCGAGCCGGAGGTCGAAGCCGCTGCGCTGGAATGGCTCGAAGGCCTCGGGTGGAACGTGGCCTACGGTCCCGACATCGGCCCGCACGCGGAAGGTGCGGAACGGGCCGATTACACCGCAGTCCTTCTGGAACACCGGCTGCGCGACGCCTTGGACCGGTTGAACCCGAACCTGCCCGCCGAGGCAGTGGACGACGCGTTCCGCAAGATCACTCGCCCCGAAGGCTCCACATTGGAAGCCCGCAACCGAGCGTTCCACCGCCTGCTCGTGGATGGCGTGACGGTCGAGTACCGGCCCCCCGGGGGTGCGATGCGCGGTGCGCAGGTCTCCGTCCTCGACTACCAGAACCCCGCGAACAACGACTGGCTCGCGGTCAACCAGTTCACCGTGGTCGAAGGCGAGCACGAGCGGCGGCCGGACATCATGCTGTTCGTCAACGGCCTTCCGCTGGGCCTGATCGAACTCAAGAACCCGGTGGACAAGAAGGCCAGGGTGCGGAAGGCTTGGGAGCAGATCCAGACCTACAAGGCCGAGCTATTTGACCTGTTCGCCTTCAACGCGGTTCTCATCGCTTCGGACGGCCTCAAGGCCCGCATGGGAACCCTCACCGCCGGGCGCGAGTGGTTCAAGCCTTGGCGCACGATCACGGGCGAGACGCTGGCCGGACCGCATTTGCCCCAGCTGCGGGTGATGCTCGAAGGGATGTGCGAGCGCGAGCGGTTCCTGTCGCTGGTCCGGGACTTCATCGTCTTCGAGGACGACGGCGGCGACAGGCTGGCCAAGAAGATGGCTGGTTATCACCAGTTCCACGCGGTGGAGACGGCGGTACAGGAGACCCTGCGCGCGGCCGCGCTCCGGCGGAAAGCGAAGTGGGTTCCCGAGGAGAGCGGTCGGTACGAGTCGGGCCGGAAGCCCGGAGGCACGCCGGGAGATCGGCGCATCGGAGTCGTCTGGCACACCCAAGGCTCGGGGAAGAGCCTGACGATGGCCTTCTACGCCGGACGGATCGCCCGCCAGCCGATGATGGAGAACCCGACCATCGTGGTCCTGACGGATCGCAACGACCTCGACGACCAACTCTTCGGCACGTTCTCCCGCTGCCACGATCTCCTCGGGCAACCGCCGACCCAGGCCGAGAACCGGGCCGACCTGCGGGGCAAGCTGTCCGTCGAGTCGGGCGGCGTGGTGTTCACCACCATCCAGAAGTTCTTCCCCGAGGAGAAGGGTGACCGAATGCCCGAGTTGTCGGGGCGCCGCAACATCGTGGTGATCGCCGACGAGGCCCACCGCAGCCAGTACGACTTCATCGACGGCTACGCCCGCCACATGCGCGACGCGCTTCCCAACGCCTCGTTCATCGGCTTCACGGGCACGCCCATCGAGCTTGAGGACGCCAACACGCGGGCCGTGTTCGGCGACTACATCAGCGTCTACGACATCGAGCGGGCGGTAGAAGACAAGGCCACCGTGCCGATCTACTACGAGAGCCGACTGGCGAGGCTGGCACTAGACGAGGCCGAACGGCCCAAGATCGATCCCGACTTCGAGGAGGCGACCGAGGGCGAGGAGGTCGAGCGCAAGGAGAAGCTCAAGACCAAGTGGGCTCAACTCGAAGCGGTCGTCGGAGCCCCGCACCGACTCAAGCTCGTCGCCCGGGACATCGTCTCACACTTCGACCGGCGGCTCGAAGCCATTGACGGCAAGGCGATGATCGTCTGCATGAGCCGTCGCATCTGCATCGAACTCTACCGGGAGTTGATCCGTCTGCGTCCCGAGTGGCACCACGAGGACGACGCGGATGGCGAGATCAAGGTCGTGATGACCGGCAGCGCATCGGACCCTCCCGACTGGCAGCCGCTCATCCGGAACAAGAAGCGCCGCGAGACCCTGGCGAAGCGGTTTCGCGATCCCGGCGATTCCCTCCGGGTGGTACTCGTGCGGGACATGTGGCTGACCGGATTCGATGCCCCGAGCCTGCACACCATGTACGTGGACAAGCCGATGCGCGGCCACGGGCTCATGCAGGCCATCGCGCGGGTGAACCGCGTGTTCCGCGACAAGCCGGGCGGGTTGGTCGTGGACTACCTCGGGCTCGCCCACGAACTCAAACGTGCTCTCGCGACCTACACCGAGAGCGGCGGCACGGGCAGGACCACGCTGGACCAGTCCGAGGCGGCCGACGTAATGGTGGAGAAATACCAGGTGTGCCAAGGCCTGTTCTTCGGCTTCGACTACTCGGGGTGGATCGACGGCACGCCCGCCGAACGCACGAGCCTGCTGCCGGCAGCCCAGGAACACATCCTCGCGCAGGAGAACGGCAAGGAACGCTGTCTACTGGCCGTGCGCGAACTCTCCCAGGCGTTCGCGCTCGCCGTCCCTCACGGGAAAGCGCTAGGGATCCGGGACGACGTGGCGTTCTTCCAAGCCGTCCGGTCGGTGCTGGCCAAACGCGCCGCCGGGGAAGCGCAGTCCGAGGAGGAGCTTGACATGGCCATACGCCAGATCGTGTCGCGAGCCGTCGCCTCCGAAGGCGTCGTGGACATCTTCGCAGCGGCGGGCCTTGAGAAGCCCGACATCTCGATCCTGTCCGAAGAGTTTCTGGCCGAAGTGCGGGGGATGAAGCGGCGGAACCTCGCCGTCGAACTGCTGCGGAAGCTCCTCAAGGGGGAACTAGCGGTCCGCAGTCGACGGAACGTGGTCCAAGCGCGATCCTTCGCCGAGATGCTCGATCAGACCGTCCGCCGCTACGCGAATCGGGCCGTCGAGGCCGCGCAGGTCATCGAGGAACTGATTCAGCTTGCCCGCGAGATGCGCGAGGCGAACGCCCGAGGCGAGGCGCTGGGGCTCTCCGACGATGAACTCGCCTTCTACGATGCGCTCGGGACGAACGACAGCGCCGTGCAGGTCCTCGGCGACGAGACCCTACGCGACATCGCCCGCGAGCTGGTCGAGACCGTGCGCAACAACGTGAGGATCGACTGGACGCTTCGCGAGAACGTCCGTGCCAACCTGCGGCGGTTGGTCAAGCGCATCCTGCGAAAGCACGGCTACCCGCCCGACAAGCAGGAGAAGGCGACGCGGACGGTGCTTGAACAGGCGGAGGTGCTGTCGGCCGGTTGGGCGGCATGACAGCGAATCGGGCGTGCTGGCGGATGCAGCTCGACCTGAACGTTCAGCGCGACCGAAGGAATACCAAGGCGCTGGAACAGATGGGCTGGCGGCCGCGCGTCGTTTGGGAATGCGAGACAACGGATGTCGACCGCTTGGCGGAACGGCTGCGGTCATTCTTGGATGGGGCGGCAGGGGGATTTCCTGACCGCGAAGCATAAGAGCCATAACCTTTTGAGCGTCTTCACCGTGGGTCGCGTCGCTAACGCTGCGCAAGGATCGCACGCGAGTTCGCCGAGACGGTGCGAAAAAAACGTGAGGGGATCGAGTTCACGCTCGCCTGATGCGGTTCGTCAAGCGGATCTCCGCTCGAGGGGGCGTGGGGGGTTAGCCCGGAACAAGAAGCGCGCACGCCTCGCCACGGGAGGCCCCCGTCTTTCCTAGGATTACACGGGATCACGTCGAATCCTAAGCCAGGTCGATTGAAGCAACACGGGCCGATCCGTACGTTGATCATCCGTTTGCGATCCATGATGGGTGTCTGGAGCTGTCCCGCTTTCACGGACGGTTAGTTTCTGTGGTTGATCGTCTCGGGCTCTTCTCCTTTCGGCCTCTCTCAGGCGCTCGGGAGAGGACGTCCGTGCGCGCCGCCGGTGCGCCTCAGGCCGCATGGTTCCTCTCGTAGTCTGCCGGCGACTCGTAGCCGAGTGCGGAGTGCAGCCGCCGGGTGTTGTAGAAGCCCTCGATGAAGCCGAAGACCTCCCGTCGCGCCTCGTCCGCCGTGCGGAAGGAGCGCTTCCAGATCAGCTCGCACTCGAGCGTCGCGAAGAACGACTCGCACATGGCGTTGTCGTACGCATCGCCCGCCGAGCCCATGGACTGGGCGATGCCCGACTCGCGACAGCGCTCCCCGAAGGCGAGCGAGGTGTACTGCGAGCCCCTGTCGGAGTGATGGACGATGCGCCCCCGGGGACGACGGCGCGCGAGGGCCATCGACAGCGCGGCCTCGACGAGTTCGGTCCGCATGTGCGTCGCCATGGCCCAGCCGACGACGCGACGGCTCCAGACGTCGAGCACAACGGCTAGGTACAGCCAGCCCGCCCAAGTGGGCACATACGTGATGTCGGCCACACGGATTGCCAGAGGTCTGAATCCCGACAGGAAATCGTCTAACTACTTACAGGACTGCACGATCTGCGTTTCCTGTCGTTGCACCGGACCCTGCTGGACCGTGCCGTGAGAGCGGGAAAAACGAGTTGAATGGCGGGACTCCCTCACCCGCGCTGCGTCTGCGCCGAAGATCCCGAAAGCCCACACATCGTCCGTGTCCCGGCACCGGGCCACGACTGCCTCAGTGGCTCCGCAAACGCCCTTGAGCGGCAAAGGGCCGCCCCGGATCGCGTCCGAAGCGGCCCCGCTTGTCCCCCTCTACGCCAGTCGGTCCCGGTTCAGCCTCCTTCGTCCGGTGGGGCCGACCAGTAGCAAGCGAAGTACCGCACCTCCGGGTCCTCGATCCCGTCATCACGCGCCGCCGGCAGACAGGCCATCCGCGCCGGCGAACCCGTGTACTCGATTCCGACCAGCGGAAGGTACGCCGCCGGGGGTGCGAGACATTCCGTATCCGCCCGGTTCGCGGGGACCATGCCGGGGTTGCCGTGCGCCATCCTCGCACTTGTGAACCGGCAGCCTTCGGACAGGTCCGATTCGTCCGCGTCCTCCGTCTTCGGAAGGAACACCGTCAGGTCCCCCGCCCCGACCTCGACGGCGAACGGAAGCGTAGAGCGGTAATCGTCCCACAGCACCGCCACGTAGACGCGGTGCGCGCCCGCGTCCCCGTCGACGTCCTCCACCGTGAGCCACACCGGAGCGTCCGCCCCCGTGTACACCGTCGTGTCGGCCCCCTCTTGGGCCGCGACCGGGGCCGCGACCAACAGGACCGCCGCCGCCGTGCAAATCGTTGTCAGGTGGTGCATATCGTCACCTCCACAGGTATCAAAATCTCTTCGATGCAGACATGTAAATGCGGCAGCCCCGAAGGGCCGGTCCAGTACGTGCAGTAGCGATAAGCCTTTTTCCATTCGATCGTCGTCGTGCAGGTCGGGTCGTCGTCCCCCGTATTTTCGCCGCCCCCGCCGCCGGGGTCGTCCTCCTTCTCCTCCGCGCAGCTCTGCGCGTTGTAGGGGTTCCAGTTGTCCGAATGCTCGAAACCCGCATGGTGGGCCGCCTCGTGCAGCAGGAATTCGATTTTGCGCGCGTCGGTCAGGTCTTTTCTGACCACGACAAGATGCTCCGTGCTGTCGTTCAGCCCTCCCCAATAGCTGCCAGCAAAGTCGGAGTCGTTGTCCTTCGGCAGGGCAAAATACAGTTCCGCCGTCTTGCCGCTCACCGTCGATTCCGCCTTGTCGAACAGATCGAATAGCGCCGTCTTCACCTTCTCGCAGTTCGTGCCCGTATCCCACGTCGCCCGCTCAAACTTCCCCCGCCAGCGCTCCAGCTCGGAACCCTCCAACTGGATTTCATCCTTGAAGTGCTTGTCGAAGCATTTGCGGGCCGTATCCGTGCTCAGGCAGTATCTCTGGTCGTCATCCGCTTCCTAGGCCGAAGCCGGGGCCGCGCACCACAGCGCGACGGCCAGCGCGGCCAGCGCCGCCCGCCTCATCGTCCGCCGTCCTTGTAGGTCCGAACCTCCAACGGCTCATGCCAGCGCGCCCGGAGCACGTCCAGCGAGTCGGAAGCCACGGGATAAGCCGCCTCGATGTGGTCGCCCAGCGCTTTTTCCACGTTGCCGCCCGGTGGCATCGGTAGAGCGATCCCGAAACGCTGGGCGTCCTCGTAGCTTGTCCGGGTAATCTTCTGCGGGAAGTGGCCTTCGTAGATCCGGAACTCACCACCACCCGCCGAGAACTTGGCCCCGAACGCCAAGCCGTCCACCCAGTTGACGGCGAAGATGCCGAGAAAATCGGGGAACCGCTTGAGAAGTTGGGACCTGGTGGGAAGCGGTGATGTGGCGTTGCGGGGGTCGGACGGGTGGTAGGTGGTAATCCGTTCGCCGATCCGGTAGGGCCAGCCGGGAGGCGAGAACGGAGCCGCGCCGAACTCCATTCCGGAGTCCTCGATCCAGTCCAGCGCGGCCGTGACTTCCGGAGCCTCGAACGGGGTAACGTCCGGGGGCGGGGTGGCGTCTCCACAAGCGGCAAGAGCGAGCGCGAGCAAGGCGGCAACGGCGGTTGTGGTGGCGTTGGTCTTCATGGTGTCCTTTCTCCTTGGTCCGGAGGCGTCGGTTTCGGGGGCGGTCCCCAATGGATGCGCCGACCGGTGGAAGGCTGTCCGTCGTATTCGCTCGTTCGGGTACGCCGTATTGCGGCGGGCGGCCAAGCGGAATGATCTATCAGCGGCTATATTGGTTGGAATGTGGAATATAGCCGACCTGGATCCCCGACACCATAATGACTGCGGAATAGTGACCTCGGTGTCGCGGTCTATCATGGTCCCGGGGCTCCGTCCTTTGTCAGGACTTTCCCGCGCTGGCCGCCCCGGGGCTTTCCGAGACGGATCCCCATTGACGGGGCCATCGATGTCTGGACCATACGGATGCGCGGCGGAAGCGCCTGTAGCCACTATGGGTGCCGAGATTGGAGGAGCACGCTCCTTTGGACCGGCGGCATCGGAGCCCCGCACTCCCCCATTCTCCTAGGGGGAGTTTCCCGGCAGCGTCTTGAGGGTTTTTCCCCTCACGACTTGCAGGATTTTTCCTCTCAGAGAGCTCGCGGGCATTGCCGATATTCGAATATGGGGCCGGATCGCCGAAGGAACCTCAGCGGCCCGGCAGTCTGCCAGTACCGGTTCGGGCGCTCTCGCGCTCGGACGCGACACCATCCAGGGCTTTGGCCCAAAGGAGGAAGAGACATGAACGCGAAGGCGATGTACCGAACCTCGATCACTGCGGTCGGCATCGTGCTGGTAGCCGCCTGCCACGATGATCCCGTGGCGCTCCACGAGTCCGAGCGCCCATCCTCCGTTGACGATCTGCCGAGGGAGATGGCGGCGTCATCGGGCGGCTCCAGCGCCGCCGCGGTCGTCGACCACACGCGACCTCGCTTCAAGCTCGACATCTCCGCAAGCGGCGCGCTGACGCCCAACGCGAGCATTGCCGTGACACTTCAGGGGAGGGCGGTCGAGAAGGTTGCCGGCGGCACGGTGACCGTCACCCTGCCCACGATGGCGGGCATGGAGTACGCCGGCGCCGGGAAGCGCCCGTACTACCCGATTGGCCGGAGCCTACCGGTCGAGCGCCGGTGGACGCTCTCGCCGATGGAGCCCGGTGACACCTGGCAACGCTCGTTCACCATCACGCTGCCCGAGGTGGGGTACTACCACCTGTCGATCTTCGCCGACGCGGAAGCGCCCGCGGGCGAGTGGAAGAACCCCTATGTGAGCGATGATGTCCAGTACGAGCGCTGGATGCTCGTGACGGACACAGGCGGGCGGTGGACGCCGGAGTTCGACGAAGATGTCTTCGCCGACGGCATCGCGCCGGTGCCGGGACCGTTCCACACCAGGATCGGCCGGGGCGGCACGGGGAGCCAAGCGGCGGCGGATAACGGAGATGACGTCGGAATGGACTCCCACGATTACGTCTACATGAGTGCGGTGTATGTGCGGAAGGGCGTGAATCTGGCGGCGGTCGGTGCCTACGCGCACGTTGCGGAGTGGCACAACCACGATCATACGGACGGGCCTTGGAACCAGCAGAGAGCCACCGTTGGCCCCAGCGGCATCGTGCGTTTCGACTGCCCGCGCCCCGGCTTCCACCTGGAAGGCGGCGTGGACCTGCCGAGCACGGCCCACATGGCCGGGGCGGGCCTTTCCGGTTACTGGCAGGCGCGGTCGAGCGACTGCGGGGACACGATCATGGCCGCCGGCTCGGACCGGAGGTATCTGCCGTGGAAGAACCTGGGGGATGTCATTCCAAAGATACTCCGCCACTTCGGCAACCCCTCGGTTCCGCGGGTCGCGTGGTTCACATCCTCCTCGGACTCGGACTCGGACTCGGTGTCGTCGTACAACGACCGTGAGCATCGCATCAAATTCGGAACCGCTTCCTACCACAAGGATTGGACCGCGGCTCATGAGTACGGGCATGCGATGCACGCGAAAGCGTATGGCGGCCTCTGGAGGGCCGAGCCATCGTGCTATGTGTCGCACGAGCATTGGGAGGTATCAGGCTACCTCTGCGCCTTCCAGGAGGGTTTCGCCGACTACGCAGCCGACATCGGGGCCTGGGGCCACTCCTGGGAGTATGCGCAATTCGACACCCTGGCCCCCGACCCAAGGATGGAAGGCTACATCGCGATGCTGTTTCAGGACCTGATCGACCCGTCGAACGAGCAGAACGACGAAACCAACTACTCGGCGGCGGCGGTGGCCACAGCCTTCGGGTCCTGTCGGGTCAGGGTCGGCGGCAACTGGCGAAAGCGCAACAATGTGTCCGACTTTGTCTGGTGCATGGAAAACCGGATCAACGGCAGCGTGCACGCCGATCACTTTCCGGGTCTTGCCGTTCCAACTCGCCAGAGCGCGGTGCGGGACAGCGGCTGGGACGCCGCCGACATACGCAGCACGTGGCTTCAGAACCTGACCGGCTAGGCTACGCACCCGGATGGGCCGCGCTTACCCGGGGGAGTCCGCAAGTGATGGTTCTAGCAGACCTCGCCTTCGGGGCAGCGTACGGGCGCAAGGAGCACCATCCAGAGGACTTCGCCCTCATAGTTGCGTGCGTCCTCGGCAATGTCGAAGCGCCAGTACTCCCGGCACCCCGGCCAGCTGCAAAGCTCTACCGAACGGCCGGGGATGGAGGGGGCTGGGGGCAACCAGTTCATCGTATCGCCGTCAACGAAGAAAGGGCCACGCTCGAACCTGAGCTTCCATGCCACGCCCGGGGACAACGCCCAGCTCCCTCGACCCCACGCAACCTGGCGCGAGCCATCGCTGAGGGCGACTTCAACGTGAACCGAACCGTCACGCGGCACCGAGAAGGGTCTGACCGGAAGGTCTGCCGCCACGAAGGTGCGCTCAACGGATCCGCTGAGCTTGATCCAGAGACCGGCGAGACCCTCATAATCGGTCGTGGAATTGTAGTTGTCGCCCCGCGGTACGGCGGACACCTCCAGCTCCAGAGTCCCCCTACCGATGCCCAGGAGGCCGAGGACGCTGCCGCACCCGGAACTCGCGAGGCAGAGTGCGAGCGCGACGAGGAAACGTGCGAACAAGGGCAAGATGCCTCCTTCATTCGAGGACGCCGTTTCGGTATTCTAGGCGGCCGGGATCACCGCCGCCAAATGCCCGCGTTTGAGGGCGTCGCTCACCGTCAGCCGCGCCCAACCTCCCGTCCCGGGTGGTGCCGGCGATCGGGTGGCGGAAGAGAGGTGTGTCCAAGACCGACTACGGGCAGACGTCCACGCACCCGCCATCGTACATCCAGAGCATCAGCCAGAGCACTTCATCGTCGTAGTTGCGCGCATCCTCGTCGATGTCGACGCGCCACACCTTCTGGCAGCTGAACCAGCCGCAACCCGGGTTCGGATCCTTGTTTTCCACTCGCTCGGGATCGGTCAGCGAGCCGCTTGGAAACGGAGAACGGTCGAACTCCAGCCTCCATGTGTTCGCGTTCGATTTGAGCGCCCACTCGACCTCGCGCTCGGCGACAAGTTCAGATTCCTGGGACAGAGACACACGGACACGGATCGTGCCGGAGCCCGGCACTCGGTAGGGCGGTACCGGGAATTCACTCGCGGCGAGGGTGTCCGAGATGGCCCCGCTCAACACGACTCTGAGTCCCCCGAGTCCGTTCGGGTCGTCGAAGCTGTTTTGCGAGTCGTCCGTCCATGGGACCGACGGCACCGTCAACTCCAGCTTCGCGCGTGAGCCGAAGATGCCGAGGATGCTGCCGCAACCGGCGCTTGAGAGGGAGAGTGCGAGCACGAGTAGGCAAGGTGCGAAGGCGGGCACGATGCCTCCATCATTCGAGGACACCATTCCAACATTCTAAGCAACCGGGATGACCGCCGCCAAGTCCACGAGTTGAGGGACCGCACCCTTCGAACCCGAGGAAGACCCGCACTCCGGGGAAGTTCGCGGGTGCGGGCGTCGTCCTTCTTCCCGCCGTGGAGAGGCTCGCCGTCAGCAGCGCCCATTCTTCCGGCCGGGATGTTTGCCGATAATCGAAGGTGGAAGATCAGTTCGCGCGTTGGCGCTGGGCTGCACTCGTGGTATGGTGGTGTCATCGTTCGAATCCTTCCACCGCCACGCTCGGGGCCTCGGGGCCGGGGGGGGAACGGGGGTTATGGTCTGGAGGGACTGTCAGATTTCGTCTGGTGTCTCGAAAACCGTGTGAACGAGGCCGCCCACAATCAGAACTTCCACGGCATCGACGCGCCGACTGCCGTGAGGGAATCGGCTACCGAGCCGTCCACCTGGAACGCCGGGGACATCCGCTCAACATGGCTCAAGAACGTGGGATCATGAGTGCTTCCGGCAGGGCAACGATCTTGGCGCTGGCAGCCTTCGCTTGCGTGAGTCACGCCGCCGAGGGGCAGACCGTCAACCTCCGAGCCGGGGGCTCTTTCACCAAGCTGGTGCAAGATCGGGCTAGTTACACGAACACGACGGGATTCACCGCCGGGATTTCACTCGACATCCCGGCGCCGGGCCTGCCGCTCCGTATAGGGGCGAGCTGGGTGCGCAAGCACGAGAGCGCGGAGCACATCGAGGTCCCCGCGCTCGTACTCTTCAACTTGCTGCGAGCACATGCGTTTGCCGGAGTGGGCTTGTCCGTCGGCATCCGCACGGGCGGCGTCGTGCCATGCGGCACTGGCGAACCCTGTCCGCCAGCGAAGTTGTCCCGGCCCCGAACGCCCGTGGCGCGCTTCGACCTGAGCGGCGCGGTGACCGCTGGATTCAGAATCCCCCTGAGCGACACGCTGTCGTATGGGATCGAGGTCGTCTACCTGCACGGACTCGTGGAATACGATTCCCTCGACGGCAAACCTCGCACCCTGTTGGCTACCATGGGGATTGGGATCCCCTTGCGGTGACGGTGTCAAGGGTCATCGCTCGAACCCTCCTCCGTCACGCTCGGGGCCTCGGGGCCGGGGCGGTCGGACGGGAACGTGGGTTATGCTGGGGCCGCGCTCCTTCATCTCCCGCGCCGCCCGCTGGACGAGGTCCTGGACAGTGATCCGTGCGTGCTGTTCCGCGTCTTGCAGCCCCTTTCGGTACACCTCGCGCACCTTCCGCTCGATCTGCCGGGCGCTGTCGGCGTGTGCCTTGCCCAGCGCGGCCCGTTCGCCCTTGTTGTACCGGTCGAGATCCTCACGCCAGCTCTCGACCAGATCCTCCCGACCCCGGACCGCCCCGGCCAGTTCTCGCAACGAGGGCTCGATCCGCCAGATTCGGAGCCGCCCGAGCACGGTGCGGCTCTCCCGGTCGAGCCTCTGGCGCATGTCCTCCTGCCGCTTGAGCAGCCCGGCCCATTCCTCCCGCGCCCGGCTCTCCAGCCGCGAGAACTCCTGCATGCGCCGATCCTCGACCTTCTCCCACGCCTGCGCCTCGGCACGCCGCCAGGCCTCCATGTCGACCCACCCTTCGTCGACCGGCCCCCTTGCCCGGCGCGCGCGCCCGGGCTGCATCCCCTCGCGGCGGACGCGCGCCCAGTGGCGCGGCCGCTCCCACGGAGTGCGAACCACCTCTTGGCCCGCGCGCCGCCGTTCGTTGTTCCTGACCCGCTCCTCGCACCGGATCCGGCCCTGCTCCCGCTCGTAACCCTCGGCCCAGCGCGACAGCCGGAGCTTGCTGTTCCCGAGCTTCGCCGCCTTCCCGGTCTCCGGATCGACCCGGTTGGCGACCACATGGACATGGGGGTGCCGGGTGTCGTCGTGCGCGACGACCAGCGCCTCGTGGCCCTCCAGCCCCAGCGCCTCCAAGCTCCCGTCCACCGCGCGGCTCATCTCTTGCCGGTCGGGCGTCTCGTCCCTCGCCCAACTGAGCGAGTAGTGCAGCACCGGCTTCGCCAGCTTCCGCCCCCTTGGCGTCCCGCCCGCCAGCCGCTTGAGGTCGGGGGCCGCCTTCGCGGTCGCGGCCATCAGCGGCGCAGCCCGCTCCGCCCGGATCGTCGCAAGGTTCCGGGTGTCGGTCCACGCGACCCGCTCCGCAGTCTCCGGGCTCCGGTCGTCCGGCGTCGGGGAATCGTGCAGACAGTACGCCGCGGCACCGGCGAACGAGCGCCCCAGACTGTTGATCTTCGGGATCATCGGTCCAGCACCTCGCCGCTCAGCAGATCGGCCGCAAGCTCGCCCACCCTCTCGACCGCCTCCAGCGTCCCGTCGGGTGCCGAAGCTCCGGAGTTCAGGGCGCGGGCGATCTGGTTCAGGTTCACGCCGATCCGGTGGAGTTCGACCCGCTCCCGAGCGCCGAGACGGTGAACGGCCGCCTCGCGGACCGGCTGCCCCAGCGCCCTGCGGCGCATGTAGCCACCCTTGGTCATGCGGGCCGCCCCGGCCCGCTTGGCGATCTCGGCGGCTTCCGCTGTCGTGACGCGCGCGCCGATCGTGCGGGTCCTGCGCTCGGCCTCGGGCTTCCGGGGACGGGCCATGTCGGGCGGCCTCCTTTGGTGGCGCGCGGAATGTCGTTCGGGGGTCCGGGGGCCATCCCCCGGCCAGAGGTTTTTGTACATCAAAAACACATCTTGCTCCACGGTAAACCGCAAGAGACGAACGGCCCGAGAAGCGCCTCACGCGAAAGCGCACCGGGCCGCCAACTCTGGACGACGCGCCCGCGCGGCGCCAAGTTTCAAACACGCAGATCGTGCGGTCCATCAATCGGAGGTTATCGAACGCTCCACGGTAAACCGCAAGAGACGAACGGCCCGAGAAGCGCCTCACGCGAAAGCGCACCGGGCCGCCAACTCTGGACGACGCGCCCGCGCGGCGCCAAGTTTCAAACACGCAGATCGTGCGGTCCATCAATCGGAGGTTATCGAACGATGGCACGCACGAAACGAAGCCGGCGCTCCTACGGCGCCGGAGAATGGGGCCGGAACCGGGTCAGGATCTTTCCCGACCCGAAGACCGGCATCTTCCAGATCGAGTGGCGAGAGAACGGGCGAAGGCTCACCCGGTCTCTCGGGCACCGGGAATGGACCCGAGCGAAAAGGCAGGCGGACGAGTTCGCCGCCGGGTTCGTCGGCCCGAACCTGAACGGCAAGGCGAAGGCCGAGCCCGCGCCGCTCACCTTGGGCACGCTCTTTGACATCTACGGTGAGGAGGTGACGCCCACCAAGGGCGAGACGTCCCGCATGCACGACCGGGCCGCGACGGTGATGTTCCTCGAATTCCTCGGGCGGGACCGAAGACCCGAGACGCTGTCGCGGAGGGACTGGGACCGGTTCATACGGGCGCGGCGCGCGGGCAGGGTTGGCCCCAGCGGCAAGCCCGTGTCCGACCGGACCATCCAGAGCGATCTCACATTCCTGATGGCGGTGCTCAACTGGGCCGCGAGGTCGAGAGACGAGCACGGCCGCCTGCTCCTCGACAGGAATCCGCTCAAGGGTCTCAGGAAACCCGTCGAGAAGAACCCGGTTCGCGTAGTCGTTACGGAAGAGGAATACCGGGCGCTTCTGAACGTGTCCCGGCAGGTGGGCTGGCGGTTCCACCTCGCACTGGTGCTCGCCCACGAGACGGGACACAGAATCGGGGCCATCCGCAAGCTCAGGTGGTCTGATGTCGACCTCGACGCCGAGACCGTCCGGTGGCGCTGCGAACACGAGAAGACGGGATACCAGCACCGGACCCCGTTGTCCGGCCAAGCGCTCGCCGTTCTCAAGCAGGCGTGGAGGAGGAGCCCCGGAATCGGGGACGCGCCGGTGCTGCCCTCGGCGACGAATCCTTTGACATGCGTGAGCCCGTCGCAGCCGAGCGTCTGGTGGGGCAGGGCCGAGGAACTCGCGGGGATGGAGCGGAAGCGCCGCAGGGGTTGGCACTCGCTGAGACGCAAGTTTGCGAGCGACTTGATGGCTCAGCCGCTCAAGGTGCTCTGCGAGCTTGGCGGCTGGAAGAACGCCAAAACGGTCCTGCAATGCTACCAGTAGATCCCCGTTGGTGTATATCTAGTTGTGAGCGTTGAGTTTACGGATTTCGCAGCTCGGATTCCCGCCGATTGACTCCCGCCGATTGGGTTCTCAGGCACGAACCTTCGGGCGGCTCTCCAGCGCCTTCCTGAGCTGTCCCTCATCGGCTCTCTGATAGCACCTGAGCACCGTGTGCGCGTTTTTCCAGCCCCCGAGTTGGCAAAGGACCTTCAGCGGTTGGTCCATGAGGTCGGACGCGAACTTGCGCCTCAGGGAGTGCCAGCCCCGACCGTGCTTCGGCTCCAACCCCGCCCGCGTCTCCGCCCTGCACCAAAACCGGTAGGCCCAGCTGGTGCTCATGCATCTGATGGGATCCGTCCCGGCCGGCATCACCGGAGCATCGCCGGTAGCGTCGCTCATCCATCGTGCCTCCTTCAAGGCCGCCAACGCCTCGTCGGTCACGGGCGTGGTGTGCTCGTAGCCGGTCTTTTCGTGCTCCGCGCGCCACCGCACCACCCCGCCCTCGAGGTCGATATCGGTCCAGCGAAGCTTGCAGATCGCTCCGATCCTGTGTCCGGTCTCGTGCGCGAGCACGAGGGCGACGTGGAATCGCCAATTGACCTGCCGTGACACGCGAAGGAGCGCCCGGTACTCCTCGTCGTCGAGAATGACCCGGTTCGGGTTCTTCTCGACGGGCTTTCTGAGGCCCCTGAGCGGGTTCCTGTCGAGGAACAGTCGTCCATGCTCGTCCCTCGACCTCGCGCCCCAGTTGAGCACCGCCATCAGGAACGTCAAGTCCCCCTCGATGGTCCCGTTGGTCACGGGCCGGTCCGTAATACCCGCCCTGCCCGCGCGCCGCTCCCGGATGAACCGGTCCCAGTCGCGCTGAGAGAGGGTTTCGGGCCTGCGGTCCCTGCCGAAGAACCGGAGGAACATGGCGGTCAGGACCCTGTCGCGCTGCCGTGTGCGCCTCGCCTTGGAGGGCGTCACCTCCTCACCGTAGATTTCAAAAAGCGTTCCCAGGGTGAGCGGTTCGGGCTCGGCGTCCTTCTTGCCGTTCAGCTCCGGCCCGGCGAACCCGGCGGCGAACTCGTCGGCTTGCCGCTTCGCCCGCGACCAGTCGCGGTGCGTGAGGGACCGGGTGAGCCTGCGCCCGTTTTCCCGCCACTCGATCTGGAGGATGCCGGTCTTCGGGTCGGGGAACACCCGGACCCGGTTCCGGCCCCACTCTCCGGCGCTGTAGGAGCGCCGACTACGTTTCGTGCGTGCCATCATTCGATTCCTTTCGAGATGATGGACTGCACGATCTGCGCGTTTGAAAGGTGGCCACGGCGGGACTTCTCCGCCAGTCGCGGCTCGGCCCGAGCTTTCCGGGGCAGGTGCCTGCGCGCGATTCTGGGTGCGTTGGGCCGTCCTGCGTTCGGGATCTTGCCGTCGCGCACGAGGCGTCCCAAGTGTGCGCTGGAGTACCCGCTCTCCCGGGCCGCGTCGGTCAGCGAGTAGGTGGTGTCGTCGCGTTCCTGGATCGTGCCTTCGAGTTCGTCGGCGCAGCGTTCGAGCGCGGTGGCGAGCGCCTGGCCGCCGTACTTGCGGAGTGTCTTGGCCTGCCGGCGCCAGGCGGCGGGCAGCTTTCTGATCGAGGGTTGTCTTGTCCTGGTCATGAGCAGGCTACGGTGTCTGAGGCGGTATTGCGCCGGTCTCTTCGGGCCGGACGCACTGCGGGTGAGGCGTCGGTTGAGCCCGAAACGGCATGGAGAAAGGGCTCGGGGCTGTCGCCTTTGGGACCGAATCGGCCGGTTACGGCCCCTTCGTAGGTTGCCCTGCGTACGCGCGCGCCTGCGGGCACAACCCAACCAGTGGGTCTATTCCGTCGCATCGGTCCCATTTCAGGCCTCCCGGCATCCACGCCAGGCTCTCGCGCCGTGGCGCTTGGCGCGTTTGCACCCACGTCTCCGCAGTTCCGCAGCGATTGCACGGGCGGAGGGCACGGTGCCGAGCCCGTTGTTGTCGAAGTAGTCGGTCAGCGTCTCCCGTATTCTCTTTGCCGGTACCGCTGCGTAGGCGTCGCCGAACGCGAACAGCGTGTTGAGCGCTTCGCCCAGGGGATCCATGCTGTCGAAGAGGTCCGCGGTCGCTGTCTCGATGCCCCGGGGCAGCGTCGGCGCGATCCAGGGCTTGCCCGCCTGGTGGCGCTGCCAGCCGGCGTTCGCTTCGCCCACCAGGCGGGCCAGGATGCGCGGCGCCTCCTGCCAGAGCGTCTCGGGCAGTCGTTCGTCAAGTTGGTTGGCGGTACTACAGGGAATGACGACAAGTCGTCGTTTGAGTCCGGAGTCCCACCCTGGCAGCCGGGGTTCGGCGTTGCCGTAGAGCATGAGTTTGGCGGTGGGGCGGAAGGAGTAGCCGTCGGCGCGCATCCGGTTGGCGCGGATGGTGTCTGCGCCGGTGAGCGCCTTGAAGAGGCCGGCCTTGAGGCGGCCCGAGCTGGGGATTTCGGAGGCGGAGGCGAAACGTGATCCGTCGAGCGCGGTCATCCATTCCGGGTGGCGGTCGGAGGTTCCGCGTGCGGCGATGAGTCCGTCGGGCGGGATTCGGGCGGCGTAGTCGCCCATGATGCGCGTGAGCAGTTCGACGAGCGTGGACTTGCCGGCGGCGCCGCGTCCGTAGAGGAAGACGGCCCGGTGGACGACGGTCTGGCCGGTGAGCAGATAGCCGAACCAGCGCCAGAGCCATCGGACGACGTCCCCGTCGTCTCCGCACATCTCGTGCAGGAACGCGTCGAACCGTTCGGCGTTGCCTCCCTCCGGCGCGCACCCCAGAGAGCGTGTGACCCCGTCCTCCCTCCGGGCTGGCCGGTCCTCGATCCGCCTGAGGTCCACCACCGCCCGGCCGGGCAGGCCGCACAGCATGGGATCGGCGTCCGGTTGCAGCTCGGGTGCATGGGCGTAGAGGACGTCGAGAGCGGCGCGTGCGACCTTGGTTCGGGCGCGCTTGCCGCCGATGTTCCAGACCCGCGCGACCGCCTTGCCCGGGCTGGCCCGGCCGGACCCGGACACCCAGACCGCACCCGTCCAGTAGAGGCGCGCGCGCCCGGGTCCCAGCGCGAGGTCGGCCAGCACGCCTTGGCGCACGCATTCGCGGACCAGGCGAACCTCGACGCCCAGCTCCTTCGGCGCCGCGCCCATGACGGCGGCGTCCACGATCCCGCAGAGTCTTGCCGCCTTCTCGGCTTTGGCGGCCTCGGCTCTCGCTTCCGCGAGGATCCGGTCGCGCTCCGGGTCCTCTTGGCCGATGGGTCCGTTGGCGATCTCCTCGGTCAGCGCCAGATCCCTCCGCGCGCGCCTGGCCCGTGTCTCGTACCAGTCGGAGGGCGGGGTGTCGAGCCGGTATCCGAGCGCTTCGCCCATGGCCTTGAAGTGCTGCGGATCGCCGGGATGCTTGCGGCAATGGAAGTATCCCGAGGGCGAGACGCGGAACCGGTCCTCGCCGCCGCAGGCCGGACAGGGTCCGCGCCATTCCCTGCCGCGCGTGTCGAGGCGTTTGCCGGTTGAGCGCAGGTAGTCGTGGGCCACCTGGGCCTGCGTCCGTCCGGAGCGGTTCACGGTGGGCCGGCCGCGCTCGGTCGGCGCGTTCGCGGACCCTCGTCGCAGCGCCAGCATCGCCGCTCGTTCGATGTACGGACGAGATCGGCGATGCGGCCGCACGGACAGCGTCCGAGACCGCCGCACACCGGGCAGGCGGGCGCCCGTGGCCGGACCCTTGCTCCGCAACGAGTACAACGGGAGCGGGCGCTCATTCCCACTCTCCTCGCGTGTCCCTCCGAAGCGCCTCGATGAGGTCCGCATCCCCCTCGCCGCGCCGCACGGACCGTTCGGCGAGATCGACGCGGCTCCCGAGATCGGCGAGCCCCGTGACGCGGGCGACCATGTAGATCGCGGCCGCGACGACGGAGAGCGCGAGCACGGCGTGAAGTGCCAGCGTGAGGCCGTGCTCGGCGAGGATCGCGGGCCAGTGGGGCGCGAGGTATTCGAGGCGGGACCCACCGATCAGGAACGTCGATCCGGCGAGTGCGGCGGTGAGTCCCGCGCTGATCTTCCAAGGCTGCATCGTATACTCCTCCTTGGGTCAGATTTCGACCTTGAGTCCTTGGGTCAGATTTCGACTGAAGCGGGGTCGCGGTCGGCTGGCCCCCTGAGCCAGGAACCGCCGTCACTTCCGAGACCGAGCCTGCCGAGGAGCGCCGCCGCGGCCGGTCCGTTGGCGTGCATGGCGAACCCGGCGGCGGCCTTGGCCCGGACGGCTGGTTCGCGGTAGTTGCCGGAGACGGCCTCGACGTTGACGCGCCCGGTCCGCCCTTCGGCGTCCTCGTACTCGATCTGAGCGTCCGGGTAGAGCACCTTGCCGTGTTCATCGATTGGAAGCCCGAGTTCGTTGGCGACCCGGCGGCGTTCGTCATCGGCGGCCTGTCTGCCGTGCTTGAGCCGGGCGGCCTCGCTCGCCCGCGCGACGGCGCTCTTGAGTTCGGCGTCGAGGCGGACGCGCCTGGCGGTGGCGCCCTGCTCAAGGAGCCTCTGCTTCTCCTTGCACGCGGCGCGGTAGATGGCGGTGTCGTGCCCGGCCTCGGCGGGCCGGATGCGTTGGGTTCCGATCCGCTGTGCGGGATCGATTCCGCGCCTGGCGGCTTTTTTCCGGGCCTCGACGACACCCTTGCGGGTGAGCGAGAGGACCTTGAACGGCTTGCCCTTCGGTCCGGTGGCCCGGTGCTCCTTGACCCATCCCTTGCGGATCCAGTCGTTCACGGCCTTCCGAGTGGTGTGGGGATGGCCGCCGAAGCGGGCCTCCGCGAGGTCGCGGTAGGAGACCGCGCCGAAGACGCCGATGTCGGTGAGCGCCCCGGCGCAGCGTTCGGAGAAGGAGATGGACCCGCGCGCCCGGTCCGCGGCGTATTCTCGGCGGTGGCCTTTCCGCATGCGTTCGCGATTGCGGCTGGGTGGCGCGGCGGGGCGCGGGTCCGGTTCGGCCGCGCGGCCGAACGTCTCTCTCCCTCTCACGGGTCAGCGGCTCGGCCCGAAGCCGCGCTCGGGGACCGGGATCCTCGGCACGTGTACTTGGATCCGCTGCGGTCCCCGCGTGGGCGTGCGAACCGCCGCCACGGCGACGGGATCTCGCGCGGCGATGCGCTCGCGGTGCCGCGCCAGCACGAAGTCGGAGATCTTCTGCGCGTCCGCGGCGGCGCGCCGGATCTCGCGCGGGTCCTCTTCGAGCGCCTGGACCCAACCCTCGACGTAGGCCGCGCCCCGGCTCGGGTCGTGGCCGACGCCGACGCGCTCGCCGGTCATCATCGCGCTGATCTCGGCCCGCAGCTCCTCCCTCGCGTACTGGGCCGATCCGAACCCGCCGTCGATCCCCTCGATGAGCGTCTCGCGGTTCATCCGGTCCTTGTGGCCGGTGCTGTGGCCCAGCTCGTGAAGCGCGGTTTGGTAGTAGTGGTTCGCGGAGGGGAACTGGCCGCGCTCGGGCAGCACGATCTCGTCGCGCTTCATGTGGTAGTAGGCGCGGTCGCCCGCGACGTGGCGGACGGGCACTCCAGCGTCCTCCATGACCCGCTCGGCCCCCTGATGGGTCTTCCAGAGCGGCTCGGGCGGCGCGTTCGAGCGCTCGGGCAGCCCGTCGGCCTGCTCGGCGTTGAACACGGTGTACTGCCGGACGTAGGGGGTCTTGAGCTTCTCGTAGCGGTAGAGCTTCTTGCCCTGGGCGTTCCTCCTGTGCCGTCCGCGCTCGTCGGTCACGGCGATCCGCTTCTTGTCCTGGAAGGAGAGGATGCGCGTGCCCCGCTCGCCCTTCCGGACCTGGCCGCCCTGCTTCTGGATCTGGCGGTAGGTGCCCCAGCGCACGTCGCCGTAGCCGGCTTCCTGCTGCATGGAGGCGAGGTGGAGGCTGTTTCCGCCCCGGTAGGAGCGGTCGGTGTCGACGTTCCTTGGCATCACGCGCTCGCCCGGCTGCCACGGCTTCTGCCAGGGCGCGGTGCCTCGCCTGATCTGCTCGATGATCGTATCGGCGAACTTGCGATGATATTCGTCGTGCTTCATCGCTCGTCCACCTCCTCCCCGGCGTCCCCGTGCGGATCGTCCCAGGCGGCCAGGATCTCGTCCTCGGTCCCGACCTCCTCGGCGAACAGGCCGTACTCCCCGGCCAGATCGGCCTCGACTTCGAGCGTCTCGCGGCCGTCGCGCGCGAGTTCACGGTCGAAGTCCTCGAACGTGTCGACGGGGATGATTTCGATGGGGATGGTTCCGCCGTTCCAGCTCATGCGTTCACCTCCTTCGGTGGGTGGGTATGGGTTCCGGTCTCCGGGTAAGTCCCGGACCGCGCTCCCGGCGGCGCGGTGATCCAGTGGCCGGCCGTCGCGTCGTAGCCGCAGACCTCGAGCGCGTCCTCGACGAACCGCCGGCCCTCTCGGCGGGCCACGTGCAGCACGAGCGCGATCCCGTCCACGACGCCCCGGCAGGTGACCTCCCAGGGCAGCGCGTCTCCGGCCTGCATGGCGCAGCTCGCGAGCCGCGAGAGCGCGGAGCGCGCGTTGTTGGCGTGGATGGTGGTGAGCGAGCCGCCGTGTCCGGTGTTGAGCGCCTGCAGCAGGTCGGCGGCCTCGCCGCCCCGGACCTCGCCGACGACGATGTGGTCGGGCCGGTGGCGGAGCGCGTGGCGCACCAGGTCGCGGATCGAGACCGCTTCGGACCCGATGGCCCCGGCCTCGAACCGGAGGCAGTTCGCCCGGTCGATTCTGAGTTCGAGCGTGTCCTCGATGGCGACGATCCGCTCGTCCTCGGGCAGCAGTTCGATCAGCGCGTTCAGGAGCGTCGTCTTGCCCGAGCCCGTGCCGCCGGAGACCAGGATGTTCTGGCGGGCCGCAAGCGTGCTCCGAGCGGCTTCGAGGGTGTCTTCGGGCAGCGAGCCCAGGCGCACCAGGTCCTCGGCCGTGAACGCGCGGCCCCCGAACCGGCGTATGGTGATCGCGACCTCGGGAGATGCGGGCGGGGTGCAGATGGCGACCCGTGATCCGTCTTCGAGCCGGGCGTCCAGGACCGGCCGTTGGGCGGGATCGAGCCCGAGCGGCCGGGCGATGTGGATGGCGGCACGGTGAAGCCACGCGGCGGTGAGTTCGGGCGCCTTGTGGGGCTCCAGGCGGCCGCCGCGCTCGACCCACACGTTCCCGGGACCGTTGATCATGATCTCGGAGACCTCCGGGTCTTCGAGCAGCTTCTCCAGCCCCGGCAGGAACGGAGTGAGGTGGCCGACACCGCTGGCGCGCTTCATATCCGGCCCTCCTCGCGCTGCCGCCAGTAGCCTTGGGTTCTCGGCAGGTAGTGCGGCTTGAGATAGACGCGGCGGGCGGGGAGCGACTTGACGCCGTCGTAGGGAAGGCAGACGGCCTGGTAGTTCGCGAGCAGTGCGAACTCGCGCGGCGTGAACACCGGCTCCCTCTGCCGCCGGAACGACTTGCTCGCGCCGATGGTGCCGCGTCCGCCCCCGGCGCGCCCGGACAGGAGCGAGAACTCGGGCCTGCCGGTGGTCTCGGTGAAGGTGTAGGAGGGCTGGGTCTTCATGACCGAGCCGCACATCTCCGACGCGATCTTGGCCGACGCCTCGTCGGAGAGCGAGAGGAAGATCCGGGTGCGGAGCGTCTGGACGAGCGTGCGCCACGCCTCGCCCGAGGGCAGCACGGAGCGGAGTGAGGAGAGCGACTGCGTGGCGACGATGGGGATGCACCGGCACTGCCGCGTGAGCGCGAACGCCCTTTCGTCGCCGGACGGGTCGTCCTGGCCCACTGTGGCGAACGCCTGATATTCGTCGCAGATGAACACGGCGGGCCGCATGTAGCGGTCGGGACGCAGGGCTGCCTCCGCCGGACGACGGAGCAGCGCCTGCATCCACGCACTCTTGAGGAGCACGCCGATGGCGCGGGCGAGCGCCGGGTTCGCGCCCGCGGGCATGTTGAGCGCCAGCACCTTGCCGTCCTCGATCAACTCGGCGAGCGGGGGCAGCCTCCGGCGCAGGCCCTGCATGGGCGGACCCTTCACGTCGTCGTCGTCTTCGCCGGCCTCACCGCCGTCCCCGGGTTCCGGCTTGGCGGTCTCCGGCGGTGGCGGGCAGAAGATGCCCGCGACTTCGGGTTGATCGAAGAGCGAGAGGAAGACGCTGATCCCCTCGACGATCGAGGTGCGGAGCTTGGCGTCCAGCTTCGACCAGTCCTTCTCGTACCACCGCCCGATCGCCTCGACCCGCTCCCGGAACTCGCTACCCCCGCCGCCTCCGGCCGCCTCCACCACGCAGGTGACTTCGAGCTTCGCGAGCTTGGCCCGAAGCTCGGCGTCCAGCCGCGAGCGCACGCGGTCGTCGCCGTCCTCCTCCCAGCTCCACTTCTTGAGCGCGTCGGCGTGGGAGATCATGTTTTCATTGGTGAGGACGGCGTCCACCGGGGATACCTGGTCCGCGATCTTCTGGGCTTCGCCGATCTGTTGGGCCAGGAGCTCCGCGTCCACCGTGCAGCGGTAGATGTCCTGGAGCGTGACCCAGCCGCCCGGCAGGAGCCGGTGCAGCTCGATGATCCAGCGCACGAGGTTCGTGTATGCCTGTTGCCAAAACGGTTCGCGAGACTTGCCGAAGAGCTGGTTGATGAGCGAGGCGACGCCGTAGGCGAGCGAGTAGGAGTCGAGCAGCGGATCGTCGAGCGGGTTCCACTGGACCGAGCCGCCGAGCCCGATCTCGAGGTAGTCGTCCGCGCGTCCGGCGTCTTCGAGGATGCCTCGGACCTGGTGGCAGAAGTCGCCCTTCACTTCGAGCACGAGCGCGCCCGCGCGGCGGCCGGGATCGTCGGCGCGCCAGGTGAGGATCTGGTGGGCGAACGGGTACATGCAGCCGCTGGTCTTGCCCGTGCCGACGGCACCGACGATGAGCGTGCCGGTGTAGAGTCCCTTCTCGGGGATGACGAGCCACGAAGGTTGCTCGCTCTCGCGCGGCACGGTCGGATGGTGCAGCTCGCCGATCACGAGCGAAGGCGCTTCGTCCTCGGCCGAGACGGGCCACTCGGGCAGCTTACCCCGCCGCCTGAGGCGGAACAGCGGCTGGAGCCAGACCCGCCAGACGGACAGCGCGAACGAGCCCGCGAGCACGACCAGGACGGCGGGCCATGCGTAATGCCAGACGCGGAGCGCGGCGTGCAGACCCGGGTCGTGCGACGCAATGAGGTCGAGGTACGGGTTCGCGCCCGGTGACGGGAACGGCGCCCTGAGCGCGTGGCCGCCGACTGCCCCGACCGCGCTCCCGATGATGGCGAGGGTACCGTACCTCATCGGTCGGGCACCCTTCCGGGACGGACCGCTGGCTGGGAGCGACCCTGCGGCGGAGGGAAGGATGGGGCTGTCCGGCTCCATCCCCCCCGGCGCCAATCGAGGTTTGCCGAGATGGGGGGTCGCTCCCAGCCACCTCCAGAGAACGCAGACTGGCGTCGGCGCTCCCCTCGCTGTGACGCAACCGCAAGCGCGCCAGCAACATGGACGGCCAGGGCCGTGTCCGGCCAAACGGCGATTTCGTGTCCGGCGACCCCCAAAGCGAGCCGGACACGCAGGAGTCGCCACCAGCACCCGCATCCGGCGCTCAAAACGGGTCCCCCGACAGACGGCTCGAACGCCACACAGTGAAGCCGTCGATCATCGCTTCCGAAGGCGCTGTCGGGAGCGCGGCCCGCAGTTCGGCGAGCCGCACCAGGCAGCCCCGGAGGCTGCCGTACCGCCCGGTCACGCGCTTGTCCCTGCCGCGGATGCCCTTTTCGATCCGCTCGATCTCGCGGCGGATCTCGCGTCCGGTTGCGGACGCCTGCGAGCGGCTGGGGGACCGCTTCGGGTCGGTCCAGTTGGCCAGAACCTTCTCCGCCCGGTCGAACTCCCCGTCGCCCAGGACGACCGCGACGGCCTCGACCTTTCGGCCCTGCTCCTGGAGCCCCTCCCAGAGTTCCCGGTGGGCCCGGCCCCAGGAACGGAGCCCGGTCGCCGTGTCATGGCCCGGATCCGCGTAGACGAACACCGCGCCTCCGGCGTCCAGCGCGACGGGCAGCTTCAGAGGGAAGTAGCGGCGCGTATCGCGGCAGCCGCCCCGGTACACGCGCACGGGCAACAGCGCTCGCTCGATCCCGAGCGCCTCGAACGCGGCGACCTTCTCGGGCTCGGTCGGAAGCCACGACTGGCCGGTGTGCTCCATCACGTAGTCGAGAGAGAGGAGGCGGCGAAGCAACACCCGAACGGAGGCGATTCGGCGATGGCGGATGTTTTCGGCGCCGAGCGCCCGGTAGACCGCCCGCGCGTAGATCCGGCAGACCCTCCGGCCTTCAAGCCGGTCCTTGGACGCCAGCCTCCGGTCCGACATGTCCTGGATGAACCGGCGCGCGCTGCGGGGGTGGATGCCGAGCCAGTCGCAGATCTGGTCGCGCGTGAACACGCCGCTGTGGAGGCACGCGAGCGCGATCCACTCGGCCTCGCGGCCCGTCCAGCCGAAGTGTCCAAGCGCCTTCTCGCGCCCCTTCAAATGCGCGATCATCGGTCGCCCCCGGTCACGAGCGCCCGGTCGGCGCGCATGTAGGTGATAAGGAGCCCCATCGGGTTGTGGACGACGAGCTCGGGCGCGACGGAGTCCAGGAACTCGAACCGGAGCGAAAGAGTCCAGCGCTCGCGCCTCAGCTCCTGTTCGCCTCTGAGATGCACGAGGTCGAAGTCCGCCGTCGCGCCGTGCGGCGGCTCGGGCGCGGGGTGGATGCGCAGCACCACCTGCTCGACTTCGAGTTCGGTCTCGGCGGTCCCCGCCGCGACGCTCGCGACCTCCGCGCCGTCCCTCTGGAACGCCGCGTTCGCGAGATCGGTGCTCAGGAACCGGAGGCTCCTCGTCCAGTTCTCCTGCGCCGTCGCCCGGCGCCGCGAGTGGAAGTCGTGGACGAACCGGTTCAGGAAGTACTTGGTTGTCGGATCGAGCGGATCGGCCTGCGCGGTGGCGGCCTCGTAGGCCAGCGCCTCGGCGCGGCCGACCTCGTCGACTCGGATCACGATCGGCTTGGGCGGCTCGGCGCCCGCGATCCTCAGCAGGACCACCACGCCGAGCACGATGCTTGCGGAGAGCAGGATCAGGATCCTCCGCAGCTTCCGGTTCGCCTCGACCGCCTCGCCCCAGATCTCGGCGTACTCGCGGCCGGCACTCTTGTCTCGTTTCATCATTGGCTTCTCCCAGGAACTCAGACGGGGGGCTTGGCGGGGGCGGCGGCCCTGCTGGCGCCCTGCATGACGAGCGCGACGAACCCGGACCCGGCGGAGCCGGAACCGGACACGAGCATCGAGGCGAGTTCGCCGACCTTGAGTCCGGCCATGAGGCCGCAGACGACGAGCGGCATGAGGACGACGGCCCACAGCCAGAGCTCGAACGGGTCCGCCGTTCCGGTGCCCATGAGCGCATCGGCGTAGGTCGTGATGTAGCCGAGTCCCACGCCCATGAAGACCCTGAGCACCGCCCCGGCCACGACGCCGTAGAGCGCGTAGACCATCATGGTCCGGAACCATCCCCAGAACAGGAACGAGAGCGGCTCGAAGAGCAGGAACGCGATGAACACGGGACCGAGCAGGATCGCGATGGCGATGGCGACCTGCGCCCAGATCACCTGCGCGTAGGTGACGCAGAAGAGCGCGAGCAGGCAGACCACGAGCGACGCGCCCATCACGAGCGTGACCAGCGAGGAGAAGATCACCGTGGTGCCCGCCGTCACGATCGAGATCAGGTTGCCCGTGGACCACGCCGCGCTCAGGTGCGCCGAGTACGCCTGCACGAGCGCGGTCATCTCGGTGTAGCCCGCGGACACCACGTCGGACAGAAAGAGGTTCTGGAGCCAGATCCCGCCGCCGGCGATCATGGCCGGGAACGTGAACCCGACGCCGGGGATCGGGACGGTGTAGTAGTGGAGCAGCGTGCGGGGGATCGCGATCCCGATCACGAGCTTGACGATCTCCCAAGGCTGGAACGTGCCGCTGAACGCGATCTTGAGTCCGGTCCAGGCGACCATCACGGCGGCGAGCCCGCCCCAGAGCTGGAGCCCGAGCGTGTGCACGTCGGGCGCGGCTCCGCCGACGACGGTGTCGAGCACGATGTCCAGGAAGCTCTTGAAGTCCTGGAGTTGGTTCTCCGGGATCCGCGTGGGGACGTTCGGGTCGATGGACTGCGGAGGCAGTTGCATGACTGGCGCGCCCCTACCGGTAGAACGAGGGAATGCGGAACAGAAGGCCGTCGCGGAGTGTGGTCCGGTTCAGCGAAGCCGCGTCGCGCATCGTCTCGGCGAGCGCGTTCGCCCGAGCGTGGTCGTCATGCCAACGTCCAAGCCATTCGAGTCGGGCGAGTTCGGCCTGCCTTGCCCGGCTCGCCTCGGCGGCCGCCTTGTGGGCGAGCACCTGTCCCGCGGCCGCGTTGATGCGCCCCTGGCTCAGCGCGGCGGCGACCCGTGCCTGCTGCAGGGCCGTGTTGGACAAGTTCCGGTTCGCGGTCAGGTCACCGAACGAGTCCTGCGCGCTCTCGATGGTCTCCGCGAGCGCGGCCGCCGCGTCCAGCGCCGCGTAGTCGAGGACCCGCTGCCGGTCGGCGGCCTCCCGGGCGCGGCGGTAGTCTTCGAGCGCCCGGGTCGCGGCCCGGGGCGGAAGGTCCCGGAAGAGACCCAGGATGTCCGCCTCCGTCACCCGGTCGGCGGCCCCGTGGGCGGTGCGCCAGAGGTTGGTGAACGAGCGGCCGTTGCCGAAGCGCCGGACGGCGTCCACCGTGCCGCGGGCCTGTCCCGTGAAGTCGGACCGCCAACCGAGTCCGTCGCGCACGAGGCCCACGGGGTCGGCGGCGAGGTCGGAGAACGGTTGCAGAAGCGCGTCGATCTCGCCCTTGGCGGCGCGCTCCATGTGGTCGAGCTGGTCTTCGAGTTCCGTGAGCTGGCGGGCCATCGACCGGATCTGGCTGACCTGGTGCGAGATCTGCGTGAGCTGGTTCGCGATGATCGTGGCCCGCTGGAACCAGCTTCCGAAGTCGAATTGTGCGCTCGCGGGAGTGGCATTCGCGAGAAGCAGCAGGGGGACGAGAAGTGCTGGGGCGAGGATGCGGTGGCGCATGGGGGAGTCCTTTCGTGTCATCGGTGTGTGGCGCGGAGGGGGGTTGGGACGAGCACATCCGCAGTGAACCAGATGCGGAGCCGGTGGCCCGCGCGGATCGTGATCTCGGGCATGCGGTTCAGGTACCGGTCGAGCATCGAGGTGGCGCTGCCTCCGAGTCCCTGGCCGACGCCCGCTCGCAGTCCGTAGGGCGAGGCTCCGGCAAGCGCTAGCCCGCTCAGCGCGCCGACCGCTCCGGCGGCCGCGAACGTCGAGAGGTAGCGACGGTTGACCTGGTCCCTCAGCGCGCTCTCGCCCGCCTGGTTGAGACCGGTGAACTCGAGGTCGATCCAGCTTCCGCCGGGGAGCAGCAGCCGGTGGAACGCCACGGCGAGGCGGCTCTGGTCCCGGTTCTGGACGGCGCTCGCGGTACCGACGACGCGCGCGCCGCGCGGGATCAGCACCCGCTGCCGGTCGGCCGAATACAGCGGCACCGACACCATGGCGAGCACCGGGCCGGGGAACTCGCCGGAGAGTTGGCTGAGCAGCACCGCTTCGAGGAACGAGCCTTCGGGGATCCTCTCCCAGCCCGGCGGATCATGCGGCCGGACAAAACGGCCGGGCTCGGATGTGCGGGACGCGGGTAGACCTATCAGCGCCGCTGAACTGCCTCCCCCGGGCCCGAACTCTCCGGTTGCCAGCCCGGCGGCCATCTCGGTCTCAAGCGCGGCGAGGGACTGCCCGAGGGACGCGAGCGCGCCGTCGAGGGCTGCATCGGGAGACTCGGGTGCGGACGGTGGCACCGCAGCCGCATTTGAGCTCCGGTTCGGATCCCGGTGGGACTGCGCGACCGGGAGCGAGCGGAGCGAGCGCGTCCTGCGCTCGACCTCTTCGAGCCGGAGCGCCTCGCGTAGCTCGAACTCGGCCTGGCCGATGCCGGCTTGGGTGGGACTGTCAGATTTTCTGTGTAAATGGCCCTCGCACTCATACGGGCACTCGGCCCTCGAACACGATCGACAGGTGGTTCAGGGCGCCGGTCCAGTCCTGAACGGGCCGGGTCCAGCGCTGTGACGCCCTCTCGATCGCAAGGTACAGCACTTTCCTGACCGCCTCCGGGGTTGGGAACGCGCCGCGCTTCCTCGTCACCTTCGTGAGCTGCGCGTTCAGGGCCTCGATCGCGTTCGTCGTGTACATGACCTTGCGGATCTCGGGCGGATAATCGAAGAACGGGGTCAGGTTCGCCCAGTTCGCCCGCCACTTCCGGCTGATCATGGGGAAGCGCTCGTCCCAGCGCTGAGAAAAGGCCTCCAGCGCCGTCTCGGCCGCCTCCAGGCTCGGAGCCCTGTAGATGGCCCGCAAGTCCCTGGCGACCGCCTTGCGCTCCTTCCAGGCGACGAACCGGAGCGAGCCGCGCACCAGATGCACGATGCAGAGCTGGACCTGCGTCTTCGGGAACACCGACTCGATCGCCTCGGGAAAGCCCTTGAGGCCGTCGATCGCTGCGATCAGGATGTCCTCGACCCCCCGGTTCTTGAGTTCGGTGAGGACCGAGAGCCAGAACTTCGCCCCCTCCGCTTCGCCCACCCACAGCCCCAACAGCTCCTTGTTGCCCTCGAGCGTCAGGGCCAGGGCAAGGTAGACCGCGTGCGTCCGGACGTGGCCCCGGGAACGCACCTTCACGTGGATCGCGTCCAGATACACGATCGGGTACACCGTATCCAACGGCCGGCCCTGCCACGCCTTCACGTCCTCCAGGACCGCGTCGGTCACCGCCGAGATCAGCGACGGTGAGACCTCCACCTTGTACAGCTCCTTCAGGTGACCCTGGATCTCCCGCGTCGTCATGCCCCGCGCGTACAGCGCGATCACCTTCTCGTCGAACCCGCCCAGCCGACGCTGGCCCTTCCTGACGAACTTCGGGTCGAACGTCGAATCACGGTCCCGAGGCACCTCGATCTCGAACTCCGACGTGTCCGTCTTCACTCGCTTCCGCGTACGGCCGTTGCGCGAGTTGCCGCCGTTGCGGCCCTCTCTCGCGTGCTTCTCGTAGCCCAGGTGGTCGGTGAGCTCTCCCTCCAGCGCCCGCTCCACCACCCGCTTCGTCAGCGCCTCCAGAAGACCGCCTCCGCCCATGATCTCTTCCGGGCTGCGGCCCTCCAGCAGGCTGTCGAGAAGCTCGTCTACCTCCCGCTCCGTCGCATCCTTCTTCCTCGCCATGGTCTCCTCCCGCTTCCAGAGTCTACTCCATGGCCATTTACACAGAAATCAGCACACTCCCGCTTGGGTTGTTCCGGCGTTGCCGGCATCCGTTTCCGCGCCTTGTCCAGCTCTCTCCTGCCCGGCGTCATCGGACGGTTGCCGCTCCTGGCCCGCATCGGCTGCCGCCTGCTGAGTCTGGCGATCCGTCTCGGCGCTGAGGCGCCCGTCGAGCGAGCGGCCCGTGCGGTCGTCCATAGGCCGCGCCTCCGTGGGCGCGGCTCCCCCGGCCGTCTCGCCGGGACGCGACAGCGTCGAGGAGAACAGCAACCCCGCCACGAGCACGGTGATCAGGGCGATCCCGATCTTCGTGACCATGCCGCCGGGCAGCGCGCCCTTCGGCTCCTTGAACCACTGCTTCCAGCCGCTCATCGGGGGGCCTCCCCGGGCTCGAACCACCAGTGCAGCCGCTTGTCACCGATCTGGAGCCATCCGTCGCCCAGAACGCGGCGGGCGACGTAGAGGCCGTCCTCGGTCAGATCGAACGCGACCAGGCTCGGCTCGCCGTCGGTGAGTTCGTAGAGTGCGGGGGCTTCTTGCGCGCGCGAACGCATGTAGGTGAAGAGCCCGTCGTGCCACATCGCCTCGACCCGGAACGGTCGCTCCGACGCCCTCCGGTCCAGCCGGTACTCGAACCGCAGCCGTTCGGGGTAGGAGGCGCGGAACGCCTCGATCTCCGCGGTCGCCTGCTTACGCGCTTCGGCGATCCCGGCCTCGGCTTCCTCGCGCGCCCGGCCCGCGGACTCTGCCGCCTGGGCCGCCATCTGCCGGTAGGCTTCCACCTCGCTCCGGGCCACGAACGCGGGTCCGCCCGCGCTTCCGCCGGCCATCTCAGCCGCCTCCGCGCCCGGCTCGACACGGACGACAAGATGCGGCGGCTTCTCGCCGTGTTCGGAGACGAGGAACGAGTAGATGCGCCCCGATTCGCAAACGAGCGCGACATTCGTGGCCGCGTCCTCGGCCAGCGGCTTCAGGTATGCGACGTTGGCCGCGCCCGTCAGGTGCCAGTACTCGGAATCACCGGCCACGAAGTCGAGGATGCGCTCTTCGGCCGGAAGCACGATTACCGTTGTATGGCGCACGCGCGCGCGAAGCCGGGGGATCCGCTCTGCGCCCTCCTCGGGCACCGGCACGCGCAGGTAGGCGGCATCGGCGCTCGTTTGCTGCGCGCAAGCGTCGCCGGGGAGCGCCAGCAGAAGCAGCGTGAGCAGGACAACGGTGATCCCGAGCAGGATCGCTGCGGTTGGTGTCTTCATGGTGTCAGGTCCCTTTCGTTTTGGGGGTGGTGTGGGATGGGTTCGGCCGGGCGAGCACTTCGAGCCCCCGGACCAGGCCGTGGCTCGCCACGGCTTCGGCGCGCCTCTCGGCGTCGAGGGGCGAGGAGGTGTAGAGCCAGTAGCTCTCGGGATCGACTTCGAGACGGAGCACCGCCGCCTCGTCCGGGCGGCGGAGATAGAGTTCCCGCTTGGGCGTAAGCTCCCGGACCTGGGCCACCTCCGACTCGTTCAGCCGGAAGAGCGCCCCGGCCTCGTTCGGCAACTCGGGGTTGGCGAGGAAGAGCTTGGTCGGGATCGATTCGAGGAGCGCCGACGCGCCCGGCGTCCCGGTCACGTCCACGGCGGACTGGGTGGCAAGCACGAGCGCGGCGTTCTTCTTGCGCCACGTTTTCGCTGCCTCGGCCAGGTAGTTCAGCACGGCGGGGTCCTGCATGTACCGCCACGCCTCGTCCACCACCATCAGCTTGAGACGCGCGGTCTCGGCCGGGTTCTCGATCTCCAGGCGCATGCGTTCCAGGAGGTACGAAAGCGCCGCCTCGCACAGGTCCGCGTGCTCCGCCGCGCCCGCCAGGTCGATCACCTGCCAGTCGCGGAACTCAAGGTCCGTTCCTCCGTCGGGCGCGTTGTCGAGGAACGCACCCCAGGCACCGCCCTCCGTCCAGCGGCTCAGCGCGGGCCACATTGCGACCGGCAGCGAACCGGCCAGCACGCTCAGCGTCCGGCGCTCAGGACCCAGCGCGTAGAGGTCCTCGATCCGCGCGCGGATCTCGCTCGTGTCCGACCCGTCGGCCTCGTAGCCTCCGAGCTTCAGGAGCCGGAGCACCCAGCCGGTCAGGAACTGGAACGTCCTTGTGCTAGCGGGCAGAGCGAAGGGCTGTAGCCGGAGCGTCGGTTCCGCCTCGCCGGGCGCGAGTTCGAGATACCGGCCACCGAGGAACCGGGTCAGCCAGCGGTAGGAGCCGCCCAGGTCCAGGATCAGGATGCGGGGGTCGTACTTGAGCGCCTCGACGAGCAGGAAGTTCAGCGCGAAACTCTTGCCCGCACCCGTCGCGCCCAGGATCAGCGTGTGGCCCACGTCACCCGCGAACAGGTCGTAGCGATACGCGGTGCGCCACGGCGTCTCGAACACCGCCAGCGGCTCGCGGTCCAGATGGCGGCTCGTTCGGTTCCCCTTGGGCGGTCCGAACACGGGCGCAAGGCACGCCGCGACGCCCGCCGACACGAACATCTTGCGCACCTGCCGCTTGCGCGGCTGGGCCGGGAGCCGGGCGAACCACGCGGGAAGCTGGCCGTGGCCCTCCCGGATGACCTTGGCGTCGTGCGCGGCGAACAGACGGCGCACGTCGCCGTCCAGCCGCTCGATCTCTTCGAGCTCGCCATGGAGCGCGACGGTGAGCGACGCCTCGCCGTAGGCCACCCCATCGGCTTCGAGTTCGACCAGCGCGTTGCCCAGCCGGTCCGACTCGGCGGCCGCCGCCGAATCGACCATCGCCGCCGCCGTGCCCTGCGCGTCCTGCGCATGCGCCATCATCGAGTAGCGCCGCGCGAAGTAGTGGCGTTGCGCGCTTCGGATCCGCCTCCGCGCCGCTTCGACCGTCCACGGCCGCCATTCGAGCGAGACCGTTAGGGTCGCGTCGATGCAGTAGAGGTCCTTCAGTAGGTTCGCGTGCGCCTGCCCCGGCGGTGAGAGGAGCGAGTACAGGATCACCGGCTCGCCGTCGAGTTTCAGGTGGGAGCGCTCGGCCTCAAGCTCAGAGATCGCGAGCCGCCAGTTCATGCCGCTGCCCGTCGCACCGTCCCAGAACGTGCCGGGCTTGTTCGTCAACTCGGAAAGGAGGCCGGACGCCTCGTGCGCTCCGAGCATCTCGACCGGCGTGTGCTCGGCCACGAGCGAGCGGCCCGCGTCGATCATCGACCGGAACCGGTCCGCAGCCGCCTCGATCTCCGAAGCGAGGTAGGTCGTTCCCGTCTTGGTGCCGCGCTTCCGAAGTCGCTTGAGCCGCGACAGCGGTCCCCGCCGCGAACCCTCGGCGACGGAGCGTAGGCCGGGATCCTGAGACCAGACGACGTATGCGTCGAGGCACTGCACGCGTTCGGCCAAGAAGGCACGCCTCTTGCGCCCCGAGACGGACGCAACGTCGGAACCGCCTTCCACATCCGCGCCCATCACGGGCGCCGGGCGCCGGAGCAGGTGGAATTGAATCCGCGTGCCGGGACCGAGACCCGAGAGCAACCTCTGCCAGAGTCCCAGCACGCGGTCGATCTGTTCGGGCGTCCTCCCATCGGTCACGGCGGGCCGGATCCGGCCCGCCGCCACCAGTTCGCCCGCACGGGTCAGGCAGCTTTGGCCATCGTCGAGCCAACCCCAGTAGGGCAGCTCCTCGGCCAGCGAACCCGCCGCTTCGTAGGCCCGGAGTTCGTCGGCGACCCTCACCGGGAACCCCCGCGGACCACGAGGTGCCACGGCTCGTCCGCCCACTTGCCCGGATCGTACCGGGCCGGATAACGCGCCGCGGCCCGGAGCACCGCCAGCATCGCCGGATCCCTTCGGCCCGCCAGCCAGCCCGCGCCGTAACAGACCGCGAACACCAAGCCGCCCGCCACGAGGGAGGCCGTCGCGTTCCACACCGCGACGGAGAGCGTCGCGCCCAGCAGGAACAGCCGCCGCTCGACGCCCAGCACCGTCAGCGGACGGTTCAGCGCCGCGTAGCCCGGCCAGCGCCTGAGGCCCCGCATCAGAAGAGCCAGGCCAGGAAGTTCACCGCGCCCACGGCCATCCCGATCCCGAAGATGATCCCGGCCAGCGTGCGCTTGCTGCCGCCCTCGCCGAACGCGAACATCAGCCCGCCTACCACGATCGCGATCAGCGACAGCCCACGCGCGATCGGCCCCGTGAACTGCGTCTCGAGCTCGGCCACCGCATCCACCCACGGGCTCGTGCCCTGCGCCAGCAGCGCGCCGGGCGCCAGCATTAGCAGCGCGGCCCACACGGCCGCCCGCGTCGTTCTCATCAGCTTCTTCATTCCGTTCTCTCCCTCTTGGGGTTCGGTCGGGCGCCGCCTCGCGCGACGCCCCGTGTGTTCGCGATTCGCTCGCGCATCCACTCCTCGACCTCGGCCTCGATCCAGCCCACCGCGCGTCCACCCAGAGAGACCGGTTGCGGGAAGGTCCCCGCGGCCATCCGGGCGTAGATCGTCGGCCGCGCCAGACCCGTCCGGGCCTCCACCTCCGGAAGCCGCAGGAAACGGATCGGCGCTCTCGTTCCCGATTCCATCGATTGCTCGCTCCTCACTCCGCTCCGCTTCGTTCTCCTCGTCCGCGACGAGAGCGCTCGGCGCCTGCGGCGGCGGGGCGGAGCCCGGGCGCCGCCCGAATCCCTTTCGTGACGGTTGATGAACGCCAGCACCTGGTCCGCGATCCTGAGCGACGGCGAGCGCCCCTGCGCGATCTCGCGCATCAGGTTCGGGTCGCCCACCGCCTTCAAGCCGAGGGTCGTCGCTCCCATTCCGGTTTCCTCGAGGAATCCGCTCACCCGGGAGTTGAAGTACCGCTCCAGAGTCTCCATGGCCGAACTGCTCCCGCGTCTTCATGGCCAAAACGGTGAAGAATTGCTCTCTAGGAAGACAACCGTAGGGAAATCCCTAATTGTCTCGTAACGTCTATGGACGTCTCGTAAGGGGGTGAGCCCGGTGGATCGCGGCGCCAGTGGGGTGGAAACACCCCCGTTGGGTGCTCGCGGGAGGTCGCGGCGGCGGTAGGTGGGGACCAAGCCGGGAGGCCGGGTCCGATCATCCGGTTGGCGTGGCGCGGACCTGTCTTGAGGGACCGGTCAAGTGAAGACGGTGCGCCATGGACGCGTTCCACCGCCTTACCCAGCGCAGCCGGGTTCCATCGGTGTCCCGCCCGGCTTGCGAAACCGGCCGGAAGCGGGATTATTTCAGCCCCATGGGACGCAAGAAAAAAGGACCCACCGCGCGGCTCGATCCGGTGCGCAAGCGGCTGCTCAGGCTGCTGGCGGCGAAGGGCTCGAACCTGCGCACCGCCTCGGTCGCCATGGGCCGCAACGACGCCTACCTGCAGCAGTTCATCCACAGGGGCACGCCGAAGGTTCTCGCCGAGGACGACCGCGAGATCCTGGCCGAGCACTTGGGCTGCCGACCCGAGCTCCTCAAGCACGGCCGGAGTTTCCGGCTCTCGGCGAACGCCACGCGGCCTTCGCCGCCCAACGACGCCTACGCTGCGCCGATCGGCTACAGCGCCGTGCCGGAGGCGGATCTCAGAGAGGAGCCGGACGCGGAGGAAGCCTGGCGCGGCGAGCTGCGGGTGACCGGAGATGCGTGGATGTTCGCCGATGCGTTCATCCGCCACCGGCTCCGGGCCGATCCCGGCGACCTGTGGATGGTCGAGGTGGACGGGGACTCGATGGAACCGCTGCTCTCAAGCGGCGACCACATCATGATCGACGTGAGCCGGACGGTGCCCGCGCCGCCGGGGATCTTCGTGATCTGGGACGGCATCGCGCTCGTCGCCAAGCGGATCGCGCACGTGGCGCACTCCGAGCCGCTCCGCGTAGTGCTCAAGTCAATCAATCCCGAGTACGACAGCTACGAGCGGCCGGCCGAGGAGGTCCGCGTCGTCGGACGGGCGGTCTGGATGTCGAAACGGTTGTAGGGGCTGGCGGGCGTCCCTCGTAGGATTCGGCGCGAGCGGGAGGACGCTATATTGCATCATCGATTCCTGACGCGGAGAACGTAGCCATGAAGATCCAGCTCGTGGACGCCCGCCGAGCCGATTCATCAGCGGGCGGAGCTTGAAATGGGAGCGGCGACAGTGAAGCAGCCAAAGACTGTGGTGCCCGACGATGTCCTAGGACCTCTCAACGAGTTCGAGCTGAAGGCCGCCCCGCGCCAGCTGTTCCTGCGGGGCGATGCGTCGCTGCTGGAGGGCGGCCCTCGAATCGCCGTGGTGGGATCCCGGCGCGCGTCGTCCGAGGGCTTGGAATTGGCCCGACGGATCACCGAGATGCTGGTGTCGCGCGGTGTAACCGTGGTGAGCGGGCTCGCGTTGGGGATCGACACCGTGGCCCATGAGACGGCGATGACCAATGGCGGCAGGACGGTGGGCGTACTGGGCACATCGCTGGATCGGTACGCGGTACCGCGAAACCGGGGCCTCCAGGACGCGATCGGAGAGCGGCATCTGCTGGTGTCGCAGTTTCCCAGCGGTCAGACTCCGCACCGGTCGAACTTCCCCTTGCGCAACAAGACCATGGCTCTTCTGTCGGATGCCACGCTGATCGTCGAGGCGGCCACCAACAGCGGGACGAGGCACCAGGGCTGGGAGGCGATCAGGCTTGGGCGGCCCGTGCTCTTTCCCACACGGTCACTCGAGAGGCAGTCGCCGGACTGGGCCAACGAGATGATTCGCTATGGGGCCTTCGGCTTCGATGCAAGGACGCTTCCGCTGGTCCTCGACGATCTCCCCTCCCGATGCGTCGGGTCGGCGGCGCGTGCGGATGACCTACCGTTCTGAAGGTGTTCCGTTCGGGTCCGTGGCCGCGTACCGTCCCGGTCGGCCTCGCTCCGGTGACACAGCCATGACCCGACAAGGTTGGGAGCTCGTCATGGACCTAAAGTTCTCCGATCCCGTGAGAATCAAGAACATTGCTGCGTGGATGGCGTCCGATCACGGTCGAGATCTGTTCCCCACCTATTTCGGCTCCGATGTCGCGCTCGTTCCGGCACCCGGTCATGCCCCTCGGGCAAGGGGAGGCAAACCGCGGTCAACGACCGTCGAACTCGTGCGGTCCATGGAAGCGGAGGGGCTTGGAAGACGAAAGGAATGGCTTCACCGGATGGAAAAGGTGCCGAAGTCCGCATGGTCCCGTGGAGACCGGCCGACGCAGGAACGCCACCACGCAACGATCAGCCTCTCCGTACCGCCTCTCCTCGGGTTCGACTCCGTCGGCCGGATCACGGTCGTGGACGACGTGATAACCAGCGGCGCCACCCTCCACGCGTGCGTTCTCCGAATGGAGGAAGCGTTCCCATCCGCGCAGATCGCAGGCTTCGCCGTCGTCCGCACGATCTCCGGAGTGACACAACTCCCAGCGGCCTTCGCCCCCGTTCGGGAAGGCGAGGGACAAGTCGTCCTCAACGCCGATGGCAGCACACAGCGCACGCCATGAGCGCCCTCGACCGATGCCTACGGAAAGCGTACGCTACGGTCCCAGGTCGCCTACTTCGGGCGACGGGGCTGACCCGGAGCCCGCACAGACCGACCCGCCGCCGAGGCCATTCAAGACCATGATCACAGGCGAACTCAAGGCCACAGTAGACAGCATCTGGAACACGATGTGGTCCGGGGGCATTTCGAACCCACTCTCAGTCATCGAGCAGCTGACCTACCTCCTCTTCATCAAGCGGCTCGATGAGCTGCACACGCTGAAGGCGAACAAGGCCGCACGCACCGGGAAGCCCATCGAGGAGCCAATCTTTTCTCCCGATCAGGACGCCATTCGCTGGTCTCGCTTCAGGGAGACTGCTCCCGAGAAGATGTTCGCGACCATGCGAGACGAGGTGTTCCCCTTCATGAAATCCCTGGGGCAGAGAGGGGAAGGCGATGCCCGAAGAGGCTCGACGTACGCACACCACATGAGGGACGCCCTCTTCATGATGCCCACGCCCCGCGTGCTGGCAAACGTGGTGGATCAACTTGACGGCATCGACATGGCCGACAGCGACACCAAGGGCGACCTTTACGAGTACATGCTCGGCAAGATTGCAACCGCCGGGCAGAACGGGCAGTTCCGCACCCCGCGTCACATCATCAAGCTGATGGTGGACATGGTCTCGCCGACGCCTGGGGATGTCATCTGCGATCCGGCCTGCGGCACGGCGGGCTTTCTTATCACCGCTGCCGAGTATCTGGTCGAGCACCATAGCGAGATCATCTACAAGGACACCGCCGCCCGCCGCCGTTTCAACGAAGACACGTTCCACGGCTACGATTTTGACAACACCATGCTTCGCATCGGCAGTATGAACATGTTGCTGCACGGCGCGGAGAATCCAGACATTCGCTACCGGGATTCGCTGGCGCAAGCCGACGACGACGATGCGGAGAAGTACTCCCTCATCCTCGCCAATCCACCCTTCGCCGGAAGCCTCGATTACGAGTCCACTGCCAAGGATCTGCAGCGGATCGCCAAGACAAAGAAGACCGAGTTGCTGTTCCTCGCGCTCTTTCTCCGCTTGCTCCAGCCAGGTGGACGCGCCGCGGTCATCGTGCCCGACGGCGTCCTCTTTGGATCGACCAAGGCGCATCGGACCCTGCGTACGATCTTGGTCGAGGAGCAGAAGCTCGACACTGTCATCTCAATGCCCTCCGGTGTCTTCAAGCCCTATTCCGGAGTTTCGACGGCCATCCTGCTCTTCACCAAGACCAACTCCGGCGGTACGGATCACGTCTGGTTCTACGATATGCAAGCGGACGGCTACTCGCTGGATGACAAGCGCACGCCGCAGCCGGAGAAGAGCGACCTTTGCGATATTCTCGCCCGCTGGCAGAACCGCGACGCGGAGCGCGAGCGGGCTCGGACGGATCAGAGTTTCCTTGTGCCGAAAGCCGAAGTTGCGGGCAACGACTACGATCTTTCGATCAACCGTTACAAGGAGATCCAGTACGAGGCAGTGGAATACGATCCGCCGATGGTGATTCTGGACCGGCTGGCCGTGCTGGAGGAAGAAATCGCGAAGGGGCGGAGAGAGTTGACGGGGATGCTCGGATGAAGTGGAACATGATCCCCCTGGGAGACATTGCTCTTCGCAGAGGGGGCTCTGTAGATCCCAAGAAGCACCAGGACGAAGTGTTCGAGCTCTATAGCATCCCCGCTTTCGATGCCGGTGCTCCTGAAGTAGTTCCTGGCTCTTCAATCGGCTCTTCAAAGAAGGCTGTCGAGCCGAACGACGTGATGATCTCGCGCATCGTGCCGCACATCCGTCGGGCGTGTGTCGTTAGACCAGCGAATCAACATCGTCAGATTGCATCGGGCGAATGGATCATTCTCCGGGATGAGCGCATTTGGCCAAACTTCCTGCGGTGGCTGTTGGTCGGAGATGTTTTTCACTCGGCTTTCATGCGGACGGTCTCGGGCGTTGGCGGGTCGCTCCTTAGGGCCAGACCTGCCGAGGTGTTCAAGATAAAGATCCCCCTTCCTCCCCTCGATGAGCAGCAGCGGATTGCGGGGATTCTGGATGCGGCGGACGCGTTGCGGGCAAAGCGCCGCGAGGCCATCGCTCAGCTCGATATTCTGCTCGAATCCACGTTCCTCGACATGTTCGGCGACCCGGTCACCAATCCGAAGGGGTGGCCACTGACCTCATTGCCCTCGATCTCGGAACTCAGGGACGGTCCCTTTGGCTCGAATCTGAAGACTTCTCACTATGTTGAGGGCGGCGTGAGGGTAATTCGGCTCCAGAACGTTGGGGTCGGCGAGATGCGGAATGACGACCTTGCCTTCATCTCCGAAGAGCACTTCGCCAGCCTGCCGCGCAATCACTGCCAGCCCGGCGACGTGATTATAGGGACTATGGGTGACCCTAATCTCCGTGCTTTCATCGTCCCTTTGACCCTAGCACGCGCAATCAACAAAGCCGATTGCATCCGAATGAGGGTTGACACGACAAGGGTGAACGCGGTCTACGCCTGTTGGCTCCTAAACAATCCACGCGTGGTGTCGATAGCCACAGGGCTGGTGCGAGGTCAGACGCGTGGCCGCATAAGCCTTGGACGCTTGAAGGAACTCCAAGTCCATCTTCCGCCGCTCGAACTTCAACACCGGTTCGCTGCCGTCGTCGCCGCCATCGAACAACAGAGAGCCAGCCAGCGTACCCACCTTGCGGAACTCGACTCCCTCTTCGCGTCCCTGCAGTCCCACGCCTTCAGGGGCGATCTCTGAGCCCCGATGAAGATCTCCGCGAACTTCGATTTCTTGAGGCAAGAATTCCACTACGTCGCGGAGAGTGCGAGCTACGCGGAGCGGCACGTCTACGGTGACCCTCGGGCTTCGTGCTTCCACGCCCGGCATGCCTTGGAACGGTTGGTCAAGCGCGTCTATAGAGTCGACAGGATACTCAGTCCACCGAGAGTCCAGAACCTCGAAAACTACCTCCAAGAGCCGGCGTTTCGAGCGTTGGTTCCCGAAGCCGTCCGGCAGAAAGCAGAATTCGTCCGGAAGGCGGGGAACGTCGCCGTGCACGGAAAGAAGACGCCGACACCGGAAACCGCTTTGGACGTGGTACGCGAGCTCTCGCACATCCTCTACTGGGCGGGTCGCACCTACCTGCGGAAGGGAGCGGAGAACCTGCGGGGAAGGATCTTTGACGAGTCCCTCATCCCCAGACCGGACACCCCGCAGACTCGGGCCAGTCTCGCCGAGTTGAAGGCCGTTACGGATCAGCGGGACGCAGCCGAGGACGCACGTGCGGAGCTGGAGGGTGAGGTGGAGGCGTTGCGGAAACGGCTCGCAGCTATCAAGGCAGAGAACGAGGCCGTCCCCGAGACCCATGACTGGAACGAAGAAAAGACCCGGCGCCTGCTGATTGACTTGGCGCTCCATCGAGCAGGTTGGCCGCTCGATCAGAAACACGACCGTGAATACGAAGTCACCGGGATGCCGAACGAGTCGGAGATCGGCTACGCGGACTACGTCCTGTGGGGAGACGATGGCAAGCCGCTGGCCGTGGTCGAGGCAAAGAAGACTACGGTGGATCCGAAGATGGGACGGCAACAGGCAAAACTCTACGCAGACTGCCTGCAGGTCATGCATGGGCAGCGGCCGGTCATCTTCTACACCAACGGCTACAGGACCCGCTTGTGGGACGACCTCTTCCATCCACCTCGCACAGTTGCCGGGTTCTACAAGAAGGACGAGCTGGCATCCCTGATCGTGCGCCGAACCCAGCGAGAGGCGTTGGATGTGGCGCGGGTAAGGGACCGGATCGTGGACCGCTATTACCAGAAGCGGGCAATCGGGAGCATCGCGGAACAGTTCGCATGTGCGAGGCGCAAGGCGCTCCTGGTGATGGCCACCGGAAGTGGCAAGACCCGGACAGCGATCGCGCTGGTGGATCTCCTGCAACGAGCGGAGTGGGTGAAGCGAACGCTGTTCCTGGCCGACCGACGGTCACTGGTGAAGCAGGCGGTGAATGCATTCAAGACACATCTGCCGGAATCGAGCCCGGTGAACCTGGTGACCGAGAAGGACAAGGTCGGTCGAGTTTACGCCTCCACGTATCAGACCATGATGGGATTGATCGACGAGTCGGAGGGCAACGAGGCCCGGTTCAGCGTCGGGCACTTTGACCTCGTGATCATCGACGAGGCGCACCGCTCCGTTTACCAGAAATACGGAGCGATCTTTCGCTATTTCGACTCGCTGCTCGTCGGGCTGACCGCGACACCACGAGAACAGGTGGATCGGAACACCTACGCGCTCTTCGATCTGGAGCCCGGCGTTCCCACGGATGCCTATGAGCTGGAGACCGCTGTCGCGGATGGTTTCCTCGTGCCGCCGCGCGTACAGCAGGTGGATCTGAGGTTTCCACGTGAGGGCATCGAATACGACGGCTTGAGCGAGGAGGAGAAGGAGCAGTGGGAGGGCCTCGATTGGGGCGACGACGTGAACCCCGACGCTCTTCCGGACAGAGTCAACGCGTCCGCGATCAATAGCTGGCTCTTCAACCAGGACACGGTGGACAAGGCGCTCCGGCACCTCATGGAGCACGGCCACAAGGCCAATGGCGGCGACCGACTGGCCAAGACCATTCTGTTCGCCCGCAACCACGAACACGCGGAGTTCGTCGAGAAACGGTTCAACCGGCACTACCCACAGCACGCGGGACACTTCGCGCGCGTCATCGACCATTACGCGGCGTACGCAGAGAGTCTTATCGACGACTTCTCCCAGAAGAACAAGGCTCCGCATCTAGCAATCTCGGTGGACATGCTCGACACAGGTATCGACGTGCCAGAGGTGGCCGAATCTGGTCTTCTTCAAACCGGTCTACTCGAAGATCAAGTTCTGGCAGATGATCGGACGTGGAACGCGGCTCTGCCCAGACCTTTTCGGACCGGATGAGGACAAGCAGGATTTTCGCGTCTTCGATTTCTGCTTCAACTTCGACTTCTTCCGCGAGAACCCGGATGGGATCGAGGCGGGTGGGGGAGTGCCGCTCGGCACCCGCCTCTTCCGCTCTCGCGTCCAACTCCTATCCCATGTCCAGACGACGCCTGCCCTGGACCCGAACATGAAAATGGTGGGCTCGCTGACCGACAGACTTCACGGCGAAGTGGCCGCGATGAACCGCGAGAACTTCATCGTGAGAATGCACCTTGAGGCGGTGAACCACTTCCGTGACCGGAGAGCGTGGGAGCAACTCAGCGACTCCGACGTTGAGACGCTGGAGTCGGAGGTCGCTGGACTTCCGAACGAGATCGAGCCGGACGACATCGAGTCACGACTGTTCGATCTCACCGCGCTACGTATGCAGCTTGCCTTGGCCGAAGGCGACGCCCCGGCATTCGAGAGTCGTCGCCGACGGGTCGTCGAGATCGCCATGCTGCTCGAAGAGAAGAACGCGATTCCCGCAGTTAAGGCTCAGCTCGGCTATCTGGCTGCCGTACAGGAGACCGGTTTCTGGGAAGGAATCGATCTCAGCGGCATCGAGGACCTGCGGCTACGGCTGCGGGTACTTGTCTCCTTCCTCGACAAGAAGAAGCGTAAGATCGTCTACACGGACTTCCAGGACGAGGTCGTGGGGGTTCGAAAAGAACCGGCGATCTACATGCCGAAGATGACCGGAGCTCAGTACGAGAAGAAGGTCAAGGAATACCTGCACAATCATCTCGATCACCTGGTCATCCACCGGCTGAGGACCAACCAACCGCTGACGGATGCCGACCTGAAAGGGCTGGAATCGACCTTGGCCGAGATCGGTGCAGAGGACGGGGACACGCTGCTGTCGGGGCTTCTGGCGCGCAGTGAGTCGCCATCGCTCGCTCACTTCGTAAGGAGCTTGGTGGGGTTGGATCGAACGGCTGCGCAGGCCGCGTTCTCAGGTTTTCTGGCCGACAGGAGTCTCACAGCCCCCCAGATCCGATTCATTGAAATGGTGATCGACCAGCTCAGCGCCCGAGGGGTCATTGAAGCCTCGGCGCTCTACGAGCCACCGTTCAGCAACCTCCATGCGGAGGGACCGGACGCGCTATTCGACGGTAACGCGGAGGTCATTGAGGGCGTTTTCGAGGTGCTCCGGCAGGTCAATTCAGGACTGGTTGCTTAGTCGGTTTCTTCGGTTCCACGCCGTGATTCGCTTCACCGGCGGCGTGTGTTCTACGATCCCTGCTCGGTGGCTCCAGAAGCCCGCAGGGTGCTTCACGCGAAAACCGTAGTCGTGGACGAGGAACGCGTGTTCATAATAACGTCTTCGAACTTCGCTGCGGCCGCTCAGGACCACAACATCGAACTGGGTCTGCACGTTTGGAATCAATCCCTGGCGCTCTGGGCGTGGTACGGACACCTCCAAAGGGCTCATCGACCGTGGGATGCTCAAGGCGTTGCCACAGGAGTGACACGGGTTGGCCTCACGCGGGCCAAGCATAGCGGGATGGGCACGGGTCGCAGGGGATACGACTCTTGTGCCGCCGCTTCCCCTGACTTACCGGCCGACACGCCCCGATTCTCCGACCTCCCAATGCTCCGGTAACCTCCCCAAGCCCCTCGACGCCAGACTCCGTCATCGCGGGATAGGGCTTGAGTGCGAGCACACTCTTTACGTCTCCCTGGTATCATCGCTGTCGTTGGCCGGGACCGCCTGCCAGTCTTCGGCGACCTTCTGCCAATCCGTCTTACGCAAGATGGGATCGCCCTCCTCGTCCGTACCGATCCATACCCCCCAGTACTCGGGATCGTCGGAACGCGGCTGTTGCGACTGGGGCAGGGTGTTCATCTTTACTAGGATCGGAAGCTCCGAGGCCCAACCAAGCAGGATCGCGCTCTGCGACGGCAACGACGGCAACTCACGCAGCAGCCCTCTTAGGTTGTCTGGAACGAGCCGGCGGACAAGCTCCTGGTCACGGTCGTTGCTGATACGGTGGAGAAGGTGTGTCGGTAGCGGGTGAAAAAGTGACAGGTATGGCGGCCGAAAAAGTGACACATCGGTCGTTCCCGTAAGGCCGGGTGGAGCAGCCGCTCCGTCCGGGAACGCAGAACTTGGCGTCTTCCACTTCGAGAGGGAGGCGCCGGTGATCGGATGGGAGCGACGCGTGCTTTTGCGACACTACCTGGACGAAGGACTGACGGTGACGGAGATCTCCCGCGAACTGGGGATCAGCCGTCAGACGATCTATCGCTGGATCAACGAGGGGGAGCTGGACCGGGACCTCGAGGAGGTCCGCTACGGTCCGCGGCCCCCGGTGCCCACGAAGCTGGATCCGTACAAGGCGATCGTGCGGGAGCGGCTTGAGGAGTATCCGGAACTGACGGCGGTCCGGCTGCTGGCGGAGATCCGTGCAGCGGGATACCCCGGCGGCTACACGCAGCTCAGGGAGTACGTCCGGAAGGTCCGGCCCCGTGCTCCGGCCGACCCTCTCGTGCGGTTCGAGACGGACCCGGGAGTGCAGGGCCAGGTGGACTTCGCCCACTTCCGCTTCCCGTGGGGCCGCCGCTACCTGCTTCTGGTCGTGCTCGGCTACTCGCGGCTGTTGTGGCTCCGGTTCTACCCGCGGCAGGACATGTCGACGCTGCTCAAGGGTCTGGAGGCGGCCTTCGGCTTCTTCGGAGGCGTGCCGCGGGAGCTCCTGTTCGACCAGATGAAGAGCGTGATCATCCGGGATCTGAGGGGCGAGGGCGGCCGCGTGACCGAGAACGCCGAGTTCCTCCGCTTCGCCGCACACTGGGGCTTCCGGCCCAGGGCCTGCCGGCCCTACCGGGCGAAGACGAAGGGGAAGGTCGAGCGCCCCATCGGCTACGTTCGCAAGAGCTTCACCTACGGTCGCAGCTTCGCCGGCGACGCGGACCTGAACGCGCAGGCCGAGTGGTGGCTCGGGAGCGTGGCCAACGTCCGGATCCACGGCACCACGCGAGAGCGGCCCGCCGAACGGTTCGAACGCGACGAGCGCCAAGTGCTCAGGCCGCTCGCCCACCGGCCCTACCACTCGCTCGCGCTGCCCGCCGAACGGGAGCCCGAGAAGGTTCGCCGGCTCGCCTCGGTGCCCCGGGTCACCATCGAACGGCGTCCCCTGGCCGAGTACGACCGCCTCGCCGCGGGGGTCTCGTGACGCCCGCCAAGCGGCCAAGCCGCCGCGACCGGATCCGTGCCCAGCTCGCCGACCTCAAGCTCCCCGGCGCGCTCGAGGCCCTCGACCCCATCCTCTCCAGCGTCGACGGAGGCCGCTTCACCGCCGCCGAGGCGATCGAGAAGCTCCTCGCCGCCCAGATCGACCTGCGCAACAACCGCAGGCTCCAGGCCGCCATGCGCGCCTCCCGGCTCCCAGCCGTGAAGACCCTGGCCGACTTCGACTTCAGCTTCCAGCCCTCGATCAAGCGCGAGCAGATCGACTCCCTGCACGAACTCTCCTTCCTCGACCGCAAGGAGAACGTCGTCTTCCTCGGGCCCCCGGGCGTCGGGAAGACCCATCTGGCCATCTCGCTCGCCGTCGCCACCGCCGAGCGCGGACGGCGCATCTACTACGGCGCCCTGGCCGACCTCATCACCTCTCTCGAGGAGGCACAGGCCGCAGGCCGACTCCAGCAACGGCTCAAGGTCCTCACCCACCCGGCCCTGTTGATCGTCGACGAGATCGGATACGTCCCCATCTCGCGCACCGGAGCCACGCTCTTCTTCCAACTCGTCAACCGGCGCTACGAGACCGGCTCCACCATCCTCACCTCCAACCAGAGCTTCGAGGAGTGGGGCCGCATCTTCGGCGACGAGGTCATGGCCACCGCACTGATCGACCGGCTGCTCCACCACTGCCACATCGTCAACATCCGCGGTAACAGCTACCGCATGAGGCAGCACGCCGATGTCTTCAACACCCTCCGCAACAACCCCTCGACCACGGAGGCCGAGACGTCACCTTGAGGCTCGTCCCCTCCGGCCGGGTGTCACATTTTCACCCGCCGCATGTGTCACATTTTCGCCCGCCGTTGACAAGGTGTGTGTTACACTGCGATAGCACCGTGGGAGAGAGATCGGACGTGGAGTTGCCCCGCTTTGACGGACACCTATCCATTGGGGTCAAGCAAGGAGGTGTCCTATGGCGGGCCGGCAGGGGCGGTATCCGTCCGAGTACAGGGAGCGGCTGGTGGAACTGGCGAGGAGCGGGCGTAGCGCCGCGTCACTCGCCCGGGAGTTCGATCCGTCGGAGCAGACGATCCGGAACTGGGTCCGGCGGGCGGACGTGGACGAGGGGTTCCGTAGCGACGGGCTGACGACGGAGGCGCGCAACGAACTGCGGCGCCTGGAGCGTGAGAACAAGCGGCTCAGGATGGAGCGGGACATCCTAAAAAAAGCCGCGGCCTGACCACCGCTGCGCGGCGGTGCCCCGCGCAGGAGAGCGGATCGATCCCCGGCGGGGGTACGCGTTCATGAAGGCGCACCGGGCCGAGTTTCCGCTTCGGGCCATGTGCCGGGTGCTGGGTCTCTCCCCCAGCGGCTACTACGACTGGCTCAAGCGTCCTGCCTCGGACCGCGCGCGGCGGGACGCGCAACTCGAGGCGCGGATCGGGGCGATCTGGACCGGGAGCGGCGAGACGTACGGCCGTCCGCGGATCCACGCGACGCTCAGGGCCGAGGGCGAGCGGGTGGGCCAGAAGCGCGTGGGGCGGCTGATGAGGGGCTTGGGGATCGAGGGCGCGACCAGGCGGCGTTTCAAGACGGCGACGACGAAGAGGGACACCGAGGCCCGGCCCGCGCCGGACCTGGTGAGGCGGGACTTCTCGGCCTCCGGGCCCGACGAGCTGTGGGTGGCCGACATCACGTATGTGCCCACTTGGGCGGGCTGGCTGTACCTGGCCGTTGTGCTCGACGTCTGGAGCCGTCGCGTCGTCGGCTGGGCCATGGCGACGCACATGCGGACCGAACTCGTCGAGGCCGCGCTGTCGATGGCCCTCGCGCGCCGTCGTCCCCGGGGGCGCATCGTCCATCACTCCGACAGGGGCTCGCAGTACACCTCGCTCGCCTTCGGGGAGCGCTGTCGCGAGTCGGGCATCGCCCAGTCCATGGGCTCGGCGGGCGATGCGTACGACAACGCCATGTGCGAGTCGTTCTTCGCGACGCTCGAGTGCGAGCTGATCTGGAAGCGCTCCTTCCGCACGGCGGACGAGGCGCGACGGGAGGTCTTCGGCTTCATCGAGGGCTTCTACAACACCCGGCGGCTGCACTCCGCACTCGGCTACGAGTCGCCGGCAGACTACGAGAGGAACCATGCGGCCTGAGGCGCACCGGCGGCGCGCACGGACGTCCTCTCCCGAGCGCCTGAGAGAGGCCGAAAGGAGAAGAGCCCGAGACGATCAACCACAGAAACTAACCGTCCGTGAAAGCGGGACAGCTCCAGACGGTCGTTGGGATGACAGCACAAGGCCAAGGCCAAATTTCCTCCCCTCGCGAGCGATGCGCTCGAAGACTTGGCAGCAGACGGTCGCCGCGTCTTGGTTTTCGACATCCTCCTTGTAACGCTTGATGAACGTGTGCGCCTCCTCCATCACCATCACCGTGGGGAGAGTGACACTATTCAGCTTTGCGTAGCGCTGCAGCGCCTCGAAGGTGATGCGAGCGATGACCGCAGTGACGACGTGAACGACTTCGGCAGGCACAAGAGACAGGTCGATTATCGAAACACATCCCTTATCGGCATTGTCCATTCCGATGTAGTTCTCCAGCCACTCGTCCAGTTTTATGTCGGCTGCATCTCCCACCACTGGTTTCATTCGAGTGTCTGTGAGTAGCGATCGGATTCGCAGGAGGAGAGTCTCGATGTACTCGGAGACATTCAGCATCTCGCCGGCTGCCTCGACACCTCGCAGTAAGGAAGCGCCATCAAAGGGGCGGGGAGTATCGACATCCGCGGGAATCACGTCTGCGTCTGTGCCGCCAAAGGCAGAATGGGCGCTGCTAGCGACTGCTAATAGATCGAGGATCTCTTGGCGAGTGAAGTCCTGATTGGCGTACAGAATCCGGCGAGGCACGCAGAGCGTTTCGATCTTGTCGACAAACGCTTGAAGTCTCTGCTGTTGGCTACCTGTGAAGGATCCAAGATCCGCATCCAACCCCACCTTCCACTTTTCCAGCTTTTCGAAAAATGCCTTTGGTCTTGGGAACGAGCCCCAAGGGCTGCCCGCGTTCTGCTCGATGCGGATGGTCATCACGAGCGTGCGGAGAAAGCGGCGCATCTCGTGGCTGGCATCCGGCGTTGGCTCTGTGTGACCGTCCCGAACGTGTCGAAGAGCGTACATCAGCGTCGGCCGCTGCGTTCTTGGGCTTGCCTGCGTAAATGAGCACCATTCCGCGCTGTTCCAAAACCACAGCGGTACCTTGAGTGCGATCTCGTCATCAGCGGGATTCACCTTGAAGATTCGGGCCTTGATCGTTTCGTCGCCGCCGAATGCCCGTGAATACTCTCCGTTAGGGTCGAGCACGATGAATCGGGCGTTGGGTCGCCCATCTCCGCGTGACAGCGCGGCCTGTTCGAGGCTCCATCGAATGAGCCCGGCAACGGAACAAGACTTGCCGCTGCCGGTGTTGCCAAGGACGGCGAGATGGCGCCCGAACAGCCGGTTCGGATCGACACGGACCTCCACGTCTCCGGCAAGCGGGCTTGTGCCGATCTTGACCCGCCGCCTTTCGCCGGATTCCACGATCGAGCGGAGCTGCGTTTCGGTCGGCAGGACGACTGCGGTGCCGACCGACGGCAACAAGTCAGCACCCCGGCGGAAGACGTGGGCCTCCTCATATTCTCCAGCTCGCAAGGTACCCAGCGGATTGAGGCGTAGCCTGCGCAGCGGGTATGGCAAATCTACGAGGCCGAAGTCCTGCATCCCACGACGCTTCGGGAATGGCGAGCGTTCTACCGTGATCCACTCCGTCTGGCCGACGAGAAATCCGTCGTCCACCGGGACCAATAGGTAGCCGTTGACTCGTGGGAAAGGCCTCAGACCACCCGTGTTCAGCGCAACGGACTCGGGCGCCTCGATATCGAGGGCGACCTTGATCTCGTCTGGAGAGACGAAGTCGACCGCACCGATCCGGAGACTTCCTGCATGTTCGAAGGGAGCTTCGCTCATCTGCCCGCGCCTGCTTCGTCCGCCGGAGCCGTGCCCGTTCTGTCGTCCTCACCCTGGGCTACGGTCCACCGAGTTTTCAGTAGCTCGGCCATTCGGAAGGTTGTGCGGTCGATCGCCGGCTTGGGCAGATAGTGGTCAACGAGCGCCTGGAGGTCGCCGAGGTGGTCGCCGATCAGGAGTGTGACCTGGGCGTGGCGGCCCAGCTTCTCGTAGGTGTCCATGATCCGGCGAAGAGGATCGCCGTAAGCGATGATCACAAGGTGCGTCGATGGAATGGTCAGCATGTCCTCGAGAACTCGATTGATGTGCTCGTCGCCAAATCCGTAGCCGTAGCAGACGACCGTGCTGTTCGGCCGGCAGATGGCCGCAGCGAAGTCCCGAAACAGCTCGACGTAAGGGTGCGCTGCTGTTTCCCGATCCTTGGCGGCGTTCGGGTAGATCATCAGCTGCATCGCATCAGCTCCTCTCAACCCCGCCCCTGTCAGGTAGGGGGTGGCGTCCTTGGCACCGAACGGCAGCCCGATCCGGCGAATCGTCCGACCGCAGTCCATCCAGTCAACCGAGCCGTGCAGCTTCGTGAATCGGGCAACGCCCTCCAGGTAGCGCGGCTCGCCTCGGATGCCGGGCGGGTTGTAGTGGAGGTCTACATTGAGGCGTGACGCACGGAACACCGGCGCCAACGTGCCCACGAACCGATCGATCAGCCGCAGCCCCGCCACATCCGAGGCAGCTTCCACATAGCGGTCATAGTTCGTCGTGAACAGATGCAGCCGCTCGCGCGTGCCGGACCGGCTCGCGAAGCTCATGAGGAAGCTGACGAGGTGATTGAACGCCCGCTCGCGTTTCTCGGCGGAAGCCGAGACGAGCTGTCGCTCTCCTTCGAGTATCGAGTGCGCGAATGAGCCCAAGGCGACCTTCAAGCCTCTTCGTACGCCCTCGATCTGCTCATGCTCTGGAGCAACGATCGGCTTCGTTGAAGCGATGATCTCAAGGCCGCGGAGCAACTCATTGGCAGCACGTACTTGGTCCTCGAAGTTCCCGATGTCGCGCCCTGCAAGCTCAGAAGCGCGCTTGGCGTCCGCCGCGATTTCCTCGTGCAATATGTCGAACCTGATCGCGCCCATCCCAGGAAGCACATCCTCCGTCGCGATTGCATGTGCGGCGTGCGTCAGGCCGGAACCAAGGAGTAGCGAAAGATGCTCGGACTGGACTAGCGCTGTAAGCCAGGGCTCGATCCTGGGACGCAGTTTCTCCGGGCCGAAGGGTTCGTTGGCACTTATCCAGGAGGACGTTGCGTCATTGGGTAGCTTGAACGGCTTGGTCGTCTCCTCAGCTCCGCCATTGCGCGCTGGGAAAACTGGGACCTGATCGTCGCGCGTCTTGAGAATCTGTCCGCCATCTCGAAGATGTCTCTGAGAATTGTCCAGCGTCACAGCTTGCCTCCTCTAGATCTTGCCCCGCAGCCCGTACTCCCCTCTCCACGGCCAGGACATCGGCCCGAATCTTCGCGAGAGTCCGCATCAGGCGGGGAATCATAAGAATAGCGGTTGAAGATCGTTCGGGCAGGCCGTCGAATTGACGGAACAGGAGGCGATGGTGCTCCCGTCCGCCGGACCAAGAAGGATAGCCGCTGGCGGTCACGGGAGCCGGGACCGGGTCACTCCGATGTGCCCGAGTGGCGAACGCCCTGTGCCACCGGGATAATGCGCTCGGCGGCGGTTCGGTTGGGCCCGCGGCGTACGACGACCGCCTCGAGGTCACCTCGACCGGGCCGTTGCATTTCGGCCTAACTCCGGCCGCGCTGTTCGGGCCGCACGAGTCGAGACCGTGGAACCCGCTGATTGCGCGCACGTTCTATCGGTGCGGCATCATTGAGGAGTGGGGCCGAGGAACGCTCAAGATGGCAGAGCTGGCGACATCCGCCGGATTGCCACGGTCGGAGATCGAGGAACGCGACGACTGTGTGACCGTGTGCTTCCGGCTTGGGCAGGCCGTGCCGTTGCGGCGCGCTCTGATCGAACGGCAAGGGGCGATGCTTGCCTTGGTGGATCAAGCGGACGACGGCTTGGCGCTGCGTAAGACCCGTGCCCAGTTAGCCCTGAGCGCCAGCGAACGTCAGGTGAAGAGGGCCTTGGCAGCGTTTGAAGACCCGCAGGCTGGCAGTGTCCGCGGGTCACGGTCGAACGGATCGGTGGAGACGTGCGCCTGAGTCCGTCGAGGACGAATGAGACCCCTGATGAGACCCCGGGTCTTATTGGGTTCTGTTTAGGGGGGTCCTATTGGGGGGGCTTACTCGTCGTTTCGGACCGCATTGGTCGAAGCGCCCTGGAGCTTGCCGATCCTTCGGCTGCGGAGGATCGGCCATCTGGAGCGTCGGATGGCGCACCCGCGACGAGCATCGTCCGCGTGCGTTCGATCTCCGAAGCGAGGAGTTCCTCGTCCGGCAACGTGGTCCGGTACTCGGCTGCCATGACCTTGTTGGGTAGGCCATCCAGCGCATACCGCGCAACGGCTGCATCCTTTTGAGCGCAGAGGATCAGTCCGACCGGGGGGTTCTCTTCCCGGCGGACCCAGTGCTCCCGGGCGTAGTTCAGGTAGAGGTGCATCTGCCCGGCATCCGCATGGGTGAACTTGCCGATCTTCAGGTCGATGACCACGAGGCACCGCAGGCGGCGGTGAAAGAACAGCAGATCGACGCGATACCACTCGTCGCCGATGCGCAGCCGCCGTTGCCGCGCGATGAAGCAGAAGTCCCCGCCCAGCTCCAGGAGGAAGGCTTCAAGGTGGCGGATCAGTGCCTCCTCAAGATCGGTCTCGGAGTACTCGTCCTTCAGATCGAGGAATTCGAGAACGAACGGGTCCTTGATCTCTTCCTCCGGCAGAATACCGTCCCCGGGACGCGCCTCGCCGCCCTCGGCGAGCAGTGCGGCCTTGTTCCTCGAAAGCGCGGTCCGCTCGTAGAACTGGCTGTTGATCTGGCGGTTCAGCTGGCGGACGGTCCAGCCTCCGCAAAGCGCTTCAGCCTCATAGAAGGTTCGGGCGCGCTCGTTCTGGACCGAGAGCAGCCGAACATAGGCGGACCACGGGAGCGGAAAACGTGACCGGATGGCATCCAGCAGAGATTCTGCAGACGGTGTCTGCACAATTGGCCAAGCGAGGTAGAACGCGCGCATGAGCCAGACGTTACGGACCGAGAAGCCCCTGCCGTACCGCGCCGAGAGGTCGGCCGCGAGCCGCTCGACGGTCTCCTTGCCGTACTCCGCCCGGCTCCTCCCCTCCTGTTCGAGTTCGGCGATCTGCCGTCCGATCAGCCAGTACGCGGCGGTCATCGCCGCGTTCACGGAACGGGCCGCCGACCGCCGGGCGGCCTCAACGATCTCGGAGACCTCGCCAAAGATCGCCTCGTACCTGGCAGCCTCCCCGGTGGATGGCACGGGCTTCTTCATGCCGGCGAGCCGCCGTCCGGGTCATCGCCGCCTGCCGCAGGCATCGGCCCGGTCATTGCCGTCACGTCCATCCAGTAGTGCTGAACCTTCTTCACCTCGTGCCACGGGAAGCGGGCGGGATCCCGGATCGGCTCCTGCAACTCCGGGGCGCTCGCACAGTTCGTCACCACATACAGCCAGTAGCAGTCGCGGCGGTCCTCGGCCACGCGCCGCTCGTTCGGCGTAAGCAGGATGCTCCCCCCAGGCGCGGCGAGCCCCTTCATCTCGATCAGCCGCAACTCGCCGGTCTGGAGATCGAGGCTGGTCACATCGTAGCCCAGATTCTCCTTGTGGACATCGTAGACCTTCCGTCCCTTCGCTTCCTCGTGCTCCATCGCCACCCGCATGGCCGTCATTTCGGTCTCGGGGTGCGGGCGTATCCGGCGGAGATCGAGCACATCGCTCTCGGGGGGCGGCAGCACCAGCGCGCTCGCGAGTCGCTCCACCCCTTGCAGGGTGACCGCCCGCTGGCGCTCCAGCTCTACCAGCATCGGTTCGCTGAACGAGGGTCCGGTCAGTATCTGGCCTTCGCGGAGTTGGATCTTGGGTGGCACCAGCGGTTCCTTCGATTCGTGTGAAGATGTTTCCGGACCGTCCAGTGATCGCGGCGCACTTCGGCACGCCGCGAGCCGGACCAAAGGTAGTCCCCCGGTGCGCGAATGACACGGACTCCGGGCCAACGGTCGAGGATGCGGGTCTGGGGTTGGCCACGCCGATCGGCCTTCTTCAGCCAGCAAGCCTACCGAGAGGTGCGCTCTCTGGAAGATCAAGAGGCACCCATGGCGCGCCACGGGACGTCCCAAGCTGCTACGTTTGGAGTTCTGCGGCCCGGCAATCATGGTCCGACGCGGCTGTCGGAAGACCGCCGGAGAATCCAGAGGCACAGTATGGAACAAGAAATCAACATCGGACCGACCTGGATGATCCTGCTCGCCGTGGTGCTGGCGGTCGTCATCTTTCTGGCGGGTGATTCCCTGACGCCGGTCAACGTAGCGGTAGACGGAAACCCGTTCCTAAGGGCGTTCGGCCAGCTGGGAATCCTCTACATCATCGCCCTGTTTGTGGAGCGCTCACTTGAGGTTCTCATCAAGGCATGGCGGCAAGGCGGGAAATCCCGCCTCGAGGAGGAGAAAGTGCAAGCGGCGGAAGAAGGTAGGGCGGCGGCCGACAGCAAGTTGCAGGAATACAGGGCAGGCACCCAGAAGCGCGCACTCCTCCTCGGTTTGACGTTCGGATTCATGGTATCTCTGTCTGGAGTCCGGCTTCTCGGCACGATCTTCGAGCTCGGCGGAGGCACTCCGCCGCTCCAGCAAGCTGTGTTCCAGTTCACGGATGTCGTGTTGACAGCGGGGCTGATCGGCGGCGGATCGGCGACCATCCACGAATTGATGGCGCTCATCGACGATTTCCTGAAGATCAGCCGAAGAAGCGTGAAGGGGTCGTGAACGCTGGAACAGCTTACGTCGATTGGCCTTCTCTGGTGCCCCAAACGGTATCGGACGATGCTTGGGGATTCCCGCCATTCGATTAGGGATTCCCCGCCATCGCGACTCGATGGAATTCGATATCTCGCAACGGCAAGAATGGCAGATCGTGCAGTCCCAGTTTGACTTACGTGATTCCTTGCCGTGATTCGAGGCTTTGGCAGTCTGCGCTACCAGAGGGCCGACGAGGACCAGCTCAGGAAGGCCCTTGGGCATCGGCGGAGAGTTCGTTCCCAGCTCAATTAGCGGGAGTCAATTAGCTGGAACTTCACCTCGAAATCTCGTAACTTCAGTTGGGGCCTGTAGCTCAGTTGGTTAGAGCGCACGCCTGATAAGCGTGAGGTCGGTGCTTCGCCAACCGAGCGCCCCGCTGGGCGCGAGCTCGGTGAAGCAGCGGCCTCGGCAGAGGACGGTGCTACACCAACTCTACCCGGGCCCACGCTCCCCGGTCATCAAGCCTCGACCGGCTCTCTCTCTGGCCCAATGTGTAGCACCCCCACGGCCGGGAACGGGCCCTCCGATGGTTAGGGTCGTCATGGTCGACCTGCGGGTGGCAACTGTCGATTGCGATCGAGAATGACACCCGATGGGAGATGACGAGCCCAAGAGCAGAATCCCCGGCGCCTAGGAAACTTGAACGCGCCGCGCCGTATCCTTAGGATGGACCCCGCCCGGCGCCCGACCCTCCCTCAGCACGGAACGGTCGCGCGCCGGTCTTCTTCGGGGCCCGTAGCTCAGCCTGGTTAGAGCGCACGCCTGATAAGCGTGAGGTCGGTAGTTCAAATCTACCCGGGCCCATACCTCCTTTCACGGGATCCAACCCTTCGCCCCAGCCCCTAACTCGACCGACCTCACGGACGGCCAAGTCGCCTCGGTGGTTCAACCGAGCGCCCCGCTGGGCGCGAGCTCGGTGAAGCAGCGGCCCTGGAAGGGACGGTGCTTCACCAACTCTACCCGGGCCCATGCTCCCCGGCCGCGAAGCCTTGATCTTTTCCCTCGGACCCGTTGTTGAGCGACCTCATGGACGATCCGCCGCCAGGTGGTGCCACCGAGCGCTCCTCGGGGAGCGACCTCGGCGAAGCAGCAGCCCCGGCAGGGGACGGCGCTAAACCAACTTCCCTGGGCCCAGCGACGGCGGAGGGTGAGACGAAGTGCGGCCCCACGTACGGCCGAGAGCGGCCCGCGGACCCTTCAAGCGGAAATGGCCGCCGTAGCATTTCGGGCCGCGACGTCCTACCGGCCGCCGGCCATCCCGCGCTCACGGCCAACATGGCCGTCTCGGTGACGAGGTCGTGACCGCTGTGACCCTTCCTGCTCGTCTTCACCCGACGTGTGACACCTTGCGATGCCCCATTGACAGCCCCTTCCCCGAGAGCTCCCGGTCCTCCTCACAACGGGGCTCCGGCCCAACCCTTGAGGCCGCCCGTCGAGCCCGCTACCATCTCCGCGTCAACTTGCTGGCCAACGACCGTCACGAGACTTCCAGATTCCAACCCCGCGCCTTGCCTATTCTCCACGCCTATGGATAAGCCGACAGCAGTTCAATCAACCACAGGTGTCGATGAGGGAGACACACCGGCACGGGTTCTAAGGCATCTGCTAACCCATGGTTTCTTTCCTCGGGAGGTCCCGCAGTGTTTCGTGATCAACTCCTTCGGCGATACACCGATTGACGCAGACCTCCCGAGCGAGATGACAAGACACAATACACTCCGGCGTCCCCTTGCACGTCACAACCTCGCGGGAGTTGGTCGGCTGCGGCGTCCGCTGGCCGTACCCCACCCAGCGATATACTTCGCACTATGCCGCGAGGTCGCGCTCAACTGGGAGGGCCTGACAAACCTCATGAAGCGGAGCCAGCTCTCGGTATCGCGACCAACGCTACGCGAAGACGGGGACGCGGATCCGGCAATAGCTCGTGAGTACAAACTGTCTGACTACCCGAAGCTGAGGGCTCACCACCGCCGGAACGCAGCGTATTTGTTGTACGCGGATGTTCAGCGCTGCTATCCATCGATCTACACGCACTCAATCGCGTGGGCTATCGAAGGCAGAGCCAAGGTGAAGACTAATTTGCGGAAGCCGCGTAGGACGCGAGAGGATCTCGTTGGTGATAGACTAGATTTTCTCTCCAGGCGAATGCAGGACGGGCAATCCGTGGGCATCCCGATCGGCCCGGCAACGTCGCATGTCTTGGCCGAAGTTGTCTTGAGTGCAGTGGACGTCCGTTTCCAACAAGCCATGGGAGAACCACTGCAGGGCTTCCGGGCCGTAGATGACTACGAGCTTGCTTTTGTGTCTCGCTCTGCTGCCGAGAAGGCCTTGGCCGAGCTTCAATCCACTCTACTCAAGTATGAACTTCAGTTGAACGAGCGAAAGACGCGCGTCGTCAAGCTTCCCGATGTGCTTCAAGACGCGTGGACGAATACGCTCAGGAGCGTTGGAGCAGATGACCTGCTCGCGTTGTTTAGCCGAGCGTTTGAACTCGTGCACCAGCACCCAGACAAGAGCGTCTTGCGTTACGCGATCTCCATCGTCCACGGTGTGGATATCCAGGAGGACTCGTGGCCGGTCTACCAGGACATTCTCTTGCAGTGTGCCGCGTCCGAACCCGGAACGCTACGATACGTAACGACCGAGTTGGCACGAGCTCGCGGCGGCGGCTTGACGATTGATGAGCCGGGCGTGCGAGAACTGTGCTCTTACCTCATCAGGATTCACGCTCGTTTAGGTCACGGCAGCGAAGTTTCCTGGGCGCTGTGGTTGGCAATCTCGCTGGAGGTCTCGCTGCCCGCAGCAACGTTGAATGGCTTGGCGCACATGGTTGATCCGTTCGTGCCAGTGCTGGTGCTGTGGGCAGAGGAGCGCGGACGGATTGATGGTCGGTTGAACAAGGCTCCCTGGGAGAAAATCGCGGTTGACGAGGGGCTTGAAGGCCGGAACCTGCCAACGATTGTGAGACACTTGCCGATTCAGTTTAGTGAGCCCTCCATTTCCCCGCCGGCGGCCGGTCCTGCGGCGTTGGCCGACGTGATGGGGAGTGCGCGGTTGATCCAGACTTCGTCCGGGAGTTCGGCGGCCCTCGGCGGGCCTCCCACGAAGCGGTCGGGGCGGGCGGCGTAGGCCGCGGCCAGCACGTTCTGCCGGTGCGCGATCACCTCGGGGGCGCGGCCGAGGTGGACTTGCCGGGGCGTGAGCAGGCCGATGCCGCCGTGGCGGTGTTCGGTGTTGTACCATTGGAAGAAGGTGCGGCAAAAGTCCTTCGCCTCCTCGATGTCGGCGAACCGGCCCGGGAAGCCCGGGTGGTACTTTACGGTCTTGAACTGCGCTTCCGAGTAGGGATTGTCGTTCGAGACCCGGGGACGACTCAGCGACTGGGTGACGCCCAGGTCGGCCAGGAGCTGCGCCGTGCACTTGGCCGTCATGGGAGATCCCCGGTCCGAATGCAGCGTGAGCACCCGGGGCCGCACACCGTGCTTGAGACACGTCTCCCCGATCAAGTGTCCGGCCAGGGGACTGTCAGATTTTCTGTGTAAATGGCCCTCGCACTCATACGGGCACTCGGCCCTCGAACACGATCGACAGGTGGTTCAGGGCGCCGGTCCAGTCCTGAACGGGCCGGGTCGGGACTGTCAGATTTTCTGTGTAAATGGCCCTCGCACTCATACGGGCACTCGGCCCTCGAACACGATCGACAGGTGGTTCAGGGCGCCGGTCCAGTCCTGAACGGGCCGGGTCCAGCGCTGTGACGCCCTCTCGATCGCAAGGTACAGCACTTTCCTGACCGCCTCCGGGGTTGGGAACGCGCCGCGCTTCCTCGTCACCTTCGTGAGCTGCGCGTTCAGGGCCTCGATCGCGTTCGTCGTGTACATGACCTTGCGGATCTCGGGCGGATAATCGAAGAACGGGGTCAGGTTCGCCCAGTTCGCCCGCCACTTCCGGCTGATCATGGGGAAGCGCTCGTCCCAGCGCTGAGAAAAGGCCTCCAGCGCCGTCTCGGCCGCCTCCAGGCTCGGAGCCCTGTAGATGGCCCGCAAGTCCCTGGCGACCGCCTTGCGCTCCTTCCAGGCGACGAACCGGAGCGAGCCGCGCACCAGATGCACGATGCAGAGCTGGACCTGCGTCTTCGGGAACACCGACTCGATCGCCTCGGGAAAGCCCTTGAGGCCGTCGATCGCTGCGATCAGGATGTCCTCGACCCCCCGGTTCTTGAGTTCGGTGAGGACCGAGAGCCAGAACTTCGCCCCCTCCGCTTCGCCCACCCACAGCCCCAACAGCTCCTTGTTGCCCTCGAGCGTCAGGGCCAGGGCAAGGTAGACCGCGTGCGTCCGGACGTGGCCCCGGGAACGCACCTTCACGTGGATCGCGTCCAGATACACGATCGGGTACACCGTATCCAACGGCCGGCCCTGCCACGCCTTCACGTCCTCCAGGACCGCGTCGGTCACCGCCGAGATCAGCGACGGTGAGACCTCCACCTTGTACAGCTCCTTCAGGTGACCCTGGATCTCCCGCGTCGTCATGCCCCGCGCGTACAGCGCGATCACCTTCTCGTCGAACCCGCCCAGCCGACGCTGGCCCTTCCTGACGAACTTCGGGTCGAACGTCGAATCACGGTCCCGAGGCACCTCGATCTCGAACTCCGACGTGTCCGTCTTCACTCGCTTCCGCGTACGGCCGTTGCGCGAGTTGCCGCCGTTGCGGCCCTCTCTCGCGTGCTTCTCGTAGCCCAGGTGGTCGGTGAGCTCTCCCTCCAGCGCCCGCTCCACCACCCGCTTCGTCAGCGCCTCCAGAAGACCGCCTCCGCCCATGATCTCTTCCGGGCTGCGGCCCTCCAGCAGGCTGTCGAGAAGCTCGTCTACCTCCCGCTCCGTCGCATCCTTCTTCCTCGCCATGGTCTCCTCCCGCTTCCAGAGTCTACTCCATGGCCATTTACACAGAAATCAGCACACTCCCGGCCGGGTCCAGCGCTGTGACGCCCTCTCGATCGCAAGGTACAGCACTTTCCTGACCGCCTCCGGGGTTGGGAACGCGCCGCGCTTCCTCGTCACCTTCGTGAGCTGCGCGTTCAGGGCCTCGATCGCGTTCGTCGTGTACATGACCTTGCGGATCTCGGGCGGATAATCGAAGAACGGGGTCAGGTTCGCCCAGTTCGCCCGCCACTTCCGGCTGATCATGGGGAAGCGCTCGTCCCAGCGCTGAGAAAAGGCCTCCAGCGCCGTCTCGGCCGCCTCCAGGCTCGGAGCCCTGTAGATGGCCCGCAAGTCCCTGGCGACCGCCTTGCGCTCCTTCCAGGCGACGAACCGGAGCGAGCCGCGCACCAGATGCACGATGCAGAGCTGGACCTGCGTCTTCGGGAACACCGACTCGATCGCCTCGGGAAAGCCCTTGAGGCCGTCGATCGCTGCGATCAGGATGTCCTCGACCCCCCGGTTCTTGAGTTCGGTGAGGACCGAGAGCCAGAACTTCGCCCCCTCCGCTTCGCCCACCCACAGCCCCAACAGCTCCTTGTTGCCCTCGAGCGTCAGGGCCAGGGCAAGGTAGACCGCGTGCGTCCGGACGTGGCCCCGGGAACGCACCTTCACGTGGATCGCGTCCAGATACACGATCGGGTACACCGTATCCAACGGCCGGCCCTGCCACGCCTTCACGTCCTCCAGGACCGCGTCGGTCACCGCCGAGATCAGCGACGGTGAGACCTCCACCTTGTACAGCTCCTTCAGGTGACCCTGGATCTCCCGCGTCGTCATGCCCCGCGCGTACAGCGCGATCACCTTCTCGTCGAACCCGCCCAGCCGACGCTGGCCCTTCCTGACGAACTTCGGGTCGAACGTCGAATCACGGTCCCGAGGCACCTCGATCTCGAACTCCGACGTGTCCGTCTTCACTCGCTTCCGCGTACGGCCGTTGCGCGAGTTGCCGCCGTTGCGGCCCTCTCTCGCGTGCTTCTCGTAGCCCAGGTGGTCGGTGAGCTCTCCCTCCAGCGCCCGCTCCACCACCCGCTTCGTCAGCGCCTCCAGAAGACCGCCTCCGCCCATGATCTCTTCCGGGCTGCGGCCCTCCAGCAGGCTGTCGAGAAGCTCGTCTACCTCCCGCTCCGTCGCATCCTTCTTCCTCGCCATGGTCTCCTCCCGCTTCCAGAGTCTACTCCATGGCCATTTACACAGAAATCAGCACACTCCCCGCACACCGTGCTTGAGACACGTCTCCCCGATCAAGTGTCCGGCCAGCCCCGCGGTCTCCCGCTCCGCCACCATCCATCCGGTGGCGTAGCGGCTGTAGATGTCCAGGATCACGTACAGATGGAAGTACCGCCACTTCTCCGGCCCCAGCAGCCGGGTGATGTCCCAGGACCACACCTCGTTGGGTGCCCTGGCCACCACCTCGGGCTTCGGGTGGTTGGGATGGCTGCGCTGCGCCCGCCGCTCCCGAACCGCCTCCTTCCCGGCCAGGATCCGGTACATCGTCCGCTCCGAACACAGATAGACGCCCTCGTCCAGCAGCGTCGCGTACACTTCCGCCGGCGCGCGGTCGGCGAAGCGCGGCGAGCACAGCACACGGAAGACCTCCGCCCGCTCCGTCGCGTCCAGGGCCCGGGCAGGAGCCGGCCGGGGCTGCCGCTGCCCGGTCTTCGGCCTCCGGCGACGGTAGAACGTGGCGCGCGCGACCCCGAGGGCCTCGCACGCCGCGCGTACGCCCACGTGCCCGGCCAAGCCTCCGGCCGCGCTCAAGAGCGCTTCCCGTCCCCGGGGCTCACGCCCAGCAGCCCCGCAACTTTTCCCTGGACATCGATGATGATGCGCGCCTTGCGGAGTTCCTCGCGCAACCGCGCAACCTCCCGCTCCAGCGTCTGCACCTTCCTCGCCTCCCGCTTCCCGCCCGAGGGCTTCGGTCCGCGTCTCTTCGCCAGCCCCCGCAGCGACCCCTCCCGCGCCGCCTTCCTCCACATCGAGAGGTGCGAACTGTACAGTCCCTCGCGCCGCAGCAACGCTCCAATCTCCCCCGGCGTCTCGCAGGCGTCCGCCTCCTCAACGATCGACAGCTTGTACGCCGCGGTGAAGCGCCGCCTCGTCGCCTTCGCCGCAACCTCCGGATCCGGCGCCGGCGGGCGGGCCGCGGCCGTGACCCCGTGCCGCTCGTCGCTACGCTCCTCGCGTCCCGGGGTCACCTCCTCCATCTTCGACGATGTCATCCCATTCCTCTCTCCGTCCATCGTTCTCCACCCTTCGCCCTCCTTCAGTAATCTCCAAGGTAGCGAATGCCTCACCGAGGTTGGCAGAGAGGGTGATCAACCTGGCACCGCTTCACGCGGTGGTTCCGTGGGACGAGCCCGAGAACGTGTGGAAGAAGCTCGAGAAGGGAAACTACGACTGGGCTCATCTCGCCCTGCGCTACTGGCCCGAGCGTGTGCACGAGAAGTGCCGCACCGACAAGAGCCTCGCCATCGCCCACAACCTGGAGGATAGCCTTGCCATCTGATTTCGATCTGATCCCCTCACATCTCACTCGTCGATCCACAGAGCCTTGATCCTATGGAACAAGATCTTCGGAACGCACTCCGTCGGACCGTCGTTGCCCTGCGCGAGCAGCTCGTAGCGAGCACCGAGGAGCAACTCGAGAGCACGTTTGGCATCCTTCCGCAGGACGGAAGAGTTCTTCCGATGGAGGACGTCCCTCCGTTGACGGAAAGCTCCGAACTGCGTCGGCGTCGCAAGGAGATCCTGCAGGAGATTGAGCACGAACAGCACCACACCACGGGGAGCGGAGCCGATACCAGTGCGCTGGAGACGTTCATCCTCAAGGCCGCGTTCACGCAGCTCAACCGACTAGCGGCACTAAAGGTTCTGGAGGGTCGCGATTTGGTGCCGAAGTGTTTGTCGGAAGGCGACAACAGCTCCGGGTTCCGATTGTTCCGCCAAGTCGAGACCAGCGTAGGCCAAGGCGAGGGAGACGGCGGTTACCGTGCATTCCTTGAGCTTCTCTTCGATGACTGCGCCAGCGAGGTTTGGAGTTGCCCCGCTTTGACGGACACCTATCCATTGGGGTCAAGCAAGGAGGTGTCCTATGGCGGGCCGGCAGGGGCGGTATCCGTCCGAGTACAGGGAGCGGCTGGTGGAACTGGCGAGGAGCGGGCGTAGCGCCGCGTCACTCGCCCGGGAGTTCGATCCGTCGGAGCAGACGATCCGGAACTGGGTCCGGCGGGCGGACGTGGACGAGGGGTTCCGTAGCGACGGGCTGACGACGGAGGCGCGCAACGAACTGCGGCGCCTGGAGCGTGAGAACAAGCGGCTCAGGATGGAGCGGGACATCCTAAAAAAAGCCGCGGCCTGACCACCGCTGCGCGGCGGTGCCCCGCGCAGGAGAGCGGATCGATCCCCGGCGGGGGTACGCGTTCATGAAGGCGCACCGGGCCGAGTTTCCGCTTCGGGCCATGTGCCGGGTGCTGGGTCTCTCCCCCAGCGGCTACTACGACTGGCTCAAGCGTCCTGCCTCGGACCGCGCGCGGCGGGACGCGCAACTCGAGGCGCGGATCGGGGCGATCTGGACCGGGAGCGGCGAGACGTACGGCCGTCCGCGGATCCACGCGACGCTCAGGGCCGAGGGCGAGCGGGTGGGCCAGAAGCGCGTGGGGCGGCTGATGAGGGGCTTGGGGATCGAGGGCGCGACCAGGCGGCGTTTCAAGACGGCGACGACGAAGAGGGACACCGAGGCCCGGCCCGCGCCGGACCTGGTGAGGCGGGACTTCTCGGCCTCCGGGCCCGACGAGCTGTGGGTGGCCGACATCACGTATGTGCCCACTTGGGCGGGCTGGCTGTACCTGGCCGTTGTGCTCGACGTCTGGAGCCGTCGCGTCGTCGGCTGGGCCATGGCGACGCACATGCGGACCGAACTCGTCGAGGCCGCGCTGTCGATGGCCCTCGCGCGCCGTCGTCCCCGGGGGCGCATCGTCCATCACTCCGACAGGGGCTCGCAGTACACCTCGCTCGCCTTCGGGGAGCGCTGTCGCGAGTCGGGCATCGCCCAGTCCATGGGCTCGGCGGGCGATGCGTACGACAACGCCATGTGCGAGTCGTTCTTCGCGACGCTCGAGTGCGAGCTGATCTGGAAGCGCTCCTTCCGCACGGCGGACGAGGCGCGACGGGAGGTCTTCGGCTTCATCGAGGGCTTCTACAACACCCGGCGGCTGCACTCCGCACTCGGCTACGAGTCGCCGGCAGACTACGAGAGGAACCATGCGGCCTGAGGCGCACCGGCGGCGCGCACGGACGTCCTCTCCCGAGCGCCTGAGAGAGGCCGAAAGGAGAAGAGCCCGAGACGATCAACCACAGAAACTAACCGTCCGTGAAAGCGGGACAGCTCCATCCGCTGTGGCGAGACGAGAACCGATGACTGACACGGCGAAGGCGGTGGAGAGCGCGGAGAGTTCGACGGCTGAACCCCTGAGCCTGATCGACGAACTCATCCTGATGCTTCTCGACGAGAAGGGCGGTTACTTCCATCAGGTACCCGGCTGGCAACTGAATTGCGCCGTCGTCGGCGGAGTGCTGGCGGAACTCTCCTTCCGGTCGCGGCTCGACTCGGACCTGGCATCCCTGTTCGTCGTGGACCCGACCGAAACGGGCGATCCCCTCCTGGACCCCATCCTGAAGGAAGTCGTGGACGAACCGGGCCAACGCACTGCCCGGTACTGGGTCGAAAGGCTCGCCCCCCGTGCGGAGTCGATCATCGACCTCACTCTGGAGCGCCTTGTTGAACGGGGGATCCTCGAACACCATGATGGTGAATTCTGGACGCTGGCTCCCACCGTCTTGCATGCGCAAGCGTACGGGATATCTGCACAAGGTACGCCCGACCAGTTCATCAAGGCGCGCATCGGCAAGGTTCTCTTCGCCGACGAGATTCCCGACCCCAGAGACGTCGTCATCGTATGCCTCGTCAACACGTGCGACGTCTTTCGCCTGATCTTCCAACTCGATGAAGAGGTGGAGGAGCGCATCAAGTACATCTGCCAGATGGACTTGATCGGCCGGTCCATTGCCGATGCGGTCTCTCGGAACGCCGTCGGCCCGATCCGTAGACATTCTGCTCTTGCCAAGAAGATTCCGACGGTCCCGCTGCCCAGGCTGCTGGCCAACCCGCATGTTCGAGACGGCAACCTGAACGCCTTGTTCGGGCACCTCGCGGAGGAGTACGGCCCGGTGTTCCGTATCCGCCCTCCCTTGGCGGAGCCCATGACCTTCCTGGCCGGACTCGAGACGAACCGCTGGGTGCACAAGCACGGGCGCTCGTACCTGAGAACCAGGGACTACTTCAGCGACTTCGAGAAGGTGTACGGTGCGGCCGGCGTCCTCCCCGCCCTGGACGGCGCCGATCACTTCCGGCTTCGCAAGTTCCTGGCGCCGGCCTATTCCCAGGTGAGGCTGGGAGGGCAGATGGATCAGCTCTACGACAAGGGCCGCGCGTACATGGCGAGCTTGAAGGTTGGGGACTCCTACCGCGCCACGTCCATGTGCCGGGCGCTGGTCAACGCCCAGCTTTCACCGCTGTTCATCGGCGTCGATACGCAGGATCTCATGGACGACTGTCAGGAGTTTCCCTGCTCCGCCTTGACCCGCTCTTTCCCGACGTCGGCGATGCCCTGGGCGATGACGTACGCCACCAGCGGTACGACCACCTCTTCCGGGATCGGGACGCCGACATCCTCGAGCACGATCAGGATCACCGTGCCAAGGGCGACGAGGAATTTCTTGGAGCCGAACATCGTCTTGATCGCGTTACCCACGGCTCTCCTCCTGCAAGTGTATATCTCGTATCAGCATAGACGGCGACAGGAACGAGATCCACCCCCGGAGCGTGCCGGGACCTCCTGCGTTCGTGCTATGATGGCCACTTGGTGACGGCTACTTTCCGTCCGCGCGACCATACACGTCACTTCCTTTCATCTCCCAAGCCCTGAGCCATGATCGATATCAACGAAATCGGTGCGACCGCCTTCGTCATCGCCTCGATTCGGGCCCTCGAGCCCGAAAAGCCGCAGCGGCTCTTCAACGATCCCTATGCCCCGTGGTTTTCGACCGACCGGGCCCGCACGGCTGCCCGGCAACTGGAGGCGGCGTTTCCGCCCTCGACCACGATGGTCCGTTTCCGCACCCGCTACTTCAACCGGTTCGTGGAGCGCGGGATCGTGGACGGGGCCCGCCAGGTCGTGCTGCTCGGGGGCGGCTTCGACATGCGCGCCCACCACTACCACGACATGGACGTCGCCTTCTTCGAGGTAGACCAGAAGGCGGTCCTCGAATTCAAGCGCCAGATCCTGTCAGACAACGGGATCGAACAGCCGCCGTCGCTCTTCGCCAACTACCTGGAGGCCGACGTTCCCGGCGGCCTGGCCGATCTCGGCTTCGACCTGGCGGCGCCCACGCTGTTGGTCTGGGAAGGCAACACGATGTACCTGCCCCCCGAGAGCATCATGCCGTTCCTGAACCGGCTCGCGAGCGCGCTGCCGTCGCTCCGCATCGCCTTCGACTACTTTTCGGTGGACCTGCAGAACCGCGAGTTCGACACCGACGAGGACCGCAAGCGGCTCGAAGGGGTGGAGAGGGCGATGAATGCCTCGTTCCCCACCGGTTTCCCCGACCTGACGGTGTTCGAGAAGCAGGCGCCGTTCCAGGTGGCCGAGTCGGGGTCGTTCGCGGAGTTGGCGGAGGAGTACGGGTTGGGTGACATGGTGGCGGCGTACCCGGAGGACTGGCGCGAGACGCTGAAGCTGTACCGGTACTGCGTGCTGGAGCGGCGGTAGCGCCGCTCGAACGCGGCGGGGCTTTGCCGCGGGCCGCTTACCGCTCGCCCCGCTGCCGGGCCGCGAGCACGCGGAGGTGGTCGCGAATCGCCTGCTCGCTCAGCGTGCTCCGGCGCCTGCATTCCGCGCTCCATTTGAGCCCGTGGACCGCGGAGACGACGAACGCGCCCGCGAGAGCGGCGGAGCCGAGCCGGAACCTGTCGTAGGCTTTCTCGCTGTCGAAGTCGGCGCGCGTGTCCCCCCAGATCGCCGCGGCCTGTCCGAGGTGGCCCACTCCGACCAGTCCATCGATGACGGGAGCCGCGACGCTTCGCGTACAGTCGCCAGATGCCAGGGGCCCCTCGGCCCTGGGCGGCCGTCGCATGAACAGCATGGAGCACCCGCCCGAAAGCAGGGCCAGGACGACGACGAACGCGGCGAGCCCGGAGCGACGACGATTCCTCACTAAAGACCTGTGGGATCCCTTGGCGTCGTTCTGGTCTTCCTCGGTTTCCTGGTCCTGTGCAACCTGGGCCCCGCCGACTTCGATTCCGACGACTGAAGGCTCACCCGATTACGAACACGAGCCCGCTCTGGATGGCCAGGTGACGATTCCGGGTTCCGAAATCATCGATATCGGTGAAACCGAATCCGTAGATCACGTCGAGCGCGAGAGCGACCGAATCGTGCAGCTTGACGTCGAACGCCGCGCCGAGGGCCAGCCCGAAGTCGGTGGAGCTGACCCCCGTTCCGTCGGCCTCGCTGCACGACGCGCTCACGTCCGGGGGGATCCTCATGTGCCTGAAACCGGATCCATCCGGAGGATGAGTGGCCCGCATCAACACCTCGCACGAGTAGTTGAAGGCCACATACGGCCCCGCGAGGATGCCCAGGTCGAGAAGCCCCCGGTTGGTCTCCGTGCCGACACGAAGCAGCGTGGAGAGTTGCAGGTAGTCCAGCTCGGCCGTCGCGGCGAGGAATGACCGTCCGGCGGTGATCGACGGCGGCGGGTCCGTGCCGCCGCCCTTCTGGGCCAGCCCCAGGCCGAGGCGTAGATCCAGCATGCCGCCCAGGGGGATCCCGAGATCGATCCCCGACACGATCCCGGATCTGGATCCTCCCTCCCTTCCGTGGAGTCCTCGCTCGTCACCGGACCAGGTTGCGGTGCTGAGGCCGCCCCGGAGCCCGAGGGTCGTCTGCGCGCCGAGTGGCGCGGCCGCCAGCGTGAGGATCAGCGTTGCGACAAGTCCGACACGGATTCGCAGGACTGCAGGGGGCGGGACGTTCATCCGATCGCGAACATGAGCCCGCTCTGAAACAATACCTGGCGGTTTTTCTGCCCGTCATCGTCGATTTCGGAGAGACCCATGGCGTAGATCAGCTCGAATCCCAGGCTCATCGAATCGGAGAGCTTCACCTCGAAACCTCCGCCGAAGGCCAGTCCGAAGTCGCTCGACGTGACTTCGCTGGTCCCGTCCTCGCCGCATTCCAGTTTCGTGTCCTGCGCGACGCTCGTCCGCCCCACCTGACCCGCAGAGACCCGATTGGGAATCCCCGGAGGGACGGGAGGGCCGGTATCCCGACCCTGGGCCGTCGACAGCGCCACGTTGCACGAGAGGTTGAGGCCCACGTACGGCCCAACGAGGATGCCGAAGTTGAGATTCCCCCCTTCGGCGTCGGAACTCGCGCGAAGAAGCGCGGAGAATTGCAGGTAGTCCATCTGGGCAATCGACTGGGTGTTCAGCCTGCCCGTTGTGATCGACGCCGGTAGGCCCGCGGCGCCACCCTTCTGGGCCAGCCCCATGCCGATGCGGACACCCAGGGGGCCGCTCAGCGGGATCCCCGCGTCGATCCCCAGCACGACCCCCGACCTGGAGTCTTCGAACGTGGTGCCCGTTGGGGCTGCCGATCCATCCCCGGACAGGGTGGCGGAGCCGATGCCGGCCCTGAGGCCGATGGTCGTCTGCGCGCCGAGCGGAGCGGCCGTCAGCGTGATGACCAGGATCGCGATACTGGCAGCGGCGAGCGCGGAATAACGACCTGCAGACATGGCGTCTCCCTCCATGCGAATGCGTAAGCCGGCGGCCGACCGCCGAGCTCGGGGCGGCGGCCCTCCCACCCCCATTCTCGAAGCTCGTCGCCCCGAACACTAGGTCGAGTTGTCGTTGGGCGTCGGCCTTCCCCCGCCAGACGACAGATCCGCTTGCCGGGTCACACGGATGGTCGGCCTCACCAGAGAACACCTGGCGGCATCGCATCCCTCACGGCGAGCCGGATTTCGTAGTCCCCTTCCGTGCCCTTTCCCTGTACGACCCACGGGCCTTCGGACGCAGCGCCACTGTAGTCCTTCGGCACGAAGTCGTCGCCGTCCCACACACCGTTCTCGAATCTCGCGGATCCCCGGTACAGGACCTTGCCGCCGCGGGCGAGCCGCTTGAGGGTAAACGATCGCAGGTCCGCCGCCGCGCCTCCGATCGACCCCGACACGAGCGTCTTGTCGACCACCTGCTCGGTCTCATCCTCCCCATCACCCTTGAGCGTCGCCTCGATCGTCCGCTTCGCCTGCAGTTTCAGCGACTCCATGATCCCGCCCAGAATCCCCTTCACCCAGTCCCACGCGTCCGCCCGATTGACGTCGATCACCTTGAACTGGACCGAATGCAGGCCCTTCGCCCTGACACCGAGGATCAGCGCGTCCCACGAATCGACCCTCCCCATATCGAAGCGGGCGAAGGCGGCCGTCCGGGCCTCCTGAGATACATCGCGCACGAAGTTCGGCCTGTCCTGACGGTTCGTATCGCACTCCCAGAATGTGTCCAGGCTGGGCATGACGGCGTGCTCGCTGTCGAAGTTCTTCCTTTCATCGATGAATCTCAGGTCGACGACGAACCGGAAGTTCGCCTTACTGTTCGACAGCTTCCTCGGGAAGCGAAAGCCCTTCAGGACGAGCTCACATGTCTCCGGCGTCTCCTGCTCGATGCTCGGCATCGGCTACTCCGCGGCTTCCCGGTTCGCGGACAGCTGGGGGAACTTCGCCTCGGCGAATTTCTGGAGCGCCTTCGGAGCAAAAGCGGCAAGCAGGAACGCCATCGTGATGTACAGCCCGTTCGCCTCGCTCCGCGCCGCCGGATGCAGCACCGAGATCAGCCCGAAGGCGACGCTCGCACCGAGCGCGGTGATGCTCATCAACCGCATGGACGATGCATTGCCCTGATGGTCCTCGAGAAACCCCGCCTTGCGTGTTGACATGCAGCTCTCCTGGCTATGGGGATGATGGAAGGACGTGGTGTTACACCCGTCCCTCTTGGATGCCGGAAGAACGCCAAACCTTACACGGCCCGACTCGGGAAGGTGTGCTGCGAGGGAGAAGCACAGCGTGAGGTCAGGGCAGGCGCACGATCACGAACGAAGCCGGAAGCGCTGGATCTTGCCGGTCGCCGTCTTCGGCAGCGCCGCTACGAACCGGATCCAGCGAGGGTACATGTAGCGCGGGAGGCCCTCCCGGCAATGCGCGACGAGTTCCGCCGTGAGCGCGTCGGCGGCCGGTTCGGCGCCCACCGTCTCCCTCAGCGGCTCGGTGAGCACCACGTGCGCCTCCGGCTTCACCAGACCGTGGTCGTCCTCTCGGCCCACGACCGCCGCCTCCAGCACCAACGGGTGATCCATGAGGCGGGCCTCGATGTCGAACGGGGAGCACCAGATCCCCCCCACCTTGATCATGTCGTCGGCGCGCCCCTGGTAGTGGAACCAGCCCTCCGCGTCGCGCACGTACTGGTCGCCAGTGCGGAGCCAGCCGTCCACGATCGTCCGTGCCTCGAGTTCGGGACGGTTCCAGTAGCCTGGGGTCGTCGAGTCGCCGCGGATCTCGAGCTGTCCCGCCTCGCCGGGGCCTGCCTCGGCCCCCTCCTCGTCGAGGATGCGCGCCTCGTATCCGGGGACGACGCGGCCCGTGCTCCCGGGCTTCACGTCCCCCGGCGCGTTCGAGATGAAGATGTGGAGCGCCTCCGTGGAGCCGATCCCGTCCAGGATCTCGATCCCCGTCGCCGCCTTCCAGCGCCGGAAGAGGTCCGGTGGCAGCGCCTCGCCCGCGGAGACGCAGAGCCTGAGCGAACTCAGATCCGGGCCGCCCTGCCCTGCCGCGCCGCCACGGGCAGCCTCCGCCAGGTCCAGCGCCTGGAGTTGGGCCGCGTACAGCGTCGGCACGCCGAAGTACGCCGTCGGCCGCAACGTCTCGATCGTCTCGAAGGTGGTCTCGGGCGTTGGCCGCCGCGCGTCGAGGATCGCGGTGCCGCCGACCCACAGCGGGAAGGTCATCGCGTTCCCGAGCCCGTACGCGAAGAAGAGCTTCGCCGCGGAGTAGCAGCGGTCCTCCTCGCCCAGACCGAGGATCCCGACCGCGTAGTGCTCACAGGTGGCCGGCATGTCGCGGTGGCGGTGCGGCACCCCTTTGGGACGCCCCGTCGTCCCGGAGGAATATAGCCAGAACGCGATGTCCTCCGGCCGGGCCGGCGCCGCCTCCAGCTCGGGAGGGGCCGCGGCCACGTCGCCGAGTATGCCGCGCTCCGCGTCGAGCGCTAGCCCGCGCGCGCCCGTGCCCGCCGCCGCCAGCCCCGGCACGACCTCCGCCGCAAACTCGGGAGAGTAGACAACCGCTCGACACCCGGAGTCGTCGATCATGAACGCGAGATCCCGTGCCCGCATGAGGTAGCTCACGGGCACAGGCACGATCCCCGCCTTGATCGCCCCCCAGAAGAAGTAGAAAAACTCGGGACAGTCCTTCACGACCATCAGCATGCGGTCGCCCGGCACGAACCCGAGCCCGAGGAGCGTGTTCCCTGCCTGCCCGACGCGCTGAGCCAGCTCCCGGTAGGTGACCGCCATCCCGGCCTGCTCGATGGCAACCTTGTCGGCCCGTCCCTCGGTCAGGTGTCGGTCGATGTACCAGGACGCCGCGTTGAACCGCTCTCCGTAGACGAGCCGCGCGGGGGACGACGAGCGGTCGATGCTCAACTCGGCAAGTTCCATGACGGCCAGTCTACGGCACGCGAAGGCTGCGGCGAAACGCGCGGCGGGCTACGAGTGGCGCCAGCGAACCCGCGACGACCAAGCGTTTGCCCTCGGTCGCCGCGCGCACCGCGCCGTGCGTTGGCCGCCGTGCGGGGGGGCGGCTAGAATGGTATGTGCAATCAAGGACAGGGATCTCGGTCGATGCAAATCTATACAGCTGTCGTGGAGCGCTGCCCGGATACGGACCTCTATGTGGGCTACGTACCCGGCTTCCCGGGGGCGCATAGCCAGGGCGAGACGCTTGAGGAGTTGAATGGCAACCTCAAGGAAGTGATTGCCATGCTTCTGGCTGAGGGACCGCCTGCGTTCGTGGGCGAATACGTCGGTACCCAGACTGTAGTCGTGACCTAACGTCGGGTGCCGCCGGTACCCGTCCTCAAGCCGCGTCAAGTCATCGCGATCCTCAGCACGCTTGGCTTCAAGGAAGTTCGGCAACGCGGTTCTCACAAGCGGTTTCGGCATCCCGGTGGCCGCGCGACCACCGTACCGGTCCATGGAGGCCGCGACGTGTCACCTATCCTGCTTCGGCGCATCGCCCGCGATGTCGGCATGCCGGTTGACGAGTTCGTCGAACACCGCTGATCGCGGAAGTCCGAGAACGGATTTACATCTCCAGGGGAGTCATTTCAGATGCACGATGCACGCGGGGTCGATACTCGAGGTCCAATCAGGGCCGCGTTCCGTGGAGGGGTCCTGCTCAGGTTCGGCGCGGTCCTCGCGCTGCTGGCCCTCGTTGGTGGCGGCTGCCAGTCCGACGGCACGGGAGGGGGAGCCGCAGACGGCGCCGCCACCGGCGTGGCCGGCACCACGACCAGCGCTTTCGTCGAGGCGGGCGGCGCCTTCCCTCAGGGGTGGCCCTTCGCGGCCGAAGATGCGCCCGTCTCGGCCACCGAGGGCATGGTCGCCTCCACCGACGAATACGCATCGCGCGTCGGCGTCGAGATCCTCGCGGCCGGCGGCAACGCAGTCGATGCGGCCGTCGCCACCGGTCTGGCGCTCGCCGTGGTGAACCCTGAGGCGGGCAACCTGGGAGGCGGCGGCTTCATGATGGTCCGCCTCGCCGACGGCACCGTCTTCGCACAGGACCACCGTGAGAAGGCGCCCTTGGCGGCCACCCGCGACATGTACCTCGACGCGGACGGAAACGTGACCGACCGCTCCGTTCTGGGACACCTCGCGGCGGGCGTCCCCGGAACCGTGTCCGGGCTGTGGGAGGCGCAGCAGCGTTTCGGCACGCTCGAGTGGACGGACGTGGTGCAACCCGCCATCGACCTCGCGAACGGGTTCGAGGTCACCACGCGCCTCGTGTCGACCCTCGACGCGGCGCAGAACGGAATCCGCGCCTTCGCGCACAGCGCGCGCGTCTTCCTTCCCGGCGACGCCGTTCCCGGCATCGGCGACACCTTCGCGCAGCCGGATCTCGCCGCCGTCCTCACGCGCCTCCGCGACCAGGGGCCCGACGATTTCTACCGCGGAGAGACCGCCGCTCTGATCGTGGCCGAGATGGAGCGCGGCGGCGGGATCATCACGCTCGAGGACCTCGACCGCTACGAGACGGTGTGGCGCGACCCGGCCGCCTTCGACTACCGCGGCTACACGGTGCACTCGATGCCGCCCCCGTCCTCCGGCGGCCTCACGATGGCCGCAATCGCCAACATCGTGGAGCGCTGGGACCTGGGCGCGATGGGTTGGAACAGCCCCGAGACGATCCACCTCATGGCCGAGTCCTTCCGGCGCGCCTACGCCGACCGCAACGAGTATCTCGCCGATCCCGACTTCGTCGAGCTTCCCGTCGACGAGTTCCTCTCGGAGGTGTACGCGGACCGCCGCGCGGCGACGATCTCCGCCGAGCGGGCGACCCCCTCAGCCGAGGTGAATCCCGGGATCGATACCTTCCTCGATGAGAGTCACACGACCCACTACTCCGTCGTCGACTCCGAAGGCAATGCGGTCGCCGTCACGACGAGCATCAACTCGTGGTACGGCGGCAAGGTCGTCGTGGACGGCGCGGGGTTCTTCCTCAACAACACGATGGACGACTTCGCCTCCAAGCCCGGCACCCCGAACCAGTTCGGCCTCGTCCAGGGCGAGCGCAACGCGATCGGCCCCGGCAAGCGCATGCTGTCGGCGATGAGCCCCACCATCGTCGAGGACCCGGACGGCGACCTCTTCCTCGTCACCGGAACCCCCGGCGGCGCCACCATCATCACCACGGTGCTGCAGTCGATCTTCAACGTCGTCGACCACGGGATGAACGTCGTGCAGGCGGTCCACGCGCCACGCGTCCACCACCAGCACCTCCCCGACCTCGTCTTCCACGAATACGGGGGACTCGGGGCGGTCACCGTCGGTGCGCTGGAGGCGCTGGGACACACCGTCCGCGAGCGCGACCCGGGCCCGCCCGACGCGTACTTCACGGGCGGCATGTCCGGCGACCTCCAGCTCATCATGGCGATGCCCGACGGCTCCTGGACGGGCTGGTCCGACCCCCGCCGCGGCGGGAGAACGCTCGGCCGCTAGTACAGCCGAACGTCTCGCCCGTTCAGCGGCTGCACGGGGCGCGCGTTCATCGGATAGAGCGCCGCGAAGGCATCGACCTGCGCTTGCGAGACGGAGATCGACTCCGTCATCACCACCCAGCTCACGACCTCCGAACAGGGCGGCGTGGTCAGCGAACCCTGGTAGCGGAAGTAGCCGCGCCCCTCGGGAAGCAGCGAACCAGGATCGAGCGCGCCGACCGCTGGGGGCGACTCGTCGGGGCCGGGAATGGCCTCCCACAGGCTCTGGATGGTCGGGTCGGCGTCGCCCGCCTCCATGAAGACTCCGATCACGGCGAGGTCTCCCTCCTCGGCCGCGTGCACGAAATGCACCTCCATCGGGGAGGCCGCGCCGTCGACCGTGTGCTCGCTCGGGAGGTGGAAATGGAACTGCACGAGCGAGAACTGCCTGCCCTCCAGGGCGATGGAACTCCCCTCCGCCACGTTGACCTGGATCGTGTGGCCGTTGTCCACGACCTCCGCCTCGGTGGGCTGCCACTGGATATCGAGGCCGCCGTCCCCCGCGCCGGCCGGGGTCGCGGCCGTGAGATCGACCGGAGACTGCTCGACGCCGGTGTCGCAGACCGCGAAGGAGGCGTCGAGCCCGCCCCACATTTCGGGGCCGGTGTCGCCTTCGTAACCCCAGTGGACTTCGGCGCCGCCGGCATCCTCGGCGTGTTCCGCAGCCATCTCCCCCTCCCCCTCCGTCTGATCCTCGGTTTCCGGCTGGCACGCCTGCTGCACCCCGATGAGAAGCACGAGCGCGAGACCGCCGAGGCATGTCCTGGGGATACGTCTTGCCGCTTGCATCTGTTCCTCCGTTGAGCGCGGGGAGCTGGCCGTGACCAATGGCGAATCTGCCCGCGCCGGTCGCCCCGTCAAGAGCCCGCAGTGCGGGTCGAGGGGACGACGATTACGTTGCCTGCTCCACCGCTCAGCTTCACCGTGTACACTTCATTCCCAACACCTTCTTGCGGAGGCGACGCTTTGACGGCGGGACGCATCATCTCGCAATCCATCTCCCGCGCGGAGCTCGCCGACCTGGCCGAGATGCAGTTCGGCGACTGGATCAAGGCCGTCGTCGACGTGTCCAGGCGGATCATGGCCATCGGTGGAGACCTGCACGCGGACGATGAGGCTCTGCTCCTCGAAGACGGCTCGCGCCAGCAGGATCTCTGGGGCATCAACCTCTATCTGGACGAAGAAGGGCCGGACTGGCTCGAGTTCGATGCGCTGATCAACATTCGGCCCGGTCAGGGGAACCGCTCGCGCGGCGTGGACGACGAGCGGACACGCGAGCGCATTCGCGCCCTGGTCGATTCTCTCGTCGTCGCCGATTAGCGGCCCGGAGCGCGCAAGATGGGACATCCCCTCCACAGACAGGCCGCCGACGGCGGATGGGCCAAGCTCGACCTGATCGAACAACTGGGAAACGTCGGCAGCGAGGTGGAGCGCGCCATCCGGGCCCACGAAGCCGGGCGCACGAGTCGCTTCGAGGGTGCCCTGGCGCGGGCGCTCGAACTCTTCGACCTGACAGCCGCCGACCCCCGCTGGCATGGCCACCGCTGTCAGGAGGTCCTGCGGGCCCGCGAGGAGTTCTGCCGCCTCTTCTTCGATCCCGACGTTCCGCCCGGCTCGGCGGACGGCCTGCGCAGGTATTTCTTCGGCTTCGCCTACGCCTCGCGCATGCGCCACTACCGCCGGATTGTCCACGAGCTGAACGCCGCAAGCGACAACTGACCGTCAGCCCGTCGCCTACCAGTCTGGCGGCGCCCACTCCTCGTACCCGAATCCTCGTATTGTGGCTTCCGCCGCCTCGGTAAGCGGATACTCCCAATGCCGGAAGAAGCGCGTCAGGTCGCGCCGGACGATCGCGCTGAACCGAATCGCGAAGCCGTCCAGTGCACCCCCGTACGTCGCGCGAGGATAGGCCGCGTCGTAGTAGCTTCGGAACACGGCGCGCATGGCGCTCCAGCCGAACTCGTGGATGAGTTGCCGGTAAAGCTGCAGCTTCTTGAAGTGGGCGTCGTCCATCGCTTGCGCGTCGCCCTCGGCGCTGGACCAGCGCGCCGAGTCGAGGGCGACATGGTCCACAATGTCGGGCGAATAGGGGAGGGTGCTGTATTCGCTTCCTCCGTAGATGTAGTGGTTGAGGGTGTACAGAGTGAACAGATTGACCGCGACTTCGCCGATTTCCGGATAGGTCCTCCCGCTGCCCCAGTCCTCGGTCTGATACTGGTGGCCCAGCTCGTGGCCGATTCGCCACCAGGGCGCGCCACTCGGGTCCACCCTCGGGCGATGACCGGATCCGCCCTCGCCCTCGTCTCTCGCGACGATGGCCGCCGGGTCGTCCGCCCTTCCGGGTCGCAGCACCCACTTCTCATCTCTCAGCGGAAGGGCGATGCGCTGCCACGTTGCGTTGGCTCCGCCGTACCCGACGTGAGGATCGAAGATCCAGGTGCTCTCATACGCTCGCGGCGTCGGCTCAGCCGCCAGCTCGAGGTGGTACCCGCGAAACTCCTCCCAGAAACGGGTCACGAGTGCCGGATCGATGACACGGCGGGCATCCTCGGCAGACACAACCAGGCGGATCCCTCCTCTCGTTTCGATGATCGCCTGCGGGGCCCCCGCATCCAGTGTCGCGTGCCAATCCGCTGCGTTCGACACGCCCGCCGTGTACACGGCCATGGGTATGGCGCCCGAGACGGTGACCGGTATCGTGCCCGCGTAGGATTCGGGGACGACCAGCGCAAGCGCTCCACCGTAGGCGTTCACCACCGAGATTTCTTCGGCGTCCACGTCGAAGGTGCGGAGCACCTGCGGTCCCCGGCGCCATGTGGCATGCTTGGGAAGGACCCGCAGATCGTCGTGTTGCTGGCCCACGGCGATCCTCAGCGCGCCGGTGGCGGGTTGCGCGGGAACGCCGATCGTGACGAGGCCGCCCGGTGGCGCATAGAACCCCAGCGGGAAGCGCCTCTCGCGCCGGCGAGCACCGGCGGGAAACTCGCTCCAGGTGGCGTCGACGATGACGGAGCCGTCCACGGGTCGGGCCCCATCTGCCGGCAGTCCGGGAAAGGTCGCGGCCCACGGGTGGGGTTCGGGCCACTCGTAAGGGCCAAGCGTTGCCGCCACGTCGGCCGCAAGTCGCGCTTCCGGGGCCGTAGCGAAGGCGGGGAGCGGCGGCGTCTCCGCCACCAGGCGTGAGAGGGCCGAATCCAACTCCGCGTAGCGCTCCGCCTTGCGGGCCGCCTCAAAGACGCTCGGCAAGTCAACCTTCCGGCTCGCGTCGATGGGTTCGCCGCGAACGTACGCCTCCCACAGCTGCGCGGGCGAGGTCAACAGCGTCTCCGCCTCGGTCGTCGCGCGATCGATGCTTTCAAGGTACGTGCGGTTCCACGAGATGCCCGTACCATCGAAGAGCGCGCCGCCCGGGAACGGGCCTCGCGCCTGTTCCAGCCAGAAGTCCCAGTGGCGCGCCGAGCCGGCTACCAGGAGGCCGCCCCCCGCCTCCACGAAGGCTCGCAGGGCCACCACATCGCCGCCGTCAAGGTGAGGGACCCACCATTCGTTGACCTGGACAACGGCGACATCGACGTCCTCCAGCGAACTCTGACTCCAATCGCGGATTTGCGCAGTCCGGATGCCGGCGATGCTCACTCCCTCGAGTCCTTCGGCGGCGAGAGACGCGGCAACGCGCTCGTTGTCGACCAGCACCGCCGTGGGTGCCCCGTCCCCGCCACCCGCCCAGCGCACGGCGTTGGCCAGAAGCCGATCCATGCTGGCTCGTCCCAGCAGCGTGGCTCTTTCCTGGGATCCAATGAAGTCCTGGCCCGCGAATGCGACGACCCGTCCCTCACCGTGAAAGAAACCCGCTACCAGGCTGCCCCCGAACCAATCCTGCGCGAGACTGATCGCCGAGAACGCGCCTCCGTTCACCCCGAGTCCCAGGGTGCCGATCGTCACGCCCTCCATGCGGTGATCCTCGAAGGGCCTCTCTGGAAGACCCTCCACCAGCGCCTGACGGTGATCCTCGTCGCGCGGCGGGTCGCAAAGGGCTCCCGACCACGTTCGCAACGCGGCCAGCCACTCGGTGAATTCAGGTGTCGTCGGAGCGCACAGCTCCGTGTCGGAGAACCCCAGCCGGTCGAGGCGCAGATGCGTGAGCTCGAGCGGGATCGGACCCGCGAGACCGGTGCCGCCCAGCCCAACGCTGCGCAACGCCTCCATGTCGGCCATGTCCGGGGGGAGCGGGCCCGAAATCCGGTTGGACCCGAGGTCGAGACGGACCAGGCTCTCCAAGGCCGTGACCTCGCGCGGGATGATCCCGCTCAGGCCGTTGTCGCTCAGGTCGAGGCCCACGACCGAACCATCGGCGGAGGTCTCCACGCCCCACCAGTCCGTCAACGGGGCGTCCGTCAACCAGGCGTCGGAGCGCCTCCAGTCCGCTCCGCCCGTGGCCTCGTACAGCGCCGCCAGGGCGTGCCGAGCCACCCGCTCCGGCGGGCAGTACGCCACCGCCACGACGGTGTCTCTCAATGCCCGCATGGTGCTCGCGCGCGGCGCCAGACAAAGGTCGGTCGCTTGCATGCGGGCCTGAAGTTGCGTTTCCCGTCCGAGATCCGGATCCACAACGCCCGAAAGGTCATTCTCGAAGACCGACAGCCTCTTGAGGAGCGGCATTTCGAAGAACGCCGGCGACAGTGAGCCGGTCAAGTCGTTGTGTTCCACGTGCAGCGTTTCCAGCGCGGGCAGTTCGCTCAATTCCTGCGGAATCGATCCGGTGAGGCGGTTGTGCCACAGGTAAAGAAACTTGAGGGATCGAAGATTGCCGAGACTCGGGGGGATGGGCCCCGTCAAATAGCAACAGAGCCCCAGATGCTCCAGTGACCGCAGGTCGCCGAGCTCAGGGGGGATCCCTCCGCTCAGCCTGTTGCTGAGCAACCACAGGGTGCGCAGCCTGGACAACCCGCCCAATTCAGCCGGCAAGGGCCCCTCGGTCGCCGCACTCGCGTTCAGGTGTTCGAGCGAGGAAAGGCTTCCCAGTTCCGGGGGCAGTTCCCCATCGAACGGATTGTTCTGGAGCTCCAGTGTGTGGAGCCTCCCCAACCTGCCCAAACTCGGCGGGAGCTCGCCCTCCAACGAGTTATCGTTCAATCTGAGAACCAGGAGGCTGCTCAAATCACCCAGTTCACGGGGGATCGGTCCCTCCAAATCGTTCCCGCTCAGATCCAGCACCTCGAGCGAGTCCAGGTTCGCCAGCGCCGGCGGAATCGATCCCGTCAGCCCGTTACCCGCCAGCGACAACTCGCGAAGCGCCCTCAATTGTCCGATCTCCGCCGGTAGGGGGCCGGTCAGTTCGTTGCCGGCGAGGACCAGCGCCCGCAACTCGGTGAGCGTCCCGATCGCCGGGGGGATGGAACCGGCCAGTCCGTTTCCATTTTCGGGAAGGAACAGCCGGATCACGCGGCCGGCGGAATCAGTCTCGACGCCGTGCCAGGCGCTGATCGGCGCGCCCGTCAGCCACCTGTCCCTTCGGGCCCAGTTTGCTCCGCCGGTCGACTCGTAGAAGGCCTCCAGCCCCGGTCGGTCCGGGTTTTTTTCAACCACGATTTCGGCTGTGGCGCGGGCACTCTCCGACATCGCCGCAATCGTCGCCGCGCCTTCCCGGACACCGGTGACCAGTCCGAACGTGTTAACTGTCGCCACCGAAGCGGCATTCGACGACCACTCGTAGGGCGCCCCCGTCACCGCGTGCCCGTTTGCGTCGAATCCCCGAACCTCAAGGCGGACGCTGGCCGCCGCTACGATGGTGACCGAGGAATGCGAAAGCGTCGCCGTTGCCACCCGCTGCCTCACGTTCACCGCCACTCTGCCCGAGGCGTCGTCCGCCGATGCGGTGATCTCGGTCGAGCCGTTGTCCACCCCGGTCACGAGACCTTCCGAGTCCACGGAGGCGACAGCCGGGTCCGAGGTCGACCACGAGACGGCTCTGCCGACCACGTGATTGCCGCGCCGGTCCCGAGGCTCGGCCGACAGCCGTACCGTGTCGCCGAGGGCCGAGAGCGCCACCGTATCCGGGGTGATCGCCACACTGACTACCAACTGTGCCACCGTTACTACGGCGCTCCGGGAAATGGTACCGGCCGTTGCCGTCACCACCGCTCTGCCGTCCGCCACCGCCGTCACCAGGCCCGAATCGCTCACCGACGCCACCGAATCGGGTGAACTCGACCACGTGACCTCGACCCCTTCCATGCGCTGACGGCGCTGGTCGCGCACCTCCGCCGTCAACTGCACGGTGTCGCCCAGAGCGAACAGACTGGCCTTGGACGGCGTGACCGCCACCGTGGTCGGCCGGGGCGGGGGCGGGGGGGGGGAGGCGGGGGAGGCGGGCCCGTGGGGGAAGCCCCACAGGAGAGGCTCGCGCTCAGTGGAAGCAATAGTGACAGCGCCGCGCCCCGGCGTCGCCTGAGGATCGCGCTTGCTCGCACCCGGCTCAAGTCGCCCTCCAAGCGTTCGATCCGCCCCTGCCCCGGGCTTGCAACTACGATATGGCAGGGACTCTGTCGCGACCGCCCAGCCCGGGTCAGGGAAAGCGGCTGTACACCGATGTGCACTCAGCGAGAGGGATGCTACGGGATTTATTGTGGGCGAATCGTGATCTTTCGGTGACAAGTCGTGTCTGGCCGGTGACTGTCGCTCGAAGCTCGCTGGCAACTGCCCGACCGCCGATCCTTGCGGCCATGGCGGAAGCGGAGAACCGTTAGGCGTCGAGCCCACAGCCCTGGAACGGAGCTGACCCATGTCGCACGTATCGGTGCCCCGCCGTCGTCGTTCGTTCAACGCGCTGCCACCGCTGGCCGCGTTCTTCCTCCTGCCCCTGGCTGCCCATGCCCAGGATCGTGACGTGCGCGTCACGGTCTCCGAGGGTACGAACATGGCTGCGGCCCTCTCCCCCGACGGGGGCCGGATCGTGCTCGACCTTCAGGGCACGCTGTGGGTGATGGACGCCGGGGGCGGCGAGGCGCGCGCGATCACGGACATGTACTACGACGCGCGGCAGCCGCAGTGGGCGCCGGACGGGAGCCGGATCGCGTTCCAGTCGTTCCGGGACGGCCGCTGGCACATCTGGTCGATCCGGCCCGACGGCTCCGACCCGCAGCAGCACACCTTCGGCCCGTACGACGAGCGGGAGCCGGCGTACTCCCCCGACGGCGGCACGATCGCCTTCGCCTCGGACCGGTCGGGGAACTACGACATCTGGACGCTCGACCTCGCGAGCGGAGTCACCAGCCGGGTGACGGACGCCCCGAGCCACGAGTTCACCCCGCAGTGGTCGCCCGATGGCGAAGCCCTCGCCTTTGCCTCGGACCGGGATGGCGGGACCATCCTTGTGCGTCGCACTGACGGCTCGGGTCGGGTCGCGGCCCAAGCCCCTGGCGCAGTGTCTCCCGCCTGGAGTCCGGACGGAACGCAGATCGCGTACGCGGCGGTGGGCCGTGGAGAGACAGGACTCCATGTGGCGTCGCTCGACGCGGAGCCGGGGCTGGGACCGGACGCAGGGTCCCGCCGCCTCAGCCCGGACGACGCGGATGTCTTCCCCTTCCGTCCCATGTGGACGGGGGCCGATGAAATCGCCTACACCGGCGACGGACGGATCCGGCGCGTGTCGGTGGATGGCACGCAGGCGGCGGACATCCCCTTCGAGGCCACCTTCGCGTTCACGCGGCCGGACTACGAGCGCACGCCGCGTTCCTTCGACGAGGGCGGGCCGGAGCCCGTGCTCGGGATCGTCGCCCCGGCAGTGTCCCCGGACGGGCGCTCCATCGCCTTCACCGCGCTCGGCGACCTCTGGCTCCTCGACACCGAGGCTGGTGGCGCGACCCCCCTCCAACTGACGGACGACCCCTTCGTCGACGTGATGCCGTCGTGGTCGCGCGACGGTTCGCGACTCGCGTACGCGTCCGACCGTGAGGGGTCGCTCGACATCTGGGTGCGCGACATGGACACCGGCGCCGAGCGGCGGGTCACAATTCTGCCGGGCGGCGAAGTCGGCCCCGTGTTCGCTCCCGACGGTGAGCGGATCGTCTTCACCGCGGTCATGGGCCTGCAGAGCGGCGTCCAGATGGTGGACCTCGCGACCGGCGACATCACGACGATCCGAGATGATCTGTTCGCCTCCAGCCGGCCGTCGTTCTCCCCGGACGGGCGGACGATCGCCATGTCCGTCCTCTCCCAGTACTCGACGCGCTTCCGCGAGGGGCGGAACGAGATCCTCCTCCAGCCGCTCGACGGCGGCGAGACGCGCCGCGTGACGGCGGCCGAGCACCGGAACATGGGCGTGCGGGCGCTGGACGGCCCGGCGTGGTCGCCCGACGGCCGGCACATGGCGTACGTCAGCGAGGGTGTGCTGTGGCTGGTCGAAGTGGACGCCACCGGGGCGCCCAGCGGACCGCCGCTGCGCCTCACGAACCACCACGCCGACGCGCTCTCCTGGACGGGCGACTCCCGTTCGATCGTCTACCAGACGACGCGCGGCCTCCGCCGCTATCACCTCGACGACGGAGCGATCGACGAGATCCCGGTCGACCTCGAGTGGCGGCGTCCTGCCCGCGAGGGCTCCGTAGTCGTTCACGCCGCGCGCGCCTGGGACGGGCTCTCGGACGACGTGACGGAGAACGTGGACCTCATCGTCGAAGGCAACCGCATCGCCTCCGTCGTCCCCCACAGCGACGCCAATCACGAAGCCGCGGCCGACGGCGGGGGCGACGTCGTGGACGCCGGCGACCACACCGTGCTCCCGGGCCTGGTCGACATGCACTCGCACATGGGCTACGGGATGGGCGAGGCGCTCGGCCGCACCTTCCTCGCCTACGGGGTCACGACGATCCGCGACCCGACCTCCGACCCGTATGAGATTGCGGAGCGCCGCGAGTCCATCGACTCCGGCCGTCGCATCGGGCCGCGGGAGTTCGCCACCGGCCGCACGATGGACGGCAACCGCATCTACTACTCGGGCGCCGGCTCCCTCGGCCCCAACGGCAACCTCGCGCTCGAACTCGACCGCGCCGAACACACGCGCTATTCGCTCATCAAGACGTACGTGCGCCTGCCGGATCTCCTCCAGCGCCGGATCGTGGAGTTCGCGCACTCGATCGGAATTCCGGTCGCGAGCCACGAGATCTATCCGGCCGTCGCGCACGGGATGGACCACGTCGAGCACATCTCGGGCACGAGCCGCCGCGGCTACTCCCCGAAGGTCACGGCGATGTACCGCACCTACGACGACGTGATCCAGCTCCTCACCGCCTCCGGCATGACGATCACGCCCACCATGGCCCTCATGGGTGGCTGGTGGAAGTCGGTCGGTGACGACCCAACGTGGACAACCGAACCTCGCTTCGAGGCGCTGTTCCCCGCAGGCATGGCCGAGAGCATGGCCGCGCGCGCCGCCGCCCGGGGCCGAGCCAGCGGCATCGACGACATGCTCGCCGACGCCGGCCACACCGTGACCCGCGTCGTCCGCGGCGGAGGCAAGGTCGTGGCCGGCACGGACTCCCCCATCATCCCCTACGGCGCCGCCCTCATCGCCGAAGTCGAGAACTACGTCTGGGGCGGCCTCACCGAGGTCGAGGCCCTGCGTACGGCCACCTCGGTCGCCGCCGAGGCTCTCGCCATGGAAGGAGAGATCGGCACCCTCACCGGCGGGGCGCTCGCCGACATTCTCATCGTGGAAGGCAACCCGCTGGAGAATATCGAGGACCTTCGCCGCGCGCGGATCGTTCTCAAGGACGGCGAGATCTTCCGCCTCGAGGACCTGCTGGAGCCGCCGAGAGCCCTCATGCCCTGACCGCCTACGATCCCTTCCGTATCCGGAACCGGTAGATCCACGGGATGCCGAGGGCATCCTCCCGCACACCCCAGACGTGCTCGACGCCGATGTGGTGTATGACGAGGTCCTCCGGTGCCACTACTTCGGCGACAATCGTCCCCGAGCGGTCGAGGACCAGCCACCGCGCACCCTCCACGTCCCGGTGCCGCACCCAGGTCGTCCCATCGGTCGCCAGCACCACTGGAGTTGCCCCGCTTTGACGGACACCTATCCATTGGGGTCAAGCAAGGAGGTGTCCTATGGCGGGCCGGCAGGGGCGGTATCCGTCCGAGTACAGGGAGCGGCTGGTGGAACTGGCGAGGAGCGGGCGTAGCGCCGCGTCACTCGCCCGGGAGTTCGATCCGTCGGAGCAGACGATCCGGAACTGGGTCCGGCGGGCGGACGTGGACGAGGGGTTCCGTAGCGACGGGCTGACGACGGAGGCGCGCAACGAACTGCGGCGCCTGGAGCGTGAGAACAAGCGGCTCAGGATGGAGCGGGACATCCTAAAAAAAGCCGCGGCCTGACCACCGCTGCGCGGCGGTGCCCCGCGCAGGAGAGCGGATCGATCCCCGGCGGGGGTACGCGTTCATGAAGGCGCACCGGGCCGAGTTTCCGCTTCGGGCCATGTGCCGGGTGCTGGGTCTCTCCCCCAGCGGCTACTACGACTGGCTCAAGCGTCCTGCCTCGGACCGCGCGCGGCGGGACGCGCAACTCGAGGCGCGGATCGGGGCGATCTGGACCGGGAGCGGCGAGACGTACGGCCGTCCGCGGATCCACGCGACGCTCAGGGCCGAGGGCGAGCGGGTGGGCCAGAAGCGCGTGGGGCGGCTGATGAGGGGCTTGGGGATCGAGGGCGCGACCAGGCGGCGCTTCAAGACGGCGACGACGAAGAGGGACACCGAGGCCCGGCCCGCGCCGGACCTGGTGAGGCGGGACTTCTCGGCCTCCGGGCCCGACGAGCTGTGGGTGGCCGACATCACGTATGTGCCCACTTGGGCGGGCTGGCTGTACCTGGCCGTTGTGCTCGACGTCTGGAGCCGTCGCGTCGTCGGCTGGGCCATGGCGACGCACATGCGGACCGAACTCGTCGAGGCCGCGCTGTCGATGGCCCTCGCGCGCCGTCGTCCCCGGGGGCGCATCGTCCATCACTCCGACAGGGGCTCGCAGTACACCTCGCTCGCCTTCGGGGAGCGCTGTCGCGAGTCGGGCATCGCCCAGTCCATGGGCTCGGCGGGCGATGCGTACGACAACGCCATGTGCGAGTCGTTCTTCGCGACGCTCGAGTGCGAGCTGATCTGGAAGCGCTCCTTCCGCACGGCGGACGAGGCGCGACGGGAGGTCTTCGGCTTCATCGAGGGCTTCTACAACACCCGGCGGCTGCACTCCGCACTCGGCTACGAGTCGCCGGCAGACTACGAGAGGAACCATGCGGCCTGAGGCGCACCGGCGGCGCGCACGGACGTCCTCTCCCGAGCGCCTGAGAGAGGCCGAAAGGAGAAGAGCCCGAGACGATCAACCACAGAAACTAACCGTCCGTGAAAGCGGGACAGCTCCACAGTGTGTCACCCTTCAGTTCCTTCCATTCATCGGCATGGTCGTGACTCGCACCGCCATCCTTGCCCTCGGCGCCTACGGGTCCTCGATCTTTTCCAACCATGGGTTCGACTCCGTGCTGTCGATCACGAAAGCGTCTCGCACACTCCAACCAATCGGGCGGACATTCGGCCAACCATATGATAAGGGCATCATCTACTCCGAACCAAAGACGTCATCGCTGAAATGACCCTGGTGGCATGTGGGAGCGGCGCAGTCTGGTAGACCGGGGACCTGCCTTTCCCGCCTACTTTGGCCTTCCTGCAAGGACTGCTGGACTGGGAGCGCCCCCCACGGTGTAGGGGTCCGGGATATGCACCGGGCTCGTCTCCGCGAGCGCGTCCCCGAGGTCCTCGCCGAGTGGGAACCCCGGATCGGCGTGAGCGTGGACGACTGGCGCATCCGCCGAATGAACGCGCTGGGGCACCTCCAACGCGGCGGCCCGCCGAATCTGGCTCAACTCCGAACTGGCCAAGAAGCCCCTACCGTGCCTCGAATACGTTGTCCTCCACGAGATGGTCCACCTCGTCGAGCCGAGCCACAACGAGCGCTTCCAGGAGATCATGGACCGGGCGATGCCGGGTTGGACCCTGCGCGCCGATGAGTTGAACCGCTCGCACCTCGCCGATGAACGGTGGGAGGCATCGCCGAACGGCGATTGAGCGCGGGAGCCTTGCAGGCTGACCGACGCCCTGCCTGGGGCCTTCGCCCCGTTGCTGAAACACTTTGGCACGGTCGCCCGTATGGAGGTGCCCGGTAGCGCGGACGGGCTCGCCAGATGCGGACGATGGAGGCGCTTTCGACACGCCGCTGGCGGCGGCTTCCCGAGGCTCCCGTACGTTACCGGACATCCTCGAACGTTACCGGACAAGAGGAGGTTTCCGAAGGGTTGACTGCCTCAAGGACGGTTGTTCAACGTCTCGGGTATGGAGACGCTGACACAGCCGCTCAACAGGGAAGCGGGCGACGGGATCGCCCATCTTGACGCTCTCCACGGTGCGCGCGGGTCCTGCGGCTTGACGGGACACCGGACCGAGTCGGTTGCGCTCGGATGCCGCCGGGGAGAGGCGTTCGCCCACGGCCGGAGTTCGCGGTTCATGGACCGCGAACTCCAAGACGCCGGGCGGCGCATGAGCGCATCGGAGAGGCGGATGCCGCGCGTTGAGCCGACCCGTTCACGGGCGCGGCCCACGGACTCGTTTGCCGCGGTTAAGGCCGCTAAGCCAGCCACCCACGGTATAACCGCGGGGCTGGCGAGGGACGTTGCCCCTTCGATCCCCAACAGACCCGCGCTCCGATGGATTGCGCGGGCGGGGGCGTCGCCCCCGTTCCCCCCGTGACGGCGCATCGCGATGGCTAGACGCCGCCCGGTTCTGGTTGCCGTCCGCCTCACGCCGGGCGAGTCCGCCGACTGGCGGGCCAAGGCGAAGGCCGCCGGCGTACCGCTGTCCGCGCTGATCCGGCGAGCCGTGGCCCGTACACGGACATGGACCGCACGCGCGGCCGAGGTCGAGCGCGAGCGCACCCGGCAGGTGTCGCGGATCGGGAACAACCTCAACCAGATCGCCAAGTGGGCCAACACCCACAAGGGGGCGGCCGAGGCCGTAGAGGTTCTCGCCCGTCTGGTCGCCATCGAGCGCGCGCTCGGCGCGCTGGCTCGCTTCGAGAATCCGGATCGCGATGCACATTAAGTTCCTCGCGCACGGGACCGGCTCGGCCGGCAAGGCGGCTGGCTACCTCCTCGGGGAGCGGGACGCGACCGGGAAGCTGCGCGAAGGCGTCGAGGTGCTGCGCGGGAACCCGGACATGGTGGCCTCGGTCGCCGACTCGCTCGACTTCGAGCACAGGTACACCTCCGGCGTGATCGCCTGGGCGCCGGAGGACCACCCCACCGACGAACAGATCGAAGCTGTGCTCGACGAGTTCGAGAAGACGGCTTGGGCGGGGCTGGAGCCCGACCGCTACGCATGGGCGGCCGTGCTGCACCGGGAGGAGGGCGGAGGCGCACACGTCCATGTCCTCGCCGCCCGCTGCGACCTGGCGACCGGCCGAAGCCTCAACATCGCGCCTCCGGGATGGCAGCGGACGTTCGATCCGCTCCGCGACGCCTTCAATCACGAGCACGGCTGGAGCCGACCCGACGACCCGGAGCGGGCCAGAGTGCAACACCCCGGCCACCGCGCCTACATCGAGGCGACCCGGCTGCGGGCCGGGCTCCGGCTCGAATCATCCCCCCGAGACCTGATCCGGGACTACCTGCTCCAGCGTGTCGAGCACGGCGCGGTCAAAGACCGCCACGATGTTGTCGCCGCGCTCCGGGAGGCGGGCCTCGAAGTGCCGCGCCAGGGCATGGATTACATCACCGCGCTGGACCCGGAGACCGGAGACCGGTGGCGACTGAAAGGAGAACTGTACGGAGTTGATTTCCAACGCGAACGATTTGACCGAGCGGCTGCGGAAGCGGCTGGAGAGCGAGCGCAGGGAGATCGAGGAGTTGACCGTGGACGAGCTCGAAAGGCTCGCCGAGCACTCGCGGTTCGTCGCGAGGATCGCGGTGCGTACCATCGAGCGCGATATGGGGGAGGCGACCGGCAAGATGCGCGAGTTGCTGGCCAGGGCGTGGCAACGGCCGCTGATCGTCGGCCTGAGTCTTTGGATCGGTTTCTTCGGCGGAAGCTGGGCGACAATGCGCTGGTTGGCGAGCAGCATCCAGGACCGGATCGTGACCCGCGCCGAACTGAACCGGGACATCGAGGACGCCCGGCGGACGCTGGCCCAGCTGGAGGTGGACACCTGGGGGCTCGTGCTCCTCGAGATCAAGGGCGAGCGGTTCGTGGTGGTGCCGGATGGGGCGCTGGCCGATCCGCCCTGGTGGGTGGACGGGGATCGTCCGGCGTTGAAGCTGTTGAACGAGTAAAGGAGGTCTATGACCGCGTTAGAGGAGCAGTTGACCAGGGCCTTGCGGAGGCTGTGCGCGCAGTACGAAACGGAACAGCAGCGGCACTCCGAGCAGGTCGAAGCCTTGCAGCAGCACGTCGAAGTCTTGCAAGGGCACGTCGAGCGGCAGAGCGAGGAGAACGAAGCCTTGCAGGTGCGAATCAAGCGGCTCGACGTGCTGGCGACACGCTTGGCCGAGTATTCCGGGATACCCACCGGCGCGAGACCGCGCGGTCTCCGTATCTGATGCGCCGCCCGGGACCGGACCGCGACCAGGGTCCGAGCCGCTGATGGCTACGGGCAGGGCTGGATCTGGCGCGGGCAACACCGCTAAGCGAAGTTTCGGGCGCGCAGATCGTGCGGTCCATCGCGAGAGGAATCGAATGATGGCACGCACGAAGCAGGACCGGCGCAGCTACAGCGCTGGCGAGTGGGGCCGGAACCGGGTGAGGGTGTTTCCCGACCCGAAGACCGGCATTTTCCAGATTGAGTGGCGCGAGAACGGGCGAAGGCTCACTCGGTCCCTGAAACACCGGGATTGGAGGAGAGCCAAGCGGCAGGCCGACGAGGCCGCCGCAGGCCTCGCGACGTACGAGCCCAACGGCAAGGCCGTGGCCGAACCCGAGCCGCTCACGCTGGAAGGGCTTTTTGACATCTACGGGGAGGAGGTGACGCCGACCAAGGGGTCTTCGTCCCGCATGCACGACCGGGCGGCGACGGCGATGTTCCTCGACTTCCTCGGTCGGAACCGAAGACCCGAGACGCTGTCGCGAAGGGACTGGGACCGGTTCATACGGGCGCGGCGCGCGGGCAGAGTCGGTCCGAGCGGTCAGCCCGTGTCCGACCAGACCATCGGAAGGGACCTCACGTTCCTGATGGCGGTGCTCAACTGGGCCGCGAGGTCGAGAGACGAGCACGGCCGCCTGCTGCTCGACAGAAACCCGCTCAAGGGTCTCAGGAAACCCATCGAGAAGAACCCGGTTCGCGTCGTCGTGACGAACAAGGAATACCGGGCGCTTCTGGACGTGTCCCGCCGGGTCGGCTGGCGGTTCCACGTCGCACTCGTGCTGGCGCACGAGACCGGGCACCGAATCGGGGCCATCCGGCACCTCAGGTGGGCCGATATCGACCTCGACGGCGAAACGATCCGGTGGCGGAGCGAGCACGAGAAGACGGGATACGAGCACCGGACCCCGTTGTCCGCCAAGGCGCTCGCCGTGCTCAAGCAGGCGTGGAGGCGGAGCCCCGGGATCGGGGACGCGCCGGTGCTGCCCTCGGCGAAGTATCCCTTAGGATGCGTGAGCTCGTCGCAGGCGCGCATCTGGTGGTGCAGAGCCGAGCAACTCGCCGGGATGGAGCGGAAGCACCGGAGGGGATGGCACTCGCTGAGGCGCAAGTTTGCGAGCGACCTGATGGACCAGCCGCTGAAAGTGCTCTGCGAGCTTGGCGGCTGGAAGAACGCCAAGACGGTGCTCAACTGCTACCAGAGGCCCGACGAGGGACAGCTTCGGAAGGCTCTGGAAGCCCGTCGCGGGGCACACGACTGAAATCTCATTTGGCGGGAACCAAACAGCGGGAAATGGACCACGAAATCCCGTAAGGCCAAGTGATACAGCCAGATACCAGACTCGGAGTCAATGCCTGGCCAACAAGCTGTCGAAGATGAAGCGGGACACCCCGCTCGGCAGCCGGATCGCCGAGGTCCACAACGGCAGTTCGCTGTTCACCGGATCGGCGGGCCAGGGCGAGAGCAACATCCGCCGGTGGATCATCGAGAGCGACTGGCTGGAGGCCATCGTCGCGCTGCCGCTCAACATGTTCTACAACACCGGCATCGCCACCTACGTCTGGGTGCTGACCAACCGCAAGTCCGAGCACCGGCGGGGCAAGGTGCAGCTGATCGACGCGACCAGGTGGTTCCGTCCGCTCAGGAAGAACCTGGGGAAGAAGAACTGCGAACTCGGGCCGGAGGACATCGGAAGGATCTGCCGGACGTTCCTCGACTTCGAGGAGACGGAGGAGAGCCGGGTCTTCGACAACGAGGCGTTCGGGTATTGGAAGGTGACGGTCGAGCGGCCGCTGAGGCTGAAGGTGGATCTGTCACTCGATCGCTCCTCCGGGTTCTCCGAGGCGTGCCGTGATGCCGGGGAGGAGCCGCTCGCGAACGCCGTGGAGCGGGCGGCCAAGACACTCGGCCCGGGGCCTCACTTCGACTTCAACGTCTTTCTCGACGTGCTCAAGGCCGAGATGTCCGGTTGTCGCGCGAAGCTTACCGCCAAGCGAAAGAAGCTGTTGCAGACCGCGCTGGCCGAGCGGGACGAGAAGGCGGAGCCGGTAGTCAAGAGAGTCCACCGGCGAGGCACCGCGCCCGACCCGATCCGGGGGCTGTTCGAGTCTCGCGACGGCTCGAAGACTCGCGTCATCGAGTACGAGCCTGACACGGCGCTCAGGGACACCGAGCAGATTCCGTTGAAGGAAGAGGGTGGGATCGAAGGGTTCCTGCGGCGCGAGGTACTTCCCTACGCCGGGGATGCGTGGTACGTTGTGAAGAGCGTGAGGATCGGCTACGAAATCAGCTTCAACCGATACTTCCACAAGCCCGAGCCGATGCGGACGCTCGAAGAGATCGGGGACGACATTCTGGCGGTCGAGCGCGAGACGGAAGGGTTGCTGGGGGGCTTGCTGGGACACGCGAAGAGTCTGGTTCCCACCAAGCTCCGCGTCTACGTCGACACCTCAGTAATCGGAGGCTGCGAGGACGAGGAGTTCCGTGAACCCTCTCGTCGGCTGATCGAGCGATGCCGGGACGGAGAGGTTACGCTCGTGGTTTCGGCTGTCACAGCGGGCGAGCTCCTATGGGCTCCCCAGCCCGTGCGCCGGGTGCTGCCGTCCATCGGCCCGGAACACCTGGAGAGAATGGAGGTCACACGCGAAGTGGAGACCCTGGCGAATGGGTATATTGAGAGCGGAGCGCTTGGCGAGGGGATGCGCGCCGACGCCCTGCACATTGCCGCTGCGACCGTGGCCGAGGTGGACGTGCTGGCCAGCTGGAACTTCCGGCACATGGTGAACCTGCGCCGGATCCGTCAATACAATGAGGTGAACCAGCTGTCGGGCTATCCTCCTGTCGACATTCGCACCCCGAAGGAGCTTGAAGATGACGAGTGAGGCCGAACGGAAGCCGTTCGACTGCGTGAAATCGATGCGCGAGATCAGGAATCGGATCAGCGACGAGATCGCCGACATGTCATATGCCGAGCTCTCGCGATGGCTCGAAAGGCGGGTGCGCGAGGATCCCTTCTTCGCGTGCATCCCGAAGTCTAGGAAGCCGGGGACGACCTTGAGTGGAGTGCATCGTGAAGGCCACTGAAGCGAAGTTCCTTGAGTTCCTGAAACGGTCCCCCCAATTCGTGATCCCGATCTACCAGCGCACCTATAGCTGGACGGAGCCCGAGTGCCGTCAGCTCTGGGACGATATCCTGCGGGCGGGCCGCAGCGACGACATCGCAGCTCACTCGTCGGCTCCGTAGTTTACATTGAACAAGGGCTCTACCAAGTCTCCAACCAGTCCCCGCTCCTCGTCATCGATGGTCAGCAGCGCCTGACGACCGTGATGCTCCTGCTCGAAGCCTTGGCGCGGCAACTGGGGGACGAGGAACCCGTGGACGGTTTCTCGGCAAAAAAACTCCGCCACTACTACCTCCTAAACCCGCTGGAAGAGGGCGAGCGCGCCTTCAAACTCCTGCTCACGCAGACAGACAAGCAGAGCCTGCTCGCCCTAGTGCAACAGCGACCGGAACCGGCGGAGCCCTCGCTTCGCGTCACGGACAACTTCGCCTTCTTCGAGAAGCGGGTGCTGGAGATATCGACCGACCTCACGACGCTGTGCAAGGGCATCGCAAAGCTGATGATCGTGGATATCGCCCTCAGTCGCGATCAGGATAACCCGCAACTTATCTTTGAGAGCATGAACTCGACCGGCCGAGCGCTCAGTCAGGCCGACCTGATCCGCAACTTCATCCTGATGGGCCTCGACCCCACCCAACAAGAGCATCTCTACGAGGCACACTGGAGGCCGATGGAGGTCGCCTTTGGGCAGGCGGCCTACGGATCGCACTTCGACAAGTTCATGCGTCACTACTTGACTCTCAAGACCGGTGCGATTCCGAACATCAGGGCCGTCTACGAAGCCTTCAAAGGCCATGCCCGTTCGCCCGAGGTGACGGCAGCTGGCATGGGCACCCTGGTCGCTGACATCCAAAAGTACGCTGGGCATTACTGCGCGATGGCGCTCGGCAAGGAGGCCGACAAGGACCTCGGGTCAGCGTTCCAGGATATCCGGGCGCTCAAGGTGGACGTGGCCTTTCCCTTCCTTTTGGAGCTCTATGACGAATACCACCAGCGCAAGCTGTCGAAGGACGACCTCGTCCGGGCTGTACGGTTGGTCGAAGCCTACGTGTTCCGCCGCGCGGTGTGTGCCATTCCCACCAACTCTCTTAACAAGACTTTCGCCACCTTCGGACGTGCGCTCCAAGAGGACCGCTACCTTGAGAGCATCGAGGCGCACTTCCTGACCTTGCCGACCTATCGACGCTTTCCCGGCGATCATGAATTCAAGCGCGAACTATCCGCGCGCGACCTCTACAACTTCCCGCGTCGTAGCTACTGGCTGCGCCGCATCGAGAACGACGGCCGCAAGGAGCACGTGCCAGTGGACGAGTACACCATTGAGCACATCATGCCGCAAAACGAGAATCTATCGGCCAAGTGGCGGCAAGAGCTCGGCCCAGAGTGGGAACGAGTGCAAGAGACCTGGCTACACACCCTCGGGAACCTGACGCTCACTGGCTATAACTCGGAGTACGGAGACCGATCGTTCCTCGAGAAGCGCGATATGCGGGGCGGTCTCGCCGAAAGCCCGCTGAGGCTGAACGAGGGTCTTAGATCTGTCGACATCTGGAACGAAGCCGCCATCCAGGCGCGGGCGAAGCGGCTTGCCGAGAAGGCTGCAAGAGTGTGGGCACCCCCTCAACTGCCGGCCGAGGTGTTGGATGCGTATCGACCGAACGAGGGGCGCCGAGCTCGATACACGCTTGCCGATCACCCCAACCTCACCAAGAGAAGTCCCATGCGGCCGCTCTTCGACGCGTTGCGCAAGGAACTCTTGGCCCTTGATCCCGACGTCACCGAGGAGATCCTGAGGCTCTACGTCGCCTACAAAGCCGAGACCAACTTTGTTGACGTCGTGCCACTGCGGAGCCGTCTACGCCTCTCGCTGAACATGCCCTTCCATGAACTCCACGACCCAAGGGCACTCGCCAGGGATGTAACGAACCTTGGACGCTGGGGGAACGGGGATGCAGAGGCCAGCATCAGTGATCCAAGCGAGTTGCCCTATGTGATGGGCCTCGCGCGCCAAGCGTTCGAGAAGCAGATGGGGGACGGAGACACCGCTCAATGATCGATGGCACCAAGCCCGTTCTCGGCATGAGGGCCACCGGCCTCCGGCCCTATCCGGCCTACAGGGACGCCGGGGTCGAGTGGCTGGGGAAGGTGCCGGAGCATTGGGAGGTGCGGCGAATGGCGACGGTTGCCGACTTGCGGGTCAGCAACGTCGATAAGCACATCCGTGAAGGAGAATCCCCCGTTCGGTTGTGCAACTATGTGGACGTATACCACAACGACCGGATCGGTGCCCGCGTTCCGTTCGTGGCTGGAACTGCCAAGGAGCGGGAGATACGGAAGTTTCGGCTAGCCGTGGGGGACGTGCTAATCACCAAGGACTCCGAGGATTGGTCGGACATTGGCGTGCCAGCCCTCGTTGAGTACGCCTCACACGATCTCGTCTGCGGATACCACTTGGCGATGCTCAGGCCCAATGGGGCATCCCTCGACGGAGGATACCTCTTCCAAGCGCTGAAGGAATCCCGTGTAGCATGGCAATGTCAGGTCGCAGCAGCAGGCGTGACGCGGTATGGCCTGTCGCAGAACGCGATCAGGTCGATGAGAGTCCCGCTTCCACCTCTCACTGAACAGACCGCCATCGCCCGTTTCTTGGACCACGCCGACCGTCGCATCCGGCGCTACATCCGGGCGAAGGAACGGCTGGTCGAGCTATTGGAGGAGCGGAAGCGGGCGCTGATCCACGAGGCCGTCAGGGGCCGGATCGATGTCCGAACCGGCCAGCCCTATCCGGCCTACAAGGACTCCGGCGTCGAGTGGCTGGGAAAGGTGCCGGAGCATTGGGAGAGGCGCCGCCTGAAGACCATCCTCCGCGTGGTCGACCGGCGGTCCAGTACCGGAGAAGAGACGCTGTTGTCGTTGCGGCGAGACCACGGAGTAGTGGTCTACTCTGAGCACTTTACCCGGCCACCACAGGGAAGGACGCTGGTAGGCTACAAGCAGCTCGCTGTAGGACAGCTCGTGGTCAATCGCTTGCAGGCCAACAACGGGCTCGTGTTCTGCTCAGGTGTCGATGGGCTCGTCAGCCCCGACTACTCTGTGTTCGACAAGACGGCACCGCTCCAAATGAAGTACTTGAGCGATCTGTTGAGGACATCGGCCTATCGTTCGCACTTCCGGCGGGTTTCCACGGGCTTGGGGACGGGGACTGCTGGTTTCCTCCGTCTGTATGATGACGTGTTCCTCTCGACGACCGTGTTCCTGCCGCCCGAAAAAGAACAGCTCTCCGTCCTGGAATACGTCGCAATCCAGGTGAGGAAAATCGAGGGATTGATAGCATCGGCGGAAGCGTGTTTGGAGTTGCTTGACGAGTACCGCACCCGTCTGATCGCCGATGTCGTGACGGGCAAGCTCGACGCGCGAGACGCGGCAGCCAGACTACCGGAGACCGACCCGCTCGCCGATGATCGCGACCGGGCCGACCCCATCCCCACCGCATCGAACTTACATTCAACTGCACACGAGATGGCGAAGGAGGCCATACCATGACGAACTGGAAGGATTGCGCGGCCGTCGAGCGGACCCCGGGCAAGGTGAGCGGAGCCTGGGTCTTTTCGGGCACGCGGATTCCGTTGTTCGCACTCTACGAGAACCTTGCCAGCGGTGCCACCGTCGAAGATTTCGTCGAGTGGTTTCCGGGGGTCGAGGAACGGCAGGTAAGAGCGGTGCTCGAACACGAGGCGAATACGTTGAGAACGGCGTTGGCGCGTTGAAGCTGCTGTTCGACCAGGGCACGCCCGCGCCTCTGCGGAGACACCTGCCCGGACACTCCGTGGACACGCTGGCGGAGAAGGGCTGGTCCGAGAAGAGCAACGGTGAGTTGCTCGATCTGGCGGAGCGAGAGGGATACGCGGTTCTGGTGACGACCGACCAGAGCCTGGCCCACCAACAGAACCTGTCTCGGTGGCGGGTCGGGCTCGTCGCATTGCTGTCCACGGACTGGTCTCAGGTTCGCCTGCGCACCGCAGAGATCGCCGAGGCCATCGAGGCGGTGCGTCCGGGGCAAGCCGTCGAAGTGCCGATCCCGCATCGCGGCTGACATGACCACGGACACTTCCGAACGGGGCCTTGAACGCCTGATCTGCGAGGCGTTGACCGGCGATCCCTGCGATCCGCCGCCGAGCGGCACCGTGGGCGAGCCCACCCCCGGATACGGCGGCGTCGGCTGGTCGCCCGGCAACGGTCGCGACTACAACCGCGAGTACTGCGTGGATCTGGTCCAACTCCGGACCTTCCTCCACGCCACTCAACCCGAGTCCGCCGCCGCCCTCCGCCTCGCCGAGGACTGCCCCGCGCGCCGCAAGTTCCTGGCCCGGCTGCAGGGCGAGATCAACAAGCGCGGCACCATCGACGTTCTGCGCCACGGCGTCAGGCACGGTCCCCACCACCTGGAGCTCTTCCACGGCACGCCATCGGCGGGCAACGAGACGGCCCGGCGGCTATTCGAGTTGAACCGCTTCACCGTCACCCGCCAGCTACGCTACAGCAGGGACGAGACTCAGCGCGCGCTCGACATCGGGCTGTTCATCAACGGTCTCCCAGTCTTCACATTCGAGCTCAAGAACAACCTCACGAAGCAGACGGTCCACGACGCCGTCCGGCAGTATGAGAAGGACCGCAACCCGAGGGAGCCGCTCTTCCGGCTCGGGCGCTGCGTGGCGCACTTCGCAGTGGACGAGAGCGAGATCCGCTTCTGCACCCACCTGAAGGGCAAGTCCTCGTGGTTCCTGCCGTTCAACCGGGGCTGGAACCAGGGCGCGGGCAACCCGCCCAACCCGGACGGTCTCAAGATCGAGTACCTGTGGCGCGAGGTGCTGCCCCGCGAGAGCCTGACGGACATCATCGAGGACTACGCCCAGATGTTGGCTCCGAAGGACGCCAGGACGGGCAGGAAGAAGCGCGTCCAGATCTGGCCCCGGTACCAGCAACTCGACGTGGTGCGCCGCCTGCTGGACGACGCGAAGCGTCACGGGGCCGGGAAGCGATACCTGATCCAGCACTCGGCGGGCAGTGGCAAGAGTTTTTCGATTGCGTGGCTGGCGCACCAGATGATCCCCCTTAAGAAGGACGGCAAGACCGTCTTCGATTCGATCATCGTGGTCACGGACCGGCGGATACTGGACAAACAGATCCGCGACACGATCAAGCAGTACGCGCAGGTCGGATCGACCGTCGGGCACGCCGAGCGGTCGGGCGATCTCCGGCGGTTCATCGAGCAGGGCAAGAAGATCATCATCACGACGATCCAGAAGTTCCCGTTCATCCTCGATGAGATCGGGAGCGGGCACCGCGACCGGGCCTTCGCGATCATCATCGACGAAGCGCATTCGAGCCAGGGCGGCAAGACCGCCGGGGCCGTGTCGGCCGCGCTCGGCGAAGGGGACGGCGAGGACGGATACGAGAGCTACGAGGACCGCATCAACGACGAGATCGAGCGCCGGAAGATGCTCGACAACGCCAGCTACTTCGCCTTCACCGCGACGCCCAAGAACAAGACGCTCGAACTCTTCGGCGAGCCGGACCCGCAGAGCGACGGCACGGTCAGGCGGCTTCCGTTCCACACCTACAGCATGAAGCAGGCGATCCAGGAGGGGTTCATCCTGGACGTGCTCGAACACTACACGCCGGTCGAGAGCTACTACAGGCTCGCCAAGACGGTCGAGGAGGACCCGGAGTACGATGTCCGGAAGGCCGGGAAGAAACTCCGGCGCTACGTCGAGGGCCACGAGCACGCGATCCGGCTCAAGGCCGAGATCATGGTGGATCACTTCCACGAACAGGTGCTGGCGCAGCACCGGATCGGCGGCAAGGCGCGGGCGATGGTGGTCACGAACGGCATCGAGCGCGCGATCCAGTACTTCCACGCCATCCGCGACTATCTGAAGGAGCGCAGGAGCCCCCACGAGGCGCTCGTCGCGTTCTCGGGCGAGCACGACTACGGCGGAGGCCGGGTGAGCGAGGCCAGCCTGAACGGCCTGCCCTCGTCGAAGATCGCCGACACGTTCCGCGAGGATCCGTATCGGTTCCTCGTCTGCGCGGACAAGTTCCAGACCGGTTACGACGAGCCGCTTCTGCACACGATGTACGTGGACAAGACGCTTTCGGGGATCCGGGCGGTCCAGACGCTTTCGCGGCTCAACCGGTCGCACCCGGAGAAGCGGGACGTGTTCGTGCTCGATTTCCTGAACGACACAGAGACCATCACGAAGGCCTTCTCGGACTACTACCGGACCACGGTCCTGTCCGACGAGACCGACCCCAACCGGCTCCACGACTTGCAGGCCGACCTCGAAGGGGCGCAGGTCTTCGCTCCCGATCAGGTCCGGGCGTTCGTGAAGCTGTACCTGGACGGCGCGGAGCGCACCCAGATGGACCCCATCCTCGACGGGTGCGTCGCGGCCTACCTCGGAGATCTGGACGAGGACGAGCAGGTCCGGTTCAAGGGCAGCGCCAAGGCGTTCGCGCGCGCCTACGCGTTCCTCTCCTCGATCCTGCCCTACACCAACCTGGGCTGGGAGGAGCGATCGATCTTCCTGAACTTCCTGATCCCGAAGCTGCCCGCGCCGGAGGAGCCCGATCTGTCGAAGGGCATCCTCGAGAGGATCGACATGGACAGCTACCGCGTCGAGAAGCACAAGGTCCGGGAGATCATTCTTGAGGACGAGGACGCGGAGATCAATCCGGTCCAGACGGGCGAGGGCGGAGGCAGGGGCGAGATCGAGACCGACCGGCTGTCGACGATCATCGACGAGTTCAACGACCTGTTCGGCGGAATCGAGTGGGGGGACCCTGACCGGGTCATCCGGACGGCCACGGAGGACATCCCGGCCGCGGTCGCGAAGGACGCCAGGTTCAAGAACGCGCGGCGGAACTCCGACAGTGAAAACGCTCGCGTCGAATCCGACAAGGCGCTACAGCGAGCGGTGCTGGCGATGATGCAGGACGACACTCGACTCTTCAAGCGCTTCTCCGACAACGCGGATTTTCGGCGGTGGCTGTCCGAAACCGCGTTCCGGCTGGCCTACGCGGCAGCTGGTGCCGAAGAGGAGGCATCTCCATTCTGACCGGGTGCGGGTGCGATCAGTTCAAAGAGCCAACGGAGGGAGTTCCACGTGGCTAACGCCAACACTTGGGTCGTTCGGGCTGGAACGGGCGGCGCCTACGCCGACGAGTTCGAAGAGATCGGGATTGCCGCGATTGGCTTCGGTATGGAGGAAAGCGCCTCGGCCTTGAAGTCACGGGACGCAATCCTGTCGGTGTTGACGCGCCAATACCCGAACATGAAGAAGGGGCGAGCGGTCAACTGGGCGAGCCAGCTCTACCGCTTCGTCCACGAAATCAAGCAAGGGGACACAATCCTCACCCCGATCCAGGACACGCGAGAAATCATGATCGGGACCTGCGCCGGGCCGTACCGCTACGAGCCTGACCAGGACCGTGAGCTTCATCACATCCGCCCGGTCTCTTGGACGACGCGCATCTCACGGGACAAGCTCTCCGTGCAGGCCAAGAACAGCGCCGGAAGCACGCTGACGCTCTTTTCGATGAACGAACACAGAGCGGAGATCGAGGCCCTCGCGTCCGGCAAGGAAGTCAAGCCCGATCCTGACACAGGGTCTGACGAGGGGGCGGGTACGCAACTCTTCGAAGAAGTGCGAGGACAGGCCGAAGAGCTGATTTCGGACAAGATCACCCACATGGACCCGTTTGACTTCGAAGAACTCGTAGCAGCCCTCCTGCGAGCCATGGGGTACTTCGCCAGCCGCACAGCCGCGGGCGCGGACAGAGGAGTGGACGTGATCGCCCAGTCCGACGCCCTTGGACTTGAATCACCCCGCATCAAGGTCCAGGTGAAGCAGAGGAATCAGCGCGCGGGCGCGGTCGACCTGCGCAACTTCATCGCTACTCTGCGAGGAAGGGACCGAGGCTTGTTCGTCTCGACGGGCGGGTTCTCTCGGGAGGCACTGTACGAGGCTGAGCGCGTTCCGTCCGGGGTCTCCGTGACCACGCTGACGCGCGACGAGTTCATCAAGCTCCTCACCGACCACTACGAGCGCCTGGAGCCGGAGGCACGAGCGATGATCCCTCTTCGGAAGGTCTTCATTCCGATCGATTAGCATCGCACCCTACAGCTGCCCGACTGCCAGCGATCTCGGGGGTGTTTCTCCGCCCCGTTGGCGACGACCTCCGCCGGCTACTCGACGCTATTGGACCTCCTCAGACGTTATCGACAAATAGGAGATTCCGGGCGGGTTGACTTGCTGGCGGGTGGCTACTCAGCGTTCAAGGCATGGAGACGCGGAAGCACCGGTTCAGCACGCGGGTAGACACTTCCCTCAGGGACCCCGACGCGCCGTCCCCGACGGCCTTGGTGATGAAGCCCCCGAACGTCTCGGACCTCTGGAGGGACGGTAAGCGGGACGGACATCAAGGCGCGATTGGCGGCGCGTGGCCGGACCCCGATGCTGCAACTCGTTGCCTCGGCGCGACGTGGGAAATGGCCTATTTCCCACCCACTTGCACGACTTGCCGACTCCATGTTCGCCTTCATGCCATGGAGATGGAGAGGAGGCGGTTCGCGGCGGTTGAGGGGAGGGTTCGAGCCGGATGCCATCTCCACTACGGACTCTCGTGCCGTCACGGCGCGGCCGCCCGAGCCTGGCGGGCGGTCACTCACCCGAAGGACGCGAGAAGGCGGTGAAGCCCCTGGGCTGGCTGGATCGCCGGGCCAGCACTGACCGGCATCCGGGGAGCGCCCGAGTCTTGCGGCATCCATGCCCGGAACCCTTGCCCGGCGCGGGCGCGTGAGCCCGTGGAGGACGCAGATGCCGCGGGTTGAGCCGGACCGTTCACGGGCGCGGCCCACGGGCTCGTTTGGCGCGGCTAAGGCCGGTAAGCCAGCCTACCCATTGTCATACAATGGGGCTGGCGAGGGGCTGGCTCCCGCCCCCCCTTCGAACCCCCCGCTGTTCGCGCTCCCGAGAGGTCGCGGATGGGGGCGCCGCCCCCTTTCCCCCGTGCCGGTGCGGCGTGATGCCTGAGCGCCGCACTGCCGTCGTCACCGCCCGCGTGTCGGCGGCCGAGTCCGCCGACTGGCGGGCCAAGGCGAAGGCCGCCGGCGTGCCGCTGTCCGCGCTGATCCGGAGGGCCATGGCCCGAACACGGACTTGGACGGCCCGCGCCGCCGAGGTCGAGCGCGAGCGTACCCGGCAGGTATCCCGCGTCGGGAACAACCTCAACCAGATCGCCAAGTGGGCAAACACCCACAAGGGTGCGGCCGAGGCCGTCGAGGTCCTGACCCGTCTGGTTGCCATCGAGCGCGCGCTCGGCGCGCTGGCTCGATTCGAGAATCCGGAGCGCGATGCACGTTAAGTTCTTAGCGCACGGGACCGGCTCGGCCGGCAAGGCGGCCGGCTACCTCCTCGGGGAGCGGGACGCGACCGGGAAGCCGCGCGAAGGCGTTGAGGTGCTGCGCGGGAACCCGGACATGGTGGCTTCGGTGGCCGACTCGCTCGACTTCGAGCACAGGTACACCTCCGGCGTAATCGCCTGGGCACCGGAGGACCACCCCACCGACGAACAGATCGAAGCTGTGCTCGACGAGTTCGAGAAGACGGCGTGGGCGGGGCTGGAGCCCGACCGATACGCCTGGGCGGCCGTCCTGCACCGTGAGGAGGGCGGAGGCGCTCACGTCCATGTCCTCGCCGCCCGGTGCGACCTGGAGACCGGGCGGAGCCTCAATATTGCGCCTCCGGGCTGGCAGCGGACGTTCGATCCGCTGCGCGACGCCTTCAACCACGAACACGGCTGGAGCCGACCCGACGACCCGGAGCGGGCCAGAGTGCAACACCCCGGCCACCGCGCCTACATCGAGGCGACCCGGCTGCGGGCCGGTCTCCGGCTCGAATCCTCCCCCCGCGACCTACTTCGGGACTACCTGCTCCAGCGTGTCGAGCATGGTGCGGTCAAGGACCGCCACGATGTTGTCGCCGCGCTCCGGGAGGCGGGCCTCGAAGTGCCGCGCCAGGGTATGGATTACATCACCGCGCTGGACCCGGAGACCGGGGACCGGTGGCGACTGAAAGGAGAAGTGTACGGAGTTGATTTCCAACGCGAACGATTTGACCGAACGGCTGCGGATGCGGCTGGAGAGCGAGCGCAGGGAGATCGAGGAGCTGACCGCGAACGAGCTCGAAAGGCTCGCCGAGCACTCGCGGTTCGTCGCGAGGAGCGCGCTGCGTACCATCGAGCGCGATACGGAGGAGGCGACCGGCAAGATGCGCGAGTTGCTGGTCAAGGCGTGGCAACGGCCGCTGATCGTCGGCCTGAGTCTCTGGATCGGTTTCTTCGGCGGAAGCTGGGCGACGATGCGCTGGTTGGCGATGAGCATCCAGGACCGGATCGTGACCCGCGCCGAACTGAACCGGGACATCGAGGACGCCCGGCGGACGCTGGCCCAACTGGAGGTGGACACCTGGGGGGTCGCGCTGCTGGAGATCGAGGGAGAGCGGGTCGTGGTGCTGCCGAAGGGGACGCTGGCCGATCCGCCCTGGTGGGTGGACGGGGATCGTCCGGCGCTGAAGCTGTCGAACGAGTAAAGGAGGTCTATGACCGCGTTAGAGGAGCAGTTGACGAGGGCCTTGCGGAGGCTGTGCGCGCAGTACGAAACGGAGCAGCAGCGGCACTCCGAGCAGGTCGAAGCCTTGCAAGGGCACGTCGAGCGGCAAGGCGGAGAGATCGAAGCCTTGCGACAGCGCGTCGAGCGGCAGAGCGCGGAGTACGAAGCCTTGCAGATGCGAATCGAGCGGCTCGACGCGCTGGCGACACGCTTGGCTGAGTATTTCGGGACATCCGTCGTCGCGAGACCGCGCGGCCTCCGTATCTGATGCGCCGCCCGGGACCGGACCGCGATCAGGGTCCGAGCCGCTGATGGCTACGGGCAGGGCTGGATCTGGCGCGGGCAACACCGCTCAGCGAAGTTTCGGACGCGCAGATCGTGCGGTCCATCATCAGAGGAATCGAATGATGGCACGCACGAAGCGGGACCGGCGGAGCTACAGCGCCGGCGAGTGGGGCCGGAACCGGGTGAGGGTGTTTCCTGACCCGAAGACCGGCATTTTCCAGATCGAGTGGCGAGAGAACGGGCGCAGGCTCACTCGGTCCCTGAAACACCGGGACTGGACGCGGGCCAAGCGTCAGGCGGACGAAGCCGCTGCGGGCCTCGCGATGCACGAGCCCAACGGCAAGGCCGAGCCCGAGCCGCTCACGTTGGAAAGGCTTTTTGACATCTACGGCGAAGAAGTGACGCCCACCAAGGCCAAGCGGACGCAGGAGCGCGACAGGGTCGCGATGCGGATGTTCCTCGGGTTCCTCGGACCGAACCGAAGGCCGGAAACACTCTCTCAGCGGGATTGGGACCGATTCATCCGGGAGCGCAGGGCGGGCAGGGTGGGGCCGAGCGGGAAGCCCGTGTCGAACCGAATGATCGAATGCGACCTGAGGTTTCTGGTCGCCATACTGAATTGGGCCGCGAGGTCCAGGGACGAGCAGGGCCGCTTGCTCCTGGAATCGAATCCACTGAGGGGCTTGAAAACGCCCGTCGAGAAGAACCCGCTCCGGGTCGTGCTTTCCGGCGAGGAGTACCGGGCGCTTCTGAAGGTGTCGCGCCGGGTCGACTGGCGGTTCCACGTCGCGCTCGTGCTCGCGCACGAAACGGGGCACCGGATCGGAGCGATCCGCAAGCTTCGGTGGTTCGACATCGACTTCGAGGACAAGACCATCCGGTGGCGCGCGGAGCACGAGAAGACCGGATACGAGCACACCACGCCGCTGACCGACGAGGCGATCGCCGCACTTGAGGGGGCACGAGCGAGAAACCCCGCGAGAGGCAACGCTCCGGTGCTACCCTCCACGCAGGATCCCTTGATCTGCGTGAGGCCTTGGATGCTCGGCGGAAGGTGGCGGACAGCCGAGAGGCTCGCCGGTCTCGAACCGAAGCGTGGTCGCGGCTGGCACTCGCTGAGGCGGAAGTTCGCTTCCGATCTCATGGACCTTCCCCTCAAGGTCTTGTGTCAGCTGGGCGGATGGAAGAACGCGAAGACGGTTCTCCGCTGCTACCAGCAGGCCGACGAGGGACAACTCAGGGAGGCGTTGGAAGGCCGCCGCGGGGTTCAGGCCTGAGAATCCCATTTGGCGGGACTCAAACAGCAGGAATCCAACCTGCCCAACTCGTAACACCAATGTTTACAACAAGATACGAATCTTACGGCATCTGTTGACCCAGGCGAACGGTTTTCTTCGTCTCCGACCATTCGGGCGTCACAGCCGAGACGCTCGGCCAGAGCCTGATCGCGCAGTTCGACGCCCTCGACTTCACGAAAATCACCGTACCATTCGTCTCCACCGTCGACAAGGCGAAACGGGCCGCCCTGAACATCAACGCCGCCGCCCGGGTGCAGGGGTCGCCGCCCATCGTCTTCAGCACACTGGTGAAGGAAGACGTGCGGTCCGCCGTGCGCGAAATCGTGGCGCAGACGGATGCCCTCTTCCTCGATTTCTTCGACTCCTTCCTCGCCCCGCTCGAGCAGGAACTCGGGCACAAGTCGCAGCACGCGATGGGCGTGTCTCACGGGATCCAGAACTACCGGGAATACGACCGCCGCATAGAGGCGATGAACTTCGCGCTGTCTCATGACGACGGCTCGAACCCGCAGGGATACGACAACGCCGACCTCGTCCTGATCGGCGTATCGAGATCGGGAAAGACCCCGACCTGTCTGTATCTCGCGCTTCAGTACGGCGTGTTCGCCGCGAATTATCCTCTCACGGGAAGCGATCTGGAGGAGCGACGGGTCCCGTCCGCCCTCTGGCCGCACCGCGACAAGATCTACGGGCTCACGATCGAACCCCATCGCCTGGGGGAGTTGCGGAGCGCGCGCGGGATCGGCCGCCGCTATGCCTCGCCCCGCCAGGTGAGCTTCGAAATCCGTCAGGCGCAATCGCTGTTCGAGCGCCTCGACATCCCCTTCATCGACGCGACGCGCTGCTCGATCGAGGAACTGGCGAGCCGGATCCTCGACGCCACCAGGCTCGAGCGCCGCACAACATCGTAAGGAGGTTCCACCATGCGCGATTCCCGCACCGATTCGGCTCTCGACACCCGTTCGGCTCTCGGCACCTGTTCGGCTCTCGGCACCTGTTCGGCTCAAGCCGGCCTCCTGGCGCTGTTGGCTCTGGCCCTTGCCGCGCCCGGGGCCGCCGCGCTCCCGCAGGAAGGCGACGCCTCGCAGGCGTGGGATGTGACGGCGCCGATGGGCGAGACGCGAGAGATCGACTTCACGACGGACGAGGGAACGTGGATGTCGATCGACCTCGAGCCGGGCGGAGAGTGGCTCGTGTTCGACCTCCTCGGACACATCTACCGCCTGCCGGCGACGGGCGGCGAGGCGACGGTCCTCACGCAGAACACCGGCGTGGCCGTCAACTATCACCCGGCCCTGTCGCCCGACGGTTCGACGATCGCCTTCATTTCGGATCGCGGGGGACAGAGCAACCTGTGGCTGATGGACGCGGACGGTTCGAACCCGCGCCCGGTATTCGAGGATCAGGGCTTGCGCGCCTGGGAGCCGGCGTGGAGCCCGGACGGTCGCTTCATCGTCGTGCGGCGCTCCTCGACGCGGCGGGGCGGCGGCGGTCCCGCGCCGGGCCTGTGGATGTACTCGAAGGACGGCGGGGAGGGCGTGCAACTCGTCGGCTCGGATTATTCCGGCGCCGCCTGGCCGTCGTTCTCGGCGGACGGCATGTCGCTCTACTTCCAGATCCGCACGGCGCCCCCGGGCACCTGGTCCGGGCGGACCGACGTCATGCAGGGGCACAAGCAGATCCGGCGGCTCGACCTCGAGACGGGACGGGTGGACGAGATCACCTCCGGGCTCATGGTGCAGCAGGGGCAGACCTCGAGCGGCGGGGCGATCGCGCCGGAGCCGTCCCCGGACGGGCGCTGGCTCGCCTTCGCACGACGCATCCCGGACGGGACGATCTCGCACGATGGGTTGCGCTTCGGACCCCGGACGGCGCTCTGGTTGCGCGACCTCGAGACGGGGGATGAGCGCGTTCTCATGGACCCGATCGAGGTGGATATGGCGGAGGGGATGAAGGTGTCCCGCGATCTGCCGGGCTACAGCTGGGGCGCGGACTCGCGCTCGATCGTGACTTCGGCGGGCGGGAAGATCCGCCGGGTCGATCTCGAGGGTACCGTGACGACGATCCCCTTCACCGCCCGCGTGCAGCGCACGATCTCGGAGATGGCGGGGCGGCCGCAGATGGCGCTGGGCGAGACGTTCAGGGTGAAGTTCCCGCGCTGGACCGCCTCCTCGCCGGACGGGAGCCGGCTCGCTTTCCAGGCGGTGGGACGGGTGTGGATCATGGACCTCCCGGACGGAACCCCGCGGCGGCTCACACCGGACTCGTTCTCACCCTTCGAAATGGCGCCGGCGTGGTCACCGGACGGGGGCTCGATCGCCTTCACGAGCTGGGCGGACGCCGACCAAGGTCACGTGTGGCGGGTCCCCGCGGACGGAGGTGAGCCGCAGCAGCTCACGACGCAAAGGGGCGAATACCTCAACACGGTGTGGAGTCCGGACGGGCGGGACATCGTCGTCACTCGCGGGTCGGGGGCGACGAGCCACGGCCGCACCGTGGCCAGCAACCAGTTCTTCGACTTCGTGCGCGTGCCGGCGGAAGGCGGCGACGCGACCCTGATAACCAAGGTGGCGCGGCCCTACGCGGGCGGGCGTCCGCTCATGCCGCGGCGGCCCGTCGCGCAGGCGTCGTTCGGCCCGGAGGGGCGCCTCTTCTATCCGGAGGCCCTCGGGCCGGACGACGGCGAGCCGGCAGGTACGGAGATCGCCTCCATCCTCCTCGACGGAAGCGACCGCCGCGTCCACTTCACGCTGCCGGACGCCGATGAGGCGGCGGTGTCGCCGGACGGGGCGTGGCTCGCCTTTCAGGAGGGCGACAACGTGTATCGGATGCCGTTCCCGTACGGCGGGACGGGGTCCAACATCGTCCGCATCGCCAAGCGCAGCGGCCAGCTCCCGGTCACGCAGGTTCAGCTTCGAGGGCGGGATCCACCCCCGCTGGCGCGACTCGAACACGCTCGAGTTCGTGAGCGGTCCGCGCTACTACACGCACGACCCCAACAGCGGCGAGACGGCCGAGACGCCGATCGATCTCGAACTCCCGCGCCACATCGCGCGCGGGAGCGTCGCCTTCACCGGCGCGCGGATCATCACGGTCGAGGATGATCAGGTCATCGAGGGCGGCGACATCGTGGTGCGCGACGGCCGCCTGGCCTGCATCGGCGACTGCGACACCGCCGGCGCGGACCACGTGATCGACGCCTCCGGCACGACGATCATGCCCGGGCTCATCGACATGCACGCGCACCACCACCGCGACCACGTGGGCGTGATCCCGCAGCGCAACTGGGAGTCGGCGATCTACATGGCGTACGGGATCACGACGACGCTCGACAACTCGCAGTGGTCCTCCAACGTCTTCCCCGCCGCCGAACTCGTCGAGGCGGGCGCGATGATCGGCCCGCGCACCTACAGCACCGGTGACCCCGTGTACTCGGGCGACGGAGCGCGCCAGAACGAGATCACGAGCCGGGAGGTCGCAGACCAGAACGTGGCGCGCCTCGCGTCGTGGGGCGCGGTGATGATCAAGGAGTACCTGCAGCCTCGGCGCGACCAGCGGCAGTGGGTCACGGAGGCGGCCCGCGAGCGCGGCCTGCGCGTCACCGCCGAGGGCGGCGACATCGAGTACAACATGGGCATGATCATGGACGGCCATACCGGGTGGGAGCACCCGATGAGCTACGTGCCCCTGTACGGAGACGTGGCCAAGTTCTTCGGCCACGCCGACGCCGTGTATTCCCCCACTTTCATCGTCGGCGGTCCCAGCGCGTGGAACGAGGAGTACTTCTTCCAGACGTACGAGGTGTGGAAGGACGAGAAGATGCGCCGCTGGCTCCCGTGGCGGATGCTCATCCCCTCCACCCGGCGCCGCATGATGCGCCCGGAGACCGACTACAGCTTCCCCCCTCCTCGCGCGCGGCCTCGGCGACATCATCGAGGAGGGCGGCTGGGGGGCGATCGGCTCACACGGGCAGTTGCACGGCCTCGGTTCCCACTACGAAGTGTGGATGGCCGCGGCCGGGACCGACGAGATGACGGGGATCGAGATCGGGACGATCCACGGGGCCCACTTCCTGGGTCTGGAGCACGAGACCGGATCGCTCGCCGAGGGCAAGCTGGCGGACTTCATCGTCCTCGACTCGAACCCGCTCGACGACATCCGGAACACGACGGATATCCGCCTCGTGATCAAGGACGGGATCGTGTACGACGCGGACACGCTGGATGAGGTGTGGCCCGACCCCAAGCCGTTCGGCGAGCACTACTGGGTGGACGAGGACGCGCTCATGAGCGACGACCGTCCCACCGACTACTGGGACCGACGGCCGCAGGGCGGCGGCGGTTCCGATCCCCGCAACTGACATTGTGACAGGGAGGTAGACGCGGCCGTCAGTTGATCCCAGGTTGAGGGTTACCCGGAACGTAGGGCCGAGGACCGTGGCCGGAGGCGCCGCGGCACGTCATACGGTTCCGGAGGAGGCCAAACGGGAATGGGAGTGGAACTCATCGGAATTCTCGCGGTGGGCGCGGCGCTGGCCGGGCTCACCCTCACAACCACCTACGGGCTGCGGGACGACATGAAGAGCCTGCAGGGGGACGTGAGGGGCGAGATCCACGGCCTGCGCGGGGAGATGCAGGGACTGCGTGGAGAGATGCAGGGACTGCGGACGGAAGTGCGCGGCGAGATGCAGGGACTGCGGACGGTAGTGCGCGGCGAGATCCACGGGCTTCGGGAAGAGATGCTCGGGATGCGCGAGGAGCTTCGGGGAGAGATCCAGGGCGTTCGAAGTGACGTGAGCGAGCTCCGCGGCGAGGTGAACGGATTCCGCCTCGACATCACCGAACGCGTGGCCCGGATCGAGACGAAGGTGTTCAACGGCGCCGCGGCCGGACGCGGTAACGCGGCCTGAACGAATCCGGCGTGCGTCAGTCGTTGCCGTCGATGGCGCGGCGGATAGCGCGGGCGGTGATCTCGGCGCGGTAGTCGACGAGTCGCCGACCGTTCTCGATCGTCCGCTCCACCGGCGAGAGGTCGACGCCGTTGATGGAGAAGAGTCCGGCGTCCATGCGCTGATTCCCCCGGATCGTGCTCGGATCGACCGTCGCCATGATTGACGAATAGTGATAGTCGTCGTGGTACTCGTTGCGGGTGGCGACGCACTCGTCCGGTTGCTGGAATATCCCCAGTTCCTCCTTCAGAAAGTCGCAACTGTAGATGTCTTCGGTGTAATACTCGGGGATGAAGTGGACGCGGGCCGGTCGGCCGGCCCAGGCCGCATTCAGGGCGGCGGCGACGTTCTCCATGCCGCTGACGTTGCCGCCGCTGTCCCCGATGAGGACGAGGTTCTCGAATCCGTGCGCGGCGAGGCTGCCCAATACGTCGGTGAGCATGGCCTCGAACGTTTCTTGCCGGACGCTGATCGTGGCATGGTAGCGCATGTGCCCGGAGGGCGGATCGATGCTCCCCTCCGGGACCAGCTTGATGACGGGGGCGACGAGCGCGTTCCCCAGTTCGCGCGCGATCGCCTCCGCGGTGGCCTGCAGCACGAAGTTGTGCTTGCCGCTGGCCAGGTAGGGACCGTTCTGTTCGATGCCCCCGGTGCCGATGATTGCGGTCGTCATGCCTTCCGCGAGGGCGTCACGCACCTCCATCCACGTCATTTCCTCGATCCACACGGTATCGAGGCGGTCGATCGGGCGCGTCGCGTCGAGATCCTGGGCGTGAAGCGGCGCTCGCAAGGACGGGACGGCGACGGTGGCGAGCGCGCAGACGGCGAGCGCCATGACGGCGCGGCGCAGGAGGCGGTGGCTGGGCACGGCGGTCTCCCCGGGTCGAGGCTACGGCGGACAGCGAACGATCCATTACTATACGGTGAGCGCACGGCCAGATTCGAGTGCCGCGCCAAAGTCCCGCGAATCGGAGGGTCCCATGAGGTCAGCTTCAGGCGTTTTCTCCCGCGCCGGGATGGCCGGAGCCCTGGCGGCGTGCCTCGTGGCAGCGACCGGCTGCGGGGCCCCGTCCGCCGAGGCGGAGCCGTTCGACGTGGTGGAGGCGACGATCCCCCAGATGACGGCGGCGATGGAGAGCGGGAAGCTCACGTCGCGTCAGCTCGTGATGGAGCACCTGTCGCGGATCGCGCGCTACGAATGGCAACTGAACGCGGCGGTCTCGATCAATCCGCATGCCCTCGCGGAGGCCGCGGCGCTCGACGCGGAACGGGCGGCGGGCAACCTGCGCGGGCCGCTGCACGGCATCCCGGTCGCGCTCAAGGACAACATCCACACGACGCACATCCCGACGACGGGGGGCTCGCTCGCCTTCGAGGGCTATTTTCCGCCGTACGAGGCCACGCTGACGACGAACCTGCGCGAGGCGGGCGCGATCATCATCGCCAAGGCCGGGCTCACGGAGTTCGCGAACTTCATGGCGGGGCCGCCGAACCAGATGCCCGGCAACTACAACGCCCTCACCGGCTACGGCCTCAACCCGTATGACCCGCGCCGCGACCCGCGCGAGGACCGAAACGACGGTCGGCCCGCGCTCACGACGGGCGGATCCAGTTCGGGGATCGGGACGGCCGCCAGCTTCTGGGCCTCAAACGTGGGGACGGACACGGGTGGGTCGATCATCAGCCCCTCAAACGCGAACATGCTCGTGGGGATCCGGCCTACGATAGCCCGTGTGAGCCGGTGGGGCGTGGCGCCCGTGACGCTCGATCACGACATGGCGGGGCCGATGGCCCGCACGGTGACCGACGCGGCGATCATGCTCGGAGCCATGGAAGGGGCCGCGCCCGACCCGAACGACGCGGCCACCGCGCGCTGCGAGGCGCCGCCGGGCCGAGACTATACGCCGTTCCTGAACGCGGACGGGCTGGAGGGCGCCCGGATCGGGATCCCCCGGGCCTTCTACTACGAGCCCGTCGAGGTCGGAGGAGAGACGATCGGCGGGCTGAACGAGGAGGCCGCGGCGCTCATGTCCGAGGCGATCGCGGTGCTCGAGGCGGCGGGCGCGGTGCTCGTGGACCCGGCCGAGATCACCAGCTTCGTCGACCCGGACCCCGACGCGAACTTCAACACGTGGCAGCTCTGCATCGGCGGGCACCAGGCCAAGGGTTCGGACGAGGGGTGTTCGGTCAACTTCAAGTACGGGATGAAGCGGGACTTCGACGCGTGGCTGGAATCCCTCGGGCCGTCGGCGCCGGTGAAGACGCTCACCGAGCTGCGCGAATGGAACCTCGAACACCGTCACGCAGGGTCGATGAAGTACGAGCAGTCGCGCTACGACATCTCCGATGAGATGGACGTGGAGGCGGACCGGGCCCGGAACGCGGCGGACATGGCGAAGGACTCGCTTCTCAGCCAGATGCGGGGGATCGACGCGGTACTGGAGGAATACGACCTCGACGCCATCTTCACGCCGGGCAGCCGGGGGGCCGCGCTGGCAGCGCGGGCGCAGTACCCCCATATCGTCGTGCCGTTCGGCTTCGTGGCAAATGCGCCGACGCCACCCTTCCCCGACGGCTTCGACGCGCGACCCGCACCGTTCGGGATCGGGTTCACGGGGGCAGCCTGCAGCGAGCCGCGGCTCATCGAACTCGCCTACGCCTTCGAGCAGGCCACGCTCCGCCGCGTGCCGCCGGAGAGCTTTCCTTGACCTACACCGCGCGCGATCTGGTCGATCTGTTCGACCTCGAACCGGTCGAGCGGAATATCTACCGCGGACAGAACCGGGACATCGGCTCCGGGCGGATCTTCGGCGGACAGGTGCTCGCCCAAGCGCTCGTGGCCGCGCGCCGGACGGTCGAGACGGAGGACCGGGCGGCGCACTCGCTGCACGGGTACTTCATCCTCCCCGGAGACCTGGAGATCCCGGCAGTCTATTTCGTGGACCGCCTGCGCGACGGACGCAGCTTCACGACGCGGCGCGTGACGGGGATCCAGCACGGGCGGGCGATCTTCAACATGTCCGCCTCGTTCCACAAGACGGAGGACGGCATCGCGCATCAGGACGAGATGCCGGATGTGCTGCCGCCCGAGGCACTCGAGTCCGAGATCGACATCATCCGGCGGAGCGCCGAGCGCATCCCGGAGCCGCTCCGCTCGCTGCTCACCCAGGACCGGCCGCTCGACCGGCGTCCCGTGGCCCCGCTCGACCCCTTCAGGCCGAAGCCGGACAGGCCCGTCCGGCGGGCCTGGATTCGTACGGTCGGAGATCTGGGCGATGACCCGCTCGATCACCAGGCGGTGCTCGCCTACGCCTCCGACTACGGGCTGCTGCGCGCCGCGCTCGTTCCGCACGGGCGTACTTTCTTCGACCGCGACCTGATGGGCGCCTCGCTCGATCACGCGATCTGGTTCCACCGTCCCTTCCGGATCGACGACTGGCTCCTGTACGTGACCGAGAGCACGGTCGCGAGTGGCGCGCGGGCGTTCACGCGGGGCACGTTCTTCGCCCGGGACGGGACGCTCGTGGCCTCGGTCGCGCAGGAAGGCGTGATCCGAACCGGAGGCTGGCCCGCCCGGGACGAGAAGTCCGCCAACCCCGAGGGAGACGAGGGAGACGAAGCATGACACGAATCGAAGCGAAGTCGGCGAAGATCGGAGCCGGGGGCCTCGTCTTTCTGATCACGGTGGCCGGGGCGTGCGGCGCGGAGCCCGAAGCGACGGCCGAGGTCGAACCCGTCAACGACCTGCCCAGTCCCTACGAGCGCATCGAGCCCTGGGCGGAGTTGCCCCCCGGCGCGGTGCAGTGGGGACAGGTCACGGGCGTCGAGCAGGGACCCGACGGCAATCTCTACGTCATGCACCGCTGCTTCGAGAACAGCTGTGCGGACCGTCCCGAGGACCCGATCATCAAGTACGACATGTCCGGCCGGGCGCTCGCTTCGTGGGGCGCGGGCCTGCTCAACTATCCGCACGGCTTCCACGTCGACTACGACGGGAACGTGTGGGCCACCGACGCGCGCGGAAACGGAGAACTCGGGCACCAGGTGTTCAAGTTCAGCCCCGACGGCGAACTCCTGCTCACGCTCGGGCAGGCCGGCGTCGCGGGACTCGGGCCCAATGTATTCAATCAGCCGACCGATGTCCTCGTCCTCCCCGGCGGCGACTTGCTCGTCACCGAGGGTCACGGCGAGGGCAACGACCGGGTCGTCCGCTTCAGCCCCGAAGGTGACTTTCTCGACGCGTGGGGCGGCCCCGGCTCGGGGCCCGGCCAGTTCAGCACGCCGCACGCCATCGCCAGGGACTCGCAGGGCCGGATCTTCATCGGCGACAGGGCGAACAACCGCATCCAGATCTTCCTCGAGGACGGCACGTTTCTGGAGGAGTGGAAACAGTTCAGCCGCCCGAGCGGGATCTTCATCGACGAAGACGACACGATCTACGTCGCGGACTCGGAGAGCTGGGGGCCGAACAACCCCGGCTGGAAGAAGGGGATCCGGATCGGGAGCGCGCGCGACGGCTCCGTCTCGCACTTCATCGAGGACATCGAGTCCACGACGATCGAGCACAGCGGGGCCGAAGCCGTGGGCGTGGATTCGGAAGGGAACGTCTACGGTGGCGTCGTGCGTCGCCGCATGCTCGAGAAGCACGTGCGCGTGAGGTAGGGGACTGCGGCGGGCTACTTCGTCCAGATCACGACGGCCCCGCAGCGCGCGTCGTATCCACCGAACTCGGGCGGCAACTCGCCGGCCCCCTGGTACACTTCGATGCCGCCGACCTCCACCGGCAGCACCAGCGTGTCCAGCTCCCGGACCGGAATCGGAGAACCATCGAGATAGGCGCTGAGTTCACAGCCCCCGGGCGTGAATCCTCCGGATGCCCTTGAACTCTCGACCCAGCAGTCGCGGAACCCGGAGCCGGGGCACCGAAGTCGGATGCCGGGCGCGTCGGCGAGCATGTGCGTGACGCGGAGCGGACGCCGGCGGTCGATGTCCTCCACCGTGAAGTAGGTGCCGCCGCCGATCAGTTCGCCGAAGTACTTGCGGTCGTAGAACCCGTTGACTTCCAGCCGTCGCGGTCGGGTCGCGGTCACCACGAGCGGTTCCATTTCCACCGGCGCGGGCACGAGGCCGATCTCCAGCTCCGTGCTCAGTCCGCGGACCACGGTCACCTCGTAGCGCAGGGAGGCGTAGCCGATCCTATCGACCTCGAGCAGGTGCGGCCCGGCGGGCACCCCGGTGAGTGCAAACCGGCCCTGGCGGTCGCTCTGCACCTCCGCGGGCCGGCCGCTCAGCGACACCGTGGCCGTGGCCACGGGATCCTCCGTCGTCGCATCGAGCACGCGCCCCACGATCCTTCCGGGCTCGGCGTCTCCGAACAGGACGCGCAGGTGAACTTCGTACGGCGTGCCGGGTTCGAAGGTGACGATCGTCTCTTCACTCGAATCATCCCCGAACTCCGCCCACAGCGTCGCCGCCCGCGCATCAGTCGGGACACAGAGCGAGAAACTCCCGTCCGCTCCGGCGGATTCGCGCAGGGGTCTGAACACCTGATCGCTCGTCCAGCGGAGGACGATCGTGGCCCCGGGAAGATTGAGGGCCCCGGACTCCTCCGTGACGAGGACGTGAAGCGAGGCCCGATCCCCGCAGTCGCCCGCGTCCTGAGCCGCGGCGGATCCGGCGCCGATCGTCAGCGGAACCACCATCAGCGCCGCCGTCATCCGTGGGCGTCGCGTCAAAGCATCAACCATCTCCCTCTCCCTGGTCGTGCTGTGGACCCTTCCGGGAAACCGAATGAAGAACCCCGGACAAGGACGGGCGCCGACCGGGTCGCGTCACTCCGAGGGTGCCGAAGAGTCGAACTCGCGGCGTCCAAGCTTCACGCGAGCGCCGCGTCGATCGCGGCGGCGTGTCTTCCGAGGAAGGCGTCGAACTCGGCAACGAGCGCGTCACAGTCCTCGTCATCGTGGGCCAGCGAGACCGTCACGAACCCTCGGCGGGCCACGTAGAAGCCGGCCAGCAACATCTCAAGCTGGAAGAGGTCGCGGGCGGCCATCGGCGTGTGGGCCACATCGGCGCGGCGGCGGATCGGCCTCCGCTGGAAGTGGACGGTCATGATCGAACCGCGGCCCGTGACCTGCGCGGGCGCATCCCTCGCCGCCGCGACCCCGGTGAGGGCGGCCCGCAGCGCGTCTCCCCGCACCGTCAGCCGGCGCACCACATCCGGCGTGAACACGTCGCGCAGGCCCACGAGGCCCGCCGCCATGGTCAGCGAGTTGTTGTTGTGTGTGCCGGGATGGCTGAGATGATTCTCCTGTCGGGGATCGAAGCGGTCCATGAGGTCCGCGCGCCCCCCGAAGGCGCCGAAGGAAGCGCCGCCCCCAAGGTATTTTCCGAAGGTCGTGAGATCGGCGTGGATGTCGAGCGCTCCCTGCAGGCCGCCCGGGGCGAGCCGCGACGTCTGGACCTCGTCGAAGATCAGCAGGACGCCGGCCCGGTTCGTCGCATCTCGAAGCGCGTTGAGGAACACGCGAGTTCCGGGGATGCACCCGCCGCCCGCGAGCATGGGCTCGACGAGCACGCAGGCGAGTTCGGTCGCCCGTTCCGCGATGAGGGATCGCGCCGATTCGGCGTCGTTGTAGTCCGCGACCATCCACGGGAATGGCACGTTCAGACGCCGGTCGGGGCCGGTGAAGTTCAATGGTCCGCCGTGATACGCGCCGTCGAACACGAGTACCCCCTCCCGGCAGGTCACGGCCCGAGCCAGGCTGACCGCCATGAGGTTCGCCTCCGTCCCCGAATTCGTGAAGCGCAGGCGATCGACGGACGGAAAGCGGCGGCAGATGAGTTCGGCGAATTCCTGCTGGTTCGGGCTCGGCCCCCCGAGGGTGAGGCCCTTCCCCGCCGCCTCCACGATCGCGGCCCGGATGGCGGGGTTCGAGTGGCCGTATAGCCCGGCGGTGTAGTCGTTGAGGAAATCGACGTAGACGTGCCCGTCGAGGTCGTGGAGCCGCGACCCTTCGCCACGGACGATGGTCACGGGAAAGGGGTCGTAGTGGTTGACCGTTCGCGTGTCCGCCCCCGGCAGGTAGTTCGTCGAGCGTTCGAAGCTCGCCTGACTCAGGGGATTCGCTGCCGCGTAGCGCGCCGCCGCGTCGGCCGCGAGTTCCTCCAGTGACCGCGTCCGGACCGGGCCAGTCGTCATCTGTTCCGTCCCCCGCTCGGGTTCCGCTACGTTGCCGGTGCCGTCGGTGCGCCCCACTGCGAGCGGGCGTTCTCCGGCCACCTGCACCCTACGGGAGGATACGAAAGAACGTGGAGAGAAGAAAACTCGCCCATACCGACCTGAAGGTGTCCCGCGCCTGCATGGGCACAATGACCTTCGGGTCGCAGACCGACATCGATACCGCCGCGGCGATGGTGGAACACTGTCTTGAGCGCGGCGTCGACTTCTTCGACACCGCGAACGTCTACAACCAGGGCCTGTCCGAGGAGATCCTGGGGGAGGTCCTCGGGGACCGGCGCGGAGAGGTCATTCTCGCGAGCAAGGTCTGCAATCCGATGGGAGACCCGGTCGAATACACGGGCCTCTCACGCGACGCCATCAGGCGCGGAATCGAGGATTCGCTGCGGCGACTCGGAACCGACTATCTGGACGTCTACTATCTTCACCTACCGGACTATGACACCCCGATAGAAGAGAGTCTCGCCACGCTGGAGGAACTCCGGCTGGAGGGGATCATCCGCTATCCGGCGACCTCCAACTACAGCGCGTGGCAGATGGGCGAGATGTTCTCGGTCTGCGAGCGCGAGGGTTGGGCGAAGCCGTGGATCGCGCAGCCGATGTACAACCTTGCGGCGCGCGGGATCGAACAGGAATACCTCGCCTTCACCGAGCGCTACGGCATCTCGAACGTCGTCTACAACCCGCTCGCGGGCGGGCTGCTGACCGGCAAGCAGTCTCAGGGGGCGCCTTTGGCCGGGACTCGTTTCGACGGCAACCGGATGTATCTCGACCGCTTCTGGCACGACGAGTACTTCCACGCCGTCTCAGAGGTCTCGACGATCGCGCGGGACGCCGACCTCACGCCGGTTGAGCTCGCGCTGGGCTGGCTGCGGGAGCAAGCGGGCGCGGACTGCATCATCGTGGGCGCTTCCCGCCTCGAGCACCTGGAGGAGAACCTCGCCGCGTTCGACGGCCCGCCACTCAGCGCAGACGTGCTCGCCGCCTGCGATGGCGTGTGGGCGCGGCTCCGGGGTCCGACGCCCAACTACAACCGGTAGCCCTCCCCCTGCCAAAGCCTTAGGAGGCCGGGAACCGTCCCGGGGCGCGCCGCTACGCGTCTCGGGGCGAACCCTCCAACAACCCCTCGAGGGGCCGCTCCTCCGCCCCGTTCTCCGTGCAGACGGCATAGTGCGTCTCCGCGGCACCGTACATGGCGACACCCGCCGTCTCCCCCTGCTTGTTGAGGAGGAAGAAGCGGACGTCGAAGTTCGGCAGGCCGCGCGCGTTGAGGAGCCTCGATTCGACCGTGTTCGACTTGATCCGCTCCAGCGTTGCCATGCCGGCGTCGAGCGGGCTCATCCCCTGGCGCATGAACTCGACGGCGAGGAACGAGGAGAGGTTGTAGAGGTTCGCCTCGCCCCGGCCGGTCGAGCCGACGGCGCCGACGTCGTTGTCCACGTACAGGCCGGCTCCGAGGATCGGGGAGTCGCCGGTACGCCCGGGGATCTTCCACGACAGCCCACTCGTGGTGGTCACCCCGCAGATGTCGCCATCGGCGTTCACCGCGTTGCAGTTCGTCGTACCCCAGAAGGAATGGGCCGGGATCAGGCCATCGTCGACCATCGAGAGGCCGGCGTCGAGCCGCTTGCGGGGATCGAGCCAGTGGCTTGGATCGATTCGCCGCCGCCACTCGAGCCACAGGGCGCGGGACGCTTCCGTATTGAGGTCGTCCTCGATCTCGAACCCGAGTTGGCGGGCGAACGCCTGGGCACCGGCCCCGACGAGCAGGTGGTGGTCGGTGAGTTCGGCCACCGCCTTGGCGACAAGCGAGGGAGTACGGACACCCTCGAGCGCCGCGACGCCGCCGGCCCAGCGCCGTGGCCCGTGCATGCAGCACGCGTCGAGTTGGACAACGCCGTCCGCGTTGGGGAGCCCGCCGTAGCCGATCCCCATCTCGGTGGGGTCGTTCTCGGGGATGTTCACGCCCGCCGTCAGGGCGTCGAGCACGTCCTCGCCCTCAACGATGCCGCGGAAGGCGCGCTCCACGGAACTGTCGGGTCCGCCGTTGTTGAAGCGGATCCCGCTGAGGTCGGAAATCACGATGGGGAGCGCGGCCCGCGAGCGGCGGACGGCGGGGGCAGCGGCGAGTCCGGCGGCGGAAGCCAGACCGGCGGCCGAAGTTCGAACGAAGTCTCTCCGATCCATGCTCATACTCTCATCCTCGCGTACAGGGGAGCTTGAACCGACAACATACCATCCGGGACGCGGCGCGTTACGTTCCCGCGGGAACGTGGGGAGCGTCGACACAACGGGAGCGAAGATGAGTATTCGGGTCTGCGTGGGAGGAGCTACGGGGTGGACGGGCGAGAGCGTCGTGGCTGCCATCCTCGAGTCGGACGAGTTCGAACTGACGGGCGCCGTCGCGCGGCAGGCGTCGGGACAGACGGTCGGCGACGTGCGGATCACGGCCGACGTGGGGGAGGCGCTCCGCGAGCCGGCCGACGTCTACATCGACTATACCCATCCCAGTGCCGTGTACGGGAACATCATGTGCGCGGTCGAGGCGGGCGTGGCCGCAGTCGTCGGCACCTCGGGCCTCACGGGACGGGAATACGGGGAGATCGACGAGGCGGCGCGCGCGCGAGGCGTGGGGGTGATCGCCGCGGGCAACTTCTCCGTCACGGCGGCGTTGTTGAAGCACTTTTCGGGGATCGCCGCGCGCCACGTTCCGCACTGGGAGATCGTCGACATGGCCTCGGCTGGGAAACCGGATGCCCCGAGCGGCACCGCGCAGGAACTGGCCGAGTTTCTGGGGACGGTCGCGGAGAACGAATTCGGCCGGCCGGTCGAGGACACGCTGGGGTCACGCGAGGCGCGGGGGGCCACGATCGGGGGCGCGCAGGTACACTCACTGAGGCTTCCGAGCTATGTCGTCTCCGTTGAGTCGATCTTCGGTCTGCCCGGCGAGCGCCTCTCGATCCGGCATGACGCGGGGTCGAGCGCGGAACCCTACGTGGGCGGGACCCTCCTCGCGGCGCGCATGGCGCCGCAGCGGGTGGGCCTCACGCAGGGACTCGACCGGCTGCTGTTCGAGTAGCCGGCACGCCGCAGACGTTCCCGCGGGAACGTCGCTCAGCCCCCGGGGCGGTTGGCGACGATCGCGATCCGGGAGCCGTCGGGGCTCACGGCGAGGCGGGTGATTCCGCCGACGCCCAGGTCGGAGAAGTCGGCGATCCCGATCCAGTCGGAGCCGTCCGACCAGGCGTACAGCCGTCCGCCGTCCCCCATGACAATCTCGCCCTCGGGCGTCCAGGCGTAGTCTTCGCGACCCGGGAGCGTCAGCGTGATCCGCTCCGTGGTTCCCGCGGCGGGATCGAGCCGTTCGATCCACCACTCCTCGTCGGAAACCTTCCGCACGAATGAGATCTCCTCCGTCCCCGGAATCCGGTGGATGGACCGGCCCGGGCGCTCGGCCACGACCTGGATATCTCCGCTCAACGCGTCGCCGACCTGGAGTGTGGGGGGATCGCCGAGGATGAACATCGCCACGATGTGTTCGTTGGCCCACGCGTGGTAGCCCACCGGCTCGGCCGTCGCGAAGATCGGCCCCAGCGACGCGCCGGAGAGGTCGTAGCGCCACAGATATTGCTTGCCGCGGATCTCGTGGATCGCGGAGAAAGCGTCCTGCCCCGGGATCTGGAGCGCCGAGAACTCGCTGGCTTCCGCCGTGTTCGTGAGCCGCTCCGACGCGCCGGACTCGACCCCGGACGCCGCCGAGAGACGCATGATCTCGGTCTGCCTCCGGTCCAGCGCCGCGGTGTGCAGGATCGCCGATCCATCGAGCAGAAAACTCGGCTGGTTGTCGTAACCGTCACGGTCGGTGCCGCGCCCCAGGTCGGGGACGGAGAGCGCGCCGCCCTCGCGCACGAGCGTCCCCATCCAGATGTCGGTGGACGGGGACCCCGAGGCGGTGGGGGTGTAGTCCTCGGGAGCCGGTCCAATCTCGGGCATCGGCCCGTCCGGCGGCTCCGCCGGGAAGGCGACGGCCACCCCCGGCTCTCCGCCCTCCGCTGCTCCCTCGTCCCCCGGAGCACAACCCGTCACGGCCGCAATCGTGAACCCGCCGAGCGCCAGAGCCACCGCCGTGCGCGCGACCCGCCGGAATGTCCGCTGGATCATTCGTCCCGCCCTTCGTCTTCGGTGATTCTCTCTCAACGGCCTTCGCACATTGTGTCAGAAGCGGGTCGCGCGGTAGAGCCACGCGGGTTTGCCGACGTTCCCGCGGGAACGTCCGGCGGCGCGGGCTAACGCGGCAGGATACCGAGGATCACGCGCGACGGGTGATCGGCCGAGCGGTAGACCGTTTGCGTCGCGGCCTGGTAGTCGCCCGGCACCGCGCGGTACGTGTCGACGAACGTCTGCGGGTTCCGGTCGTAGGCCGGGAACCATGAACTCTGGACGTGGACCATGAGCCGGTGCCCCGCCTTGAAGGTGTGGAAGCGGTCCCGGAGGTCGATCTCGATCCTTGTCACCTCCCCCGGCACCATCGGCTCCGGGTTCTCGAGGTCGTTCCGGAAGCGGCCCCGCATGATCTCGCCCGCGAGGTGCATCTGGTATCCGCCCATGGGGACGGCGCAGTTGGCGCTCGGCGGCGCGTCGTCGGGATAGACGTCGATCAGCTTCACGATCCAGTCGGAGTCCGTCCCCGTCGTGGAGACGAAGATCTCGGCCCCGATCGGACCCGCGATCGTGAGGTCCTCCTCCAGGGGTTCGGACTGGTAGACGAGGACATCGGGACGCTCCGAGGCGAAGCGCTGATCCTCCACCTTCCACAAATGGCCCAGCGTCGTCCGCTCCTCGGCGGAGAACGGGACGGGATTCGCCGGATCGCTCACCCAGGAATCGGCCTGAGACTCGGCGGCCGAGTCCGCGGTTCGCGTCGGCGGCTCGAAGCGCAGCGTCCCGTCCGAGCCCAGATAGAGATTCATGGAGGTGACGCCCGCTGGCGGCCATGAACCGTAGGCGCGCCACTCGTTCGTCCCGGTGAGGAAGACGTTCGCCTCGGTCGCATCCCACGTCCCCTCGTCCTTCAGGTGGTGCTCGAAGAAGGGGAACTGGAACTCGCGCTGGAAGTGGAGCGAGGTCTTCGTGTCGAAGGCGATGCAGCCGAGGAAATCGCCATCCATGCGCGCCCAGCCGCCGTGCAGCCACGGGCCGACGACGAGCGTGTTCTCGAGGCCGGGATTCTCCGCCTCGACCGTCCGGTAGATGGACATCGGGCCGTAGAAGTCCTCGGTGTCGAACCAGCCGGCCACGTTCAGCGTCGCGGGGCGGACGTCGTCCAGGTAGCGGAGGGCGTTCTGCGCCTGCCAGAACTCGTCATAGTTGGGGTGCTCGATGAAATCACGCCACGCCGGCACGTCGCCGTGGAAATAAAGTTCGTCCACGGTGGCGGCGGACCCGGCGTTGAGGAAGAAGTCGTAGCCGGAGGGGGTGCCGTAGTCGAAGCGGGCCCCGCGCGTCGAGGTGGGGCCGTCGCGGCGGCGGGCGTTCCCCGACAGCCATGAGAAGGCGTACATGATCCGGAAGGCCCCGTTATGGTGCCAGTCGTCCCCGATGAACATGTCCGAGGGCGAGGCCTGGGGTGAGGCCGCGACGAGCGCCGGGTGCGCGTCCACCATCCCCATCACCGTCTGCCAGCCCGGGTAGGAGATCCCCCACTGCCCCACGCGCCCGTTGTGATTGTCGACGTTCGCGAGCAGCCACTCGATCGTGTCCCGGTTGTCCGTGATCTCGTCCGTGTCGGTGGGGCCGCGGGGTTCCGGCGCCGGGGCGCGGATGACCTCGAACTCGCCCTCCGACCTGAACTGACCCCGCACATCCTGGAACGCGAAGATGTAGCCGGAACGGTCGAACTCCCGCGACGGACCGAGCGGGTTCCGGTATTCGCCCGGCTCGTAGGGACCGATCGAATAGGGAGTCCGGAAGAGGAGGATGGGATATTCCCGCGAGCGGTCCCGCGGCTCGTAGACGAGCGTGTACAGTTCGATCCCGTCCCGCATCGCGACCATGTGCTCGGACTTCTCGTAGTTCTCCAGCAGGAAGTCGCGGTGCGCCGCTGAAGCGGCTTCGGCTTCGGCTTCGGCCTCGGTCTGGGCGGGGGGCGACGGGAGCGGCTCGTCGGCCTCCGGGGCGCATCCGGCCGACAGCACGGCGGCCGCCCACAGCATGGGCGGCGCCAGCCACGGAATCGTCTTCATCTGCGGCTCTCTCACGGGACCTCCGGTATCGTGCAGCGGGACGGCGGGGGGCCGGACCCGTCGCGGTCTCACGTTCTGCGCACGTTCGCCCGGCGCGTGGGCGCGCGCCAGTCGCGGCTGCGCCAGTATGGGTCATCCGCATCCGGCCCCCACCTTGATTGCAACGCAATCATCCGGTAGAGTGGCTAACGACAAGGAGGTACGAGGTCATGGCGAGCATCACGATCCGCAACCTGGACGACGAGGTGAAGACCCGCTTGCGGGTACGGGCGGCAGGCAACGGTCGCTCCATGGAGGAGGAGGCGCGACTGATCCTTCGGGACGCGGTCCGGCGGAGGCCGAGTTCAGGGAACCTCGCCAGCATAATCCGCTCGCACTTCGGGCCGACGAACGGCATCGATCTGGAGTTGCCGCCGAGAGAACCGGCGCGCGAGCCACCCTTCTTCGAGTGAGTTGACCGCTTGCCCCTGCTACTGGACACCAACGTGGTGTCCGAGTTGATCCGCAAGTTGCCCGATCCCGCTGTCGCAACCTGGGTCTCGGGTTTTCCAGTGGACGACCTGTTCTTTTCCGCCATCGGCGAAGCCGAGCTGCGCTACGGCGCCGCCATTCTCCCGGCCGGCCGACGCCGGGAGACGCTGGTATTCGAGATCGACGCGATGCTGCGCGACGCCTTCGAGGATCGGGTGCTGCCGTTCAACCGCGATGCCGCGCGCGAACATGGCAACATCGCCGCCGTACGCCGTTCGCTCGGACGGCCCGTCGCGCCAGCCGATTGTCAGATCGCGGCGATCGCGGCATCTCGCGGCATGGCGGTGGCCACGCGCAACGTCCGCGATTTCGAGAACATGGGCATCGAGATCGTCGACCCGTGGGCCGGGGCGTGATCTGCGCGACCAAATGCTACGGACGCCCGAACTGGCCGCAGCCGTGGTCGTATGCGCTCAGCGGCGCCGGCGAAGCTCCGCCCAGTGGGTGAGCGCGTTGCCCAGTCGCACGTTCGGGAGCGTGATGGCCGTCACCGAGCCGTTCAGCACGTCGCCCCTCAGCCGTAGCTCGAGCGAGAGTACGTAGTCGGTGCGGTTCGCGTCCTCCGTGCCGATGTCGCCCTTGAAGCCGCCACGCAGGTACCCGCCGTCGAGGCGCGCGTTGTTGAGCAGCGTCCACAGCTGATCCCCCAACTGGACGTGGACGCGTCCGCCGTCGTCGATCACGAGCGCCAGTCGCTGCGGACCGAGGTGCGTGTCGACCTCGCCGACCCAGTCCCCGACGAGTTCCGGCATGGGTGTGAACCCGATCAGCGGCGCGCCACCATCCGCCTCATCCTCGAGGATCCCCTCGCGCTCGAGGCGGTGCGGATCGGGGACCTCCGGCCGCGTAGGCCGCGGAACGGTCTCCGGAGACAGCGTGTGCCAGATGAGACTGGAGATGTAGCCGGTGAGCGGCGTCGCGGAGTTCGAGAGGACGACGACGGCCGCGTTCTCCTCCGGGGCGATCGCGAGTTCGGTGCGGACGCCACCCATCCCGCCGCCGTGGCGCTGGAGCCGCAGACCCCCCGGGAGGGCTCGCAGCGCCCAGCCGAGTCCGTATTCGTTGCCGGGGGAGCTCTCCCGGATCGGCTGCCGCATCGCCTCGATCGACGCGTCGGAGATGATCCGCCGTTGATGGTCGAGATCGTGGCCAAGGTGGAACATCCCGAAGCGGACGAGGTCGTGGGCGCTGCTGAATACGGCGGAGCCGCCGGGGTGGTCGAAGTCGTAGAACGGGATCGGACTCTGGTCCGTCGCGTACCGCGTCGCGGTGAACTCCTCGAGCCCCGGGCCGATGTCGACCGACGTCCGGGTGAGGCCCAGGGGATGAAACACCTCGTCGCGCATGAAATCGGGGTACGACTGCCCGGAGACGCGCTCGATAATGTAGTCGAGGATCCCGAAGCCGAGGTTCGAGTAGTTCCAGCGTTCGTCCGGCGCCGTCACGAGGTTGGCGTAGCGGCGGATCGTCTCGTCCATGTGGGGTCGCCGGTGCGGTTCGTCCTCGTAGAAGAACTGGTAGTGGAGGGGGAGTCCCGCCGTGTGGCTGGCCACCCGCCGCACCGTGGCGCGCGCTGCGTCCCAGGCGCGCCCGTCGATCTTCGCCGGGCCGAGGTAGTCGTTGGCCGGCGCGTCGAGGTCGACGAGGCCCCGTTCCACGAGGACCATGAGCCCCGTCGCCGTGATCGGCTTCGAGATCGAGGCGAGCGAATACATCGTGTGTTCCGTGGCCGGGATCCGCCGCTCGCGGTCCGCCCACCCGAACCCCCCCTCCCACACGACTTCTCCGCCCAGCGCGACGGCGACGGCCATCGAGGGCTGGTCCCAGGCCACGAGCGCGCTCCGGATCTCGTCGCGGACGGACGAGAAGTCGGGAGCGGCCTGGGCCTGGACGCCGGTCGCACCGATACAGAGGAGACCTGACGCGAGGAGGCCCATCGGGAGGACGCCTGAGCACGCGGTGCGGGCGCGGCGGCGGGCGGACGGTCTGGCGGTCCTCTTCATCCTCTTCACCTCCTGAGCGTTGACTTTGGACGGTGGAGCCGCGCTCGGGGGGCGTCAATGGGGCCGCGGAGAGCCAGGCTCATTGACCGTCGGCCGAAGCCGCTTCCATGATGGTTCGGTCGCCGTCGCGGACCTCGCGTCTCCACGGCCCCGCAAAACCCTCGGCAGCCCGGGGCGAAACCCCGGGTCGCCAAACCTTCGGGAACGAACCATGACCGAGATGGATCGACGCACCTTCGTCAGCACCGGCGTGGCCGCCGGCGCCCTGCTCTCCCTGGGTGGCTGCGTGCCTCGGGGCGATGACCAGCGCTCGGGATCGGGAGATGCTGGCTCCACCTCCGAGGTTCCGGATTTCGCGCTCGACGAGATCACGATCGATGCAGTCCACGAGGGGATGCGGTCGGGGGCGTACACCTGCCGGTCGATCACGGAGATGTACCTCGAGCGGATCGAGGCGCTGAACCGGCAGGGACCGCGGCTGTTCGCCGTGCTCGAGACGAATCCGGACGCGCTCGAGATCGCCGACGAACTCGACCGCGAGTTCCAGGCCTCGGGACCACGGGGACCGCTGCACGGGATCCCGCTGCTGTTGAAGGACAACGTCGATACGGCGGATGGGATGACGACGACGGCCGGGTCGACGGCGCTCCTGGGGTCCATCCCGCCGCAGGACTCGTTCGTGGCGGCGGGGCTGCGCTCGGCCGGGGCGCTGCTGCTCGGCAAGGCGAACATGAGCGAGTGGGCGGGCTGGAAATCGTTCGAGTTCGGGGCGTCGGGCTGGAGCGGGCGCGGGTGGGACGGCGGCCGGGGTGGCTTCTGCAAGAACCCGTACGCGCTCGACCGCACGCCGGGCGGGTCGAGTTCCGGGTCCGGGTCGGCGGCCGCGGCGAATCTGGCGGTCGCGGCGATCGGCTCGGAGACCGATGGCTCGATCGTCGGCCCGTCGTCGCGCAACTGCCTCGTCGGCATCAAGCCCACGATCGGCCTCCACAGCCGGGGCGGGGTCATCCCCATCGCCCACAGCCAGGACAGCACCGGCCCCATGACCCGCACCGTACGCGATGCGGCGATCATGCTCGGCACCATGGTCGGCGTCGACCCCCGCGACCCGCTGACCGCCGCGAGCGCGGGCAACTTCCTGACCGACTACACCGGCGCGCTGGACCCGGGCGGCCTCAACGGCGCCCGCGTCGGCGTCCTGCGCGAGTACGCCGGCTTCGACAGCCGCGTCGACGCCCTGTTCGAGGAGGCGCTCGACGTCATGCGGGCGGGGGGCGCGACCGTCGTCGACCCCGTGACGCTCCCGGAGGAACTCCGCTTCGGCAACGAGTACGAGATGGAGGTGCTGTACCACGAGTTCAAGGCGGACCTGAACGCCTATCTCGCCTCTCTCGGCCCCGACGCCCCGATCAAGTCGCTGGCCGAACTCATCGAGTACAACGAGGCCAACCACGACCTCGAACTCGCCCTCTACGGGCAGGAACTGCACGTGCGCTCTCAGGAGCGGGGACCGCTCACGGACCAGCGTTACCTCGACGCGCTTGCCACGAGCCACAGGCTGTCGCGCGACGAGGGGATCGACCGCGCCATGGACGAACACCAACTCGACGCCCTAGTCGGGATCACGGCCGGCATCCCCGCCGTGCAGGATCCGCTCGACGCCTCGGGTGGGGGCGGCGGGGGCTGTTCGACGCCGCCGGCCATGGCGGCCTACCCGAACATGACGGTCCCGATGGGGTTCATTGGCGGGCTTCCGGTCGGGATGTCGCTGTGCGGTCGCGCCTGGAGCGAGGCCACGCTGATCCGGATTGCCTACGCCTTCGAGCAGGCGACGAACGTCCGCCGCCCGCCGACGTTCCAGCCCACGCTGCTGGTCTGACCGCCCGCCGACGGTGACGCTCACCGACTTCATCGACCGTCACTACCGTCACTTCAACGCGGCGGCCCTGCGGGAAGCCGCCCAGGCCTGGCGCGATCTGATCGACGGCGGAGGACAGATGCTCCTCACGCTGGCGGGCGCCATGAGTACGGCGGAACTCGGCTTCTCCCTGGCGGAGATGATCCGGGCCGGGAAGGTCCACGCGATCTGCGCCACCGGCGCCAACCTCGAGGAGGATCTCTTCAACCTCGTGGCGCACGACCACTACCGGCGCATCCCCGACTGGCGCGGACTCACCGCGGAGCACGAGAAGGACCTCGAGCGGCGCGGGCTGAACCGCGTCACCGACACCTGCATCCCTGAAGCCGAGGCGTTCCGCGCGGTCGAGGCCCCGCTGCAGGAGTTGTGGCGGGCAGCCGACGCCGCGGGCGAGCGCCGACTTCCTCACGAGTACCTCTACCAACTCATCCGCGACCGGACCCTGGCGCACAGCTATCAGATTGATCCGGCCGATTCGTGGCTCGTGGCGGCGGCCGAGGCCGATCTCCGCCTGTTCGTGCCGGGCTGGGAGGACTCCACGCTGGGCAACGTCCTCGTGGCCCGACAACTGTCCGGAGACCTGGGCCGTCCCGGGCCCGTGCTCGCCGGAACCGAGTACATGGCCGAACTCGCTGAGTGGTACGCGTGCACCAGCACCGGCCGGACCGTCGCGGAACTCCCGGACATCGACGCGGTTTCCGGCGCGAGGTCGGGCGAAGGGCCTCCGCCGGACCCGGACGGAAGCCCCGTCGGCTTCTTCCAGATCGGAGGCGGGATCGCGGGCGACTTCCCCATCTGCGTCGTCCCCATGATCCGGCAGGACCTGCGCCGCTGGTGCCCCCACTGGGCGTACTTCTGCCAGATCAGCGACTCCACTACGAGCTACGGATCGTACTCCGGCGCCGTCCCCAACGAGAAGATCACCTGGGGCAAGCTGGATGTGGACACGCCGAAGTTCGTCATCGAGTCCGACGCGACGATCGTCGCCCCGCTCGTATTCGGCTACGTCCTCGGCTGGTAGGCGGCGGCCTACCTCCCGTCTGCGTCAGCCCCGAGGAGCGCGTCGAGGTCCCACCCCTCAAGGGCCTCGACCATCGGAAGATCGGTCCAGTCGAAGCGGAGCGGGGTGATCGTGACGAGACCTTCATTGTGCGCTTCCGTGTCGCTCCCGGCCGGGATGGGATCCGGCGGCCCGAACACGGGACGGAACCGGCGCTCTCCCCCGCCGTCCTCACCCGGCTCCGCCTCCGTCTCTTCATAGTCGATACCGAAGTAGCTGCCGCCCATGGGCCGCGCCGCGATGCCGGCGGTTTCCTCCGCGGTAGCCGCCGGGAAGTTGAGCGAATAGACGATGCCGGTCTCCGGCCCCCGGCGCCGCAGCTCGGCCACGAAGCGGGCGACAACACCAGCGGCGTGCTCGAACCCGCCCGGGCGCCCGCCCTGCGAAGCCGCCACGGCTGGAACCCGCAGATAGGCCCCCATCATCGCGGCCCCGATCGTCCCGGACATGTGCGAGACCTCGCCGATGTTCGCGCCCCGGTTGATCCCGCTCACGACGAGGTCGAAGCCGGATTCAGGCGCCAGTGCGCGGACGGCGAAGAGGACGGCGCCGGCCGGCGTGGCGTCGACGCACTGCCCCGCCGGACCGGCGGTCCCACCGTCGCCGGCATCCTCCGCCTCTGGGTAGGTGCGGAGCCGGATCTCCTGGTTGAGGCCGATGGACATGCTCGTCCCGCTCTGCTGGCCGCAGGGGGCCACGACCGTCACCTCGCCCACCGCGCGCAGCGCCGCCGCGAGTTCCTGGATACCCGGCGACGCGATCCCGTCGTCGTTCGTGACTAGGATGTGGAAGGGAGTGTCGTCCGCCGGAGCCTCCGTTGCAGGCTCCCCACCGCACCCGAGCACACCGGCCCACGCGACCCCCGCGAGCACACACATTGTCCCGATACCGGCTCTCATCGGCGGCCCCTTTTCCTCGTCACGTCGTCTGTTGTTTCCGACCCTCGCGATGGATAGTCTCGCCCGGACCGATCCGTGGCAAAGCCGGGAGGAGGCCGAGTGAAGACCATCCTGAAGCTGGCGGGCCTCGTCGTGCTGCTGAACGTCGTGCGCTACACCGTGGGCGGGTGGATCGAGGGCTTCACCATCATGGAGCCCATGCACCGGCCTCTACCCCTCTTCCCGGAGGCATTCGACCAGGACTTCTCGTCCACCGACTTCATGATCTCGCTTGGCTACAACTACGCGATGTGGTTCGTCGCCGCGGTCGTCTTTCATCTCCTGAACCCGGTGCTCAGGGGCTCGCTCTGGGTCCGCAGCCTGAAGAGTTACCTGTTGATGGCGGCCTTCTTCTGCGCGCTGGCCGCCGTCTACATGAACCACTACGTGGAGGGGATCCGGCCCTTCTACTACTGGAGCATGGTCGACGCGCTCATCGTGTTCACCGTCGTCGCGCTCGCCAACGCCCTGCTCTACCCCGTGCTCTTCCGCGAGCAGGCCCGCGTGAGGGGTCGGCGGGCCGACTGACGCTGCGTCAGAGCAGCTGGTTTGCGGCCAGCGCTCCGGCGTAGGCGAGCGCGAGCATGTAGCCGAACTGGGCCAGAGGCCACTTCCAGCCCGCCGTCTCCCTTTTCATCATGGCGACGGTGGACATGCACTGAAGCGCGAACACGAAGAAGACGAGCAGCGCCACCGCCCCCCCGAAATCCAGATCCCGCTGCAGGGCGGCCCGCAGTTCGAGGGACGTCTCGTCGGTGTCCTCGATCCCGTAGATGGTGCCGAGCGTGCCGACGATGACCTCGCGGGCGGCGAGCGAGGAGACGAGACCCACGCCGATCCTCCAGTCGAATCCGAGCGGTTCGATGGCGGGCTCGATCACCTGACCCATCTGCCCGAGCGCGCTCTCCTCGATCGGGGGCGGGGCGCTGTCGATCCGCGGGAACTGTGCCAAGACCCAGAGGATGACCGTCACGGCGAGGATGATCTTGCCCACCCGCCGGAGGAAGATCTTGCTGCGGTCGAGCAGGCGAAGCCCGAGCGTGCGCAGCGAGGGGATCCGGTACGGCGGCAACTCCATCACGAACCCGGACGGCTTCCCGCGCAGCAGGGTGCGGCGGAGGAGGAAGGCGGTGCCGACCGCGGCGGCGAGGCCGAGGGCATAGAGGCCGAGCATCGTCGCCGCCCGCGTCCCCACGAACGGCCCCAACAGCTGGCGCTCGGGGATGAACGCGGCGATGAGGAGCGCGTACACCGGGAGCCGGGCCGAGCAGGTCATGAACGGAGCGATGAACATCGTCGCCATCCGGTCGCGCTCGTCCTCCACGGTGCGCGAGGAGAGGATCGCCGGGACCGCGCACGCGTAGGCCGAGAGGAGCGGCAGGAACGCGCGTCCCTGGAGGCCGACCCTCAGCATCGTGCGGTCGGCGATCACCGCGGCCCGCGCCATGTAGCCGGAGTCCTCCAGGATCCCCAGGAAGAGGAAGAGGATGAGGATCTGGGGGAGGAAAACGAGGACGGAGCCCACCCCCGCCCACACGCCATCGATGAGGAGGTCTCGGAACCAGCTCGCCGGAAGACGCGCCGCGACCCACTCGCCGGAGGTGGCGATGGCGAGTTCGACCCCGTCCATGATCGGCGTAGCCCAGGCGAAGATGGCCTGGAAGACGAGCACCGCGAGGACGAGGAAGACCGCTGGCCCCGCGATCCGGTGCAGGAAGACCGCGTCGAGACGCTGCGTCAGCTTCGGCGGGCCCGCCGAGTTGTACTTCGCCGCCGCGAGCGCCTGCTGGACGGCTTCACGACGGCGGGAGAGCGCGTCGAGCGTGGGGAGTCCGGCTCGCACCCGGGATCCCGACGCCGGCTCCGACTTCGACCCCGATTCCCGCCCCGACCCCGACTTCGCGTGGATCCCGGGCGCTGACGGGCGTACGGCCACCCGGTCCAGGAAGTCGACGACCGCTTCCACACCCCGCCCCGTCCGGGCGTCGGTTCGGACGACCTCCACTCCGAACGCTTCGGCGAGCGCCTCTTCGTCGAGCCCGCCGCCCCCCGCCTCGAGTTCGTCCGCCATGTTGAGGACGAGCAGCGTGGGGCGCTCGCGTTCGAGGACGGGGCCGGCGAGCATGAGCTGCGTCTCGAGCCGGACGGCGTCCACGATGAGCACGATCGCCTCCGGCGCCCGCAGTCCCTCGATTCGGCCCTCCAGCGCGTCGCGCGTGATGCGCTCGTCCGCAGACCGGGCCGAGAACCCGCTCACCCCCGGCAGGTCGACGATGTCCAGCTCGACGCCCGACGCGAAGCGCGCCCGGCCGACGTGCTTCTCGACCGTGACGCCGGGATAATTCGCGACCTTCTGGCGCAGCCCCGTCAGACGGTTGAAGAGCGTCGTCTTGCCGGAGTTGGGCGGCCCAATGAGCGCGACCACGGGCGGTCCCGAATCCGGGACATCCGTGCGGGGGCTTCCGGCGCGTGGCGCGGTCGCGACTGGGGACATGACGGGAAACAACCGATAACGATTATCGTTAGTTGAGACTGGTTCTCAACCGAGGAGGACGCTAGTATGTTGCGCTTCGATGGTCAAACCAGGTTGAGGGGCAACGCGGCTTGAAGAACGGAAGATCGAACGGGTCCGGTACATCGCTGATGGACGTACCGTTGCGCCAGGCGGTCGAACTGGAGCGCATCGACGCCCCCACCGAGGAAGTCGAACCCCTCCTCGAGCGTGGCATCCTGCCCGGCTGCAGGCTGCACCGGATCCGAAACTCCCCCGCGGGAGACCCGATCATCTCCGTCGAGGGCACTCTCCTCGCGCTGCGCCGCGAATCCGCCGCGCAGCTCTTCGTGCGCGAGGTATAGCTGCCCGGGGACTGCTAGGCGTACGGCATCACCGGCACCTTGCCGAGCAGACGCGCGTAGACCGTAAGCGCGCCCCGGTGGTGCGCCGTGTGATCCGTGATCCCGTTCACGACCGCCCCTCGCGGCTGCCCTTCCATGATCCGCGGATCCCCGATCGGCGCGCGGAGATCCTCGTCCGACGCGGCCCCGATGACCTCGATCGCGCGACCATAGGCCCGGTCGATCCAGGCGATCGCTTCGGCCAGCGAAGTGACGGCCCTCGCCTCCTCGAGATGTCCTTCGAAATCCATGTTCCAGCCCTCGCCGAACGCGCCGTCGACGAACCAGTCGACCGTACCGGCCGCGTGCGCCACATGGCCGGCCACGGTGAAGACATCCGGGCTGGGCCCGAAACCCGAATCTTCCTCCGCGAACGTCTCAAGGGTCTTCTTGAACAGGTGCATGGACATGGAAAGGTTGGCGGTCAGACGCTCGGCGTAGGACATGGACGCTCCGGGAGTGTTGTTATTCGGTTTTTATTCGGACCACGCGAGACGATGCCGGCGGGCCGGGGTAATGTCAAGCGGGCCCGGCCGGCCCCGCTGGATTCACCGGGGACGCCTCGGCCCTAGTTTCCTCGGGCACACCGCGAACCGAAACCGGGGAAGCCGATGGGACCAGACGCGCCCGCCAACACCGCGAGCAACGGGAGCACGCCGGTCGGCGTGGGAGGCTGGCTCCTAGTGTACCTTATTGGTTCCGTCCCCTTCCTGCTCCTCCACTCGGCGGGCCTGTCGGGGTGGTTTCTCGACTACGCCCTCTGGTTGCTGGCCGTGATCTTCCTTCTCCTCGCGTCCCCGCTCGCTCTCATCCTCCTGAAGTCGCCGCGAGCCCCGAGGTGGAACGTCATCGTGTTGTGGGTCGTCGCCCTCCAGATGACGCTGCGCGCGGCCGCCGTCCCCCTTGGTCCGGAGACCGACGGGGCGGCGCAGGGGAGGACCCCCGAGGAATGGGCGGCCGCGATCGCGATCCTCGCGGTCATCGTGGTCGGGTCGCTGGCGTGGGCGGCGATCTGGACGGTCTACTTCCGGCGCTCGCTCCGCGTACGGAACACCTTCAACCGGTGATGAAGAAGGCAACTGTCAGCCGCCGGAACTTTCTCGTCCGCGGCAGCGGAGCCCTGGTCTCTCTCTCGCTGGGCACCGGCTGCTCGGACAACGGCACGGGTCCGGTCATCACGGAGCCGCCGCCCCCATCCGGAGACCGGGTCGACGTGATCGTGGTGGGCGCCGGTCTGTCCGGACTGGTCGCCGCATACGAGTTGGTCCGGGCGGGGCACGATGTCCGGGTTCTGGAAGCAAGGGACGCCGCCGGAGGCCGGGCACAGACACTTCGCGAGCCCTTTGACGACGGGCTCATCGCCGAATCCGGCCCGGCCCGTATCCCGCCCGACCATGATCGAACGCTCGGCTACATCGACCACTTCGGCATCGAGACATCTCCCTTCTACACGCAGGAAGGCGAGTACCTCATCGTTCCCGAACAGGGGGACCGCTACCGGGAGACGCCGGACGTGTTCCTGGGTCGGGGGCGGGACACGTGGCTCAAGATTCCGGCCGGGACCGATGCCTTGCCGATGGCCTTCGCCGAGGCGCTCGGAGACCGTGTGCGGTACGGCTCGCCGGTGTCGAGGGTGATCCGGGATGAGGCCGGGGTGGTGGCCACCCACGGAATCGGCGACGCCGCGGAGGAACTGAGGGGCGGCCACTTCCTACGAGGACGTCACCCGGATCTACGTCCAGTACGCGGAACGAGCCTGGGAGGACGACGGCTTGAGCGGATGGGGACTGTCTCTTGTGGAGGGGTTCTCGGAGTTCTGGCATCCCACCTGGAACCAGCCGGGCCCTCGGGGAATTCTGATGTCCTACCTGTTCGGAGACATGGCGCGCACGGTCGCGGCGATGGAGGCCGGCGCCATCGTGCCCGACTTCATCGATCGCTTCGATAACCTCTTCCCCGCCTCAGGCGAGGTCGCGGAGGGCGGAACCCACTTCGCGTGGGAGCACCAGCCGTGGATCGGCGCGGCCTACACCCGGTACGATCCCCCGTTCGCGGAGCGCCCGGAGCTGGCATCGCCCGAGGGCCCCATTCACTTCGCCGGCGAGCACGCCTCGGCGGATCGGGGATGGATGCAGGGAGCCCTCCATTCGGGCCTGCGGGCTGCACGGGAGATCGATGCGACGGTGACGGGTGAGCGCTCCCGCGCGACCGTGGCCATCTCGCGGCGGCGGCTGGTGCGTCGTTTCGCGGGTGGCCTACATGCGCCGGAATGGCTGGCGCCCTGAACCGTCACATAGTGAGCGCGGACTGGCCCGCGCCCGGAGGAGGTCGCGCCGATTCCAGGCGGATCGCTGGCGGAAGTCGCCACACCGTGATGACGGGGACGTCGAACTCGTCCGCTCCGATGAACGCGACGAGGCCATCCGGGCCGAAGGCGTCCGGCATGTCGGGGAGCGACGCGGTCCCCGTCTGGAGCGTGCCCAGGTAGCGTCCGTCCGGCGCGATCACGTCGATCGGGCCAGGCTCGTCCGAGCCCGGCTCCGTGCTCCGCTGCACCCACAGCGCGCCGTCCCAAGTGGCGCGCAGGGCCGCAATGAGGGGCACTTCCGGGAAGAACTGCATGTTCTCCGCAGCCCCCAGCCAGGCCGTCCTGACCTCATTCGCGAGCGCCACCATCTCCGGCGTCGGCGTCCCGAACCATGTGTCCCTGCGGCTCCGTCGTATGTCGACCCGACGCTCGCGCTCCGTGCGTTTCATCTCGTCCGTCACTGGCAGCGGCTGCATGGGTCGGCGCAGGATCCGCGATACCGTGCCGGAAGGATCGGTGAGCTTTAGGGCGTAGCCGGAGGAGTCTGAGAACGCGATCTCGCCCGAGGGCAGCAGGTCGAACAGCACCTCCGGCTCGAACCCCCACACTTCGCCTATCACGTCTTCGATCTCCCTGTCGCCACGGTCGCGGCTTTCCTCCCGCTGACGCGGGGCCCAGGCCTCCACCAGCGTGTGCTCCGTCACTTCCTCCGACGACATATCGAGCCGCACGATCGGAACGCTCGCTGCGACCGATCAGCGACCGAGGACCCGTCCGTGCCGGTCGAAGTCCCGGGCGGCTCGCGATGCCGAACCCCGAGCCGGATTCCCGCACCGTGTCTTCGAACTCGCCGTCGGGACTGAAGATGTGGTATCCCCTGCGCATCATGTCCTCGACGATGGCGCGCCCGTCTTCCCATACGACGAGTTGCGTTGGGGTGCCGAACTCGCCTGGACCCCCGCCGGCGCGACCGAAGTCGCGCACGTATCGACCGGCGGCGTCCACCACGACCACGTGCGAGGCGCCCGCCATCCTCGTCCCGTCCAGCAGGTAGAGGTTGCCCGCGCCGTCGAAGGCTACGCTCTGAATGGAGGAGAACAGCTCCCACTCGGCGGTCGCTGCGGCTGACCCGAGGCGGTACACCAACTCGAGGTCCGGCGACAGGGGACGATCCTCGACGGGAAGATCGACGACCTCCTGGGCTTGCAGGCCGGCGGCTCCCAGCGCAGCGACGAACACTCCGTTGAGAAACGTTCGAGCAAGGACGGTCGCTCGTGTTCTCAGCCTCATCAGGAGGCTCCTTTCATCGAGCCGGGGGAGGTCGCGCCGATTCCAGGCGGATCGCTGGCGGAAGTCGCCACACCGTGATGACGGGAACGTCGAAGTTGTCTGCTCCGATGAACGCGACGAGGCCATCCGGGCCGAAGGCGTCCGGCATGTCGGGGAGCGACGCGGTCCCCGTCTGGAGCGTACCCAGGTAGCGTCCGTCCGGCGCGATCACGTCGATGGGGCCGGGCTCGTCCGAGCCCGGCTCCGTGCTCCGCTGCACCCAAAGTGTGCCGTCCCAGGCCGTGCGCACGGCCGCGATGACCGGCACCTCCGGAAAGAACCGCATGTTCTCGACCGCCTCGACCTGCGCCGCCCTCAAGTCGTCGAGCATTGCGAGAACCTGGGGGGGCGGCGGGCCGCCACGCTGGTTGACCGTACGGCCCCTTGCCTCCTCAGTCCGTCGCTCTCGCTCCACCTGCTTCAGCTCGTCCGTCACCGGCAGCGGCCGGATGGGGCGGCGCAGGATGCGGACAATCTCGCCGGACGCGTCGGTGAGCTTGATAGCCCAGGCCGACGAGTCCGAGAACGCGACCCCGCCCGATGGCAGCGCGTCGAACCGCACCTCAGGCTCGAATCCCCATTCCTCGGGGAGGGCGGCGAGCAAGTCATCGAAATCGCCGACCCAGCCCTCCCGCGACTCCTCTCCCCGTGGGTCCCAGGGCTCTACGAGCACTCGGTCCTCGACCTCCTCCGAGGACATGTCGACGCGTTGGATCGTGCGCCGGCTGCGGCCCACCAGCGTGCGAGCGCCCGTCCGCTCGGGGCGGAGGTTCGGGCGGCGCGCCATGGCGAACCCCAGGCCCCCTCCGCTCTCTCTCACCATGCGCTCGAACTCGCCGGCCGGACTGAAGACGTGGTATCCCGCGTGCATCATGTCCTCGACCAGGACCTGCCCGTCTTCCCACACCACGAGTTGCGTCGCGGCGCGGAACTCGCCCGGCCCGTCACCGGCGCGGCCGAAGCTGCTCACGAATCCCGCCGCCGCGTCCACCACGACGATGCGCACGTCGGCCGATGTCTGTGTCCCGTCCAGCAGATAGAGGTTGCTCGCGCCGTCAAAGGCGACGCCGGAGATGGAGGTGAACTCCTCCCACTCTTCTCCCGCGGAGGCCGAGCCGAGCCGGTACACGAGTTCGAGGTCCGGTGACAAGGGACGATCCTCAGCGGGAAGATCGACGATCTCCTGGGCCTGAAGGCCGGCCGCCCCGAGCGCCGCCCCGAGCGCCGCCAGCCGCCCCGCGACGACCCCTGCGGCGACCACGCTCCCACGACTGACACCCGTTCGTGATCTCCGTCGCATCTTGGCAGCCCCCTGCGCTGGCGTAGGTTTGTTCGGAGTAAGGCGCGGTCATCGGCCCACTTCGACCAAAGCCGCACCGCGCTGCCTACTATGGAGGTAGTAGATATGACTCGCAAGCGCTCATTCGATTCGACCGTCACCACTCTCTTCGCGTGGGTCGCCGCTGCGTTGTGGGTCGGCTGCGGAGGAGGGGAGGCGCCGTCCGACGAGGGCGCCGCGGCCGCCGACGCGCCGCCCCAGTTCGAGACGACGGAGGTCGCGGAGGGGGTATACCAGTTCCGCTGGATCGGGCACAACGCGCTCTTTGTCGAGACAGCGGAGGGGATCGTCGCCTTCGATCCGATTTCCGTGGAGGCGGCCGCCACCTACGCGGAGGAGATCCGCCGGGTGGCGCCAGGGGCCGAACTCGCGGCCATCGTCTACAGCCACAACCACGCCGATCATGCGACGGGCGCCGAGGTGCTGCGCGATGCGTTCGGCGCGGACGTCCCTATCTATGCGCACACAAACGCCGACGCGCCGCTGCGGGAGGCCGCCGACCCCGACCTTCCCCCGCCCACCGCCACCTTCGATGAGACGATGACGCTCGCGGGCGGGGAGATCGAACTCCACTACCTGGGCCGGAGCCACAGCGACGACATCGCGGTCGGTTTCCTGCCGGCGCACAACCTCGCCTTCGCGGTGGATTTCGTGTCGCGCGACCGGTTCGGGTATCAGGACCTCTCCAGCTTCCACTTCCCCGACATGTTCGGGGCGATCGAGGGCCTGCTCGAGATCCCGTTCGAGACCATCGTGTTCGGCCACGGACCGGCGGGAGACCGGGCCGCCATTGAACGGCAGCTCACCTACTACCGGGACCTGGACGCGGCCGTGCGCGAAGCCGTCGCGGCGGGGCTGAGCGAGGACGAGACAGCCGAGACCGTCGTCATGGAGGACTACAGTCACTGGGACCGCTACGACGACTGGCGCGAACTCAACGTGCGCGGCATGCACCGGAAGCTCTCCGCCGCCGGCGTCGGCGAAGGCGACGAAGAGGGAGAACATGGCGAGGGCGGCGAGGAAGGCGAGGGCGAACACGGCGAGGGCCGTGAGGGACGCGGAGAGCACGACCGCGAGGAACGCGGAGAGCACGGTGGCGAGCACGGTGCAGAAGGTGGACACGACGAGGGCGACGAAGGCGAGGAGTCGGGCGAGTACCTGGGACAGGCTGAGACGTGGGACGCGACCCGACGCGGAGCACGGCTGGTCCTCTCCTTCGATCCGGGGAACCGCACGTTCACCGGGACGGTAGAAAACACGACGGGCGAGACTCTCTGCGCCGTGCGGGTCGAAGTCCACCTGTCGTCGGGCACGGAACTGGGGCCTACGGCGCGGACGGATCTGGCGCCCGGAACATCGACGTCAGTCGAGCTAGGGGCGGGCGAAGCAGCGTTCGAGAGGTGGACCGCCCACCCCGAAGTATCCGGCTGCGCGAGGTAAGAGACGTTCCCGCGGGAACGTCTCCTCGCTCTCACACCGAGGGGGAAGACCTTGAAAGATCGCGCCCTCAGGTTCTTCCAGTGGGTCCCCAGCTCGCTGGAGCGGACCTTCGAGTTCTTCGCCGACGCCCGCAACCTGGAGCGGATCACGCCGCCCCTCCTGAAGTTCCGGATCGTGACCCCGGCCCCGATCGAGATGGGGGTGGGCACGCTGATCGACTATCGCCTCCGCCTGCGGGGCGTGCCCCTTCGGTGGCGGAGCGAGATTACCGAGTGGGATCCGCCGCACGCGTTCGTCGACGAGCAGCGTCGCGGCCCGTATCGGAAGTGGGTCCACGAGCACCGTTTCCGTGAAGACGGAGAAGGCACGCGCGTAGAAGACCGGATCACGTACAGCGTCCCGGGAGGATCGTTGATCGAGCGGCGGTTGGTGCGGCCGGATCTGAACCGGATCTTCGACTATCGCCAACGCACCATCGCGGAACTGTTCGGAGGCTAGCGTGGGTCAGCCGGCAGGCGCGATGCGTGCGCGCACCACGAAGGGCACGTCGAGTTCGTCCGTTACGATCAGCCAGACCCGGTCGCCGCGCACGACGGGGGCGACGTCATCGAAGAGGCTGAAGCCGGGCCCCAGACTGGCGGTTCCGACGTAGGCGCCGTCCCCGGAGTAGACATCGAACAGGGCACCCTCGCCACCTGACGGGGTGCGGACCCAGAGGTTGCCCTCGGCCGACTCGACAATGTCCTCGACGGCGGGGCTGACGGTGGGCACCCGGGACCAGTCCCATTCGCCCACGCCCATGTCCGAGACCATCTGCCGCATCATGTCGATGACGGAGTCGCGTTCGACGGCGGGGATGGCGACGGGAGGTCGCCGGGTCTCGACGAGGAGCGTCGTGTCGCCGCCGGGCCGCCACCGCTTGATGCGGTGGTATTGCGGGTCGCCGTCCCGAGTCGACCAGAAAGCGCCTCGCGGGTCGATGTAGCGGACCTCGGCCGGATAGAACGGGATCCCGTACATCATGTAGCCGCCGCCTGTCTCCTGGTAGAACGCGCCGGGCTGGCTTGCGGGATCCCACTCTTCGTCTTCCGGGACGTCACTTTGCAGCGGCAGCGAGTCCAACCGAGTCATCGTGAGGTCGTAGACGTGCAGTCGTCTCCGGTTCCCGGACCGCCAGGGCCGGTAGATGCGGTTCCCGTCCACCATCGCGCCGTTCCAGGTCGCGTTGAAGTTCGCATCGGCGAACGGGAAGGACTCGACGAAACCGTCCTCGGGATCGAAGACCGACATGCGCCCGTTGCGCGTATCCGGGACCCAGATGCGTCCCTCGGGATCCAGCATGAGCCCGGTTGCGTTCGCGAACTCGCCGGGCCCTTCGCCTTTACGGCCATGCGTTGCGACGTGAGCGCCATCGGGTCCGAAGACACGGAGTTCCTGTACCTGGGCCTCGAGAACGGCGAAGCCCCCGTTGTCCAGCACGACGAGACCCTTCAGACGCCCGAACGCGTCCGGTCCGGCGCCTTCAACCGTGCCGACGCGGAGTTCCTCGACCAGTGTCCAGGTGGGGGAGACATCCGCACTCGGGACGTTCGTCACGCGGACCGTGCCCGACGGCAGGGTGTCCCGCACCGTGGTCCAGTCGGGCTGAGGCGCGGTGTCGCCGCAGCCGGCGAGGGTGACCCACGCCGCGGCGAGCAGGACGGGGTTCCTCGACATCAGCCCGTCGAGCCTGCCAGACGGCGGAGCGCGGCGATTTCGTCCTCGAGCGAGTCTTCGATCTCCTCGATGCGGCGGTCCGTGTCCAGTTCCTCGATCAGCCGCTCGATCTCCCGCCTCTTCCCTTCAAGGTCGTACGCCTCGATCTCGGCCCGGATGGCCGCGACTTTCCCCGACAGATCGTAGTCTTCCATCTGCTGCTCCACTTCGCGGATTCTTCGCTCCGCGGCGTGGGCCGCGATCTGCTGCTCAACTTCCCGGACCTTCCCGTCCAGGTCGTACGCGGCGACCTCCTCCTCGGTCTGCCGCATGCGCGACTCCAACTCCTGAAGCTCATCCTCCAGCGCTGCCCGGGTTTCGGCTCTCGCCGCCAGCCGCATTGCGGCGTTCAAAGAGGAGATCCGGCCCCGGTAGACAGAGATCCGGCCGCGCAGACCGCTGACATGACCTCGGTGAGCGGAAATCCGGCCACGCAGGGTGCTGGCTTGGCCACTGTGAGCGGACATCCGGCCGCGAAGACTGCTGACGTGACCCCGGTGAGCGGAGATCTGGCCGCGCAGACTGCTGACGTGACCCCGGTGAGCCGAGATCCGACCGCGTAGAGTGGACTCCTCCCCCCGAATCTCCATCACCTCCTGATACCCGTTCATGATTCTGAGCATCAGATCGTGCCACTGGCGTGCCTCGGCGTCGAAGGTCCGGCTCACGTCGTCGACACTCCACGCGTATTCGATTCCGCCGAGGCCCTCGGTGATTACGAGCCGGCGGATCTGGTCTTCCCTCGACTCGAGAAGGAGCCAGCTGTCGGTGCCCACGGCTCGGACCTCGGTGCCGTCGTCGCTCATCACCACGTCTCCGTGCGTCCGCATGCAGAGGTACATCCCCGCAACCAATCTCTCGATCGTGCGGTCGCCGTCGTTCCAGCCGGTGACCCGCAGGCCCCCGCGTACCCTCATCGTGCGTATCGAGTCGCTGCCGGCCCACGGGCACTGGATCTCCTGCCGCATCGCCCCCCCTGCCTGGGGCCCGACCGCGGCCGAGACCGCGAGTTCTCCGTCGCGCGGCGCCGGGATTGCGGCCGGAGGGGCGTCGCTTGCAGCCGGAGGCGCGTCCTCCCGGGCGGGCCCGGCTTCGTGAGATGGCACCGGAACTTCGTCGAACGGGACGGGATGGGCGGCAGCGACAGAGACCGCCGCCGAGCCTACGATCGTCAGGGTCACGACAGTCCGGGTCACGCTGGGACGCGGACGGCTACACTTCAGAATGGCCACGATTCTTGTCTCCAGTTGCGAGGTTCTAACGAGGGGGAGCGCGAGCAGGTTCGGACGCCGGCCGCGGGCAGACGCCAGCCGCAGAAGGAGGCGAGCGTAATCGGAGGGGCGGGCGCCGAGCGCTAGCACTTCTTCGTCGCAGGCCTTCTCGCTGGCGACCTCCGCGCGTCGTGCCGCGAGCCAGCCGAGGGGATGGAACCAGTAGAGGGCGAGGACGATCCGCCGCATGAGTTGCCGCAGCACGTCCCGTCGACGGACATGGATGAGTTCGTGGGTCAGCACCACCGCCCGCCGTTCGGGGCTCCAGTCCACCGCCGCCGCGGGGAGCAGGATCACCGGCTTCCACAGCCCGCCCGTCATCGGCGTAGCGGCGAGGTCGCTGGAGAGCAGCTGCACATCCGCACGAATACGCATTCGCCGCCGGATCGCATCGGCCTGTCGGCGCAACGCCGGGTCGTGAAGCGGAAGGGCGGCACGTACCAGCGCTCGCAGGCGCATGGCTCCGGCCGCCAGCGAGATCAGCGAGATCGCACAACCCAGCGCCCAGACAATCAAGAGCACGCGGAGAGGACTCCACGAGGCTCCGCTTGGCTGGCCGGCGCGTGCGGCGGGAACGGCGCCCGGGTTCCGGATGTCGGAGCCCCGCGCCTTGGGGATTACCCGTGGCGTGGCGGCGGCTTCTACGGCGGTTTCCGCGGCGGCTCCTGCGGCGGCTGGGGCCTCAGCCGCGGACGGCCGGGGTTCGTCGCCGCGCGCGGGGAGGATCGGAACGTTCCAGGAGGGAGCGAGGATGCCCAGCAGAGGCAACGCGAGCACGAGGGCGAACGTCGCGGTCCACAACTGGTGAATGGTCCTCGGCGACCCGCGCCGTCCAAGCCACGCCAGCGCGAGCGCCAGCAACAGCAGCAGCGTCACCTGCGCCGTCAGGACCACCGCGGGGCTCACCGTCCCTCCTCCGCCGCCTTCTCGATCATCTCCTGCAGGCGGGCGTGTTCCTCCGGGCTGAGGCCGCCCTTGCGAAGCTCGAGCAGCGTGGCCACGGCCCCCTCCACCGAGTCGCCGAAGAAGGTCTTGAGCACGCGGCGCATGGCTGAGCGTCGGGCACGTAGCGCCGGCATCGTGGGCGAATAGAGGTAGCGGGGGCCGTCCGCCTCACTCACCAGGTGCCCCTTGCTCACGAGACCCCGCAGGATCGAGCGGACCGCCGAGTAGGTCGGAGGGTCCGCCATGTTCTCCCGGATCTGCGCGGCCGTCGGGTTCCCCAGTTCGTACACGAGATCCATGACCTCGCGCTCTCGTCGGCTCAGTTCCGGAAGTGGGCTCACTGCGATCGTCTCCTTCGCTGCGGCTGGCTCACGAACTCTCCGGGGGGCCGATCTCCCCCCGGCGAAGTCAACCTGGCGCCGTTGTGCTGAAAAACCAACACACCCTACTGACAACGCCCCCACCCAGAGGGTTGCACCGGGGATGCTGCACTGTCAGGAGACGTTCCCGCGGGAACGCGAGGACGTGGCGTTGAGGGACCTGTCCTAGCCGAGCTCCTCCACGGCGACGGCGAGCGGATGGCCGGCCAGACGCCGGTCGGCAGTGAGCAGTTTGAAACCCTCCTGCCGAGCCTGGACCAGCAGCAGTTCGTCGAACGGATCCCGGTGATCGAGGGGTGGCTCGAGCGCCTGCGCGGCATGAAGGATCGTCATGGGAAGGAACGTCACGTCCTGATCTTCCAGAACCGCGAGCACGCCCTGCGGCGCGAAGGGACTCTTTCGCGCGCCGGACGCGCGACCGGCTTGGTACTTGAGCCGCATTTCCCAGATGGACACGGCGCTTACGTGGAGGCGCACGTCACGAGCGGCGAGAAACCGGCGTTCGGACTCACGGAATCGTCCCGGCGCCTCCATGAAATCGTAGAGGTAGGACGTATCGAGCAAGACGCGCATTCGTCCGTCCGCCTACTCGTTGTCGAGGCCGAGTACGTGGCGGCTGAAGGCCGGATCGTCGTATTCCCGGGGCCACCTCTCTCGGTCGCCCTCGATTCCGAGCCGACGGCGCGCTGCCTCCAGCTTGTCGAAATCGATCCCGCCGCCATGGTCGCACCGCACCAGTTCGACTACGGGGCGGCCATGCTTCGTAATGATCACGCGCTCGCCATTGCGGGCGGCGGCGACGAGTTCGGAGAGGCGGGCCTTCGCCTCGCGTATTGCGAATTCCATCGCGGATCGCTCCCGGTTGCGCTTCGATGATTCAGTATGCAGCACCGCACCCCTCCAATTCACTACCACACCGTGACCACAAGAGCCGTCAGCGGATCTGGACGACCGTTACGCCGGCGATCGCGACGTCGGCCCAGCTCCGGTCTGCGGTGAGCGCCGGGAGACCGAGCCTGCGCGCGGTGGCCAGGCAGGCCCGGTCACCCAGTCCGAGGCCGAGGTGCCGCGTGCTCTGACGATAGGCGCCGCTGAGCAGGGCGGTTTCGCGGTCGAACGGGATGATTTCGATCCCCTGTTCATCGAAGACGCTCGCCACCGTTCCCGCGGTCCAGTCGCTCTGCGAGAGGCGCGCCGCCACTTCGGCCGCGTTCACGGAGGAAATGGCTGCGCCACGTTCAAGCGCGCGGACGACGCGCTCCGCGCCGGGTTCCTCGAAGAGCGCCGCCAGGACGGCCGAAGCGTCCAGAACGCTCGCGACCGGCTCATTCACGGGCGGCTTCGGCTCGCCGTTCCAGGATGCACTCATCGACGACGCTCCCGGACCCCTGCCGCTTCTGCCGCGCGATGGCCTGCAGGCGCGCGAGTGCCGCGCTCGGGGTGCGCAGCCGGATCGTGTCGCCCTCCAGGCCCACGACCAACTGCTGCCGGCCCCGGATACCCAGAGCCTTCCGAAAGCGCGCGGGAACCACCAGCCGCCCCGCTTCGTCGATCGTCACGCGCTCGGGTTCGGCCGAGCGATCCGGCGGACTCTCGGGGATCGACTGCCTGGGTTCTTTCATGGTACCTTCCATCTTCATGGTATCTTATGAGATCATACCATATTGGGATCCGGGTCGCGAGTTGGCGAGCTCGCCACCACCGGCAGAGGATCTCCTGCTGCTCCATGCCACACGCCGCTTTCGTCGATACCATAGTGACCGCCGCTCCGACCTCCGTCAGTTTCGCAACGGCGATCAACGCGGGATCATCACCACCAGACAGCACGGGAAGGCTACCTCGCAGTAGCGTCGCGGGTGGAGCGTCAACAGAACGAGGAAGGTCTCAGCATGATCACACTCGAGGGGAAGACGGCCATCGTCACCGGGGCCGCGAAGGGGATCGGCGCCGCGTGCGCGCTCGCCTTCGCCCGGCACGGCGCGGACGTGGTGCTGGGGGACGTGCTGGAGCAACGCTGCGCGGAGACAGCCCGCGAGATCGCGGAGGAGACGGGTCGGGAGACGCTCGCCGTGCGCGCGGACGTCAGCGAGGAGAGCGACTGCGCCGCCCTGCTCGACGCCTGCACCGAGCGCTTCGGCGGCTGCGACATCCTCCTCAACAACGCGGGGATCATCGCCGCGGGCTCGATCCTGGACGCCGAGGTCGAGGACTTCGACCGGGTGCTGGGCGTCAACCTGCGCGGGACCTTTCTCCTCTCCCGCCTCGTGGCGCGGCAGATGGTGGAGCGTGGCGTGAAGGGGACGATCATCCACATGTCGTCCACGAATGCGGTCGTGACGATCCCGAACCAGCTCGCCTACGCGGCCTCCAAGGGCGGCGTCATGCAGCTCACGAAGGTCATGGCGATGGCGCTCGCGCCGCACGACATCCGGGTGAACGCGATCGGGCCGGGGACGATCGTCACCGACATCCTCGACTCGGTGATCGCCGACGAAGAGGCGCGGCGCACGATCCTCTCGCGCACTCCCCTGGGACGGTTCGGGGACCCGGACGAGATCGGGACGGTGGCCGTCTTCCTCGCGAGCGACTACGCCTCGTACCTCACTGGCGAGACGATCTATCCGGACGGCGGACGCCTGGCGCTCAACTACACCGTCCCCCTGCGCGAAGACGGGTGAGCGGCGGGGCGACGGACGGGTCGGGCGGCTCGGCTCGGCTCGCGATCGACATCGGCGGGACCTTCACGGACGTGGCGCTGGAGGCCGGCGGGCGCCTCGTCACGACGAAGGTGCTCACGACCGCCTCGGCGCCCGAACGGGGCGTCCTCGAGGGCGTGCACAAGGTGCTGGGGCTGGCGGACGTCCCACCCTCCGCCGTCCGTCTCGTCATCCACGGCACGACGCTGGCCACGAACGCGATCATCGAACGCCGGGGCGCACGCACCGCCCTCATCGTGACGTCCGGGCACCGCGACGCACTCGAGATGGCCCACGAGAACCGGTTCGAGCAGTACGACATCGGCGTCGACCGTCCGGAGCCCCTGGTTCCGCGCCGTCTCAGGCTCCCCGTGAAGGAACGGGTCGACCACCGCGGCCGCGTGCTCGTGCCGCTGGAGGAAGGTTCCGTGCGGGCCCTTCTCCCGACGCTCGCGTCGGAGGGGGTGGAATCCGTCGCGGTCGGACTCATTCACGGTTACGCCAACCCGGATCACGAACGCCGGATCGGAGAGATCCTGGAGGAGTGGCGGCCGGGGCTCCCGGTGACGCTGGCCTCGGACGTATGCCCCGAAGTCCGCGAGTACGAGCGGCAGTCCACGGCCTGCGCGAACGCCTATGTCCAGCCGCTCATGGCGCGTTACCTGCGGGGGCTCTCGGCGTCGCTGCGCGAATCGGGACTCGCCTGTCCCTTCCTTCTAATGACCTCGGGGGGCGGACTCACGACGCTCGACACGGCGGTCGCCGCTCCGGTCCGCCTCGTGGAATCCGGGCCCGCCGGGGGCGCCATCCTCGCCAGCCACCTGGCGCGCGACCTGGAACTGGGCGACGTGCTCTCCTTCGACATGGGCGGGACGACGGCGAAGCTGTGCGTGATCGACGGCGGGCAGCCGCTCCATTCGCGCACCTTCGAGGTCGCCCGCAGCTACCGCTTCAAGCAGGGGAGCGGGTTGCCGGTGCGGATCCCCGTGATCGAGATGGTGGAGATCGGGGCCGGGGGCGGGTCGATCGCCGGTGTCGACGATCTGGAACGGATCCAGGTGGGGCCGGCCAGCGCCGGGTCGGAGCCGGGGCCGGCGGCGTACGGCCGGGGCGGGGACGAACCCACCGTGACGGACGCGGACGTCGCCCTGGGACGGATCGATCCGGAGTTTTTTGCCGGAGGTTCGATTCCCCTCGACCGAGGGCGGTCCAAAGCCGCAATCGAGGCTCGCGTGGGCGATGAACTGGGGCTCGACGCGAAGCTCGCCGCTCTCGGCATCAGCGAGATGGTGGACGAGAACATGTCTAACGCCGCCCGCACGCACGCGATCGAATGGGGCAAGGGCGTGGCGGGACGCACACTCATCGCCTTCGGCGGCTCCGCCCCGATCCACGCCGCGAGGCTCGCCGACAAGCTGGAGGTGGATCGCTTCCTGGTGCCGGCCGATGCGGGCGTGGGCTCGGCTGTGGGCTTTCTCCTCGCGCCGATCTCCTACGAGGTCGTGCGCAGCCGCTACATGCGCCTGTCCGGGTTCGATCCCGAGGTCGTCGGCGCGGTGTTCGATGAGATGAGGGACGAGGCGGAGGCCGTCGTGTCGCGCGGGGCGCCGGGGGCGGCCACGACCGGGAAGGCGCGCGCCTACATGCGCTATGTGGGCCAGGGTCACGAGATCGGCGTCGACCTCCCGGAGACCATCGAGGACGCGGCAACCCTTCGCGAAGCGTTCGATCGCGGCTACGAGACGGTCTATGGACGCACGATCCCGGGCCTCGACATCGAGATTCTGAGCTGGACGCTCGTCGTCTCGGCGCCCGCGACGGAGGCCGCAGACGTTCCCGCGGGAACGTCGCCCCGCGCATTGACCCCACCAGTTGGGCAACTGGCCGAAGCGGACGTTCCCGCGGGAACGTCGCGCGGGGGGCAAGGCGAGGGGCAACCCGCCCCGACAGGACCCACCCCCGAGCGGTGGACGGAGCTGTGGGACGGACCCGGCGGCGAGTCGATGACGGCGGCGGTTCACACGCGAGGGGCGCTCCCGGAGGGAACCCGCGTCGAGGGCACGGCGCTCATCGCCGAGGACCAGACGACGACCGTGGTCCCGGACGGCTGGGACGCGCGCGTGGTCCCCGGGGGTCATCTGTTCGTCGAGCGGCAGGCAGCGGCGGAAGCGGCGGCGGGCGCGGCGGCGACCGACGCGCAGACCGGAATCGCGGCGCTCGAAGGGCAGATCACGTGGAGCCGGCTGCTGTCCGTGGTCGAGGAGCAGGCCCGGACCCTCGTGCGCACCGCGTTCTCGACTCCCGTGCGCGAGGCGGGCGACCTCTCCGCCGGCGTGTTCGACCTCTCCGGGCGCATGCTCGCGCAGGCCGTCACGGGCACGCCCGGTCACGTCAACGCCATGGCCGCCTCCGTCGGGTTTTTCCTCCGGGACTTCCCGGTGGAGACGCTGGGCGAGGACGACGTCCTCATCACGAACGATCCCTGGGAGGGCACGGGACACCTCAACGACTTCACCGTTGTGACCCCCACGTTTCTGGACGGGCGTCCGGTGGCACTGTTCGCGGCCACGAGCCACATCGCCGACGTCGGGGGACGCGGCTTCGGCGCGGACGCGAACCAGGTGTTCGAGGAGGGGATCCGCCTCCCGATCGGCTACCTGATCCGGGGCGGACGGGTCGACGAGACACTCATGCGGCTGGTGCGGGCGAACGTCCGCGATCCGGACGTGGCCCAGGGCGACCTCTACTCGCTGGCCGCCTGCAACCGCACCGGGTGCGAGCGGCTGGTGGCCATGATGACCGAGTTCGGGATCGATTCCCTGGAACCGCTGGCGGAGACGATTATCTCCACCTCGCGGCGGGCGATGCGGGAGCGCATCGGGGCGCTCCGTCCCGGGACGTACCGAAACCGGATGCGGATCGACGGCTACGATGAGGATCTTGACCTCGTGTGCGCCCTCACGGTCCTGCCCGACGGAACGATCACGATCGACTGGGACGGCACCTCGCCCATGTCGTCGCGCGGCATCAACGTCCCGGTCACCTATACGCGCGCCTACAGTTCGTTCGGCGTGCGCTGCATCGTCGGCTCCGAGGTCCCGAACAACGCCGGGTCGCTGGCCGCGATCGAGGTCTCCGCCCCACCCGGATCGCTACTCAACGCGCCCCCGCCCGCCGCCGTCTCCGCGCGGCACGCGATCGGGCAGATGCTGCCGGACGTCGTACTCGGCTGCCTCGAGCAGGCGCTGGAGCCCGGAGCCGTGCCCGCCGAAGGCGCGTCGTGCCTCTGGAACCCCGTCATCATGGCGGGGCCGGGACTGACCGGCTCGCACAGGTCCGGTGGGGAGGCATTCGTCGTGAACCCCTTCCACGCCGGCGGCACGGGCGCCCGGCCGGGGAAGGACGGCCTGTCGGCGACCGCGTTCCCCTCGGGCGTCCGCAGCACGCCGATCGAAATCACCGAGACGGTGGCGCCGCTCATCTTCTGGCGAAAGGAGTACCTCCCCGACTCCGGCGGCCCGGGCGAGTTCCGGGGCGGCCTGGGACAGGTCATGGAGATCTCGCACGCGGAGGACGAGGCGTTCGCCGTCTCGAAGATGTTCGAGCGGGTCCGCAATCCGGCCCGGGGACGCGACGGCGGCGGCGATGGGGCCGCGGGCCGGGTCCATGTGCCGGGCGTGGGCGATTTCCGGCCCAAGGGGCGCGAGGTCGTGCCCCCCGGCCGACGGATCGTGCTGGAGACCCCCGGGGGCGGCGGCCTCGGAGACCCCTCCCGGCGACCTCCCGAACGCGTCCGGGAGGATGTCCTCGACGGCTACGTCACCGCCGAGGAGGCAGCGCGCGCGTACCGCCCGTAAGATTCCTGAATGATCGTTCGTACGCGAAACCGGTGGGCGGCAGCCGCTATCGCTCTGGGTATCGCCGCATGTGACGGCGGCAGCACGGAGCCGGGGCCCGAACCCGCCCGCACACCGGTGGCGACCATCGCGTCGTCGTCGCCCGCGGCCTCCGAGGGCACCGACGCCATCGTGCCGATCCGGCTCGATCCCCCACCGGTATCTCCCCTCACCGTCCGATTCACGCTCGCGGCCGACGAAGATCCGGAAACGGCGGATGCGGACGCGGCGGACTACGAAGCCGCGGGATCCGTGTCCGTCCCCGCCGGCGCGAGCGTTGCGGAGGTCCGGATCCCCATCCGCGACGACACGGACATCGAGCCCGCGCGCGAAGTCTTCCTTCTTACTCTCGATTCACCGGCGCCGGATGCGGGATACACCCTCGGAGCGACGACTTCGATTCCGGTCGCAATCCACGAGGGTGTCTGCGACCGGACACCGGAGATCCGGGATGCTCTCGTCGTGCGCACGCGCGCGCCGAATTGTCAGGGCGTAACGATCTCTCATCTCGGGATCACGACCCTGAACCTCGCCGGATACGAGATCCCCTCCCTGCGGCGCGGCGACCTGTCCGGCCTCTACAACCTGAGGAACCTCGACCTCTCCGGCGTGGGCCTGATCGAGTTCCCTGCGGGCGCCTTCCACGACCTCGCGAGCCTCGAGACGCTGCGCCTGCGGAACAACGGTTTCGAGACACTGCCGGCCGGCGCCTTCGAGGGGCTCTCGAGGCTCGCGACGCTGGACCTCGGCGAGAACGAACTCGCCGAGTTGCCGGCCGGCGCTTTTGAAGGGCTGTCGTCGCTGGAGATCCTCGAACTGCGGGGGAACGCGTTCCGCACGCTGACGCCCGGCGTGTTCGCGGGGCTCGATAGCCTGGAGCGGCTCAACCTGGGCGGCAACGATTTCGAGACGCTGCCCGAGGGGGCGTTCAGCGGACTCGCGGCGCTGCAGTGGCTGTATCTGGGGAACGGCCGGATTGGGGAGTTGGACGCGCGCGCTTTCGCGGGCCTCGCGCGGCTCGAGAGCCTGCTGCTCCAGGACGCCGGGCTGGAGTCGCTACCGGAGGGCGTCTTTGCCGAACTTGCGAGCCTGCGGGACCTCCGGCTGGACCGGAACACGTTGGAGTCGTTGCCGGAAGGGGTGTTCTCCGGTCTCAGCCGGCTGGAGGTGCTGCGCCTGTACGGAAACAGGCTCACGGCACTCCCCCCGGAACCGTTCGCGGGGCTCGCGGATCTCCGGATCCTGCGGCTGGAGCGGAACCGGCTCGAGGGGCTCCCCGAGCGCGTGTTCGTCGGACTCGCCAGCCTCGACACGCTGCGCCTGACCGATAACCCGGGGGCGCCGTTTGCGCTCCAGATCGAGGTCGAGCGCACGGACGGAGAGGCCCCCGACGCCGCTGGGCCGGCCCGGATCGCGCTCCGCCTCGCCGGGGGGGCGCCGTTCCGCATGCGGATCCCGCTGTCCGTGCAGGGGGGCGAGCTGTCCGCAGACTCGACCGTGCTCGAGGCCGGCAGCACCGTGAGCATGGAGGTCACCGTGATGGGCGCAGGGGAGGGTGCGGGCGAGGCACAGGTCGTCGCGGGGCCGGCGCCCACGATCCCGGCAGCCGCCACCGGCCTCGAAATCGGGCTCGGCAACCCCCTCGTCCTATTCGGGTCGGGGGGGAACCAGCCGCCCGTGCCGGTGCGCGAAGTGTCGCCACAGCGGATGCAGGCCGGTGCCCACGAGACGGAGATCGACCTGTCGCCCTACTTCCGGGATCCCGAAGAAGCGGCCTTGACGTACACGGCCAAGACCTCCGATTCCGCTGTCGCGGGGGCGACCGTCAGCGGGGACACGGTGACCCTGACGCCCGTGGCCGCGGGGACCGCGATGGCCACTGTGACGGCGGCCGACTCGGCGGGCGGGACGGCGGAGATCTCATTCCCCGTGACGGTGAGAGAGGCCAGCCCCGGTTCGTTCGACATCGACCTGATCCTCCTGGACGAAGTCACCGAGTCACAGAAGGAGGCTCTGCACAAAGCGGTCCGCTTCTGGTCGGCGATCCTTGCGGACACGGAACTGCCCGACGTGCCCCGCGGCCAGAACGCGGAAACCGGGTGCTGGGACATCCTGAGCGAGCAGCGCATCGGAACGGTGGACGACATCGTCGTCGTGGCCTCGATCCGGGAGATCGACGGCGAAGGGCAGACGCTGGCGCGGGCGGGTCCGTGCGGTATCCGCGACGGCTCGGCCCTGCCTTTCCTCGGAGCGGTCGAGTTCGACGCGGCCGACCTGCGAGCGTTGCAGGAGGACGGCGACCTGAAAGACCTGGAGGAGGTCGTCCTGCACGAGATCGGCCACGTGTTCGGGATCGGGACGGTGTGGCTCGATCAAGGCCTGCTCCGCAACCCCTCGGTCCACAACCCCGGAGCGGACGCCCACTTCACGGGGCCGCTGGCCAGGCAGGCGTTCGACGAGAAGGGCGGTGCGAATTACGACGACGGCGAGAAGGTGCCCGTCGAGAACCAGTCGGGTCCCGGGGCAGCCGATTCGCACTGGCGGGAATCCGTGCTCGGGCACGAACTGATGACTCCCTACCAGACCATCGGGGAGCGCGACCCCCTGAGCCTGATCACGGTGCAGTCGCTGGCGGATCTCGGCTACACGGTCAAGGTGGGCCTGGCCGAATGGTATCAGTTGCCGCAGCCCGATGCGGCCGCGCGCGCAACGCCCGCTCGCGCCATCCCGTATGGCGACGACATCTTCCGGGGGCCGATCACCGTCGTCGATTCCGATGGCCGCGTGGTCCGTGTCATCCCGAACTGACGGATTGCCGAGGTGAACGCATGCGAGCCCTGACTTCACACCGGCGCGGCCGGGTCCTGCCCACGTCTGCGCTGCCGGCCGTGATGCTGGGCACCTTGCTGCTCGCGGGGTGCGCGGTTGACGGCGGTGGCGGCGACGTGCCGACCCCCGAGGAGATCATCGGGTTCGCGCCCGGCGAGGACTACAAGCTCACGAACTACGACGGGATCAAGGCCTACTTCAAGGCGCTTACGGCTTCCACCGACCGCATGGTGCTGGAGCAGATCGGCGAGAGCACGCGCGGCGAGCCGCTCTACCTGGCCGCGATCTCCTCACCGGCGAACCTCCAGCGTCTGGAACGGATTCGCGAGATCACGCGCACGCTGGCTTACGCTCGCGACCCGGACGAAGGCTACGGTTCGGTCCTCGATGAGGAGGAGGCACGGGCGCTGGCGCGCGAGGGCGTGGCGGTCGTGTGGATCGACGGCGGGCTGCACGCCACCGAGGTCGCGCACGGGCAGCTGATGCCGGAGATGGCGCACCACTTCGTGACGGACGAGTCGGCCGAGACGCGGCGGATCCGCGAGAACGCCGTCGTCCTTCTGATGCCGAACATGAACCCGGACGGCCTCAATATCGTCGCCGACTGGTACATGTCGAACGTGGGCGGCGAGTTCGAGATGGCGCGCGTCCCGGAGCTCTATCACCACTATATCGGGCACGACAATAACCGCGACTGGTACATGCTGACGCAGGTCGAAACACAGGCCGTGACGCGGCAACTCTATCACAACTGGTTTCCGCAGATCGTCTATAATCAGCATCAGTCGAGCCCCTTCCCCGGGCGCATCTGGATGCCGCCCTTCGAGAACCCCGTGAGCCCGCACCTCGACCCGCTCGTGGTGAGTTCCCTCAATCAGATGGGGCATTCGATGCGGCGCCGCTTCGACGAGGAGGGGAAGCCGGGCGTGAACAGCGGCATCGTGTTCGACCTGTGGTGGAACGGGTCGATGAGAGGCGGGCCCGACTATCACAACATGCTCGGCTTCCTGACGGAGACGGCGGGCGCGGGTTACGCGACGCCCCGCTGCTACGACGAGGACGAGATCCCGGACACGTTCGGCGCGCGTGCCGGGAACCTGCCCGCGAAGACGCCCTCGACGAACTACAACAACCCGTGGCTCGGCGGCTGCTGGCACCTGCGCGACGCCATGGACTACATGATGACCGCCGCCAAGGCCGTGGCGGACATGGGCGCGAAGCTCAAGGAGGAGTACCTCTTCAACCACTACCGGATGGGCCGGCGCCAGATCGAGCGCGGAAACGCGGCCGAGGGCGGTCCGTTCGCCTACGTGCTGGATCCGGCGGCCTCGCACGACCCCGGGACCGTCGTCGAGTTCATGAACCTGATGTCGCAATCCGGGATCGAATTTCTGCGCGCCTCGGAGCCGTTTTCGATTGAGGGTTCGGCGGGAGAGGTCGCCTTCCCCGCGGGGTCGTACGTGATTCCGCCCCAGGCCTTCCGGCCCTACGTCGTCGACCTGATGGAACCGAAGCAGTACCCGGACCGGCGCCAGTACCCCGGCGGGCCGCCCGAGCCGCCGTACGACATGACGGGCTACGAACTCCGCTTCCAGATGGGCCTCGAGGCCGTGAACGTGGACGAGCCGTTCGACATGCCGCGCGGCGAGTGGGGCGAGGCCTCGGCCGACATCGGCGAAGTGCGCGGCGAGGGGGCGGCGGGGTTCGCGGCGCACGGCAACGCCAACTCGATCTACCGCGGGTTGTCCGCTTCGGGCGGCGGGCGCGGCGAAGCGGAGGACGCGGACGAAGCTCCGGAGCGCTTCCGCACCGTGCAGATGCTCCCAACGCCGAACGGCGAGGTGCCGGCAGGGGCGTACTGGCTCCCCGGACTGTCCGCCGACGCCGCCCGCGCGCTCGCCGCCGACCACGGCCTGACGCTCACCGGGGTGTCCGCCTCGCCCTCCTCCGACGCCGTTGCCGAGGCCCACGCGCCGCGCGTGGCGATCTATCGCTCGTGGCAGGCCCCGATGCCCGAGGGCTGGACCCGCTGGGTGCTGGACCAGTACGGCTTCGAGTGGGAGAACGTGTGGGACGCGGACGTGAGAGAAGGGGACCTGTCGCGCTTCGATGTCGTCCTTCTTCCCTCGCAGGGCGCGGGCGGGATCGCGCAGGGACACGCACCCGGGTCCATGCCGGAACAGTACACCGGCGGGCTCGGCGAGGAGGGCGCCGCCGCGCTCAGGGGCTTCGTCGAGGGCGGCGGGTGGCTGGTGGCCTTCGACCAGGCCGTGGACTACGCCATCGAGACCTTCGCCCTCCCCTTCCGCAACCGGACTCGCGGGCTGTCCTCGCAGGAGTTCTTCATCCCCGGTTCCGTCATCCGGCTCGATGTCGACCCCTCGCACCCACTCGGCTACGGGATGGACGAGGAGGCGATGGCCCTCTTCGCGCGCAGCCAGGTGCTCGAGCGCACCGGCGGCGCGGCGAGCGGCGGGGTCGCGGGCGGCGGCCGAGTCTCGACGCCCGTGTGTTACGCGGACGACGACTTCCTCGTCAGCGGCTGGACGCTGGGCGGCGAGGAGGTGCTCGCCGGCTATCCGGCCGTCGCGCAGGTCGAAGTCGGAGCGGGGCACGTCGTGCTCTTCGCCTTCCGGCCCCACTTCCGCGGCCAGCCGCGCAACACGTTCAAGCTCCTGTTCAACGCGCTCGCGGCCTCCGCCACCGATGGGCTCCCGGCGAGTCCCGGCCTGCGCTGCCGCTGAACGGGAACCCCGGCCGGGCGGCGCGTATTGCCCGTGAGAGTTGCCGCGGGTAGCGTCAACGGTCTTGGCTGGGGGTCGGATGTCGAGGCCCGCCGGGATCGCCTTGGGAGGAGATCGCGCACTTGAGGCCAGATTTGAGGCTAACGCTGCTCACGGTCGCCGTGGCCCTCGTCGCCGGACACGAGGCGCCCCGACCCGCAGTCGCCCAGGAATCGTCCACCGCCCGACGCGGGTCGGAGGGCGAGGCGAGCGCGCTTGGGCACGCCACGGTGCCCGGGCCCGCCGCACCCATCCGCATCGGACTGCAGGCCGGGCATTGGCGGGCCGATGAAGCCCCTCACGAACTCCGCCGTATCCGCTACAACGGTACGCGGTGGCGGGAGACCGCCGAGTGGGAGGCGAACCTCGCCATCGCCCGGCTCGCGGGCGCCGAACTCGAGGCGCTCGGTTACGAGGTCGACATCCTCCCCGCCGTCGTCCCCCCGGGCTATCGCGCGCACCTCTTCATCGCGATCCATGCCGACGGGAGCGACAGCCCCCAGGCTTCAGGATACCGCGTGGCCTCTCCGCGCCGGGACGCCACGGGACGCGCGCCGGAGATCGCGCAGATCCTGCGGGAGAAGTACGGAGAAGCGACGGGTCTCCGGGGCCTGCCGATCGCAACGCGCCGCATGCGGAACTACTACGCCTTCAACTACCGCCGCTACCGGCACGCACTCCATCCGAGCACGGTGGGCGTGATCATCGAGACGGGGTTCATGACGAGCGCGCGAGACCGGGGCGTGATCCTGGAGGCGCCGGAGAAGTCCGCGCGCGGGATCGTCGAAGCCGTCAAGGCGTGGCCCGCCACGCCGCCTCCCGCATGGCAGGCCACGGGCCGGCCCGGCGGACCGGACTAGCGGTCAGCCTCCGACCCGTACTCCAACACCGGCCATGGCGGACAGGTTACGCGCCTGCGCGCCATCGGACGCGGGGTCCCAGTGAAGGTTCCTCACCCCGTAGTGGTAGCGGGCTTCGAGCGTCACGAACCAGGCGTCGGCGGTCGTCACCTCAAGGGCCGCGCCGACGATCAGGCCCACGTCCGCGACCCCGCGCAGCTGGAACCGCCCCTCGCAGCTGTTGCTCTCCTCGAACTGCGCCACGCCGCCTTCCAGACGGCACGCCACTTCGTGCCCCCAGTACGCGCCGCCCACGAGGATCGGACGCACGCGCCCGGCGTTCGGTGTCGGGCGAAACCTTAGCAAGATAGGGAAATCCAGATAGGACATCCTCGTGCTCGAGCCATCCTGGTGGAGGCCCGAGGTCGAGAACCCCCGTTCGATATAGAGCGCCTCCAACTGAACCGTGGCGCGCTCCGACAGCGGCAACGTCACGAAGCCGCCGCCCACCTTTCGGAGGAGCGCTTCCGACGTGAACTGGTCCCTGAAAGCCGCGTCAGCATAGGTCGCGCCGCCCTTGATTCCGAACGCGGTCTGCGCCGCCCCGGATCCATGACCTAGCAGAGGCGTAACGACCGCAAACGCCGCAAGCCATTTGATGGCTTTCACATCCCCCTCCTCGTCTCGCTACCCGCCCGACTCGGTGCGCCCCCCGGCGCAGCGCACCGCGACAAGCTGCGTCGTCCGGTGCCATTCCGCCATCATCCGTGCCGCCATCGTCATCCTTCCATCGCCCGCCGATGGACTACAGATTCACGCCGCCATGGACAGCAAACGCCGGTACGGAGAAGAAGAGATCCGAGAGGTTTTCGCGCGCGCCGCCGAGGAAGACCGGGCGAGCCCGCCCGCGCGCGTGGAGGGAGGCCTCACGCTCAAGGAACTCCAGGCTGTGGGTCTGGAGGTCGGCCTCTCCGCCGAGCGGATCGCGGTGGCGGCCGCGGACCTTGAGGCGCTCCCGCGCACGCTTCCGCGGCGGAAGTTGCTGGGCATTCCGATTTCCGCGGGCCGGGTCGTTGATCTCCCGCGGGAGTTGACGGATCGCGAGTGGCGATTTCTGGTCGCCGAACTGCGGGCCACGTTCGACGCGAAGGGCGAGGTCAGGGCCGAGGGCGGGATCCGCGAATGGAGCAACGGGAACCTCCACGCGGTTCTCGAACAGTCGGAGTCCGGCCACCGGCTCCGCCTGGGAACGCGCAAGGGCGACGCGCTCGAAACGACCGTCCTGGGGGTCATGTTTGCCGTCATGTCGGTGATCGTCGCCTTCCTCATGGTCGCGGACGGCAGGACGGGCGCCGCGCTGATGGTCCCCGCGCTGATGGGCCTCGGCGGCGGAGGCGTGCTGGTCGCCAACGCCCTCCGGCTGCCCCGGTGGGCGGGCGAACGGGAGGGGCAGATGGACCACGTCGCGGCCTGGACCAGGAATCTGCTCTCCGCCGCCCCGACGGGCGTGAAGGAGGCGTAGGATGCGGAGAATCTTCTTCATTGCGGTCCTGGCGCTGCCGATGGCGCCGGCGGGAGTCCTCGCACAGGAAGGTGGACTGGACGTCATCGTGCTCAACGCCGAGACGGGCGCGGGTCTGCCGGGGGCACAGATCTCGCTTCCGGGGCTCGGCTACGGCGGGATCACGGATTTCGAGGGACACTTCCACCTCCCGGGCCTCCCGCCCGGCCCCGTCAGGGTAGAGGTTCGCCTGCTGGGCTATGGCATCGAATTCCGCGAGGCGACCGTCGTGGACGACTCCGTCGTCGTGCTCGAGGTCCCCCTGACCCAGACCGTCATCTCCGTCGCCGGCCTCGTCGCCACCGGCAGCCGCTCGAGACCCCGTACCGTGACCGAGTCGATGGTCCCGATCGACGCGATCGCCCCCTCGGAACTGATGGATCAGGGGGACACGGACATCGGCGACCTCCTGCGAACCACAGTCCCCTCCTACAACATCAACCCGCAGGCCACGGGGGACGCGGCCAAGATCATCCGACCCGCGAACCTGCGCGGGCTCGCCCCGGACCACACGCTCGTGCTCGTGAACGGAAAGCGGCGCCATCGGGCGGCCGCCATCCTCTGGATCGGCAACGGCGTGGCCGACGGCGCGCAGGGGCCGGATCTCTCCAGCATTCCGGCCATCGCGCTGCGCCAGGTCGAGGTCCTGCGCGACGGCGCCTCGGCCCAGTACGGCTCCGACGCGATCGCCGGCGTGATGAACTTCCACCTCAGGGATGCGCGTTCGGGCGGCGCGCTCGAGATGCGGGCCGGCGGCTTCGGCGACGGCGGCGGGGAGGGCTACACGATTTCCGGCAATACCGGACTTCCGCTCGGGGCCACGGGGTTCGCGAACCTGAGCGCCGAGTACGGCCGGTCGAACTCGACCAGCCGCAGCGTGCAGCGGTCGGACGCCGCCCTCCTCGTTTCGCGGGGGAACACGCATGTGCGGGATCCCGCGCAGATCTGGGGCGCGCCGGAGATCGAGGACGACCTCAAGCTGTGGGGCAATTTCGGCTATTTCCTCGGCAGCTCCACGAAGGCCTACGCGCACGCGAACTACGCGAGCCAGCACGTGACCGGGGGCTTCTTCTTCCGCAACCCGAACACGCGGAGCGGCGTGTTCAGCCTGGACGGCGGGGAGACGCTCCTCATCGGCGACCTGCTCGACGCCGAGGATGGCGTGCTCGACGGCTCCGCCGGCTGCCCCGTGGTCAGGGTCACGGACGGGCTCCCGGACCAGGCCGCCCTGAATCACGTCCTCTCGGATCCCAACTGCTTCACCTTCCAGGAGCGGTTCCCCGGCGGCTTCACGCCCCAATTCGGGGCGGATGTGACGGATGCCTCCCTCGTTGCGGGGGTCGAGGGACAGGCCGGACGCCTCCACTGGGACGTGAGCGCCAACTGGGGCCGGAACGAGGTGGACTTCTTCATCTTCAACACGGTGAACGCCTCGCTCGGCTCGGCCACGCCCGTGGAGTTCGATCCGGGGCTCTACCGTCAGGTGGACGTCGACCTGCACGTGGACGCGGCCTACACGGTGAGCGACCTGCTCGACGTGGCCGGCGGCATCGAGTGGCGCGACGAGTACTTCACGATCGGGCTCGGCGACGAGGCCTCGTGGAGGCTCGGGCCCCTCGCGCCGCAGGGATTCAGCGCAGGCTCCAACGGATTCCCGGGCTTCAGTCCGATCGCGGCCGGCGACTGGCACCGCACGAATACCGCCGTGTACGCCGATGCCGAACTCCACGACTACCGGAACGACCGCTGGACGCTCGGCGGGGCTCTGCGCTTCGAGAACTTCGAGGACTTCGGATCCACGCTGAATGGCAAGCTCGCGGGACGCTACGGGCTCACCGACGACCTCGCGCTGCGCAGCAGCCTGAGCACCGGCTTCCGGGCGCCCACGCCCGGCCAGCAGAACGCCTTCAACGTGTCGACCATCTTCGACCGCGAACTCGGGGACCTCGTCAACAGCGGCACCATCCCCTCCACCTCGGCGGTCGCGGCGCTGCGCGGCGGGGTCCCGCTCGACGCCGAGAGATCCCGCAACTTCGCGGCCGGGACGGTGCTGGACCTCGGCGCCTTCCTTCTCACGGCGGACTACTTCCGCGTGGCACTCTCCGACCGCCTCGCGCTGACGCAGCGCTTCACCCTCACGGCCGACGAACAGACGCGGCTCGTCGAGGAGGGCATCGTGAGCGCGCGCAACCTGCAGGAATTCCGCTTCTTCACGAACGACTTCAGCACGCGCACACAGGGCATCGACGTCGTCGCGACCTGGGCGCCGCCCTCCGCGGGGGGCGGGACTTCGATCAGCTTCGCCTTCAACCACACGAACACGAAGGTCACAAAGTTCGACCCGGAGAAGGTGGACGAGACCCGCATCCGGCAGCTCGAGGAGGCGCTCCCCGCCACGCGCTGGATCCTTACGGGCAAGCGCGCGTTCGGCCCTCTGGGGCTGCTCGCGCGCCTCAGTTCCTACGACGGCTGGTTCGATGCGCGGGACGACCTCGCATATCCCGGTGCGTACCTCGTGGACCTCGAGGCGACCTGGTCGATCGGCGAGGCGATGACGCTCGCCGTCGGCGGCCAGAACGCGCTCAACACCTACCCGCAGGAGAACCCGGGGGCGACGTTCTCCGGCAACCGCTACGGCCCGGGCTCCCCCTTCGGCTCCAACGGCGGCTTCTACTACGCCCGCCTCGGCTACCGCTGGAACTAGTCTGACGCGCGCGGCGAGATATCCGATTTAGTGACCCGATTCCGTGACGTGCGGGGACGGCTGGCCCTGGCCGCGCTCGTTCTGGCCGCGGCGTGCGGGGAGGGAGCCACGGAGCCGGTGCCGGGGCCTCCTCCTCCCCCGCCCAACCGGGCGCCGGCCGCCGTGGGGTCGGTTCCCGCCGCGGCGCTCGTGGTGGGGGACTCCGCCACGCTCGACGTGCTGCCCTTCTTCCGCGACCCGGACGGGGACGCGCTGCGCTACGCGGCGTCCTCATCGAACGCGGAGATGGCTTCGGTCTCGATCGCCGGGAGCGAGGTGACGGTCGCGGGGGTGTCGCGGGGTACGGCCACGGTGACGGTGACGGCCGTGGATCCCGACGGGCAGGCCGCGCAGCAGATCTTTGCGGTCACGGTCACGAACCAGGCCCCGGTCGCGCGGGCGGCGCTCCCCGCCCTGCAACTGGCGCCGGGCGATTCGGCATCTCTGAACCTCGCCTCCCATTTCCGGGATCCCGATGGCCACGACCTGACTTTCGAGGCCGGGACCTCGGACGCCGAAGTGGTCGCGGCCGCGGTGGCGGGAGATATTCTGACGGTCGCGGCAGTGGCCCGGGGGACAGCCGTCGTGACGGTGACGGCGCGCGACCCGAACGGCCTCTCCGCCCGCCAGACGCTCGTCGTGACGGTGCCCAACCGGGCGCCCGCGCCGGTCGATTCGATCCCCGCCCTCGAATTGAGAGCCGGCAACTCGATGGGCGTGGACGTGACCCGCTACTTCACGGACCCCGACGGCGACACGCTGACCTATTCGCCCGCCACTTCGAACGCGGGTGTGGCCATGGTCTCGCAGGGCAGGGTGTACCTCACAGTCGCCGCCGTACGCAAAGGCACGGCGACGATCACCCTGACGGCCACTGACACGTACGGACTCGCGGCCCAGCAGGTGTTCACCGTGACTGTGCCCAACCGGCCGCCGGTGGCCACGGACCCGATTCCCGACGTGTTGCTGACGACGATGAATGCCGCGGTCATCGACCTGTCGCTGCACTTCACGGACTTCGACGGGGACAGACTCGCCTACACGGCGGAGGCGGAGGATCCGACCATCGCATCGGTGGTCGCGCATGGCAGCCGGCTGGAAATCAGTCCGCTGCGGAGAGCCCGCCGGGGTCGCGCGCCGTCACCGTGAGTGCGATGGAACCCGGCGCCACCCCGATGAGGGTCACGCGGTCCCCCGCTACTGTCGCCTCCGCCACCCCGGCCTGCGTGGTCTCCGCCGTGTAGGCGAGCGAGTCTCCATCCGGGTCCCGGAAGAAATTCGACACGGCGAAAGCGAGCGTGTCGCCGACGACGAGCGTTGCCGAAGGCAGGGTGCTGCTCGCCTCGGGCGGATGGTTCGGCGGTGGCGGTGGCGGAGGCGGCGGGATCGGCGCCGGCCCCATGGTCCCGTCGGCGCATCCGGCGAGCCAGCCGGCGGCCACGACGACGCCCGCCGCGCGGATCCTTGCCCGGGTCCTCATCGATCGCTGCCGATCACGCGCACCGTGCGGCCCTCGGAATCCACCACGTGGATGGGTTCCCGCAGGATGTCGTCGCCGAGGAAAATGACGTGGTCGGGGTCAGGCGCCGCGCGGGCGCCGGCGAGCGGCAGCCGGTACGGCTCGGCGAGGTCGAGGTTGACGGCATAGCCGAGGTCGGTGAGCGACCGGATCGTGATCGCGCTCATCGGTTCGCGGATGCCGCTCTTCTGGAACGCGACCATGAGTTCGTTCCCAAACACCGAGGCTCGCCAGTGGCTGTTATCCGATCCCCTAAGGCCCGTGCTGTTCTCCACGGGCACCTTCCCGCCCCCGGTGTATGCCGTGCCCCCCGCCTCGTCGAACGCCTCGATGGCGGCCCTGCCCGCGAAGTGCGTGTCGCGCGAGACGCCCGCCGTCGAGGGGTTCCGCAGCTGGCCGTGACGCTCCCACAGGGTCCCCAGCCCCAGCACGTGCGCCATCTCGTGCAGGACGAGTTCGAACAGATCGCCGGTCCGCTCCATCCGGTCGAAGTCGGCGACGTCGAACCGCATCCTCCCGAGGATGGGCAGCAGCGAGGAAGTGCGGATCAGGCAGGGCCCGGCGCTCCCGAGCGTACCACCCGGCCCGTCGATCTCGACCACGCTCACAAGGATGAGGAGATCATCGATCGTCTGTGCCTCCGACAACTGAGGCGTGTCGCTGCACGTGCGCTGTCCTGCGGAGAACCGGACGTCCGCAAGTTCCGTCTCGGCGAGCGTCGACTCCCACCAGGCCGCCGCAGCCTGGAAGGTCGCCTCATGTGTCGGGGGCACAGCGCTCAGGAACTGCAGTTCGATGTCGAACAGGCCGCCGACCGGCCTAAGCACTGTGACCGAGAACGAGGACTGGACGCGGGCGTTCTCAGGATCCGCGCCGGTCACCGTGACGGAGGTTTCGCCCGGCTCCGCCGCTCTCAGCGGCGCCGTCACGGTGCGGCCACGCAACCGTGCGCCGACGGTGGCGGACACGATGCCGGCCCGGGTCCTCACCAGGGGCGCCTACCTCACCGTCGACCTCTCTGTCTACTTCCGGGACCCCGACGGAGACACTCTCGCCTACGCCGCCGAGAGCAGCGATACGGCGGTGGTCACGGCCTCCGCGGCCGACGCCACGCTGACGCTGGCCGCCGTGGGGGCGCAGGCACGGCGACGGTCACGGTGGCGGCGCGGGACGGTGAGGGCCTCGAGGCCGCCCAGGAGTTCGAGGTGACGGCGCAACTGCCCAACCGCGTGCCGGAAGCGGTCGAGATGCTCGCGCCGCAGCGCCTCCCCGCCGGCGAAGCGGAGACGCTGGACGTGTCGCCGTACTTCCGGGATCCCGACGGGGACTCGCTCACATTCACCGCGGCGACGACGAACTCGGACATCGCCCGGGTCTCGGCGTCCGGGGCCGTCGTCACGATCACCGGCGTCTCGACCGGAGCGGTGACGCTCACTGTCACGGCGCGCGACCCCGGCGGCCTCTCGGCCGCGCAGAGCACCTCCGTCGTCGTCGGCCCGCCCAACAACTCGCCCCAAACCGTCGACGAGATCCCCACCCAAAGCCTCCTCGCGGGGGAGACCGTGCGCCTGGATGTGTCGGCGTACTTCCGGGATCCCGACGGGGACTCGCTCGCCTATGCGGCGGCGAGCACGGACTCCGGCATCGTCACCGCTTCGGTCCCGAACCGCCTACTCGCGCTGACGGGCGTGGCTACGGGGACGGCGAACGTCACGGTCACCGCGAGCGACTCCCGAGGACGGGAAGCGACACAGGACTTCACCGTAACGGTCACGGCCGCCCGGCCCGACGGGTTCCGCGACGACTTCAACGCGTTCGACCCCACCGCTTGGGAGACCGAGTACGCGACCGCCACCGTGACGGACGGCATCCTTAGCGTGAGGAATACCACGAGCGGACGCCGCGGTACGGTGACCCGCGACCTCGAATCGCCGATCACGTCGTGGGAAGTGCGCGCCAGCATGGGCCGCGCCACGACCGAGAACACGGACCCATCCCTCGTCTTCTTCACCGGACACGCACGCTTTCCGGTCTACGCCTTCAACCTGGGGTCAGGGGTGTCGATCAACGACGAGGACACCAACTACCGCTTCTACGTGTTTGACGCCCAGGGGCAGTTCGGGCCCGGGTGGTACGTCGTACGGGACACCTACGGCAGGTCGGAGGCGGTCAGGGACGGCGCGGGCGAACTCACCGAGGTCGCGGTCAGCCTCAGGGGCCAGCGGCTGCGGGTGGAGGCGGCGACGGAGGAACTGTTCGAATTCCAGTTCAGGGCGGACCTGCCCACCGACCTGATCTCGGTCGGAGTGTGGGGCGTGCCGCGACAGGGCGCGACGGGCCGCACCGCGCTCTTCGACTGGATCGAGGTGACCGGTCTCCGGAGTGAGGCCGCCGCGGGAGAGAGGGGCCGGGGTGGGGATCGAACCCACGACCTGCGGATTAAAAGTCCGTTGCTCTACCAACTGAGCTACCCGGCCGAGACTCGGGGCGAGTACGACGTGAGACCCGCCCGGCGCGACCCAAGCTAACACGTCAACCGGGCGGACGCGGCGGCGGGCGCAGCAGTGGGCGCGGCAGTCCCCGCAGGATCCTGACCCGCGAACTGTCGGCCGCCAACTCCGGCGGAAGCGGGACGGGACCGCGGCGCAAGATCGACCGCACCTGCCCCGTGGCGCGGTCGATCACCATCATCGCCCGGGCGCCCGCCTCCCGGTCCACCGTCGTGACTCCCTCCGGCGCGCTGAACTCGAGCCGGTCCAGCGCCTCCGTCCACGCCGCATCGAACGGAATCGAGTACGAGAACCCCTTGCTCCCGTCCGAGATCTCGCCCGGCGTGAAGCTGATCGAGAACAGCGTCTCCCCCTCGCCGTCCAGACCCCGCACCCGGTAGTCGCCGGGCGCCCCCGGACCGCGGACACTCCCCTCATACGCGAAAGCGGGTTCGAGCACGACTTCGCCATCGGCTCGTACGCCCCCCCAAAGCATGAGCACCGTCGATTCCGGAGAGGGTTCCCCGGACGCCTCCGGTGGCCTCTCCTGGGCCAGGATCGCGCACGCGTGGGGCACCGCCGCCACTACGGCCGCCCCGGTGGCCGCCAGGAGTCCGGCCCGAGCCGCGAGCCGCCGCGTGCACATTCCAGGTCTGTTCATGGTGGACTCGTACCCCCGATCCCCGCGTAGTGCTCCCCGTAGTGTTCCAGCATGAAGCGCCGCAGCGCGCGGGCCGCCCGGGCCGCGTAGTCGCGCTGGTTCCCGTCCGTATCCCGCACCCCACGGTAGTGGTGTTCGATCTGAATGCCGCTCACCATCTCGCCGGCCAGCAGCGAGCCGTGCTCGCGCGTGTTGTATCCCCCGCGAAAATAAGGTGCGTCGCCGGGTGAAGGGTCCGCCGGACTCGGCACCGACGGCACCTCCTCCGCCTCCAGGAGCCCTCCGAGGGATGTCGCGCCGCGGAGAAGCTGCGAGAACGGGAGGGAGGATGTCTCCCCGAGCGTCCGGATGCTCGTGCGCGCGATGACCTCCGCCCGGTCGAGCGCCGCGTCCGGCAGGTCGAGATCGTCCCGGCCGATCAGATAGCCCAACTCCAGCCGGTCGATGGCGTGGCCGTGGCCGTGGATGTCCAGGTACAGCCCCGTCCCGAAGTCTTCGGCCACCGTCGTCCGCGCCGTCTCGATCCACCCCTGGAACTCGCGCCACGCCTGCTCCGCGTACGGGTTCCCCTCGGCCGCCTCCACGATCTCACGGTTCGGATCGAGCTTCGCGCGCACGAGGTGGGAGATGATGACATGGGGCGTCCGTCCCGTGAGTTCGAACAGCGCGTCGCGCATGGCGAGCGTCAGTTCGCGCGTGTTCGTGTCTGTCACATGGGTCCCGCCCTCGCGGTCGGGGATCTCGGCCGGGAGAATGGCGCCACCGTGAGCGGCGGACAGGATAATCCCCATGTCCCCGGGGATGTACTCCACGTAACCGTTCCGACCGAGGTACCTCCGCCCCGGCTCGTAGCGGGAGACTTCCTCCGGCACGAAGACCTCGAGCCGCGCCTCGCCGCGCACCCCATCCACCGCGGCGACGACCCGCGTGACCCCCGGCGCGCCCCCCCTCGCGACCGCCATCGCCGAGGATCCCGAAGTGAGGGTCGCGACCGCCGGATCTTCGACGGACCACTCGAAGCGCGCGGACGCACCCGACACCGTCGCTCCGCTCTCCGTGCGGGCGACGGCCGAGAAGCTCGCTTCCCCGCCCTCTCCCACGATCAGCGTGGCGCCCGGCATGATCTCGACCGACGCAACGCGCGCCGCTCCGGGATCCGGCTCGCCGACTCCGGCCCCGCCGCACGTCAGGAACACGAACGGCAAAGCAATCGGGAGCGACGCAACGGAGCGCCCCCGCCCTCGCCTTCCGAGGCCGTAGCCTCGTCTCACCAGTTCGCCTGTGATGATCCCCAGTTGACGGTCCTCCCTCAGTATGCTGTCCGAAGGCGCCTCCTCCGGCAACGCCTTGCTCGTGGAACGCATACATAGATATGATTATCTGCATAAGTATTTCATACTTTACACAGAGGGGTAAGTTCAGGCATGCGTATCTCCGAGCGGGGGCAGATCACCATCCCGAAGAAGCTGAGAGAGCGCTTCGGCATGAATCACAACGTCGAGGTGGAACTCGTCCCGACGGAGGGGGGCCTGCTCATTCGCAAGAAGACCGCCGCGGAACATCCCGTGGACCGCGTCTACGGCATCCTTGGGAGGGGCGGGAACACGGACGACTACCTCGAGGCAATTCGCGGCCGGTGATTACCGCGGTGGATACCAGCGTCCTCCTGGACATCTTTCTGCAGGACGAGCGGCACGGGGCGACCTCGAGGAATTGGCTGGTGGCAGCGTATGACGCCGGGGCGATCATCGTCTCGACCGTCGTATACGCCGAGTTGGCGCCCGCCTTCCTGGATCGGGAAACGCTCGACCGGGCGCTCCGGGAGGTCAATGTCGTCGTATCCCCGATCGACCCGACGATGGCGCACGATGCCGGTCACCGATGGGGACGCTATCGCGAGGCGGGAGGCACCCGGGACCGCATCATCACGGATTTCCTGATCGGCGCCCACGCAGTCGCAGCCGCCGACCGCTTCCTCACCCGCGACCGCGGCTTCTTCTCGAGCTACTTCCCGGAGCTGGACCCGGGGAGCTGAGACGTTCCCGCGGGAACGTCGCGGCCGGTTACGGCGCTACCGCGCGCGGCGGGAGATCCAGGCGCCGTAGAGGAGCGCCCGATAGTAGCGCCACGCGTCCTCGAATCCCTCGCCCGCGAGCAGTTCGAGAAGGCGCGCCTCGGAAGCCCAGTGGATGCCCTCCTCGATCTTCGCCCGGAACGCCGCCCGCTCCGTCTCTCCCATCCCCTGGATCTCCCAGTAGCGGCTCCATGCCGCGAAGAGTTCATCGAAGCGGGGGCCCTCGCGGTCTCCGTGCAGTTCGAACAGCAGGAAGGGCGCGCCGGGCGCGAGACAGCGGGCGATGTCGCGCAGGAGCGACTGCTTGGCGCCGTCATCGGGGAGAAAGTGCATGACGTTGAAGCAGGTGGCGGCGTCGAAATCCCCTTCCTCGAGGTCGGAGACGTGCCCGTGGACGAGCCGGACGCCGTCGGCCACGCCCGCCTCCCGCATCCGGTGCTCGGCGATGTCGATCATCTGGCGCGACGGATCGACGCCACTGAGCCGCCACCCTGGCTCCGCCGTCTTGAAGGTGACCATCTCGATGCCGGTCCCGGCCCCGACGACCAGCACGCGCGGCCGCGGCCCCAAGCGTCCCCTCAGGAGGGCGAGCGCCTGCCGGAACGAACTCCTGTAGCCGGGGATTACGGTGCGGGCGATGTACTCGTAGTCGCCGCCGTAGGCTCCGTCGAAGTCGAAGGGTTCCGCATGCGTGGGCGCATTCATGGGCACAAGAAACCCCGGACCCGGGCTTCGTTCAAGTGGGACGCTGGCGGCGACACCACGGGCGCGTGAACCCGACACGAGGTCGCGGCTCGTACGGGGGACGATGGCGGCTCGCACGGGAAGAGTCGCGAACGTGTTGAGATTCGAGGTGCCGAAAGGCACGATGGTATAGATGAGTATGAGAACACTGAGAATGAGAACTCCGGTTTTGAGGTTGGCGGTGACGGCCCGCAGGCTGACCCTCGCGCTGTCCGCCTGCGGGCTGACCCTGGCGCTGTCCCTCGCGGGCTGTGGGTCGGGCGGGGCGGAGCGGGATGCGATCCTGTCCGGCCGCCTGGCCGTCGCTGCGGCGAATATCGAGCCCGAGCAGAAGATCCGCGGCCTCTCCTTTTCCGCCCCGCGACGGGAGTTGGCGCCGGACGCGCTCGTGCCCGCTGCCCTGGCGGGGGCGAACTGGGTCGCCGTCGTCCCTTACGCCTTCGTGGATCCCGCCCAGCCCCGCGTCGCCTTCGACCGCGAGCGCCAGTTCTGGGGCGAACGGAGTAACGGCGTAGCGAAGACGATCGAATACGCCCGCGCGAGTGGGCTCTCCGTGCTCCTGAAGCCCCACCTCTGGGTGCGCGGACAGGGCTGGCCGGGGGAGTACGAGCCCGAGACGGAGGAGGATTGGGAGACGTTCCTCTCCGGATACCGGGAGTACATCCTCCGCTTCGCGCAGGTCGCCGACTCGATGGATGTGGAGATGATGAGCGTGGGGACGGAGGTCGATCTCGTGGCGCTCGCGCGGCCCGACTACTGGCGGGCGCTCATCGAGGAGGTGCGCGCGATCTACGGGGGCCGGCTCACCTACGCGGCGAACTGGGACAAGTACGCCTTCATCGAGTTCTGGGATGCCCTCGACCTCGTGGGCGTCGACGCCTACTTCCCACTCGCCCGGGACGCCACGCCGGACATGGAGACGCTGGTCGAGGCGTGGCAGCCGTGGAGCGAGGAGTTGCGCGAAGTCGCCATCGCCACCGGCAAGCCGATTCTGTTCGCCGAGTACGGCTACCGCAGCGTGGACGGGGCCGCCGGGCGCCAGTGGGAACTGCCGGAGGGACGGCGGGCGCGCGGCGTGCCGGCGAACTACGAGGCGCAGTCCGCCGCCTACGAGGCGCTCTTCCGCGTGTGGTGGAATCGTCCCTGGTTCGCGGGCGGGTTCGCCTGGAAGTGGTACGCGGGATCCCCGGCCGGAGACTGGATCGCGACCGACTACTCGCCGCAGGGCAAGCCGGCCGAGACGGTCATCGCGAGCTGGTACGGCGGGGACGCGAGCGCAGGCCTGCCGCCCGCCCTCAGGCTTCCGGACTGAACTCCGGATCGAACTCGAACTCCCTCTGCAGGACGCCCTGGAAGGTGACCCGGTGGTGCGGCGTCGGGCCGTGCCGCCGGATCGCCTCCATGTGCTCGCGGGTCCGGTATCCCTTGTTGGACGCCCAGCCGTAGAGCGGGTATCGTGCGCCGAGGCGCCGCATCAGGCGGTCGCGCGTGACCTTCGCGAGGATCGAGGCGCAGGCGATGGAATGCGAGGCCCGGTCTCCACCGACGATCGAGCGGTGCTCGCCGAGTTCCGGCACCGGGTTGCCGTCCACGAGCACGAGATCCGCCTCGAGGGGCAAGCGATCGAGCGCACGGCGCATGGCCACGATGGTCGCCGCGCGGACGTTGAGGCGTTCGATCTCACGGGTCGAGGCGGCCGCGACGCGCCAGGCAAGGCTCTCCGCGCGGATGCGTCGGGCGAGTTCCTCACGGCGGGCCGGGGGGACCTGCTTGCTGTCCGTACAGCCCTCGAACTGCTGGCCGGGGTGGAGCGCGACGGCCCCCACCATGACGGGACCCGCCACCGGACCCATGCCGGCCTCGTCGATCCCGACGACCACGCGCAGGCCGGAAGCCCAGCCCTCTTCTTCGTAGTCGAGCGGAGCCTGCGTCAGCCGTCCTGCTTCTTGTCGAGCCACCACTTCCGCTCGCGCACCCGGGCCCGCTTGCCGCGGCGCTGGCGCAGGTAGTAGAGCTTGGCCCGCCGGACATCACCGCGCCGAACCACCTCGAGCCCCGCGATCCACGGGGAGTGGAGGGGGAAGATCCGCTCGACGCCGACGCCGCCCGAGATCCGCCGCAGAGTGAAGGTCGCGTTGATCCCCGCCCCGCGGCGACTGATGCAGACGCCCTCGAACGGCTGCACGCGCTCCTTCTGGCCTTCCTTCACGCGCACGCGGACGCGCACCGTGTCCCCCGGCGCGAAAGCCGGAAGGTCCGTGCGCTTATACCCCTCCTCGATGCCGGCGATTCTGGGATCCATCGTTCGTCTATCCTTGTTTCTCTACGTCTCTGTATCGTCTCGAGCTGCGTCCCAAACTCTGTCACGGGAGGGTTGCGGCGATGTGACGATGGGTACGGCCGCAGCCTTTTAGTATACCATTGTCGACGGGCGCGCGCCAAAATCCGCTCCGCTGGCGAACTCAGTCGGCGGCGTCGAGATCCAGGAGGTCGGGACGGCGGAGGCGCGTGGCCGCATCGGCCTGCGCGGCGCGCCAGCGGTCGATGCGGGAGTGATCCCCCGACCGGAGCACGTCCGGCACCGATCGGCCGCCGTGCTCGGCGGGCCGGGTGTAGGCGGGAGCGGAGAGGCGCCCCTCGTAGAACGAGTCGGAGGCGGCCGAATCGTGATCGCCGAGCGCCCCCGGCAGGAGACGCACCACGGCGTCGATGACGACGAGCGCGGCCGGCTCGCCCCCGCTGAGGACGTAGTCACCGATCGAGATCTCCTCGTCGACCCGGGCGTCCACGACCCGTTCGTCGATCCCCTTGTAGCGTCCGCAGAGGAGCGTGAGGTCGGACTCGAGCGCGAAGCGCACCGCCGCCTCGTGGTCGAACGGCCGCCCGCGCGGGGAGAGCGAGACCACGCGCCCCGGGCGGTCCAGCGCCGTTAGCGCCGCGTCGAAAGGCTCGGGCTTCATCACCATCCCGCCCCCGCCGCCGAAGGGCTCGTCATCCGTCGTCCGGTGGCGGTCCGCCGTGTAGTCGCGCAGGTCGATGAGCCGGTAGTCGACGAGCCCCGCCTCGCGCGCGCGGCCCGGGATCGAGAGGCCCAGCGGACCCTCGAGGTAGCCGGGAAAGATCGTGAGGACGTTGATGCGCATCGGCGTCTCGTCGCGCGCGGCCGGCCGGGAGCTCAAGGCGCTCAGATATCGAGCAGGCCGGCGGGGAGCGTCATGTGGACCTCCCCCGCTTCGAAATCCAGCTCCACCACCAGATCGGCCTGGAAGGGGATGAGCCGCTCGCGGCCGCCGACTTCCAGCGCGAGGAGCGGCGCGCCCGGCTGATCGTAGACGTCCCTGATCACGCCGATGGCCGCGCCCGCCTCGCACACCGACATGCCGATCAGATCATGCAGGAGATAGCCCCCTTGGGGCAGGTCGGGCAGTTCGTCGCGGGGGACGCCCAGGCGCGCGCCGCGGAGCCCCTCGGCCGCCGTGCGGTCCGCCACTTCGCGGACCTCGACGAGCCAGCGCCCGCTGTGCGGCCTCGCCGTCTCGAGCGTGAGCGCCCGGGCGTCCGAGTCGACGAGCTGGAGCCGCCGACCCGCCTCGAAGAGCGCCTCGGCATGGTCGGTCTCGGCTTGCAGGAGCAGCCCGCCGCGGATCCCGTGAGGCCGGACGATGCGGGCCACGATCACGGGCGCGTCGGACATCACCGCAACGGGGCTGCCGGTGAGGCTAGTCGTCCGCGTCGCCAGCGTCGTCCGCCGCGTCGCCAGCGTCGTCCGCGGCGTCGCCGGCGTCGCCCGCCTCAGTGGCATCTTCGGTCGCCTCGGCGGCGGATTCGTCTGCCGGAGCGGCTGCCTCGGCCTTGGCTTCGACCGGTGCGGCTTCCTCCGCGGCAGGCGGCTCCGGCTCCGGCTCCGGCGCGGCCTCAGGTTCCGGCTCGGGCTCGGGCTCGGGCGGGGCTTCGGCGCTCGGCTTCGGGCGCTGCGAGGTGCCGCGCTGTCCGGGCGGCGGGCCGATCTCGATGATCGCCGTTTCGAGCGAGGCCGGATCCACGCCGTCGTGGAACTGCTGCCACACGCCCGTCTTCCGGAGCAGCGAGCGCACCGTGTCGCTCGGCTGCGCGCCCTCGTTGAGCCAATGCAGCGTGCGCTGGGCGTTGATCCGCACGAGCGACGGCTGCGTACGCGGGTTGTAGAGCCCGAGGCGCTCGATCGAGGCGCCCGCCGTCCCTTCCCGCGAATCCGTCACGATGATGCGGAAAGAGGCCGCCTTCTTCGCCCCACGCCGCTTGAGTCTGATTGTCGTCGCCATTCAGTTCTCCGATTCCGTCCCGATTTCAGCCCATCAGGCGGCCGAGGTCGCCGGGACCTCCGGCCATCATCCGGGGCATGAGCTTGCCCATCTTCTTCATCATCTTCCGCATCTCGCGGAACTGCTTCAGCAGGCGGTTCACCTCGTGCACCGGCCGTCCCGATCCCTTGGCGATCCGCGCCCGGCGCGACCCGTTCAGGATCTCCGGCCGCTTCCGCTCCTCCGGCGTCATCGAGAGGATGATCGCCTCCAGGTGCCTCACCCGTCGAGGGTCGACGTTCGCCTGCTCCAGCATGCTCGCGTCGACACCCGGCATCATCTTCAGCAACCCCTTCAGGGGTCCCATCTTCTGGATCTGCTGGATCGAGGTCAGGAAGTCCGCGAGATCGAAGTCTCCCTTCCCCCCCAGCATCTTCTTCTGCAAGCGCTCGGTCTCGCCGAGGTCGACCGTCTGCTGCGCGCGCTCCACGAGGCCGACGATGTCCCCCATCTGGAGGATCCGTCCGGCCATGCGCTCCGGATCGAAGACCGTGAGGTCCTCGGGCCGCTCGCCCGTCCCGACGAAGCGGATCGGCACGCCGAGCACGCTGTAGATCGAGAGCGCCGCGCCCCCGCGGGCATCGCCGTCCATCTTCGTGAGGACGACCCCCGTGAGTCCCACCGCACCGTGGAAGCCCTCGGCGATCCGCACCGCCTCCTGCCCGGTCATGCCGTCGGCGACGAGCAGGACCTGCTGCGGCTCCACGGCCGCCTTCACGCGACGGAGTTCGTCCAGCAACTCCTCGTCCGCTTGCAGCCGGCCCGCCATGTCCAGCAGCAGGTGCGTGACCCCGCTCTTCCTCGCCTCGTCCAGCGCGCCGCGCGCGAGTTCCGCCATGTCCTCGCCGCTCGGCCGCGCCAGGAGCGGGACGTCCACCCGCTTCGCCAGCGCCTCCAACTGCTCCGGCGCCGCCGGACGGTAAGGATCGCACGCCACGAGCCCCGGCCGCCGGCCTTCCGTCGCCAGGCGCCGCCCCAGCTTCGCCGCCGTGGTCGTCTTCCCCGACCCCTGCAGGCCGACGAGCATGATCACCGTCGGCGGGACCGCCGCCTCCGACGCCTCCGGCGCCGCCTCGCCCAGCAGGGCGACCAGTTCGTCGTGAACGATCTTCACGATCTGGTCGCCCGGCCGGACCGACTTCAGCACGTCCTCGCCGAGGGCGCGTTCCTTCACCTTGGCGAGGAAGTTGCGCGCGACCCGGAAGTTGACGTCCGCCTCGAGCAGGGCGCGCCGCACCTCGCGCAGCCCCTCGTCCAGCATTTTTTCCGTGATGACGCCGCGCTGGCGCAACTTCTTCAGCGCACCGTCGAGCCGGTCACCGAGACGTTCGAACATCCACCACTCTCAAGACGATCCAACGGCCGACCGGACCGGGCTGCTTCGCGACCGAAAAAAAAACGCGATTGGAAGGTCTCCATTCGCGTCTCGAGAAGGCGCCGCACCGCCCGCACCCGATCCGTATTGAGCCGCGCAGTTTAGGGCTTTCCGAGACTTCAGGCAACGAGTCAGGCAGCGGCGTCCGCGGACAGGGCGATCGTCTCGCGGCGGGCGGCGCCGACGCCGACGAAGCGGATCGGTGTGGCGCAGACTTCCTCGATCCGGGCGAGGTAGCGGCGCGCTGAGCCGGGAAGGTCGTCGAAGGCCCGGCACCCCGTCGTGTCCGCGTTCCAGCCCACCCAGCGCTCGTAGACGGGGGACACGCGGGCCAGATCCGCGACGGAATCCGGAAACGAGTAGACCGGGGCGCCGTCTAGTTCGTAGCCGGTGGATAGCTGGACCGTCTCAAAGGTGTCGAGCACGTCCAGCTTGGTGACCGCGAGGCCGGTGAGGCCGTTCACGCCGGCCGCGTAGCGCGCGACGCTGCCGTCGAACCAGCCGGGGCGGCGGGGACGGCCCGTCGTGGCGCCGAACTCGCCGCCGAGCTGCCGCAGCCGTTCGGCCTCCGCCTCGGCAAGTTCCGTCGGCAGCGGACCCTCGCCTACCCGCGTGATGTAGGCCTTCACCACGCCGATCACCTCGTCGATGAGCGTGGGGCCGATCCCAACCCCCGAGGCGGCGCCTCCCGCCGTCGTCGTCGAGGACGTGACGAAGGGATATGTCCCATGGTCGATGTCGAGCAGCGCCCCCTGCGCTCCCTCGAGGAGGATGCGTCCGCCGGTCGCCAGCCCGCCGCGGATCTCGTCCCCCGCGTCCGTCAGCAGTGCCACCATGGCCGGGCGCACCTCCTCCAGCTGCGACATCACCTCGTCCTCATCCACCCGCCGATCGTCGCCGAGTCCCGCCAGCGCGACATTGGCGCGCACCGCCGCCCCCGCCACGATCTCGTGCGTGTAGTCGAGGTTGCGCAGATCGCCGGCGCGGAGCCCCGTGCGCGAGATCTTGTCGCGGTACGCCGGACCGATCCCCCGCCCCGTCGTCCCGATCTTCTTCGAGCCCCGGCTGTCCTCCTGCGCGGCATCGAGCAGCCGGTGATAGGGGAGGACGAGATGCGCCCGCCGGCTGAGCCCGAGCCGACCGTCGAGGTCGATCCCGCGGCCGCGAAGCGCGTCCATCTCACGCTTCAGCACCCACGGGTCCACGACGACCCCGTTGCCGAGGAGGCAGCGCGTCTCCGGATTCAGGATCCCGGAGGGGATGAGGTGGAGAATGAACTCCTCCTCGTCGGCGCCCTCCCCCACCCGCACCGTGTGCCCCGCGTTCGCGCCACCCTGGTAGCGCGCCACGATCGTGGCCTGCTCGGCGAGCACGTCCACGATCTTCCCCTTCCCTTCGTCTCCCCACTGCGCGCCCACGACGACGACGCAGCGCACGCTCTCATTGAACACTGTATGGCCGGCTTTCTATTCGGGTTCTTGCCGTGACCAACTCCTCCGGGTTGGCGATCGGTTCGTCGCGCGCCGCGCGAACTCCGAGGTCGAGCGACCATAGGAGTTGAGCGAGCATGAACTCCGCGAGCGGGAGGCCGTCTTCCGCGTCCGCCCGACGGAGAACCCCGAAGTATCGGTCGCGGTCCGTGCTCTTGATCACGATCGGAAGCAGGTCCTTGCGGAGGAGAATGTAGTTCGTGATGAGTCGCGCCGTGCGTCCGTTTCCGTCATCGAAGGGATGGATGTTGACGAACGACCAGTGCGATTCGGCCAGAAACTCCGGGAGCGGGTAGTCCGTCCGGGCCAGGTCGCTGCGGAACTCGCGTACCCACTCTTCCATGCGCGCGGGCGTCTCTTCGGGCTCGGCGAACCTGTGGAGTTCCCCCGCACGCGTCCGCACGTGGTTCGGCTCCGTCTTGTACTTCCCCGGTTCGATCCACTTGCGGGTCGCCCCGCCGTCGGGCGTCTCCGCCGACTTCCAGAAAGGCTCCTTGAGGAGGACCCGGTTCAGTTCTCTGATATCGGCTGCAGTGAGGGGCGGTTCGGCTGGCGCAAGTCTCCGGACCAGGCTGATGGCGACGTTATGCGCCTTCATCTCCTCGTAGTCACGCAGTGGATGCGAACCGACGGCCTGGTCGTGAAGCAGGAGAAGTTCCGTCTCGTCGTATGTGAGTGTGTTCCCCTCGATGTGGTTGCTGTTGTAGTTCCACTCGAGACGGAGCTTTTCCCAGAGGCGATCCTCGTCTTCGCTCGCCATCTCCTTGCGGGCTTCGTGCCATTGGGAGATCGCCGCTTGAAGCTCCGCCAGGGACTCTGGCGCAATGCCGTCGCTGCTGGTGCTCATAGCTTCAATATGGCGACCCGGGAACGGCTTCGGGCCGGGCTCAGGCGGAGACGCCGAGGGCGGCGGCTTCCAGGGCGGCATCGACCATGGCGAGCTTGGCGTCGTCGGCCGGCTTGAGCGGGCTCCGCGTGGGGCCGCCGTAGAGACCGAGCCGGTCGAGCGCGGCCTTCACGGCGGCGATTCCTCCCTCTGCCACGAGGCGCTTGTGTAGCGGAGCCACGCGCTCCTGCATCGCGCCGGCGCGGCGATGGTCGCCTTCCCGCCAGGCGTCGAAGATCTGGCAGCACGACCGCGTCGCGACCACGGCCACGCCGAGGATGCCGCCGACCGCTCCCGCCTCCAGCGCCGCGTAGAGGAGCGCTCCCGAGCCCACGAGCACCTGCGCATCGCGGCCGCATGCCTCGATCAGGGCTCCGAGGTTCCTGAGGTCTCCCGAGGAATCCTTGATCCCGATGATGTTGGGATGCTCGACGAGCCGGCCGACGAGATCCGGCGTCAGGTGCACCGGAACGAACTGCGGGATGTGGTAGAGGATGACGGGCACCGGCGACGCGTCCGCCACCGCCAGGAAGTGATCGCGCACCACACCCGGCTTCATCGCCTTCAGATAGTACGAGCCGGAGCGCACGAGGACGGCGTCGGCGCCGAGGCCCGCCACCTCGCGGGTCACGGAGATCACCTCGCGCGTGGACTCGGCCCCCGTCCCGACCGTGAGCGTGCGGTCTCCGATACGCGCGGCGGTCGTCTCCACCAGCGCGCAAAGCTCGCGGCGGTCGAGGAGCGGGGCCTCTCCCGTGGAGCCCGCGACGACGATGCCGGCGACGGGGTGCGAGAGCCACTCGCGCAGGTTGTTGTCGAACGCGTCGAGTGCCAGTTCGCCGTCCTCGCCAAAAGGCGTGGCCACGGGCGGATGCACACCAGAGAGAGATCTCATTGGGTTTCCGGAGTTTCCTGGTCAGTCGCGGGTCAGGGACGTTCCCGCGGGAACGTTTCCGAGCGTTCCGGACGTTCCCGCGGGAACGTATGCGGGGTGTTTTCTTCAGGCAGAGGGACTCGACACCTGTCCGTCCCGCCGGATGAAGCCCTGGAACAGGCTCAATCTGGTATCAGCAGGGGGGTGCTTCAAGGTGACCGACTTGCGGAGGCGTTCCCGCGGGAACGTCTCCGACCAACTCCGTGACCCCCCCGCAAGCGTCCACCCGGCCCGGTCGGAACCGACGCAGCGGTCCAGTTCGCCGGTGTCGTGGTATTCGAGCCCGGCCAGCCACGCGGTGAACGCGGCGCTCCCGGGAACGCAGATCGAGGTGCCCGGGACGGCCAACACCTCCAATCGGGTCAGCTGCAGGAAGCTCTCCGGGAGCGCTCCCGACAGGCCGTTGGTGTGGAGCGACAGGCTCGTCAGGCTGGCGAGGTCCCCCAGCTCCGGCGGGATCGAGCCCGACAGGTTGTTCCCGCCGAGGTTCAGGGAGGTCAGGCTGGCGAGGTGCCGAGCTCCGGCGGAATGGGACCCGTCAACTGGTTTCCGAAAAGCTCCAGGAACACAAGGTTCGCGAGGTCGCCGAGCTCGGGCGGGAGCCCTCCCGTTAGGCCGTTGGCGTGGAGCGCCAGCAGCTCCAGTTCGTCAAGGTTGCCGAGCTCCGGCGGGATCGAGCCCGACAGGCCGTTGGTGAAGAGTTCCAGCGTCGTCAGGCTCGCGAGGTCGCTGAGTTCCGGTGGAATCGAACCGGAGAGGTTATTGGCGCCGAGGCCCAACTTCGTGACCCTCCCGGAAGCGTCCGTCTCCACGCCGAACCACTCCTCCAGTGGTGCGTCGGTCAGCCAACCGGCACTGTTCGTCCACTTGGACCCGCCGGCCGCTTCGTAAAGCGCCGCCAGCGGGGCCCGGTCGGGACTGACGCAGCGGTCCAGGTCGCCGGCATCCTGGTATTCGAGCCCGGCCAGCCACGCGGTGAACGCGGCGCTCCCGGGAACGCAGATCGAGGTGCCCCTGACGGCCAGCGACTCCAATCGGGTCAGCTGCAGGAAGCTCTCCGGGAGCGCTCCTGACAGGCCGTTGGTGTGGAGCGACAGGTACTCCAAGCTGGCGATGCCGCCGAGTTCGGGCGGGATCGCACCCGAGAGGTTGTTGGAGCTCAGGTCCAGTTCGCTCAGGCTGGCGAGGTTGCCGAGTTCGGCCGGGATCCCGCCCGACAGGCCGTTGGTGAAGAGCTGCAGCGTCGTTAGGCTCGCGAGGTCGCCGAGTTCCGGTGGAATCGCACCCGAAAGGTCGTTGGTACTCAGGTTCAGGAACAAAAGGCTCGCGAGGTCCCCCAGCTCGGGCGGGATCGAGCCCGACAGGCCGTTGGCGTGGAGCGCCAGCACTTCCAGCCCGTCGAGGTCGCCCAGTTCGGGCGGAACTATCGTATGAAACTATAACGTACGAGTGAACAACGACTTATGGTGGATCATATCGACTCATGTATCACTCAAGATATGCAGATTTGGGACGAGAAGCCATGCGACCCTATCGGATGCAGCTGGACACTTCTGGGGGGATTAGCGAATGCCACGGACGCGAACGTTGGCACGTCATTCCCCCACCCCGGCCACCGAAGGTCTCTCGATCTGGAGCATTACGCGGTTGATGAGTTCTACGAAGGTAGAGATGTCGCTGAGGTGGTGACACCAGCGCCCACCGTCCAGCGCCTCCCACGAGTAACGCTTCTCCCACCATCTCAGATCGCTATCAAGGTACTCGAACCAGCCCTGAAGGTTTGAGATCTCTCTGTTGACGGGAGGCTGTGGAGGCGTCCGGCGTGTCGGAGTGCAGGCGAATGCAATAAGGGTCAGGCCGTCGGCAGGAAGCACGCTTCGATATGTGGACTCAAGCCGATCTTGGTACTCCTCGGGAATCTGCCCGTACAGCTTCGCTAGACAGTGACCCTGCTTCCCCCGAGGGATGGGCTTGTTGGTCAGGTGAAGGATCAGCTTCAGCATCAACTCCAACGCGACTCCGAGGTTGTAGTGCGAGACCGTCTTCATCGACACCCACATGTCCCGGTGCTTGCGGCCTTGCATGGTGGGCACGGTGCCGTCGCTATCACTGCGTATGCCGTGATGTCGGATCTCCGACTCGACATGCATCGCGGTGGTCTTGAAGTCGTGGATGTTGTCGTACAGCAACTGAAAGGCGAATAGCTCCACAGCGTGATCCTCCTATCGTCAGCCCTGCTGGCGCGGTGACCGCCCAAGAGAGCCGTTCCCTGCCTTGGTCGCCATGGGCGGAAATGGTCAAGGGTGCGAATGTGCCCTTGTGGCGGCCTTGCTCGGGACCCGCGGTTGTCCATGGGCGTGGCCAAGAAACCTCCTGACCGCGTCGGCCAGATGATCCAGGTCCTTCGTCTCGCACTCCCAGACGACCAGAACGCGCCAGCCCATCTCCTCCAAGGCCCCCTCGTTTCGTCGGTCGCGGCGGACGTTGCCGTCCAGCTTTTGCCGCCAGAACTCGCGCCGGGTGGTTGGGAGCCGGTTTGCCGGGCAGCCCGTATGGCGGTGCCAGAAGCAGCCGTGGACGAAGATCGCCTTGCGGCGCGGTCGGAACACCAGATCGGGACGGCCCGGCAGTTCCTTGGCGTGGAGGCGGTAGCGGTAGCCCATGCCGTGAACGAGCCGCCGGACCATCATCTCGGGCTTCGTGTCCTTGGAGCGGATCCGGCCCATCAACTCGCTGCGCTGTCGGGCAGTGAGCGGATCGCTCCCAGGCCTCCCCTCTACCAGCGGCCGCGTCGTCCGGTTCGGCTGCGGAGCCATGGCTCCGGTCTCCCATTCGTCATCGCTGTCGCGCCTCGACTTCCGTGATGAATTCCTCGAACGTCCATAGCCATGCCTGCTGGTTCGCGGTGTAGCTGGCGTGGATGGCATGGGGCACGACCAGTTGAAGCTTCGCGACGGTCATTTGGTGCGTCTGGGACTCGGATATACTGGGTTCGAGTGTCAGGAGGTGCTTGTCCGGAATCTTCTCCGCCTCGACCAGAACCTGCCGCCAGCGGTCCTTGCAACTCGACTTGGCCCCGAGCATTGCCAAGCACCACCACCCCGTGGCGGCGGCCCGATATGCCTCGATGCCGGGGAAAAGGAAGTCCGGCCGATGGTTGTGTTCCGTAATCGGACCGCGGTCGAACGACAGCTTGCGGGCGCGGAAGACCGCCGCCGCTTGGTGCTCCAGAGAATGGCCCATCCGCGCCTTCCGCCGATTCTGGACGCTGAGCGAGAAACGCAGGAAACCATCCACGTCGACCTCATCCTCGGTGACGAAGCCGTCCCGGAGGTGTTCCGCCACGACCTTGCGCTCAAGGCGGCGGAAGAGGGCCTCCTCATGCTCCAGCCAAGCAAGGAGTGCACCGTCCGGATCATCTTCCGGGCTGACGGCATCCTGCAAGGTGTTGCGCGCGAGTTCGGAGAAATCGGCGGTCTTGGGAAACACTGTGCCGAACTGCTCGATGATGCCGTCCAGTCTGGCCTCATCGGCCTCCTCGAACACCACCCCGAGTTCGTCGAAAATGTAGCGGGCGGCGAACCCCAAGGGCTCGTCGGCCTCGATCTCGCGCGCGAGAAAGGACTTGCCGGGGCTTACTCCGAAGAGCCATGAGAGCTGCTGCTCGCCTGTGGACCCCGCAGCGGCGACGACGAAGTAGAGCAGTCCATCATTGTGCATCGCCAAGAACAGCGCATCGCCCTCCCTCATGGCCTCCGTGACGGGATTCGCGGAATAGTAGAGCCGCCATTCCGGCGAACGGTGGGGCTGATTCTCCCTCGCGTCGTAGTATGTGGCCGGGGCGTAGGAAGTGAACCCGCCCGGCTCGTCGGGCTCGGGAGCGGCGCTCCCGTCGGCGGCAAGCGTGCCTTGCTCCTCGCCAAGCCAGACATAGCGAACGTTGAAGCGTTGTTTGCGTTCGCCCAGGACCTGCCTCCTCATGTCTGGCGTCACGCCGATCTCATGCTGGTTGGACCTCTTCGGCTCCGCATCAACTGCGGACAGGTACTTGGCGCCGACTCCCGTGAAGTGGTCGCGAAGCTGTCCGCGCCTCATGCAACAGCGCCCTCGATGTGGGGGGCCATGAGCCGTGCGATGGCACGTACCACGGGAACCACGACCGCGTTGCCGAATTGACGGTAGGCCTGCGTGTCCGAGACGGGAATCTCGAACGTCGGTGCGTCCGGCTCGTCGAACCCCATCAGCCTCGCGCATTCCCGTGGCGTGAGCCGTCGTGGAAGACCGTTTTGCCGGATAAGGATTTCGGAGCCGTCCTTGTAGTAGCGGGCCGAGAGCGTCCGAGCCACATCTCCCCGTCCGAACAGCGAGTAGCCGAACCCGTTCCCGGCCGCGCGGTGCTTTTTCTTGTAGTTCTGGAGATAGGTCCAGAGGTGTTCGCTCAGCGTGTACTTGGGATCGACGTCCGCCTCCAAGATGGTTTCAAGGGTAGGGTGGTTCCCGGTCGGGACTTCAAGATCGTCGAAGTCGAATCCGGTGTCCCGCTCGAACCCGGCGATGAATATGCGTTCGCGCTTCTGAGGCACCCACGGGGAGGCGTTCACGATCCTCGTGCGGATGTTGTATCCGAGTTCGGTCTCCAAGACGTGCAGGATCGTCGCGAACGTTCGCCCACGGTCATGGTTCTTCAGATTCTTCACGTTCTCGAGGAGGAAGGCCGAGGGACGGTGGTGGGCGATGATCTTCGCCAGATCGTGGAACAGCGTTCCCTGGGTGTCGCACAGGAAACCGTGGGGATGGCCCAGAGCGTTCTTCTTGGAGACTCCGGCGATCGAGAACGGCTGGCACGGGAATCCCGCGAGCACGACATCGTGCGCCGGAATCATCTCGGGAAGGGACGAGTAGGGTCGGATGTCCCCGACGAACTGGTGGTCGGCACTCTCCGGGAAGTTGGCCGAATAGGTCTGCTTGCAAAAGCGGTCCCACTCGGACGTGAACACACACCTGCCGCCGATCTCCTCGAACGGACGACGCAGCCCCCCGATGCCCGCGAAAAGGTCGATGAACCGAAAACCGTTCACGGAATGTCCTCCCCGAGTGTCGGCGGCTCGACTCCGTGGACGCCAAGAAGTTCCAACGGCACGTGGGAATCGCAGGTGGTGTGGCCCGGCACGTCGTTCGGGCTGCGGTCGGGAGGCGTAGAACCCGCTCGGTGGCATACCCTGCGGCATCCACGCTTCAGCACCATCGCCTCGAAGCTCTCCTCGCTGTTCCTATTGAACCGTTTTCCGTTGACATGCCCGCTGACCAATAATGCTTGGTCGTCCAAGGGGTTGACAACCCAGGGCAGCCCGCCGGGTTTCGTTGGCGACGGTCCGGGTGCCGCCCTCCCGCGTGCCGGTATCGCTCATTCGCAAGTGGCCGTCCTCTCGATCCCGCACAGCCGACTTCCTGATATGGGGCACCCTCACCGGCTCGGTCCGGCATCGCGGTCCGGCCTGCGCGGCGGCGTTATCACCAGCCGTGGCCGCGCGGTCTCGCGGCGGCGGATGTCCCGTAGTACTCCTTCAAGCGCGTCACTTGCGCGTTCAGCCGCTCGATTTGCCGCCTTAAGGTGTCGTTCTCCGCGCTCAGCCGCTCGACGTGCCGCCGCAAGGCTTCGACCTGCCCGGAGTGCCGCCGCTGCTCCGTCTCGTACTGCTCGGACAACCTCTTCAAGGCCGCCGTCAACTGCCGTTCCAACTCGTTCATACAGCTTCCTCACTCTCTTGAGAGCCTTGCGGCAGGCCGCTCGCGCCAGGTCCAGCGCGGTTTGTCCAGCGTCCCCGCCGACAACACCACGGCCTGCTCTACCTCGATCTTCAGAAGTGCGATCCGCCAGGTGTCCACCTCCATCCGCACGAGCGTCCGCCGGGCCTCCTCGATGTCGACGTCCAGGTTGGTGTCCGTCTCGATCCGGGCTGGGATGCGCGTCCGCAGCCACCGCATCGTCGCCCAGCTTCCGCCGAAGATGCCGAGCCAGAGGCTCAGACCGAATGTCAGCAGTCGGAGCCAAGCCCTCGGCAGCAGCGCGCGCATCCGCCCGGTCGCTACCCCCGTATCGCGCTCGATGGTATGCAACGCGTTCCTCGCGGCGCGCGGCGAGTTCTCGGCGGGCCGCGCGAGCTCGCTCGGGGTGAACTCCCCGATTTCCCTGTGCTCGTGCTCCAACCGCCTCGGTATCCGCTCGGTCAAGTCGTTCGCGCTGGAAGTCAAAGGCGTAGAGCCGTCCCTTCAGCCGCCAACGGTCTCCGGTCTCGGGGTCCATCGCGGTCAGGTAGTTCTTGCCTTGGCGCGGCACTTCCAAGCCCGCCTCCCGGAGCGCGGCGACGACATCGAAGCGGTCCTTCACCGCGCCGTGCTCGACGCGCTGGAGCAGGTAGTCCCGGATCAGGTCGCGGGGGGAGGCTTCGATCCGGAGCCCGGCGCGCAGCTGGGCAGCTTCGACGTAGGCGCGGTGTCCGGGCTGCTGCACTCTGGCCCGCGCCGGGTCGTCGGGTCGGCTCCAGCCGTGTTCGTGGTTGAAGGCGTCTTGGAACGGGCCGAACGTCTTCTCCCAGCCCGGAGGGGCGATGTTGACGCTCCGCCCGGTCTCAAGGTCGCAGCGTGCGGCCAAGACATGGACATGGGCACCGCCGCCCTGCTCCCGGTGGAGCACCGCCGCCCAAGCGTAGCGGTCGGGTTCGAGCCCGGCCCAGGCCGTCTCCTCGAACGCGTCGAGAACCGCGTCGATCTGTTCTTCGGTGGGTTCGTCCTCCGGTGCCCATGCGATCACGCCGGAGGTGTACTTGTGCTCGAAGGCCAGAGTGTCGGCCACATCGGCCACTTGGTTCGGGTCCCCGCGCAGGACTTCGACATCTTCGCGCGGCTTCCCGGCCGCGTCACGCTCACCGAGGAGATAGCGGGCCGCCTTGCGGGCCGATCCGGTCCCGTGGGCGAGGAACTTAACGAGCATCCGCGTCCGGGCTTCCGACACGGGCCAGTGCCCGGAGCGCCCGCTCGATGGCGATCAGGTGGGCGATCACCTCGACGGCCTCGATGGCCGCCTTGTGGGTATTCACCCAGCGAGCGATCTGGTTGAGGTTGTTGCCGATCCGCGCGACCTGTTTGGTACGCTCGCGCTCGACCTCGGTCGCCGGGGCGGTCCATGTCCGCGTTCGGGCCATGGCCTCCCGGACGAGCGCCGATAGCGGGACGCCAGCGGCCGCGGCCTTGGCCCGCCAGTCGGCGAGTTCGGCCGCCGACACGCGGGCGGAGACGGTTGCGGGGCGCCGGTCACTCATCGGACGACCGGCCAACACGGGGGACGGGGGGCGGAGCCCCCGCCCGCGCGCCGCAGCGGCGCGCGGATCTTGGTGGGGATCGAAGGGGGGCGGCGCCATCCCCTCGCCAGCCCGGTGTCTTACACCGGGTACGCTGGCTTGACTCCCCAAGGCGTGGCCAACGGGCTGTTCCCTGGCCGCTTCCAGCGCGCCGTATCATCGAACCGGGCGGGCTTCCGCCGCCCGCCAACCGGCCTCGTGGTCCCCGTGCGCGGCCCCGCCGCGCTCACGGGCCTGATCGCCGTCGAACCGGCTCTCGGCGATGCGCTCGCGGACCCATTCGTCCACCTCGGCCTCGATCCAGCCGACTGCACGCCCGCCCAGCGCGACCGGCCGGGGGAAGCGCCCCGCAGCCACCCGGACATAGATCGTGCTCCGCGACAGGCCGGTGCGCTCCATCACCTCCGGCAGCCGCAGGAAGCGCGTCGGCGGTTTCGTTCTCTGTTCGTTGGGGTTCCCGGTCATCGTCATGCTCCTCCTCTTTGTTCGCTGCTTGCTGGTCGGTCTTCGGTGTCGCGGACGTCGAAGCCGATCCCCCGCACGTCGGCACTCACCGTTCTGCTCCGCGATGAACGCGAGAATCCGGTCCGCCGTCCTCAGCGACGGCGATCGGCCACGGTCGATCTGGCGCATCAGATTCGGGTCGCCCACCGCCCTCTTGCCGAACGCGGTCCGGCTCAGGCCCGAGCGCCCGAGAAACGCGCTGATCCGCGAAATGAACTGTCCTTCCAGCGTCTCCATGCTCGAACGCTGAAAGGCTGTTCAGAGGGGCGTCAACTGTAGGAAATGACCTACTTCGTCCGTAGTCGTTCGGGGTCGTCCGACGTTGTCCGAGAGCCGTTCGAGGCCGCCGCCAGCGGCGCGGCAGAGACACCCCCATTGGCAAATTGTCGAGTGATCGTCCAGAGGTGTGGAAGCCGGTCCGACGAGGACGGTTCGACCCGGCCCGCCGACGTGGATGGGGGCAACCCGGTCGCGGCTGCCCGCCGACCGCGCTACGGAGGTGGAAAGGCCGTGCTGATCGGGGTCGTGGGAGGGGTGTGGCTACCCGAGGTACTCGCTCCACGCCTGCATGACTTCGGCGCGGCGCGTCAACAAATCGGACCGCTGATACGCCTGAACGACTTGGCTTCTCGGGACGTGGGCGAGGCAGGCCTCGGCGACCTCGGCCGGGACGCCGGACTCCGCCATCCACGACCGGGCGCTCGACCGGAACCCGTGCAGCGTCGAGGCAGCCCCGGCGCGCTTGAGCACCCTGAGCGGTGCTTTCGGCGGCAGCGGCCCGCCGGTCCGCGACGGAAACACCAGCGGCGATTCGGTCGCCAGCTTGCGCGCCCGGTCCAGTACGTCCAGTGCGCCTGCGCTGAGCGGCACAACGAACTCGCGGCCCGCCTTCATCCTCGAAGCGGGAATCGTCCACCTTGCCGCGTCCATGTCGATCTCGTCCCAGAGCGCGCCCCGTGCCTCGCCGGGACGAACCGCCGTCAGCACGATCAGTTCGACGCACAGAACCGCCGAGGGGTGCGTGTCGGTAGTCCCGCGAACCGCCCGGAGCGCGGCGGAGACCTCTCCGTGGGGCAGCGCTCGGTGGTGCGTTGTCGTGTGGCCGTTCGCCTTCGGCAGTGCAACGACCGCGCGCTCGACCGGGTTGTCCGGCCGGTAGTTCCGACCGATACACCACCGGAAGACCGCAGTGATCCGGTGCTGGGCCTTTCGCGCGGCGGCGGGCTTCGAGTTCCAGATCGGCGCGAGACACCGGAGCACGTCCGCGCTCTCGATCCGGTCCACCGGCTTGTCGAGGAGCGGCGCGGCGTGCAGCCGGAACGTGGACTCCCACTGTTCGGGAAGCGGGCTCCCGGCCTTCCACGCCTCGCGGTGTAGTTCAATGGTCTTCGCGGCGTCCCGACGTTCGCCGAGGCCGCCGAGAAGACCATCGAGTTGCACCGCGAGGCGTGGAAGGTCGGGAGCCCGCTTCCCGAGCAGTGGGAGTCCACGTTCCGGCTCCATGCCGCCCCTCTCCTCGACAAGTCGGTGGACCGGATCACGAGCGCGGACGTGCTGCGGTGCCTCGCGCCGATCTGGAACTCGAAGCCTGCCGCCGCGCGGAAGGCCCGGCACCGGATCGCCGCCGTGTTCCGCTGGTGCGTGGGTCGGAACTACCGCCCGGACAACCCGGTCGACCAGGCGGTCGAGGCCCTGCCGAAGGTGAATGGGCACACCACAAGCCACCACCGCGCGCTCCCGCACACCGAGGTCCGGGCCGCGCTTCGTGCGGT
>NZ_CBDBZT010000001.1:0-214621 GCF_965213655.1 Candidatus Palauibacter sp. | reverse complement strand
GAGGGCCAACTTCGTGACCCTCCCGGAAGCGTCCGTCTCCACGCCGAACCAAGCGCCCAGCGGGGCGTCCGTGCCCCAGTTGTCCGACCTCGTCCAGTCGGGCCCGCCCGTGGAGTGGTAAAGCGCCATCAGGGTCGCTGCCTGCGACACCGTCACCGTCGCGCTCCCCTGCGCAGAGCCCGATGTCGCCGTCACCATCGCGCTCCCGTCGCCGACCGCCGTCACCAGACCCGTCCCGTCCACCGTCACCACCGACGCGTCGCTCGAAGCCCAGGTCACCGCGGCACCCGGCAACGGCATCACGGCGCAAGAAACCCATGTCCTTCCGTCACTTCGCAGAGTGACACCCCAAACGGGAGAGAGGCAAGAGGACTTACATCGATAGCGTATCAATCTAGCTGGTTTCTGCACTACTCCGTCCGGCTGCTAGGGTCGCCGGGCGGGTCCTGCGGGAATCCCGCGGCTGAAGAGAGGATCGAACGATCCGGATTGCTCTGCAGCAGAAACGGAATGACCGTGAGGTCGAGCACCGGCATCTCTCGAAAATCGACAGACATCAGGGAGAGAAGCCATGACGCCGCGGTACGTCATCAGTAGCCGCGCGTCTTGTCCACCCGGTTTTCGAGCGGTTCGCCGCGCTGGTAGCGGGCGATGTTGCGCACGATCAACTCCGTCTCGCGCTCCCAGAAGCGGGCCGAAGTGCCGCCGACGTGCGGGGTGACGAGGACGTTTTCCATGCGCCACAGCGGGTGGCCGGCGGGGAGCGGCTCCGTCTCGAACACGTCCAGCATGGCGCCGCGCAGGTGTCCCGTCTCGAGCGCGGTGACGAGCGCCGCCTCATCGACGAGGGTGCCGCGGGCGAGGTTGACGAGCACGGCACCCGGCTTCATACGGGCCAGCGCCGCGGCGTCGAGGAGGCCGTCCGTCTCCGGCGTCTCCGGCGCCGTGAGCGCGACGAAATCCGAGGACTCCAGGAGTTGCGGCAGGTAATCGGGGCCCTCGAGGCGGTCGAGCTCGGGGGGCTTGGTGCGGGGGCGCCGGCGAATGGCCTGAACTCGCATGCCGAGGGCGTGCGCGCGGCGGCCGAGCGCCGATCCGATGCCGCCGTAGCCGATGATGCCGAGCGAGGCTCCGGCCACTTCGCCGCGGGCGGGCGCGGCGTGCAGGGGACTGCGGGGCGAGTTCAGCGCGGTCTGGACCCACGTGCGCTCGCGCTGCGCCCGTACGGCGAGGTCCAGGCCGCGGACGAAATACAGGATGCCGGCCAGGGCGTGGTCCGCCAACGAGTCCGCGTACATGCCCGCCGAGTTCGTGAAAATGACGTCGCTTTCGCACATCTCGCCGAAGAGCGAGTTCCGCGCCCCGGCCGCGCCCGAGTGGAACCAGCGCAGCTTGCGGGCGGCCTCGAAGACGTCGCGACGGATCCCCCACCCGCAGTAGACCTCCGCGTCGACCACGGCTTCGAGAAGCTCGGGCGGCGTCACGCGCACGCCGTCGCCCGACGCCTCGAGCGCGACTCGCACCGATTCGATCTCCCACTCTGGGTCCAGCGCGGCACCGATCCGCTCGAAGGACCAGTCGGGCATCGACCAGTGGGGGGTTTCCGGCGCGTACATCCAGATCACGAAGCGGCGCAACGTGCCTCCCGGCTCAGCTCCCGGAGCCCGCCGAGCCGGTCCCGGCGCCGTTCGCGGCCAGGTGGGGGAGGTCGACGTCGAGCGTGCGGGGGCCGACGCCCATGCGCTCGCGTACGACCTCCATCGTGCGGGCGGCCTCGGCGCGGGCGCGCTCCGCTCCGGCCGCCAGGATCTCGATCACCTGCTCCGGGTGCGCCCGGAGCTCCGCCGCGCGCTCCCGCACCGGGGCGAGGTCCTCGGCCACGTTGTCCGTGAGCTGCCGCTTGCAGGCGACGCAGCCGATGCCCGCCGTCTGGCAGAGGATCTCGATCTCCTCGCGCTCGGCCGGGTCCGTGAAGAATTCGTGCAGGGCGAAGACGTTGCACACGTGCGGGTTGCCGGGATCGTCCTTCCGCACCCGCGCCGGGTCCGTGACCGCCGTGCGCAGCCGCGCCCACAGTTCGTCCGGCTCGGCGACCATGCGCACCGTGTTGTCCTTCGACTTCGACATCTTCGCCACGCCGTCGAGCCCGCGGACGCGGGCCCCCGTGCCCACGAGCGTCTCCGGCTCCGGGAAGAAGCTCCCGAAGCGCGCGTTCCAGCGCCGCGCCACCTCGCGCGACAGTTCCAGGTGCTGCCGCTGGTCCTCTCCCACCGGCACGTAGTGGGCCCGGTAGAGGAGGATGTCGGCCGCCTGCAGCACCGGATAGTTGAGGAGTCCCGCGTTCACCGACTCGCGGCCCTGGGACTTCTCCTTGAACTGCGTCATCCGTCCCAGATCGCCCACCGGCGTGACCGTGTTGAACATCCACTGGAGTTCGCTGTGGTAGGGGACGTGCGACTGGGCGAAGAGCGTGCAGCGTTCCGGGTCGATCCCCGAGGCCACGAGCGACACCGTGAGGTCGAACACGCGGCGCAGCAGGTCCTCGCGCTCGTACTCGCGCGTGATCGCGTGCAGGTCGACGATGCAGTAGAAGCACTCGTACTCGTCGACCATCGCCGCCCAGCGCCGGAACACGCCGAGATAGTTCCCGAGGTGCGCCTGACCCGTGGGCTGGATGCCGCTGAAGACGCGCTTGCGCGGACCCGGCGGCGCCTTGTCGCTCGTGGGGGTCGGGGGGTTGGTAGGATTCGTAGCGCTCATGGTGCGCGTAGTATCGCGTCACGCGTCACACGATGCGACCCTGACGACCGTCCCGTGTCTTCGGGAGGACGGGAAACGTTCCCGCGGGAACGTCCGATGGACGTTGAAACCGGAAGAACGAACGTGAGATCGGAAGGACGAAGGTGACGCCGGAAGACGATGCGCTGATCGAGACGAGCCTCCTGGCGGCGCGGGAGGCGGCCGCGTTGCAGCGCGAAATGCAGGGGGCAATCGACCCTGCTGAGGCGGTCGACAAGGGCTGGCGCGACTTCGTCACCGTCGTCGACCGGGAGTCCGCCCGCCTCATCGTGGACCGCGTCCGTGCCCGCTTTCCGAGGCACGCGGTCCTGGCCGAAGACGACCCGCGCGAGATGTCCGACGCCGGCGGTTCCGACGAGCGGATGCTGTGGGTCATCGACCCGCTGGACGGGACGACCAACTGGCTGCACGGCTACCCGTCGTGGGGTGTGTCGATCGCGACGGTCGATGCGCGCGGGCTGAGGACGGCGGTCGTCGTGAACGGGGCCAACGGGGAGGAGTTCACGGCGCGCAGAGGAGGTGGAGCCAGGCGGGACGGCGAGCCGATCCGGGTGTCGGCGGTATCCGATCCGGGGCTCGCCCTTCTGGGGACGGGGTTTCCGTTCAAAAGGCGGGAGATGATCCCGCGCTATCTGGCCGTCCTCGGGAGGATGCTGGAGGCCTCGAGTGGGGTGCGGCGGGCCGGGGCCGCGGCGCTCGACCTGTGCGATGTCGCGTGCGGACGCCTCGACGGCTTCTGGGAGCACTGGCTGATGCCGTGGGACGTGGCCGCGGGCGCCCTCATCGTGCAGGAGGCCGGCGGCAATTTCAGTGCACTGCCGTCAGCGGAGGACGCGGTCGGCAACCCCCTTGGCGACCCCCCGCTGGACGAGGCGATCCGGGGCGGCGACCGGATCATCCGCGCCTTCGCCGGCGAGACCGAATTGGACCGCGAGATTGGATTGGACCGCAAGACGGGGGGCGGATTTCTGGCCGGAAATGGCCGCCTCGAGCCCTGGCTACGGGAAGTGTGGTCCGAAGCGGCGAGGTCGTAGGCGGCGAGGTCGTAGGCCGCCTCGAACGTGGGTGGCGTCTATTGGCTCGACGCGGGACACACTCTCGACGAGGGCTACCTGCGTCTCGCGAAAGGTTGTCATCTCGTCCCACACGAGCGTGAAGGCACCCGCCACGACCGTGAGCGCGATGGTGAGCGAGAGGCCGAGATTCCAGCGCGTGATCGTGATCCCGTCCGATGCGCGGTAACCGTCCGCACGCGACCGTCGGCCGGTGGCAGCGTGCCGTGCGGGAGGCCGGGTGTGACCGGTCTCAGGAGTCCGGCGAATTGAACCCCACCTGACGACGCGGAACATCGAGTTCGGCGATCTTCTCCACGATGGTGACGATCCCCTGTTCGACGATTTCGACTCTCTGCTCGACCCTCTCGACTCTCTGTTCGATCCTCTCGACTCTCTGTTCGACCGCGCCAACCCGTTGCTCGACCGTATCGAGCCGCTCTTCCACGGCAGTGAGCCGCACGTCCAGGTGTTCGCGCAGGTCCATGAACCGGTCGCGCAGGTCGAGGAATCCCTCGCGCAGTCCCAGTACCGTGGACTTGAGTTCCATGAAGCGGGCGTCGAACCTGGCTTCCACGGCCGTGACGATGGCATCTACGAGATCGGCGTAGTCGCCGGCGGGAGCGAGGGCTTCCTGTGTGGGCAAGAGCGGTCCTCCTGAGGCTGTCGTTCAATGTAGGGCATCGGGCTCGTGGGCGGGTCTCGTCCTGTCGACACCGCGCTCCCACAGAGAATCCGGCCGCAAATCAACGGCGGCTCAACGGCGGCTCAATGGCGGCCGATCAGCAGGCGGGGGCCGCGGACTCCCGGTGGGCCTCGCGGGCGTGGAGGATGGCGTCGACCAACGGCTCTGGGCCGAAGCGGATGGGGTCGGTGGCGGGGAGGCCGGTGACCTCGCGCGCGTGTTCGACGGCGGCGCGGGCGCGGTCCTCGGAGATGTCGTAGGTCGCCAGCGAGACGCCGATCACGCGGCCGGGGACCTCGGGGCAGGCCCAGGCGAGCGCGTCCTCGTAGCGGCGGATCACCTCGTCCAGGTCGGGGAGGACGACCCAGCTGTGGTTGCCGCCGTAGATGCGGGGGCGGCTCGGCATCCAGGTGAGGATCATCGCCTGCGGCAGCGTGCCCTGCAGCAGGCCCAGCGTGACACCGGAGTAACCGGGGTGCATGAGCGACCCCTGCCCCTCGACGAGGACGATGCCCGCGCCGCCGTCGTCGCCCCCGCCGCCGTCGTCGCCCCCGCGGTCGCCGGAGCCGGCGTCCTCGGCGAGACCCCCGATGGCCTCGAGCGTGAGACGCTCGGCGGCGCCCGAGATGAAGTCGGAGACCACGGCGTCGACCGCGATCCCCGTGCCCGCGATGAGGATGCCCGTCTGCCCCGTGGCGGCGAAGGCCGCGCGCACGCCCCGGGCCGCCAGCGCGCGCTGCAGCTCGAGCGAGACCGTCATCTTCCCCGTGTTGCAGTCCGTGCCGACGGTGAGCACGCAGAAGGCGTCCGTCCCCATCACGCGGCCGGCGCCCACCGGAAGGTCCGGGGGCGGCTTGCGGAGGTCGAAGAGAGTGCAGCCGTGCCGTTCCGCCAGCGCCGACAGCCCGGGGTCGTCGGAGAGGAAGAAGTGGAGGCCGCTGATGATGTCGAGGCCCGCCTCGAGCGCGGCCACGAGCACGGCGCGCCACGCATCGGGGAGCTGTCCGCCCTGGGGCGCGATCCCTACGAGGAGCACCTCGGGACGGGGTTCGAGCGCCATCGCCTCGGCGAAGGTGGAGACGATCGGGGTGTCGCCGCCGAAACCGAGCGTCTCACCAACCGTGCTCCCGGCGAAGCGGGAGTCGATGACCGAGGCCACGCGCTCCGGCTGGTAGCGGACCGCGGAGGAGGCGGTCTTCGCCGTCTCCACGCCGAAGGCTCCCTCGGCGAGGATCGTGATGCGAGAGGAGGAGAGTCGCTTCCGCCTCCGGTCTCGGTTCATGCGCCCCTGGCCGCCGCCTTGTCATCGCCGCCGGCATCGTCATCGCCGCCGCCCTCAAGGTCGCTCAGCAGGTCGAGGAGTTCCGCTTCGGGGATATCGTCCCCGTCGTCGTCGCCCGACCCCGTGTCCGCCCCGGCGGCTGCGCTGTCCTCCGCCGGCCTTGCCTCCACCCCTGCCTCCGCGCCGGAGCCGAGCGCCTTCACCTCCTCCGGCTCGCCGGAGGAGAGGAGGCCCATGGAGGCCTTCATGGCCAGGAGCTTGTCCTCCACGGCCGCGTCGCCACCCGCCTCCAGGGCCGCGAACTCGCTGATGAGGGTGTCGCCCGTGAGTTCCTCCGTAACCTCCGCGCTCGCCAGCGCCTGGCGCTCCGCCTGCTCGATCTTCTCCGTCATCTGATCGAAGGCACGGAAGGCGCTCTTGTCCTGCAGTCCCTGCATGGTGTCGTGGATGCGCTTCTGGGCCTCGGCGCGCTTCTGCTTCGCGATGAGGAGGTTCTTCTTGCGCTTCGCCTCCTCGATCTTCGCGTTCAGCTGTCGCAGTGAGTCCTTGAGCTTCTCCGTCTCGGCGCGGTGGTTCTGCCACTGCTCCTCGAGCTCGGTCGCGTGCTGGGCGTGCTCCTGTCCGCGCACGAGCGCCTGGCGCGCGAGGTCGTCGCGACCCTCCCGGATCGCGAGCCGCGCCCGCCGCTCCCACTCCTGCGCGCTGGAGCGCGAATCCTCGAACTGCGCGCGCAGCTTGCGTTCGTCGGCGATCGCGACGGCCACCTCCTGCTTCGCCTGCGCGAGCTGGCGGCGCATGTCCTCGATGATCGTGGTCAGCATCTTCTCGGGGTTTTCGGCCCGAGCGATGAGGTCGTTGATGTTGGATCGGATCAGCCGGGAAAGACGGTCCAGGACACCCATGGTCTATGCTCGTTTCCTGTGCTTGCTCTTCAGTCGTTGGGGATGTCGGCGGTGAGGCTGTCCCAATGCGAGGTCAGCGCGAGGGTGAGGCTCTCGAGCGTGGCGCGGAACTCGGAGAAGTCGAGGTTCTCCAGTTCCAGCGTGTCGCTCAGGATGACCTCGCCGTCCTCGAGGCCGTAGGCCCCGTGGATGAGGTCCACCGCGTTCAGTTCCAGGAGCTTCCGGTACAGCGCGAGCTGGTCTTCGTCGTCGATCGGGAGGTCGCGGATGTCGGCGCGGCACACGAGAACCGGCGGCTGGTAGTTCACCAGAATCCTCGGCTGCCACTCCGCGCTCTCGCCCTCCGGGTGGACGATCCACAGCCCATCGTCGAGTTCCTCGAAAGCCGCGCCGGTGCGGATGAGGAAGCTCTCTATGTCTTCTCTGTTCAGCATCAGTTCGATCCCCCCAATCGTGAATCGGGTCGCCGTTGCTGGCGAGGCACATCCGTCTCGAGGAGCCGCGTCATGAAGCGTTGCTCCTCGGTCAGCCGGTCCACCTCGCCGGCCAGCAGCGCGACCTGCTCCCGCAGGCTCTCGATCTCCGTCTCCCGGCCGGGTTCCAGCGCCGGCGGCGCGGAGCGGGCATCGACCAACTTCGAGACCACCTTCCCGAACGTGACGAGCGCCACAATCATGATGACAAAAAAGAAGACGCTCATCGCTGTCCTTGCCGCAACTGGTACCCTCCGGGACCGGCCGCCATCAGTGAAACGAATCTACGAGGCGGCCTGGGCCGAAGTTTCCCGGCGGACGGCCGCGCGAACCGCCGGCGGCGGGCCATGTTAACGCCCGGACACCCGCCACGGAACCCGCGCGCGGGCAAGGGGAAGGGGGGCTACTACTGGGCCGCAGCGTCCGGGGTTTCGCGGGACGAGGCGGAGTCCCGCATCTCCTCCCGGAACCGGCGCATCTCCTCGCGAAACTGGCGCATCTCCTCGCGGAAATCACCGATGTCGCTGCGGACTTCCTCGCGGAGAGTACCTATGTCGCTGCGGACTTCCTCGCGGAGATCGCCGATTTCGCGACGAACTTCGTCGCGGAGACTCCGGACCTCCACTTCGACGCGAGACAGGCCGGTGACGAGTCCCACCTGCGTGTCGCGAAGATCCGTGACCTCGTCCCAGACGAGCGTGAAGGCTCCCGTCAACGCCGTGATGGCGATGGTGAGCGAGAGCCCGAGACTCCAGCGGCTGATCGTGATCCCGTCCCTCGTCCGGTCCCGGTCCCCGCGCGGACGCGCGTCCGTACCGGCGCCGGGGGTTTCAACGGCGGGTCGAGACTTGGCAACGTCTGCCCTGGACTTCGGCATGGCGACTCCTGGTAACGGGTTGGAACGTAACCGATTGGCGTGCCGCGCGAAAATCTCGCCCGCACACCACGCACTACAGGATCGCAGCGCCTATCAAGAGAGGATCAACCGATCATCAGCAGGAGACCGGAGGGGGCGGAAGGAGCGACCTCAGCGGGGCGGGATCACGCGCGTGACGCGGCCGTCGCCGTCCACGATCTGTATGGGAACGCGCAGGAGGTCGTCGCCCAGTTCGATGAACGGACCCAGGTCGGCGACCCCGATATCTCGTTCTCGACGGGCACGACGACCCCAGCAAGGTAGAGCGAACTGCCGCTACTCCCGTTGCGCCGTACGCGGCTCGAGTAAAGCAAAGCCGGGATGGTCAGGGGGCGGGGGTGTACCCAGGGAGCGTATGTCTTCATGGATCTGCGCGAACCCCTCGGTCATCCTGCCCTCCAGCCGATTGATGCGCCGGTCCAACTGTTCCAGGTGTCGCTCGAGCGGTTGCGCGAACAGCTTCGTCATCGTCCACACCGAACCCACCAGCATGGCGAAACCGTCATCATCGGCAGGACCGATTCCCAGTTCACGCTGCACCCTCCTCTCCAGATCGCTTCCCCCTCCGAAGGTAGTCCCTCCGGTTACCGTACCAAAGTCGCGTACGGGGTCAACGAGCTATCAAGTGGGTTGGCTTGCGTCGCCGCCCCGGTCGAAGCGGCGGGGGGCAGGCCTCAGCGCGGAATCACGCGCATGATGCGTCCGTCCGGGTCGACGAAGACAAGCGGTCCTCTCCAGATGTCGTCTCCGTAGGGGATCCGCGGCGCCGCTTCGAGCGCCCTTGCGACATCCGCGCCGGGCAGCCGGTAGGGTTCGGCCAACGTCGAATCGACGTCGTAGCCGAGATCCGCGAGGGACTGAATGGTGATCGCGCTCAACGGTTCGCGCACCCCGGCGTGCAGGTACGACGTCATGAGTTCCAGGGACAGGACCGATTCTCGCCAGTGCCCGTTGCGGCTGCCCGCGCCGCCCACGTTTTCCACCGGCACCCTGGCGCCCGTGTAGCCCGTGCCGCCCGCTTCGTCGAACGCCGCGATGGCCAGTGGACCCGTGAAATGAGTATCGGGCGACCGGGTGTCCGAGGCCGGGTCGCGGAGCAGTCCCAGCCGATCCCAGATCGTTCCGATGCCCAACACATGTCCCATCTCGTGAAGGACCAACTCCTCCAGGTCACCGGCTTGCTCGAGTCGATCGAGATCGGCGCCGTCAAGCTCTATGCGACCGTAGAAGGGCAACGAACTCCCTCCCCGGAGCCAGCAGGGTCCCGCTCGTCCGAGCACACCGCCCGGGCCATCGATTTCGGCCACGGCCACCACGGCCATCACGTCGTCGATCGTCCCCACGGATCGCTGGAATCTCGGGTCGCTGCCGCAATTCAGGGTCCGGTCCACCGGGACGTCCGGGAGGTCCGTCGGCGCCAGGATCGCCATCCAGCGCTCAGCGGCGGCCCGGAACGCCGCCTCCTGGGGTCCGGTTACCGAAGTTGCGAACACCAGTTCGATGTGGAAGGTGCCCGGCGCGGAGGTCTCGACCGTCACGCCGAACGACGATGTCGCGCTCAGTCCGCCGGGGTCCGTCGCCGTCACGGTCACGGTGGCGACCCCCGCCGCGAGCGCGGCCACCGCGACGGAACTCGCCGTCGCCGAAGCCTCGACGACTCCGGCGTTCGAGGACGCCGCCGCGTAGGAGAGCGGGTCGCCGTCGGGGTCCCGGAAGTAGGCCGACACGTCCACCGACACAGCCTCGCCGATGGAAAGCGCTTGAGCGGGGATCTCGCCCACCGCTCCCGGCGCCCGGTTGGGGACGGTCACCTCGAAGCGCTGTTGCACGGCCAGGCCCTGTGGATCCGTCGCCGTCACGACGACCGTGACCACGCCACGGGCGCGCCCCGCGAGACGGACGGAGCTGCCGGCCGCGGACGCGCCGGCGACTCCGGGGTTCGAGGATGCCGCCGTGTAGGAGAGCGGGTCGCCGTCGGGGTCCCGGAAGTAGGCCGACACATCCACCGACACGGTCTCGCCGATGGACACGGTCCGGGCGGGGATTTCGCCCACTGCCTCGGGCGGCCGGTTGGGCACCGTCACCTCGAAGCGCTGTTGAGCGGCCAGGCCCTGCGGATCCGCCGCGGTGACGGTGACCACGCTGTCCAGAGTATAGCTATACAGTTGCATAGCAACGAGTTGCACTACGATTGATTCGAATGTCCCCCCATTCCATCCCTCTTCCCAGACGGGAACACAGTAGGCCTCCAAGGACCTCCTTGGAGCCCCGGGGGACTCGCGACCACAGCAGTTGCAGTTGACACCCGCGCTGCTTGGAGTACCTTCTCATGTGGTCGTCCACACGGCCAGATCCACGGCGCGCTGATCGTCGGAGCGCAATGGGCCTCCTCTCAATCTCCTCCCTTCCAGCCGATCAGGCTATAGGAGAACGAATCCGATGAAACTCCTCAAGCAAACCTCACGCCCGAAGCTGCTCTTGGCAGCTGCCCTGGTCTTCGCAATGTCGCTCTCGGTTCCGCTCATGGGATCTCCGGCAGGTCAGACGGCGGCCGCAAGCGAGGCGAGGTTGCAGGCGTGGTTCATCCCCTTCTTCGGGATCGTGTGCAAAGGCGAGTGCCGAGGCGGCTTCTGCTGCACGCTCACGCCCTTCTAGGGCAAGCACCCCATGTCGGCACCGGAGTCTCACCGAAGCCGCGGCAATCCGCCACATTCTTCTAATTCTCATGCTACCTTCCGGGTTCTTGGTTTATTCCTGCCCGCGGCACTAGCACTGGCATGTGGGGGCGACGCAAACGGACGAGGCGCGGGCTACTCGTCGGACATCGGACGGGAACCGTTGGTCGACACGGTTGCGTTCGTCGAGGCATTTGAGGTGGTGAGGTCGCTGACTCTGGAAGAGACCGAGGAGGTTGTCACCGTCTCTCCCAGAATCAGCACCGACGGCACTGGTGAACTGCTCGTTGCGGACCCTCAAGAAGCCCAAGTACGCGTATATGACCGATATGGATCCCTAAGGGGCGTCTTGGGTCGAAAGGGTACCGGTCCCGGGGAGTTTCAGATGCCACTCTCGGCCCGACGAGCCACGGATGGGCGTATCGTGGTTGCGGACGCGATGCTCGCGAGAGTGACTTTTTTCGCCCCGGAATCAGATTCCACGAGCACGGTCATACCACCCGTTCAGCTAATCATGGACGCTTACGACCTAGATAACGACCGCTTCCTGTTTGCGGGTCCGGGTGGTGAGGGTGACGCACCACGGTTCTTGCATATTTGGAATGCTCAGGAAGACCGTGTCGAACGCCGGTTCTTGCCGATGGGCGTACCTGAGGAGTCGCGGGCTGTGGCGAGCACGTTCACATCCGTCAGTGCCGCGCTTGAAGCCGATACGATCTGGGCCGTTTGGGCGCTGTCCGACACGCTCTACAAGTTCAGCCGCCGTGGGGACGCTCTCGGCAAGCTTCCCTTGGCGTTGCCACGACCGATGGGACAGCTTCCCACACCTGACGAGTTCGCTGTTGGGTACACGGGGATGAGCGGAGCTCTTGATTCGATCACCCAGCTCTCCGACGTGTTCGTCACGGCGGGGGGCGACATGGTCATCCAAGCGGTGCAGCCGCGAGGGCGCCTCTTCGAGTGCGACCTTCTGATCATGAACCGGCTCGGGCAGGTGCAACTCCAGTTGGTCGGAAGCCCGCGACTGCTACTCGTGGACCAAGACCTCTTTTATTTCGCGGATCCAACCCATCTCATCCCCAATCGCATCGTGGTGGCCAAGAGACGGATCAACTCCCAGTGAGGCGCCGAGCCGCCTTTCTGGCCATGCTGGGATGGATCTTGTTGGGTGCGGGCTTGGCCAGCACGCTCGGTTGCGAGAAGCCAAGCGAACCGCTGGTGGTCGGAGATGCGCTGCCTATCCCTGAGCTTTCACCGAATCGCCTAGCGCTGGTGTGGGTGTTTGGAGTTGCCCCGCTTTGACGGACACCTATCCATTGGGGTCAAGCAAGGAGGTGTCCTATGGCGGGCCGGCAGGGGCGGTATCCGTCCGAGTACAGGGAGCGGCTGGTGGAACTGGCGAGGAGCGGGCGTAGCGCCGCGTCACTCGCCCGGGAGTTCGATCCGTCGGAGCAGACGATCCGGAACTGGGTCCGGCGGGCGGACGTGGACGAGGGGTTCCGTAGCGACGGGCTGACGACGGAGGCGCGCAACGAACTGCGGCGCCTGGAGCGTGAGAACAAGCGGCTCAGGATGGAGCGGGACATCCTAAAAAAAGCCGCGGCCTGACCACCGCTGCGCGGCGGTGCCCCGCGCAGGAGAGCGGATCGATCCCCGGCGGGGGTACGCGTTCATGAAGGCGCACCGGGCCGAGTTTCCGCTTCGGGCCATGTGCCGGGTGCTGGGTCTCTCCCCCAGCGGCTACTACGACTGGCTCAAGCGTCCTGCCTCGGACCGCGCGCGGCGGGACGCGCAACTCGAGGCGCGGATCGGGGCGATCTGGACCGGGAGCGGCGAGACGTACGGCCGTCCGCGGATCCACGCGACGCTCAGGGCCGAGGGCGAGCGGGTGGGCCAGAAGCGCGTGGGGCGGCTGATGAGGGGCTTGGGGATCGAGGGCGCGACCAGGCGGCGCTTCAAGACGGCGACGACGAAGAGGGACACCGAGGCCCGGCCCGCGCCGGACCTGGTGAGGCGGGACTTCTCGGCCTCCGGGCCCGACGAGCTGTGGGTGGCCGACATCACGTATGTGCCCACTTGGGCGGGCTGGCTGTACCTGGCCGTTGTGCTCGACGTCTGGAGCCGTCGCGTCGTCGGCTGGGCCATGGCGACGCACATGCGGACCGAACTCGTCGAGGCCGCGCTGTCGATGGCCCTCGCGCGCCGTCGTCCCCGGGGGCGCATCGTCCATCACTCCGACAGGGGCTCGCAGTACACCTCGCTCGCCTTCGGGGAGCGCTGTCGCGAGTCGGGCATCGCCCAGTCCATGGGCTCGGCGGGCGATGCGTACGACAACGCCATGTGCGAGTCGTTCTTCGCGACGCTCGAGTGCGAGCTGATCTGGAAGCGCTCCTTCCGCACGGCGGACGAGGCGCGACGGGAGGTCTTCGGCTTCATCGAGGGCTTCTACAACACCCGGCGGCTGCACTCCGCACTCGGCTACGAGTCGCCGGCAGACTACGAGAGGAACCATGCGGCCTGAGGCGCACCGGCGGCGCGCACGGACGTCCTCTCCCGAGCGCCTGAGAGAGGCCGAAAGGAGAAGAGCCCGAGACGATCAACCACAGAAACTAACCGTCCGTGAAAGCGGGACAGCTCCACCTTCTTCATTCAACTCCTCCTTGAAAGGAAGTTTCGGGGTGGGAACGGACCAATGGCTCTCGATGCACCACACCCCAGCCCATGAAGGCCCATGTGAAAATACTCCCCCGCTTTGGCGTGCACGCCTCCCAAACGGGGGGTAAATCGGGTCTTAAACGCCGTGTTTTCAGCCTTTTCGGGCACCGACTGAGGATAGGGGGAGTCGCCTGACGCAGCGCCTCCAAAACAGGGGGGTGATTACTCCCGGGCGGCGAGGCTCGCGGCGGGGGGGGCGAGGCGGTCTTCGAGCAGCGAGACAAGGTGTTCGCCGGTGTGGCTGCCGGGGGTCTCGGCCACCAGTTCCGGGGGGCCCGCGGCGACGATGCGACCGCCTCCGGCGCCCCCCTCCGGCCCCATGTCGATGACCCAGTCGGCCGTCTTCACGACGTCCATGTGGTGCTCGATGACGATGATCGTGTTGCCTCGGTCGGCGAGGCGGTGGAGGACGCCGAGGAGGAGGCGCACGTCCTCGAAGTGGAGGCCCGTCGTCGGTTCGTCGAGGATGTAGACGGTGCGCCCGGTGCTCGTCTTCGCGAGTTCGGTGGCGAGCTTCACGCGCTGCGCCTCCCCGCCGGAGAGCGTGGTGGCGGGCTGGCCCAGGGTGACGTAGCCGAGGCCGACGTCGGACAGGGTGCTCAGGCGGCGCTTCACCGAGGGCACGGCGTCGAAGAACTCGAGCGCCTCGTCCACGCTCATGGCGAGCACGTCGGCGATGCTGCGCCCGCGGTACAGGACCTCGAGCGTCTCCCGGTTGTAGCGCCGCCCCCGGCAGATGTCGCACGGCACGTACACGTCGGGCAGGAAGTGCATCTCGATCTTCACGAGCCCGTCGCCGCGGCACGGTTCGCAGCGCCCGCCCTTCACGTTGAAGGAGAAGCGGCCCGGCGCGTAGCCGCGGATGTTCGACTCCGGCAGCCGCGCGAACAGGTCGCGGATGGGGGTGAAGAGGCCGGTGTAGGTGGCCGGGTTCGAGCGCGGGGTGCGGCCGATGGGGCTCTGGTCGACATCGATCACCTTGTCGAGGAGGTCGATGCCCTCGATGGCGTCGTGCGCGCCGGCGACGAGCTTGGAGCGGTACATCTCGCGCGCGAGCCGGCGGTACAGGATCCGCTCGACGAGGGTGGACTTGCCGGAGCCGGAGACGCCGGTGACGCAGATGAACGTCCCCAGCGGAAACTCGACATCGATGGCCCGCAGGTTGTGCTCGCGCGCGCCGCGCACGATGAGGCTGCCCCGGTCCGGGGGGCGGCGGCGTTCGGGCACGGGGATCTCGCGCTCGCCGCGCAGGTAGGCGGCGGTGAGGGAGCGCTTGTCCGCCAGCAGGCGGTCGATGCCGCCGGAGACGAGCACTTCCCCGCCGTGGCGGCCCGCGCCGGGTCCCATGTCCACGATGTGGTCGGCGCGGCGGATCGTGAGTTCGTCGTGCTCGACGACGAGGACGGTGTTCCCGAGGTCGCGCAGGGCGCCGAGCGTCTGCAGGAGTTTGGTGTTGTCCCGCGGGTGGAGCCCGATGCTCGGTTCGTCGAGCACGTAGAGGACGCCGACGAGGCGGCTCCCGATCTGGGTCGCCAGGCGGATGCGCTGCGCCTCGCCGCCCGAGAGGGTGCCGGCGGAGCGCGACAGGGTGAGGTAGCCGAGCCCCACGTGGTCGAGGAACTCGAGGCGCTCGACGACTTCCTTCAGTATCGGAACCCGGATCTCGGCCGTCTGGCCGCCGGCCGCGCGCGCCCGCTCGAGCCAGCCGCCGAGCAGAGGGCGGAGTTCGGCCACCGACTGCCCGGTGAGCGCCGGCAGCGAGAGCCCCTCCAGCGTGACGGCCCGGCTCTCGGCCCGCAGCCGGCCGCCCTCGCAGGCGAGGCAGGTGGAGAGCGTCATGTATTCCTCGAGCGCCAGGCGCACGCGCTCGCTCGTCGTCTCGTGGTAGCGGCGCAGGGTGGCGGCGATCGCTCCCTCCCAGCCCACGTCGGTGTCGCCGTAGAGAATTGCCTCCTGCTGGTCCTCGTTCAGTTCTCCCCAGGGGGTGTTGAGGTCGAACGCCATCTTGCGCGCGAGCCGCGGGAGGCGGTGGCGGCGGGCGCTCCCGCTCGGCGTCCCCATGGGCAGGAGGACCCCCTCGAGGATCGATATCTGGTCCCCGCCCACGATGAGGTCGGCGTTGGGCACGCGCTGGGAGCCGAGCCCGTCGCACTCGGGACAGGCGCCGAACGGAGAGTTGAAGGAGAACTGCCGCGGCTCGAGTTCCGGCATGCCGAGCCCGCACCCCGGACAGGCGTACCGCTCGCTGAACAGGTGCTGCGTCTCGGCTCCGTTGTCGGCCCCGGCGCCGTCTCCGGCCCCACCCTCCCCGTGCAGGGCGACTTCGACGACGCCGTCGGCCATGCGGAGGGCGGTGGCCACGGAATCCGACAGCCGCTCGCGGTCGGAGGCGCGCACCGTGAGCCGGTCCACGACGACCGAAATATCGTGGTTCTGCCGCCGGTTCAGGAGCGGCGGGTCGGAGAGGTCGATCAATTCTCCATCCACGCGTGCGCGCACGAAGCCTTCGCTCAGCGTGCGCTCGAACAGTTCGCGGAACTCGCCCTTGCGCCCCCTCACCAGCGGAGCGCGGACCTCGATGCGGGCGCCGGCGGGCCACTCGAGGATCTGCTCGGCGATCTGCGACGGCGACTGCGGGCGCACCGGGCGGCCGCACGAGGGACAGTGGGGCGTGCCGGCGCGGGCCCACAGGAGCCGCAGGTAGTCGTAGATCTCGGTGACGGTGCCGACCGTGGAACGCGGGTTGCCGCCCGCCGTGCGCTGCTCGATGGCGATGGCGGGCGAGAGCCCCTCGATCACATCGACGTCGGGCTTCTCCATAACGCCGAGGAACTGCCGCGCGTAGGCGGAGAGCGACTCGACGTAGCGGCGCTGCCCCTCCGCATAGATGGTGTCGAAGGCGAGCGACGACTTGCCGGAGCCGGAGAGCCCGGTGACGACGATGAGCCGGTCGCGCGGCAGTTCGACATTGACGTCGCGCAGGTTGTGCTCCCGCGCCCCCCGCACGATGAGAGCGCCGCTGTCGGCGCCGTTCGAGTCTCTCATAGCCGGGGATCGTAGGCGCGGGCGGCGCTCCCGCGCCAGTTGGCTACCTTCCGTGACGAGCCGGAGCCCGCCTGACACCCGCGAGGAGCCCGACCGCCACCGTGACCGCCGCGCCGATGAGGACGAACCACGGCCAGGCGACCGCCGCGCGCGCCCCGATCCATATCGCGGTGACCGATCCGATCCCGACCACGATCCCGACGCGGACCGAGCGGCTCGTGGCGCGGCGCGAGAAGCGGGCGAGCGCAAAGGCCCCGAGCAGCCCGCCGTAGACCAGCGACGCGATCCCGAGCGACACCTCGACGGCGGTGCTCTCCTCGCTCAGCGGGATGAACCCGATCGCCGCCGCCACGAGCAGCACCGTCCACACGACGGCCCCGATCCTCCCCACGCGCAGGATCCGCCTCTCGTCCGCCCCGGGACGGGCCGCCGCCCAGAAGTCGTAGGCGGTCGCCGATGAGAGGGCGTTGATCGAACTGGAGAGGGTAGACATCGCGGCCGCGAACACGCCGGCGATGAGGAGACCGCGGACGCCGGCCGGGAGCGCCTCGACGATGAAGCCCGCGAAGATCTCGTCGGAGCGCGGGAAGGAGGCTCCGTCGTACCACGCCCAGAGGCCCAGACCAACGAAGAGGAAGAGGGTGAACTGGAAGAGGACGGCGAAGCCGCTGCCGATGAGGGCGCGGCGGCTCGCCGCGAGGTCGCGACAGGCGAGGAGGCGCTGGACGATGAGTTGGTCCACGCCGTGCGAGCCCATGGAGAGAAAGGCGCCGCCGAGGAGTCCGGCCCACAGCGTGTAGGGTCGCCCGAAGTCGAGCGAGGGGTCGATGACGGTGAGCTTCCCGGCCTCCCCTGCACGGGCGAGGATCTCGGGCCAGCCGCCGGGCACGGCGCCTCCGAGGACGACGAGCGCGATGAGCCCCCCGGCCACGTAGAGCGCCATCTGCGAGGCGTCCACCCAGACGACCGCGCGGATGCCGCCGATGTAGGTATAGATGAAGGTGACGGCCCCGATCACGAGCACGGAGGTGATGAGCGGCCACCCCGTGACCAGCGTCAGCGGAATCGCCGTCGCGAACAGCCGCACCGAGTCCGCGAGAAGGCGCGTGATCATGAAGATTCCGGAAGTGAGGCGCCGGGTCTCCGTCCCGAACCGCGCCTCCAGCATCTCGTAGGCCGTCCGCAGCCGGCCCTCGCGGTACGCGGGCAGCAGCCACGAGGCGACCGCGATCCGCCCGAGTACGTAGCCGGCCGCGATCTGCACGAAGGCAAGCGACCCTCCGTACGCGATGCCGGGGATCGAAAGAAAGGTGAGCGTGCTCGTCTCCGTCGCCACGACGGAAAGGAGGACGACTGCCCACGGCAGGTCCCGGCGCCCGAGGAAATACTCCTCTCCCCCGCGCGCGCCCCTCCCCAGCCACGCCCCCCACGCCGTGACCCCGCCCAAATAGACGACGAGGATCGCGAAGTCGAGAGGCGTCAGCGGTCGCCCCCGTCGCCCGCATCGCGTCGCCGCACCGACCGGTCGCGGATCGAGGTGGCGACGGCGTCGTGCACGGCCCGCCGGAGTTCGATGTGCTTGCGGTTGTCCCGCGTCGGATTCACGCGGTTCGTGAGCAGGACGACGAAGAGATCCAGCTCCGGATCGACCCAGAAGCTCGTCCCGGTGAACCCGGTGTGCCCGAACGCCTCCTCACCGAAGTAGTCGCCCGACGACGAGCGTCCGGAGGGCGTGTCCCAGCCCAGCGCCCGGCTCGAGCCGGGGGCGGCCCGTGCCGTGAACCGCGCCACCACCTCCGGCGAGGGCGAGCCGAGACGTGCCGAGAATGAACGGGTGTACGGCCCCCGCGGCGGGCGCTCGGTGACGGGAAGACTCCGTCCTTCGCGCGCGGCGGCGAGGATCCAGGCGGCGAACTTCGAGAGGTCCCAGGCCGAGGAGAAGAGTCCCGCGTGTCCCGCCACGCCCCCGAGCGCGTAGGCGTTCTCGTCGTGCACTTCCCCGAGCACGTGCCGGTGCCGGTACACGGTGTCCACTTCGGTCGGAGCCGTGCGGCTGTACAGCGAGCGCGGCGGATTGAACCAGGTCTCCAGCATCCCCAGCCGACGGAAGACGGACTCGTGCAGGTAATAGTCCAGGGGCTGTCCCGTGATTTCCTCGATCAGGAAACCCAGCGTCATGAACCCGATGTCCGAATAGACGGTGCTGTCCCCCACCGCATAGTCGGGTTCGAGCGTATCGATCGCCTCGCGGTACGCCTCTTCTCCCTCGAGGGTGCGCCAGAAGGGACGGAAGGGCGGCAGTCCCCCCCGGTGCGTCAACAGGTGGCGGACGGTGACATCCCGCTTCCATCCCTCCGACCACTCCGTCAGGTGTTCGCCGATCCGGGTGTCGAGCGTGAGATCGCCGCGGTCGACGAGTTGCATCACCCCCGTCGTGGTGGCGACGACCTTCGTGAGCGACGCGAGGTCGTACAGACTCGAATCCGTCGCGGGAGCCCCGACGATCTCCGGAGTCCCGGGCCCTGACGGCGCCCCGGCCTCCGCCGGTGCCCCGACTGCCCAGTCCAGGCTTCCGTAGCCGCGCAGCCGGACGACGCGGTCTCCCCGTCCCACCGCCAGCACCGCGCCGGGCGTCGCGCCGTCCCGGATCGCCGCGTCGATGATCCGGTCCACGCGGGCGAGGGAATCCCCGTCCATCTCCACGTTGACGGGCCACTCCTCCCACGGCCGCCGCACGCGCCCGGCCGTGACCGGCAACCCCTGCCCGCCGCTGGGCGCCAGCCCTGCCACCGCTTCCGCTTCCGGGCTCCCGCCGCTGACCAGACCATCGCCGAGCGCGTGACGGGGCGGGAGCGAGATCGGCAGGCGGCCCGAGACCGGGGCGCCGAGGAGCGCCAGGGCAGCGGCCTCCTGCGAAGCGTCCCCCCCGCCCCACGCGATGAGGTACGTCCCGGCCTCCGGCACCGACGTGAGCAGGTAGGGGCTCCCGAACGAGACGAGCACGGATCTGCGGCCGGCGTCGTCGAGTCGGCGGAGGAAGCGGCGGACTTCCTCGGGGAGGTCGTTGGAGTCCTCGGCGGCGCCGGGCCGGACGTAGGCGGAGAAGATCACGGCGTCGGCGGAGCCGGCGCGGCGGACGAGCGCATCGTAGACGCTGGGATGCGTGTCGAAGCCGACCCGCGCGCGTCGGACGCGTACGGCCCGGCCGAGCTCGCGGTCGAAGGCGCGCCCCGCGGCCAGGTTGTTGTCGCTGGCGAAGGTCACCGAGAGCACGGAGCGCGTCTCGAGGCTGTCGAGCGGCACGGCGCCGGCGTCGTTGCGCACGAGGGTGATGGAGCGCGCGGCGACCCCGCGGGCGAAGGACTCGTGCCACCGGGTTCCCACGAGCCGCGGGACGGCGGCGGGGTCGACCTCGGCCGCTTCGTGCAGGCCGGCGCGCGCCTTCAACTCCAGGACCCGCCGCGTGGAAGCCTCGATGCGCTCGGGCGTGAGCCGGCCGGAGCGGACGGCGCCGACGACGGCCGCGATGGCCCGCAGCGGCTCGCGCGGCATGAGCAGCACGTCGCTTCCCGCCTCCAGCGAGCGGATCGCCGCCTCGCTCGCCCCGTAGTCGTCAGCGATGGCGGCCATGTCGAGCGCGTCGGTGAAGAGGACGCCGTCGAAGCCGAGGTCTTCGCGCAGCATCTCCGTCATAAAGTACGGGGAGAGCGTCGCGGGCGGGGCCCCGGGGCCGAGGATGCCGGGGGCCGCGACGTGGGCCGTCATCACCGCATCGACACCCTCCTCTATCGCGCGCCGGAAGGGAACGAGTTCCAGGCTGTCGAGTCGCGCGCGGTCGCCGGGTATCGTCGGAAGCGCGAGGTGGGAGTCCGTGCCGGTGTCCCCGTGACCGGGAAAGTGCTTGGCGGTGGCGAGGAGTCCGGCCTCGCGCGCGCCCCGGATGAAGGCCGCGCCCAGCGCCGCCACGCGCTCGGGATCCTCCCCGAACGAGCGCGTGTTGATGATGGGATTGGCGGGATTGTTGTTGACGTCGAGCACCGGCGCGAAGGTGATGTGGACGCCGAGCGCCCGCGCCTCGATGCCGGTGATCCGGCCCGCCTCGTAGGCGTAGTCCTCATCGTCCGCGGCGCCGAACGCCATCGCCGGTGGAAGGACGGTCGCGCCGGGCATCTCGAGCATGTTGGGCAGCGCGAACACGCCGCTGACGCGGAACCCCGCTCCCGACTCGAAATCCGCGGCGACGAGCAGGGGCACGTCGGCCGATGACTGCAGCTGGTTGAGCCGCGCCGCGTATCCGAGGGGGGTCCCGAGCGAGATCACGATGCCGCCGATCGCATCGTCGTGGACGAGCGACTCGATGCGCGTGAATTCCTCGTTGTCGCGCGGCGCGTAACCGCCGCTCATCCACACCATCACCAGCTGCGCGACCCGCTCCCGAAGGCTGAGACCGGCGAGCGTCTCCTCCACCCAGATCTCCGCGGCGGCCGACGGCGTGGGCTCGACCGGCGCGCCGCCGAACGGAGACGGCCGGGCACCCGAGGCAGCCGCGGGGGCGGCGCCGGCGTCAGTGGGGGCGAGAGCGGAAGCGGCGGGGTTGGAGGAGGAGAGGCAGGCGAAGGCGCCGGCGGCCAGGAGCGTGGCCAGCCCGAGGGTCGCGACCGTCCGCCTGTTTCGTCTGTCCCGCTTTCGGGCGCCGCTCAACGTCTCTAGTCTCCGCACCATGCCGACCTCCACCCGCCCCGCGTCTCGCGCTCGCTGCCCCGAACCTACACGGCGCGAGCGGAATCCGCTCTCCCGTTTCCTCCTCCCTCTTCTGCGTCTTCTTTCTCTTCTCCCTCTTTTCCCAATCCTCGGGTGTGCGGAGGCCGGGGGGGGAGCCGGCGACCAGGGAGCGGAGACACAGGCGGCGGCCGAGTCGTCGGTGTCGGACGCGCCGGCGTCGACCGTCCGTCCGGGGATCGATGTACTGCTCGCCGACTCCTCCCATCTCATCGACGGGCGGCGCGTGGGACTGATCACGAACCGGAGCGGCGTGGGGCGCGATGGCACGAGTTCCATCGACCTCCTGCACGGCTACACGGGGGCGGAACTCGCGGCGCTCTTCGCCCCGGAGCACGGGATCCGCGGCACGGAGGCGGAGGGATCCGCGATCGAGGACGCGACGGACGAGGCGACGGGGCTGCCGATCTACTCGCTGTACGGCGAGACGCGGGCGCCCACGCCGGAAATGCTGGCCTCGGTCGATGTGCTCGCCTTCGATATCCAGGACATCGGCGCGCGCTACTACACCTATGTATCGACGATGGCGCTCGCGATGGAGGCGGCCGGGCGCGCGGGCATCCCCATGATCGTCCTCGATCGTCCGAATCCCATCGGAGGTCTCACGCAGGGTCCCGTGCTGGACCCCGCCTTCGCGACCTTCGTCGGTCTCTATCCGGTGCCCGTGCGGCATGGACTCACGGCGGGGGAACTCGCGCGCCTGTATCGGGGAGCTTTCGGCGTGGAGGTGGCGTTGCACGTCGTCCCGGCCGCGGGCTGGTCGGCGGAGCGCTGGTTCGACGAGACGGCCCTGCCCTGGATCGCGCCCTCGCTCAACATGCCGTCGCTGGAGAGCGCCGCCCACTATCCCGGCACCTGTCTGTTCGAGGGCACGAACCTCTCCGTCGGCCGCGGGACGCCGACCGCGTTTCAGGTGCTGGGCGCGCCATGGCTGGACGGCGACGCCTGGGTCGCCGAGATCGAGAGCGTGGCAGGCGGGACGGGCGTGGCGGGGCTGCCGGGGGTCGAGATCCGGGCGGTCACCTTCACGCCGGAGTCGCCGAGCGACGGGAGGTTCGGGGGCGAGGAGATCGGGGGGATCCGTCTCACCGTGACGGACCGGTCGACCTACGATCCCGTGCGGACCGCCGTGGCCGCGCTGCTCGCCGCGCGTCGACTCTCCGGCGACGCCTGGGAGTGGAGGGTGCGGCACTTCGACCGTCTCGCCGGCTCCGACCGCCTCCGGCTCGCCATCGACCGCGGCGCCCCGCTCGAGGAAGCCACGTCGGAATGGGCGGCCGATGTCGCCGCCTTCGAGGCCCTCCGCCGCCCCTACCTGCTCTACTCCCGCTAGCCGGGACTCCCAGACGTTCCCGCGGGAACGTGTGGCCTGCCCGGGGCTCCTCACCGGACGCGACGGCGCGAGCCTTCGTTGATACGCCGTTGAGACTTGGCCGAATAATAACCGAAGAGGCGCCTTGCCCGTGATCGGGCCTGTACGCCAGCACCCTCGACTTCGGAGATACGCCATGTTCCACGACATGCCACACGGTGGCGACGGCCCCGCGAGCGGCGACGACCCCCGCCGCACGACGGCGCCGGACGTTCGCACGCCCATCGATCCCCTCGGCGATGAGATCGCCCACCTCTGCGCCCACATCGACGCCAGCCAATACCGGCTTCTCACGCTGCTCCAGCGCTTCGACGCGGCGGAAGGCTGGAGCGGCTGGATCTCCTGCGCGCACTGGCTTTCCTGGCGCACCGGCATGACGACGGGCACGGCGCGCGAACGGGTGCGGGTCGCCCGGCGTCTCGCGGTTCTGCCGCTCGCCTCCACCGAGATGGAGAAGGGACGCCTCTCGTGGTCCAAGGTCCGGGCCCTGACCCGGATCGCCACGGACGAGAACGAAGAGCGGCTGGTCGAGTTCGCCCTGCACCACACGGCGAGCCAGGTCGAGCGCTTCGTCCGCGCCTGGCGTTCGGCCGAGGCGGCTGCGGACGCGTGGGACGACCATTCGCAAGTCGCGACTCGCCGCTACCTGAACGTGCAGGTGCTGGAAGACGGTATGTATCGCGTGCGGGGCTGGCTCACGCCGGAGCTGGGCGCCCTTCTCATGCAGGCGCTGGAGGCGGCGGGCGACGAACTGTACCGCGCGGAACGGGCCACCGAGCGAAAGGCCGAGCAAGAGGCCGAGCGAGAGGCCGAACGGCGTGACCGGGAACCGCCCGCACCCTGGGAGCCGAGACCTCTTAGACTGCCGCGCACGCCGGGGCAGCGGCACCACGACGCACTGCAGGCGTGGCTCGAAGACACCACGAGCGCGAACGTCCAACTCGTCGTCCACACGGTGGCCGGCGCCCCCGACATCGTGAGCACCGAGGAGTGTTCACACGTTCCCGCGGGAACGTCGCGACGCCTCTCCTGCGATGCCGAGGCGGTGCGGGTCACCCGCGGCCTGGACGGCTCTGTGCTGGACGTCGGCCGCCGCCGCAGAACGGTGAACTGGCGCCTGCGCAAGGCGCTCGAAGTCCGCGACGGGGGCTGCCGGTTTCCGGGCTGCGGCTCGCGCTACACGCAGGCTCACCACGCGATCCCCTGGGCGGAGGGGGGAGACACCGCCCTGGACAATCTCATCCTTCTCTGCCGTTTCCATCACCGGATGGTGCACGAGGGCGGTTGGCGTGTGGAGATGAAGCCGCGGGAGTCCGGCGCTGGGGGCGCGGCACACTTCAGGGATCCCGATGGGACCGCGGTCCCGGCTGTCGCACCGCTACGCGAGGACGTGGAGGCCCCAGCGACGCCCGACGCGGGGCTCGCCGACTGGCACCGGCAGAAGGGGATCGACCCTTGGACGGGAGCCGGCCTGTGGGAGGGGGACCGGCTGGACATGGACTGGGCGCTCTGGGTTCTCTGGGGCCAGTACGGAGACGCCCGGGCCGCCTGAGCGCACGCTACCTGAGCGCGCGCTACCTGGGGACGATGATGCGGGCGGCGAGGGGTGAGACCTTCGCCTCCATCGGCGTCTCTCCTCGCGGATCCCCGTCGATCTCTATGGCGACGGGCGGGTCGGCCTCGATTCGCACGCTGCGGGCCTGGAAGAAGATGATCTTGTCGTCTCCCGAGTACTGGTTCCGCGTGACGCGCCAGATGATACGGGCGACCTCGGGCAGGTTGCTGGGCGCGTAGATGCACACGTCGATGAGGCCGTCCTGGAACGAGGCCCCGGGCGCCATCCGGAACTCCACGGGGAAGGGGCCGGCCCCGAGCTGGCCCGCGTTCGCGACAAGCACCATCGACGCCTTCACCTGCACTTCCTGATCGTCGGCGGTGATCCGGAAGTCGGCGCCGGGGCGGTTGATGACGTTCTTGAGTCCGCTGTAGATGTAGGCCCCGAAGCCGAGACGTCCCTTGAGTTCGGCGGTGGCGTCGGCCATGACCTGCGCGTCGAGGCCCGCGCCGGCCATGAGCGCGAACGTCTCTCCGTTCGCCTCCGCGAGGTCGATTCTGGTCACCTTGCCCTCGACCGCGACCCGGACGCTGTCCTCCAGCGACGTGGGAATGTCGAAGTTGAGAGCGAGTTGATTGGCGGTTCCGAAGGGGATGATCGCGACGGGCACGGACGTTCCGGCGACGCCCCGCAGGGCCACGCTCACCGTGCCGTCGCCTCCCGCGGCGACGATGGCTCGGTACCCCCGCGCGGCAGCCTCGCGGGTGACGTCCAGACCTTCCTCGGAATCTGCGGCCTCGATGATGTCGAAAGGGACCCCCCGCGCGGCGAAGGCGCCCCCCAGCCGCCGGCGCAACGTCTCGGGCTCCGCGTGCCGCCCCCCCGCGCCGGGGTTGAGGAGCACGAGGAATCGTTCCGAATCGGGATAGAGATGGGCGCCGGACATGGACGTAAGCTAGGGACCGTTACCGGGAACCGCTGCCGGAACCGTTGTCGGCGTCGTTGTCGGCGTCGTTGTCGGAGCTGTCGCCGGAGTCACTGTCGGAGTCACTGTCGGAGTCACTGTCGCCGAACACCCACTCGCGGAAGAGGAAGAGGCTGTAGGTGCGGTCGTTCGCGAGGTTGGTGCCCAGGGTGAGGCCGAACAGCCGCTCATCGAAGCGGCTCGCGGTGCGGCCCTCGATGGACCAGCTGGGGAGGAACGCCCACTCCACAGTCGCCCTCGGAGGCCCGCCGCCCAGCGGCTGCCAGTAGGAAAGGAAGAGCTCGTTGTTCGCGTACCACCCGACTTCCAGCGCCGTCCGGTCGAACACGCTTCGGCTGGCCGCGAGTCCACCGGCACCGCGCGGAGTCGCGATCGACGTCAGATTGAAGTAGGTGATGCCCGTCGCGCCGCCGAGAGCGGATGTAATCCCGGAACTCAGCGGACCCAGCAGGGTCTGCTGCGCGAGCCTCTGTCCCAGCTGCGGGTCGGCGGAACGGTAACAGGGCGTCCCCACGGCGAGCAGGCAGTACTGGTCGGTGTCGCTCATGGGCGGGTTGCTCGTCACGAGGAGTTCAGGTGCGATCGGCGTCCCGGTGATCCGAACTTCGACGGACACGGCGCCGTCGACCGTCCGATCCTGGTATCCGGCGGTGATGTCGAGCAGCGGATTGAAGCCGGCGTCCCCCACGAACTGCATGCTCCCCGCGGTGATCCGGAGAGGCCGGACATAGGGTGGCACGCGGTCGAAGATGTATGTGCCACGCGGTATCTCGGCGCTTCCGCTGATGTAGAGCGAGTCGATCGAACGGTCCAGGTAGACGGCCAGCCCCTCCGCCACGACCTCGGCGTCGAGCCGCGCCGAGCGCAGCGAGAGGTCGGAGCCGAGATCGACGTTCGCGTCCAGGACGAGGTTGTCGAGGAACGGGTTCCGGAACCGCGCCAGATCGCCCTCGGCGGAAACGTCGAGGAGGTCGAGGAATCCCATCTCGCCGGGATTGAAGACCTCGAGCCCGCGCAGGAACTCGTCCTGCTCCAGGTATCCGTCTGAGAGGACGACATCGCCGCTCACAAAGGGCCTCGCGTAGGCGCCGTCGAGCCGTGCCCGGCCGCTCACGGCAAACGCCATGTCGTTGCGCACGATGCCGTGGAATTCGTCCGCGTCGAAGTCCAGAGCGAAGATCGGATTGGTGATGCGGGCGATGTCTACCGTACCGCGCGCCTGCAGCGAGCCGCCCAGGTCCGACCCCACATGGGACGAATCCACGGAGGCGATGGAGGAGCCCCGGAACGCGACTCGCGCGCCGACATCGGTGAGCCAGACGCCGAGGTCCGGTACCCAGCCCCGTCCGTTCACGAGGCGCAGACCGCCGTCGTAGCGGAACGAGCCGGGGGCGCCGCGAATCGCGAGATCGCTCTCGGCGGTGCCGCTGACTTCCTCGAAGGTCCCCAGCACCAGCTCGACGAGCGCCAGCGGAAGGCGGTCGCCGGACAGGTAGAGGTCGAGCGGGTCGTCGAGGAGTCGCCGCTCGACAGGGAGGATCGCCAGATCCGTCGCCAGGGTGCCGCTGAGCCGCCCCAGGGGCGCCCCGCCATCGATGAGGTCGATCTCCCCCTCGAGTTCGCGGGCGGCGTAGCTGGCCCGCGCGTTGAGCGCGTCGTAGGCCTGGTGCTGCAGGGAGGGGTCGATGACGTCGAATTCCGCGGTCACGACGGGGTCGGCCAGCGTGCCAGTCGCCCGCACGGATCCTCCGAGCGTGCCCCCGAGAATGGGTTGTTCCGAGAGCAGGTAGCCGAACTGGTCCACCCGTACGCCGAAGATCTCCACGTCGATCTGCCCCTCGCCGACGGCGGGAATCTCGCCCTCGGCACGGAGCCGGCCGAGTTGGCCGTTCAGATAGAGGCCGTCGATGAGCAGCGCCGAGTCGGAGTAGACAACTCTGGCGGGCGTCACGAGCGTGGACTCGAGTTTGCCGAGCCGGAGGCGGAGATCGGTCAGGCCCGCGCTCCAGAGTTCGCCCCCGACGACGACGCCCTGTCCCGAGACTTCGAGGCTGGAGTCGCGCTGCGCGTAGAACTCGGCGTCCAGCGCGTTCGTGCCGGGCTCGCCGGCCTCGGAGCGGGCGAGCCGCACGGAGAGCGAGTCCACCCTCCGTCCGCCCAGTTCGACGTCCGTAGCCGTGAACTCTGAGCGGAGGTCGCCGATGCGGGGAGGGTCGAACAGTTCGACGCGGGCCGAGAGTTCTCCGGCGCGGTAGCCCCGGTACCGCGCGCCCGAGGCCTCGATGCGGGCGTCGAGGGTGAAGTCTCCCCAGCGGCCCGTGGCCGTCCCGCTGGTCCCCAGCCGGCCTTCCAGTCCCTCCGTCGGCCGCCGGGTGCGTCGGGCGCGGCCCAGCAACTCCTCGACGCTCTCGAACAGCGCTTCGCCCGCCTCGGCCGCCTCGCCGCCGGGGATTTCATCCACCACCCAGCGGTCCCAGTCGGAGAGATCGGGGGACTCCGCCTCGAAGGCGATCCGCCCGCTGCGTTCTTCCGTGAGCCCGAAGTCGCCCTGCGCCGAGAGCGTCCCCACGTCGGAGGCGAGGAACACGCTGTCGAGCGTCGCCACGCCGTCGGCCACCCGCAGCCGCACGCGGCTGTCATGGATCTCGGCCTGGTCCACCTGTGAGGGGAGAATCTCGAGATCGAACGACGCCTCCAGAGTCGCGGGATCGATGCCCTCGCCCCGCACGCGCCCGCGGACGGCGAGCCGGGACGACGGGGCGCCCTCCACCCATTGATTCAGGGAGAGGTCCGTGCCCTCGATCTCCGTGTCGTAGCGCAGCGCCTCCGAGGCGAGATCGAACTCCCCGTTCAGGGTGAGCCGGCCGCGCTCCGATTCAAGCTCCGCTTCGAGTTCCAGCGCTTCGAGACTCCCTCGAACCCGGACGGGACCGGTCACAGGGCCCGCCAGGTCGATGCCCGGCGCCCACGGGCGCAACAGCGTGAGCGCCAGCGGGTTCACGTCGACCGACGCATCGACCTGCGATTGCGCGAGGTTCAGAAATCCGGAACCGGAGAGGCGCGAGAGATCGCCGGCCGGGGTCAGATGATCGACGGCGCCATCGAAGGCAACGCCGGTGTCCTGTTCGCGATCGAGCGTGAGAGTCCCGGAGAAGCGGCCGTCGACCCCGAAGTCCAGGCCGATGAGACGGGTCCAGCGGGACTCGAAGGCGTCGACTTCCACGCCGAGACGGCGGAGGCTCAGGTACTCCTCACCGACGCCGACTCCGCCCCGCGCCTGCAGGTAGGACGGAGGCGTCCCCGGGTCGGGATCGTGCAGGGTGAGATCGGCGACGACCGTGAGGTCATCGACATAGCCCGAACCGCGCAGCGTGCCCCGCATCGTCCCCGTCATCGTCTCCGGCACCATCGCGGGCGCCCGGCCAGCCACCGCGCCAGCCACCGCGCCGACCGCCGCGCCGACCGCCGCGCCGACCGCCGCCAGGGAATCGCGTCCGAGCAGCGGCTCCAGGTGCTCGAGGTCGAAGGGGGCCAGCGTGACATTGAGACGGCTGAACCTGGGGCGCTGATCGAGGGCGAGGGCGAAGCCTCCGGTCATGCGCGTATCGCCCGTCCGGAAGTCGCCGTTCGTGATGTCCACAACCGTGGCGCCGCCGCGGGCGGTGAGGTCGATGGACATGGGGCCGCCGCCGGTCTCGGGCAGGTCGATAGGCAGCCAGCGGAGGTCCCGGACATCGAGCGGGGCGCCTTCGAGCCCGAACTCGAAGTCCCGGCCGTTCGCAGCCATCCACCCTTCCCCGCTGACCACCGACTGGTCCGTCTCGAATCTCTCGATGGCGAAGCGGGCCGTGTCCCCGAGCGTCAGGCGCATGCTGAGGCTCGAGAGTTCCAGCGGCTGGCTCACGGCGTGCAGCGTGGCGGTCGCGTCCTCGACCTCGAGCATGAACGGGGCCTCGGGATCCGTCACGCGCGCGATGGGGAAGCGGCCCCGGAGGTTCGTCAGTTCCAGCACGCGCTCGAACTCGCCGTCGGGCGTCTCGCGCAGGGCCCACGGCGATTCCCCGGCCCGCGCCTCGCGCAGCGCCTCCGCCTTGTCGGCTCCCGTGCGCGTCTCGGTCCAGGGCGTGCGGATTTCGATGCGGCCGGAGGCGACCGTCGCTTCGCGGAGCAGGATGCCGAGAGCGTCCTCCGGCGACCCGGTCGTCGCCGCCCCCTGATCCGGCTCCTGACCCGGGCTCCGGGCCGAGGCGAGGGAGGTGGCCGCCGGGAAGAGCGAGGCCGCCACCTGCTCGGCGGGCGACTCCGGCTGCGGGGGCGCGTCGAAGACTCGTTCGTAGTTCCAGCGGCCGTCCGGGTACTGCCGGAGGCGGAGGTCCAGGCCGCGGGCGTGGAGCCGGCGCACGTCGAGTTGCTGCCGCAGAAGCGCCAGCAGGTCGTATTCGATCGTGACCGTGTCGAGGGCCAGGAAGAGTCCCTCCTCCGCGTCGATGATCTCGAAGCGGGAGACGGTGAGGTCGTTGAGGAGGTTGCCCGAGATGGCGTGACCGATGCGCACCTCCCCGTTCACGCTTCCGGCAAGGGCGCTTTCGAGCAGGGAGAGCGCGGCGTCTCGACCCCTGGCGGTCTGCGTCGTCACGATGAAGACCGTCAGCACGAGCAGGCTGGCGATGACGGCCAGCGGCAGCGCGATCCGGCGCCGACGCGCGGGCGGCGGGGGGGGCGCCCCCTCGGACCCGGACGCGGACCCGTCGGACCCGGACCCGTCGGACCCGGAGGCGGAGTCCGGCGCGGGGGTCGACGCGGGGGGGCGCTCGCCGGGGCTCAGAACGCTTCTCCGATGGACACGTGGATCTGCAGGCGGCGCAACAGTTCGAGGAGGGGGTGCGGATCATCGAACCGGAACGGGTCGAACAAGACGGGCTGCGGCATCTGGACCAAGGTTCCGTCCTCCATCGATACAATTGCCGGTAACTCGGTCGCGAATGTCGTATTGTACCCAATATCGAGCCGGATGGAACCGATCGGGCTCGTGTACCGGAGCCCCAGGCCGGGCGTCCACTGGATTTTCCGCAGCTCCGTGAGCCTCTGCGAGACGCTTCCCGCGTCCGCGAAGAAGACGAGACCCCACTGCTCGCTGAGATACCGGCGCAACTCGAAGCTCATTTCCAGGTGGGCGTCGCCGCCGCGGGGCCGCTCGTCGAAGGCGCCGGGATTCTCCCTCGCGAGCCGGTCGACACACGCCTCGAAATCTCCAGCCGGGCAGTCCTCCACCTGGTCGGCCACGATCACGCGGGGGCCGAGCAGGTTCTGGCCGACGCCGCGAACGCTCTGCGATCCGCCGACGAAGAAGCGCCGCGATGGGTGGACGAGCCGGTCGGTCCGGGCCGCGCCGGGAGTGAAGATGCGGGTGCCGGGAAAGCGGACCATCCCGGCGCGCCCGCGCGCGGCCAGGACGAGGCCGGGCTCGAGTTCGTGGAAGAGCGCGGCCTGCGCCACGATGCGCGCGTACCGGTACTGCGAGCCCGTCGACTCGTGCGCGACCTCCCCTTCCGCCGTCAGGTAGTGGCCGCGCGTGGGCCGGAGCGGGTCATCCGTCCGGTTGTAGAACCAGCCGAGGGTGACGGGCGCCAGCCAGCGCGAACGCGTCACGGTGATGATGTCCTCGGGTTCGCAGAAGCCGAAGTTGATGCAGAAGAAGATGTCGGCGGACTGCTCGCCGAAGCCTGTGTAGTTGGGCGAGTATGAGAGCGAGGCGGACATCCCGGGCCCGAGCCGGCGGGTGAGGCCGAGTTCCGCACCGAGACCCTCCTGAATGAAGACGTCGGGAATCGTCTCCCGCTCGAGGAAGACCCGGGCGCTGAAGGTGTTCTCGGCCGAGAAGGCGACGGGGAGGAGCAGTTCGGCCTGGAGCAGATAGTTCAGCGTCCGGAAGTCCGCGTCGGTGCCGACCTGGGAGCAGGGGAAGCGGCCGTCCAGCTGGTCGGCGAAGATGTTCTTGAGCTGGCCGGTGATCTCCAGGCGCCGCGCCCCGCCGAAGAGGTTGCGGTGCGTGAGCCGCGCCTCGGTCTGGAGACATTGGTCGGTACTCCATCCGACGCCGAAGCGGGCGGCCCGCGGCGAGGCGGGCGTGACCTGGACGACGAGGTCGACGGTCGAATCCGGGGCGGCGGCCTCGGGCGGGGGCTCTTCCCGGCGGATCGAGGCGAAGCGAATGGCGTCGAGGCCGAACAGGTTCCGCTGTCCTTCCTGTTCGGCCTCCTGGTTGTAGTAATCGCCCCCACGCAGGGGAAGGAGGGCGCGAATCACATCCTCGCCGATCACCTCGCCGCCCTCGATCCTGACCTCCCTGAGGCGATAGCGGGGGCCGGGGCGGACATCGAGCGCCACCTGCGCCGTTCCGCCCAGTTCGCGGTTGAAGTCGGACAGGGCCATGGCCTCGACGTAGCCCTGACGGCGCAGCGAACCGATGAGACTGTCCACGCCGGCCTGGAGCCGAATGCGATCGAAGGGATCGCCGACATCGAGATCGACGAGAGTCGCGGCTTCCTCCGCGCCGAGCGCCTCGGGCAGTCCCTCGATGGAGAACTCGTCGATGAGGGTCGCCGGACCTTCTTCGATGACGAACGATACGCTGGCGTCGAGGCCGTTGGAGCGGATGATGTGGTGGACGTCCGCCTCGAAGTAGCCGCGCGAGTTGTAGTAGAGGCGCAGCCGGATGGCGTCCTCGGCGACATCGAGCGAGTCGAGGAAGGCCCGGCGGTGCGCGAATCCCCAGTTCGTCAGCAGGCAGAAAGGCGACAGCAGGAGGCTCGAGCACTCGGTGCTGCGGGTAAGGATGACCCCGCGCAACTGCCCGTCGGAGAGCGTCTCGTTGCCGCTGAAACGGAGGGAATTCACCTCGGCCCGCTGCGGCCCGGCCCCGCCGGCGGGTACCTGCGCGAGGAGTGGAGACGGCCCGACGAACGGAGGCGGCCCTGCGAGGGTGACGGCCAGCGCCAGCCCGGCCAGAGCCGCGCGTTTCACACCGCCGCCTCTCCGGCCCGGCGGCGCAGCCTGAGGACGAGGGCGATGCCCGCCGCGAACATCAGGACCGAGATCACCTGAGCGAGCGTGAAACTCCCGAAGAATCGGTCGTCCTTGGCCCGGAAGATCTCCACGACGAAGCGCTCGACCGCGGCCATCGCCAGCCACATGCCGAACAGCCACCCCTGCACGTGCGGATGCCGCCGCAGCCGCCACAGGAGGAAGAAGATGATGAGCGAGAGCCCGGTCTCGTAGATCTGCGTCGGGTGCACGGAGAGGACCTGGGCGTCGGGAATCGCGGGGTCCACCTCTGCCCCGAAGCGCCGCAGGTTGCCGGCGGTCGAGGGCGGAAGGCCGTTGGGGAAGGCGATGCCGACGAACGAATCCGTCGGGCGCCCGTAGTCGTCGCCGACGAGGAAGCAGCCGATGCGGCCGATCCCGTAGGCGAGCGCGAGGGAGGGCGAGATCGCGTCCACCCCGAGCCCGGGCGCGACGGGGCGCCGGTACAGCACCCACATGACGCCGAGAAAACCGCCGATGAAACCGCCGTACCAGACGAGGCCGCTGCGCGAGAAGATCATCCCCAGCGGATCGAGCGCGGTCCGGTCCCAGTAGAGGAACACGTAGTAGAGCTTGGCCCCGACGATGCCGCCGATCAGCGCGCCCAGCAGCATGTCCGCCGCGAGCTCACGCCCGGCGCCGAGACGCGCCGTCTCCGCGCGCAGAAGCATGTACCCGCCGAGGAAGGCGAGCGCCATCATGAGTCCGAACGAGGTGATCGTGAACTCGCCGAGAACCGGCAGCGTCAGGGTGAAGAGTTCGGGATACACGTCTGGCACGCTCCTCGTTGACCGCAGTGCTGTTGACTGCAGTGCTGTTGGCTGCAGTGCTGCTGGTTGGCTGTCCCGGCTCCCGCGCCGGCCGCCCTATGCGAGACCGGGAAACGCGAGCGCCGCTTCGGCATTGAGCGACCACGGGCTGCGCTCCCCTCTCGCCATGCGAAACCGCGCGGCCGCAGCGATCATCGCTGCGTTGTCCGTCGCGAGCCGTGGCGAGGGGGCGTACAACTCCCCGGACGTGCCCAGACGCTCGGCTAAACCTTCACGAAGACGGGAGTTCCGCGCCACTCCCCCTCCCAGCACGACCCGCCGGCAACTCGTCTGTTCCACCGCGCGGCGCGTCTTCTCGGCGAGGACGTCGACCACGGCCTCCTGGAATTCCGCCGCCAGGTCGTCGACGGCATCCGCCAGGGCGCCCTCCTCCTCCAGGTCTCCGGCGATCCGGGCCACGGCCGTCTTCAGTCCGGAGAAGGACATGTCGTAGTACGCGGGATCGCCGGGCAGATCGCGGCGGCTCAGCATGGGGCGCGGGAGCCGGAAACGGCCCGGCGCGCCGCGGGCGGCTGCGCCCCGGGCGGCCGCGCTCCTCTCCGCCGCGCGCTGGATCTGGGGCCCGCCGGGATACGGCAGCCCCAGCCGGCGCGCGACCTTGTCGAACGCCTCGCCCGCCGCGTCATCCCGCGTCTGGCCCAGCAGGCGATAGCGCCCCCAGGCGCGCGCTTCCAGCAGGAGCGTGTGCCCGCCGGACACGAGGAGACCGATGAAGGGGGGCTGCGCGCCCTCGTGCTCGAGCGCGGTGCCGAACAGGTGTCCCTCCATGTGATGGACGCCGAGCAGCGGAAGACCGCGCGCGAAGGCGTAGGCCTTGGCCCAGTTCACGCCCGCGAGCAGGGCGCCGACGAGCCCGGGACCCGCCGTCACGCCCACGCCGGCGATGTCCGCGTGGTCGACCTCCGCCTCGCGCATCGCGTGCCGCACCATCGCGTCCAGCGAGCGGATGTGCTCGCGCGCGGCGATCTCCGGCACGACCCCCCCGAACGCGGCGTGCGCATCCTGCGAGGCGATCGCGAGGCCCCGGATCCCGCTCTCGTCCACGACCGCGGCCGAGGTCTCGTCGCACGAGGTCTCGATGCCGAGAACCGGCCCGCCCCGGGTGTCTATGGGTCCGGCGGGTCGGAGGCGATGCCCGCGCTCACGCGCTCCGGCACGAGGTCGATCGTCACCGTGCCGGCCACGTCGTCGGGCAAGGCCGCGGCCACGGGGTAGGAAGCCGCTGCCTCGAACGAGTTGGGGATCTCGACGGTCACGCGCACGTCGGCGGGGTCGAGTCCGTCCACGATGCCCGCGGGCCCGGTGACGACCACGGTGACCGTGGGCGGATCCAGCGCGGCCATCAGGGCCCGGGGGCCCGTGGCGATGACCTCGCTCGTGAACAGGCGCGTGCGGAGCGAGTCGACTTCGACCGTGGCGATTACGGTGGCGGGTTCGACCGAGAGTCCCGCCAGATCGGGCGGCAGGGCGATCTCGAGTTGCCGCGTCACGCGCGCGGAGACCGCGCCCACCTCGAACGTGGCCGTCGTCACCTCGGAAATCTCGTTGACGAAGGACGCGGGTCCCTGAAGCCACACGCTGTCGGGGGCGACCTGCATGCCCACGACGAGCACGCCCGGCGCCGCCGTCGCGTCCGTGCGGCCGGCGACCGCGACCCGCTTCCCCACCCGTTCCTCGAGATACACGTTGACGACTTCCGGAGAGACTCCCACGGGAGCGACCCCGAGTTGGCGGTTGTAGATGACCTCCGACGTGGAGAGCGGGACCTGGACCACGGTGTCCTCGACCTGGTCGATGACCTTGCGGATCACGGGCTCCGCGGAGAGCGCGGCGAATACCTGGTTCCGGCCGCCGCGGAAGGTCGTCGTGATCTCGGCGGGCCGTACTTCGCGCAGACTCCACGCGGAGTCGCTCACCTGGATCTCGAGCAGCGTCGACACCGGCTGCTCGGCGACCTCGGCGTCGGCCGACACGCTGAGCCAGAGGAGCACGGACAGCACGACGGCCGCGACCTTGTAGGGCCAGTTCTTCGTGAACACGCTCTTGAAGTCCATTTGCTTCTAACCCTCCCCGTTGCCGGGTGTCGCGGGCAGCGTGTCGCGGACGGCTTCGCGCGTGAGGTCGGCGGTGGCCGGATCGGGTGGCGTCCCGGCCACGATCACCGAGACGAATCCCTCTCCGCGGAGAGCGGAGCCGGGGGTCGGACTCTGGAAGATGACACGGCCCTGCACCTCCGGCGCCTCGACCTGATAACGAACGGCGCCCAGCCGCAGGTCGACCTCCTCGAGGAGAAGCTCGAGGTCGTCCACATGGCGCCCCTGAAGATCGGGGACGGAGACGATCGGCTTCCCCAGGCTGACGAAGAGCCGGACGCGGGCGGGGAGCGTGAGACTCGCCCCCGCGGCGGGCTCGGTGCGGATCGCGCCGGCGATCGTGCTCTCGTCGGTTTCCTCGATCTCGATCTCGAACCCGAGCCGGGTGAGGAGGGTTGCGGCCTCGCTGCTCGCCAGTCCCGCCAGATCGGGCACGCGGCGCGTTTCGACGCCGGCGCTCGTCGTGACGACGATCGTGTCCCCGGCCCGTGCCAACTGGCCGGGGAGAGGCTGCTGGGCGATGACGGCGCCGGCGGGAATCTCGTCGTGATGGAGACTCCCCTGATCCGTGGGGACAAGAGCCAGCGCGGAGAGGCGTTGGCCGGCCTCGGCGAGCGGGACGCCCGTGAGGTCCGGGACGACGGCGAAGTCGACGTCGGTCGGATCTTCCGCGGCCGGGAAGAGCCGGATCGCGGCGAACAGGTAGCCGGTGCCGAACATGGCGGCGAAGAGGAGGACCAGGCGCAGGAGTCTCACGGGACCCTCACGCGATTCGCCGCAAACGCGCCGCGTAGGCGCCGTCCGTGCCGGTGAGCCATGGGCGCACGAAGAGGTCGCCGCGGGACGTCACACAGTCGCTGCGGAGCGTCGCGCCATCGCTGTGGGGCGGCTCGCGCCGGTAGTCGGGTCTGCGGTCCAGAAAGGCGTCCACCTGTTCTTCGTTCTCCTCACGTTCGAGTGAACACGTGCTGTACACGAGCAGTCCGCCCGGCCTCACGGCCGCGGCGCAGGCGTCCACGATCTCGCGCTGCAGCGCCACGAGGTCGTCGAGGGCGCGCTGTTCGAGCCGCCAGCGAGCGTCGGCCCGCCGCCCGAGTACGCCGGTGCCCGTGCAGGGTACGTCGGCCAGCACGGTCCCGGCCTCGGCGACCGGAAGCCGCCGCGCGTCGGCGACGACGGCGCTCACCGGCAACCCGAGCCGGGCGGCCGGCGCGCCGAGGCGGGCCAGCCGGCGCTGCGAGACGTCGAGCGCCACGACCGACACACCGTACCCCGCGGCGAGCCCGAGGGTCTTGGTGCCCGGGGCCGCGCACACGTCGAGCACCGGCTCCGCGAGCCGGCCGCCCACGTAATCTACCACGGCGGAGGCCGCAGGGTCCTGAATCACGGCTGTGAGGCCGGATAGCGCCATCGCCGGCAGTCCCTGTTCGAGCCTGAAGGAGCGCGGCCACCCACGGACGGGCGTGAGTTCGACGCCGTCGGGTGGCGCCGGATCATCCCCGCTCAGCATGCGGACGACGACGTCCGGCGGCCGGTTCTGCTGTTCGATGAGCCGCCGCACATCCGGCAGCTTCCAGCGCGCCAGCCATCGTCGCACGAGCCACTCCGGGTGCGAACCCCAGGAGCACAGGTGCCCCACCGGATCCGCGTCCGGATCGGGAAAGGGATCGGGAAACGGATCGGCGGCCGCGCCGGAGTCGTTGCCGCGGCTCCTCGCCAGCGCGCGGAGGACGGCGTTCACGTAACCCGCGCGTCCCCGCCCCAGCGCGGCGCGCGCGGCGGCGACGGTTTCTCCTACCGCCGCGTGGTCCGGAATCCTCAGCTCGGTGAGCTGGTACACGCCGATGCGGAGCCAGTCGCGCACGGCCCCGTCCATGCGGGACAGCGGGCGGTCGGCGAAGGTCCGGATCCGGGCATCGAGGCGGGCGCGGAGCCGCAGGCAGCCGAAGGCGATGTCCAGCGCGAGTCCGCGGTCGGCCGTATCCACCGCCGGCAGGATGCGCGACGCCGCCCGGTCGGAGAATGCCCCGCCCCGTACCTCGCCCAGTATCCGGTGGGCCGCCGCGCGGGGATTCAAGCCGCGTCTTCCGGATTCAATCCGGCGGGGGCACGCCTTCGAGCGGGCTCGAAGGCACCGCCCATTCGCGCCGGGGCATGCGACCGGCGAGGTAGGCGCGGCGGCCGGCTTCCACGGCCAGCCGCATGGCGCCTGCCATCTCGACCGGATCCTCCGCCGCGGCGATCGCCGTGTTCATGAGGATCCCGTCCACGCCCTGCTCCATTGTCGCGCACGCGTCGGACGCCGTGCCCACGCCGGCGTCGACGATGATGGGGACGGAGAGTCGGGACTTGATGATGCGGATGTTGAGCGGGTTGAGGAGTCCGAGACCGCTCCCGATCGGCGAGGCGAGCGGCATCACCGCAGCGGCCCCGGCCTCTTCGAGCCGGAGCGCCGTGATGAGGTCGTCGTTCGTGTACGGGAGAACGACGAAACCCTCGGCGACGAGCACGCGCGTGGCCTCGATCAACTCCTCGGTGTGCGGGAGGAGGGTGTCGGGGTCGCCGATGACCTCGAGCTTCACCCAGTCGCTCATGCCCGCCGCCCGCCCCAGGCGCGCGGTGCGGATCGCTTCCTCGGCGCTGTAGCAGGCGGCCGTGTTCGGCAGGAGGCTGAACTCGTCCGGGCTCAGGGTGCGGAGGTTGTCGTCCCGGTCCGGGTTCTCGATGTCGACCCGGCGCACGGCGACGGTGACCATGTCGGCCCCGGAGGCCCGGATCGCCTCCAGCATGATCTCGGGACTGGGGTATTTTCCCGTCCCCACGATGAGCCGGGACCCGAACGTCCGGCCGGCGATCTCCAGCGGCGCGCTCTCGCCCGAAGCCATCTCAGCCGCCTCCCACGAAATGGACCAGTTCGACGCGGTCGCCCGCCTCGAGGCGCACGCTCTCTATCTCGGGCCGCCGGATGATCTCCCGGTTGAGTTCGACGACGAGGGTGCGGCCGTCGAGCCCGAGATCCTGGAGCAGAGTCGCGACTGACGTTCCCGCGGGAACGTCTCGCTCCCGTCCGTTCACCTGTATCTGTATCTCCATCAACTCTCCGCTTCGAGTCTCCGCGCGAGGTCGAGCGCGGCTCGCCCCGGGTCGGGCGCGGACCACACGGCCCGCCCCACCACGATGCCGTATGCTCCGGCCTCCGTCACCTCCCCGATCCGATCCGCGCGCACGCCTCCGATGGCGAGAATCGGGGGCGGACGGCGAGCGGACAACCGGTTGGCGGGCAGCCGGTGAGCGGCCAGCCTCAGGGCCGACAGCCGGCGGCGAACCGCTGACACCGCGGCGGGACCGCTTCCCTCGACCCCCGGGTGGGATGGCGTCGCGTAGATCGTGCCGAGCACGAGGTAGTCGGCCCCCGCCCGGGCGGCCTTCCACGCCCCCTCCGCGCCGTGCACCGATGCCCCGACCGCGAGCCTCCCCGCGCAGGCCTCGACGATGCGGCACGTCTCCGCTACCCCGAGCGCGGTGCGCCCAAGTTGAACGGCCCGCGCACCCGCCGCCAGCGCCACGTCGGGACGGCCGTTCACGACGAGCCAGCTCCCGGCGGCTGCCGCGACGGGGGCGAGTTCGGCCGCGATTTCGAACAGCCGCCGGGCGCTGATCCGGGCCCTCAGGTGGACCGCGACGGGCGCCGCGGCCTCCAGCACGCGCGCGACCCCCGTCAGCCCGCCCGGACCGCCGGAGGCGCCCCGGCCACCGGAGGCGCCGCCCTCGCCGGCGCCCTCGAGTTCCCGCTCGGAGACGAGGACGTGCAGCCGCGGAAGCCGTGATTCAGCCGAAGCGGACCTCCTTTGGATCCTGGAGCCCCCGCACCCACTCGGCTGCGCTCATGCGGCGGCGGCCGGCAGGCTTCACGGCGCCGATGGCGATCGCGCCCGACCCCGTCGCGACGCGCAGTCCCCGCGCGGGATCGGCCTCGACGACGCTGCCCGGCGAGACTCCCGAGTGTGCGCTTCCCGCGCCGGCGTCGTCCGCACCGGCATCGCCGACGCCCGGTTCGAAACACTGCACCCTTGTCCCGGCGAGGCCGGCGGGCGCTGCGAGCGGCGTCCACGCGGCGGGCCACGGGTCGCAGCCGCGCAGCCGGTTCGCGACTTCGGCGGCGGGGCGCGACCAGTCGATGCGCGCCGCCTCGCGGTCGAGCTTCGGCGCCCACGTCGCGCGCGCGTCGTCCTGCGGCGTCTCGACCGACCGCCCGGAGGCCAGGTCGTCGAGCACGGCGACGAGCCGCGCGCCCCCCGCCTCCGCGGCCTCCCGGTACAGTTCCCCGGCCGTCATCGTCGCGGAGATGGGGATGCGGGTCTGTCCGAGCACGGGTCCGGCGTCGAGTTCCACGACCATGCGCTGGATGCTGATCCCGGACTCGCGGTGCCCCCGGATGATGGCCCAGTTGATCGGAGCCGCGCCGCGCAGTTCGGGTAGAAGCGACGCGTGCACGTTCAGCGACCCGAGCGGCGGCAGATCCAGCGCCGCGCGCGGGAGGAGCCGGCCGTACGCGGCGACGACGGAGATGTCGGGACGCAGGCGGCGGGCCGCGGCGAGGAATTCCTCGTCCCCGGGACGCGCGGGCTGGAGCACGGGCACGCCGGCCTCGAGCGCCCACACCTTCACCGGACTCGCCCGCAGACGGCGCCCACGTCCGGCGGGGCGGTCGGGGTTGGTCACTATGCCCGCGATCTCGTGCCCAGCCGCCCGCATCGCCTCCAGCGAGGGGAGGCCGAACTCCGGCGTGCCCCAGAACAGGACCCTCATGCCGCCCGTGGCCGTTTCAGTCCTGCTCCTGTTTCCGCCACTTCGCGAGCAGGATCTTGCGCTTGAGCGGACTCACGCGGTCGAGGAAGAGTATCCCGTCCAGGTGGTCCTTCTCGTGCTGGATGCAACGGCTCAGAATGCCCTCGGCGCGGATCTCCACCGGCTCTCCATCCAGGTCGAGGCCGCGGGCGACGATGGACTCGCTGCGCTCGACGGTCTCCGACAGTCCGGGGATGCTCAGACACCCCTCCTCCTCCTTCACGGCGCCCTTCTCCTCGACGATCTCCGGGTTCACGAGGACCCCGGGCGCGACCCCCCGTTCGCGCACGTCGTACACGAACAGACGGATCGGCACCCCGACCTGCGGCGCCGCGAGACCGATGCCGTCCGCGTCGTACATCGTCTCCTGCATGTCGGCGGCGAGCCGGCGGATTTCGTCGTCGATCTCCGCCACGGGGGCGCACTTCTCCCGCAGAACAGGGTCGCCGAAAATGCGGATGTCGAGGATCACGAAGACTCGGCCGAGCTACCGGAGCCGGCGGGACGGAGGCGGCCGGACCAGAGGCGGCTAGTTGACTTTTCCGATCTTGGAGCGCTCGACCTCCACCCGGGTGTCGCCGCTCTTGATCGTGACGATGTCGTTCGAGAGGTGGACGATCTCGCCCACGATGCCGCCGATCGTCGAGACCTTGTCCCCCCGCTTCAGGTTCCTGACCAGCTCCTGGTGCTCTTTCTGCTGCTTCCGCTGCGGACGGAAGAAGATGAAATAGAAGATGGCGATGAACCCGAACATCATCATCATGGTGGCGGCCGGATTCGCCGTCCCCCCCTCCGGGGCGCCCATGAGGTTCAGCATCAGCATGGTCCGTCCTCACCTTCGTGTTCGGTCGCGGGGCGCGGAGAGCCGCGCCGGTAGGTGTCGAGCCAGTCGTCGGCCCAGCGGTCGTATTCGCCCCGGAGGATCGCCGCGCGCGCCTGTGAAGTCAATCGAATCAGGAAGCGCACGTTGTGCAGCGAAAGCAGCCGCAAGCCGAGCAGTTCGTTGCTCACGAAGAGGTGCCGCAGGTAGGCCCGGCTGTAGTCGGCGCAGCAGGGGCCGTCGCACGTTTCATCCAGCGGCGCGGGATCGGACGCGAAGCGCGCGCCCTTGATGTTGATGCGACCCTCGGCCGTGAAGGCGGTGCCGTTGCGCCCGTTCCGGGTCGGCGCCACGCAGTCGAACATGTCCACGCCGCGCCGCACCGCCTCGATGACGTCGTCCGGATAGCCGACCCCCATCAGATACCGCGGGCGACCGGCGGGGAGCGCGGGTTCGAGGGCGTCGAGCACGCGGTGCGTGACCTCCTTCTCCTCGCCCACGGAGAGTCCGCCGATCGCGATGCCGGGCCACTCTCCCCGGGCCAGGGTGCCTTCCAGGGATTCGATGCGAAGGTCGTCCCAGGCAGCGCCCTGAACGATGGGAAAGAGGAGCCCGCCCCTGTCGGGATCCTCCTCCTGCAGCGCCTCGTGACGCGCCCGGCAGCGCTCGAGCCAGGCGAGCGTGCGCTCGACGGCGGTCCGCGCCACCTCGCGCGAGGCCTCGCCGGGGGGACATTCGTCGAAAGCCATGCGGATGTCGGAACCGATGGCGGCCTGGATCTCCATCGACAACTCCGGCGTGAGCCGGTGCAGGCTCCCGTCCAGGTGGCTGCGGAAGGTGACGCCCTCGTCGTCGATCCGGTTGATCCGGGCGAGCGAGAAGACCTGATATCCGCCCGAATCGGTGAGGATGGGACCGTCCCATCCCATGAATCGGTGGAGTCCGCCGAGTTCTTCGAGCACGCGCGTGCCCGGCCTGAGGTAGAGGTGGTAGGCGTTGCCCAGCAGGACTTCGACCCCGGCCGCGCGCAGTTCGCCGGGGGTGAGCGACTTCACGGTCCCCAGCGTCCCGACCGGCATGAAGCACGGGGTGTGGACCGTGCCGCGCGCCAGGCGGAGCGTCGCGGCACGCGCCCGTCCGCTCGTCCCCTCGACGCGGAAGCGCCCGGCGTCGGAGGGCCCCGCGGCGGCAGGCCCGGTCATGGAATCGACCTCATGGAACCGTCTTCATGTGATGACCATCGCGTCGCCGTAGGAGTAGAAGCGGTATCGCTCGCGGATCGCGTGCGCGTAGGCCTCCAGCGTGAGTTCCCGGCCCGCGAACGCCGCGACGAGCATGAGCAGGCTGGAGCGCGGAAGGTGGAAGTTCGTCACGAGGGCGTCCACGGCACGGAAGGTGTACGGGGGACGGATGAAGAGCTTCGTCCACCCCCGTCCCGGCTCGAACGGGCCGCCTGCCGAGGCGCCGGCGGCAGCGACCGTCTCCAGCACGCGGCAGGAGGTCGTGCCGACGGCGAACACTCGCCCGCCCGCGTCGCGCGTCTCGTTCAGGGCCCGGGCCGCGGCGGGGGAGAAGCTGTACGCCTCGGGAGCGACCTCGTGCTCATCGATCCGCTCCGCGGTCACGGGACGGAAGGTGCCGAACCCGACGTGCAGCGTGAGGGACACGAGACGGACGCCGCGGGCCTCGATGGCGGCGAGCATCTCCCGGGTGAAGTGAAGTCCCGCCGTCGGCGCTGCGACGCTCCCGGCCGGCGTCGCGTACACGGTCTGGTAGCGCTCCCGGTCGTCGGCATCGTCGTGTGCGCGTCGGCCCCGCTGGCCGCCCGACCCGTCGCGGGCGCCGCGGACGATGTACGGGGGGAGGGGGACGCGGCCGTGGCGCCGGATCAGGCTCCACGGGTCGCCGTCGCCGGCCAGGCGCACGAGGCGGGTGCCGTCGGGGGCGGAGTCGAGGATCTCGACCCCGAACCCGTCGGCGATGTCCACGGTGCGGCCGGGCTTGAGCTTGCCGCCCGGGCGGACCATGGCGCGCCAGAGGCGGGTGTCGGCCTCGTCGAAGGGGGCGAACGGCTCGAGCGCGTCGGACTCGGGGCGCACAAGGAGGATCTCGGCGCGGGCGCCGGTGGGCTTGCGGCCGAGCAGCCGGGCCGGAAAGACGCGGCTGTCGTTGACGACGACGGCATCGCCGGGTGCCAGCCGCTCGATCAGTTCGGGGAAGGCGGCGTCCGTGTAGCGGCCCCGCGCGCGATCGACCTTGAGGAGCCGGCTGGCGTCCCGCCGCGCGGCCGGACGGGCCGCGATCAGCTCGGCCGGCAGCTCGTAGTCGTACGCCTCCGTCCGGACCGCCCGGTCATCCGTCATCGCCGAACAGCGCACCCTGGCCCCCGCCCTCGAGCTCGCTTGGAAGGGCGTAGCCGAAGCGCTCGTACGCCTTGCGGGTGGCGGCGCGCCCCCGCTGCGTCCGCTGCATGTAGCCGTTCTGGATGAGGTACGGCTCGTAGACCTCCTCGAGCGTCCCGGCGTCTTCGCCCACGGCGACGGCGAGCGAGGCGAGTCCCACCGGTCCCCCGTCGAAGGTCTCGATGATCGCCTTCAGCACGCGGGCGTCCATCTCGTCGAGGCCGTACTCGTCGACGTTGAGCAGCGTGAGGCCCTTCTCCGCCGTGGCGGAATCGATCGTGCCGTGGCTCCGCACCTGCGCGTAGTCGCGCACGCGGCGCAGGAGGCGGTTCGCGATGCGAGGCGTGCCGCGGGCGCGGCGCGCGATCTCCTCTGCCCCGCCGGGCGTGATCGGGATCTCGAGCAGGCTCGCGGAGCGGGTGACGATGCGCCGGAGGTCGGCCCACGGGTAGTAGCCCAGACGCTCGACGACGCCGAAGCGCGCGCGCATGGGGGCGGTAAGGAGCCCGAACCGCGTCGTCGCGCCCACGAGCGTGAAGCGTTCGAGCTTCATCGAGAAGGTTTCCACGCGCGGGCCGTCGCCGAGCCGGATCTCGATGCGGTAGTCCTCCATCGCCGGATAGAGGAACTCCTCGATCACGGGCCGCAGGCGGTGGATCTCGTCGATGAAGAGGATGCCGCGCGGCGGGAGGTTCGTGAGCAGCCCGGCGAGGTCGCCCGGTTTCTCGAGCACGGGGCCGGAGGTGAGCTTGATCGCGACGCCGAGTTCCTGGGCGAGGAGGAGGGCGAGCGTCGTCTTGCCGAGCCCCGGCGGGCCGTAGAAGAGGGTGTGGTCGAGCGCCTCCTCGCGGCCGAGCGCCGCCTCCACGAAGACGGAAAGGCTCTCCTTGACCCGCGCCTGCCCGATGAACTCGTCGAGGCGCTGTGGGCGCAGGGAGGCGTCCGGTCGCTCGTCGCTCTCGAGCACCTCCGGCGTCGTGACCTCCGTGCGCGGACGGGTCTCGTCGGTCATACGTGCTGCAGCGCGTGGCGCACGAGTTCCTCGGCGTCGACATCGGGGTCTCCCGCGCCGTCGGCCAGTCCCTGCAGCGCGCGGCTCACCGCGTTCTCGGCCTGGGCGCGCGGGTAGCCGAGGCCGCGCAGCGCCTGCACGGCCGCGGCGGCGGGTCCGCCGCCCGGCACGGGGTCGTCGCCGAGGTCGTCGAGCTTGTCGGCGAGTTCGATCACGATGCGCTCGGCGGTCTTCTTGCCGACGCCGCTCACGGTCTGGAGGGTGCGGTGATCCTTGGCCCTGATGGCGCGCACCACGCGCTCGGGCGGCAGCGCCCCGAGGATCGCGAGCGCGAGCCGGGGGCCCACGCCGCTCGGGACGCGGAGCCGCTGAAAGAGTTCGCGGTCGCGCGCGGTCTCGAAGCCGAACAGTTCGTGGGCGTCGTCGCGCACGATGAGCACCGTGTGCAGTTCGACCGCGGACCCCTCGGGCGGAAGGCGTCCGGCGAGTCCGAGCGGCACGCTGATCTCGTAGCCGATGCCGTCTCCCGTGAGGACCTCGACGGCGCTCGCCGCGCGCCCGAGGAGTTCGCCCCGGATGCGCCGGATCACCGGATCGGTCCGGCGAGGAGGTGACACAGCGCGACCGCGCAGCCGTCCGCCGCATCCGCCGGACGCGGCGGCTCGCCGAGCCGCAGATGGTGCTTGACCATGAACCCGACCTGCTCCTTGCTCGCGGCGCCCGTCCCCACCACGCGCTTCTTCACTTGGCGGGGCGCGTACTCGTGGACCGGCAACCCCCGCAGCGCGGCCGCCAGGACGAGGACGCCGCGCGCGTGCCCGAGCACGAGCGCCGTCCGCGCGTTCCGTCCGTGAAAGGCGCTCTCGATCGCGACGCACGTGGGCTCCAGCCGGTCGATGAGTTCGAGCGCCGCGGTGTGGATGTCCACGAGGCGCGTGGGGAGGTCCTCCCCGCGCGGCCGCACGACGCCGCACTCGATGAGGCGATACGCGAGACCGCCCGGGCGGCTCCCTTCGACGAAGCCGTATCCGGTCGCCCGCGTGCCGGGGTCGACGCCCAGCACCTTCAGGAGGGCTCCCAGTCCGCCCCCTCCGCCTCCTCCAGATCCACGTTCGTATTCACCTTCAGCACGTCGTCGTGCTCGTCGAGTGCGTGCAACACGGCGAGGACCTTCTCCGCTTCGCGCCCCTCCAGCTTCACCGTGTTGCTGGGCACCATCGCGAGTTCCGCCTCGTCGACCGGGATTTCCGCGTCGCGCAACGCGCCGAGCACCTCGTGGAAGTCGGGCGCCTCCGTCGTCACCACATACATGCCGTCGTCGGACTCGAAGTTCTCGGCCCCCGCCTCGAGCGCCGCGTCGAGCGCCGCTTCCTCGTCGCACTCGGCGGCGGGGACGAGGATCTGACCCTTGCGCTCGAACATCCACGCTACGGAACCGCTCTGGCCCAGGTTCCCGCCCCGCTTGTCGAGCAGGTGCCGGATCTCGGCCAGCGTGCGCCGGGGGTTGTCCGTCAGGCACTCCAGATAGAGCGCCGCGCCTCCCGGTGCGTAGCCCTCGTGCGTGACCTCCTCGAAGGTCGCGCCCGGCAGATCTCCCGTCCCGCGCCGCACCGCCCGGTCGATGTTGTCGGCCGGCATGCGCTGGCTCTTCGCGTTGTCGATCGCGGTCCGGAGGCGCGGATTGAAGTCCGGATCTCCCCCGCCTTCGCGCGCTGCGACGGCGATTTCGCGACCGAGCTTGGAGAAGAGTTTCCCCTTCGCCTTGTCGGTCACCGCCTTCTGGCGCTTGATCTTCGACCACTTCGAATGGCCCGCCACGGGCTACCGCCTGCTCATCTTCCTACTCGTTATCGTCGCGCTGCGACTCGGCGATCACTCTCTCCTGAACATGCGGAGGAACCTGCTCGTACGCAGCCAGGCTGCGCGTGTGCGTCGCCTTTCCGTGCGTCAGCGAGCGCAGCGCGGCGGAGTACTTGTAGAGTTCGGACTGGGGGACGTGCGCCTTCACCACCTGCCGCCGCCCCTTCGAATCCATGCCGAGCACGCGGCCGCGCCGCTGGTTGAGGTCTCCCATCACCTCGCCCATGTACTCCTCGGGCGTCTCGACCTCGACCTCCATGATCGGCTCCAGGATCACCGGGTTCGCGTCCCGCGCGACCTTCTGGAACGCGATCGAGCCCGCGATCTGGAAGGCGATGTCCGAACTGTCCACGGAGTGGTGCGAGCCGTCGTAGCACTCGGCCTGGAAGTCGACGAGCGGATAGCCGGCGAGGACGCCCTTGCCCGAGGCCAGCCCGATCCCCTTGCCCACGGCCGGGACGAACTTGGTCGGGATCACGCCGCCCTTGATCTTATCGACGAACTGGTACCCTTCCCCGCGCGGCAACGGGCTCAGCCGGATGTGGCAGTCGCCGAACTGCCCGCGGCCGCCCGACTGCTTCTTGTGGCGCCCCTGGCCCTCCGCGGTCCTCGTGATCGTCTCGCGGTAGGCGATGTTCGGCTGGTGAGTGTCCACGTTGACCCCGTACTTCCGGGTCATCTTCTCGAGCGAGATGTTGAGGTGAATCTCCCCCAGCCCGCGGATGATCGTCTGTCCGCGCTCGGGATCGTATCCGGAGGAGAAGGTCGGATCCTCCTCGTGCAGCTTCGCGAGACCGCTTCCGATCTTGTCCTCGTCGGCCCGCGTGCAGGCGGTGACGGCGAGGGAGAGATCGGGCACGGGCCACTCGATCCCGCCGAATGAGAGCTGGCTCCCGTCGTCGCAGAGGGTGTCCCCGGTGTGCGTGTCCTTGAGCTTCGTGACGACCCCGATGTCGCCGGGGTTCAGCGCATCGACGTCGATGCGTTGCGACCCGTGCGGAATCGCGATGTGCGCGATGCGCTCGCTCGCGGAACGGTCGGGGTTGGCGAGCGTAACGCCGTTGGTTATCCGTCCGGAGAAGACGCGGAAATAGCTCAGGTCGCCGACGTGGGGTTCGGACGTCGTCTTGAAGATGAGCGCCGCCGTGGGCGACCCGGCGCCCGGCTCCAGCGACACCTCGCCGCTTCCGTCACGCGCCGTCCGGGGCGCGGCCCGGTCGGGCGAGGGGAAGAGTTCCACGATGCGGTCCATGAGGGCCGGCACTCCGGCGCTCGTCTGGCACGAGCCGCAGAACACGGGGACGATGTCGCCGGTACGGATCGCCTCCGCAAACACCTCGCCGAGCCGACCGGGGTCGAGTTCCTCTCCCTCGAAATAGGCTTCGAGCAGGTCGTCATCGCCCGACACGATCGCCTCGATCAGTTCCTCCCTGAGGTCCTCCACCTCGGACGCAACATCGGCGGGCGCATCCGCCACGGTGGCGGCGCCCTTGTCCCCTCCCTTGAGGGTGTGGGCCTTCATGGTGAGGAGGTCGACGAAGCCGCTGAAGTCGGCGCCCGCCCCGATGGGGGCGTGGACCGGCATCGCGGCGGAGGTGAGTTCGTCCCGGATCTGACCGAGGGTGCTGCGGAAGTCCGCGTTGTCCCGGTCCATCATCGAGACGAAGACGGCCCGCGGCAGGCCTGCGGCGTCGGCGGCGGTCCAGGTCTTTTCCGTCCCCACCTCGACGCCGGAGATCGCGTCGATGACGCAGATGCCGGCGTCGGCCACGCGGATTCCGGCCACGACTTCACCCAGGAAATCGAGGTATCCGGGGGTGTCGATGAGGTTGATCCGCACGCCGTTCCGGACGGCGTGGGCAACGGCGAGGTTGATCGAGATCTTGTGCCCGGTCTCTTCGGGCGTGAAGTCGGTGAGCGCGTTCCCCTTCTGGACATCGCCCTTTCGGGTGGTCCCGCCGGCGATGTAGCACATCGAGTCCACCAGCGTCGTCTTTCCGGCACCTCCGTGCCCGAAGAGGACCACGTTGCGCAGGTTCCGCGTTTGATATTCCGAGGCGGCAGACGCCATGTACACCTCCCTGTACTCTGCCTGGGATGACACCGGGGCTGGCGGCCCGCGACAGGCGCTTTGCTACGGCCACGGGCCGTTCCGTGCGCGACGCTCCCGGCCGGGGGGTCGCGCGGGGCAAACATTGTAGAAACCGGCGGGGAAAAACTCCAGCCGCAGCCGGCTAGTGCGTGCGGGTCTTCTTCCCCGTTCCCTGCGTCTGCTGGTACTGCCGACTCACCTCGTCCAGGAAGGCGCGCTCGCGCTCCGAGAGGGAGTCCATGCCGCTCGCGCGGATCTTGTCGAGGATCCGGTCCACCTCATCGAGCGAATCCCCGTCCGCCCGGCGCCGGCGGCGAGGGGTGGGCGCCGGCGGCGGTGCGGGGCGCCGGGCCCTCCTCGGGGTGGGCGGCTGGACCTCCTTGTAGAACACACTGCGCGCGAGGCGGCCGATCCGCTCTCCGAACCGGAGATAGACGAACCCGGTCACGAGTCCGCCGAGGTGCGCCCAGTGGGCCACGCCGTCCGCGGACCCCTGTACGGTCGAGAGGAGGGTGAAGGCGCCGAGCCCGGCGACGAACCATTTCGCCGGGACGGGAAAGACGAAGTAGAGGAAGATCTTCGCGTCGGGCCAGTTCATGGCGAAGGCCACGAGGATGCCGAAGATGGCGCCCGAAGCCCCGACCATGATCGTGGGCCCCGTGAGCGAGTAGAGCAGGACGGAGAAGGCCGCCGCGCCGAGTCCCGTCACCAGGTAGAAGCGGAGGAAGAAGCGGCTGCCCCACTTCTGTTCGAGCGGCGGACCGAAGAAAAAGAGCGCGAGCATGTTCATGAACACGTGCATGAAGCCGCCGTGCACGAACATGTAGGTGACGATGGTCCACGGACGCGTGAGGAAGCCGGGAACGGCGAAGCCGAGCCAGTCGACGGCGGCGGGCGGGACGATCCCGATCGCCATGACGAGGAAGATCGCGAAGTTCGCGATCATGAGGCGCTTGACCCAGCGGCTCATGGGAAAGCCGTGGCCGAACCGGACCCCGCCGGTCTGGAACGCGGGCCGTCTCATCATCCTGACCCTGCCTCGCCGTGGCGCGCCTCGCCGTCGCCTTGAAGGTCGATGGCGGAAGCGAGCCGGCCGTCGCGCTCCGCGCGCTCGATCGCCAGCCGCAGGAGTCGGTCGATGAGTTCCGGATAGGACACGCCGCTCGCTTCCCAGAGCTTGGGGTACATGCTGATCCGGGTGAAGCCCGGAAGCGTGTTGATCTCGTTTACCACCAGTGAACCCGCGGGGAGCGGGCCGCAAGCCTCCGTCGCGAGGAAGAGGTCGACGCGCGCCATCCCCTCGCAGCATAGCGCGCGGAAGGCGCGGACGGCGATGTCGCGGGCGCGCGCCGTGGTGTCGGGGTCGAGGTCGGCGGGAATGAGCAGGTCCGCGCCGTCCTGATCCAGGTATTTCGCGTCATAGGAGTAGAAGGCGTGCGTGGGGGCGATCTCCCCGGGAACCGAGGCTTCGGGGGCCTCGTTCCCCAGCACGGAGAGTTCGATCTCGCGGCCCCGGATCGTCCGCTCGAGGAGCACCTTGGTATCGAAGGAGAAGGCCTCGTCGAGCGCCCGCCGGTATTCGCCGTCCGTGCCGGCCTTCGAGACGCCGACGGACGATCCCATGTTCGCCGGCTTGACGAAGATGGGGGCGTCGAGGGCGGCCACGGCTTCGTCCCAGGAGGGGGCCTCGCCCGGCGAGAGGACGGTGATGAAGGGCGCGACGGGGATGCCGGCGTCGCGCAGCAGCCGCTTGGCCACATCCTTGTCCATGCAGACGGCCGAGCCGAGGATCCCGGGCCCGACGAAGGGGAGGTGGGCGAGGCGCAGGAGTCCCTGCACGGTGCCGTCCTCGCCCAGGGGACCGTGCAGGACGGGAAAGATGACGTCCAGTTCCGGCAACTCGGCCGGCTCCGGGCATCCCTCGCCGGAACCCTCACACTCGGCGGAACCCTCGGGGGCGGGCGGGGCGACGGGTACGATGCGGGGACGGCGGCCGGGCGTCACGGCGAGCCTGACGGGGGCGTCCGGGAGGCCGATGCGCCGCGGGTCCGAGGCGTGCCGGAGAAAGCGTACCTCGTCGGCGAGGTGCCAGCGGCCGCGGCGGTCGATGCCGATGAGCACGATGTCGAAGCGCTCTCGGTCGATGGCCTTGATGACGTTCTTCGCCGAGCGGAGCGATACTTCGTGCTCCGGGGACTCGCCCCCGAAGAGGACGCCGACGCGCAGGCGAGCGTCAGCCACCGGACGCCGGCACGGGATAGCGGATGGGGAGTCGCGCCCAGATGGCGGTCGGGGCGCCGCGGTGCTCGGCGGGCCGGTACCGGAGGAGGCGGGCGCCTTCCACCGCGGCGGAGTCGAGGACGGCATGTCCCGATGAGGTCACGACCGACACGGAGTCGACGCGTCCGGCATCGGAGATCCGAATGCGGAGGAGGATCTCCCCGCCCGCGCCTTCCTCGAGGGCATCGGCCGGATACGGGAACGCGGGGGACGCCCGGGGCTCGAGCACGGGCCACACGAGACCGCCTTCGCGAAGTTGGTCCACGCGCAGCGCTCCGACCTCGGGGCTCGGATCGTCCGCGCACCCGGTGGACGCGGCGCCGGCGAGGGCGGCGAGTACCGCAAGGACACCGGACCTGACAGCCCGTGCGCTATGCATCGCCGAACGCCTTCCATTCGGCGAGCGTGTTCAGCGCTTCGAGCGGCGTCATCCCATCGAGGTCGAGGCCGGCCAGCTTCGCGAGCACCTCCCGGGCGGCTGCGATGTCCGCGGCTTCGGCCTCGCCGGGGGCGCCGTACGGCGGAGGGTCGTCCTCCGCGCGGAGAACCGGGGCCTGGAAGAGGGAGAGCTGCCCCAGCCCCGCCTCGGCGAGCACGGCTCCGCGGCCGCCGGCGCCCCACGGGCCGCTCTCGAGCACGCGGAGGATGCGCGCGGCCCGACCCACGACATCGGGGGGCAGCCCGGCCAGCCGGGCGACGTGCACGCCGTAGGAGCGGTCCGAACCGCCGGGCTGCAGCCGGTAGAGGAAGACGATGTCCTGGCCGGTCTCCCGCACCGCGACGTTGAAGGCGGCGGCGCGCGGCAGCGACTCGGCGAGGCCGACGAGTTCGTGGTAGTGCGTCGCGAACACGGTGCGCGCGCCGAGTTCGTGCAGCCGCTCGGTCACCGCCCAGGCGATCGAGAGGCCGTCGTACGTCGACGTGCCCCGCCCGATCTCGTCGAGCAGGACGAGCGAGCGCTCCGTGGCGCCGTGCAGGATGGTCGCGGTCTCCGTCATCTCCACCATGAAGGTGCTCTGCCCCGCCGCGAGGTTGTCGCTCGCGCCGACGCGCGTGAACACACGGTCACATATCCCGATGCGGGCCCGGCGAGCGGGGACGAAGGAACCGATGTGCGCCATGAGCGCGATGAGCCCCGCCTGGCGCAGTACGGTGGACTTCCCCGCCATGTTCGGGCCGGTGACGATGAGGGTGCGCCGCTCGTCGTCCAGCCGCATGTCGTTCGGGATGAAGGTATCCCGCGCGGCGGCGGTCTCGACGACGGGGTGCCGGCCCTCTTCGATATCGAACACGATGTCGTCGCTGAGGCGCGGGCGCACGTAGTCCTCGGCGGCGGCGACATCGGCGAGGCAGGCGAGGAAATCGATCTCGGCGACCTGGGCGGCGGCGGCCTGGATCCTCCCGACCTCGGCGGCGACGGCATCCCTGACCGAGTGGAAGAGTTGCGCCTCCAGTTTTGCGATCTCGTCGTCGGCCCCGAGCACCTTCGCCTCCCACTCCTTGAGTTCCGGCGTGAGATAGCGCTCGGCGTTGGTGAGCGTCTGTCTGCGGGTCCACTCCTCCGGCACGCGGTCGAGCTTCGAGCGCGTGACCTCGAGATAGTACCCGAACACCCTGTTGAACCCGATCTTGAGCGTGTCGATGCCGGTGCGCTCGCGCTCCCGAACCTGCATGCCGGCGATGAAATCGACGGCGCTGCCTCGCAGGCCGCGCAGTTCATCGAGTTCGGCGGAGAAGCCGGGCCGAATCACGCCGCCGTCCTTGAGGGCATGGGGAGTGTCGGGATCGATGGCTGCATCGATCCGGGCCGCCATGTCGTCGAGCGGATCGAAGCCGGCCTGGAGTTCGGTGAAACGGCCGGCCTCGAGCGGCGCGAGGGCGGCGGCCAGTCCGGGCAGCGCATCGAGCGACAGGCCGAGGCCGAGGAGTTCCCGGGGCGCCGCGCGGCCCGTCGAGACGCGGGCGGCGAGCCGCTCCAGGTCGCGGATGGGCCGGAGCGCGCCCCGGACATGCTCGCGCTTCTCCGACCGCTCGACGAGTTCCTGCACGGCGTCGAGCCGGATCGCGATCTCCTCGGCGCGGACGAGCGGCCGCAGGAGGCGCCGGCGTAACAGGCGCGCCCCCATCGGGGTCCGCGTGCGGTCGAGAAGCTCCAGCAGCGACGCCCCCGCCCCGGGACGCAGCGGTTCCACGAGTTCGAGGTTCCGCCGGGTCATCTCGTCGAGGTACATCACGCGTCCGGCGCGGTCGACGCGCGGGGGCCGCAGATGGTCGAGGCCGGCCGGCCGCACCTCGTCCAGGTAACCGAGGAGGGCGCCGCTGGCCGCGAGGAGGAGCGGGTCGCGCGCGAGGTCGAGGCCGAAACCGCTGGTGGAGTTGACCCCGAACCACTCCCGGAGCCGTTCGTCGCCGAGCGAAGCGTCGAAGCGCCAGGCGGGCCGCGCGGTCAGGTGCCACGGTCCGGCCGGCGCCTCGCTCTCCTCCGGGATCACGATCTCGGCCGGCTCGAGGCGCCCGAGTTCGTCGTGCAGATCGGCGGCGGCCACCTCGCGAAGCTCGAACTCGCCGGTCGAAAGGTCGACGATGGCGAACCCGAACGGGGCCTCCCCGGAGATCGCCACCACGTAGTTGTTGCGCCGCGCCGCGAGCAGCTTGTCCTCGAGGACGGTGCCCGGAGTGATGATCTCGACGACATCCCGCCGTACGATCCCCTGTGCTTCCGCCGGGTCCTCGAGTTGCTCGCAGATCGCCACGCGGCGGCCCATCTCGAGCAGGCGGGAGACGTACTCGTTCAGCGCCTTCACGGGGACACCCGCGAGGGGCACGTTCCGCTTGCCGCCGTTGTTGCGCGCGGTGAGGGTGAGTCCGAGCAGGCCGCTCCCCTCCTCCGCGTCCTCGAAGAACATCTCGTAGAAATCGCCGACCCGGAAGAAGAGGAGCGAATCGGGGTGGCGCGACTTGATGTCGAGATACTGCCGGATGAGCGGCGTGTGCGCGCCCGGGTCAGAGGGGGCCGTGGTCATCGCCGCCTCACGAGATGACGGGGACGATGGCGGGCTCGAAGCCCGCGTCGCGCAGTCGGCGGGCGAGGCTCTCCGCCGCTTCGCGACGGACGAAACGGCCCAGCCGGACGCGGTGGAACCCGTCGTACTCGACCACGCGGGAGAAGAATCCGGACGCTTCCAAGCGCTCCTGTATCTCTTCCGCCGGAGCGGGACGCGAGAACGCGGCCACCTGAATCGAGAAGCGAGGGCCTCCCGGGGCACAGGCGAGCGACGCGGCCTCCGCAAGGAGGGCGGTCTCCGTGTCGCCGACGCGCCGGCCCTCCGCAACCGCCCGTTCCCACGCCTCGCACGCCCGATCGAGGAGACCCCGGTCCTCGAAAGTCCGCGCCGTCCAGTACCACGACTCGACCACCTCGGGGACGCGGGGATGGTCGGCCCGCAGACGCTCGAGATCGGCCGCCGCGCGGTCGGGCTCGCCGAGCGCAAGATCCAGCTGCGCGAGCCGCAGCCATGCACGGGCTGCGTAGCGAGAGCCGCCGTCCGTGGCGATGGAGAAGAGTTCCGCGCGGGCGGAGTCCGCGTCGGCGAGGAGTCGGGCCCGGAGGTATCGCGCCCGCGGGACCTCGCCGCGCGCCGCGTTCCGTGCCTCCGTGGTGAGCCAGTTCTCGATCGCCTCCGCCGCGCCTCCGAGGCTCCCGGATTCGATTCGCGCTTCCAGACGGTCCAGGTCGACGGGAGCGGCGGCCTGCGCGGCCTGCGCGGGGGAGGGGGCGGCAAGTCCCCACAGCGGCGGGCCGACGAGCAGCGCCAGCGCCCACGCGCGGGAGTTCCCGTGGCCGGGGTGACCTCTGCGGATCCGGTGGCTCCGGGTCATCCCCCGGCGCTGCGCGCCCGCCCCAGTTCGAGGAGCATCCCGGCGAGGACCGCCTGGTCCCGCCGCCCCGACTTGAGGTGCCGGTCGGCGCGATGAAGCGCCCGCAGTGCGTGATCGACTTCGTGTACGGTCCATGCCCTCGCTTGCTTCGCGTAGGCGTTCGCCTTCCAGGAGAGATAGCCGCGGCCGGTCTCCGACAGGGCGGCCCGCAAGCCGGCCGGTCCCGCTTCGAGGGCCAGACCAAGCAGAAGGTGGTGTTCCACAAGTCCGGCGACCAGCCCGACCCCCCGTTCCGATGTGAGCACGTCGTCCAACTCGCGCAAGGCGCGTCCGTAGTCGCGCGAAGCGACGAGGTCGAGCCAGCTCCAGCGATCGATTCGATGAGTCCGGGGGACGACGTCGCGGATATGCGTGTCGGTCCGGCGGTCGGCGGGAAGCGACGCCAGCTTCTCCAGCTCGGCGTCCAGGGTGGAGAGGTCCGACCCGACGGCCCCGGCGATCCACTGGGCCGTCGCCGGCGAGAGGTCGAGCTTCCAGCGCCGCCGCGCCCGATCGTGGATCCAGCCGGGGACCTCCGCCGCCCGCGGCGTACTCCATTCCAGCGTGCGGCAGCTCTTCTTCAGATCGCGGTAGAAGGCCGCGCGCGACCCCTTGGGGATGCGCGCCGTTACGATGAGGGCGATGTCCGGTGGCAGCGCCGCCGTGGCCCGCTTCAGGACCGCGCGCGCCTTCGCCCCAAGGCGTTCGACATCGCGCACGAAGACGACGCGGCGTTCCGCCATCATCGGGGGCATGGCGAGGGTGGCGGCGAGCTGCTCGTCCGTTACGTCCCCGGCCCGGAACTGGTCGTAGTTGAAGTCGCGCGTGGCCGGATCGACGGCGGCCTCGACGAGCTGCTGCGCGGCTTCGTCCCGCAGACGGATGGCGTCTCCGTGCAGGAACCACGCACCGGTGGGGGGATCCTGGCCCAAGGCTCGCGAGAGCCGCGGGTCGAGGGGCGCGCTCACGGCGCCGAGAGAGGCTCGGGCCGCGGGCTGCGACGGTGGGTCAGCGAGACTCGTCGAGTTGGCCGGCGCGTCGCTCGACCGGCAGGGAGGCGGAGTCGCTCGTCGCGATCGGCACGGCGTACGTCGAACCGAAGAGCCCGCCACCGTCGTCGAGCGCGGGAGCGAACGGGGCAAGGAACCAGTCGGGCACGTAGGGGTCGCCGTTGAACAGGGTTCCCCGACTCTCAGCCACCGCTTCCGCGGGCACGTCCGCCATCACGGGCGGGAGCTGCACTTCGACGAGAAGGGGCTGGCTTCCGTTCGACACGCCGAGGGTAAAGAGTCCCGCCGACGCCACGGCGATCACCGCGGCCCGGCCGATCTGGCCTCGCCAGGACCGCTTTGGAGGCTCGTCGACGTGGTAGAGGCGATGCTGCAGTCGGGGGAGGAAATCGTCAGAGGTCTTGCCCCGGGGGAGCGCTCGCCAGGCGGCGAGCCCGCGAGTGAGTACGCGTTCATAGCGTCGACACGCCCCGCAATCCTCAAGGTGCGTGTCGAAACGGCGACGCTCGCCAGTGGCAAGCGCCCCGTCCAGATATTCGGTGAATCGCTCGATAAACTCTTTGCAAACCATCATTGCACCATCATTGAAGACAACCGTCCGGCGTCTACCGGGCCTATCTACTCTGAGCTGCGCGTCAGGGTTCCTTCCGCCTGCCCGACCGTACGCGTACGGGCCGGGCTCCGGGCTCAGTCGAGCATCGGGGCGATGATGCGGGCGAACCGGTTCCGCGCCCGATTGAGGCGCGACTTGACGGTCCCCAGCGTCACTCCCGTGATCTCGGAAATCTCCTCGTAGCTCTTCCCTTCCAGTTCACGCAGCACGAATACGACACGGTGATGTTCGGGAAGTTCCGCGACCGCGGCCTCGACCTGTTCGCGCACGCGCCGCTTGCGGTACAGATCGTCGGGCCGGTAGGCCGAATCCTCGAATTCAAGCGGCCGGTGGTCGGCTTCCCAACTCTTCCTCAGCGAATGGAAGAGTACGAGCGGGTTGCGCGCCCGGTTCCGCAATTCGTTCTTCGCCAGGTTGCTGGCGATCGTATAGATCCAGGTTGAGAACTTCCGCGCAGGATCGAACCTGTGGAGGTGCCGGTACACGCGCACGAAGGTCTCCTGAACGAGATCCTCGGCCCGGTCCCGGTCTCCGATGGTGCGGTAGATGAAGTTCAGCAGGCGGTCCTGATAGCGGTCGGCTATCTCGTTGAACGCGAAGCGCTGTCCCCCCAGGTAATGGGTGACGAGTTCGGCATCCTCGAGGCGCTTCAACTCCCCGCGCCTGAGGGGCTCCATATCGTCCGGCGCCGCGTATTGCCTCGTGACTTCGAGGTTCGGCTTCGTGTCCATTCCGCTTCCTTTGCAGGCGGGTGTGACGCGTTAAACCCCGCTTGCGCCGATTCGATCCATCCGGCGATCAACCCGGCGATCCACCCAACGCGCCGCGAGGGTCAGCGCGCAGATCGTCTTGCCGTCGCTGATCTCTCCCGCATCGATCATTTCGATGGTACGGGCCAGAGGCAGCCGATGCACATCCATGAACTCGCTCGCCTCGTGACTCGTCTCCCCCGCCTCCAGCTCCCACGCCGCGAAGAGGTGGATGACCTCGTCCGTGAACCCCGGCGTCGTGCGTACGGAGGCCAGCCGCTCCAGGTGTCCAGCACGCAGCCCCGCCTCCTCTTCCAGTTCCCGGAGAGCGCACGCCTCGGGGAGTTCGCCGGGCTCCAGGTTCCCGGCCGGCACCTCCCAGATGAATCCGCCGGCGGCGTACCGGTATTGACGCACCAGCGTGACGACGGGTTCGAGCGGGGGCGTACCGGCGGCTTCGCCCGGTGGCTCGGGAAGGTCCAGCGCGACGACGGCCGCGGCGCCGGGGTGGCGGATCAGTTCGAGCCGACCGATGGACCCGTCCGGAAACCGCACGCGGTCCACATCGACATGGATCCTGCGGCCGGAGTAGACGCGCTCTCCGTCCACGCGGCCCGTCGGCCGGCCCGGCCCGGAGTCTCCGTCCGCGGAGTCGGTCACGGTGCGGTCATGAGACGGGCCGGACATCCACGGGCCCGAGGCCGTCCAGGGTCGGCGCGGCGGTCGCGGCGTCGCCGACGGCGAGCAGCGTGAGACGGTCGGGGTCGAGGTACGTGCGGCAGACCTCCTGCACCTCCTCCGGCGTCACGGCCTCGATGCGGGCCCGGTACGTCTCCCAATAGTCGTCGGGGAGGCCGAACACGCGCTGGCGGCTCACCCTTCCACAGATCTGCACCGCGGTCTCGAACTGTAGCGGGAGCGAGAGCGTGAGCGCGTTGCGGGCCAGCTTCATCTCGCCGGCGGTGACGGGTGTCGTGCGCATGGTCTCGATCTCGCGCAGGATCTCCTCGAACGCGGGGCCGGTCTTTTCGGTCTCGACGGCCGTGCGGGCGACGAACGGCCCGGCGCCCCGGCGAAACCGGAAGCTCGATCTCGCGCCGTAGGTCCACCCCTTGTCCTCGCGCAGGTTGAGGTTGATGCGGGAGTTGAAGAGGCCGCCGAGGATCGCGTTGGCCACGATGATCGCGTGATGGTCCTCCGTGTTGTAGGGCACGCCCACCGTCGCCACGCGGATCTCGCTCTGCGCGCTGCCGGGACGGTCGATCAGGATGAGATCGTTCGCGCGCGGTTCCGGCGCTGCGGGGGGCCGGACCCGGACGGTCTCGCCGCTCCAGGCGCCGAAACGCGCCTCCACGGCGGACATGAGACGTTCGCGGTCGAGGTCGCCGCACGCGATGAGAAGGGCGCCACCGGGACGATACCCGGCCTCGTGGAACTCCCGCACCGCTTCGGCGCCGATCTCCGACACGGTCGACCGGGTCCCGGCGGCCGGGCGGCCGTAAAGGCTGTCGCCATAGAGTTCGGCGATCGTGGCGAGGCCCGCGACGGTTGCCGGATCGTCCATCTGGCGTTCGATCTCGTCGATGCGCTCGCGGCGGATGCGCTCGACCTCGTGCTCGGGAAACTCGGAGTCGAGGACGGTGGCGGCGAGGAACTCGAGGGCCTCCTCGAACACCTCCGACAGGAAGTGCATGGAGACGGCCCCGACGGCGTAGCCGACCGTGGCGCGGTACCCTACGCCGAGTCGGTCGAGCCAGCGCGCCATCTCGATGGCGTCCCGGCCGGGGGTGCCGGCGGTGAGGAGCCGGGCAGCCAACTCGCCGAGCCCGCCGAGCTGCGGCGGCTCGGCGCCCGCGCCGCACTCGAGGACGAGGTGGAGCGACACTTCGGGCAGGCCGCGGCGCTCGGCGTGCTCGACGCGAAGTCCGTTCGGTAACGCGTGCCGCTCGAAGGACGGGAGCGCGAGCGGGCGCGGGTCGGCCGGGGCCGGACGCGCGGAACGGTCGAGGGTCACGGGTCGGGGATTCGTCACGGGGTCCCCTCCTCGGGAACGACGTGCAGCACCGTGAGGCCGCGCGGGTCGAGCACGGTGCGGGCTACGCGCTCCACATCCCGGCGGGTGACGGCGCCGTAGCGCGTGAAGGCGTCGTTCACGTAGCCGGCGTCGCCCCGCAACACGGCGGCATGCGCGATCGCGTCGGCCCGGTCGCCGAAACCGGCGCGGCCGTTCAGCAGCCCGCGCCGGGTCCGGTTGCGCGCCCCCTCCAGTTCCGCGTCCTCGATCCCGCCGTCGAGCAGGTCATCGATGACCTCCCTCACTTCCCTCTCGAGGTCGTCGGCACGGACCCCGGGGCGGGCGGTCGCGACGATGAAGCACATGCCGACGCTCTCCGTCGGCCAAGTGAAGGAGGTCACGTCCGCCGCCATCTGCTTCTCGTACACGAGCGTCTTCTCGAAGCGGGAACTGTTCCCGTCGGCGAGCAGGTAGTTGAGGGTGACGACGGCCTCGAAATCGGGGTCCGCCCAGGGCGGCGAGTGAAACATGAGGTACACGCGCGGCATCTGAACCCGGTCCCGAAGGAGCGCGCGCCGCTCTCCGCCGCACGCCGGCACCGACACGTCGGGGGGCGGGGCCACGGATCGCGCCGGAATCTCCCCGAACCAGGCTTCGACCCGCCCCAGGGCTTCGCGCGGATCGAAGTCTCCGACGAGCACGAGGGTCGCGTTGCCGGGCCCGTAGTGAAGGTCGAAGAACTCGTGGACATCCTCGAGCCGGGCCGCGTCGATGTCGGGCATGTGGCCGATGGTCGGATGACGGTAGGGGTGCCCTTCGTCATAGGCGCGGGCGAGCAGGGTCTCGAAGGCGAGGCCGTAGGGGCGGTTCTCGTACGACTGCCGGCGCTCGTTCTTCACGACCTCGCGCTGGTTGTCGAGCTTCTCCTGCGTGATTCCGGGCTTGAAGAACCCCATGCGGTCGGACTCCAGCCACAGCCCGAGATCGAGTTCGTTGGCGGGCAGAGTCTCGAAGTAGTTGGTGCGGTCGAACCACGTCGTCCCGTTGAGTGTGCCGCCGGCGTCCTGGACGAGCTTGAAGTGCTGTTCCTTCGCCACATGCTCGGACCCCTGGAAGAGGAGATGCTCGAACAGGTGCGCGAAGCCGGTGCGGCCGGCGCGCTCGTTCTTCGATCCCACGTGGTACATGACGTGAAGCGCGACGAGGGGTGCGGAGGCATCGGGCTGCAGTACGACCCTCAACCCGTTGTCGAGCGTGTGCTCGCGGATATCGAACGCCATCGCGGGTGAAGACGCTGAAGCCAAGGACTGTCGCCTTTCCGTGCTGCTGCTCTCGGTGCTGCTCCCGGTACCGCTGAATGATTTGAGGCGGAGGGAGATAAGCCGGGTTCTGTTACCGCGGGCAAGGCCCACGGCGAGGTCATCTATCTGGGACCTGCGGTTGCCCGAGGTCTCGTGCGGCCTACCCGGAACTCGAACGCGACGGGCCGCCGCTCGTTCCTGCTTGGCCTTGCTCCCGGCGGGGTTTGCCGTGCCGTCCCTGTCTCCAGGAGACGCGGTGGGCTCTTACCCCACCCTTTCACCCTTGCCTGTGCGCCTGGACCCTCGCGGGTCGCAAGCTGCCATCGGCGGTCTGCTCTCTGTGGCACTTTCCGTCGCCTTGCGACGCCCGGGCGTTACCCGGCGCCGTGCCCTGTGGAGCCCGGACTTTCCTCGAACGGCGTGCGAGCACCCGTCCGCGACCTCTTCTCCCTCCGCCGCGGACAACCTAACCGCTTGGCAACCTCTTGAGGAATTGTCTACTCTAAGGGTATGAGGTGGAGTGTCCGGCGGGAGCGTTTGCCGGTCTTGGAGTCTTCCGGAGAAGGAGTCGCGAACGCGCGTAAAACGTATGCTACCCAAGTCGAAATCACCCCGCATGGCGATGGCCCTGTGGGCGCTGGGAACCACGGTCGCGGCGGTATCGGTTGCGGCCTCCCAGGAACAAAGCCCCGGTGGCCCGTCGTCGTACTACGTCTACGTGGCGGCTGAATCGGAGGATCGTGTCGATCTCGTCCGGTTCGATGGCACCGGTGCGTCGGTGCTGGATTCCGTCTTTGTGGGCCGCTTTCCGACGGAGATCGACGGGCCGCACGGTCTGGCGGTCGATCCGAGCGGGGAACGGTGGTACGTGACGCTCGCCCACGGGAATCCCTTCGGCACGGTCGTCGCCTACTCCACGGAGACGAACCGCCCGCTCGGGAGCGCCGAACTGGGACTCTTTCCCGCCACGATGCAGGTGACGCCGGCGGGCCTTCTCTTCGCGGCGAACTTCAACCTGCACGGCGAACACGAGCCGGGTTCGGTGTCCGTCGTCGACGTCGGCGCGATGATCGAGGTCGCGCAGATTCCGACCTGCACGATGCCGCACGGCTCGCGGCTCACGGCGGACGGGGCGCGGCACTACTCGGTATGCATGATGGATGAGATGCTCGTGGAGGTCGACGCGCACCGGCTCGAAGTCGCGCGGCGCTTTCTCCTCTCCCCGGGCCTGGAGCAGGCGTGGCCGTACGACTGGCTCCCGACGCGGCCCGTTGGGGCGCCGGGGTGCAGCCCGACGTGGGCGCATCCGGCCGTGGACGGACGCCATGTGTACGTCACGTGTAACCGGAATGCAGAGGTGCTGGAGATCGATGTGCAGGCGTGGCAGGTGACGCGGCGATTCGAGACGGGCGAAGGTCCGTACAACCTCGATGTTTCCCCGGACGGCGCCTACCTCGTCGTGACGTACAAGAGCGGGCAAGCGACGGGCGTCTGGGATCTGGCCAGCGGGATGGAAACCGCCCGGGTCCCGAACACGCGGTCGCTGCCGCACGGGATCGCGATCTCTCCGGACTCGCGCTACGCCTTCGTGAGCGTGGAGGGCGTGGGCGGAGAGCCGGGCACGGTCGATGTGATCGACCTCCGGGCCGGCGTCCGGGCGGCCAGCGTGGACGTAGGGAAGCAGGCGGGGGGCATCGCCTTCTGGAAGGTGGAGTCGCCGTGAGGCGCGGCGCGCTGGCGGTGCTCGCGGGGATGCTCGCGATCGCGTGCGGGGACGCCGGGAGCACGGAGATCGGTTCTCCGCCGACGGCCCTGATCCCCATCTCCGCCGCCGTGGACACGATCGTGACGGGCGACGCCACCGACCCGCCGATCGCGGTCCGGGTCGAGGATGCGCTGGGAAACGCGGTCGAAGGCGCGCCGGTCCGCTTCGTCATCGTACAGGGCGAGGGTGAACTTTCGCCCGGAGTCGCCGTCGCGGGGCAGAACGGCGTCGCGGAGTCCGTCTACCGCGCCGGGCCCACGCCGGGCGAAGCGGAGATCCGGGTGGACATCCCGAGCGCCGAGAACGTTTCGCCGCTGCGCTTTGTCATTCTCGCCGAGGCCGCGGACACCGTGCTCCTGAGCATCGTCGAGGGCGACGGCCAGCGGGCGGAAGCGGGAAGCCAGCTGCCGCTCCCCTTCTCCATCCGGGCCGAAACCACGAGCGGTGCTCCGGCCGGCGGCGTCCGCATCGCCTTCGACTGGACGACCCCGGGGGAACCGCCGATCGCGGCGGAAGTGGCGGAAGCGGAGGAAGTGCCGGCACTGCCCGAGGCGGTGGACCCGGCGATGCCGGAGGATACGGCGACGGCGGAGGACACGGCGGAACCGCCGGCCCCGGAAGAAGTGCCGGGGAGCGGAGGCGCTCTCACGCACGACATCGTGATGACGGACGCGGATGGGCGGGGTCGCGCCGTCTTCACGCTGGGTTCGCGGGCGGGCGACTACCGGATCCACGTCTTCGCCACGGGTGGCGTGTATTCGGATACGCTCTCCTTCACGGCCACGGCTCTCGCATCGGCGGGAGGGACCGTACAACTCGATTCGGTCCGTAACGGAAGACTCGCCGCGGGTTCCCGGGCGCTCCTTCACGGCAGCGGATTCGGCCCGGTCCCTGCCAACAACCAGGTCTGGATCGAGGGCACGGCGGCGACGGTGGTGAGCTCCACGGGAACGGAACTCACGGTTGAGGTGCCGGCCTTCGCCCGCACCTGCCTGCCCGAGCGCGATGTCGGCGTGCGCGTGCTCGTGGGGTCCGAGGCCAGCAACGGTCTCCTGCTTCCGATCGAGCCGGCCACCCTGCGCGTGAACCTGGAGATCGGCGAATCCCTCACCCTGCGCGGCCCCGTCGAGGTCGAGTGTCTTCAGTTCCCGCCCGGAGCGCCCGCAGAAACGGGAGAGCCCGGAGCGCCGGAAGACGCGGCGGCGGCGACCCGGGAGTATCGGATCGTCATCGGCAATACGGGGCGTACCGCCTCGCGGGGGCTTCCGCTCCGGCTCACGATGCGGACACCCGCCGACATGTCGGGCGATGGCCAGGCGACGGAGGTGAGCCCCGGGACGATCGATCCCCGGATCGCGGAGGCCGCGCTTGCGGCCACGCGCAGGGACATCGGAATCCGCGCACGCACGCTTGGCCGACTCGAGCAGACCGGCGTCTCACCCCTTCGTCCCGACGGCTCGACGACGATTTCGGTGCCGCCCGTCGGAGACACGCTCGAGTACTTCTTCTCCGTCGGTCCGGAACTGGTGGGGACCTGCGTCGATCCCGAGCGCGCGGTGCGGGCGGTGGTGCGGGCAGTGGGCACCGGTGTGGTCCTTGTTGAGGATCTTGCCGCACCACCCGGAGGTCCCACGGAGGAAGAGTGGCTCGCGCTCGCCGAGGAGCTGGACCGGACCGTCTTCCCGGCCGTGACCTCCTACTTCGGCCCCCCCGGGGACCTCGACCGGAACGGACGCGTCGTCGTCCTGTTCACGCCCGATGTCAACCGGCTCGGCGATGGTGAGGCGGGGATCGGCGGGTTCTCCCTTCCGCAGGATCTGGCCGCTTCGGGACGGGGCAACGGTGAGTTGTCGGACCCGGGCGGCGAGACCTGCCCGGCGAGCAACGAGGGCGAGATCGTCTACACCCGGAGCGCGGATCCCGACGGGACGCTCGGGCGTGCCGTCTCGACGGAGGACCTCCTGCGGGAGACGCCCGCGCTCCTGGCGCACGAGGTCCAGCACATCATCAACGCCGGACGTCGCGTACTGGAGTCTCCGGCGGGTTTCGGGGCAGCCGAGGAAATATGGCTGGACGAGGCGCTTTCGAGTCTGGCCGAGGAAGTGACGGGACTCGCCTCGCTTGGGCTCCCCGTAGGCGATGACCTCACCTTCGAACGCGTATCCGGGACGCCCGAGCAACTCGACGCATTCAATGCGTACATGCGGGGCAACTTCCAGAACCTCGGCCTGTACATGCTCGGACTCCCCGGGGCGCCCACCGTCGCGACGGACGACCTGGACGGCGTCGGCGGGCTCCAGATGCGTGGCTTCGGCTGGTTCCTCCTGCGACGGCTTGCGGATGAGGCGGGGGGGGACGAGCGGGCCTTCGTGCGCTCCGTCGCCGGGGGCGGACAGAACTACGCGCGGGGGATCGCGAACCTGGAGCGCGTCACCGGGCGGGAATGGGCGAACATTCTGGCGGATGTGTCCGTTTCGCTCGCGCTGGCCGCGGGGACGCTGGACGAAGGGGCGGGGGAGCCCGCGGGCGAGGATCAGGAAGCGCCACCGGCAGGGCCGGGGGCGGGGCTACCGCTCGCCGCGGCAACGTGGGACGCCGGCGACGTGTTCCGATCCTTGAATCAGGATACGGACGTCGTGTCGGGTCTTCCGGCCGCGATCGCGCTCCGGGCCGAGACGCTGGGGATTGAAACCCGGGTGATGAACCTGAACGTAGGGCCTTCCAACGTTCAGTACTTCTCGCTCGTCTCGGTACCCGGCGCGCCGGGGCTTTCGCTGTCGCTGGAAACGGCAGGAGGGACCGCGACGGGCGAGACCGCGGAACCGCTAATCACGATCGTGAGGACTAAATGAGACGCCTTTCCGGCGTTCTTCTCTTTCTCTTTCTCATTCTGGGCGGGCTCTCACCTGGAGCATCGAAGCTGACAGCCCAGATGATTCCCGAGGCACCCTTCGGCAGCGACACGGGCCCGGAGTTCTTCGGGCTCGCCGGAATCCTGCAGCCGCTCAACAACCTCACGGACAATACCGGGGCGTACGGCATCGTCATGCCTCCGGACGTGATGATGGGGGGCGAGATGACGTACTGGGCTTCGCGCGCGGTCGGGATCGGCGTCATGGGGCTCTATTCTCCGGCGACGCTCGAAGCCGTCGGCAGCGGACGCGGGCAGGGTCCTGGAACGCTCGGCGAAACGGAGTACATGGCGGCTACGGTGAACTTGACCTTCCGGCTGCGATCGTCGGGGTCCGCGGGGGCGCTCGAACCCTATTTCACGATGGGCGGTGGGCTCCGGCGGTTGAAGTTCTACGGCGCCGAAGTACCGCCGCTCAGCGCGACGGATCCGATGGCCACGGCCGCCCTCGGGGTCCGGGTCCATCTCACGTCGTCGGTCTGGTTCCGTGGTGAGCTGCGGGACATGGCTTCCTACTACATCTCCGCCGCGACGGACGCGTCGAAGCTGCAGAACGACATCGGCATCACGATCGGCTTCGGCGTCCGCTAGCGGGACGCGACCCGCACTGCCGGGGTCCCGGGGGCGATCGAGACGGATGTTTCCTCGCCGCTCGGCCACACGATATGCAGCGTCGCCGAGGCCGCGTCGCCGGTCGCGCCACGCACACCCAGGGTCTGCGTCGACTCGTGGCGGGCGAGGTAACCTTCCCCTGAGCGGACTTCCCTCGCCGGACCGAGCGTGCCGTCGGCGTATTCGAGCCGGAGGCGGGCGCCGATCGCGCGCGGGTTCGCGGGCGGTCCTTCGAGCGTGGTCCGGAGACCGGGGTCCGCTCCGACGTTGCGGTAGAGACGGGTCTCGCCGCCGTTGACGCCGAAGGCCACGTCCACGCGTCCGTCGCGGTCGTGGTCCGCGAGCGCCACCGCCCGGGCATCCCCGTAGACGGCGATCCCGGAGCGGGAGCCCGCAACGGGCTCGAAGCCCCCCCTTCCATCCCCCCGCAGCCAGAGTCCGCGTCCGGCATCATAGCGTGGCACGCCCGGGCGGCCGGCGTAGAAGTTCTGCGCGAGGACGAGATCCTCGTGACCGTCGCCGTCGAGGTCGCCGCTGGCGACGCCGAACGCGGGCGCGCGCTGGGCCGCCGCGGGGAGCGGCGCGCTCTCGAAGCCGGACGGGCGATTGAGCCACACGGTGTGGCGCAGTTCGTTCGCGTCGAACCGTCGCTCGGGATCCAGGCCGCCGATGAGGTCGGTCAGGGGCGCGTTCGCGAACCGCTCGTACGTCACGCGCGCGAGCGCGGGAAGCCCGCCAGGGCGGGCGAGCGCGTCCCGGCCCCGGAGGGGGCGCCAAATGCCGGATTCCATGCGGGCCTCGACGAGGTCGACGATGCCGTCGCGATTCATGTCGCCGTAGATGAGCGAGTAGGCGGGCGGCACATCGAGATTCACGCCCCAGCCGGTGGCCACGAGGTCGGGCCGTCCGTCCTCATCGAAGTCCGCCGCGGCGAGGCCGTTCCAGCGCCCCTGGAGGCGCGTGAGCCCGAGCGCTTCGCTCGCGTCGGTGAAGCGGCCCGCATCGTTCCGGAAGAGGCGCACGCTGCCCCACTCCAGCGCCAGCACGAGGTCGGGATCGCCGTCGAGGTCGTAATCCGTGAACAGGGCAGCGGAGACGAGCCCCAGCCGCGCGAAGGGACGGGAGCGCTCCGCATCGACGCGGAGGGCGTCACCGTCGTGGATCAGCAGGCGCGAGTCGACCGCCATCGGATAGGCGCCGGGGGCGACGCGCCCCCCCACGAAAAGGTCGAGATCGCCGTCGCCGTCGATGTCGGCCTGGGCGAGGGGGCCGGTGGCCGCGGGGAGCTGCCCGGGCGGGGCGCTGGTGGCTTCGATGAGCGGGGGCGCCGGCGCGGACGCGCCGAGCGGCGCCGCGATGACTGCGGGAACGGCCGCGGCTTCCGCGGGCGAGCCTGCTTCGTACGCGCTCATGCCGATGAGCAGCGCGGCGCGGCCGTCGCCCGTGCGGTGCGGCAGCACGGCGGTCGCGTCCCACGCCAGCGCGGGCACCAGGGCCCGCGGGGCGGCGAAACCGTCGCCCTCGTTCCGCATCACGACCGGGCTGCCCCCCCGGCCGCTCCCGACGACGAGATCCGCGTCGCCATCGTCCTCCACGTCGATCCACGACACGCCGGGACCGGGTCGGTCGAGCGAATGCGGAAGGAGCGGCTGCCGGAGCCGGTCGTCGAAGGGCGTTTCGACGTGCCGGTGCCCGAGTCGGTCCGAGATATCGACGAAATGGGCCGGCGGGGTCTCGGGCACCGGCGCCCCGGCGGGCGTGGCCGCCGGCCCGGGGGGGTGCGCGGTTGCAGCATCGATGACGTACTCGCGGTTCGCGACGATGCCCTCCAGGCGCGTACGGCGGCCGTCGGGCCAGTCGACGGTGAGCGTCATCTCGCCGTCGGTGACCGCGGCGAAGCTGGCGACCGGTTCGGAGGAGGAGAGATAGGCGCCTCCCGCCGTAATCTCGCGAAGCTGGGCCGGGGCCGCCCCGGGGCGGCCGAGTCCCTCGAGGCGGATCCGGGCGCCGATCCCGCGCGTGTTCAGACCCGCCCCCCTCAGGCGCACGAGGACGCGGGGCGCCGCCGTGTCGTTCCGGTACAGGAGGGGGGGCGCCCCGAGGCGCGTCACGACGACATCGAGGTCTCCGTCGTGGTCGAGATCGCCCGCCGCGAGGCCGTGCGAGATGTCCGCCTCGCCTCCCCAGCGCCAGCGCTCGCTCACGTCGGTGAAACCGTCCTCCCCTCCCCGGAACGCGACGTTCGGCTGCGCGAGCGGGGGGAACATGCGCAGGGCCTGATCCGCAGGCAGCCCGGGGATGGCCGCGACGCGCGCGTTGGCGTCGCCGTCCAACTGGTCCCACGCGTGTCCCGTCGTGACGAGGATGTCGTTCCAGCCGTCCAGATCCGCGTCCATGATGAGCGCGCCCCACGTCCAGTCGGAGGCGGCGAGCCCGAGTTCCCACGCCGCCTCGGCGAACGTCCCGTCGCCGCGGTTGAGCTGGACCGCGTTCCGGTTCACCTGGATCCTCGTGTCCGTGACGCCCGCTGGCTCCGGGACGGCCTCGTAGCTCGGTGTCTGGACCCGGCGTCCGGCCGCGTCCCGGGCGAGCATGTCGGTCGTGAGGAGATCGAGGTCCCCGTCGCGGTCGAGGTCGCCGATGTCCACGGCCATCGAGGAGAGGCTCGTCGTGCGGACGGCCTCGCTCGAAGCCGGCGCAAACATCCCGCCGCCGACGTTGATCCAGATCCCATCCTCGCTGTTGAAGTCGTTCGCGACGTAGAGATCCGCGTCGCCATCCTCGTCCCAGTCGCTGAAGCGGGCCGCGAGTCCCCAGTCGCGCGTCGGCGCCGAGACGTTCCCGCGGGAACGCGTGAGCGGCGCACCGGGGGCCGCCGCCGCGAACCGTCCGTCCCCGAGTCCGGTGTAATACTCGTCCGGCTCTCCAAGTTCGAAGCGGCGCACGAAGCGGCCGTCGAACTCCACCCGGTAGTGCTCGTCGTAGAGTTCCCGCAGTTGCGGGGGGATGACGAGGTTGCCGTCCTCGCCGCGCTGCAGGTGGTTGATGTCGAGAACGTCCGGCGGGTAAAGATCGTCCACCTGCCGCGTCTTGTAGTTCGCGACATAGAGGTCGAGATCGCCGTCACCGTCCGTGTCGGCGAGCGTGGGGGTCGTGCTCCCCCACTCCCCGGCGAGACCCGAGTCCTCGAGTTCCGTGAAGCCGCCCGCACCGTCGCCGAGGAAGATCCGGTTGCGGCCGCCGTGAACGGTGACCACGAGATCCAGATCGTCATCTCCGTCGAGGTCGGCGAGCGCCGCGCCTCTGGCGAGAACGTCCTCGAGCGCGAGGGCGGGCGGCGTGATCTCCTCGAAGCGCCAGCCGCCGAGGTTGCGGTAGAGCGCGCTCGCGCCCCCGAAGCCGGCGAGGAAGAGGTCCGCCAGGCCGTCCCCGTCTACGTCCCCGATCGCCACGCCCTGCCCTTCGGCGAGCACCCGGTTGTCGAGGCGCGTCTCCTCGTCGACGTCGTAGAGGAAGGCCACGCCCCGCCCGGGGGCATCGAGCGGCCGGAAACCGCCGGAACCCCGGGGCCTCAACTCGCGCCACTGATATCCGTCCGCCTCGACCCAGGGCCCGGGCTCCGGAGCGCCGCACCCGACCGCCGCGAAGACGGCCGGCGCGACGAGGGCCAGCGCGAGGGGGCCCGGGCCGAGGCCGATCAGCGCGCGCGCCGGCCGCATCATCGGTCGCGGGAGGGTGTGTTCAGCTACCCTCCCCGTTCGCCGACGCCCCGTGCCCGCCGCCGATCACGCGCTCGAACAACTCGTAGATCCGCCGGTATTCGTCGGTCCACGACGACGGCTCGACGAACCCGTGGTTCTCCACCGGGTACACCGCCATCTCCCAGTTTTCCTTCCCCAGCTCTATCAGACGCTGCGCGAGGCGTACGACGTCGGAGAAGTGGACGTTGGTGTCGTACATCCCGTGCGCGATGAGGAGGTGCCCCTCGAGTCCCTCGGCGAAATAGATGGGAGAGGACTGGCGGTACGCCTCCTCGTCCTCGTGCGGGAGGTTCAGGATGCGGCTCGTGTACCAGTGGTTGTAGTGCGCCCAGTCCGTTACGGAGCGGAGCGCGCCGCCGGCCTGGAAGGACTCCGGCGCGGTGAAGAGCGCCATGAGGGTGATGAAGCCGCCGTACGAGCCGCCGTAGATCCCCATGCGGTCGGGGTCGACGCCCTCCTCGGCCACGAGATAGGCGGCCCCGTCCACCTGATCGGAGAGGTCCCAGCCCCCCATGTGCCGGTAGATCGCCGTGCGCCAGTCGCGCCCGTAGCCGGCGGAGCCCCGGTAGTCGATGTCGAGCACCGTGTAGCCCTGCGCGGCGAGGAAGTGGTGGAACATGTACTCGCGGTAGTAGTTCGACCACCAGTTGTGGACGTTGTGCAGGTAGCCGGCGCCGTGCACGAAGATGACGCCGGCCCCGTTGGGCTCGACCCCGAAGTCGGAGGGCCGATAGATGCGTGCGGGCACCGGCGTTCCGTCGCGGGCCTCGAAGTGAATGATCTCGGGCTGGAGCCAGGGGAAGGCGAGCCACGTCTCCGTCGGGGAGGTCGTGACCTGCGTCATCCCGGCCCCCGGTTCGACATCCGCCAGGTAGAGTTCAGCGGGCCGGTTCGAGCCGGAGTGAAGCACGGCGAAGCGCCCCCCGTCCGGCGACGGCGTGACGGTGAACGAGCCCTCTCCCTCGAGGAGCTGCACGCGGTTCGAGCCGTCGAAATTCATGCGCCACGGGTGCTGGTCGAAGGGCGTGAGTTCGCTCGTCTGGAGGAGGAACGCATCCCACCCATTCGGGATCGTCGCGCCGAGGACCTCCCAGTCGCCGGCGGTCAGCGCCTGCTTGTTTCCGCCGTCTGCGTCGACCGCATAGAGGTGCGAGTAGCCGGTCTCCTCGCTCACGTACCAGGCACGGGGCGTCGACCCGCTCGCCTCGGCCGGGAGCCAGCCGATGCAGCCCGCGCCCTGGAAGCCGAAGCAGGGGCCGCCCACCCACGCCTCGTCCCAATGTGTATCGAGGAGCGTGAGTTCGCCGGAGGCCGCCTCGTAGGCGTAGAGGCGCCACGTCTTGTAGTCGTAGTCCACCGCGAACACGAGCCCGTGGGAGCCGGCGTCGTTCCAGCCCGCGAAGCTCGCCACCGCGAGACGGTCATCCGACTCGTCTTCCCCGGACTCCGCGTCGCCCTCGGTGCCGTCATCGCCGACGGGTGGGGCTTCGTCCGAGTCGGGATCGGAGCCGTCGCCGGTGAGATCGAGCCAGGTGGCCTCGCCCGTCTCGGCATGGACCACGGCGAGCCGGGACTCGCCCTGTTGGTCGCCGACCTTGGGGCGCATCTCGGTGTTCTCGGTGTATCCGGACTCCGTGACCCAAAGGGGGATGTCGGTGCGCCGACCCCCATCGTTGAAGCTGCCGCGGGTCGCGGTGACCGCGATCCACGTGCCGGTGGGGTCGGCGACGAACGACTGCGCGCGCTCGCCCTGCGCCAGATGCAGCGTCTCGCGCTGGCCGGCCTCCCTCAGCTCCCGCCGCTCCTCCGCGCGCTCTTCCCGGATCCCCTGGACGCGGATGTGCTCGAACAGTTCCCGCTGCTGCTCCTCGAGGAAGGCCCTGTGCCCTTCCGCCTCGGGGTCTTCGGGCTCTTCCGGCCCGCCCACGGCGGTGAGCTGACGGATCTCGCCGTCGTCGATGTCGAAGGCGAAGAGGTTGTTGTCGCGGCGGAAGAAGATGGAAGCGCCGTCACCGGAGAAGACGGGACCGGCCTCGAAGTCCTCCGTGTGCGTCAGCCTGCGGGTCGAGGCGGCGGCGCGGTCGATGAGATAGAGGTCTCCGTCGGAGGACGTGACGCGCCAGCGGCCATCGGGAGACACATCGCCCGACGCGAGAATGGGGCCCAGCCGGAGTTCTTCCTCGTCGTCGATCCGCTCGGGCGTGCCGCCGGTCGAGCGGACGCGGTACAGGGCGCGCTGCTCGTGCCACGCCTCACCGCCCGGGAGCCAGCGGAAGTAGATCCACTCACCGTCGTCGGACCAGCTCACGCCGACGGGCGCCTGTCCGACGTGCTCGGAGCCTCGCATGATCGATTCGAGCGTGAGCGCGAAGGCGTTGTCCCGCGCGGGGACCGGCTCGAAGCCGGCGAGACCCTGCGCGTGGAGCGGCGCCTGGAGCGCCGGTGCGGCCGCCAGCGCCACGGCGACCGTGGCGATCCACGAGGCGGCGGGCCACGAGGCGGCGTGGCGGATATTCGGGGAGAACTTCACGGGGTACCTCCTCCGTTCCTGGAGGGCAGATACTGTCCCGGGATCGGCAGATCCGGCCTTTCCGCGGCCCAGTAGATCGTGACGACGTACCAGCGGTCGCCGTCGTGCATGAGCTGAATCGAGTTGATGCCGCGGGCGAACGGTTCGGGGTCGTCCGCGTTGCGCTTCGAGTCGTAGGTGGAGAACGCGTGCACCACCGGACCGAAGCGCTCCTCGCTGCGGGCGATTTCACGCTCGAAAAAGCCGGTCTGTTCGAGGGAGGCGCCCGCCTGTTCGGCGTATTCTCCCGGACTCCATACTCTGTAGCCGTGCTCGCCCTCCGCGGACCGTCCCGTGGGGATGAGCCGGGCCTCGGGGATGAACAGGGAGCGGAAACGATCCCAGTCGCGCGCCTGCCCGGCCGGGCCCGAGATCACGTCGTAGAGCGCGGTCAGGATGCTGTCGACCGACTCCACGTCATCGGAGTCGGCTTCGGGCCAGCTCTCCGCCATGGCCACGTTCGGGCGGCCCTGGGCGAGCGAGGGGGCGGGCGTCGCGAGCGCCAGCGGGCCGGCGGCCAGCGCGCCAAGGAGGAAGAGGGTTCGCAGTCGTCGCATCGTTCAACTCCGGTTCCGGGGGAAGGCGTCCCCGAATGTAGCCCGGACCGGACGCAGGGTGCGACCCGGACACAGCATTGCAGAGCGAGACGGGTCGCCGAGACGGGAGACGGCGCTCGGTTGCATCGGACGCGGGCCCGTTCTACCGTTTTCGGCTCGCGTCGCCCGCGCCCGTAGCTCAATTGGATAGAGCGTCTGACTTCGGATCAGAAGGCTGGGGGTTCGAGTCCTCCCGGGCGCATGGTCCGTCGTCCTACGAGGCAGAATCCCGAGAACTTCAAGCCCTGACGAACCTCGCCGACATGAAGCCGAATCCGAACATACGCCGGGGCCAGACCGCGCCCCCTTCGCCGGCAGCCCAGTGCCCGATCGATCACCGGGCTGCCGAGCGCGCCGCGCGGGCGCTGCCGGGTCCGGTGCGCCGTGGCGTCTACCTGGGGATCGGAGCGCTCTGCGTGAGCGCGGGGATCATCGGGATCGTGCTGCCGCTGTGGCCCACGACGTGCTTCCTGCTCCTCGCCGCGTGGTGCTTCGCCCGCAGTTCTCCGCGCGCCGAGCGCTGGCTGTACGAGAACCGCCTCTTCGGTCGCTACCTCGCGGCCTACCGGGAGCGCGGCGTGATCTCCACCCGCGTACGGCGCGGCGCGACGATCTTCCTGTGGAGTACGATCCTCATCTCGGCCGTGTTCGCGGTGGGGCAGCTCTGGCTCGTGGCCCTTCTCCTGCTCGTCGCCGCGCTCGTCACGGCCCACCTCTACTCCCTCCCGGGCGAGAGTTAGACGCCGACCGCCCCGGTTGGGGTGAGGATCCGGCAGGTGGGGCCGACGGCCCGTGCAAGGCGCCGGTCGAGCGTCAGCATCGGGCAGGAAAGCGTCTCGGCGAGTGCGATGTACCAACCGTCGTAGATGGAAACGTTGTGGCGCAGTTCCCAGGAGCGATCGGCGAGCGGTTCGAAGGGGAACAGCTCGATCTCGAGCCTGAGCAGGTCGTGCCGGGCAAGGTTCGCCTCCGCGCTCTCCAGCCGCTCGGAGAGCTCCAACCGACGAAGAACGTTACTGGCCTCGGCGGTCACGATCTGCGGACCGGCCAACGCTCGGCCCTCACGAGCTGCTTCCGCGATGACGGCTTCGGACCAGGCGCCCTCCGTCCCGAGGTGGGCTACCGCCGCCACGAGGACGGATGCGTCGACGACGACCGTCACCTCCGGTCGGCGTCTCGCGCCTGCAGGATGCTCTCGGTACTCACGCGGTTGTCCGCCAACCGCTTGCGGGTGCGAACGTTCTCCATCCACTCGTGAACGGTGGGCTTCGTCACCAGCCGCTTGAGTTCGCCACGCAGATACTGTTGCACGGACTGGCCGCGGGAGGCCGCGCGGACCTTCAACCGGTCGCGCACTTCCTCGGAGACGCCTCGGATGGTGATCTGAACGCTCATGACAGCATCGTGACATCAGTAGCAGCGTTTTGCAAGCAGACACGTTCCTGCGGGAACGTCTGAGGGCTCGCGGAAGGATCTACGCGCCGAGGGCGGCGATCAGATCGGAGCGGGTGAGGATGCCGAGCGTGCCGTCTTCTCCGCGCACGAGCACGGCAGGCTGCTCTCCGCGAAGCTGGCGCGCGAAGGCGTGGACGGGGCTGGAGGCGCGGACCACCGGAAAGGGCGGACCCATGAGATCCCGCACGAGCCGCGCACGCGCGTCCGGGTCGCCCATGAGGGAGCGCAGGATGTCGCGCTCGGTGAGGCTGCCGACGACCTCCTCCCCCTCCATCACCGGCACCTGCGAGATGCCGTGTTCCCGCATCGCCGTAATCGCGTCGTCGAGCGACATGTCGGCCGGGGCGGAGACGAGCGCCTTCCCGGTCGAACGGCGCCTGGCGAGCGCCCCCGCGGTGAGCGTCTCGGCCTCGTCGAGGAAGCCGTGCTCCTGCATCCAGACGTCGTTGTATACCTTCCCGAGCGCACGATAGCCGCCGTCGGGCATGACCACGACGAGCACCGAATCGTCATCGACCGCGTCGCGGTTCGCCTCCATCCACTGGAGGGCGCCGGCCATCGCCATCCCGCACGAGCCGCCGAGGAACATCCCCTCCTCGCGCGCGAGCCGCCGGGTCATGACCATCGACGCCTTGTCCGTGACGCGCACGTAGTCGTCGACGATGTCGAAGTTCATGTTGCCGGCGAGGATGTCCTCGCCCACCCCCTCGGTCACGTAGGGGTAGATCTCGTCCTCGTCGAACTCCCCGGTGTGGAAGTACTTCCAGTAGACGGAGCCGAATGGGTCCACGCCGATGATCCGCACGTCGGGGTTCCGCTCCTTGAGGTAGGCGGCGGAGCCCGAGATCGTGCCGCCGGTGCCGGAGCCCACGAAGAGGTGCGTGATCCGGCCCTCCGTCCCCTCCCACAATTCCGGACCCGTCGTCCGCACGTGGGCGCGCGCGTTGGCGGGGTTGTCGTACTGGTTCATGTAGAAGGAGTTGGGGATCTCCTTCGCCAGCCGGCGTGACACCTGGTAGTAGGAGCGGGGGTCTTCCGGGTCGACCGCCGTGGGGCAGACGATGACCTCGGCCCCCAGCGCCCGCAGGATCGCGATCTTCTCCGGGCTCTGCTTGTCCGTGGTCGCGAAGACGCAGCGGTAGCCGCGGGCGATGGCGGCGAGCGCGAGTCCGACGCCGGTGTTCCCGCTCGTGCCCTCGACGATCGTGCCGCCGGGCCGGATCTCGCCCCGCTCTTCGGCTTCCTCGAGCATCGAGATCCCGATGCGGTCCTTCACGGAGCCACCGGGGTTGAAGTACTCGAGCTTGGCGAGGACGGTACCGGGGAGGTGGGCGGCGAGGCGGTTCACGCGCACCAGCGGCGTGCCGCCGATCGTGCCCAGGATGTCCTCGTGCCACATGAAGATCCGCCTCTCTTGTGCCGGGCCCGTTTGCCGGGCTACCCGGCCAGGTTGAACAGCCGGCTGTACTTGACGACGAGTTGACGCTGCTTCGGCCCCGCCATGATGCCCGTGCGTTCGAGCGAGCCGGTGTGATTCGTGTCGTTCCACACGATATACAACCCGGTGCCGGCCGTATCGAGCCACGCGAACCGGACGTTGGATCCGACATCCTTCGTATCGTCGTTGTACTGGACGTTGGCCTGCAGGTACACGCGGGGCGTGAACGAGTACGACGCGTTGAACCGTACGACCGCCGTCTTGAAGCTGCCCTCGTCGAGACGGACGTCGAAGTAGTTCGCGATCAAACTCGCGCTCAGTTTGTCGCCGTAGCGGTAGGCGAGCGTCGCGTTGGGGCCGAAGCGGGTCCCGCTGTAGAAGCCCCCGAGCTCCCATCCGCCCGAGAGCGAGAGCGGGGCGCCGCGGTTGGTGTTCGCCCTGAACTCCCAGTCGATGTTGTTGTACGTGCCGGCCGGGATGACGATGTCCTCGCGGATCGCGAACGGTTCCTCGAGGCCCTCGCCGGTGAAGTTGAAGCCGGGGAGCTGGAAGAACGCGCCGTTCTCGAAGGCGAAGTGGTTGTCGATGTGCACGAGATACGACTCGTTGAAGCCGCCCAGCGTCCACCAGCTGTTCCCGGAGATGTGGGGCCGGAATTCCCGGAACCAGGGTACGCCCTCCGTGCGCAGGTGGCGGAGAAAGCGCCAGTTGACCTGGCGGTAGCCGCGCCGGTTGACGAAGCCGACCTCGGGGTTGAAGGCGTCGCCGATCTGACGGTATCCGGTCGTGACCTGCCAGTCGCGCGTCACGTACCGCATGCCGCCGGCGAAGCCGTACTCGCCGCCGTTGAAGCCCGACCCCGGCGCATCCTCCCCGGCGGAGACCGGCGTCGTGGTGAGGCTCGCCCAGCCGTCGAAGGTCAGCGCCTCCCCGATGCCGAGCCGGCCGTCGATGCCGTACGTGAGGTTGCGGTCATCCGCATCGGCCGTGTTGAGCCGCGATACGAAGATGCCTCCGAGCTGTGATCTGTTGCCGAACTCCCGGTACGCTCGCAGCACGCCGAAGTTGTTGGCCGGCGCAATCTGCTCGCTCACGCCGGCCTCGTCGTCGAAGTGGAAGGCCTCGTCGGTCTGGATATTGAGCATGCCGACCTGGAAGTCGCCGATCTTGCCCGTCATCCGTCCGCCGGCCTGGATCGGCACCTCCCGTCCGCTCTGGAGCCCGATGCGGCGGCTGAAGAAGAGTTCGGCCGAACGGCTCGCGCCGACGGCGAAGGTTCCCGCGTTCTCGAGGAAGAAGGCGCGCTTCTCGGGGAAGAAGAGGCTGAAGCGCGTGAGGTTCACCTGCTGGTCATCCACCTCGGCCTGCGCGAAATCGGTGTTCACGGTGAGATCGAGCGTGAGGCTCTGATTGAGGCCGATCTTGGCATCGCCCCCGATCTGCCGGCTGAAAGCCACCTCCGGTGACGGGACGCCGTAGTCCTTGAAGCCGTCCGCGAGCGCGTACGGGCTCACCGTGATCGTTCGCCTCGCGGGGGCCTCGAGGGTGAGGGTTCCGCCGAGCGAGATCCGGTACACATCGAACTGCCTCGGCAGGGGCGCCCACATCGACTGTTCGCTGTTGCGGCGGATCCGGCGCTCGAGATTGAGGCCCCAGTCCTGGGCTCCCCCGGCCCCGTAGCGGAGCGTCGAGAAGGGGATTCTCATCTCGGCGTACCAGCCGCGCTCGTCCCGGCTCGTGGCGACCTCCCACGAGGCGTCCCAGTTCAGGTTGAAGCCGCCGGCCGAACCGCGCTGCTGGCGGCCGCCCCCCCGGCCGCCGCCCACCCCCTCGCCGGTGACCTGGCCATCGTACTCGATCCCCGCCGGCGTGGTGCCGAAGACGAAGGCGTTCTGCCGGTCCAGGTAGGTGTCGAGCACGACGACGAAGGCGTCGGAGTCGTTTAGGGAGGCGTCTCGCAGCGTCTGGCCCGTGACGATGCCGGAAGGGTCTTCATCCAGGAGCCATGCGCCGATGAACAGGGCCGCGTCGTCGTAGCCGACCCGGACCTCCGTCGACTGCGACACCGGCTGGCCCTCGGTGGGCTCGCGCTGGGTGAAGCCATCGAGCGGCTGGAGGCTGGACCAGGCGTCGTCGTCGAGCCGGCCGTCGATGACGGGAGGCGCCTCGATCTCGGACGCACGTGCCCGGGGCGCCTGCTGGGCGTGCAGGACGCCGGGGGCCGCGAGCACGGCAATGGCGGCGATGCCACGAATCGTGCGCATGCGGTCTCTACCCCTCCGAAGTGACGGTCCGCCGCGAAGATGCGGTTCTCGCGCGGATGGCGGCGATCGCGGACGGGCCGACGCGGCAGCAGCCGCCGATGCCGTCGGCTCCCGCCGCCAGCCACTCGGCCGCGCTCCGCGCCCAGTCCACGGGGTTCGCCGCGCCGGTCCAGCGCTTCGCCTCGGCGTCCCAGACTTCCCCCGAGTTGGGGTAGACGAGGATCGGCTTCCCGGTCGCGCGGCGCGCCGCCCCGATGAGAGACACGGTGAGGCCCGGATCCGTGCAATTGACGCCCACCGCGACGACGTGAGGCTCCGCGTCGCACAGGGCGACCGCGGTCTCGAGCGGCGTGCCATCGGCGAGGTGGGCACGGTCGCGGCACTGGAAGCTGATCCAGGTCGGGCGGTGGGAGACGGCGGCCAGCCGGCAGTAGGCGCGGGCCTCCTCCACGGAGGGGGTAGTCTCGCAGGCGAGGAGGTCGGCCGCGGTCTCGGCCAGCACTTGCCAGCGGGGCGCGTGGAAGTCGTAGAGGTCGGCTGCGGAGAGCCCGTAGTCGCCCCGGTACTCGGATCCGTCGGCAAGGAAGGCGCCGTACGGGCCGATGCTTGCGGCCACGAGTGGGCGGAGCCGGCCGGCCGATATCGAGAGATCGGACATGAAGTCGTCGCGCGCCGAAACGGCGATCTCGACAGCATGCTCGAGCAGGCGCGTGGTGTCCGCCTCTTCGAGTCCCCGCGCCCGGAAGCCCTCGAAGGTCGCCTGGTACGTCGCCGTGGCAATGCAGTCGGCCCCCGCCTCCAGATAGCGGCGGTGCGCGGTGCGGACCGCGTCGGGGGCATCGAGGAGCGCCTGCGCCGACCAGAGTTCGTCGCTCAGATCGCAGCCCGATGACTCGAGTTCCGTAGCCAGGCCGCCGTCGAGGACCAGAAACCCCTGCTGCTCGAGGAACGTGCGGACGGGGTCCGTCAAAGCTGGTCCCGGCGCAGCAGGATGGAGAAGCCCTCGAACACGAACTCGACTCCGCCCGGGATCGGGTTGCCGACGGCGATGCCCTCGAACATGGCGTCCAGAGCGTCGGCAAGTTCGAGGAGCCGGGACGGCTGCGCGACCGGCGTGTTGTGCGCCGTGAACAGGGTCGTCAACTCGGGGGCGAGGTCGGCCAGCCGGGTCATCGACGTCCGATACGCCTCCAGATCCGTCTCGGGCGCGAAAAGCCAGATCGGGCCCTCGTAGAATGAATCCCCCGTCCACAGGAAGCCGGCCCCGCGGTCGAGCAGCGCGATCGCGTCGGGCGTGTGGCCGGGCACGGCGACGATTTCGAGCGTCCGCGCCCCGAGATCGATCGTGTCGCCGTCGCCGACGAAGGCGTCGATTTCGAAGGCGGGCGTGTGGTAGCTGTCCTCGGTGACCCCCGCGGGGAGGGGTCGGCAGAGCGCGCTCTCGTGCACCTCGCCGCGAACCTCGGCGTTCGGGCGGCCGAGGGCCCGCACGCGGGTGAACTGCGTGTCCATGGCGAGGACGCGCTCAAACTCCGCGTTGCCCCCGACGTGGTCCATGTGGGTGTGTGAGTTGAGCACGGTGACCGGGAGGTCGGTGAGTTCGGCGACCACGGCCCGGATGGAACCGATCCCCATCCCCGTGTCGAACAGGAGCGCGCCATCGTCGCCGAGGATCAGGTAGGAGATGACCTCCTGGAACTGGAACGGCTCATGGATCGCGTACACCCGCGGGGCGACGCGATAGGCCTGGAACCAGTCGTTCCCGACCTCCACGCGATCCAGGTCGCTGTACTGCCACCGCGGCACGTCCGCGCAAAACGTCGCCGTCGCAGCGCGCGACTCGGGCGCCACATCGGGGTCCGGCGCACAGGCCATGGCGCCCCAGGCAAGGGTGGCGGCAACCAGCGGAGCGCCGCGAAAGGCCCTACTCCGTGGTGATGACACGCCCCACCGTCCGCTGGAGGAGCCGGTTGAACGCGGCCACGTCGCCGGTGAGGAGGGCCTCGAACCGCACCTGCACCTCATCGATCTGGTCGCTCAGGATCCGCGCCACCTCCGCCTGCTGGTCCGTGGGGGGGAAGTCGGCAGTCCCCACCGTGCCCTGAAGATAGGACAGACGCCCGGCGATCATCGACGGCCACCGCGCCCCGTCCGGCCCGGTGTTCTTCAACTGGACAAGTTCGCCCTCCACCTCGATGAGCGCCTCGTCGAGCGCCTCTCCCGCCGCAAGCACATCCTCGGCGTCTCCCGCCTCCTCAAGCACGGGGCGCAGGTCATGGATCTGTCGCCGCAGCAGTTCCATCCGGTTGACGAGACCGGCCACCCGGTTGCGGTCGGCGATGATCTCGTCCAGCAACTCCCTCTGCGCCAGGATGTCCTCCAAGCTGCCGGCCGAGTCGGGATCCCGGAGCACGGTCAGCGGCTGCCGTCCGACTGCTTCTCCGTCCACGACCAGCACGACGGTGTAGGTGCCGGGGGGGTCCCGCGGCCCGGCACTCCCCGGTCCGCCGCTCGCGCGGGCGACCTCCGGCAGGGGGAACCACTCCGCGTGGAGCGGCTTCGTCCTGAAGAGGATCGGATCCGGACCCGGCCCCCGGAAGTCCCACCACACCCGGTTGAAGCCTTCGCTGTTCGAGCCGTTGAGCGTGGCCCGCGTCTCGGCGGCGGCGTTCTCGATCCGAATCCGGACCTCGCGCCCGTCCCCGCCGGCGAGCCAGTAGTTGATCGACGCCCCGTTGGGCGGGTTCTCGCCCGCGGACGGATCGGCGAACATGATCATGGGCTCGGCGGTTGGGTTGAAGCGGTAGGCGTCCCGGGGCTGGAACAGGTGCGCGTCCGAGGCCGCGATCTCCGGCGTGAGCTGCTGGATGGGACTCAGGTCGTCGAGGATCCAGTAGCCGCGCCCGTAGGTCCCGGCCACGAGGTCGTTGAAGTGCTCCTGGACGACGAGCCCGTAGTAGGGCGTCGGGGGCAGGTTCGGCATGAAGCGCTGCCAGCTCTCCCCGTCGTCGAAGCTGAGATAGAGACTCGACTCCGTACCCAGGTAGAGGAGCCCCGGCCGCACCGGGTCCTCGAGCAGATAGCGCGTGTAGTCGACCGGATGGTTGTCGATTCCGCTCGTGATCCGGGTCCATGTCTCCCCGAAGTCATCGGTCCGGTAGGCGCGCGCCTCGAAGTCGCCCACCTGGTGGTGTTCGATCGTGATGTAGGCCTTGGCCACGTCGTAGCGGGAGGCGTCTATGCTCCGCACGACGCCATCCGGCGGCAGATCCGGAATGTTCGCGGTGACGTTCGTCCACGTCGCGCCGTCGTCGCGGCTCACGTGGACGAGTCCATCGTTCGTGCCTGCCCAGAACACCCCCTGCCGGAGGGGCGACTCGTCGAATGCGTAGATCACGCAGCAATACTCGACGCCGATGTTGTCGGGCGTGAGGCCGCCCGAGATCGTCATCTTCGAACGGTCGTTCGTCGACAGGTCCGGGCTGATGACCTCCCAGCTCTGCCCCCGGTTGCGCGTGCGGTGCACGTGCTGGCTCGTGACGTAGATCGTCTCGCTGTCGTGCGGCGAGATGAGGAGGGGGAAGGTCCACTGGAAGCGGTAGCGCAGCGCCTCGGCAGGGTAGCCACCGGTGGATTCGGGCCAGACCTCCACGTGGCGGGACTGGCCGCGCGACAACTCGTGCCGGGTGACGATCCCGCCGCGCGCGCCGGACCCGGACGCGGTGGACCAGATCACGTCGGGATTGGTCGGGTCGGGAGTGGCAAAGCCGCTCTCGCCCCCGCCCACGCTGATCCAGTCGCCACGCGGGATGATCCCGGTCGTCCAGAATCCCTCGTAGCGCGTGTTCGACGGCCCGTGGACGGAGGGTCCGTCCTGCAGGTTCCCCATCACGTTGTAGGGGATCGCGTTGTCCACGGTCACATGGTAGGACTGCGCGACCGGCAGCTGGACGCGGAACCAGGACGCCATTCGGTTTTCGGTGATGTGCACGCCCATGTCGCCGCCGATGATGGACCGGTTCGGGTCCTCGGGATCGATCCAGATGTCGTGATGGTCGTAGCCGGGAGAGGACGGCTGGCGGCCGTACGGGCCGCGCAGGAAGTGATACAGGGTGTAGTTCTCGCCGCCGTCGCGGCTCACGGCGAAGCTTGAGGAGAGGAAGTAGACTTCGTCCGGATCGTCGGCTGCGACGCCGCAGCGGGTGTAGTACGCCTGCCGGGTCGCGAGGTCGTGACTGTGGTTCACCAGCCGCCACGTCCGGCCGCCGTCATCGCTGCGCCACAGCTCGCCCGTGTCGGTCTCGTAGCCCTCCATCGGTACGCCATCGCTCGTCTCGATGAGAGCGTAGACGCGGTCGGAATCCGAGGCGGACATGCAGACGGCAATCTTGCCGAGCGTGCCCGTCGGAAGCCCGTTCCCCTCGAGTTCGGTCCACGTGTCGCCGCCGTCCATCGTCAGGTGGAGCCCGCTCCCCGGCCCCCCGCTGTCGCGCTTCCACGTCTTGAGATCGAGGTCCCACATGGTCGCGAAGATCTTCCGCGGGTTCGCGGGATCGATGACCATGTCGTAGGCGCCCGTCCCGCGGTCGACGAAGAGGATCTTCTCCCACGAGGAGCCGCCATCGGTGGTCCGGTACACGCCCCGCTCGTCGGACTCCGCGTAGGCGTGGCCGAGGGCGGCGACGTAGACGACGTCCGCGTCGCGGGGGTGGATGAGGATGCGGCCCACGCGGCCGGTGCCCTCCAGCCCCATGTGGGTCCAGCTCTCCCCGCCATCGGTCGACTTCCACACGCCGTTTCCGATCGAGACGTTCGAGCGGATCGACGTCTCGCCCGTCCCGGCCCACACGACCGCGTGGTCGCTCGGAGCGACGGCGAGGGCGCCTATCGAGTGCACCGGCTGGTCGTCGAACACGGGCCGCCAGTGCAGACCGGCGTCATCCGTCTTCCAGATGCCCCCAGTTGCCGCGCCGGCGAAATAGGTGGACGGGTCGCCGGAGACGCCCGCCACCGAGGCGACGCGGAAGCCGACGGGTCCGATGTGGCGCGCCCTCAGGCCGTCGTAGTGCCGGGGCGCGAGCTGTTGCGCCCCCAGCGGCCCGGCGGTCGGAGCCGCGGCGGAGAACACCACCGCCGCCAGCACCGCCGCCAGCACCGCCGCCGGCGTGGTACGCCTACTCCGTGGTGATGACACGCCCCACTCGCGCCTGGAGCATCCGGTTGAACTCGGCGAGTTCGTCGGCGAGGACGGCCTGCAGCCGGACCTCCACCTCGTCGATCTGGTCGCTCAGGAGCTGCGCCACCTCGGCGTGCTGGTCCGTGGGCGGGAAGTCCGCCGTGCCCACCGTGCGCTGCAGGTAGGACAGGCGGCCGCCGATCATCGAGGGCCAGCGCACGCCGTCGGGCCCGGTGTTCTTCAGTTGCACGAGTTCGCCCTCCACCTCGATGAGCAACTCGTCGAGCGCCTCGCCCGCCTCCAGCACGTCCTCCGCGTCCCCCGCCTCCTCGAGCACGGGGCGCAGGTCGTAAATCTGGCGCCGCAGGAGTTCGATCTGGTTGACGGCGTCCGCGAGCCGGTTCCGGTCCTCGACGATGTCGTCGAGCAGCGCCTTCTGCGCGAGGATGTCGGCCATCGACCCTTCGGCGTTCGGGTCCCGGAGGACGGTCAGCTGCTCGGACCCCGCGTCTTCGCCATCCACGACGAGCGTGACCGTATACGTACCGGGGGGCTGGCGCGGCCCGCCGCCGCCGCCGAAGAAGCCGCCGCCGACCTGCCGCGAGACCTCGGGCATGGGCATCCAGTCCGCGAACTGCGGCTTCGTGCGGTAGAGGATCGGATTCGCGTCCGGCCCCCGGAAGTTCCACCACACACGGTTGAAGCCGTCGTGGCTCGATCCGTCGAGCGTGGCCAGCGTCTCGCCGTCCCCATTCTCGACCCGGACCTTCACCTCGCGCCCCTCGCCGTCGCCGAGCCAGTAGTTGATCGACGCCCCGTTGGGCGGGTTCTCGCCCACCGACCAGTCCTCGTACATCACCTGGGGTTCGGAGATGTCGTTGAAGCGGTAGGCGTCGCGCGGCGCGAACAGGTGCGCGTCGGAGGCCGCGATCTCCGGCGTGAGCTGCTGCACCGCGCTCAGGTCGTCGAGGATCCAGTAGCCGCGCCCGTACGTCCCGGCCACGAAGTCGTTGAAGTGCTCCTGGATGATGAGGCCGTAGTACGGCGTCGGCGGGAGGTTCGGCATGAACAGCTGCCAGCTTTCCCCGTCATCGTAGCTGATGTAGACGTTCGTCTCGGTTCCGAGATAGAGGAGCCCCGGCCGGACCGCGTCCTCGAGCAGGTAGCGCGTGTAGTCGACCGGGTAGTTGTCGACCCCGTTCGTGATCTGCGTCCACGTCTCCCCGAAGTCGTCCGTCTTGTAGGCGCGCGCGTCGAAGTCGCCGACCTGATGGTGCTCGATCGTGATGTAGGCCTTGGCCACGTCGAAGCGGGAGGCGTCGATGCTCCGCACGATGCCGTCGGGAGGCAGGTTCGGGATGTTCTCCGTGACGTTCGTCCACGTCGCGCCGTCGTCGCGGCTCACCTGCACGAGGCCGTCGTTCGTGCCGGCCCAGAACACGCCCTGCTGGATGGGCGACTCGTCGAAGGCGTAGATCACGCAGCAGAACTCGACCCCGATGTTGTCGGGTGTGAGCCCGCCGGAGATCGTCATCTTCGAGCGGTCGTTCGTCGACAGGTCGGGGCTGATGACCTCCCAGCTCTGGCCCCGGTTGCGGGTGCGGTGCACGTGCTGGCTCGTGACGTAGATCGTCTCGCTGTCGTGCGGCGAGATGAGCAGCGGGAAGGTCCACTGGAAGCGGTAGCGGATCTCCTCCGCGGGATACCCCATCGTGGACTCCGGCCATACTTCGACGTCGCGGAACTGGCCGCGCTCCCGGTCGTGGCGCACGACGATGCCGCCGACCGCGCCGGCCCCGGAGGCGCTCGACCACACGATGTTGGGATCCGTGGGATCGGGCGTCGCGAAGCCGCTCTCGCCGCCGCCGACGGTTCTCCAGTCGCCGCGGGGGATCAGGCCGCGCGCCCAGAAGCCGGTGTAGCGCGTGTTCGATGGCCCGTGGTAGGAGGGCCCGTCCTGCCGGTTCCCCATCACGTTGTACGGGATCTCGTTGTCCACGGTGACGTGGTACATCTGCGCGATCGGCAGCTGCATGCGGGACCAGGACTTCATGCGGTTCTCGGTAATCCCCACCCCGCTGTCGCCGCCGATGAAGACGCGGTCCGCGTTCGTGGGATCGACCCAGATGTCGTGCAGGTCCCACCCCGGGGCGGCCGGGTCACCGCCCGGAGGGCCGCCGCCGAGGAAGTTGAACATCTCGTACGTCGCGCCCCCGTCCCGGCTCACGCTGAAGCTGGACGAGAGGAAATACAGCTCGTCGCGGTCATCGGAGGAGACGCCGCAGCGGGTGTAGTAGGCCTGCCGGGAGGCGAGGTTGTGGCTGTAGTTCACGAGCCGCCACGTGCGGCCGCCGTCGTCGCTGCTCCACAGCTCGCCCGTGTCGGCCTCGTAGCCCTCCATCGGCACGCCATCGCTCGTCTCGATGAGGGCGTACACCCGGTCGGAGTCCGAGTGGGACATGCAGACGGCAATCTTGCCGAGCGTTCCGGTCGGAAGCCCGTTCCCCTCGAGTTCGGTCCACGTGTCGCCGCCGTCCATCGTGAGGTGGAGCCCGCTCCCCGGCCCGCCGCTGTCACGCTTCCACGTCTTGAGATCGATGTCCCACATGGTGGCGAAGATTTTCCGCGGGTTCGCCGGGTCCATGACCATGTCGTAGGCGCCCGTCCCGCTGTCCACGAAGAGGATCTTCTCCCACGAAGATCCGCCATCGGTGGTCCGGTACACGCCCCGCTCGTCGGACTCCGCGTAGGCGTGGCCCAGCGCCGCGACGTAGACGACGTCCGCGTCGTGGGGGTGGATGAGGATGCGGCCCACGCGGCCGGTGCCCTCGAGCCCCATGTGGGTCCAGCTCTCCCCGCCATCGGTCGACTTCCACACGCCGTTTCCGATCGAGACGTTCGAGCGGATCGATGTCTCGCCCGTCCCCGCCCACACGACCGCGTGGTCGCTCGGGGCCACGGCGAGGGCGCCGATCGAGTGCACGGGCTGGTCGTCGAACACGGGCCGCCAGTGCAGACCGGCGTCATCCGTCTTCCAGATGCCGCCGGTCGCGGCGCCGGCAAAGTACGTGTCGCGGTCGCCGGGGACGCCGGCCACCGAGGAGACGCGGTTGCCCACGGGTCCGATGTGGCGCGCCCGCAGCCCCTCGTACTGCTCGGGCGTGAGTTGCTGCGCTCCCAGCGGCGCGGCGGCCGCGAGGGCGAGGGCGAGACTGATGGAGAAACGGCGAAGGTTGGACATGGCTCTCTGCCTCGTGAAACGGGTCGTTTGAGCGAGGAAACGTGCGACCCCGGACGAATACGGGCCAGAGCCCGGGGGGCCGCGGACGGACCGACGATCCGAGCTCGCCACCCGCCTCCTGCTCGTCAGTTGTAGGCCGGGAGGCCGGTCGCGTCGTGTCCCAGGATGAGGGAGTGAATGTCGTGCGTGCCCTCGTAGGTGTAGACGGACTCGAGGTTCGCCATGTGCCGCATGGAGGCGTACTCGGCGAGGATCCCGTTCGCACCGAGCAGGCGCCGCGACTCGCGCGCACACTCGCACGCCACGTTCACATTGTTCCGCTTTGCGAGCGAGACGTGCTGCGGCCGCATCGTGCCCTCGTCCTTCATCCGGCCGAGCCGCAGGCAGAGGAGCTGTGCCTTCGTGATCTCGGTGAGCATGTCGGCGATCCGGACCTGCTGGATCTGGGTCTGCGCGATCGGCGTTCCGTCGAACTGTATGCGGTTCTTCGCGTATTCGACCGACTCCCGGTAGCAGCCCATGGCTGCACCCACGGCGCCCCACGAGATCCCGTAGCGGGCCTGTGTCAGGCACTTGAGCGGACTCTTGAGCCCGCCGGTGCCCGGGAGGAGGTTCTCGCGCGGGATCCTCACGTCCTGGAGGACGAGTTCGGAGGTGTCGGAGGCGAGGAGAGAGAGCTTCCCCTTCTGGTCGCTGGCCGAGAATCCGTCGCGTCCGGTCTCGACGATGAAGCCGCGGATCGAGCCCACATCCTCGAGGTCTCCGGTCTTGGCCCAGATCACGGCCACGTCGGCCATCGACCCGTTCGTGATCCACATCTTGGCGCCGTTGAGCACCCACTCATCCCCGTCCTCGACCGCCCGCGTGATCATCCCCCCGGGGTTCGAACCGAAGTCGGGCTCGGTGAGGCCGAAGCAGCCGATGGATTCGCCGGTCGCCAGCCGGGGCAGCCACTGACGCCGCTGGTCCTCCGACCCGAAAGCGAAGATCGGATACATGACGAGCGCGCTCTGCACCGACACGAAGGAGCGCACACCCGAGTCCGCCCGCTCCAGCTCCTGCATGATGAGGCCGTAGGCCACGTTGTTGAGACCCGCGCAGCCGTATTCCTCGGGGAGGTTCGCCCCGAAGAAACCCAGCTCTCCCATCTGCGGGATGAGTTCCCGCGGGAACGTGCGTTCGATGTAGTGGTGGCCGATGATGGGCAGGACTTCCTGATCCACCCACTCGCGCACCAGATCCCGAATGGCGATCTCCTCCGCGTCGAGGAGCGCATCGAGATTGAAGTAGTCGACACCCTCGAAACTCATTCGTGCATTTCTCCGGATTCTGGGCAGCCCGTGGCTGCGGGATGGTTGGCGGCGGACGTATCCGCGCGGAAACAGTGGACGCCGAGCACGATGCCGGCGACGACGAGGAAGACGCCCCCGGCGACGCCAGGCCAGCCGTACACGTGCGCGTTGACGATCAGCACGATCCCGACCATGGTCGCCAGGGCCGCGGCCGGCAGCCCCGCGAAGGTCCGGACCGCCGTCCCGGTCCCGGGGCGGGCCGCCGGGCCCTCGTCCCCTAACGGCCGCGACGCCATCGGCCGTACCCCTTTACGACCTCGCGGCCGATGCGGAAGCCGAGATAGTACGCAGCCACCAGCGGCAGCGCCCAGGCGTACGCGGGAAGGAAATCGAGTCCCGGCGACCGCCCGAGCCAGATCGCCACCCATACCGCGAACGGCAGGGTGATGAGCGCCGCAATCACGTGTCGCCACCAGCGCATCCTCTGTTGCATGCGCGGCCCGCATTCCTCGCACCAGTCGTCCTCGTCGAGTCGGTCCCGCGGGAACAGTTCGCCGCAGGCGCCGCAAATCACGCCCTTGAAGCGGATTTCCTCCGTGCCCTCGCGCCTCTTGCCGGTCATCTACGCCCCTCCGTCCAGCCGTGCGATGAGGGCGTCGGCGAACTCCGCGGTGCCCGCCGTGCCGCCCATGTCCGGGGTATGGGCGGCGCCCTCCTGGAGCGTCCGGTGCAGCGCGGCCCGGATGCGCGCGGCGATCTCGGGCTCGTCCAGGTGGTCGAGCAGGAGACAGCCGGCGAGCAGGAGGGAGGTGGGGTTCGCGATCCCCTGCCCCGCGATGTCCGGCGCCGATCCGTGCACCGCCTCGAAGATCGCCGCCTTCTCGCCAAGGTTGGCGCCCGGAGCAAAGCCGAGCCCGCCGATGAGTCCGGCGACCTGATCGGAGAGGATGTCGCCGAACATGTTCTCCGTCACGATGACGTCGAAGCGGTACGGATCCAGTGCGAGTTGCATCGCCGTGGCGTCCACGATCTTGTCGTCGAATTCCACCCTGCCCTCGTATTCGGCCGCCACGTTGCGCCCGACTTCGAGGAAGAGGCCCTGCGTGTACTTGAGGATATTCGCCTTGTGGACGAGGGTCACGAGACGCCGGCCGTGCGCGAGGGCGTACTCGAACGCGAAGCGGACGATGCGGCGCGATCCGTAGCGCGTGATCAGCATGACGGACTCGGCGACGGCGCGGGGGTCGTTCTCCATCCCGATGAAGTGCTCGATCCCGGCGTAGAGGCCCTCCGTGTTCTCGCGCACGATCACGAGGTCCACGTCCGGATAGCGGGCGGCCGGGAGGAGGGTGACCGCGGGACGGACGTTCGCGTAGAGATCGAAGTGCTTGCGGAGCGCGACGTTCACCGACCGGAAACCCGAGCCGATGGGAGTGGTGAGCGGCCCCTTGAGCGCGACGCCGGTCGCCTCGATCGATTCGAGGGTCGCCTGCGGGAGCGGCTCTCCGACGGTCTCCATGGCGGTCACGCCGCCGAGGCACTCGCGCCAGCGGACGGGCGCGCCGGCCGCCTCCAGGATCGCGACGGTGGCTTCGGAGATCTCCGGACCTATGCCGTCGCCCGGAATCAGCGTCACATCGTGTAGTGTCTTCATCGTCACGAAGGTGCGAATCGATCGGCCAGGCGCAACGCGAGCGTGGTGAGCGCAAAGGAAGAGGCGGCCTCCGCGTTCGCCCCCTCGATGGCGCCGTGCCAGAGGACGGCGCTGCGCCGGACGTCGATCACGGCGAGTTGGAGCACGGCCCGGCTCTCCCGGTACGAGACGGAGAGGGGCAGGAGAACGAGGCAGGCGCCGAAGAGGGCGGCCACCTGGCGGAGCTGCGTGTGCAGCGGTTCGTAAAGCTGCGCCCCGGGATCCGGAGCGGACAGCAGGCCCTGGTACGCGAGCCGACCCGGGTCGACGCCGACCGTCGGGTTGCGGGCGAGACGGGCCGCGACGGCGGGCGCGAGCGCCCAGCCGGAGGCCCCCGCTTCCTCCCCGAACGCGAACTCGATCTCGGCGTTGAGGAGGTCGATCGTGTGCTGCGCGCTCTCCATCCCCCCGACCCACGTCCCTCCGGGCTCCGGCACGGCCGACTGCACGGGGAGGACGACGACCGGCACGCCCGCGGGCACCGCCGGAAGGTCGCCGGCCGGAGACTGCTGCGCCGCCAGCGCCCCGGCGGTGAGCAGGGCCAGCGCGCCCGAGGACACAGCCCGCCGTCTCATGCGCGCGCTGCCTCGACGCGCGCGATCTCGGCTTCGATCTCCTCCTCCGACAGCGTGTGGTCGCATTCCTTGGCGAGCCCGAACAGGGCGTCGCAGAGGGCCTCGTCATCCGCATCGTACCCGTGCTGGCTCAGCCAGAAGCGGACATTGCTGAGGCCCGATACCGGCGAAATCTCGATGATCTGCTTCCGTCCCACGATCGAGGCCGGGACGCCGCTGTAGACGCGGTCCTCCAACCAGCCGTCGCCCTTCTGCATGGCCTTGATGATCGCGGCCGCGTGGACGCCGGTCCCCGTCCGGAAGGCGTCGTCCCCGATCACGGGATAGTTGTGGGGCACTTCGACTCCGCACATCTCCGCTGTGACGCGGCAGTACTCCGACAGCCGGTCGATCGGGTGATCGTGCGTCCCGAGCAGGCGGAGGTTCACGAGCAGCAGATCCATCTCGACGTTGCCGATCCGCTCGCCGATCCCGAGCGCGGTGGCATGCACCCGGTCGACACCTTCCTCGATCGCCGCCAGCGCATTCGCCAGCCCGAAGCCGCGGTCGCGGTGTCCGTGCCAGTCGATCTTCACGGATTCTCCCGTCCCGGCCACGATGTCCTTCGCAAAACGTACGAGTCGCCGCACCCCGTGGGGCGTCGCGTGACCGACCGTGTCCGCAAGGCAGATCCTCCGGGCCCCCGCTTCGACCGCGGCCGAGAAGAGCCGGGCGAGCGTCCTTGGCCGGGACCGGGTCGTGTCCTCCGTCACGTACATCACGTCGAGTCCCTCGCCGATGGCGAACCCGATGGCGTCGCGCGTCGAGTGGAGGATGCGGTCGACATCCCAGTCCTCGGCGTATTGGCGAATCGGTGAGCTTCCGATGAACGTGGCGACCTCCATGCTCAGGCCGGTCGCCTGCTGGACGCGCGCCACGGGCTCGATGTCGGCCCGGACCGTGCGGGCGGCGGCGGTGGCCGTGATCGGGAGTCCGCCCTCGCTGATCTCGCGAGCCAGCGCGAGACACGCCTCGTACGCTCGGGAGCCGGCGCCGGGCAGGCCGATGTCGGCGGAGTGAATGCCGAGGGCCACCATGAGGTGTAGGAGTTCGATCTTCTTCTCGATGGGCGGGTCCTTGACGGACGGATTCTGGAGGCCGTCGCGGAGCGTCTCGTCGTTCAGTTCGACCCCTGACGCCGCGTAGTCGTGGCTCCCCGGCAGCGCGTTCCAGTCGTAGATGAGTTCGTCCTGGCTCACGCCTGCTCGCCTTCGACGACGCCGTCGTCTCCCACACTGACTTTCCCGCGTACGCCTCGAAGCTTCACGCGGTCCCCGACCAGGGAATGTACGAGATCGCAGTCTTCGATGACGCTGCCCGCACCGACGATCGTATGTCGGAGGCGCGAACCCCGGACACGGCTCCCGGAGGCGATGCTCACGTTGGGGCCTACGGCGGAGGCTTCGACGATCGCGTCGCCGGCAACCGCGATGGCGCCCTCGACGGTGACCGAAGCCGGGAGGTCGGGATCCCCTCCGTGTCCGCGCTCGAGCATGACCCGGTTCGTCTCCAGCAGCGTCTCGGGCTTGCCGCAGTCAAACCAGCCGCCCACTTCCGCCGTATGGAGACGTGCGCCACGGTCGATCATGTACTGGAACGCGTCCGTGAGGAAATACTCCCCCAAGTGGGGGTCCCGGTCCATCACATGCCGAATCCCCTCGAACATCAATTCATGATCCTTCACGTAATAGACGCCGATGTTCGCAAGCTTCGATACCGGCTCCGACGGCTTCTCGATGATCCGCTTCATGTAACCGGCTTCATCAGTGAGGATGACGCCGTAGCGCTGGTAATCCTCGACCTCCTTGGCCCAGAGGATGCCGGACGCGTCGGCGTGGCTGTGCAGCACGCTGAAGTCGGCATCGAAGAGCGTGTCCACGAACACGATGAGGACGGGCCCCCTCACGTAGGGTTCCGCCAGTCCGATGGCGTCGGCCGTCCCCCGCTGGGTGGCCTGCTCCACGTAGGTGACGGGAAGGCCGGGAAACTCGTCGGCCATCCAGGCCCGAATCCGGTCCGCGAGGTGCCCGGTGATGCAGATGAACTCGTCGACGCCCTCGGCCCGAAGCTGCTCGATAACGTAGGAAAGGACAGGCCGATTGGCCACGCGCAGCAAGGGTTTGGGACGGGTGTGGGTGTGGGGACGGACCCTTGTACCCATTCCCGCCAACGGTATTATGGCCTGCATGTTGAACCGTCAGAGTTTCGGGAGAGTGGTGCTGCGGCCTTCGGAGGCCGGGAGCCCGGGCCAACCGGGCCCCGCGGATCGCCAAGCTATCCGTCGGCGGCGGACGTGGGCAACCGGGGAACGAGGACTCCCCGGATGACCGAAGGGCCTCCCGAGGGCGGGCACGGCGGCGGGCTCTCCCACTGGTTTCACGAGCATTCGGCGGACACGCGCGAGCCGGGAGGACCCGAGCCGCGCCTGTACGAAATTGCCTTCTCCCGGGTCTGGGACCAACTGCTCAAGTACGTGGCGCGGTGCTGGTGGTGGACGCTCGCCCACCGTGACGAGGATCTCGGGCTTATCTCCGTGCGGTGCGTGGTCCCGCTCCTGCGCTGGGCCGACGACCTCACGATCTGGGTTGCCCTGGACTCGAACGGGCTCACGCGGGTCGAGGTGTTCTCTCGCGCACGCCGCAGGGATTACGATCTCGGCATGAACCGGCGACGGATCCAGCGCCTGCTGAAGTCGCTCGACCGCGCGTTCGGGCCGCGCGCCAGGGTGCTTCCTCCGCTCGTCGACGGCGGCGGGGAGAGACCGGGGGAGGCGTGATTCAGGGCCTCGCGGCCAGAGCGGCCTGTCCCCGCCTGCTCTTCTGTATGCTCGCCGCCCTCTCCGCGTGCGCGGGAGCTCCCCCGGGCGAAACGTCGGAGACTGGCGGAGAAATCGGTGGCGAGGCTCTCGCGGTTGCCGTTGATGCGCGCTATCTGACGCACCTTCTCTTCGCGGCCGACGACGGGACGGCGTTCGTCGCCTCGTTCGATCAGACGGCCGAGGGCGAGGATCTGCGCCTCGACTACGACGTCCGCCTCGCGGAGGGAGACAGCTGGCGGCCGCTCATGAGGGCGCAGGACACCCTCTCCGTGGCGCGGGCGGCGTGGCGCCTCCTGCCTGCGCGCGGGATGGCGGTACGCGTCGGCGACGCCGGCCAGGTCGTGAGCCTCCTGTTCAGCGAGCCGGCGGACCGCGACCCCGCGGGCGAGAACCCCGCGGGCGGGGCCGCGGACACGGTTCGTCTCGTGGCGGGCGAAGAAGTGTCGGTTTGGACGGGGCCCACGGGACAACGTGAGTCGCTGGGGATCGCGGCGCTCCAGACCGGGGATCGCGTCGTGCCCGGCATCCTCTTCTTTCGCCGCGCCGCCCGGGCGCTGAACATTCCCGTCGCGGTGACGGACGGACAGACGTTTGTGTTCGCCGACTCACTCGGGAATGGCCTCGTGGTCCATGCCGGCGCCATCGGTCAGCCGGCCGTTTCGCACACCTGGCTGCACGGTGTCGAGGAGGCTTGGGGCGACGTGACGCTCGAACCACCGGATCCGGGTGGCACCTTCGGCCCGGCCTGGCGTTTCGAGATCCCCGGTACGACGGTGCGCGGAAGCTTCAGGCCGCTGATGAGCGAGGACCCCGCCGACGGGACCCTCATCCGCATGGAGGCCACGCTCTATGTAGGCGTGGAAGAACTCCACTTCAACGGGTTTTCCGCCACGCTGCCCTCTCCCTGATGGAATTCGACTGGCTGCGCGCGCTCGTCACGGTGGCTTTCGGCGCCCTGGCGGGCGGGATCACGAACCGGATCGCCGTCTGGATGATCTTCCATCCCTACCGGCCGCCGAAGTTTCTGGGACGGCCCGTGCGGTGGCTGCAGGGTGCGGTGCCGAAGAACCAGAAGCGGTTGGCCGACTCGGTCGGCGGGGTCGTGGGCGGCGCCCTCCTCACGCCGGAGGACATCACGTCCGAGCTGCGGCAACTCGAGTCGGCCTTTCGGGAAAGGCTGCGCGAACTCGCCAGCGAACTGACCGAAGGCGAGCAACCCGCGCTGGCGGATCTCCTCCCCGAATCCGCGCTCGTCGAGGTTCGGGAACTCCTCACCCGGATTCTCGGGCAGGGGCGGGAGTTCCTGGCAGGGACGCTGGATTCGCCCGACTTCAAGGAAGAAGCCGGGGACCTCCTCGAATCCATCCGGGAGTCGCTGAGCGACGCTTCGCTGGCCGGGACGCTGGAGCCGGAACGGGTCGCGGCCATCCGCGAGACGATCGACGGCTGGCTCGCGCGGCTCGTCGACTCGTCCGCCTTCGAAGAGACCGTTCGCCGCCACCTGGATGAGGCCGCGCGGCAACTTCTGAGGCCGCACCGGACGTTCGAACAACTGATTCCGGCGGGGCTCGTGGCTGCGCTTGAGCACGCGATCAGGGACTATCTCCCGGTCGCGATGGAGCGCTTGAGCCGGCTTCTCGACGACCCGGACGCGCGAGCGCGGATCGAGCATGTGCTCGGGGAACTGTTCGATCGCTTCATGCAGGACCTTCGCTTCCACCAGCGCGTCGTCGCTCGCCTCATCGTGACGGAAGAGACGGTCACGCAGGCGCTCGACGCGCTGCGGGAGGAAGGCGCCGACCGCCTCGGTGGCGTGCTGCGCGAACCGGAGGTACAGACGGCGATCGCGCGCAACGTCAACGATGGCGTCGTCGAGTTCCTCCGGCATCCTCCCTCGGAAGTGATCGGCGGCGCCGGCGATCCGCAGGTCGAGAGCGCGCTCGATGCGATGGCGGAGTGGCTCGTGAAGGCGGCTCGGGATCCGGGCTCGCGCGCCTTCCTGCTCGACCGGGTCGAGGGACTGCTCGAGCGCTTCGGAGAGCGGAGCTGGGCGGACGTGCTGCGCGCCGTGCCGGCCGACCGTGTGGCGGCGTCGCTTGCGGCGGGTTTCCGGTCGGACGCGGGACGCGTCCTCTTCGACTCGATCGCCGAGCCGATGGCGGACCGGCTTCTTCACACGCCGATCGGACGCCTGGGGCGTTTCCTGCGCGAGGACGCCGCCGTCCGGCTCTCGGATACGCTGGCCGCGCCCGCGTGGGACTGGATCGTGAAGCGGGTGCCGGAGGTGGCGGAGCGGATCCGGATCGCCGACCGTATCTCGACCAAGATCGAGAACTTCTCCATCGAACGGATCGAACACCTTGTTCGCGATATCAGCCAGCGTGAGTTCGACCTCATCGTGCGACTCGGATACCTGCTGGGCGCCGGCATCGGCACGGGCCTCGTGATTCTCGACTCACTCCCGGTGCTGGAGTTCCTCAGGGGTCTGATCGGATGAGGCCGGCGCGCCTCTCGGCGGTGAGCCGGGTCGTATGGGGCTTCGGCCTGACGGTGGTCGCCTGCGCCCCGCCCGACACGGCGATCGACCGCACGGAGGGCACGGGGGAATTGCGCGGGCTCGCGCTCGAACAGCCGTTCGAGGTGCCGGAGTTCACCCTCACCGATTCCCGGGGGCGTCCCTACGACTTCCGGGCGGAGACCGCTGGGTCGCTCACGCTGCTCTTCTTCGGCTACACGCACTGCCCCGACATCTGTCCGGTGCAGATGGCGGTGCTCGGAGCCGCGCTCGGCGATCTTTCCTACGCGGAACGGCGCGAAATCGAGGTCATCTTCGTGACGACGGATCCCGCGCGCGACACGCCCGAGCGGCTGCGGAGCTGGCTGGACCTGTTCGACGCGTCCTTCGTCGGCCTCGGCGGCGAGCTGGAGATGGTGAACGAGATCCAGGCCGGTTTCCGCCTCCCGCCGGCCCGGATCGAGGCGACGTCGCCCCCGCCGGACGCGGGACAGCCCTATTTCGTGGGACACGCGACGCCGATCGTCGCGATCACCGGCGACGGCGTGGCGCGCGCGCTGTACCCGAGCGGCGTCCGCCAGACCGACTGGCGCCACGACCTCCCCATGCTGCTGCAACTCCACCGCTCCGTTTCGGGGCCGGCGGGCGAGGCGGGCACGGACGGCGGCTGAGGGCCCGCGATGCAATGGTGGTGCGCGGCGCAGGGCATCCCGTGGGACTGGTCGTGGCGCCCCTACCCGGGCGTGTGGCTCTTCATCGCACTCCTGTGCTTCGGGTACCGGGCCTTTGCGCGAGGCGCCTCGCCTTCACGCTTCGAGATCGTCCGCTTCGCCAGCGGCGTGCTCGTGCTCTGGGTCGCGCTGGACTGGCCGGTGGGCGCACTGGGCTCGGGGTACCTGGCTTCGGTGCACATGGTGCAGTTCCTCCTCATCGCGCTCCTCGCCCCGCCCCTGCTCATCGCGGGACTGCCGCGCGCGGCGCTGGAGCGCGTGCGCGTCGGCGGGCCGACCTCCCTCCTCGAGTTCCTCACGCGGCCCCTCATCGCGCTGCTCTTCTTCCACACGATCGTCATTGCGACGCACTGGCCGGAAGTCGTGGACGGTCTCATGGCCTCGCAGGCGGGCTCGCTCGCGCTGGACATGGCGTGGCTGGGCGGCGGACTCGCCTTCTGGTGGCCCGTCGTGAGCCCGCGCCCGCACCGGCCGCGTTTTCCGCTTGGCGTGCGGATCTGCTATCTGATCGCGAGCACCGTGTTGATGACGCTGCCGTACGTCTTCCTCACCTTCGCGGAACTCCCCTTCTACGCGACGTACGAACTCGCGCCTCCCGTGGGCGCGCTCTCGGCGGGTGAAGACCAGCGGCTCGCGGGCCTGATCATGCGGATCGGCGGCGGCACGATCCTGTGGTCGGCGGCGGGCGTCGTCTTCTGGTTCTGGTACCGTTCGGAGAACGACGCCGCCGGTTGACGCGCAGCGGGCCGGCTGGCTCGGACGCCGGGTTAGTCGCTCACCTGTCCGGAGACCCAGTCCAGGTAGGGCGCGGAGCCGGCGGGCACGGGGAGAAAGAGGATCTCGGGGACATCGTAGGGATGGAGTTCGCGGACGCGCCTCTCGACCGCGTCGCTGCGGCTGGCGGTCGTCTTGAGGATGCCGAGGGCTTCCGCCTCTTCACACACCGCGCCCTCCCAGCGATACACGGAGGTCACGCGGTCCACGACGTTCAGACAGGCGATGAGCCGTTCTTCGACCAGGGCCCGTCCCAGCCGCACGAGTTGTTCGCGGTCAGGCCCGGTGACGAGCCCGACCACGACGCCGCTCACGGCCGGTCCCGCTCTTTGTCCCGCCCGCTCATGGCGTCCTCGGCCCGCTCGTAGAGCGCTTCGATCGCGCCGGAGAAACGGGCCTCGATCACGCGACGCTTGACCTTGAGCGTCGGCGTCAGTTCCCCGCTCTCGACGGTGAACGGGCCGGGCACGAGAAGCACGTCGCGTGGCCGCTCATAGTGTGCGAGGTCACGGCAGCTTTCGCGCACGGCGCGCTCGATCATGCCGCGCGTCCGGGCGTCGGTGACGAGGTCGGCGTCCGCCGCTTCCTCGACTCCGTGCAACTCCGGACGGACGGCCTCGAATTCCGGCACGACGATGACGATCGGGAACTTTCCCCCGTCGCCCAGCATCACGGCCTCCGCCACCATCGGATGCCGCTTGATCTCGGCCTCGATGGGCTGGGGGGCGATGTTCTTGCCGTAGGCGGTGATGATGAGATCCTTCTTGCGGTCCGTGATCCGGAGGTATCCGTCCTCGTCGATCTCGCCCACATCGCCGGTGTGGAACCAGGCGTCCTCGTCGATGGCTTCGGCCGTCGCTTCGGGCTTGTTGAAGTAGCCCGCCATGATCTGCGGCCCGCGAACGAGGATCTCTCCGTCCCCCGCGATCCGGATCTCGGTGCCGGGGATCGGCTTCCCGACCGTGCCGAGGCGGATCGCATCGAGCGGATTGAAGCTGACGGCGGGCGATGTCTCCGTGAGCCCGTAGCCTTCGACGATGGGCAGGCGCGCCGCGAAGAAGAAGCGGGCCACGGCGGGCGCCAGCGGGGCTCCGCCGCTCACGAAGTACTGGACCCGTCCTCCCGTGCGGGCGCGCAGCTTCGAGAACACGAGGCGGTCGGCGAGCGCGGACTGGAGGCGAAGACCAGACCCGACCGGGCGTCCCTCGAGTTCGGCCATCGCCCGCGCTTCGCCGACGCCGCGCGCCCAATTGAAGATCTTCTGCTTCGCCCCACCCGCCTCCCGGGCGCTGGCTTCGGCCCTCTCGAGCACCTTCTCGAACACGCGCGGGACGGCGGCCATGAAGGTGGGAGAGACTTCGCCGAGATCGCGGGCCACCGTGTTGGGCGACTCCGCGTACGCGACGGTGACGCCGGCTCTCCACATGATGTAGTGACCGACGGTGCGCTCGAACACGTGCGCCAGTGGCAGGAGCGCGAGGGCCACATGGGTGGAGTCGATGGGGAAGACCCGCAGCGCCATGTCCGCGTTCGAATGGAAGTTGGCGTGGGTGAGCATCACCCCCTTCGGGTCGCCGGTCGTGCCCGATGTATAGATGAGCGTCGCCAGGTCCTCCGGACGCGTCGCTCGGGCGTGGGATTCATAGGTCGACGCGAGCGCCTCCGGTGCGGACTCGCCGAGATCGGAGAGGGCATCCAGCTGCATCGTGACGAGCGAGGACCCCCCGGGCGCCGTCACGGCGCCGAACGCGATCACCAGCTCCAGAGCCGGGAGGTCGCCTTCCACCTCCGCGATCTTGTCCAGCTGCTCCTGGTCTTCCACGAACACGGCTCGCGCGCCGGAGTCCGCGAGGATGTAGCGGACCTGGTCGGCGGGGAGCACGGGGTAGACCGGGACGGAGGTGAGCCCGGCCATGACGATGCCCCAGTCCGCCAGGGCCCATTCGAGGCGGGTCTGCGAGAGGATGGCGACGCGGTCGCCCGCTACGAAGCCCTTGGTGCGGAGCCCGAGCGCGATCGCACGGGCGCGGCCCCCGATGTCATCGGTGGAGACCGAAGCCCAGACCCCATCGGATCCACGCGTGCGCGCCGCGTCATCGCGGGGCCGGGAGAGCCCGTCCAGGAAGAGGTCGGCCAACGTGCCGGGCCGATAGTCTTCCGGGAGCGGGCTCGAGGCTTGCACGCCGCTAGTGGGTTGCCGGTTCCGCGACCGGCACACCGAGCCGTTGCAGGGTGCGCCGGGCATGCTCGAGATGCCTCGGTTCCTCCCGGTCCCCGCGCGCGTATGCCAGGAACTCCTGAAGGTGCCGTGAGGCCTCCCGCTCGGCGCCCCTCCTCAACAGCAGGAACGCCAGGCCGTAGTGCGCGGCCGTGCTGCGCGGCCGCTCCTCGAGCGCCGCCCCGTAGGCCCGCACCGCATCATCCGTCAATCCGATGTGCGTATACACCACGGCCATCTGTTCCAACGTGGCCGGATGCCGCGGGTTGTACTTCAGGGAAAGACGAAACGAGGTGAGCGCCTCATGGTAAAGTTCCTGCTGAACGAGCTCCACGCCTTCCTCATAGAAGTCGGGCTGTCCCCGTCGGCGCCTTCCGTCACTGTCCCAGATCTTCCACCACACCATACCACCCTCCCCCGAGCGAGTTGGATCGTACATCTCACTCACACATCTTCCACACATCTGAGTACATCTGGTGACAACAGACAATTATATCGTCTCGTCAAGCGCTGGCAAATCCACACCACGTTCGCCGACCCATACGGTGGGATCGGAGGCGACTTCCGCGAACCCGGACGCGGCGAGCGCGTCGAGGTCCGCCGGGCCCGGGGTCTCCACGACGAGGCGTGCGCCGGGCCGGGCGCAGCGCGCAATCTCGGACGGTTCCAGCACCGTGGGAGCCGCGAGCGCGATGCCGTGAAGGGCGCCCGGGCGCACGGGCCAGCGGTCCGGCGCGGCCCCGAGGAGGGGGTCGACTCCGGCGGCGAGGTCGTCTACGGCCGGCGCCGCCGGAGCTGAAGAGTCTCCGGAGTCCGGCAACCAGGCCAGCACCTCGAGGCGGTCCCCCAGCCGGGCGACAGCGGGCGCGAGCGCGGCAAGTCGAGGTCCCAGGAGCACGACCATGCCGCCCCGTTCGGTCACGCCCAGCAGGGCCGCGAGGCGCAGCGCAGCCTCGGAGGCGGCTTCCCCGTCCGGCCCGGCGGAAGGCGCGATTCCGTCGGCCGGCGCGATTCCGTCGGCCGGGGTGGCCCGCCGCACGGCATCGGACAGATCGAAGCGCATCGTCCCCCGGCGGATGGGCACCTCGATCTCGCACAGGGGACAGCCCAGCCGTCCATCGACCACACGGCGCGATGCCGCCCGATCGACGAAGGCGACGAGGCCGGCCGACGCCCGGCAGTCGGGACAGTCCAGGACTTCAGCCAGTTCGAGAAACATGGTGCCGCCTTCCGCGCCGTCGGGCGGACGCGAAGTCAGGGGCGTCAGGCGTCGCGCGAGTGGGCCAGACGCAGGAACTCCTCGCGCGTCCGGTGGTCCCGCCGGAACAGACCCCGCACGGCGCTCGTGATCGTCTTCGAGTTCTGCTTCTCGACGCCCCGCATCATCATGCACAAGTGAATCGCCTCGACGACGACACCCACGCCCTGCGGCTTGAGGGCGTCTTCGATCGCCTGCGCGATCTCCTCCGTCAGGCGCTCCTGGAGCTGAAGCCGACGGGCGAACACGTCGACGATACGGGGGAACTTGGAGATCCCGACGATCCGGCCGTCCGGGACGTACGCGATGTGCGCCTTGCCGAAGAAGGGGAGCATGTGGTGCTCGCAGAGCGAGTACACTTCTATGTCCTTGACCATCACCATCGAGTCGTGGGGTTCCTCGAAGATCGCCGTCCCGATGACTTCCTCTACGGTCTGTTCGTACCCACGGGTGAGGAACTGCAGGGCGGCCGCCACTCGGGCCGGCGTCCGGACGAGGCCCTCGCGCTCGGTATCCTCGCCGAGCAGTTCGAGCTGTTCGCGCACCAGGCGTTCGAGGGGCTCGACTGTGAGGCGGGACCTCGGATCCAGACTGCGGCGCGCCACGATTTCTTCGCTCAAGACTCCCTCCAATGGACCCTGCGGGGGGGCAACGTCCCCGCGCCCCTCCCGGGATGCAAAAGGGGCGACCCGCAGGTCACCCCTCCTGTAGAACGAGATGCAAGGGGATTTCTTGAAGCCCTCCGCAACACGGTTCGGCCCCTACCATCGGTTTTCGCCGTCCCCGCAGGGCATGACGTCCGCCTCCGGATCGGAGACTCTATGGGCAATTGTTGGCTCAAGAAATATGCCCTTGCATCCGTCTGCAGGAACGTTAGTGCGGCCCCGGCCCTCCGGCAAACCCCTCTCGGCCGCCGCAAGCCGACCCGCGAAACGCCCGGCCCTCGCGGTGGCGCGGGACGGTCGCCGAAGTCATGATCCCTTCCGAACCCGCTCCCCACGGAGGCGCCATGGCCCGCCAACCCGCTCCCCCGCGCTCCCCCGCGTCGTCTCAGGAAGTGACCGACGAACAACTGGACGCGTACATCCACACGCGCCTGGCGCTACTCGGGGTCGATCTCTCCGCGCTCCCCGCCGACGACGAGGATGCGCCGGCCGATCAACGCCGCATCATGGCGTCCGCGCGGCGCTTTCTGAGGTCGACGCCCGCGGCGATCGCCGACTTCGAGTTCGACCCCATGGGGCCGGCGCCGGCGATCTATCCCGCCGAAGTGATCGCGTGGAATCGTGGGTGAGCTGAATCGGCGCCGCTTCCTCGAGCGGATGACGGCGCTGACCGCTACGGCCATGGCGGCGCCCGCGACGCTGTCCGCCGCTCCCGGGGCTCGGCCCGCGGGCGGCGCCCGGATCGGCAGCGCCGCTACCGGGCACGGGGGGCAGCCCGAACCTCTGGAGCTGCCTTCCGCGCACCGGCCGCAACCGACGGATCTCACCGAACTCACACTCGCCGAGGCGGCGCGGGCCCTGCGCGACGGCGAGGTGGGGGCGGTCGAACTCGTGGAGGCGTATTTGGCGCGGATCGGCCGCTGGGACCCGCGCTATCAGGCGTTCAACACGGTGGTTTCCCAGGCGGCGCTCGAGGCGGCCCGGAGCGCCGACCGCACGCGGGGACGGGCGCCGCTGACGGGCGTGCCGCTCGCGATCAAGGACAACTACTTCACGGCCGGCGTCCGCACGACGGCCAACTCGTTCATCTTCGAGGACTTCGTGCCGGATTACGACGCGACCTCGTGGGAGCGGCTGCGCGACGCGGGCGCGATCCTGCTCGGCAAGACCCAGATGGGACCGCTCGCGACGACGGCCGCCTCGACCCCCACGGGAGAACGCACGACGGTGAACGCGTGGGCCCCCTATCATGAGGATGTGAGCCCGGGCGGGTCATCGAGCGGATCGGCGACGGCGGTCGCGGCGCGCATGGCCGCTTCGAGTACGGGCACCCAGACGGGCGGATCGATCACGAACCCCTCGAACGCGCAGGGACTGACGGGCATCAAACCGACGATGGGCCGCGTCTCGCTGCACGGGATTCTCCCCCTCACCTACACGCGCGATCACCCGGGGCCGCTGGCGAGGGACGCGGTCGACGCGGCGCTGATGCTGCAGGTCATGGCGGGCCCCGACCCCGCAGACCCCCGTTCCCTCGGCCTTCCACCGGTCCCCGACTACCTGAGGGCGGTGCGCAAGGGCCAGGGTGCGCTCATGCATCCGGAGCGCGGAGGGGCGGTGCGGATCGGCGTGCTGCCGGGCTATCTCGACGAGCCGGAGCCCCCGGAGGAGCCCGCGCCCGACCCGGACCCCGATGTCGACCGCATCGGCAGCTCGTTCCCGCGGCGGGAGCGCACGCAGGCGGCCTACCGTCGCGAAGTGGCGACGGCGGAGGCCCGGCGGCGCATGCTCGCGACCCTCGAGGATCTGGGCGCGGAAATCGTCGAACTCGACTTCCCGACGCAGTGGGAGACGCTGACCAGCTTCAACTTCAACAACGTGCGGCTCCCGGAGCGCTCCGAGATATTCCTGGAACACCTCCGCGATGACGTGAGGCAGTTCGGCGTCTCGCTCGCTCCGTGGATCAACGGGTTGCTCCTCCCCGCGGCGGAGTACGTCCGGGGCTCGCGGGCCCGGCTCGTCCTCCTGAAGGAAGTGCTGGACGAGGTGTTCGGCCGCTGCGATCTCGTGACGCAGACCGCACCCTACCCCTTCGACATGGTCGGGCTGCCGCTCATCGGCTTTCCCATCGGCTTCGAGGCGGAGTCGACGGGGCATCCGAGACCGATCGGGGGCATGTTCGGCGCGGAGCCCTACGCGGAACACCACCTGCTCTCGGTCCTCGCGGCGTACCAGCGCGCGACGGACTGGCACCTGCGGCGCCCGGAGAACCCGGACGCGCTCCGCCCCGATGAGGGGGGCGAGGGCGGCCCCGGGGCGAGTCCCCAGGCGCGATACGACCTGTTCGACGTGATGGACACGGGGGAGTAGCTACCCCTCCCCCGCGTCGTGTCTTACCAGGCGATGCCGTAGTCGTCGCCATGGTGGCTCGAGCCGCCCCAGAAGGCCCCGTTCGCCCAGTCGAAGAAGATCGCGTTGATCGGACCCGACGTGCGCTCGGAGAAGGTCAGTTCGTAGCCCATCGATTCCAGGGCGGAGCGGATCCAGGGCGGCGTCGCGTCCTGCAGGAGCATCCGTCCCGGGCGCGTCTCATGCTGGCCGAACGAACCGCGCATCTGATAGCTGTTCATGTTCGGCGCCTCGACCGCCTGCTGCACGTTCATGTCCCACTCGACCACGTTCAGGAAGAACTGGAGCAGGTTCTGGTCCTGCCCGTCCCCGCCCTGGACCGCGAAGGAGAGGAAGGGGCGGCCGTCCCTGAGCGCCATGCCCGGCGTGAGCGTGGCGCGGGGGCGCTTCCCGGGTTCGATCACGTTGTACGGATTGTCCGCCTCGTCGAGCACGAAGCTCTGCGCCCGCTGTGAGAGGCCGATGCCGGTTTCCCCGGCGATGACCGCCGGGATCCAGCCGCCCGAAGGCGTGATGGAGACGACCCAGCCCTCGGCGTCCGCCGCCTGCACCGAGGTCGTGCCAAGATAGAAATCTTCGTCGAGCGCCGCGTGATCGCCCAGCGACAGTTCGACTCCCTGTTCCGTCGTGACGGCGGCCCGCGTCCCCCAGCGCTCGAGCAGGTCGGTGAAGGGGTTCTCCTCTCCCTGGAAGGGATAGGGATCGCCGGGCCCGGCGTTCGGATCGTTCCGGTCCCAGTCGATGGCCTCGAGCCGTGCCTTCGCGTAGTCCTTCGACAGGAGTCCCTCGATCGGTTCCGCGGGCGGGAAGTAGGGGTCCCCGTAGTAGAAGTCGCGGTCGGCGAAGGAGAGGTTCATCACCTGATAGAGGGCGTGGAGATAGTTGGCGCTGTTGTACCCCATGCCCTTGAGGTCGAGCTGCTCGGCCATGTTCAGCGCCTGCAGCATGACGGGCCCCTGCACCCAGGTCGTGAGCTTGTAGACGTCGATCCCCTTGTAGCTCGTCGTGACGGGCTCCTCCAGGTACACCTGCCAGTTCGCCATGTCCTCCATCGTGATGAGCGCGCCGGCGGCCCGTGCGCCCGCCACGAAGTCCGCCGCGATCTCTCCCCGGTAGAAGGCGTCGTACGCCGCGTAGATCGCCTCCTTGCGGCTCGCGCCTCCGGCCAGCGCCTCGGCCTCGGCTTCCACCAGACGTTCGAGCGTCCGCTTCAGGCCCGGCTGCCGGAAGATCTCGCCCTCCCGCGGCCCGGGGTTCTCCGCGTCGCCCGGGTGCGTGAAGTACACATCCATCGACGATGGCCACTGCCGAATCTCATCCACCGTATTCCGGATGCGGCGCGCCGCGTCGGCTTCGATCGGGTATCCGTCCGCCATCTCGATCGAGGGCCGGAGGACATCGGCGAGGCTCAGCCGGCCCCATTCGGCGAGCATCGTCATGAGCCCGCCGGGGGTGCCGGGGGTCACGGCCGACAGTGGGCCGAACTCGGGCGGGAAGTTGTCGTGGCCCTCCGCCCGGTAGTGGTCCGGGGTCGCGCCGCTCGGCGCCACGCCGAGCGCGTTGACGCCGATGACGCGCTCTTCTCCCGGATGGTAGATGAGCGCCTGGGTCTCACCTCCCCACGAGAGCACGTCCCACATGGTGGAGGTCGCCGCCAGCATCGCGGCGGCCGCGTCGACCGCGTTTCCGCCCTGGTGGAACATGCGTGCCCCGGCGGTGGCGCCGAGCGGCTTGCCGGTGATCGCCATCCAGTGGCGCCCGTGCAGAACCGGCTTGGCGGTGCGCTGGGCTTCGACGACCGGGGGCAGGGCCAGGAGCAGCAGAGCCGCGAGCGCGACGCGGGACGTCAGGACGTAGCGAGGGAAGCGGGAGCCGAGAGCGACGGACATGATGGAATCCTCCGGGGAAGAACCGCGCGAACCGTCAGCCGAATATGGGCCCCGCCCGCCTCCGGGCGAAAGCCGGGCCCGCGCTACTTCCGGCGCCGGATCCCGCGCCTGAGTGCCGTGGGTTCGGGGCGCTCGACCTTCAACTCCTCCGGTGGCGGCGGCTCGAGCTCGGGTTCGAAGCCGGGGACGACGCGGCGCTCGATCGTCTCGCCCAGCAGGCGCTCGATAGCCCTGATCTCGACCCAGTCGCTGGAGGCCATGAGCGTGATCGCGTCGCCCGTGTCGTCGCCGCGCGCGGTGCGGCCTACGCGGTGCACGTAGTCTCTGGGGTCTTCGGGCACGTCGAAGTTCACGACATGGCGGATACCCCGGATGTCCAGGCCTCTCGCGGCCACATTGGTGGCAACGAGGACGCGGATCGAGCCTTCGCGGAAGCGGCGCAACGCCTTGTCGCGCTGGTCCTGGTGCTTGCCGCCGTGCAGGCCCGCCACCGCGACATCGTGAGACCGCAGATAGTCGGCGAGGTAGGTCGCCGTCACCCGTGTGCGCGTGAAGACGAGCACCTGTCCCTCCGGCCACTCGCCGAGCAGGTGGTGCAGGAGGGCGTGCTTCTGCGACCAGTCCACCGGATGGAGAACCTGGCGGATGCCCTCCGCCGCGGTCTCCCGGCCCACCTTCATCTCTTCGGGATCGGTCATCAGTTCATGGGCGAGCCAGCGGACGCCATCGGGCATCGTCGCCGAGAAGAGGAGCGTCTGCCGGTCGCCAGGTGTGTGGCGCACAATTTGCTTGACGTCGTCGATGAACCCCATGTCGAGCATGCGGTCGGCTTCGTCGAGCACGAGAACCTCGACGCGGGACAGGTCCGCGTTCCCGCGCTTGACGTGGTCGAGCAACCGGCCCGGCGTGGCGACGAGCACGTCGCACCCGAACGAGAGTTCCGCTGTTTCGGGCCCGAGCGGGGTGCCGCCGTGGACGACGACGGACTCGATCGAGGAGACCGCGCCGTATGTCTTTACCGCGGCGCCGACCTGCTGTGCCAGTTCACGTGTCGGCGTGATGACGAGGCCTCGCGGGGCGATGGACGGCTCCGTGGCCGCGAGCCGTTGCACGGCCGGCAGGGTGAAGGCCGCCGTCTTGCCGGTGCCCGTGTGGGCGGTGCCGAGAACATCGTGGCCGGCGAGGATGGCGGGGATCGCCTGGCGCTGAATCTCGGTGGGCTCGACGTAGCCCGCCCTTGCCACCGACTCGACGAGATCGGAGGAGAGCCCGAGTTCGGCGAAGGGGTGCCCCTCCTCACTCACGTGCGTACCGTCTCATGAGTCGCGGGGCGCAGGGGGCGGACCGCCGGATCAGCGTGGATTTCTTCGAGAGCGGGCAGGATGACCAGACTTCGTTTCGCCATGGAATCGGACAGACGTCGGGTGCTCGCCCGACGAAGCATGCATCGCCACGGTGGGGCGCGCGAAGCCTCTTCGCAAGACGGAGGGGGACCCGGGCGGCGGACAGTCGTCCTTCTCGCCGCGCTCGTGATGTGCCTCCCCCTGGGCCTGTCGAGTGGCTGTCGGCCGGCCCCGGAGGGACCGCGCCCGCCCCGGATTCCGACGGAGCAGGCGACGCTCGATGCGGCTTCGGCGGCCCCCGACCCGGGGATCGAACTCCGGCGCCCGGCGGACCGCACCGGGTTCGATATCGCGCACTATCGGCTCGAACTCGACCTCTCGCGTCCCGCCTCGGGGGCGTTCGGCGCCGTGGCGACACTTCGCGGCGCACTGGGCGCGGGAGCGGACCGGGTGGACCTCGACTTCATCGGACTGACGGTGGCGTCCGTGACGATGGATGGCGTGGCCGTCGAGTTCGGGCGCGGCGGCTCGGTGCTCACGGTGGGGCCGTTCGAGGCGGCCGCCGCCGAGGTGGAGCGCGAGATCCGCATCGAATACGGGGGCGCCCCCGAGAACGGCCTCTTCTTCGGCGAGGATCGCAACGGCGAGCCGGCCGTGTTCGCGGACAACTGGCCCAACCGCGCCCGGTGGTGGTTCCCCTCCAACGATCACCCTCTGGACAAGGCCACCGCCCGCTTCGAGGTGCTGGCGCCGGAGGGGTACGAGGTCATCGCGAACGGGCGTCTCGTGGAGACGCGTCCAGGGGCGGAGGGAGGGACGGTATGGGTCTGGGAGACGGATCCCGGCGCGCCGATCCCTTCCTATACGATGGTCGTGGGGATGGCACGCTTCGAGCGTCGGCCCCTCGGCGGGGCGGGCTGCGGGCTTTCCCCGGCGGCGCCCCGCCCCGAAGGAGGGGGGGAGGTCTGCGCGGCCGTGTCCGTGTGGGCGCTGGCGGGCGATGGCGACTACGGGGCCGAGCGCTTCTCGCGCGCACCGGACATGCTCGACTTCTACACCGAGCTGATCGGGCCGTATCCGTACGAGAAACTCGCCCATGTGGAGTCGTCGACCCGCTTCGGGGGCATGGAGAACTCGAGCGCGATCTTCTACGGGCGCGGCGCCTGGGAGGAGCGGCGCATGGGCGAGGGGGTCATCGCGCACGAGACCGCGCACCAGTGGTTCGGCGACGCGGTGAGCCCGGCGTCCTGGAGCCACCTGTGGGTCAGCGAGGGATTCGCGAGCTACTTCGGCCCGCTCTACTTCGAGGCCCGGGACGGGACGGAGGCATTTCAGGCGCTCATGCGCGCGAGCCGCGAGGTCGCGGTGGGGTCGGACGTCGTGGGGCAGGCGATCGTCGACTCCAGCTCCAACCAGCTCTTCGATCTGTTGAACCGGAACAACTACCAGAAGGGCGCCTGGGTCCTCCACATGTTGCGCCATCAGGTCGGGGACGAGGCGTTCTTCCGCGGGATCCGCGACTACTACGGTAGCCATCTCCACGACGTGGCCCTGACCGGCGACGTGCGGGCGGCGTTCGAGCGTGCCTCGGGCCGTGAGCTGGGCTGGTTCTTCGACCAGTGGGTCCACGGGCCCGGGCACCCGCGACTCGAGGTGGAATGGGGCTCGGAGGCGGAGGATCTCGTGCTCTCGATCCGTCAGGTGCAGCCGGCGGAGTGGCCGGCGTTCACGCTCGATCTCGAGTTCGAGGTCGAGGGGGGCGGGGCCGATGGCCGTCGCGCGAGCGTGCGCGTCGACTCGCGGGAGGCCACGCTGCGGATTCCGGGCGCCGCGGGGGCCGACGGCGTGCGCTTCGACCCCGACGTCAGCGTGCTCGCGACGGCCGAACTGCGGCGGCGCTGACCGGGCGGGCGCCACGGGCGGCCCCCGGGCCGCCGAGCGACAGGTCGCACGCCAGGAGGTCGTCGTCCGTCTCGCGGCGAACCACCTCCCGCGCCGCGCCGTCCCGCACGAAGACGACGGCGGGGCGTCCGACCCCGTTGTACCGGCTCGACATCGCGAACACGTAGGCGCCCGTGCCCGGGATGGCGAGCACGTCGCCCACCTCCGTGTCGCCGGGCAGCGCCGCCGACGGCGCGACCACGTCGCCCGATTCGCAATGCCGTCCCACGACCCGGAACGTCCGGTCCGCTTCGCCGCTGGCGCGCGACACGTTGAGCACCTCGTAACTCGCCCCGTACAGCGACGGGCGCGGGTTGTCCGACAGTCCGCCGTCCACGGCCAGCGCCTCCCCCGCCCCGTCGAGAGGCTTGCGGGCGTGAATCGTGTAGAGAGTGAGGCCGGCGTTCGCGATCACGGACCGGCCCGGTTCGACGATGAGCCGATACGCGCCAAGCCGCGCCTCCGCCCCGGACCGATGGAGACCGGCCATCAGCGCTTCGGCGTACCGCCGCGGAGAAGGCACCTCTTCCCCGACGCGGTAGGGCGCGGCCAGTCCTCCCCCGAGATCCAGTTCAACCGTCTCGGGAAAACAGAGCCGCAGCGGCGCCACGAAGTCCACCGCCGCCGCCGCGACCCGGGAGAAGAGCGCGGGATCCCGAATCTGGCTGCCCGCGTGGATGTGAACGCCCGCCAGGCACCACTCTCCCGCGCCCGCGATTCGGCGCGCGACGGACGCCGCGACGGCCGGCGACATCCCGAAATGGGTGCCCGGCCCCACGGTCCGCACCTTCTCGTGGGTTTCCGGGGTCAGGTCCACGTTCAGTCGCACGAGCAGGTCGGGACGATGGCCGGCCCCGACCGCGGCGGCGGCTCTCCGGAGGTCATTGACCTCGTCCGGATGGTCGATGACGATCCGCCCCACCCCGTACGCGATGGCCCGTTCCAGCTCGGCGGCCGACTTGGCGTTCCCGTGCAGGATGACGTTCTCCATCGAGAAGCCGGCTCGCCGCACGAGTTCGAGTTCCCCGCCGGAGACGACGTCGACGAGCCAGCCATCCCGGGCCAGGAGCCGCACGAGGGCCCCGCACAGGAACGCCTTGCCGGCGTAGGTCAGCCCCGTGGCCGGCCCGAATGCGGCGCGGAAGCGGGCGAGACGGTTCTCGAGGTGACGTTGGTCGATGACGACCAGCGGCGTGCCGAAGCGCGCGGCGATGTCCGCCAGGGCCAGTCCGCCGACGTGCGCTCGCCCCTCGCTCTCCGTCCAGGAGACGGGCAGAACGCGGTTCACATCAGCGCGCCGACGACGGCGAAGCCCACTGTCGCGACCCCTCCCGCGGTGAGTGCGTACGGAATCTGCGTGCGCACGTGCTCGATATGGTCGGTGGCCGAAGCGAGCGACGCGATGATCGTCGTATCGCTGATCGGGCTGCAGTGGTCACCGAAGATGCCCCCCGACAGCACCGCCGCCACGAAGGGGGCGGGCGGCAGACCGAGGGCGTTCGCGAGAGGTATGGCCACCGCGAGCATGATCGCGAACGTCCCCCAGCTGCTCCCGGTGGCGAAGGCGATCCCGCCCGTGACGATGAACACCAGCGGCAACAGCACCATGAGCGGGAAGCTGTCTCCGACGACGCCCGCCGCGTAGAGACCCGTCCCCAGCGACCGCGTTACGTCGCCCAGCGACAGCGCGAGCCAGAGCACGACCGCCATTCCGGTGAGCGCCGCCGCCCCCTTCAGACCGACTCGGCTCAGCGCCTCGAGGTCGAGTGAGCGCTGGGCCAGGGCGAGTACCCATGCGAGGCCCAGCCCCACGAGCACGGCCCACAGCACGCTCGTCGTGCCGGAACCGTCGGCAATGGTTCCGCCCCCGGTGATCCACATGAAGACGGGCATGGAGACGACCATGGCCGCGATCGGGATCAGCATGTTGCGAGGCTTGAGCGCGACGCCCTCGGCCGGCGGCGGCGCGATCTCCTCCGGGTCTGCGAGCGCCACGGCGTGGTCCCAGTGGAGACGCCCGTCCCGCGTGCGCGCCTCGGCCTTCTTCATCGGGCCCCAGTTCCAGCCCCGGAAGGCGGTCAGGCCCGCGAGCACCAGAGCCGCGACGGCGTAGATGTTGAGCGGAATCGCGATGAGAAAGACGCCGAGCGGGTTGGCCACGCCCTGCTCGGTCAGGATCCCCAGAACCAGCGCGCCCCACGCGTTGAACGGGATGAGGATACAGACGGGCGCCGAGGTGGAGTCGACGATGTAGGCCAGCTTCTCCCGCGAGATCCTGAAGCGGTCGAAGAGGGGCCGCGACACGGAGCCCGCGACGAGGATCGTGAGGTTCGATTCGATGAACACGACGATCCCGATCAGCCACGCCATGACCTGGGCGCGCCGGGCGTTGGTCACCCAGCGGGCCTCCTCGACCCAGCGCACGAAGCCGCGCATGCCGCCGTTCGCCTCCACCGTCGCGATGAGGGCGCCGATGAGGAAGGTGAAGACGATGACCCGCGCGTTGCCCGCATCGCGGAGTACGCCGATCGCACCATCAATCGCGCTTGCGGCCCCGGTGGCCGGGTTCCAGCCGGAGAGGATCGTATGGCCGAGCCAGATGCCGGCCGCCAGGGAGAGGAACACCTGACGCGTGTAGATCGCGAGTCCGATGGCCAGCAACGGCGGTAGGAGCGACGCGAAGCCGTACGTACCGACTTCCTGGAGAGCGATTTCGACCATTCACATCCTCCTGGTCTTGCCACGGACTGGCGAATCCGTGACAGGCAGCTCAGCGCTTCGAGACCCAGCGGCTCCGTCGATCGTAAAACCTGAGGGGTTGATCCGCCGCGCGCGAGATCCCGATGCGCGTCGTCACCTCCACCTCCGCGTCAGGGACGGACTCTCCCCAGTGCAGGGAGAGCGGGGGATGGTCGAGCCGATGCCCCTGCAGTTCGGGGCCTACCGCGAGCGCCTGTGCGAGGCGGGCCGGGCCGTTCGTCAGTTCGGCGCGGCCGCGCCGATGACGCATGACATCGAGCCCCTCTGCCGGCTCGACCGCCCGCAGGAGAACCCCGGCCGGGAAGCCCTCCGGTCCGGTCACCACGTTCAGAAGCCAGTGGATGCCGTAGTTGCGGTGGATGTAGGCGGTGCCGGGGGGTCCGAACAGGGGAGCATTCCGCGCCGTGCGGCCGATCCGCGCGGCCGCGTGACAGGCCTCGTCCTCGGGCCCGGTGTAGGCTTCCGTCTCGACGATCCGGCCCGCCGTCCGCTCGCCGGCGCAATCGGAGCGCACGGTGCAGCCGAGTAGCGCCCGCGCCACCTCGACCGCGGGGCGCGTCAAAAAGTCGGCACCGATCGGCCCGGACCCGAGGCCCGGGCCGGCCGGGTCGTTCAGCTCTCGCGCTCCAGCCGCCGGGCTTCGCGGACGACCTTCGCCCGTCCCTCGGAGAGCACTTCGTTCAGGCGCGCAGGCTCCGAGTCGATGACCTCGAACACGCGGTCGCCGAAATGCTCGACGAGCACCTCGGCGGTCCGCTTCCCGACGCCCGCGTAGTTGCGGACCATGTGCCCGATGGGGCCTCCGGCCGGCTTCGCGGCCGGCTTCGCGGACCCGGTGGCCGACTTTCCGCCGTCCCCGGCCGGGCGGGCCGCGGGCCGGCTACGAGCCGGAGCGTCCGTGCGCTTCGCATCCTTCTTCGCCTTGCTCGTGGCGGGTTCCTCGTCGGTGATCGGGCCGATACGAGGCGCGCCCGCCGTCTTGGCCGCGCCCGGCGCGGCCGGCCGCCCGCGGGACCCCGACCGGTAGCGTCCCAGCGTGCGCCGGGCAGGCGTCTTCTCCCGGGCCTTCTCCCGGGCGCCAGGCTGGCTCTCTCGCCCTGCCGGCTCGCGCTTCGGCGCCGACGCCGCGGGCTCCTTCTTCGGGGGCGTCTTCTCGCGCTTCGGTGCCGAGGCCCGCTGCTCCTGCCCCCTGGGCGCGCCGCGGCGCTCGTCGGAGGCGCCACGTCGGCGATCGGGCCGACGCTGATCGGGCCGACTCTTCGCGGGCGCCTGCGAACCCTGTGCGCCCGACGGCTCCTCCGCGGGCCGTTCAGTGCGCGGCGGCGCAGCCTGCCGCTCCCGGGGCGGCGCCTCCCGCTCTCTCGGCGCCCGCGCCCTGGTCGCCGGGGATGATGGCGCCCGGCGGGAGGCCGGCGTGCTTGGGGGGGTCGCCTTGCTCCTGGGCTCCGGCTTGCTCCTGGGCTCTGGCTTGCTGGAGGGTGCCGCCTTGCTCTTGGGCGCCTCCTCGCTCTTGGGCGCCGGCCCAAGCCCGAAGCGGCCCAGCGTCTTGCGTGCGGCCCTGGCGGCCGCGGACAGCGCGGACCGCCCGCCCCCGTCGTCCCCGCTCTCGGGTGCGGTCGGCTTCGCTCCGCGCGCGGGCGCGGCCGGCGCGTCGACGACGGTCAGGTAGCTGTTGCCGTCCTCGTGCCGGGCCATCCGGACGACACCCGCGTCGTGCGCGGCACGCAGGAAGAGGCTGAACTTGCTGAAGCCGAAGGCGCCCTCATCGAACGTGGCGTCGTACTGCAGGAGCTTGCGCTTGGCCATGGAGTCGCGGACGGGCGATCCGTCCCGCGAGAGTTCGGCCACCGCGCGCTTGAGCGCTGCATAGGCACCCTCGACGGCGGTTCCCGAAGGATCCTTGGTCTTGGCCGTCATCTTCGCCTTCGCCTGCGCGGCCGGTTTCCCGCTCTTCGCGGGTGCCCGCTTTTCAGCGGCTTTCGGCGCGGCTGCACGGCCGCGGCTGGAACCTCCGCGGCGTCCTCGCCGACTCCGGCTCCTGGGCGCCGCAGTCTCCCCCCTGGAGGATACCGCGCCGCCACCCGCCGCTGCGGCCGCCGCCGCGCCCGAAGCCGGGCCGACATCATACTGGCCGTTTTCGCGCTTGTGCAGCACGATCCGCTCGCGCTTGGCCGCTTCACTCAGAAAGCGGTTGAACCGGGAGAAACCGGCGGTTTTCTCGTCGAAGCCCGGATCCATCTCCAGCATCACCTGCTTCAGGCGATCCGACCGCATGACGTCACCGCGCTCGGACATCAGCGCGACGGCCTTGCTCGTCAACTCCCACGGGTCGTGCTTCTCGGTCTGCGTTTCGTCGGCCGACTGGAGTCCCGACACCCGGTTGTAGCTGTAGTACTCGTCGCAGTTCTGGACGAGGATGTCGGATGCGGACTCCTGGAGTCCGACGCCGATCACGTATTTCCCGTACTCCTTCAGCTTGAGGACGAGACTCGAGAAGTCGGAGTCCCCCGAGAAGAGAATGAAGGTCGCGATCTCGGGGCGCGTAAACACCAGTTCGAGCGCGTCGATCGCGAGCCGGATATCGGTGGCGTTCTTCTTCGACGAGCCATAGGCGGGCGCGAAGATGAGGTCGATCGAGGACTCGGAGAGCGGCACGATGTACTGGGGATACCGCCGCCAGTCCGCATAGGCGCGCTGGACGGCCACCTTGCCGCGGATGATGTCCGAGTCGAGGAAGTTTCGGAGTTCCTGGCCCAGGTTGGACCGGATCCCCATGGTGACGTTGTCGAAATCGATGAGAAGCGCCGCGGCGTCTGCCATATCGGCGGAGGGGCGCCGGTGAGGCGCCCGCGTGTACAAGTCGTTCATGTCCTCTTGTTCCGTTCGTTGTCCCGAACGGTCCGGTGAGGCCCCTCTGCCTCGCCCCCGGTGGCGGGGGGGATGGTGAGAGGGGTCTACGGAAGACCGTTCGCGTTTTCGCCGGTCCGGTCGCGGGCCCTTTTGCCCGACGACCGCCGCAGCGATCTGATCCGGCAGCCCGTGGCTGCCTGTTACTGGTCGGCCTCCGCGCGTATGACGCGGGCCAGGCTCACGCGGCGCGCTTGAGCGCTGGAGGCCTCCGGAAACTCATCCAGAAAGTGAATAAGATCCGGCACTCTGTACTCTGCCAGAGACTCGTGGCAGAAATCGCGGATTTCGTCGGCCGTGATCAGGGCCCCTTCGGCGGTGATCACGCAGGCGCAGATGAGTTCACCCAGCACGTCGTTGGGGATCCCGAGAACCACCGCTTCTTCCACCGCGGGGTGGGACCGGAGCTGCGCTTCGATTTCGGCGGGGTGGATGCTGTTGCCCCCGCGAAGAATCACGTCGCTCAGTCGACCGACGATATGCAGGTAACCCTCGGGGTCGACCATCGCAAGGTCGCCGGTCTTCAGAAAACCGTCTTCCGTCATGGTCTTCCGGGTCTGGCCGGGCTGGCGAAAGTACCCGTGCATCACGTTGAACCCTCTCACGGCGAGTTCGCCCACGGACTCGGTGGGGAGTTCCGCGCCGGCATCGTCGAGCACCTTGAGTTCGACGCCCTCGAGCGGGCGACCCACCGTGTGGGCCCGCTTGGACTCCGGATCCGAGGGGGTGGTGATCGAGACCGTGGGAGAGGTCTCGGTGAGACCGTAGGCGATCTCGAGATCGGGAATCAGACGACGGCGCACATCGCGCACGAGGTCGTCGCCGACCGGGGCGCCCGCGATGACGCCGGTGCGCAGGGAGTCGGGACGGGCCCCGCCGCGTGCCAGCGCCCGCAGCATCATCACGAACATGGTCGGGACCCCGTGTACGACCGTGGCCTCGTGCTCCGTCGCGAGCGCGAGCGCGCCCGCCGCGCCGAAGGTCTCCTGGAGCACGAGCGCCCCCCCGGTACCGAGCGTCATGAACAGGGCGGTGAGTCCGAAAATGTTCGGCAGCGGGACGATGCACAGCGTTCGGTCGTCGCTGTCCAGCCCCATCCGCCCGGCGGTCGCGAGCGCGGTCCGCACCAGGTTGTCGTGGGTGAGGACGACCCCCTTCGGAGCCCCGGTGGTTCCGGACGTGTACAGGATGGCACAGGGGTCCCGCTGCGGGTCCACTTCCGCCGGCGGGATCTCCCGGCCGCGGCCGGTCGCGATGAGGTCCTCGAACTGGAAGATCCGGTCATCATACCAGAGATCCTCTTCCCCGACCGTCACCACGTACTGAAGGTCCGGCAGCCGGGTGAGGAGGTTCTCGAAACGCTGGAGATAGTCCACGCCGTCCCAGTCCTCCGCCGAGATGGCGACGGCAGCCTCGGAATTCCGCAGCATGAAGCGCAGTTCGCGGGCCGAACAGTTCGGACTGATGGGCACGAGGACGGCGCCCGCTTCCGCGACCGCGAGGGCGGAGATCACGAACTCGGGCCAGTTGGGCAACTGCACGGCGACGCGGTCCCCCGGCTCGACGCCCAGGTTGTGAAGCCCCACCGCCAGGGCGCGCGCCTGCGCTGCGACGCGGGAGTAGCTCCACGACCCGTCCCCCGCCTGTATGCACGGCGCGTGGGGGCTCGACTCCGCTTGTCGGGCGAAGAGGTCGGCGACGCTGAGCGTGGAGTTCTGTGACGGTTCGGCTGGGGTCACTTACTGCCGGTTCGGTGTATGGGTGCGCGGGAACTCCGGCAGCCTGCCGGCTGCGGTCCCGACAATCTCAACTGCGCGAGGCTGGTCGTAAAGCCGTCGCGAGATGTTGCGCGAGATCTTCCTCTCCGAGAGCGAAACTGTGTCGTCCATCCGGGTCGGTCGCCACCTCTCCGAGTTGCGACAGGAACACACAGCGGATCCGGTCCAGGCGCGCCTTCTTATCCTTCGACATCGCCTCCCGAATCTCCGTTGGCTCGCGGTCCGTTTCCCAGTCTCCGTCGAGCCCGCACGCCTCGAGGAGGACGGCGAGCTGATCCGAGGTCCCCTGCTCGGTGATGCCGAGAAGCTCTCCGAGGCGCGCCTCGACGCGCATGCCCGCGGCGACGGCCTCGCCATGCAGAAGCTTGTAGCCCTCGAGGGCCTCCAGAGCGTGGCCGACGGTATGCCCGAAGTTCAGGATCTCGCGGCGGCCGCGCTCCAGCGGGTCGTCGCCGACGACGGTCGCCTTGTGCCGCGCCACGCGCTCGATGAGTTCCGCTGACGCCGCCGGGTCGCCGTCCGACAGCGCCGCAGCCCCGGTCGCCATCCAGTCCCAAAGTTCCACGTCGAGAATCGCCGCCGTCTTGACGGCCTCCGCCAGGCCGGCGCAGCGCTGGTGCCGCGGCAGCGTCTCCAGGACAGCGGGATCGATGAGCACGGCCGCCGGGTGATGGAAGGCCCCGATCAGGTTCTTGCCGGCTTCGGTGTCAACGCCGGTCTTGCCCCCCACGGAACTGTCGAGCATGGCCAGCAGAGTAGTGGGGATCTGAATGACGGGGACGCCCCGCATGTAGGTGGCCGCGACGAAACCCGCCAGATCGCCCGCGACCCCGCCGCCCAACGCGATCACGGCCGAGTCCCGGCCCAACCCCGCGTGAAGCATGCGGTCGCTCAGGGCGGCCCACTGTTCGCGACTCTTGTTCCATTCGCCCGCCGGAAACGGGAACAGATCGGCGGCGTGCCCGGCGTCCCGCAGGCGGGAAACGACCCCCGCGCCGTAGAGTCGAGCGACCTGCGAATCCGGGATGACGGCGTATCGGTGCGCCGGCGCATATCGCCTGCAGATCGACGCCACCTCGCCGAGAAGACCCGGTTCGATGTGAATCGGGTAGCTCCCGCCTTCGCCGATGCGGACATCCAGAGTCCTGCGTGTCATGAGCCTCCGTTGGAAGCATCCGTCAGGCGCAGGTCCGTGACGGTCACCCCTTCTCGGTCGAGGGCAGCGGCCAGTTCAGCGATCGAGCGCCCGAGCGCGGGGTGTCGCCACTCGCCGGCAATCTCCGCCAGGGGCAGGAGCACGAAGGCCCGCTCCGCGAGGGCGGCATGCGGGATCGTCAGGCGCGGTGTCTGTACAATTTCGTCCGCGTAGAGAAGGATGTCGAGATCGAGGGGGCGGGAGGCGAATCTGGGCGCGTCCGGATCCCGCCCGGCCCTCGACTCGAGATCCTTCAGCGAGACGAGCAGAGCGGCGGGTTCGAGGGGCGTCCAGCCGACGGAGCAGGCGTTCAGGTAGGCGGGCTGTTCCAGGCCGTAGGCGGGTGTGGTCTCATAGACCCTGGAGAACCGGGGCTCGACCAGCACGGCGTCCCCAAGGCACCGGGCCGCGTCGCGCATATGATCGATGCGGGAGCCCAGGTTCGACCCCATCCCGAGGGCCACCGCCCGCAGCGGGGGGTCCGCACCGGAGGATCCCCGGCCGAACCCCGTCCAGGCACTCGGGGCGGTAGCGGCTCCCCCGGAGGATCGGGACGAGGCTAGTTCCCGGGATTCGTGTTGCCCGGCTCATCGAGTCCGGTGACTTCCACCGAATCGACCGCCGGAACCGTCGGCCCGACGTTCAGGTCCACACACCCGGTCGCGGACGCACCCGCCAAACCGATCAGGATCGCGCACGTTGCCAGGAAGTGCGTGGCCCTCAGTCTCATATATGCCTCTGTACTCTTGCGCATCACCGTCTCCATGGTCGGAAGCTAGTGCGGTGGACGATCGCCGCACAACGAGGAAACGTCCGAAGTCCGCGTTTTCTGACACTCCCGGCGCCGGATGTGAAGAGGCCACCGGGACGGACCCGGTGGCCTCTTTCGCCAACCCTCGGCCGCCCGCAGGCGTCCAGGGACCGGACTCTCCGCCGGAGGTGCTAGCGCACGACGAGATCGGCGTTTGCCGCCCGCTGCTCGGCTCTCAGATTCCGCTGCAGACGCTCCAGCGTGAACGTGGCCCGCTCCAGGGCGGCTTCGAGACTGCCCGGTACGATCGCAGGCGGGATCGGGTTCCCGGCCGAACTCGGCTCTCCTCCGCCGAAGGTGTAGATGTCCCGCTGCAGCACTTCGAGGTCGGCGGCCGGAATCGGCAACTGCAGCGCACTGCCCGCCGGCAGAATGTCGTTGCGGCGTCCATGCCAGAACTCAAGCCCGCCGAACACGTTGAACACGTTCTCGAAGTGCTCGAACCACATCGCGTCGCGCAGGTTCCCGCAGCGTCCCTGCACGTCGTACCGCTTCCGCGGCGTGCACTCGCCCTCCGCGTTAGATGGCACCGCATCCGTGGGATTCGACGGCGCCGGCGGCAGACCCGCCTCCATGCGCGTCTTGTTCACGACATCCGCGGCGGCCCCGAAGTTGCCCATGCGGTAGTGGGCTTCGGCGACGTACCCGTCCATCTCCTGGTGCGTCATGGACTCCATGTCGCCGAACTCGCAGCGGCTGCAACTCAGCGTGTAGTCGTCGTATCGCGAGTCGCCGTAGTGCGACTGCCGGTACGTGCCGCGCTCCGGCCGGAAGATGATCGTCGCGTTGTACCGGTGGCGCGGACCGTACGACGCCGCCGAGGGGCTCACGGCCTCCCCGAGCGTGCCGTGCTCGTTGACCGCCGGGAAGCGCTTGTCATCCCCGAACGTCATCTCGCGCGCCGTCCGCTGCTCCGTGGGGAACGTCAGCCAGTCCTGGTACTGGCCGCTCTGGTCCGCCAGGCCGACCCAGTCCATGTGCATGCGGTGCCAGGTGTTGTTCTCCATCATGAAGATCTTGATGCCGCTCCACCACGGAGTGCCGGAAGAACGGTCCTCGCCCAGGACGACGAGTTCGCCCAGGCCGTTCTCGGCATCCGAGATGACCCTGCCCCAGTTCACGCCCGCGGCCTCGGCGTCGGTTCGCGGCAGGTTCGCCGCGCAACGCGCCTTCCAGCTCACCAGGTAGTCGGCAAACTGGTTGTTGTCCCACGCATTCCCGTTGATCCAGGTCTCCGGGAGCGTGAACGAGGTCGCGCGGGCTGCCGCCTCCGCCTCATCCAGCTTGCTCGCGGCGTACTGGTAGACGGCGTTGTAGTCGACCGTGTCCAGCTCGCCGCTGAGGTCGACCGTCTCGTCGACGATGAAGGCCTGGTCGTACCACAGCGCGAGCAGGCAGTTCAGCATGGCCTGGCTCGCCATCGCGAACGTTCGGGCGCGCGCGTTGCGCTCGCCTCCGGGGCCGATCTCCAGACCCTCGTCGAGAGCCCGGATCCCGTCCGAGGCCCCCGAGATCCCGCCATAGGCATCGCCCCAGTTCGCCTCGAAGACGTACGAGGGGCTGTACGCGGCCGAGTTCGGCAGCGGCTCGCGGGGCTCACGACCGAGGTCGTTCATCCCCATGTTGCCCCACGTCGCCGTATGACGGCTCGACATGTGGTTGAACGCGAAGTTCGCGTTGTTCCAGAAGTGCCCGATTTCCCAGACCTTGAGGTAGGAGCTCGCGATGAGCGTCTCCACATCGTCCGGACCCGCCAAGGCTCGCGCCCGGTCCGGCTCGTTCAGGTTGTCGACCTGCAGGTCGCACCCCGAAAAGCCGACCGTCAGCGCCAGCGCGATGACAGGCAGCGTCAGCTTCCTTTTCATGATCCCTCCATTACTCAATTCCATGACCGTCCGACCTCCGTCTCCGGAGGGCATCAGAAGACGAGTTCCGCCGAGAAGGTGAACGTACGGAAGTTCGGGTAGCCGAAGCTGTCGACCCGATTCAACGTCGCGCTCCCGACCTCCCCGCCGTCCGCGCCAACTTCGGGATCGTACCCGCGGTATGCGGTGAAGGTGAACAGGTTGCGTCCGATGGCGCTCACCGTGACCCGGTCGAACACATCTCCGAACAGGGACGAAGTGAACGACTCCGGCAGCGTGTAGCCGAGAGAAAGCTCGCGAACCTTGAGCCAGTCTCCGTCCTCGCGGAACCAGGAGTTGTCAGACCCGACGTTGTAGATGACCGAGGCGTAGCCGGTCGGCTTGTTCAGCTCGAGCGGCTTGCCCGTCTGGTCCACATCCTCGCCGCGCAGTTCGCGAAGCGCCCACTGCGCCGTGTTGTTGTAGATCGAGTGACCTACCGACGACTCGAGGAGCGCGTTCAGGCTGAGGTTCCTGTAGCGGAAGTTCGTGGCGAACGACGCACTGAAGTCCGGCGTCGTGTTCCCGTACGGGAGGAAGTCCGTCAGCCGGCACTTCTCCTCGTAGTCGCCCGGGTTCTTGGCGATGCACGCCGGGGAATAGTCTTCAACGTAGAACGGATGCCCCCAGTGGTAAGTGCGGTCACCGTCTGGAGTGGACACCGTCCCTTGAGTGCCCCAGAGCTTCTTGCTGAACCCTTCCGTGTGGTCCGCGCCGCCGGTGTAGACGAGCAGCCCGTCGTCGTTCACCTGGAAGTTCGTGCTGCAGTCGGAGCCCGAGACGCCGACCGGCGCCAGATCGGCGCAACTCGTGGCGAGCACCTCACCCCACAGCTCGCCCAGCGGACGACCCTCGGAGACGTAGAAGGTCCCCACCGTATAGTCGGGCACGTCCAAGCGCGTGATCCGCTGCTTCGTCCGGTCCCAGTTCAGCCGGAACTGCAGGCCCATGTCCTGCGTGTCGATGGCCGCGTAGCGCAGCGAGACCTCGTACGTCTCCGCCGAAATCGCGCCCGCGTTCTGCCACTGGTTGGAGAAGCCCACGAACGCCGCCTGCGGTACCTGCAGGAGCTGGTCGTCCGTCGTGTTCCACGCGTACGTCAGGTCGAGGCCGATGTTCTCAAAGAACACGAAGTTGAGGCCCGCCTCTTTCTCCGTCGTGAATTCCGGCCTCAGCGCGCGGTTCCCGAGGTTGACCGGGAAGATCGCGCCCTGCGCTACGCCGAACGTCTCGTACTGGGCGTAGAAGTTCGGCCGGCCGCCCGCCGTCCCGAGCGAGAAGCGCAGCTTCAGCTCATCGATCGCGTCGATGTTCCAGAAGTCCTCTTGCGCCACCCGCCACGCGACCGAGCCGCGGTAGTAGGTCTGCCACCGCTCATCCGGGCCGAACAGCGACGAGCCGTCGCGACGGATCAGGCCGTCGACGATGTAGCGGCCCCGGTAGTCGGCGCTCGCGATGCCGAACAATCCCTCCGCCTTGATCGAGCGGACCTGGTTTTCACCGGAGGTCTCGCCGATGATCGCGCCGAAGTTCGGCACGTCCTGCACCGAGAAACGGCTGCCGAACACGCCGTTCGAGTTGAAGCTCTGGTCTTCGATCAGGTAGCGGGCCTTCCCGCGCACCGTGAGGTCGCCGTCCATGAACGTCTGGCTCGCGCCGAGCGTCACCGAGGCGTTGATCGCCTCATCGGTGAAGTTGAACTCGCGCAGGCTGCCGCCCGTGAGCTCGCCCGTGCCGCTGGCGCTCGACGTGCGCTCGTTCTTGGGCCGGATCGTGTAGTCCCGGAAGTCCGTTCGGTCGAACGAGGCGTTCGCCTCGAGCGTCAGCCAGTCGATGGCCGCGGGCGAGAAGTTGAGGTCCACCGACCCCATCGACCGCGTCCGCTTGTCCCGGCTGGTGTTCACCGCGAGCAGGTATAGCGGGTTCGCCTCGATCGACTGCGGGTCCGCGTTGATGTCGGGATACCCGTCAAAATCGGAGACGCTCGTCAGTTCGATCGCGGGCGACATGAAGGTGAGTCTCGAGAAGGCGCCGGTCGACACGGCCTTGTCGTCCTGGTCGGAGCGCGAATAAAAGCCGCTCGCCGCGATGTCCAGGTCGCCGAAGCGCGTGTCGACGTTCAGGCGCACGTTCTGCCGCTCGAAACCTTCGTCGTCCGGAACGCCGACGTTGAAGGCCGACAGGCCCTGTGCGACGCGGTCCGAGTTCAGCGTGGCGAGGTTGTCGATGCACTGTGAACAGCTCACCACGCCCGCCTCGCGGAACTGGTCCACGCTCACCCGGAAGCTCGACTCGCCGAACCGGCCCGTAACGGCGCCGTAGATGTCCATCGTCTCGCCGGGATCGAAGAACGTGTCCATGTGGTCGAACAGTTCGCCGGGGAAGGCCTGATTCGCGAACGCCGTGGCCGTGGTGCCCGGCTCGCCCACGTTGATCTGGTTGTAGAGCAGCGCCGAGCCGAAGCCGGGACGGTTCAGGTCGCGGAAATCGACTTCGCTGCCCTGCGAGTCGATGAACTTCGTCTGGGCCGCGTTCATCGTGTACGGATGTGAACGCACGAGGCCGATGTCACCGACCAGTTGGCCCAGCCCGTATTCGCCGCGCGCGAGGATGTTCAGCGAGTTCGTCTGCAGGCCCGTGCCGCGCTTCGTCGTGATCTCGATCACGCCGTTCTGCGCGCGGGAACCGTACAGCGACGCCGCCGCCGCACCCTTCACGATCTCCACGTGGTCGATGTCCAGCGCGCCCACGTCCGCAAGGGATGCGCCCTCTGACTGGATCACGCCGTCGATCACGATCAGCGGTGACGTGCTCCGGCCGGACGCGTTGATCGAGGTCGGGCCGCGCAGCATGATCGAGGCCGGCTGGCCCGGCTGGCCGGAACCGGAGATGACCGATACGCCGGCCGCCTTACCCGTCAGAAGCGATGAAGCGTCGGCCGCCGGGACCGGCAGGTCCTGCGCCGACAGCCGCTCCACCGTGAACGGGAGCTTCACCGCCGGCGTCTCGCCCACCACCCCCGTGACGATGATGTCCTGGAGGCGAAGAGCCGTCTGCTCGACCGCGAAGTCCGCCGTCGCCACCTGACCCGACGATACCGTCACGGTCTGCGACAGCTCGTGGTAACCGATCAGGCGGACCGTGATGGTCTGCTCGCCCGCCGGCACCCCTTCCAACCGGTACGTGCCCTCAGCAACCGTTAGCGCACCGATCACCGTGCCCGCAACGAACACCTGCGCGCCGGCCACCGGGGCCAGCGTCTCCGCGTCGGTCACCGTCCCCGAAACCGCTCCCTGAGCGAGCAGCGGGGCCGCGCCGATAAAGAGCCAGGCGCTCACTGCTGTGGCGGCCAGTGCGCTCGCGCGCCTCCGCCTTTCTGACAACCTGGTCAACATGGATCACCCTCCTTGTGGCAGTGGGATCCGTGAGGCCCGGGGCCTCCCTCGGGAGACCGATTCGTTCGACACCACCGGGCCACGTTTACTGCGTCGAAAAAAACCGCCCTTTATTAAGTCTGAGCCGGGAGACGGCCCGCTGGCCGCCCCCCGGCCTCTCTCATTTTCAACGCACGACCAGTTCCGAAACCCTTCCCCGTCCCTTAACTGGAACGATCGGGAGCGCTGAATTGCGACTCCCGATCATCTTGAGCGTACGCCAGTTAAGCGCACGCCTCCCGGAACCGTCACAGACGGCGCCGGGAGGCGTCCACACTCCCTGGAAGGGCTGTCTATCCAACAAACCGCCTTCCTGGTTCAAATCCTTCGGGGAGAACCGTCCCCTTGCCCGGCCCTGCCGGGCTGTTGGCTTCTAGCGAACGACCAGATCCTCTGCTCTGCGGTCCGCAACCTGGCTGGCCCTGATCCGCTCAAGCGCGTATGCCGCACGCTCCAGCGCGGAATCCAGGCTGCCGGGAACCACGGTCGGCGTAGGATCGCCGGCCGAACTGGCCCCGCCACCACCGAACGTGTAGATGTCGCGCTGAAGCACTTCGAGGTCGGCGGCCGGGATCGGCAACTGCAGAGCCGTACCCGCCGGCAGGATGTCGTTACGGCGTCCGTGCCAGAATTCGAGTCCGCCGAAAACGTTGAACACGTTCTCGAATTGCTCGTACCACATCGCGTCTCGCAGGTTACCGCAGCGGCCCTGCGTGTCATACCGCTTACGCGGCGTGCACTCGCCCGCACCGTTGGAGGGTACGGCAGCCGTCGGGTCAGACGGAGCCGGAGGCAATCCCGCTTCCATCCGCGTCTTGTTCACGATCTCCGCGGTGCCCGCAAAGTTCCCCATGCGGTAGTGCGCCTCGGCGATGTAGTGGTCCATCTCCTGCGCTGTCATGTGCTCCAGGGGGCCGGCGTTGCACCCCCAGCAACCGAGCGTGTACTCGTCATACCGCATGTCGCCGTAGTGCGACTGGCGGTACGTCCCACGCTCCGGCCGGAAGATGATCGTCGAGTTGTAGCGTGACCGCGGACCGTAGGACGCAACGGTCGGGCTTACGATATCCGACGTGGCATCGTTCTCATTGACCGGCGGGAACCGCTGATCATCGCCGAATTCCATCTTGCGCGCGGTGCGCTGCTCCGTCGGGAGCGACAGCCAGTCCTGATACTCCCCGGACTGGTCGGCCATGCCCACCCAGTCCATGTGCATCCGGTGCCAGGTGCCGTTCTGCTGCGCGTACCTCTTGAGGTGGTCCCGCCACGGAGTGTCTGACGAGTAATCCTCACCCACGACCACGACATCCCTGATGCCGTTCTGGGCGTTCGAAATAACCTGGCTCCAGTTCACCCCGGCGGCCTCGGCGTCCGTCCGCGGCAGGTTCGCCGCGCAGCGCGCCTTCCAGCTCACCAGGAAATCGGCGTACTCGTTGTTGTCCCAGGTGTTCCCGTTGATCCACGACTCCTCCATCGTGAAAGATCCTGCTCGGGCCTGGGATTCCGCCGCGTCCAGCTTGCCCATGGCGTAGCTGAACATGGCGTTGTAATCGACCGTCTCGAGCTCTCCACCCAGGTCCGTCGTCTCGTCGACGATGAATGCCTGGTCGTACCACAGCGCGAGCAGGCACGACAGGATCGCCTGGTTGCCCGCGGCGAAGGTGAGGGCACGCGCGTTCCGCTCGCCACCGGGCCCGATCTCAAGCCCGGCCTCGATGGCCCGGATCCCGTCCGATGCTCCCGAGATTCCGCCGTATGCGTCGCCCCAGTTGGCTTCGAACACGTAGGCCCAGCGATACGAAGGCGAGTTCGGCAGAGGTTCGCGGGGTTCACGACCGAGGTCGTTCTGGCCATTGTTGCCCCACGTCGCCGTGTGGCGGCTGGCCATATGGCCGAACGCGAAGTTCGCGTTGGTCCAATAATGTCCGATTTCCCAGACCTTGAGGAAGGAGCTCGCGATGAGCGTCTCCACATCGTCCGGGCCGGCCAGCGCCCGCGCCCGGTCCGGCTCGTTCGGGTTGTCGACCTGGAGGTCGCAGCCCGAGAGGCCGACCGTCAGCGCCAGCGCAAAGGCCGGTAGCGTCAGCTTGCTTTTCATGATCTCTCCGTTGTTCAATCGGTATCTCCCGATCCCCTTGTCGTAACGAGGCGGGGCCGCCCTCCGGAGAGGGCGGCCCGCCACTGCCACGGGCAAAGGGTCAGAATACCAGTTCGGCCGCGAAGGTAAACGTCCGGAAGTTCGGATAACCGAAGCTGTCGACCCGGTTTAGTCCCGCGCTCCCGAACTGTCCGCCGGTATAGCCAACCTCGGGGTCGTAACCGCGGTACTCCGTGATCGTGAACAGATTCCGGCCGATTACGTTCAGCGTAACCCTGTCGAAGACATCGCTGAACAGACTTTCGACCATGTTGTCGGGCAGCGTGTAGCCGAGCGAAAGCTCGCGCAGCTTGACCCAGCTGCCGTCCTCGCGGAACCAGTCGTTGTCGGCGTTGACAGAGTAGATCTGGGACGCATAGCCGACGGGCTTGTTGTTCTCGAGCGACTTGCCCGTCTGGTCCACGTCCTCGCCGCGCAGCTCGCGAAGCGACCACTGCGCCGTGCCGTTGTAGATCGACTGGCCCTGAGAAGTCTCCACGAGCGCGTTCAGGCTGAGACCCCGATACCGGAAATTCGTCGCCAGCGAGGCGTTGAAGTCGGGCGTCGTGTTCCCGAACGGCAGGAACTCGGTCAGCGTGCACTTGTCCTCGTAGTCGCCGGGATTCTTCGAGACGCAGGCCGGCGAGTAGTCCTGGATCTTGACCGGCAGGCCCCACGCGTAGGAGTTGGAACCAGCCGCCGTGGCAACCTCGACCTCGCTGCCCCACAGCTTGCTGCTGAAGCCCTCGGTGAAGCCGGCGCCGCCCGTCGGGACGAGGAGGCCGTCGTCATTCACCTGGAAGTTGGCGCTGCAGTCCGAAGCCGTGATACCGATCGGCGCCAGATCCGCACAGTCCCTGGCCCACCGCTCGCCCCAGAGCTCGCCCAGCGGACGACCTTCGGAGACGAAGAAGTTGCCGAACGAGTAGTCGGGAACGTCCAGACGCGTGATCTGCTGGTTCGTCTTGTCCCAGTTCAGCCGGAACTGCAGACCCATGTCCTGCGTGTCGATGGCCGCGTAGCGCAGCGAGACCTCGTACGTCTCCGCCGCGATCTCGCCAGCGTTCTGCCACTGGCTCGAGAAGCCCACGAACGCCGGCTGCGGAACCTGCAGGAGCTGGTCGTCCGTCGTGTTCCACGCATACGTAAGGTCCAGGCCGATGTTCTCGAAGAACACGAAGTTGAGGCCCGCCTCTTTCTCCGAGGTGAACTCCGGCTTCAGCGCGCGGTTCCCGAGGTTGATCGGGAAGATCGCGCCCGCCGAGACGCCGAACGTCTCGTACTGGGCGTCAAAGTTCGGCCGGCCGCCCGCCGTCCCGAGCGAGAAGCGCAGCTTCAGCTCATCGATCGCGTCGATGTTCCAGAAGTCTTCCTGCGCTACGCGCCACGCGACCGAACCGCGGTAGTAGGTCTGCCACCGCTCATCCGGGCCGAACAGCGAGGAGCCGTCGCGACGAACGAGGCCGTCGAGGATGTAGCGGCCCCGGTAGTCGGCGCTCGCGATCCCGAACAACCCTTCCGCCTTGACCGCGCTCGTGAAGTTGTTTCCGGTGGTCTCGCCGATGATCGCGCCGAAGTTCGGCACGTCCTGCACCGAAAACTGGCTCCCGAACACGCCGTTCGACTCGTAGCCCTGATCCTCGATCAGGTAGCGGGCCTTACCGCGCACCGTGAGGTCGCCGTCCATGAACGTCTGGCTCGCGCCGAGCGTCACCGACGCGTTGATCGCCTCCCTGGTGGAGTTGAATTCACGGAGGCTGCCGCCGGTGAAGTCGCGGGGGCCGGTGCCCGCCGAGCGCTCGTTCTTTGGCCGGATCGTGTAGTCGCTGAAGTCCGTCCGGTCGAACGAGGCGTTCGCCTCGAGCGTCAGCCAGTCGAGGGCCGCGGGCGAGAAGTTGAGGTCCACGGACCCCATCGTCCGCGTGCGCTCGTCCCGGCTGTCGTTGACCGCGAGCAGGTAGAGCGGGTTCTCCTCAATCGACTGCGGATCCGCGTCGATGTCGGGATACCCGTCCAACGGACTGATCTGCGTGAGGTCAATCGCGGGTGACATGAAGGTCAGCCGGGAGAAGGCGCCGGTCGACACGGCCTTGTCGTCCTGGTCGGAGCGCGAATAGAAACCGCTCGCCGCGATGTCCAGGTCGCCGAAGCGCGTGTCGACGTTCAGTCGCACGTTCTGCCGCTCGTAGCCTTCGTCGTTCGGAACCCCCACATCGAAGGACGTGAGACCCTGCGCGACGCGGTCCGCGTTCAGCGTGGCCAGGTTGTCGATGCAGATGGAACAACCCACGACGCCGGCCTCGCGGAACTGGTTGACGCTCACGCGGAAGCTCGATTCGCCAAACCGGCCCGTGACCGCACCGTAGACGTCCACGGTCTCGCCCGGATCGAAGAACGTGTCCATGTGGTCGAACAGTTCGGTCGGGAACGCCTGGTTCGCGAACGCCGTCGTCGGCGTCGCCGGGTCGCCGGGATTGATCTGGTTGTAGAGCCGGGCGGAACCGAAGCCGGGACGGTTCAGGTCGCCGAAGTCGACCTCGTTGTCTTCGCTGTCGATGAACTTCGTCCCGGCCGCGTTCATCGTGTACGGATGCGAACGGACGAGCCCGATGTCGCCGACCAGTTGGCCGAAACCGTATTCGCCGCGGCCGGTGATCGTCAGCGAGTTCGTCTGCAGGCCCGTGCCGCGCTTCGTCGTGATCTCGATCACGCCGTTCTGCGCGCGTGAACCGTACAGCGACGCCGCCGCCGCACCCTTCACGATCTCCACGTGGTCGATGTCCAGCGCGCCGACGTCCGAAAGCGATGCGCCATCGGCCTGGATCACGCCGTCGATCACGATCAGCGGCGACTGACTGCGGCCGGACGCGTTGATCGAGGTCGGGCCGCGAAGCGTAATCGACGCTTCCTGGCCGGGCTGACCGGAATTGGAGATGACCGATACGCCGGCCGCCTTACCCGCCAGAAGCGACGAAGCGTCGGACGCCGGGACCGGAATGTCCTGCGCCGACAGCCGCTCCACCGTGAACGGGAGCTTCACCGCCGGCGTCTCGCCCACCACCCCCGTGACGACGATGTCCTGGAGGCGAAGAGCCGTCTGCTCGACCGCGAAGTCCGCCGTCGCCACCTGACCCGACGATACCGTCACGGTCTGCGACAACTCGTGGTAACCGATCAGGCGGACCGTGATGGTCTGCTCGCCCGCCGGCACCCCTTCCAACCGGTACGTGCCCTCACCAACCGTCAGCGTACCGATCACCGTGCCCGCAACGAACACCTGCGCACCGGCCACCGGGGCCAGCGTCTCCGCGTCGGTCACCGTCCCCGAGACCGCTCCCTGAGCGAGCAGCGGGGCCGCGCCGATAAAGAGCCAGGCGCTCACTGCTGTGGCGGCTAGCGCACTCGCGCGCTTCCGCCTTCCTGACAAATGAAACAACATGGATCACCCTCCTGTGGCAGTGGGATCCTCTACGACCCGAGATTTTTCGGGGGACTCGCCCCCGCCCGAAGCGGCCGGGTCAGTACACCGCGTCGGGACCAAGTCAAAAAAGCCTTCCGGTTGTCGCTCCTGCGCGTCGTGTCGCGCCACTACTCCTGTACAACGATTGGCGGAGCCGTTTTGCGACGAACCTGATGCGGCGACGCTGACCGCCGACTCCCCCGGGAGCCGACACCGTGTCTCCGACATACTCCGAAGCCTCACGATTCCTGTGCCTGGCGCGGCCTTCCGGCGCACACCCGCAACTTCCCCGCAGAACGGGACCGGGGAACATGAGCCCCCACTTCGGCCCATGCAAGACCCTTGCGGGGGCCATGCAGGGAGCAAATGCGGGACCGCGCGCGCCGCCTTCGGGCTCGCGGCCCTCGAGGGCTCAGGACCGGAGCGAAACCCGCGCGAATGTTCGCTTGCCTCGCTGCACCAGGTACTCACCCGGGCCGAGGCGGAGGTCGCCCTCCCGGATCACGCTCCCGTCGATCCGCACCGCCCCCTGGCGGATGAGCCGACCCGCCTCCGAGGAGGAAGCCGCTAGCCCCGAATCGCGGAGGATGTGCGCGATCCAGAGCGTCTCCTGCTCCCCGAGAGAGAGCGCCACGGCGGGGACATCGCGGGGCACCTGACCGCGTCGGTGGACCCGGTCGAACGCTTCGCGTGCCTCCACCGCGCCCGCAGCTCCGTGGTAGCGGGCCACGATATCGCCGGCCAGCCACCGCTTGGCCGCGAGCGGATCGGTTTCCGCTTCGGCGCGGCGCGCGGCGAGATCCTCCCCGGAAGCGCTCGAGACGAGCAGGAGCCACTCATCGAGGAGCGTGTCCGGAATCGACATCACGCGCCCGAACGTCTCTCTCGCCTCCATCGCGATGCCGACATAGTTGCCGTAGCTCTTCGACATCTTCCGGCGCCCATCGGTCCCGCGCAGGAGCGGCATGATGAGACACACCTGCGGCTCCTGCCCGGCGCGCTCCTGAAGCGTCCTTCCGAGCAGCAGGTTGAAGAGCTGGTCGGTGCCGCCGAGTTCGACGTCGGCCCGCAGCGCGACGGAATCGTACCCCTGCATCATCGGGTACAGGAACTCGACGAGGCTGATGGGACGTCCGTCCCGGTGGCGCGCGGCGAAATCGTCGCGCTCGAGCATGCGGGCCACCGTGTACTGCGAGGTCAGCCGCAGGATGTCCGCCAGCGCGAGGCCGGCCAGCCACTCGCTGTTCTTCCGGATCTCGGTCGCCTCGGGATCGAGGATGCGGAACAGCTGGTCCTCGTACGTGACCAGGTTCGACTCGATCTCCTCCTCGGACAGCATCGGCCTCGTCTCGTCCCTCCCGCTGGGATCCCCGACGCGAGCCGTGAAGTCGCCCATCACGAAGACGACGCGGTGGCCGAGTCTCTGGAAGGTCCGCAGCTTGTGGATCGACACGCCGTGACCGATGTGGAGATCGGGCCGGGTCGGATCGAACCCCTGTTTAATAAGGAGTGGCCGGTCTTCTCGTACCGAACGCTCGAGCTTGGCCACGAGTTCGTCTTCGGGGACGATGGACTCGGCTCCCTCACGAATCCGCCGCATCTGTTCGTCTACGGGGAGAAACATCTGCGCCTGGTGTCGGTATATTCTCTGTCGTGCCCGTGCGGATCGCTCCCGCCGGGGGCGGAGTGACGATAGAATCGGGCCGCAGGCGGTTCGACGCGAGGGGGAGGCTCGGAGGAGAAGAGTGAAGGGCAGGGAGATCGCAGAGGGGGTAAGGGGATGAGACGTCGCCGCCGGGCCGCGCGCCGATCACGATCGGCGGGTGCGAGGAAGCAAACCACGCCGCGCAAGCGGAGAAGCGTCCGCCGGACGCGGGCCTCGGGTCGCCGCCAGGGAACCAGGCGCGCCTGGACCGCCCTCATTCCGCGCCGGGCTCTGGTGCTCGCGGTCCTGATCCTCGGCGGTCTCGGGGGCGGCGTCGCGTGGCGCGGGTGGACACACCTGTGCGACGAGTGCCCGTCCATCGCCCAGATCTACGCCTTCGAAGCGAAGGAAGCGACGAAGCTGTATGCGGCGGACGGATCGCTTCTCGCCGAGCTCGCCATCGAGCGGCGGACCCCGATCCGGATGGAGGACCTTCCGCGGCACGTGTACAACGCCTTCCTCGCGGTGGAGGACAAGCGTTTCTGGGGACACGCCGGAGTGGATCTGCTTCGAACCACGCGGGCGTTCTTCGACTTCCTGGTCAGAGGGTACGGAGCCGCGGGCGGCAGTTCGATCACGCAGCAGCTCGCCGGCAACATGTTCGAGGCGTCGGTGGACCGGCGCGACATCAGCGTGCGCAGGAAGCTGCGCGAGATGCGGGTCGCGATCGATCTCGAGCGAGCCTACAGCAAGTGGGAGATCCTCGAGGCCTACCTCAACCAGATCAACTTCGACGGGGTGTTCGGGGTCCAGGCGGCGGCGGAGCGCTACTTCGGAAAGACCGCAGCGCAGCTCAATCTGCCCGAGGCGGCGCTGCTCGCGGCCATCCCGCGAAACCCCGCCGGGTACAACCCGATCCGCCGCCCCGAGCGCGCCATCGGGCGGCGAAATCTCGTCCTCGAACTGATGGCGGCCCAGGGACTCGTGAGCATCGAGGACGCCGAGGCGGCGAAGGCGTATCCGCTGGAACTCGCGCGCGGGGCACGCATCGAGCAGGACGCGCCCTACTTCGTCGAGTGGGTGCGGCAGCGCCTCTACGACCGGTACGGAACCGACATCTATGAGAAGGGGTTCCGCGTCTACACGACGCTCGACCCGGATCTCCAGGCGGTCGCGGATTCCGCGCTGCTCGCCCAGCTGGAATGGGTGGACCGGCACCCGGCGTATTCCGGTGTCACCTTCGAGGAAGTGCGGGCGTGGCCGCCGGACAGCCTGTACCAGGTGAGCCGCGGGGGCGCGGAGATGCCGTACGTGCAGGGGATGTTCATCGCGCTCGACGCGGCGACCGGCGACGTGCGGGCCATGAGCGGGGGCCGCGATTTCGGTGATTCCGAGTTCAACCGCGCGACCCAGGCCCTCCGCCAGCCGGGATCCGTGTTCAAGCCGTTCGTCTACGCGACAGCCATCGCCTCGGGCATCCCCGCTTCGGAGATCATCCATGATCAGCCGTACTACCTCGAGAACGTGGGTGGCGACCCTTACGCCCCGCGCAACTTCGACGAGGACTTCAAGGGCCCGCTGACCCTCCGCCGAGCCCTCGCCCGGTCGATCAACGTCGTGGCGGTCAAGCTCGGGCAGCGGGTCGGCGAGGAGTCGTTCGCGCAGCTGGCCGAGCGCATGGGGATCTCGTCTACTGTTCCCCGGGTGCCGTCGGCGGCCATCGGATCGATGGATGTCCGTCCTATCGAGATCGCGACCGCCTACTCCACATTCGCGAACCTGGGCGTGAGGGTCTCGCCGCGGTCCATCCTCCGCGTGGAGAGCAAGGACGGCCGCGTCCTGTTCGAGAGCCGCGTGCAGCGCGAGCGCGTGCTGGAGCCGGATATCGCCTGGATCGCCCAATCCATGCTCCGCGATGCGGTGGACCAGGGGACGGGAACGCTGGCCGTGAGATCCCGCTACGCGATTCCGTACACCATCCCGGTGGGGGGCAAGACGGGGACGACGAACGACGCCACGAACACCTGGTTCGTCGGATTCACGCCGGACCTTGTGACCGCGACCTGGGTCGGGCTCGACCGGCCCCGGCGCATCTATCGAGGCGCCACCGGGGGAGGCACAGCGGCGCCGGTCGGGGCGGCGGTGCTGGCGCACTACTACGAGACGCACGAACACCCGGACGCCTGGGAACGGCCGCCCGGCCTCATCGAGCGGACGGTGGACGAGACCACGGGCCTGCTGTCCACGCGCTGGTGTCCGATCGAATCCAGATACGTGGAGATCTACCTCGAAGGGACGGAGCCGACCGAGACGTGCGACGCGCACGGTCCATGGAGCACGCAGGCGCCCGTGCGCCGGGACTTCGACCCGCACTAGTCGCCGGAATTTCGACTCTAACCAGTGTAGTGCCGCCACGGAACAGCCGCTGGCGGCCAATCGTTCAGGCGATCCGCTCCAGAATCAGCGGTTGTGGCGCGGGGGGCTCGGGCGAGAGCCGGATCGCGTCCGCGAGGCGGTGCCCGGCCGTTGCGGCGCTCGCCGAGTCCGCCGCATGCACAGTGAGTAGCCGTTCGCCTTCGGCAACCTCGTCCCCCGTAGTGCGGTGAAACTCGAACCCCACCCGCGGATCGACCGCATCTTCGGCGCGACGGCGACCGGCCCCGAGTTCCACCGAGGCCATACCCACCTTGCGCGCGTGGACGTCGAGCCAGCCGGAGCCGGGCGATCGGAAGGGTTCGCGAACGGGAGCCGAGGGGAGGCGGCCGGGGTCGTCGACCACGCCCGGGTCTCCGCCCTGGACCTCGATCAGGCGCACGAAGCGCTCGAGCGCGGTCCCGCTGTCCAGGATCGCTCCGAGTTCCGCGGCGGCGGCTTCCGCATGGGGTGCGCAGCCGGCGGAGACATGCAACTCTGCGCTCAGCGCGAGCGTGACTTCGCGTAGATCCGCGGGTCCTTCTCCTCTCAGAGTATCGATCGCCTCGCGCACTTCCAGCGCGTTGCCGACAGTGCGGCCCAGGGGGGTGTCCATCGCGGTGAGGAGCGCGCTCGTCCGCACTCCCTCGGCAGCGGCGAGGTCGACCATGGTGCGCGCCAGTGCGCGCGCCTGCTCCCGGTCGGTCATGAAGGCGCCGCGCCCGCACTTCACGTCCAGCACGAGCGCGCCGATCCCTTCCGCCACCTTCTTGGACACGATCGAGGCCGCAATCAGGGCCGGAGAGGGAACGGTCCCCGTCACATCCCTGAGCGCATACAACCGTCCATCGAGCGGCGCGATTTCCTTCGTCTGGCCGATCATCGCGCAGCCGACCTCGCGCAGGATGGCCCGGAAACGGTCCAGCTCCACGGACACGCAGAAGCCCGGGATCGCCTCGAGCTTGTCCAGCGTCCCGCCGGTATGCCCGAGACCGCGGCCGGACATCATGGGGACGCGAAGTCCGGCTTCGGCCAGGAGGGGCGCCAGAACGAGCGAGACCTTGTCGCCCACGCCGCCCGTCGAATGCTTGTCGACGGCCGGTGGACCGTCTTTCGCAAACCGGAGTCGCGCGCCGGATTCGATGGTCTCATGAAGGAGTACGGAGAGCTCGGCGGAATCGAGCCCGCGGATGAACGCGGCCATCAGGAAGGCGGACATCTGGTATTCGGCGACGCCGCCTTCGAGATACCCGCGCAGAAAGGCCGCGAGTTCGTCTGGGGAGAGCCGCCCGCCGTCCCGCTTCTTCTCCAGGATCCGGGTGGGGAGCATGGGCGGCAACCTTGTCCAGGGTGGGCCCCATGTCTAGCTTTTTTCGCGATGAGCTCCTCCACGCAGGACCCTTCCGTGATCCTCCCGAGGTCGGTCCTCTCGGGTCTTTTTCACCGCTGCGCGAGCCTGGGCGATGCAGGCGTTGCGGCGCTGAAGGAGGCGGGGGACCGGACCGGCGGCGCTGCCGTCTCGCTGCTCGGCGATGCGCCGGACGCGCTTCCGGCAGCCAGGTTCTGGGCTCTGCTGGACGAGATTCTCCGCAAGGCAGGCCTCGGTTCGGTGGCCTTCAAGCCGGGAGGAGCGGCTTCCGCGGCCATCGCCTGGCGCGACTCGGCCGAGGCCGCGGAAGGCTCGACGGGAGAGGCCAGCGGTGCGCGGTGCCACTTCGCGACCGGGCTTCTGCGCGGGGTATTGAGCCGCCTGGCGGGCCGCGTGGTGGAGGTCGCCGAGGTGCGCTGCGGTGGCGGCACGGAACCCTGCTGGTTCCTGATCGGATCCGTCGAGACGATGCAACGGGTGCAGGCCGGCGGCCTCTCGGCTACCGGGAGCGGGGAGCACTGAACATGCCCCGCAGTCGCGTGATGGCGCTCGACTACGGCCGGCGGCGCATCGGCGTGGCCGTCACGGACCCGACCCGGACGATCGCGGCGCCCCGTGGCGTGGTTGAGCGACCGAACCGGCGGGCTCCGGCGACCGCGGTCCCGGGCGCGCTGACCGACCTCGTGGCGGAACTGGAACCCGCCGCGATCGTCGTGGGCATCCCTTTCTCCATGGATGGGACCGCGGGCGAGATGGCCGAAGAGGTGCGGGCTTTTGCCCGGGCCCTGGAGGCAGCAACGGGCGTGCGGATCATCGAGTGGGATGAACGGCTCTCAACCGCACGGGCGGAACGAGAGATCCTCGGCATGGATTTGCCTCGAGGCCGGCGGCAGCAGAAGGGCCGGACGGACGAAATGGCCGCATCGCTGATGCTCTCCGCCTATCTGCGCAGCGTCCCGACCGGCGCAGGAGTACCTCGGGGCTCATGAAGCGCCAGCCGAAGGGTACGCGCATTCGCCTGCTCCTCGCCGCCTTCGCCGCCGCCACGCCGGTCGCGTACGGCTTCTTCTGGAGCGAGGTTCGGGGCCGCGGGACACCGGATGGGTCGAGCATCGAGGTTCGCGTACCCGAGGGCGCGACGTCGCTCGAGGTCGCCGGCGTACTCGCGGCGGAGGGGTTCATCTTCCGTCCCCGAGTCTTCGACGCGTACGTGCGTCTCAAGGGCCAGGGGCGGCAGTTGAAGGCCGGCCGCTACGAAATTCCGAGGGGCGCGTCGTACAGCTATCTGCTCAAGGTGCTCCAAACCGGATCGGTCGTTACGACGCCCCTGACGATCCCGGAGGGCCTTCGGGTCCCGCAGGTGGCGGAGCGCCTGGCCGCCTATGTCGGCGACTCGACTGCGACCGTCCTCGCATGGCTGACGGATCCGAAGCGGATCGGAGAGCTGGGCGTGCCGGGCCCCACGATCGAAGGATACCTGTTCCCGGAGACGTATCGCTTCGCCGAGGGTGTCGGTATCCCGGTCATCGTCCGGGCGATGGTCGGACGATACAAGGCCTTCTGGGGAACCGAGGAGCGAGCTCGGGCCGCCGCGCTCGGCCTCGACGAGCGGGAGATCGTGACGCTCGCGAGCATTGTCGAGAAGGAAGTCCGGTGGGGCGAGGAGCGTCCGGTAGTCGCGGGGGTCTACTGGAACCGCCTCGAGCGCGACATGCTGCTGCAGGCGGACCCCACCGTGCAGTACGCCCTCGGTGAGCCGCGCGCGCGCCTGCTCTATCGGGGCATCGATTCCGTAGCCGACCACCCCTACAACACGTACACGCAGCCGGGACTGCCGCCCGGACCCATCGCTTCGCCGGGCGCGGCCTCGCTGCACGCCGCCCTCCACCCTGCCGACCACGACTACATCTTCTTTGTGGCGCGCAACGACGGATCGCACGAATTCAGCCGGACCCTGCGCGAGCACAACAACGCGAGAAACCGGATCCGCCTCGCCCGCGAGTCGGCCGAACGCTAGGACGACGTGCCCATGCCCGGCGTGGCCATGCCGGATGGCTGGCCGGATGGCTGGCCTCTATTGGTGATCACGCACCCTCGGCCTGCCTGCGGCCGTCCGCTCGAGCGCGTCGTGGCGGAATGCGTGGACGCCGGCGCGCCCGCCGTTCAGTTGCGGGACAAGGCCGCGGACAGCCGCGCCCTCACCGCGTGCGCCGCCCGCCTCCGAGCCATCACGGAGTCCGCAGGCGCCACGCTGATCGTGAACGACCGCCTCGACATCGCCCTGGCGGTCGGCGCCGACGGCGTCCACCTGGGACCGGATGACCTCCCGGTCCCAGCCGCCCGTGCCATCGCCCCGCCGGACTTCATCATCGGCTACTCCACCGATGATCCCGACGAAGCCCGTCGCGCCGTAGACGCCGGAGCGGACTACCTGGGCGTCGGTGCCGTGTACGGGACCCGCTCCAAGCCCGGCCTCGCCGACGAAGCGATCGGCCCCGACCGAGTCCGACACGTCCGCAAGGCCAGCGGCCTCCCCTGCCTCGGAATCGGCGGCATCACTCTGCAAAACGCCCCGGAGGTGCTCGAAACCGGCGCCGGCGTCGCCGTCCTCTCCACCGTAATGACCGCGCCAGAGCCGGGGGCAGTGGTGCGACAGCTGCTCCGTATCGCTCGCGGAGGATGAGGGTGTCGGCGCTCGCTTGCTGGTGAACGCCGCGGCCGTGCCGAGCGTGCGGGGAGCACTCCGTCGCGGGGCGGCACTGGCGTACCGGGACCAGATGCGCGGGCGTTCAAGGCTGGCGCCAGCGCCGACACCCTCATCCTCCGCGGCATCACCGCAACCATCTCGCTCCCCGGCCGCGCACCACCCACCACGCCCCGCGCCTGCCACCCCCCCCCCCCGCTCTGCGACGACGTGCTCCCCGCCCGCTCAGCATGGCCTGCACTGCCACCCATCCCATCGGCGACGGAATGGGCGAGGGGGGCGTCGGCGGTTGCGCAAGCCTTGAACGCCTGCCACCTCGCCCGCTCTGCGAACCGCCGCCCCGCGACGAGATGCACCCCGGCCACTCAGCACGGCCTGCACTCCCACCCATCCCATCGGCGACGGAGTGGGCGAGGGGGGCGACGGAGTGGGCGAGGGGGGCGTCGGCGGTTGCGCCAGCCTTGAACGCCTGCCACCCCGCCCGCTCTGCGAACCGCCCCCCCGCGACGAGCTGCTCCCCGGCCACTCAGCATGGCCTGCACTGCCACCCATCCCATCGACGACGGGGTGGGCGAGGGGGGCGTCGGCGGTTGCGCCAGCCTTGAACGCCTGCCACCCCGCCCGCTCTGCGAACCCCCCGCCCCGCGACGAGCTGCTCCCCGGCCACTCAGCATGGCCGCGGCCGTTCACCAGCAAGCAACCGCCGACGCCCCCCTCGCCCACCCCCACCTCGATGCAGAAAACGCCTCGCATCCGCAACGGACACGAGGCGTTTCTGCAAACAAGTCGCCGGCAGCGACCTACTCTCCCAGGGCGTCCCCGCCCAAGTACCATCGGCGCTGAGGGGCTTAACTGCTGGGTTCGGGATGGGACCAGGTGTTTCCCCCTCGCTAAAGCCGCCGGCAAATCTGCGATCCGGCTAACGAGTCGAGTGCAGGGCGATCGAGCGCGCTGAAGCGCTTATCGACCATATGTAAAGAATGGATCAAGCCTCACGGACGATTAGTACGGCTCGGCTGAGGCGCTCGCACGCCTTACACCTGCCGCCTATCAACGCAGTCGTCTCCTGCGGTCCTTCAGGCACCTTGTGGTGCGGGAGATCTCATCTTGAAGTAGGCTTCCCACTTAGATGCTTTCAGCGGTTATCCCTTCGCGACATAGCTACCCTGCGATGCCCCTGGCGGGACAACAGGTACACCAGCGGTCACTCCACTCCGGTCCTCTCGTACTAGGAGCGGCTCTCCTCAAATCTCCAACGCCCACGGCGGATACAGACCGAACTGTCTCACGACGTTCTAAACCCAGCTCGCGTACCGCTTTAACGGGCGAACAGCCCGACCCTTGGGACCTTCTCCGGCCCCAGGATGCGATGAGCCGACATCGAGGTGCCAAACCGCCCCGTCTATGTGAACTATCGGGGGCGATAAGCCTGTTATCCCCGGCGTACCTTTTATCCGTTGAGCGACGGCCTTTCCACACAGAACCGCCGGATCACTAAGGCCTGCTTTCGCATCTGCTCGACCTGTCGGTCTCGCAGTTAAGCTCCCTTATGCCTTTGCACTCTTCGCGCGATTGCCGACCGCGCTGAGGGAACCTTTGCGCGCCTCCGTTACCTTTTGGGAGGCGACCGCCCCAGTCAAACTACCCGCCTGACACTGTCCCCAGACCGGCTTCACGGCCCAAGGTTAGAATCCAGACATCGCAAGGGTGGTATTTCACTAATGGCTCCACAGAACCTGGCGGCCCTGTTTCAATGCCTCCCACCTATCCTACACAGACGGTGCCCGAACCCAATATCAGGTTGTAGTAAAGGTGCACGGGGTCTTTTTGTCCTGCCGCGGGTACTCGGTATCCTCACCGAGACTCCAATTTCGCCGAGCTCTTGGTTGAGACAGTGCCCAAGTCGTTACGCCATTCGTGCAGGTCGGAACTTACCCGACAAGGAATTTCGCTACCTTAGGACCGTTATAGTTACGGCCGCCGTTTACCGGGGCTTCATTTCAGAGCTTCGCCGAAGCTAACCCTTCCATTTAACCTTCCGGCACCGGGCAGGCGTCAGTGCCTATACGTCGTCTTGACGACTTTGCAGACACCTATGTTTTTACTAAACAGTCGCTTGGGCCGATTCTCTGCGGCCGGGTTCGGCTCTCCTGCGCAAGGCAGGGTCACCTACCACCGGCTCCCCTTCTCCCGAAGTTACGGGGACATTTTGCCGAGTTCCTTAACCAAGACTCACTCGAGCGCCTGAGGCTACTCGCCTCGCCCACCTGTGTCGGTTTGCGGTACGGTCACACGTACTCCTCGTTCACGAAGCTTTTCTTGGCAGTACGATTACGGTCCCTTAGCGAAGTCCGAAGACTTCTTCGGCATCGGATCTCGGCTTCACCAGGCGGATTTGCCTACCCGGAAACGCCTACCTCCTTACATCGTTCATGTCCATTGAAACGACGGACCTTTCACCTCTGCGTCCCTCCGCGAACTCAAGCGCAGTACCGTGTGGTACGGGAATGTTGACCCGTTTTCCATCGGTTACGCCTTTCGGCCTCACCTTAGGGGCCGACTAACCCTGAGCTGATTGGCATGGCTCAGGAAACCTTGGGCTTACGGCGACAAGGGTTCTCACCTTGTTTATCGCGTACTCATTCCGGCATTCTCACTTGCCTGCGCTCCACGGGTAGCCTTCCGGCCCCGCTTCACTGCTCAGGCAACGCTCCCCTACCCCACGCGCAGATGCGCGCAGCCTTAGCTTCGGTGGCTAGCTTGAGTCCCGACCATTATCGGCGCAGACCCGCTTGACTGGTGAGCTATTACGCACTCTTTCAAGGATGGCTGCTTCTAAGCCAACCTCCCAGTTGTCTCCGCAAATCCACCACCTTTGTCACTTAGCTAGCACTTGGGGACCTTAGCTGAAGGTCTGGGCTCTTTCCCTCTCGCGCACGAACATTATCGCACGTGCACTTCCTCCCTGAGACCAACTAACGGGCATTCGGAGTTTAGTAGGGGTTGGTACCCGGTTTAGGGCCCTAGCCCTTCCAGTGCTCTACCTCCCGCAGTCTACACTCAGAGGCGATACCTAAATATCTTTCGGGGAGAACCAGCTATCTCCAGGTTTGATTGGCCTTTCACCCCTATCCACAGCTCATCCGAGCAGTTTTCAACCCACAACGGTTCGGTCCTCCACGAAGCATTACCCTCGCTTCAACCTGGCCATGGATAGATCACTCTGGTTTCGGGTCTGTCCCCAGCAACTTTACGCCCAGTTAAGACTCGCTTTCGCTTCGGCTCCGCCGCAGAACGGCTTAACCTCGCTACTGAGGAACAACTCGCCGGATCATAATGCAAAAGGCACGCGGTCACCCGACAGCTCTCACGAAGAGAGAATCGAGCTCCCACCGCTTGTAGGCACACGGTTTCAGGATCTGTTTCACCCGCCTCCCGGCGTACTTTTCATCTTTCCCTCACGGTACTCGTTCACTATCGGTCACGGACGTGTATTTAGCCTTGGCAGGTGGTCCTGCCGGATTCAATCGGGATTTCACGTGTCCCGACCTACTCAGGAATGGTTCCGAGATCGTAACGTCGGCTTCGCCTACGGGGCTGTCACCCTCTTCGGCTTGGCTTTCCAGACGGATTCGACTCACCGCCGCACGACGCTCCGAGAGCCGGCAGACTCTCACGAACCACCCTGCAACACCATGGAAGCAACGGCTGCCGCCTTGACACCTCCATGGTTTGGGCTCTTCCCCGTTCGCTCGCCGCTACTAAGGGAATCACGGTTGTTTTCTCTTCCTCGAGGTACTTAGATGTTTCAGTTCCCTCGGTTCGCTTCCCAACGCCTATGTATTCAGCGTAGGGATGACCGGGCATCACCCCGGCCGGGTTTCCCCATTCGGAAATCCAGGGATCAAAGCCTGCTTGCAGCTCCCCCTGGCTTATCGCAGCTTGCCACGTCCTTCATCGCCAGTCCGTACCTAGACATCCACCCTGTGCCCTTACTCGCTTGATCCATCTTTGTTGACGGCATCAAGCACCTCAGACGCACTCGGCGCCCAGCACTCTCACTCGCTACCAGATTTGTCAAAAAAGCGGATCCCCGCAAAACGCCCCAAGGCGCGCGCGGGGAAGACGGGGAACATAGGGTCGAGCCAAGGGCTCGTCAAGCACCCGGGAAACCCGGGAAAGGGTTCAGCTTTCGGTCGCCGCTTCCACCTCTTCGGCGAGGACCGCGACCGTGTTGTCGAGCACCTGCAGAAAGCCCCGGGCGACCCGGAAATGACGGGGACCATCGTCCGTACGTATGCGAAGCAGACCCTCCCCGAGGAGCACGACCATCGGCGCGTGCCCGTACAGGATCCCTAGCTCCCCGTCGTGCGCGGGGGCGACGATCGACGTCGCCGGACCGGAAAAGGCGGCGGCGGACGGCGAGATCACCGTCACCTCGAGACGCCGCCCACCCGGGACACCGGTCGCCGTCATGCGGCCTCGGCCTCCAGCCTCTTCGCCTGTTCGATCGCGTCCTCGATCCCGCCGACCATGTAGAACGCCTGCTCGGGCAGGTGGTCGAACTCGCCTTCCACCATGCGCTCGAACGATTCGATCGTGGTCTCGAGCGGGACGTAGCGGCCCGGGATGCCGGTGAACTGTTCGGCCACATGGAAGGGCTGCGAGAGGAACTTCTGGATCCGGCGCGCCCGGTTCACGATGACCTTGTCTTCCTCGGAGAGTTCGTCCATCCCGAGGATCGCGATGATGTCCTGCAGGTCCTTGTAGCGCTGCAGGGTGCGCTGGACGGCGGTGGCCACCCGGTAGTGGCGCTCGCCGAGGAACTGCTCGCTGAGGATGCGGCTGCTCGAGTCCAGCGGGTCGACCGCCGGGTAGATGCCGAGTTCGGCGATCTGTCGCGAGAGAACGGTCTGCGAGTCGAGGTGCGTGAAGGCTGCCGCCGGCGCCGGATCGGTGAGGTCGTCGGCAGGAACGTAGATCGCCTGCACCGACGTGATCGAACCGCGGGTCGTCGAGGTGATGCGCTCCTGGAGGTTGCCCATCTCCGTGGCGAGCGTCGGCTGATAACCCACCGCGCTCGGCATGCGGCCGAGTAGTGCGGACACCTCGGACCCCGCCTGGCTGAAGCGGAAGATGTTGTCGATGAAGAGGAGAACGTCGAGACCTTCGACATCGCGGAAATACTCCGCCACGGTGAGGCCGGTGAGGCCGACGCGGAGGCGCGCGCCCGGCGGCTCGTTCATCTGTCCGTAGATGAGCGCCGTCGAATCGATGACGCCCGACTCCTTCATCTCGAGCCAGAGATCGTTCCCCTCGCGGGTCCGCTCTCCGACACCGCAGAAGACGGACCGGCCGCCGTGCTCCTGGGCGATGTTGTTGATGAGTTCCATGATGATGACGGTCTTGCCGACGCCGGCCCCGCCGAAGAGACCCGTCTTGCCGCCCTTCACGTACGGGGCGATGAGGTCCACGACCTTGATCCCGGTGACGAAGATCTCCGTCTTCGGCTCCAGGTTCTGGAGGGCGGGCGACTTCCGGTGGATGGGCCAGCGCTCGGTCGCCTCGACCGGCCCCAGTTCGTCCACGGGCTCGCCGAGGACGTTGAGGATACGGCCCAGCGACGCCTCGCCGACGGGCGCCGAGATCGGCTGCCCCGTGTCCGCGACCTCCATGCCGCGGGTCACGCCGTCCGTCGCGTCCATGGCGACGGCGCGCACCTGGTTGCGTCCGATGTGCTGCGCCACCTCGCAGACGAGATCGTGCACGGTACCGTCATCGTCCTCCCAGGAGAGGGAGAGCGCGTTGTAGATCTTCGGCAGATGTTCCGGCTCGAACTCGGCGTCGATCGTGGGTCCGATGACCTGCACGACCTTGCCGACGCCTCGTTCCGTCGATCCTTCAGACATGTCTGAGCCTCATGGCTATTGGTTCGTGAGCGGCGTCGCCGCCCCGTGTTTGTTATCCGTCCAGCGCGTCCGCGCCGCCGATGATTTCCGCAATCTGATTCGTGATCTCGGCCTGCCGGGCGCGGTTGTACGTCCGCCGCAGGTTGTCGAGGAAATCGTTCGCGTTGTCCGTCGCCGACTTCATCGCCGTGCGGCGGGCCGCCTGCTCCGCCGCCGCCGTCTCCAGCAGCGCGCTGTACGTCGAGTTGGTGATGTAGAGCGGCAGGAGATGATCGAGGATCCCTTCCTCGGAGGGGTCGAGGATGTAGAAGGGCTGCGGACCCTTTCGTGCCTCGCCCACCCCGACCGGCAGGATCTGCCGGACGGCAGGCGGCGTGCTCACCATGTTCCGGAACTCCGCGAACACGAGCCGCACGGCGTCCAGTTCGCCCGCCACGAAGCGGGCGGCCAGGTCGTCGATCAGGCTCCGCGCATCGTCCACCGCCGGAGGGTCCCCGAGGTCGTTGCGGGTCTGCGTCATCCCTACGCCGCGGAAGCGGAAGTACGAGATCCCCTTGTTCCCGTAGACGTGGAACTCCACCTCGGCCCCCGCCTCGTCCAGCTCGCGGAACTGCGCCTGCGCGGTGCGTATGAGATTCGTGTTGAAGGCGCCGCACAGTCCCCGATTACTCGTCAGGAGGACGAGCGCGGCCCGCTCGATGCGGCCGGGCTGCCGCAGCAGGGGCTGGGACTCCGCCAGGTCCGGGGTGGCGAGCCGGGCGATCATGTCCATGAGTTGCGCCGAATAGGGACGCGCACGGATGACCCGCCCCTGCGCCTGCGCCAGCTTGGCGGTCGCGACCATTTCCATGGTGCGCGTGATCTTCTTCGTGCTGTCGACGGATTTCATCCGCCGATAGATGTCCCTCGACTTGCTCATGCCGCGGCGTCCGCAGCGTCCCCTCGGGAGGCGCCGTCGTGGGCGAAGATGTCGGAATAGGAGTCGATGGCCTCGCGGAGCGCGGCTTCGATCTCGTCCGACATCACCCTCTCATCCCGGATCGCCTGACCGACCTCCGGATGGTTCGTGCTCATGTAGTCGAGGAAACCGACCTCCCAGCCGCGGAGGCGTGACACGTCGAGGTCGTCGAGGTGCCCCTGCGTGGCCGCGAAGATCACCATCACCTGCTCCTCGACCGGCATCGGCTCGTACTGTCCCTGCTTCAGGATCTCGACCGTGCGCCGGCCCCGGTCCAGCTGGCGCTGCGTCGCCGCGTCCAGTTCCGTGCCGAACTGCGCGAAAGCTTCGATCTCACGGAACTGCGCCAGGTCCAGGCGCAGCCGTCCGGCAACCTTTTTCATGGCCTTGATCTGTGCGTTTCCGCCCACGCGCGAGACCGAGATCCCCACGTTCACCGCCGGGCGCACGCCCGAGTAGAAGAGATCGGTCTCGAGGAAGATCTGGCCGTCGGTGATCGAGATCACGTTCGTCGGGATGTAGGCCGACACGTCACCCGCCGCCGTCTGGATGATGGGGAGCGCGGTCAGCGAACCGCCCGGCTTCTTGATGTCCGGGTGGCCGGCGATGGCGTCCGCATCGTTGCTGATCTTCGCCGCCCGCTCGAGCAGGCGGCTGTGCAGATAGAAGACGTCCCCGGGATACGCCTCGCGCCCCGGCGGACGCCGCAGGATGAGCGAGGCCTCGCGGTAGGCGTCGGCCTGCTTCGTGAGGTCGTCGTAGATGACGAGGACCGCCTTCCCCTCCTCGTACATGAAGTACTCGCCGATCGCGCAGGCGGCGTACGGGGCCATGAACTGCATCGGCGCGGGGTCCGCGGCGTTCGCGGCCACCACGACCGTGTAGTCGAGCGCGCCCTCCTCGCGCAGCCGCTCGACGATCCCGGCGACCGTCGAACCCTTCTGCCCGATCGCGCAGTAGACGCAGATGACGTCCTCGCCCTTCTGGTTGATGATGGCGTCGATCGCCACCGCCGTCTTGCCCGTGCCGCGGTCTCCGATGATCAGTTCGCGCTGGCCGCGGCCGATCGGGATCATCGAGTCGATCGCCTTGAGCCCCGTCTGCAGCGGCTCGTTCACGGGCTGCCGGTACACGATGCCGGGCGCCTTTCGGTCGACCTTCATGTAGGTCACGGTCTCGATCGGCCCGCGGCCATCGCTCGGCTCTCCCAGCGTGTCCACGACGCGGCCGAGAATGTCCGGGCCGACGGGCACGGAGAGGACGCGGCCGGTGCGGCGCACGGGATCGCCCTCCTTCAGGGCCAGGTAGTCGCCGAGGATCACGGCGCCGATGTTGTCTTCCTCGAGGTTGGAGGCGAGACCGATCACCGAGATCCCGCTGTCGCGGGACGTGATCTCGAGCATCTCGTTGGCGACGCACGTCGAGAGACCCCAGATGCGGGCCACGCCGTCCTTCACCTCGAGAACCTCGCCCACCTCCTCGACGCGGAGTTCCTCCTCGTAGCGGTCGATCTGCTCGAGCAGGGCCTTCTTGATCTCGCTCGCTCGAAGAGTGCTATCGGAAACTGTCATCTTCTTCTCTTCTCTATTCTCGGTACCGACCGTCTCGGTACAAGACCGTCTCAGTACAGTTCGCGCCGCATCTGCTCGAGTTGCCGCCGCAGCGAGGCGTCCAGCAACTCGTCGCCGACGCGGATGATCACGCCGCCCAGAATCCTCGGATCCTCGTGGAACTCGGGGACGACTTCCCGCTGGAAGCGCCGCTCCAGCGCCGAGACCACCTCGCCCCGGACACCGTCATCGGCTTCGAAGGGCAGCGTCACCGTGGCGCGGACCCGCCCCGCCCTCTCGTCCAGAAGATCGCGGTAGGCGCGGGCGATCCCCGGGAGGGCCCGCTGCCGATGGCGATCCAAAATGACGAGCAGGAAGCGGACGAAGAGGTCCGGCGCCCTTCCCGAAAGGGCCGCCTGGAGCGCCTCCTTCTTCTCGAACAGCGACACGGCGGGCACTTCCAGAAAACGCTGAAAGTCGGGCACGTTCGTGTACAGGTCGCCGATCTCCTCGATCAGGCGCCCGTACTCCGCCTCGCTCCCGTCCCGCGCCGCGAGTTCGAACAGAGTCGCGGCGTAGTTTCGGGCCACCGCCGAAGCGCTCATCGCTCCGTCACCGGTCCTCGGGCCATCACACTAGATGTCCGACACGAATTCGTGCACGAGACGCCGGTTCTCATCGGCGTCCAGCCGCGCCCGGATCAGGCGTTCGGACGCGGCCAGAGCGAGATCCACCGCATCCCGCCGGATCTCCTCGCGCAGCCGGTCCCGTTCCTGTCCGATCTCGCGCCTCGCGTCATCGAGCATCTGCGCCTGCTGCGCCCTCGCCTCCTCCAGAATCTCCTTCCGGAGACCGTCGGCATGCTTCCGGGCGTTCTCGAGCATCTCACGCGCCTCGCTGCGGGCCGCTTCCAGCGCGGCCTCCTGCTGCGAGAGCAGCCCTTTCGCCTCATCGCGCGCGGAGAGGGCATCGTCGATCGCGCCCTGGATCTTCTCGTGCCTCTGCTCGAGTCCGCCGGCGATGAGCGGGAAGACCCACTTCGCAAGGACGAGCAGCGTGAGCACGAACAGGGCTATGGTCCAGACGAAGAGCCCCAGGTTGAGCGAGAAGATTCCCGTCTCCGTCTGGGCCGCCAGCGCCAGCGGCGTAGCGAGCCCCCAGCAGCCGGCAACCCCGGCCGAACGCATCATCCGCGGATGAAGCCGGCGATCACGAGTCCGAACAGCGCCACACCCTCGATGAACACGGCGAGCACGATCGCGGCCGTCTGGATGGTCTGCGCCTCCTCGGGCTGGCGAGCCATCGCCTCCGTCATGCGCCCGCCGATGAGACCGATTCCGATTCCGGCTCCGAGCACGGAGAGCCCGCCCCCGACGATGGCGAGACCGATCGCCAGGCCATCTCCCGTCGACATGCCCTGCAGAAGCGTCAACATGTTAAGCATCGTTAGCTCCAGTTTCCTTTCTCTGTCGGGGGTTCGGACGACACCCCCCGTTCCGTCCGCGCCGCTCCGGCGCGGAAGTTGCCCGCGGACCCTCCCGGGTCAGTGCGCGTGGCGAATCAACCCGATGAACACCGAGACCAGCATCGCGAAGATGTACGCCTGAAGAAGCGCGATGAAGATCTCCAGCATCATCACAAACAGCGCGAGGCCCATCGACCCCAGAATCGTCGCGGCTCCGACCGTCGTCCCGAACACTCCCTGGCCGACCATCGAGCCGTAGGTGAGGATGAGTCCCATGAAGGCGAGGATGACGAAGTGACCCGCCGTCATGTTGGCGAAGAGCCGGATCGCGAGTGCCATGATCTTCGAGAACTTCGCGATCAGTTCCACCGGGGCCATGATGAGCAGCGTCACCGGCTTCAGCGGCCCGGGCAGCCCCGGCGGCAGGAAGAAGATCGTCTTCGCGTATCCGACCGGACCGAGCGCCACGAACCCCGCGGTCTCGATCACGACGAGAGCGATGATGGCGAGCGCCGCCGTGACCATGATGTTCCCCGTCGCCGTCGCGCCGAAGGGGAGCAGGCCGAGCAGGTTCGCGTACAGGATGAAGAAGAAGAAGGTGATGACGAGGGGGACGAACCGCTCTCCCCCGCGGCCGATGTTGGCCATCACCACGTCATCCCTGAGGTACAGATAGAAGGCCTCGATCCCGTTGAGGATCCCGCCGGGCGCCTTCTCGCCCCCCTTGAGTCGCTCCGTCGAACGCGCGGCGATGAACATCGTGACGATCGTGAGAACGGCTGCAAACATCAGGAACAGGACGTGCTTCGTGATCGAGAGATCGACCTCGAGGCCGCCGATATTGAAGGAGGGGATTTCCGGAAGATGGACCTCGCCGAAGGGCCCGAACTCCCAGATGTTCGAGTCCACGACGTGGTGCATCATGACTTCGGTGCCCCACTCCTCGGCGTGCTCGCCCGCAGCGGCGGCTTCGCCGTGGTGTTCCTGGGCAGCCGCGGCCGCGGGAGCGGCGTGCTCTTGCACCCAGCCCGTGAGACTCCGCAGAGAGGCCATCGATCTATCGAACACCGGGTTCATCCGGTTGTGCGTTCCGTGTCGAGTTCATTTTCGTGTTCGTGCGCGCGAGCGCGAGCCACAACGCTTCCGTCCACAACAACACCATCATGGCCAGTGCGTAGGCGATCGGCAGGTCGGACGTCGCCGCCCCCATCCATGCCAGCCCGCCCGTCACGACCAGTCCTCCCGTACGGAGGCCAATCCCGCCCAGCCAGGCCCGGGTCGCCCGCCGTCCGGCCAGGAGCGCCCGGTTCAGCGGCCAGACCGCGACGACCTGAATCAGCCAGGCCGCGGCGATCCCCCATGTACGCTCCCCATCTGCCAGCCAGGCGGCCGCCGCCAACGACAGCCCCAGCGTACCCAACGCATAGGTCGGCGTACGCCGCGTCCAGCCGGCGGGAAGATTCTTCACGTCCTCCGGTCCGTGTCCCGGTCCGCGTCGGCGCCCGCAGAGCGTTCGCGCTGTGCCGCCAGCCGGCCGAACATGCTGTAGCAGCCTCCCGCGAACCCCGCGAACACGCCGAGGAGTACGAAGAGAGGCGCGGTCCCGAGACGGTTGTCGAGCCAGTTGCCGCCGACGGCGAGGAGCGCGATCGCCAGGCCCATCGCGATGCCGAGGCTCGCGAATTCCGAACCCGCCGCCTTCGCGTACCGGCGGCCGATACTGTCCTCTGGTTTCTCGGGGTCCGGCCGGTTCGTCGAACCGGGAGACGGCTGGCGCATGGGGTGACATCTCCGTCGTCAGAGCCTTCGCCCCGGACTGCTACCGACCGCTTGTGAAAAATTTCCCAAGCGCAATGTGTCCGCTTGTGAAAAATTTCGCAATGCCGGTTTCGCTTGACGCTGGGCAGAGAAGGCCTAGGTTGCTGCCACCATATTGAAGGCCTCTCGTCAACTCCGAAATGGCCTCGCCGAAGCCCGGATCCGGCAGCCCCGTACTCCCAATCACGCCTGGAGCCGATTGAGTCTTGGAAGCAGGTCGAAAGGTCGAAACGGATGACGTTCGGCTGCTCGAGGAGTTGGGCCACGCCCGGCTCCGGATCGAGGCAGAGGTCGGGAAGCGGATCATCGGGCAGCGGGAGATCGTCGAGAAGCTGCTGATCACGCTTCTGGCCGACGGCCATGCCCTGCTCGTGGGCGTCCCGGGCCTGGCGAAGACTCTTCTCGTCTCCACGCTCGCCGAGACTCTCCACCTGGAGTTCAGCCGGATCCAGTTCACTCCGGATCTCATGCCGTCCGACATCACGGGGACGGAGGTGCTTCAGGACGACCAGCGCACGGGGGAGCGCCGCTTCGCCTTCGTGCGGGGGCCGATCTTCGCCGACGTGATTCTCGCGGACGAGATCAACCGGACGCCCCCCAAGACGCAGGCCGCCCTTCTGCAGGCGATGCAGGAAGGCGAGGTCACCGTCGGCAGCGAGACGTTCCCGCTGGGTCGGCCGTTCTTCGTCCTCGCGACGCAGAACCCGATCGAGCAGGAGGGGACGTACCCACTCCCCGAAGCCCAGCTCGACCGCTTCATGTTCGAGCTCCGGATCGGGTATCCGACCGCCGAGGAGGAGTCGGTCATCGCGGACATGGCCGCGAGCGGACCGCCAGCTGCGGTGAACCCGGTCGTGACGGCCCGCCAGTTGCTGGACTACCAGGCGCTCGTGCAGCGGGTCCCGGCCTCGGAATCGGTGGTCGACTACGCGGTGCGCCTGGCCCGCGCCACCCGGCCGCGCGAGAGCTCCTCGCCGGAGTTCGTGCGCCGCATGGTGAGTTGGGGCGCCGGCCCGCGCGCCTCGCAGCACACGGTGCTGGCGGCGAAGGCGCGGGCGGCGCTCGATGGCCGTCCCGTCCCGAATCTCGATGACGTACGGGAGGTTGCACCTGCCGTGCTCAGGCACCGGGTCGTTCCCGGATTCGAGGCGGAGGCGGAGGGGAAGACCGCGGACGACATCGTCGCGGAGTTGATCGAACACAGCCGCAGCTGGTAGACGTTGGACGAAGCCGACAGTACGCAGCTCTCACCGACGGTACGGGCGGACCGTGAGGCTCCGGCCGGCGTCACCCGCCGATGATCGGCACCGTCGTGCTGCTCGTCTTCCTGCTCATTCTCTCGGGGTTCTTTTCCGGGGCCGAGATCGCGCTCTTCTCGCTCAGAGAGCCTCGGGTCCGGGCGCTTGTCCGGAAAAAGCGTCCGGGGGCGCGGGCGCTCGAGCGACTGAAGCGGAACCCCGAGCGGCTGCTCATCACGATTCTCATCGGAAACAACGTCGCAAACATCGGGGCGGCGGCCGTCGCCACCTACACCGCGACCGAACTCTTCGGTTCAGCGGGGGTGGGCCTCGCCACCGGCGTCATGACGCTCCTTGTTCTCTTCTTCGGAGAGATCACGCCGAAGAGCTTCGCGGCGCGCAACGCGGACCGGTTGTCGCTCCTGGCGGCTCCGTTTCTTTCCGGTCTGGGGCGGCTCCTTCTTCCCGTGGCCGTCCCGCTCGAGTGGCTCGTGCGGCGGGTGTTGCCCGACACCGTGGGCAGGACGCACGTGAGCGAGTGGGAGATCCGGGCCATGGTGCGCCTCGGGCACCAGTCGGGAGACATCGAGACGCACGAACGACAATTCATCGACCGGGTGTTCACGCTCGACCGTCTGCGCGCCAGGGAGATCATGACGCCCCGCGTCGACATCCTGGCCTGGGAGGACGCGCGCCACCTCGGGGACATTGCGGAGGCCCTCGCGGACATCCGCTTCAGCCGGATCCCGGTGTACGGCGAGTCGCTCGATGACGTCACCGGCGTCCTGTACCGCACCGAGGCGTACCAGGCGCTGCTCGCCGGCCGGCGGGGCGTGACGCTCGCCAGCCTCGCCCGCGAACCCTACTTCGTGCCGGACACGATCACTCTCATCGAACTGCTCGAGCAGTTCCGCGCCCGGCGCGTGCACATGGGGCTCGTCGTGGATGAACACGGCGGGCTCGACGGGCTCGTGACGCTCGAGGACATCCTCGAGGAGCTGGTCGGCGACATCGTCGACGAAACCGATGTGCCGCCGGAGCCCATCATCCGGCTTCGGCGGGACGAGATCGCGGTCGATGCCGGCGCCGAACTGCGGGAGATCAACGATTTCTTCGGCACGTCGCTCCCCGTGGCCGAGCACCGGTCGCTGAACGGCTTCCTGCTGGGCGAACTGGGCCGGGTGCCCGAGGCGGGAGAGGTGGTCGAGCACGGCGATGTGCGGATCCAGGTCGTCGCGAGCACCGACACGCAGGTGACGCGAGCCCGGATCCGTCGGCGCTAGCGGACGGCGGCTCGCAGGTACCAGTCGAAGAGCGCGTCCCCGAACAGGAACGAGACGGCGGCGCCGAGCGCGAGGAAAGTCCCGAAGGGCACGGGCTTTCCCGTCCTGAGTGAGACGGGACCGAAGGCGAGGGACCCTGCGAGCGCCCCCAGGAAAATTGTGAGGAGTGCGCCGTCGGGGCCGAGGAACGCCCCCACCATCGCCATCATCTTCACGTCGCCGCCTCCGAGCGCCGGCTTCCGGAACGCCTTCTCCCCCAACCACGCAAGGACGTAGAGAAGTCCGAACCCCAGCACCGCGCCCGAAATCGCCGCGAGCGGCGGCGTCGACCCCGGCAGCGCCGAGAGGGCGAGGCCCGCGGCGCACCCGCCAAGCGAGAGGGGATCGGGGATGACGTAGTGGCGCGCATCGATGACGGCGATCGCGAGCAGGAGCGTGAACAGCACCGCACCCGTGAGGGCGGTGACGGATGTGCCGTACATCCAGGCCATGCCAGCCCAGGCGAGGGCCGTTGCCAGTTCGATTGCGGGGTAGCGCCAGGAGATGCGGCCGCTGCAGTCGCGACACCGCGCCCGCAGCAGGACCCAGGAGAGGACGGGGAGGTTGTCGCGCCAGCGGATCGTCGCGTGGCACGCCGGGCAACGGCTGCGCGGGCGCAGGACGCTGTCCCCGGTGGGCATGCGCGCGATGCACACATTGAGAAAGGAGCCGGCGACCGTCCCGAGCAGTGCGGCCACGCCCGCGGTCACGGCGTCGGTCAATCGGGCGTCCGACTCAGCATTCGGTCGAGCAGGATGGCGCCGGCCGAGGCCACGTTCAGCGATTCCACACCCCGGGCGAGCGGCACAGAGACGACGCGGTGAGCGGCGGCGAGGAGGGGCGCCGACACGCCGTGCGCCTCGCTCCCCAACGCGAGAGCAATCGGCCCGGACGGCGGGCGCCCGAGCGGCGGGGCGCCGGCCGCGGCGGCCCAGATCGGGATCCCGCGCTCGGCCAGCCGCTCCACGGCATGCTGCGTATCCGCACGGAAGACGGGACCGCGGAACGTCGCTCCCGCCGAGGCCCGCAGCGCCTTCGGCCCCCAGGGATCGGCGGCCTCCCCGACGCCGATCACGGCGGCGGCCCCGAGCGCGAGCGCGGTGCGTACGAGAGTGCCGGCGTTGCCCGGATCCTGCACGCCGTCGAGAAGCACGATCGCGCCGCCGCCCACGTCGTCCCAGCCGTACGCCGGCACTTCGCCGATCGCGAGAAGGGGCTGGGGCGTGGCGGCATCGGCCAGCGTCCGGATGATCGCTTCGGGCACCGCCTCCGTACGCACACCCCGCGTCTCCGCGCGCGCGAGCAGCGCCGCCAGTTCCGGTTCGCTGCCCGCCCCGTCGGCGTACAGCACCGCAACCGTGCGGCCCGGCCAGGCGAGCATCTCACCGACGAGCCGCCGCCCCTCGGCCAGGAAACACCCGGTTTCCCGGCGTCCCTTTCCGCGGTGCAACGACCGCCAGGCCCTGATCTCCGCGCGCGTCGGCATACCCTTATTTTACGCCGAGCCACAACGCAGTGTCATCGCGCCGGCGGAAGCCGGCGTACCGGAGCGAACCAGGCGGAGCGGATATGTGATGCCGAAGGAGCCAGCACGGGCGACCGCACTCACGATCGCGGGGAGCGATTCCGGAGGCGGAGCCGGGATCCAGGCCGACCTCAAGACCTTCCACACGTTCGGCGTGTTCGGGACGAGCGCGGTCACCGCCGTGACCGCGCAGAACACGATCGGGGTCCAGGCGGTTCAAGCGCTCGACCCGCCGATCGTGCGGCGCCAGATCGAATCCGTACGGGTGGATCTTCCGCCGGCCGCCGCGAAGACGGGGATGCTCGCCAACGCGGACATCGTGCGGTCGGTCGTCGCGGGCCTGCACGGTTTCGATGCGCCGCTGGTGGTCGACCCCGTGATGGTGGCCACGAGCGGCGACCAGCTCCTCGACCCGGCGGCGGTCGACGCCATCCTCGACGAACTCCTGCCCCTCGCCGCCCTCGTCACGCCCAACCTGCCGGAGGCCGAGATCCTCGCGGGACGACCTGTCAGGACCGAAGCCGACATGTTGGCGGCGGCCCGCGCCATCCTCGCGCGGGGAGCGGGCGCCGTGCTGGTCAAGGGAGGACACCTGGCAGGCGATGAGGTAATCGACCTGTTCAGCAACGGGGACAGCGAGCGCGCGTGGCGGACCCCCCGCGTTCCGACGACGGAAACCCATGGCACCGGTTGCACGCTCTCGGCCGCGATCACGGCGGGGCTCGCCTCGGGGGTCGCGCTCGAGGCGGCGATCGAGCGGGGACTCGCCTTCACGCACGCCGCCATCGCCCAGGCGCCCGGTCTCGGCGCCGGCCGCGGTCCCCTGGATCACTGGGCCGATCCCGGAGGCTGCTCCCGAGCTTGAAGGCTACTCTCCGTACGGGACCCAGATATTCTTGATCTGCGAGGCGTGACGGAGGAACTCGCGCCCTTCGGCCCCGGCCCCGAACCAGTCCCGCCCCCGGCCCCCGCTCACCCACGTGCGCTTGAGGTTGGAGGCCGAACGCCTTTCCACATCGGCGGCCCCATCCGGAGTCCCGAAGTACCACATCCCGTCCACCGCGTCGTGGCCGGCGAGGGTCGGCCGCAGTTCCTCCTCGAGACCCGTGAGGATGTTGATGACGCCAGCCGGCACATCCGAGGTCTCGATCACCTGTTGGAAGTCCGTGGCCAGCAGGGGCCAGCGTTCCGAGGCGACGGCGACGACGGAGTTCCCCAACGAGACGGGCGGAATCACGGTGGAGATGAAGCCGAGGAGAGCGGGCTCCGGCGGGCAGGCGACCGCCATCACGCCCAGGGGCTCGGGCATGGCGAGGGTCACGTTGCGGAAGGGCGTACGGTGGACCGCGCCGTCCCACTTGTCCGCCCACGCCGCGTAGCTGAACAGGCGCCGCACCGAGGCCTCGACCTCGCGCCGCGCCGCCTGCGCATCGCAGCCGGTCAGCGCGCGCAGCCGCTCCTCGAACGCCACCCGGCGCGCGTCCAGATTCTCGCCCAGGTAGTAGAGGATCTGCGCCCGCAGGTGGGCCGTCGTGCGCCCCCACCCCGAGGCGAGCGCCGCCTCCACCGCGTTGCGTGCGTCCTTCCGGTTCCCCCGGGCCACTTCCCCCGCGGCGCGCCCCCGATGGTCGAGAACGTTCAAGCTGTACCCGCCGTCGGGCCGGGTCTGCCGCCCCCCGATAAAGAGCTTGGCCGTCCGGTCGACCGCGGCCGGTGGCGCACGGCCGGCGGCTTCGTGCTCGGAGTTCCCCTCAGCGCCGTCCTCCGAAGACGCCGGATCTTCCCCGGGGCCCGACTCCACGGGCTCCGGACGCTGGCGGACGTATTCCCGGAGGCCTTCCCGACCGCCCTCGCGACCGAACCCGCTCTCGCGGTAGCCGCCGAACCCCGACGCGGCGTCGAACACGTTCGTGCAGTTGATCCACACCGTCCCGGCCTTGATCTGCGAGGCGATGTCGAGGGCGAGGTTCACGTTCTCGGTCCAGACGCTCGCCGCGAGGCCGTAGCGCGTGTTGTTCGCGAGCGCGATGGCCTCCGCGGGCGTGCGGAACGTCATCTGTACCACGACCGGGCCGAAGATCTCAACCTGGGCGATCTTCGCGGCGGGCGACACGTCGGTGCACAGAGTCGGCGGGTAGAACCACCCGTCCCGCGGGACGCTCCACGACGGCTGCCAGATCGTGGCCCCCTCTCCCCGTCCCTCCTCCACCAGCGATTCGATCTTCTGCAACTGGACGGGCGCGATGATCGCCCCGATGTCGACGCCCTTGTCGAGCGGCGCACCCATGCGCAGCGTCTCCATGCGGGCGCGCAGGCGGTCGGCGAGCGCGTCGGCGATCCCTTCGTGGGCGAGGATCCGCGAGCCGGCGCAGCACACCTGCCCCTGGTTGAACCAGATCGCATCGACCACCCCCTCGACCACGCTGTCGAGGTCCGCGTCGTCGAAGACCAGGAAGGGCGATTTTCCGCCGAGCTCGAGGGAGATCTTCTTGCCGGTCCCCGCCGTCGCCTCGCGGATGATGCGTCCGACCTCCGTCGAGCCCGTGAAGGCGACCTTGTCCACGTCCGGGTGTTCGACGATCGCTGCGCCCGTCCGTCCGTCGCCCGTGACGATGTTCACGACGCCGGGCGGCAGATCGATCTCGTGGCAGAGTTCCGCGAACCGGAGCGCCGTCAGCGACGTGAACTCGGCGGGCTTGAGCACGACGGTGTTCCCGGTCGCGAGGGCGGGCGCGATCTTCCACGCCAGCATGAGAAGCGGGAAGTTCCAGGGGATGATCTGGCCCGCGACCCCGAGCGGCTCGCAGTCGGCGAGTTCGGCGTCCATGAGCTGGGCCCATCCCGCGTGGTGATAGAAGTGCCGCGCGACGAGCGGAATATCGATGTCCCGCGATTCGCGGATCGGCTTCCCGTTGTCGAGCGTCTCGAGCGTGGCGAAGAGCCGGGAGTGCTTCTGCAGGTGACGCGCAATCGCATACAGGTAGCGCGCCCGTCCGTGTCCCCCGAGCTCCCCCCAGGCACGCTGCGCGGCCCGCGCCGCGGCCACCGCGCGGTCGACATCGCCGCCGCTGCCCTGCGCGATCTCGCCCAGTCGCTCTTCGTTGCTCGGATCGAGGGTCGCGAAGAACTCCCCGTCCGCCGGCTCGCACCAGGCTCCGCCGATGTAGTGCCGGAAGCGGGGACCCCGTTCCGAGATCCACGCGCGCGCCTCGTCGGCGGCCTCCGGGGCGGGACCGTACTCCATCGTCTCGAACAGCTCCGCGATCTTCGGCATTCCCCTCAACCCCCTCTCAACTCGACCCTCACCACCGCTCTCAACCCAACGGGTGCCGGTGGTACGCGGAGTAGCGACCGGTCACGTGGTGCTCCAGCTGGCGCTCGATGTCCGCAAGCAGCGAACTCGCGCCGAAGCGGAACAGCGACCGGTCGAGCCATGCCCCACCCAGTTCTTCTTTCACGAGAATCAGCCATTCGAGCGCCTGCTTCGACTTCCCCACCCCGCCGGCCGGCTTCATCCCCACATGGAAGCCGGAGAGCTGCCGGTAGGCCCGGATCGCGCGCGCCATCACGAGTCCGACCGGCAGTGTCGCGTTGACCTTCTCCTTGCCGGTCGAAGTCTTGATGAAGTCGGCCCCGGCCATCATGCAGGTCCAGCTCGCGCGGGCGACGTTGCGCAGGCTCCCGAGTTCACCGGTGGCCATGATCGTCTTCAGGTGCGCCTCGCCGCACGCCTCGCGGAAGGCCCGGACCTCGTCGTACAGCGCCTCCCAGTCGCCCGTGAGCGCGTGGCGGCGGGTGATGACGATGTCGATCTCGCGGGCCCCGGCCTCGACCGCCTCGTGGATCTCCTCGACCCGCTGCTTGAACGGCGTGAGCCCGGCGGGGAAGCCGGCGGCGACCGCGCACACCGGGATGTCGTCGCCCGTGAGCGCCTCCCGGACGGCCGGGACCATCGTCGGATACACGCAGATGGAGGCCACGCACAGGCCGAGATCCTCCGCCCCGAGCGCGCGCAGGAGGTCGGGACGCACGGGCTGGCGGGCCTTGGCCGCGAGGCGGGCCACCCGCCCCGGCGTGTCGTCTCCGGCGAGCGTCGTGAGGTCGATCATCGTCACGGCGCGGAGGAGCCAGGCGGCCTGCCACTCCTTCTTGATGCTGCGGCGCTTGCCCAGCGTGGCGGCCCGGCGCTCGATCGCGCTGCGGTTCGCCGCCTGAGCCCGGATCAGATCCAAGTCGAGCGGGGCCCCCGCGTTGCGCGCCCGCATCGGGACGATACCGGCCCCCCCCACGATGCGGGCAGGAGGCCCGGACGACGTTGCGGGATTGGGGGAGACGCTCGGTTCCGGTGCCTTGGCCATGGCAGGAATATCGCGCACTCTCCTCACACTGGCGAGCGAACGCCTCCGGCAGACTTGGGCACATTGCCTAGTGTCGCTAGACACTTTACACTGCCGCCGATGATGAAGAGCCCGCCGCACCCCGGCAAGGTGGTTCGCGTATCCTGCCTCGAACCCCTCGGTCTCAACGTGACGGAAGGCGCGCGAGTGCTCGGCGTGAGTCGGCAGGCGCTCTCGAACCTCGTGAACGGCCACGCGCGCATCTCGACCGACATGGCGGTGCGGCTCGCGAAGGCCTTCGGCTCCACGACCGGAACGTGGATCCGACTGCAGGCGGCGTTCGACGTGGCCCGGGCGCGGGCGCGGGAGGATCAGATCGAGGTCGAACGCTACGAGGCGCCGTCGGCTCCTTGACGAGCGGCCTCTGCGGGCCGAAGCTGCCGCCGCAGCACCCCGGTGACACTCCGGGGTAGTTCGTCAATGTACCGGTCCAGAGCCAAGGGCTGGAGGACCGCCCGATCATTCGACTGAGAGATCCCATGACCAAGAACGAGACCTGGTGGCCGAATCAGCTGAGCCTGAAGGCTCTGCGCCGGAACTCCCCCGCATCGGACCCAATGGGCGGGGACTTCAACTACGCCGAGGCGTTCGCCAACGTCGACGTCGAGGAACTGAGGCGGGATGTCGAGGAGGTGATGACCACCTCGCAGGACTGGTGGCCGGCGGACTACGGCCACTACGGTCCGCTCTTCATCCGCATGACGTGGCACGCCGCGGGCACCTACCGCATCACCGATGGCCGCGGCGGCGGCGGCTCGGGCGACCAGCGCTTCGCGCCGCTCAACAGTTGGCCCGACAACGGGAACCTCGACAAGGCGCGTCGCCTGCTGTGGCCGATCAAGCAGAAGTACGGCCGCAACCTCTCGTGGGCCGACCTCATCATCTTCGCCGGCAACTGCGCCCTGGAGTCGATGGGGTTCAGGACGTTCGGGTTCGGCTTCGGCCGCCCGGACGTGTGGGAGGCCGACGAGACGGACTGGGGGTCCGAGACCGAGTGGCTCGGAGATGACCGCCACGACGAGGAAGGAGAACTACAGGAAGGGCTCGGGGCCGACCACATGGGCCTGATCTACGTGAACCCGGAGGGGCCGGGCGGCAAGCCGGATCCCGCAGCCGCCGCGAAGTTCATCCGCACCACCTTCGCCCGCATGGCGATGAACGACGAGGAGACGGTCGCGCTCATCGCCGGCGGCCACACCTTCGGCAAGGCGCACGGCGCCGGCCCCGAAGCCCACGTCGGTCCCGAACCGGAGGGCGCCGGCCTCGAGGAGCAGGGCTTCGGCTGGCAGAGCAGCCACGGCAGCGGCAAGGCCGGCGACACGATCACGAGCGGTCTTGAGGGCGCCTGGACCACCGAACCCACCCGGTGGGACAACAACTTCATGGAGCACCTGCACGAGCACGAGTGGAAGCTGACGAAGAGTCCCGCCGGCAAGTCGCAGTACACGCCGGTCAACGCATCCGAGGTGGCCACCGTGCCGGATGCGCGCGATCCCGCGAAGAAGCACGCCCCCATGATGCTCACGACAGACCTCTCTCTGCGCGAGGACCCGGCCTACGCGCCGATCTCGAAGCGCTTCCTCGAGAACCCGGCGGACCTCGAGGACGCCTTCGCCAAGGCGTGGTTCAAGCTGCTCCACCGCGACATGGGGCCGCGCAGCCGGTACCTCGGACCGCTGGTCCCCGCGGAGCCGCAGCTGTGGCAGGACCCGGTGCCCGACGTCGACCACGAGTTGATCGAGGAACAGGACATCGCGGACCTCAAAGCCCTGGTTCTCGCCTCGGGCCTGTCCGTGTCCCGGCTGGTCTCAACCGCCTGGGCCTCGGCGGCCTCCTTCCGCGGCACCGACAAGCGCGGGGGCGCGAACGGCGCCCGCGTCCGCCTCTCACCGCAGAAGGACTGGGAAGCGAACGACCCGGCCGAGTTGGCGACTGCGCTGCAAACGCTGGAAGGGATCCAGGTCGAGTTCAACGACGCGCAGAGCGGCGGAAAGCGCGTCTCCCTCGCCGACCTCATCGTCCTCGCCGGGTGCGCGGGCGTCGAGCAGGCCGCGCGCGCTGCCGGGCACGACGTGCAGGTCCCCTTCTCGCCGGGGCGCACGGACGCCTCGGAGGAGTGGACGGACGCGGAGTCGTTCGCCGTCCTCGAACCCGCCGCGGATGGCTTCCGCAACTACGTGAAGGATGGAAACGGAGCGTCTGCGGCAGAGCAGCTCGTGGAGCGGGCCTGCCTGCTCACACTGACCGCGCCCGAGATGACGGCGCTGGTCGGCGGGATGCGCGTCCTCGATGCGAACACCGGGCAATCGGCGCACGGCGTGTTCACGGACCGGCCGGGCGCGCTGACGAACGACTTCTTCGTGAACCTGCTCGACATGAGCACCGAGTGGCGGGCGTCCTCCGATGGCGCCTTCGAGGGCCGGAACGCGGCCGGCGGCGACCTCAGGTGGACGGCCACCGAGGTGGACCTAGTGTTCGGCTCCAACTCCGAACTCCGGGCCCTCGCGGAGGTGTACGCGTGCGGCGACGGGCAGGCGGCGTTCGTGCGCGACTTCGTCGCCGCCTGGAACAAGGTGATGAACCTCGACCGATATGATCTGACCTGACGGTGCGGCAGCCGGCGTGGTGCGCTACGGCACGATGTCGTAGCGCACCAGGTAGGGGATGTCGAAGTCGTCCAGTTCGTCGACCCAGCACTCCGTTGCAGTCGCGAATCGGATGTATGAGTCGGCGGGAAGCCGGAATGATCCGGTCGTGGATCCAGAGGGGTCCAGGACGAGCCAACCCCGCTCGCCGCCTTCCTCCGGCCCGGCCAGCCACGTGGCGTGGTTCGCCGCGAGCAAAACACTCGTCACCGGCGGAAAATACCGGCGGCGCTCGTAGAACGCGCGCAGGGCCTCCGCGTATTCTCGCCGGTCGACGATGAAGCCGCTGGGATCTTCCAGCTCCTGCTCGATCTCCCGGTCGAAATACCCGGCCGGTACGGGGAGGGGCTCGTAGGCGAAACGGCGATGGAACAGCGTGTCGCCCCATGAATCGACCCTCGTAACCCCGAACTCCGCAGAGCCCGAGCCTGTCCAGCTCCTCCGGTCGACGATCACGGCGCCCGATCCGTCGGGGGCGAGTCCGAGCATGTCGCTCGCCGGTAGCGGGTGGCTTCGGTACGCTCGACCATCGGACCGAATCCCGGCGGTGATCACTGCGAAGTCGTCGCCGTCGATCCGACGCAAGGCCAGCGTGTCCCGAACGGCCCCGGCGGCATCGGCGACGACGATCGGTTCCCTGACCGTTCCTGCCACCGAGACTGCGGAAGACCTGCGGGGGGCCGCCAGGAAACGTACGCCCATGCCGGCGAGTCCAGTCATTCCGCCTTCGCGATAGGCCGTCGCGTCCACCCGGAACGAAACCGTTTCGGCGTCGCCGGTCGCAACATCAAGGAACGTGAATCGGTGTCGTAGCCGCACGTCGGATACCCAGATCGTCTCCGGCCCACGCCATCCCATCATTGCCGGGGACGCCAACTCGCCCGGGCCCTCTCCTCCTCTTCCCAGGTCACGGACGAACTCTCCGCCCTGGGTAAACACCCGGATTGTGCGCTCCTGCCGCATCAAGATGTAAACCAGATCCCCGGCGGCCAGCACGTCGCCCACATCCGACAACCCATAGACCGGATGGTCGGGCTGCCCGATCGTAACGCTCCGGCGCAGGGTCCACTCCGGCACCTGCCCCGGCGCCCGCTCCGGCGCCGGGGCGGCGCAGGCGAGCGTGCACAGCACCGGAAAGCTGCTACCGAATACGTACCAAGAGGTCCTTCTAACCCCAGATGGCCGGACTCGCACGCAAAGCGTCGGCGATATTCCCACCGAACCAGTCGGCCGACAGCCGCTCGAACTCCAGGGGCGCCCAGTCGCGGTTCGCGAGGATTCGCCACACCCGAAAGGGGCTGGAACCCTGCCACGCAAGGGCTTCTCGCCTGGTCGCCGCCAGTGCAAGAGTCCTCGCATAGTCAGAATCCCTCGATCTCGAGTGCCACGATGGAGGATTCGCCGAAGCTGCCGGTGTGGAGCGCCCATACCCGGGGCCCTCGCGCTTCCAGAAGTCGGTGATCCTGCGGAAGGCGGATCGAGCCGAGGAATCGTCCGGACGGGAGGAACACGTCGTGCCTCGCCCCCGATACCCCGTGCCGGTTGCCTGTGCCGGGGGTCGGGCGGTCTCGCTGAACCCAGATGCGTCCGTCCGCATCGACGACGATTCGGGAGGTCGTCGCCGGTAGCGGGGGCTCGCCGGCGTCGGCGAGGGCTTCGCTGAGCGTGGCCCGAAACGCTTCGGGCATCTCTTCATCCATCTCCTCCCCGCGCTCGGCGGGTGAGAGCGGGAGCGGTTCCCCGGGATGGCAGAACCGCACAAGACTCGTGCCGTCCCGGTAGAAGACCTCCAGTTCGTAACGCCCGTCGGGGTCGGAGACGACCCAGGTCTCCGCCCCGACGCCGAGCAGCGAGCGTGGCCACGCGGAGAGGGCCACTCCCGAGGACATCCGCACGCGGGATCGCGTTACGGTGTCGTGCGCGGCCGCGTCGGGAGACCAGCGGACGAAGGATCGCTCCTCCCAACCATCCTCGATGGGGCCGGGGAACTCCAGCCACACCGTGTGATCCGGCTGTAGCGCCACGAACGTGACCTCGCCGGATGCGAATACCGGTGACAGGAACGCCGGATCGACCGCCGTGACGGTGGCTGAGCGAGAAGCGAGGTCCAGTGCCGTCAGCCGGAAGGTCCCGAAGTCGAGACCGAGGAGAGTGTTGGCATCTTCCCAGGTCACCGCTGCGGGTGCCTGGACCTCACCAGGGCCTTCACCGCGTGTCATGACCGGCCCCAGCCACTCTCCATCGGGGTCGAGCAGGACGACTTCGGCCAGGCCCCAGTCCGCGATGGCCACCGATCCGTCGGGACTTACGGCGACGTCAGCCGGAAAGATCAGTTCTTCCGTTTCCTCGGAACCCCCGACACGCCACACCTCACGCCAGGAAAGCTCCGTGGGCCAGCTCCCGACGCCCGAGTTCGCTACAGCCGTACCGCTGGGGTTCGTGACTTCACACGCGGTGGATCCGGGCCGATCACAACCGGCGATGACCGCGGCCAGCAGCGACATCGCGGTCCAGGATCGCAGGTTCATGTGCTTACACTGACCGGCCGACGGGCTCCCGGTCAACCGGGATTCTCCTCCTGAAAGCTGAGCCTTGCGATACGCCAGGGCGGGAAACGGAGGGCGCCGACACCCCGATCCGGCTTGAGGCCGGTGCCCGGTTGACACCACATTGATGGGCATCTGGAGGTTTGCCACATGCGGACGGCCGCTCGGCAGTGCGTCGTGGTGAACCTTTCAGCGGGAGATTCCGGGCAATGGGGTTTGATGTGATCGGACTCATCACGGTGGTCCTGGCCATCATCGGCGTCGGCGTGAAGCTGGAAGTGGGCAACCGCAAGCTCGGCGGCCGGGTCGGCAAGATGCGCTACGAGCTCCGGGGCGAGATCAGGGACACCCGCGACGAGCTCCGGGGCGAGATCAAGGATGTACGCGCCAAGCTCGGGAACGAGATCGGTGAACTACGGGTCGAGATCAGGGACGTGCGCGACAAGCTCGGGAGCGAGATCGGTGCGCTCCGGGGCGAAGTGGCGAAGACGAGCACGTCGGTGGCCCGGTTGGAGGGCCATGCCTTCGGCGACGACAGGTACTGGTGACGCTACGGGAACCGTGCGATCGACTCGGCGACGAGGCGCTGGAAGCCGGCCTGGGCGAGCTTCGTCGTCTCGAGCACTTCCTCGTGGTTCAGCGGTTCATCGAGGACGCCGGCCGCGTAGTTCGTAAGGCAGGAGACGCCGACACACCGGATCCCGAGCGCGCGGGCCGCGATCACCTCGGGCACCGTGGACATGCCGACGGCGTCGGCGCCCAGCCTCCGCAGCATGCGGATTTCGGCGGGGGTCTCGAAGGCGGGTCCGTGCATCGCGGCATAGACGCCCTCGTGCAGCGTGTGGCCCAACTCGGCCGCGGTCCCACGAACGACCGCCCGTAAGCCCCGGTCGTAGGCGAAGGTCAGGTCGGGGAATCGGCTCTCCGCCCCCACGACGGGGCCGAAGAGCGGGCTCGTACCGGTCAGGTTCAGGTGGTCCGAGATCAACATCAGTTCGCCCGGATGCCAGCCGTCGCGGATCGCCCCGGCCGCGTTCGAGAGGAAGAGAACCGGGATCCCCAGCGCCGCCGCGACCCGCACGTAGAGGACGACGCGGTCCGGCGGGCCGCCCTCGTAGAGGTGGACGCGGCCGCTCAGACCCAGCACGGGGCGGCCGCCGAGCGTCCCGATCAACGCGTGCCCGGCGTGCCCGATCACCGTGGGACGCGGCCAGCCCGGAAGGTCCTCGTAGGGCACTCGGATCGGATCCTCGATCTCCTCCCCGAGCCCGCCGAGGCCCGAACCCATCGTGATCGCGACACGGGGGGTAGCCCCGTCCAGCCGCTCCCCGATGCGGGTTCGGAGCGCGCTGGACGCCGCTTCGACACCGGCCTGGATGTCGGCGGCGCGAGTCATGCCAGGACTCCGGCCAGCGTCGCCGTCAGCCACGTCGCGACCGTGCCCCCGAGCATCGCCCGCAGGCCGAGCTTCGAGAGGTCGGCGCGGCGGCCCGGCGCGATGCCCCCGATGCCCCCGATCTGGATCGCGATCGAGCTGAAGTTCGCGAAGCCCGTCAGCGCGTACGTGCATATGATGAGCGACTTGTTCGAGAGCTGGAGGTCACCGGCGAGGCCGGCCCCGAGGTTCGTGAAGGCGAGGAACTCGTTCGCGACCATCTTCACGCCGAAGAGCGTCCCGACGTCGACTGCGTCGGCCCACGGCACGCCGATGAGCCAAGCCACCGGGGCGAAGGCCCAGCCGAAGATCCGCTCGAGCGTGATCCCCTCCACGCCGAACAGCCCCAGCACCCAGCCGAGGATGCCGTTGCCCAGAGCGATGATGGCGAGGAAGGCGAGGAGCATCGCCCCCACGTTGAGGGCGAGCTTCAGTCCGTCGCCGGCCCCCCCGGCCGCCGCGTCGATCACGTTCGCGTGCGCCTGCGGCGGGTCGATGTCCAGCGTGCCGCGGGTCTCGGGTTCCTCCGTCTCGGGCATCAGCATCTTGCTGACCACGATCCCCGCCGGAGCCGCCATGATGCTCGCCGCCAGCAGGTGCCCCGAGATCCCCGGAAACACGCCCACGAGGATCGCCACGTACGCGGCCATGGCCCCGCCCGCCACGGTCGCGAAGCCGCCCGTCATCACCGTGTTCAGTTCGGACATCGTCATTCGGTCCACGAAGGGCCGGATGAGGAGCGGCGCCTCCGTCTGGCCGACGAAGATGTTGCCGGCCGCCGAGGTCGTCTCCGCGCCGCTCGTGCCGAGGGTGCGCTGCATCGCCCAAGCGACACCGCGCACGACGTGCTGCATGATCTTCAGGTGGTAGGCGAGGGCCATGAGAGAGGAGAAGAAGATGATCGTGGGCAGGACGCTGAAGGCGAAGGTCGCCCCGAGGTTCACCATACCGCCGGCGCCCCCCTCGACCGGAATCCCGTAGTCCACGAGCGACCCGAACACGAAGCGCGATCCCTCGTTCGTGTATCCGATGAGCGCGACGAACACGTCGTTCACCGCGTCGAAGAAGCCGCGGCCGACCCCGGTCTTGAGGACGAGGAGGGCGAAGGCGATCTGAAGCCCGAGTCCCTTCGCGACGAGCGGCCACGAGATCGACTTCCGGTGAGCCGAGCAGAGCCACACGGTCGTGAGCAGGAAGGCGACCCCGAGCAAGCCCCGCGCCAGGCGGGAGAAGAACGGTTCGTCGATCGCGCCGCCCACCCCCTCGAGTCCCTGTGCCGCCAGCGGCGCCACGTCGGCGGCCAGCAGGACAAGGAGCGTCGCCGTTGCGGCCGCTGCGGCCATTGCGGAGCGGGGTGGGTCGCGACGCTGGGACATCGGCGCACTCCGGCTGGGGTTCGGGGTAGTAACCCGTGGGAAGACCCAAGAACATATCCGGTCCCGTCTTCCGCGCCACGCCGCACCGACTTCCATGCCACTTTGGCACCCCACGCCGGCCGACCGCTCCGCCGAGTGCCATTTTGTCGGAAAAGACGGCGTCGGGGCGGGCCACGACGCGGCACGGCGATTGCAACGTGTTTCTCCCCATGCGGACGCGCGCCGGCAGAGCGAGGCGCCGGTCCGCGCGATTCGGGCCTGGGACGGAACCAGCGGAAACAGCACACAAGCACAAGGCAAGGACAATCGAATGGGCAAGATCATCGGAATCGATCTCGGGACGACGAACTCGGTCGTCGCCGTAATGGAAGGTGGAGACCCTGTCGTCATCCCGAGCGCGGAGGGCGCGCGCACCACGCCCTCGGTGGTCGCCTTCACGAAGGAAGGGGAGCGGCTCGTGGGGCAGGTCGCAAAGCGGCAGGCCGTCACGAACCCCATCAACACCGTCGCCTCGATCAAGCGCTTCATGGGCCGCAAGCGGTCCGAGGTGGGCGAGGAGATGAAGCTCGTCACCTACGACATCCAGGGCGACAACCAGGACCGCGTCCAGGTCAGGATCCAGCACGCGGACAAGACCTTCACGCCGCCCGAACTCTCGGCCATGGTGCTGCAGAAGATGAAGCAGACGGCCGAGGACTACCTGGGGCAGGAAGTGACCGAGGCCGTGATCACGGTCCCGGCCTACTTCAACGACGCCCAGCGCCAGGCGACGAAGGACGCGGGCCGCGTGGCCGGCCTCAAAGTGCGCCGGATCATCAACGAGCCGACGGCCGCGGCGCTCGCCTACGGCCTCGACAAGAAGTCGGACGAGAAGATCGCGGTGTTCGACCTCGGGGGCGGCACCTATGACATCTCCGTGCTCGAACTCGGGGACGGCGTATTCGAGGTGAAGGCCACCAACGGCGACACGCACCTCGGCGGCGACGACTTCGACCAGCGCCTCATCAACTGGCTCGTGGACGAGTTCAAGAGGGACCAGGGGATCGATCTCTCGGCCGACCCGATGGCGCTGCAGCGTCTCAAGGAGGCGGCGGAGAAGGCGAAGATCGAGCTCAGCTCGACGATGCAGACCGACATCAACCTCCCCTTCATTACGGCCGATGCTTCGGGACCCAAGCATCTCAACCTTTCCCTCACGCGGGCGAAGTTCGAGCAGCTGGTGGACGATCTGATCCAGCGCACGATTCCTCCCATGGAGAAGGCGCTGGCCGACGCCGGTCTATCGGTCGACGAGATCGACGAGGTCATCCTGGTCGGCGGCTCGACCCGGATCCCCAAGATCCAGGAGGTCGTGAAGGATTTCTTCGGGCAGGATCCGCACAAGGGCGTGAACCCGGACGAGGTCGTCGGCATCGGCGCCGCGATCCAGGGCGGCGTGCTGGGAGGCGACGTGAAGGACGTCCTCCTCCTCGACGTGACCCCGCTCTCGCTGGGGATCGAGACGCTCGGCGGCGTCATGACCTCTCTCATCGAGCGCAACACGACGATCCCGACCAAGAAGTCGGAGATCTTCTCAACCGCCGAGGACAACCAGAACACGGTCGACATCCATGTGCTCCAGGGCGAGCGGAAGATGGCGAGCGGCAACAAGACGATCGGCCGCTTCCAGCTCACGGGCATCCCGCCCGCCCCCCGCGGTGTGCCCCAGGTCGAGGTCACCTTCGACATCGACGCGAACGGCATCCTGCACGTGAGCGCCAAGGACAAGGCGACCGGCAAGGAGCAGAAGATCCGCATCGAGGCCTCCTCCGGGCTCTCCGACGCCGAGATCGACAGCATGGTGAGGGACGCGGAGTCGCACGCGGCAGAGGACCAGGAGCGGCGCGAGACCGTCGAGGCCCGCAACCGGCTCGATTCGCTCGTGTACCAGACGGAGAAGAACCTCGAGGACTGGAAGGAGTCGCTCGACGAAGCGGACCGGTCCACGATCGAGGAGACGCTTGAGCGGGGCCGGGCCGCGCTCAAGCAGGACGACACCGAGGAGGTGGCCGCGGCCGCGACCGCGATCCAGGAAGCGGTGGGAGCGGCCGCGCAGAAGATGTACGCGGCGGCCGGGATGGGAGCGGACGGTTCGCCGGGCGACATGCCGGGCGCAGACGAAGGCGAGGCCGAAGTCGAGATGGAAGCGGACGACGCCGGCGAGGAGGAAGTCGTCGAGGCGGATTACGAGATCGTCGAGGAGTCCGACGAGAAGTAGCCTCGCGGCCGAAAGCCGGCACCGCGCGACCCGGGAGCCCGGTCCACGGGCAACCCCGGGTCGCGCCCCGCTCATCCTATGTGCCCGGCGGAGGGAGACGCTAAGTTCGATTCGATATATTGTGCGGCCGGTGAGGTCCACGGCCGGGAGAGGGAGATAGAGGGATGAGCAACTCGCTGCGCACTCGACTGAATCTGCTGATCGCGACGGCGATCGCGTTCGCGTTTGGAGTGGGGCTGGCCTCCGTGCTGGATCTGACGCCGCTGTCCATCGCGGCGGAGGGCAACCGGGACCCGGGGTGGGTGATCGGCGCCCCCGCGGGCGGCGCCATGAGCATGGAGAGCGGCTTCGCCGATGTGGCGCAGCGCGTGGCGCCCGCCGTCGTGACGATCTACCTGACGGCCGAGCGGGAGACCTCCTTTTCGAGCGCCTCGCCGTTCCCGCCGGGCTTCGAACCGCCGCCGGGGTTCCAACCGCCGCCGGGCTTCCCGTGGCCGCCCGATTCCGGACAGGAGCCGGACGAGGAGCGACGGCCACGGACCGTCGAGTGGAGCGGCTCCGGCTTCATCGTGTCGGAGGCCGGCTACGTGGTGACGAACAACCATGTGGTCGCGGGCGCCGAGCGCATCGACATCGAACTCCACGATGGACGGGTCTTCGAGGACGTGGAACTCGTGGGGCGAGATCCGCAGACCGACGTGGCGCTGCTTCGCCTCGAGATGGACGACAGCGCCGTCCTTCCGATCGGCTCCAGTGACGAGACTGCGGTCGGCGAGTGGGTGCTCGCCATCGGAAGCCCCGGCTTCCGCGCGGCGTCGGGACCGCTGCTATCGTCCGTCACCGCGGGAATCGTCTCCGCCAAGGGCCGCAACATCTCCATCCTCCGGGATCGCAATCGTCTCGCGATCGAGGACTTCATCCAGACGGACGCGGTGATCAACCGGGGCAACTCGGGCGGTCCTCTGGTGAATGCCGCCGGTGAGGTGATCGGAATCAATACGGCGATCCTCTCGGAGACGGGGACCTACCAGGGATACGGCTTCGCGGTGCCCATCGAACTCGCGCGCGAGGTCGTCGACGACCTGATCGAATTCGGGGAGGTCCGGCGGGCGCTCATCGGCGTCTCGATTACCGATGTCGACGCCGCCGACGCCGCCTTCTACGGTCTGGAGCGGGTCGCGGGGGCGAAGATCCAGACCTTCTCCTCCGACGACAGTCCCGCCAGGCTCGCCGGACTCGATGGCGGGGATGTCATCGTCGGCGTGGCGGGACAACCCGTCTCCGGCGTGTCGGAGCTACAGCGGCGGATCCGCGCCTTCGAGCCGGGGGAGACGGTGACACTCGATGTCGTCCGACGCTCCACGCTGGAGCGCGACCGCGCGCGTGTGCGCCTCATCTCGGCGGAGGACGACTCGCCTCCCCAGATCGCGGCGCGTCCCGAGCCGCCCGAAGCGACGGGCGACATCCTTGGCCTCGAGGTCAAGGATGGCGCGGAACTGGAAACGCAGGAGCGTGACCGGTACAGGATCGATCCCGGGTTCGCGGGCGTCGCCATCGTCGATCGAGATCCGAGGGGCGCGGTGGGGCGGCTACTTCCCGAAGGCACGCTCATCCTCGACATCAACGGGGAGGCGATCCAGGGGCGGGCCGACTACGACCGAATCATCTCCGGACTGGAGCCCGGCGATGCTCTGAGCCTGCAGCTCAATGTCCTGCTTCTGGACGGGAGCCGGCGGAACGCGTTCCGGAGCGTCGTGATCCCCGAACGCTGATCCGCGGGTCGTGCTGGGGCGGGCGCTTGCTTGCCCCCGCCCCAGCCGGTCCCGAGATTCCCGCCCGATCCGGGGCCGCGCCGGACTGCGCGGCGTCGCGCGAAAGTGGCGGAATTGGCAGACGCGCCAGCTTTAGGAGCTGGTGGCCCTTGGCCGTGGGGGTTCGAGTCCCCCCTTTCGCACTTCGTGCCGTACACCGTGTGCACACACTGAACCGTTCGCCCGTCCGGGGACACGAGCGGGAGCCATACCGACCTTGAGCGCAGCCAAGCCGCAAGCCGCCGCGACGGATCCGTTCGACGTCGAGATCAGGCAGGAGAACGATTACCTGCGCCGTCTCGACGTAACGGTGGACCCCGCCCAAGTGGCGGCAACCCGTCGCCGGGAAGCCGCCAAGCTCCGAAAGAAGACCCGCATCAAGGGGTTTCGAAAGGGGAAGGTTCCGGTGCGGATCGTCGAGGAACGCTACGGGCCCGTCATCGACGAACGGACCGTCGATGCACTCGTCAACCGGGCGTTCCGGGACGCCGTGCAGCGGCACGACCTATCCACGATCGGCGAGCCCGTCGTGAGCGAACTGGATTACCAACCGGGGGAGCGGCTCACGTTCCGCATCGACGTGGAGGTGATGCCGGCGATCGAGCTTGCGCGCACCGGGGGGTTCCGGGTAAAGCGGCGCGAGGTGGCCGTCGAGGATGCGGATATCGACGAGGTCATCGAGAACATCCGCAAGGAAAACGCCGTGCTCCAGCCCGTGGACCGGGCGCCGCAGCACGGCGATGTCGTGTCCGTGGCCATCCGGGAGGAGGCGGGAGGCGACGGAGCGGAGGAAAAGCCGTACCGATTCGAGTTGGGCGCGGGCTACGCCATTCCGGATGTCGAGGAGGCGATCCTCACGCTGGCACCCGGCGAGGAGGGGACGTTCATGGTCTCGTACCCGGAGGACTTCGGGGCGGAGGCGCTCGCCGGAACCACCCGCTCCCTGCTGATCCGCCTGGACGACGTCCGGGCCCACGAACTGCCGGAGCTGACGGACGAGTTCGCGAGCGAGATGGGAGACTTCGAGACGCTGGAGGCGTTCCGGGAAGCCGTCGAGCAGGAACTCCGCGCCCGCGGAGTGCGTCAGGCCGACGAGGAACTGGGCGAGCAACTCGTCGACGCCGTCATCGAGGCGAACGCCTTCGAGGTGCCGCCGAGTCTCACGTCGCGTTATCTTGATCGAGTGATCGACGCTCCCGAGGGAGCCGATCCCGAGCAGGTTGAAGAGGCCCGCAAGTCGGTAGCTCCGGCGGTGGAGCGTCAGATCAAGCGGGACCTGGTGCTCGAGCGACTCATCGAGGACCAGGACCTCGATCTGTCGAGCGAGGAGTTCGACGAGCGCCTGGCGGAGTTGGGGAAGGCGAGGGGCAAGAGTCTGGTGGAGGTACGCCGCGAGCTCGCGAAGGAGAAGCAGCTCGACCCCCTGCGCCGCCGTCTCGCGATCGACAAGGCGTTCCGGTTTCTGATCGATGGCTCGGACGTGAGCTGATGGGCTTCGCAAACCAGGTGAGGAACTGACTTGAGCACGATATTCGCACCGTACGTCATCGAACGGTCGAGCCGCGGGGAGCGCACGTACGACATCTTCTCGCGCCTCCTCATGGACCGGATCGTCTTTCTCGGGGCTCCGATCAACGACGATGTGGCGAACGTCGTGATCGCCCAGTTGCTCTTCCTTGAGGCGGACAACCCGGAGCGGGAAATCCACATCTACATCAACTCGCCGGGCGGCAGCGTCCAGGCGGGACTCGCGATCTACGACACGATGCAGTTCCTGAACGCTCCGGTGGCGACGATGTGCATGGGGATGGCCGCGTCGATGGGAGCGTTCCTGCTCGCGGCCGGCACGCCCGGCAGGCGGCGCTCGCTGCCGAACGCGCGGATCATGATCCATCAGCCTTCGGGCGGTTCCTACGGGACGGCGGCGGACATCGAGATTCAGGCGAAGGAAATCCTCAACGCCCGGGAGCGGCTGAACCGGATTCTCGCGGAACACACCGGGCAGGATCTCGAGCGGATCGCCGAGGATGTCGACCGCGACCGCTTCATGTCCCCCGAGGAGGCGCAGGACTACGGGCTCATCGACCTCGTGGTCACGCGCGAAGCGGAGGTCGACGCGAAGAACGGACGGCCCGGCCCCGCCGTAGCGAAGTAGAGCCGGGGCAACCCGAGGGACCGAGGGGAGGCGACCATGCCGAGCGACAAGCACCTGCGCTGCTCCTTCTGCGGCAAGTCCAAGGACGCCGTCCAGAAGTTCATCTCCGGCCCCAACGTCTACATCTGCAACGAGTGCATCGCGCTCTGTAACGAGATCCTCGCCGAGGAAGAGGAACGAGAACAGGGTGGGCGCTTCACGGAGATCCCGACGCCGTCGGAGATCAAGGAAACGCTCGACGAATACGTGATCGGGCAGGAGATGGCGAAGAAGACGCTTTCGGTCGCCGTCTACAATCACTACAAGCGGATCAACCACCGCAGCCTCGTCGACGACGTCGAGATCGAGAAGTCGAACATCCTGCTGCTCGGTCCCACAGGGGTGGGCAAGACGCTGCTCGCGCAGACGCTGGCGCGCATTCTCCAGGTCCCGTTCACGATCGCGGACGCGACGACGCTCACCGAGGCCGGATATGTGGGGGAGGATGTCGAGAACATCCTCGTCCGGCTCCTGCAGGCGGGCGAGTACAACGTGGCCGAGTGCGAGCGCGGCATCGTCTACATCGACGAGATCGACAAGATCGCGCGCAAATCGGACAACCCGTCGATCACGCGGGACGTCTCCGGCGAGGGCGTCCAGCAGGCGCTGCTCAAGATCCTCGAGGGGACGGTGGCCTCCGTGCCCCCGCAGGGCGGACGCAAGCATCCGCAGCAGGAATACATCCAGATCGACACGCGGAACATCCTCTTCATCTGCGGCGGCGCCTTCGACGGACTCGAGGAAATCATCCAGGAGCGGCAGGGACGGCGGCAGATCGGGTTCCGGGATGACCTCATCGCGGGCACCGCGGCGGCGACCGACGAGGAGAACCTCCTCGCCTGTGTCGAGCCCGAGGACATGCTCCGCTACGGGCTCATCCCCGAACTCGTCGGGCGGCTGCCGGTGCTCGTGGCGCTGCACGAGCTCGACGAGGACGCGCTCGTGGAGATCCTGCAGCGGCCCAAGAACGCGCTGCTCAAGCAGTACACGAAGATGTTCGAACTCGAAGGCGTGGGGCTCACGCTCGACCCGGAGGCGCTGCGCGCGATCGCGCGCAAGACGATCGACCGGGGGACGGGCGCGCGCGGACTGAGAGCCGTGATGGAGTCCATCATGCTCGACGTGATGTTCGACCTGCCGGGACGCATGGACATCCGCGAGGTCGTCGTCACGCGGGAGACCGTCGAGGAGAACAACCAGCCGCTCCTCATCCTCGAGCCCGGGGCCAAGCGCCGGGAGGCGTAAGGTCACTACTCCGGTCAGAACGGCCGAGTTCGTCGGCGCCATCGGCACGGCCGGACAGAAGCCGCCACACGACCTTCACCAGGTCGCGATCGCCGGGCGCTCGAACGTCGGGAAGTCGTCGCTGCTCAACCGTCTCGTGGGGCGCAAGAGCCTCGCGCGCACCTCGAAGCAGCCGGGACGCACCCGCGAGATCAACTTCTTCCTCGTCGACGACCGCTACATGCTCGTCGATCTGCCGGGCTACGGTTTCGCGAAGGCGCCGAAGACGGTGCGGAAGAAGTGGGGACGGTTGATCGACGCGTACCTGCGCCGGACGCCGAAGCTGCTCGGCCTCGTGCTGCTCGTGGACGCGCGGCGCGGACTGACCGAAGACGACGAGCGGATGATCGAGTTCCTGGGGGCGACGGGGACGCCGACGCTTTTCGCGCTCACCAAGGCGGACAAGCTGAACCGGTCGGGGCGCCAGCGGGCGACGAAGCAGCTGCGCGAGGCGCTCGAACTCGATGCGGACCAACTGGTCGAGACGTCCGCGCACACCGGCGCCGGCGTCGACACGCTGCGAGAGAGCATCATCGCCCTCATCGCCGAGGCGGAGACCGGCTAGCCGCTCGTGCCCCGTTCCTTTCCGGACCGCTACGGGAAATGGGCCGTGGTGGCGGGCGCGTCGGAGGGGTTCGGCGCCGCATTCGCCGCACAGCTTGCCGAGCGGGGCATGCACCTCGTGCTCATCGCCCGCCGTGGCCACCTCCTGACGGCACTCGCGGAGAGGCTCAGCTCGGAGTACGCGGTCGAAGTGCGTTGTCTCGCGCTGGATCTTGCCGAGCCCGCTTCCGCCGGGGCGCTTGCGGAAGCCGTCGCCGAACTGGATCTCGGAGTCCTCATCTACAATGCGGCGCACATCCCGCTGGGCCCGTTCCTCGAGGCGGAGGATGATGCGGTCGACGGGGTCGTGGATCTCAACGTTCGCGGGCCCCTCCGGCTGCTGCGGGCGCTCGTCCCCGGCATGTGCGAGCGCGGAAGGGGGGCCGTCGTGCTGGTTTCATCGCTGTCGGGGCTGGTGGGCACGCCTCACGTCTCCGTCTACGCCGCGAGCAAGGCGTTCAACGTCGTCCTTGCCGAGGGGCTCTGGTGGGAGTTGCGGGCGCACGGCGTCGAGGTCGCCGCGTGCCTGGCCGGAGCGATGCGCACGCCCGGCTACGTGCGGTCCTTCAACCGCGACGTGCCCGGCATGCTGTCTCCCAACGAGGCGGCGCGCCGGACGCTCGATGGACTCGGCAGGGGTCCGCGCATCGTGCCGGGACTCATCAATCGGCTGTCCGCCCAGCTCATGGGACGCCTCCTGCCCCGCCAGACGGCGATCCGACTCATCGCCAGGAACACCATGCACATTGAGGCCCCGGGCGCGGGTGGAGAGGAGACGCGATGAGGAGGCTCGTCATCGGACTGCTCGGGCTCTTCCGGCGCCTCTCGCTCGCGGCGCACAGGCTGCGGGGCCGAACGCCGGCGGACACCGCCGCGCAGCGCGTGGTCAGCGGGCGGACGTGGGACGAATTCTGCGACACGCTGAAGGCGGCCGGGGCCGCGCTGACCTTCCCCGGCACCCCCCGCGACCCCTTCAATCAGGCCGAGGGATACCGGTATCTCAGCCGCCTGACCCGCGCGGGGCTCATGGCCTTCGTGGAACACGCCGACCCGCGGGCGCCCGTGCTGCACCGGGTGGCCCACGAGACGGTGAAGCTCGGGAGCGACAACCCCGACAACTACTACCAGACGGCCGCGATTCACGGCGACTTCGAGTACCGGATCTCCGGGCGCCGCAACACCGTGACCTACCTCGGCTTCGGCACGCAGGCCGGGCACTACGGGCAGAGCGGCGGCCTGCCCCCCACCGGTTACGTCGAGGCGAGCGGACTGGAGATCGGCGAGGACGGGACCTTCGAACTCATCGTCAGCAGCCGGCGCCACGAGGGGAACTGGCTGCCGATGACGGCGGAGAGCCGCACGCTGATCGTGCGCCAGACCTTCCTCGACCGCGAGACCGAGGTGCCGGCCGAACTTCACATCGAACGCATCGGGTGCACGGACGACGAGAAGCAACCCGGTCCGCTCACGCCGGAGGAGATCGATGAGGGGCTGAAGTCCGCCGGCACGCTGGTCGCCGGCGCGGCGATGTTGTTCGCGAACTGGGCGCGCGGCTTCCGGAAACACTCGAACACGCTGCCCATGTTCGATCCGGATGTGTCGCTTCAGGCGGGGGGCGACCCGAACATCGTCTACTACCACAGTCACTGGTCCGTGGCCGAGGACGAAGCGCTCCTCATCGAGGCGATGCCGCCCGAGTGCGAGCACTGGAACTTCCAGCTGAACAACTACTGGATGGAGTCGCTGGACTACCGATATCACACCATCCACACGAACAAGCACCTCGCGCACCATGAGGAGGACGGTTCCGTGCGCCTCGTGGTGGCCCACGAGGATCCCGGGCTCCCGAACTGGCTCGAGACCGCAGGCCATACGTCGGGGACGATGTGCTTTCGGTGGATCAGGGCGGCGGAGCATCCGCAGCCGCGCACCCGGCTCGTGAAGCTCTCCGAGTTGCGCACGCCGGGCGGGTCATAGGCGGGGCGGACGACAGCCCGGTGCGGACATCGACGGAGTATCGCAGGCCGTACCGCCCCCTGTCCGTGGCGCTCTTCAACCGGGCGGGGCGGGCGGCACGGCGGTTCGGCCTCGACGACGCCCTCGACGTCGACCGCATGATCGCCGCCGCGAGGCGCAAGACGAAGCTCTCCGACTTCGGCGATGAGTGGTTCATGGAGCCCCTCGAGGTCCTCGTCGAATCGATCAACGCCGAGGCTCGATTGACACCGCTCGGCGCGAGGATCCAGCACTCGCGGATCGTATCGGCCCTGGCGACCCGGCTGCGCGCGGAACGACTGCTTCGCGAGCACCCGGAGATTCTCGACGTGGAGCTGGGGCGCATCCTCCTCATCGCGGGCCTGCAGCGCACCGCGACGACCACGCTGCACCGGTTGCTCGCCGCGGACCCCGCGATTCGCGCACTGAACGGGTGGGAAGTGCTGAATCCGGTGCCCCTCGCCGGCGAACGGAGGGGGGCTCCGCGCCGCCGCATACGGCAGGCGAAACACGCCGCGCGGGCGATCGGGTTCCTGGCGCCCGATTTCCGCACCGTCCACCCGCTGGCCCACGACGCGCCGGAGGAGGACGTCCTGTTGCTCGACCTCTCCTTCATGAGTCAGGCGCCGGAAGCGGCGATGCACGTGCCCAGCTACTCGCGATGGCTCGAAGGCCAAGACCACACGAAGTGCTACGCGTACCTGCTCACGATGCTGAAGATCCTGCACTGGCAACGGCCGGCCGGTGCGGGCGGCTGGGTGCTGAAGACGCCGCATCACATGGAATACCTCGACGTGATCCTCCATGTCCTCCCCGACGTGTGCGTCATCCAGACGCATCGCGACCCGAAGAAATCGGTGCCGTCGTTCTGCAGCATGGTGGCGCACGGGCGGGGCATCTTCAGCGACCATGTGGATCCAGTAGAGATCGGGACCCACTGGCTGGGAAAGATCCGCCGGATGATGGAGCGCTCCATGAGCGTGCGGCGAAGCGCCGACGAAGGCGTGTTCGTCGATGTATCGTACTACGACCTGATCGCGGACCCGCTCGGCGAGTTGCGCAGGATCTACGGGGCCGCGGGGATCGATTTCACGGCGGAGGCCGAGGCCGCCGCGAGGACCGCTTCGGAACGGAGCGGGAAGAATCGCTACGGGAGGCACGTCTACGCGGCGTCCAGCTTCGGTCTCGACGACGAGACCATAGACGGGTACTCCGCCGCCTACCGGCGCAATTACCGGATACCGGACGAGACCGCCATGTCCGATGGCGGCTCATTGGGGACTCGCGACGAGACACGGTGACATGCGAACCACGAACTACAACAGGAAGTTCAGCGCCTTCGCCAGCGGGGTCGTCGATCGTTTCTCGCAACGCCCCGCGCTGAATCCCGTACCGGAGAGCGCCCGCCTCGACGGCAAGGTATGCCTGGTCACGGGGGCCAACCGGGGCCTCGGGCGGGCGGTGGCGGTCGACCTGGCGAAACGCGGCGGGCACGTGCTCATGGCCTGCCGCGGCGGACATCCCGATGCCGGCGTGGAAGTCGGACGACTGGCCGGTTCCGACACGGTCGACATGCTTCACGTGGACCTGGCCGACCTCGACTCCGTGCACGCGCTGTGCGACCAGCTCGAACGCGACGGCCGCCAAGTGGACATCCTCGTGCTGAACGCCGGCGTGATGCCGGCGAAGGCACGCAGGTCGGCCCAAGGCTACGAGTTGATGTTCGCGGTCCATTTCCTGGCTAACCGCGTGCTGGTCGACCGACTCCTGTCGGACGGCACGATGCGACCCGCCGGGCACGGCGATGAGATTCCCAGAATCGTCTTCATCGTGTCCGAAACGCATCGAGCCGCGGATTCGATCGACTTCCGCAATTTCGGCGCCTTCACCGACTACGGCCTCAAGGACGGGCTGAAGTACTATGCGTTGAGCAAGCTGCACCTGTGCACCTATGCGCAGGAACTGTCGCGCCGGCTGAACCCGGAGGGAGAGGTCCGGATCGCGGTGAACTCGCTCTGCCCGGGGGCGGTCGACTCCGACCTGATGCGGGAAGCGCCGTGGTTTCTGAAGCCCCTGCTCTACCCGGCGAAACGCCTGCTCTTCGCGGCGCCCCACAAGGCGGCGGCATCCGTCACCTATGCTTGCTGCGCGGAGGACATGGGTCGGCGCAGCGGCGTCTATCTGCACCTGCTGCGCGAGAAGGAGATGTCCGCACCGGCCATGGACCTCTCCGCCGGCGCGCGCCTCTGGGAGGCGAGCGAGGCCCTGCTCGCCAGGTCGGGTGAACCTCAGTGAAAGGCAACGCCTTGTTCAAGGGGCATGTGAGTTCGGATACAGTGGAGATCGAAGCGCCGATCGAACGGGCGTGGGACATTCTCACGGACTTCGAGCGCTACGGAGAATGGAATCCGTTCACCCCGTCGGTCGCGACGGAGTTCGACATCGGCTCGCCGGTCGACCTGTACGTGCGAATGGGACCCTGGAGGCTCAAGCAAGTCGAGCGGATCGAGGCCATCGAGCCGCCGCACCTCATCGCGTGGAGCACGACGATGGGCCACCGCTTTCTGATCTCGGCCCTCAGGGAGCAGCGTCTCGAACCCGTGGGAGAGGGGCGCTGCCGCTACCGGACGACGGATGACTTCGCCGGCCTCCTCATCCCGCTCGTGATGCTGCTCTTCGGAGGATTCGTACGCCGCGGTTTCAACGACGTGGCACGCGGGCTGAAGGCGCGCGCCGAAGCCGCCCCGGAGGTGTGACGCGACGCTGGCAGGCCGAGGCCAGCTAGAGTTCGATGCCGTACTTGCGGATCTTGCGGTAGATCGTGCGCTCGCCGATGCCCAGGGTCTCGGCGGCCTTGCGGCGGTTGCCCCCGGCTTGGCGGAGCACCGCGATAATCGCCTGGCGCTCGATCTCCTCCATCGTCATCCCCGGCCGGATCGCGATCGTCTCCGCGTCGTCCGGGTCGGGGCTGTCCCCGGCTGTTGAAGCGGCCTCGGCCTCGACCGCATCGATCCCATCGACGGCATCGATCCCGGCGACCGCATCGGTGATGTCGATTTCGATCCCATCGCCGATGTCGTCCCCCGCCCCGCTCCGGGAGGGAGCCGCGAGGAGGTGTCGGTCGCCTCTCCTGAAGGCCTCGAACTCCCGCTTGAGGTCGTCGATGTCCACCTTGAGATCGACGAGAGTGCGGAAGACGAACGCGAGTTGCGGCGAACTCGGGATGGCCCCGGCGCCCGCGTCGATCGGAGGCGCGATGAGCGCCGGGGACGGCACGAGGCTCACGCCGCCCGACCGGATCTCCGGTGGGATGTCCTCCGGACGGATGACGGAGCCCGGCGCGAGCACGACCATGGACTCGATCAGGTTCCGGAGTTCACGGACGTTCCCCGGCCAGTCGTAGTCGAGGAGGATCTGGAGCGTTTCCGGGGCGAGTCCGCGGAACTCCCGGTCGTGCTGACGGCTGAACTCCGTGATGAAGCGGCGGATGAGGACGGGGATATCGCGCCGCCGCTCGCGGAGCGGGGGAACGTGGACGTTGAGGACGTTGAGGCGGTAGTACAGGTCGCGGCGGAACTCCCCGGTCTCGACCGCCTGCCGGAGGTCGCGGTTCGTGGCGGCGACGACGCGCACGCTGACCTGGATCTCGTGGTCTCCGCCCACCCTCATGAAGCGGCGGCTCTCGAGCACTCTCAGGAGCCGCGTCTGGGTGGGGAGCGGCATTTCGGCGATCTCGTCGAGGAGGAGCGTGCCGCCATCGGCCAGTTCGAACATGCCCCGCCGCAGCGAGGTGGCTCCGGTGAAGGCGCCCTTCTCATGCCCGAACAGTTCGGACTCGAGCAGCGACTCGGGCAGCGCGGCGCAGTTCACGGCTATGAACGCCCTCGCGCGGCGCGGCGAAAGCCGGTGGAAGGCGCGCGCCACGAGTTCCTTTCCGGTCCCGCTCTCGCCCGTGAGGAGGACGGTGCTCATCACAGGGGCGATCATGTGCACCCGCTCGAGGATCTCGTGCACCGCCTCGGTGCGCCCGATGATCCCCGTCTTTCGCTGCAGGTCGTAGCGGTCGAGGTGCGTCTGCAGGGCGACCCGCATCTCGTCGGGATCGACGGGCAGCGACAGCGCCTCGTCGAGATCGAACGACCGCGCCAACCGCCGGCGCGCGTCCGCCTGGGTCTCCTCCGTGAGCCCGAGCACGGGAGGGCGCGGAATCTCCGCTTCGAAAAGGCCGCGCATCGCGGCGGCGCGCGATTCGTCGGGAGGGCCCGTGAGGACGAGGGCGACTTCGGCCGCGCCACCGAGCCGTCCCTCGAGTTCGCGCACGGACTCCACGAACTCGACCTCGTGCCCGTCGGCCTGCGCGGCCTGCCGGACGGCGATGGCGGCCTCCACCGCGCGTCCGTCGACGAAGACGCGGGCCATCAGCCGCCTGGCGAAGCGTGCACGGTATCGCCGCGCAGCAGATCGACCGCGTGGTCGACCACCGGCTCGAGAGCGGCGAGGCCGTCGGAGACGCCGCCCGGGCTCCCGGGCAGGTTGATGACGAGCGTCTCGCCCCGGATTCCCGCAAGTCCGCGGCCGAGCGCGGCGTAGGGCGTGGACTCGGCGCCGGCGCGGCGCAGCATCTCGGCGATCCCCGGCGCCTCGCGCTCGAGGACGGTGCGTGTCGCCTCCGGCGTCACATCGCGCGCGGCGAGCCCGGTGCCGCCGGTCGTGAGGACGAGGTCAACCCCCTGCACATCACACCAGTGCAGGAGACGGGAAGTGATCGCGGCGCTCTCGTCGGGCACGACATCCGCGCCGGCCAGCGAGTAGGCGCGCCCCTGAATCCACTTCCTGATGAGATCCCCGGAGCCGTCTTCCCGTTCTCCGGCGTGCACGCCGTCGGAGATGGTCATAACGGCGATCCGCGGCGCGATGCGGTGCAGCGAGCCGCGCGGATAGAAGGGCGGACGCACGACCTCGGCCGCGATCGCCTTCCCGCGGATCATGATCTCGACCGCGGCGCCAAACCCCGCGGCGACAGGCAGGTAGGCGGTCGCGATCCCGTGCCCCATGGTAGGACTCACGGTGCCGCTGCGGACCTCGCCGACGGCCTCCCCCTTGAATCGCACCTCGTAGCCCGCCCGCGGGAAGCCCCGCTCGAGCAGTCGCAGGAAGCGCAGCTTGCGGGTGAGGCCGGCGGCGCGCTGCGCGGCGAGCGCTTCGGAGCCCATGAAGTCGCCCTTGGCGTACTTCACCAGCCACCCGAGGCCGGCCTCGAGCGCGGTCGTCTCGTCGTCCACGTCGTTGCCGTAGAGGGCGTACCCCATCTCGAGCCGGAGTGAGTCCCGGGCCCCCAGACCGGTGGGGACGGCGCCGGCCGCGACGAGCGCCCGCCACGTCGGCACCGCGTACGCATTCGGCATGTAGAGTTCGAACCCGATCTCCCCAGTGTAGCCGGTCCGGCTGATGACGCACGGCGCGCCCGCGACCTCCCCGTGCACGAACCGGTAGTACTCGATCTCCGCCAGCGGCTGTTCGGTCAGCGGCGCCAGCATCACCTCGGCCAGGGGTCCCTGGAGGGCGAGAAGGGCGATCTCGTCGCTCTCGTCCGTCATCGTCAGGTCGAAGCCCCGCGCGAGCGCGTCGAGGTGTGCCCAGTCCTTGGCCATGTTGGCCGCGTTAACGACGAGCCGGTAATCCGCCTCGCCCATGCAGTAGACGATGAGGTCGTCGATGACGCCGCCGGTATCGTGGCACATCGCGCTGTACTGGGCGTCACCCGGCTCCAGGCGCGAGGGATCGTTCGTCGTCGCATAGGCCACGAACGCCTGCGCGTCCTCGCCGCGGACCCGGAACTCTCCCATGTGGGAGACGTCGAACAGGCCGGCCGTCTTGCGCACGGCGTGGTGCTCGGCCCGGATGCCGGTCGGGTACTGCACAGGCATCGCGTAGCCGGCGAAGGGGACGATCTTTCCGCCCAGCCGGACGTGTTCTTCGAATAGCGGGGTCTCTTTCAGATCCTTCACGATGCCGCTCCCATGAGCATGGCGAGAATCGCCTTCTGCGAGTGGAGCCGGTTCTCCGCCTCGTCCCAGACGCGGGACGCAGGCCCGTCCATGACTTCGGCGGCGACTTCCTCGCCCCGGTGCGCGGGCAGACAGTGCAGGAAGATCGCATCACCGGCGGCCCGGGCCATGATCTCCGCGTCCACATGGTACCCCTCGAAGGCCCGTGCACGTTCCGCGGCCTCCTCCTCCTGTCCCATCGAGGCCCAGACGTCCGTCGTCACGACGTGCGCCCCCTCCGCCGCCTCCGCCGGCACCCGGAAGAGGTCCACCTGCGTCGCGCGTCCCGCGGCGGCGAGGATCGCGGGGTCCGGATCGTAGCCCTCCGGGCAGGCGAGACGGAGCTGAAAGCCGAGTTTCGCCGCCGCGTTCAACCAAGAGTTCGCGACGTTGTTCCCGTCGCCGATCCAGGCGACGGTCCGTCCCGACAGGTCCGGGCCGAATTCGGCGCGCGCGGTCTGCAGGTCCGCCATGATCTGGCAGGGGTGCAGCAGGTCGGTGAGCCCGTTGATGACGGGGATCGAACCGTGCGCGGCCAGCGCCTCGACATCGGACTGCGCGAACGTCCGGATCATGATTCCGTGCACATAGCGCGACAGCACCCGTGCCGTGTCGGAGAGCGGCTCTCCGCGCCCGATCTGGATGTCGCGCGCGGACAGGAAGAGCGCCTGGCCACCCAGTTGGTGCGTCCCCACCTGGAAGGACACCCGGGTGCGGGTGGAACTCTTGGTGAAGATCATGGCGAGCGTCTTCCCCGCGAGGGGACGGCCCGCCGCGCCGGGGTCCGCCTTCAGGCGGTCGGCGAGATCGAGCGCCTCGCGCAGTCGCTCGGGCGACCAGTCGGCGATCGAAAGAAAGTGTCGGGTCCGGTCCATGGGTCCGTGGGTCCTCGCCTCTCCGTTCAGAGTCCCGTCAGAGGATGTACCGTCTCAGGTCCTCGTCGTCCGCGATGCGCGACAGACGATCCCGCACGAAGTCCGCGTCGATGGTGATGGTCTCGTTCGCCCCCGCCTCCGGCAGGTCGAAGAGGATCTTCTCCAGGAGCGTGCTGAGCACGGTATGGAGACGCCGGGCGCCGATGTTCTCCGTGCGTTCGTTCACATGGCTCGCGATGCGGGCGATCTCGCGCACCGCGGCCTCCTCGAACTCTAGGCGGGTGGACTCGGTCTCGACGAGGGCCTGGTACTGCGCGAGGAGGGCGTACCGGGGTTCTTGGAGGATGCGCGTGAAGGCCTTCGCGTCCAGACTCTCGAGTTCCACGCGGATGGGGAACCGGCCCTGGAGTTCGGGGATCAGGTCCGAGGGTTTCGCGATGTGGAAGGCCCCGGCCGCGATGAACAGGATGTGATCCGTGCGGACCATCCCGTGCCGCGTCTGGACCGTGGACCCCTCGACGATGGGCAGGAGGTCGCGCTGCACGCCCTCGCGCGACACGTCGGGTCCGGCCCCGCCGTGCTTCCCGGCGACCTTGTCGATCTCGTCGAGGAAGACGATCCCCATGCTCTCGGTGCGGCGGACCGCCTTCTCCGTGACCTCATCCATATCCACGAGGTTCGAGAGCTCCTCGGAGCGCAGGATCCGGCGGGCGTCCTTGACCGTGACCTGGCGGCGGCGGGTCTTCTTCGGGAGCACCCCCTTGAGGACCTCTCCCATGTTGAAGTCGACGCTCTCCATGCCGCCGCCCACGTCCAGCATGGAGATCGGGCTCTCGCTGACCTCCACCTCGACCTCGCGTTCGTCGAGCATGCCGTCGCGCAGGAGGCCGCGGAGTTTCTCTCGCGTGCGCTGCTTGCGCTCATCGGTGGGCCCGTCGGAGGGGGCTTCGGAGGCCTGGCCCGCGAGCGACACGACGAACTGCCGCTGCTGCCCGGTGCCGGGTCCGGCCGTGGGCTCCGCGTCCGCCACGGGGGGAAGAAGGAGGTCGAGGAGGCGCTCCTCGACCCGCCGGTCCGCGATCTCTCCGTGCCGGGCCTCCTGCTCCTCGCGCACGAGCTTGATCGCGATTTCGACGAGATCCCGGATCATCGATTCCACATCGCGGCCCACGTAGCCCACTTCGGTGAACTTCGAGGCCTCGACCTTGATGAACGGCGCCCCGGCGAGCCCGGAGAGGCGGCGGGCGATCTCGGTCTTCCCCACCCCGGTCGGGCCGATGAGGATGATGTTGTTGGGGAGGATCTCCTCGCGCATCCCCTCGTCGACGTTCTGCCGGCGCCAGCGGTTGCGAAGCGCGATCGCGACGGCCTTCTTCGCCTCGTCCTGTCCGATGATGTACTGGTCGAGTTCCTCGACGATCTGTCGCGGGGTGAGCGCCGCCGCGATTCCGGCGTCGCCGGAACCCGGGACCGGGCCGATATCGGGGCGGTGCGTCATCCGCCCGCCGTCGCTGGTCGTCATGATTCGTTCCCGTTGCCGTTATCGCTGCCCGAGAGTTCGAGCACCGAGATTTCCTGGTTCGTGTACACGCAGATCTCCGCCGCGATCTCGAGGGCCTGCCGGGCCACTTCCGCAGCCGGCAGATCCGTCCGTCGGGCGAGGGCCCGGGCGGCGGCGAGCGCGTGCGGCCCGCCGGAACCGAGCGCGAGGATGCCATCGTCCGGTTCGATGACTTCTCCCGTGCCGGCGATGAGCAGGCTCGTCTCCCGGTCGGCCACGGCGAGCAGCGCCTCGAGCCGGCGAAGATAGCGGTCGCTGCGCCACTCCTTCGCGAGTTCGACCGCCGCGCGGGTCAGGTGGCGGGGATACCTCTCGAGTTGCGCCTCGAACTTCTCGAACAGCGTGAGCGCGTCGGCGACGCCGCCGGCGAAACCCGCCAGGATGCGGCCATCGCGCATCGTGCGGAGCTTGGTCGCCTTCGCCTTGACGACGGTCTCCCCCATGGTCACCTGGCCGTCGCCGGCCATCGCAACCTCCCCTCCGACCCGAACACAGAGGATCGTCGTGGCTCGTATCATTTTCTTCATTCTCCTCCGCGCGGATGGGCCCGGGAGTGTACGCGCTTGAGCCGGTCCACGGATGTGTGCGTGTAGATCCGGGTCGTGCTCAGGCTCGCGTGTCCCAGCATCTCCTTCACCGAAACGAGGTCCGCCCCCCGATCGAGAAGGTGCGTGGCGAAGGAGTGGCGCAGCGAGTGCGTGGTCAGCCGGTCGCCGTCCGCGACCCGCGCGAGTTGGGCCGTCACGTCGCGCTGGATCTGCCGCCGCGAGAGGCGGGTGCCGCGAACCGAAAGAAACGCGGCCCGCGACGCGCTCTCCGCCCGCTTGCCGAAGTAGGCGTCGAGCGCTTCCGAGGCGCGCCGGCCCAGGGGGACCACGCGCTCCTTCCCTCCCTTGCCGAGCGCGCGGACCTGCCCGGTGCGGGAGTCCACGGCGGTCACGTCGAGGCTGTGCACCTCCGCCAGCCTGAGTCCGCACGAGTACAGCAGCTCGATGAGCGCCCAGCGCCGGAGCGCCACGGCGGACCCGTCCCGCCGCGCGGCCTCGCCGGCCGAATCGAGCAGTTCACGCGCGTCCTCTTCGCTCAGGAAGGAGGGCAGCGTTTGGTCGCGGCGGGGGGTGCGCACGAGCCGGGCCGGGCTGGCCTCCACGCGGTCCGTGCGCTGGAGGAAGGCGAAGAAGGCGCGCACGGCGGCGAGCTTGCGGGCGATCGAGGAGCGCTTCAGTCCGCGCAACTCGAGGTCTCCCATGAAGGAACGGATGGACACGCGATGTACGTCCGCCCACCCCCAGTCGTGCGTCCCCTCGTACGCGCTCACGAAGGCCTCGAACTGAGCGAGGTCGCGACAGTAGGCGGACACGGTGTTGGGGGACAGCCGGCGCTCGGCACGGGCATAGCGAAGGAAGTCATCGACCCATGCGTGCCGGGCTCGCGCTCGCGCATCGGCGGGCGCGGACGTCGCGGTCATTTTCTCGACGACTTCTTGCGGGGGCTGCCGCGCCGCCCCCCCGCCTTCCTGGTCGCGTCGCGCTCCTTCCGCTTCCGCAGCAGATCCAGCGCCACGCCGACCGTGACCTCGTCGGGCTCCATCCCCTTGGGCAGCGAAGCGTTCGTCTTGCCGTGTTTCACGTAGGGACCGTAGCGGCCCTTGTAGATCGCGACCGGTTCGCCGTCGTCGGGGTGCGCACCGACCTCCCGCAGCGGTGTGGCGCTCGCCCGCCGGCCCCGCGTCTTGGGCTGGGAGAGCAGTTCCATGGCACGCTCGAAGGTGATCTCGAGCGGATTATCGTTCCCCGTCAGCGAGCGGAAATCCTTCTGGTGGACGACGTACGGGCCGTAGCGCCCGATCCCCACCTTCACCGGGTCGCCGCTTTCCGGGTGCGGCCCGAGCGGGGCCGGCATGGCGAGCAGCTTGAGCCCGGTCGCCAGCGTCACGTCCTCCGGCTGCATGCCCTTCGGGAGTGAAGAGCGCTTCGGCTTCCCGCCGTCCCCCGTCTCACCTCGCTGCACGTAGGGACCGTAGCGCCCCTCCATGAGGTAGATCGCCTCTCCGGAATCGGGGTCATCGCCCAGACGATCCGGACCCTCGGCGCGCTTCTGGAGGAGGTCGATCGCCTCTTCCTCGCTGAGGTCGGCCGGGGCGACATCGTCCGGCAGGGACGCAGTGAGCCGATCACCGTTGCGTTCGAGTTCGAGGAAGGGCCCGAACTTGCCGATCCGCACGCGGGGGGTGAGGTCGTGGAGCCTCACGGTCGATGCCTCGCGCGGGTCGATGGCCGCTTCGCGCTCGAGAAGTCGAGCTTCGAGACCATTCCCCCCGCTGTAGAAATCCGCCAGGTAGGAGCGCCAGTCCGCGTTACCGCGCGCGATCTCGTCCAGTTCCTCCTCCATGTCCGCGGTGAAGCCGGTGTCGACGAGGTCCGGAAAGTGGTCCTCGAGGAGGCCGGTCACCGCGAAGGCGATGAAGGTGGGGACGAGTTGCTTGCTCTGCCGTACGGCGTAGCCTCGGTCGACGACGGTCGAGATGATGGCGGCGTACGTGGAAGGGCGGCCGATGCCGTCGGCCTCCAGTTCCTTCACGAGCGCCGCATCCGTGAAGCGGGGGGGCGGCTTCGTCTCGTGCTTCCGGCTCTCCAGCTTGCGCTTGTCGAGCGCCTGGCCCTCCCGCATGTCGGGGAGGACGGTTTCCTGGTTCTCCAGCGCCGCGTCGGGGTCGTCGGAGCCTTCGACGTACGCGCGGAAAAAGCCGGGGAACTCGATCACCTTCCCCGCGGCGCGGAAGCGCGCCTCCTCCGCCTCCACCCGGACGTTGAGGTGCCGCAGCCGGGCGTCCGCCATCTGCGTCGCGACCGCGCGCTTCCAGATCAGGTCATAGAGCGCCTTGTGCCGCCCGGTGAGTCCGAGTTCAGCCGCCGTCCGCATGTCGGTGCCGGACGGGCGAATCGCCTCGTGGGCCTCCTGGGCCGAGCGGGACTTCGTCTTGTAGCGCCGCGGGGCCGGGCTCAGGTATTCCTTCCCGTAGCGGGCCGACACGCGGCTTCGGATCGCCGAGATCGCGGCCTCGGACAACGTGACGGAGTCGGTCCTCATGTAGGTGATCTGGCCGGCCTCGTAGAGAGCCTGGGCGATCCGCATCGTCTCCCGGGCCCCGAGGTTCAGCTTGCGGTTGGCCTCCTGCTGGAGGGTCGCCGTCGTGAAGGGCGGATACGGGCTCCGCTTCGAGCGCTTCTCCTGCAGCTTGGCGACCGTGAAGATCGCGTCGTCCAACCGCGCGCGGAGCGCCTCGGCGCGCTCCCCGTCGAGCAGGACGACCTTGCGGCCGGACTTGAGCGCGCCGGTGCGTTCATCGAAATCCCTGCCGCTGGCGATCGCCACGCCGTCAAGCGCGGCCAGCTCCGCCGTGAAGGCGTGCCCGTCCGCGGCGAGGTGGGCGCGCAGGCGCCACCAGGTGCCGCTTCGGAAGGCGCGCCGCTCCCGTTCACGCTCGACGAGCAGGCGGACGGCGACCGACTGCACGCGCCCCGCGGAGAGCCCCGGCTTGATCTTCTTCCACAGGAGCGGGGACACCCGGTATCCGACGAGGCGGTCCAGAATCCGGCGCGCCTGCTGGGCCTCGATGCGGGGGAGGTCGATCTCACCGGGCTCCTCGAGCGCCGCGAGCACCGCACCCTTCGTAATTTCGTTGAAGGTGACGCGGCGGAACCGCTCTCGAAGCGTCTTCTTCCGCGCGGTCAGCGCTTCCACGATGTGGTAGGCGATCGCCTCGCCCTCCCGGTCCGGGTCCGTGGCGAGGAGGATTGAATCCGCCTTGGCCGCGGCCGCCCGCAGCTTCCTGAGGACGGGCTCCTTCCCCTCGATCGTGACGTACTCGGGCTCGAACCCGTTCTCCACGTCGACCCCGAGCCCCTTCTTCGGGAGGTCCCGCACGTGCCCGACGGATGCCTGCACGCTGAACCCGGCCCCGAGATACGACTCCAGGGTGCGGGCCTTCGCAGGCGACTCCACGATGACGAGATTCACAGGCTCTCCCTCAGCTCTCCGCTTGTCCTTCCGAGCGTGCCTCGGAAGGTCCTTCCGGTCGTCCTGCCGAATCCTCCGGCGGGCGGGCGGCGAAACGCCGCAGACTCTTCAGCGCTACCTCCACGACGTCCTCCGGTTCCCGTCCATCCGTCTCCAGCGCGACTTCGGCCTCCGCGTAGGCGGCCTCCCGCTCCGCGAGCAGAGCGGTGAGCGTGGCGGCGGGGTCGGGTCCGGCCAGCAACGGCCGGGCCTCGGCACCGTCCCGCGAGAGGCGATGGATCGCGGTCTCGGGGCGAACGCGCAACCAGACGCGCACCCGGCCCCCGGACGTCCGGTCGATGTCCCGGCGCGCCATCCACCCCCCTCCGGTCGCGACGACGACCTCCGTCGCCCGTGCCGCCCGCGACGCAGCCCGGGCCTCGAAGCGCCGGAATTCGGCCTCTCCGCCGACGCGGAACAGGTGAGGGATCGTCGCGCCCGACAACTCCTCGACCTCGCGGTCCAGATCCACATAACGATACCCCAGCCGCCGGGCGAGGAGCGGTCCTATCGTACTCTTCCCCGCCCCGGAGAGGCCGACGAGCCAGATCTTGCGCGGCACGTCCGCCACGTCACGTCCCGATCCGGGCGAGATAGCTCTCCATGTTGGCCCGCATGTCGGAGATGTTGTCGCCGCCGAACTTCTCGATCCACGCGTCGGCCAGCACGAGCGCCATCATCGCCTCTCCGACGACACCGGCCGCCGGCACGGAGCACGTGTCGCTGCGCTCCAGAAGCGCCTTGGCCGGCTCGCCGGTCCGGGTGTTCACGCTGTCCAGGGGGCGCCGGAGCGAGCTGAGCGGCTTCATGGCGACGCGGGCCACGATGTCGCCCCCCGTCGTCATCCCCCCCTCGAGTCCGCCGGCGTTGTTCCGGCGCCGCCGATAACCCCCGCTCGCGGGGAGGGCGGGATCCCGCTCGATCTCATCGTGCACCTCCGACCCCCGGAGGCGCGCGGCCTCGAAGCCCATGCCGATCTCGACGCCCTTCATGGCGTGGATCGACATCATCGCCCCGCCGATGCGGCCGCCCAGGCGGGTCTCCCAGGTGACGTGGCTCCCGAGCCCCACCGGCACGCCGCGCGCCACGACCTCGAACACCCCCCCCAGCGAATCCCCGGCGCGGCGCGCGGCATCGATCGCGTCGACCATCGCCACCGACGCGTCCGCATCGATGCAGCGCACGGGCGACGCGTTGGTCACGGCGAACAGATCCTCCGGCAGCGGGAGTCCGGGCGGGATCGACACGGGGCCGATCGACACCACGTGGCTCTCGACACGCACGCCGAATCTGGCCAGCAGGCGCTTGGCGATGGCCCCGGCGGCAACGCGCGCGGCCGTCTCACGTGCGCTGGCCCGCTCGAGGATGTCGCGCGCATCCTCCCTCCCGTACTTGAGCATCCCCGCGAGGTCGGCGTGTCCCGGCCGCGGCATGTACACCCGGCGCAGGAGTTCGTCGTCGTCCACATCCGGCGCGTCGATCGCCATCGCCGCGCGCCAGTTCCTGTGGTCGCGGTTGGGGATCCGGATCGCGATCGGCGCCCCCAGGGTCTCGCCGAGCCGCACGCCGCCGAAGATCTCGCCCACATCCTTCTCGATCCTCATGCGGCCGCCGCGGCCGTACCCTCCCTGGCGGCGGACCAGTTCGAGGGTGAGGTCGCCGGGCCTCAGAGCCAGCCCGGCGGGGATCCCTTCCAGCACGGCCACCACGGCGGGGCCGTGTGTTTCGCCCGCCGTCGTCAACCTCAGACACCTCAGCATTCTGTCACCATCCCTTGCCGCATCGCGCGGATCTCTCCTCCTCGAACGTCCTTCCGACGGCGGCAAAAGGATGCGCCGGGGGCCGGACCCGCAACCACGACCCCTTCTACGGCGTCTCGGGAAAGTGCCGAATGATATGCGGAGTGACGAGGATGATGAGGTCCTGTTTCACCTCATTCTCCTTCGTGTTACGGAACAGAGCCCCGAGCAGCGGAAGGTTCATGAGCCCTGGAATGCCGCTCCGACTTCGACTCACTTCGGTCAGCGTGAGCCCTCCGATCACGGCCGTCTCTCCATCGTCCAGCAGGAGGGTCGTCTCTCCGATCTGTTTCTCGAACACGAAACCCACATCCGACAGCCCGAGCTTCAGGCCGGATCGCTCCGCCATCAGCTCGAGGCGGATCTGATCGTTGTTCGTCACGTGTGGGACGACGTCAAGGATGATGCCGGTGTCCTCGAACTGGACATTGACGCGCGCGTTCTCGGTCTGGGCTCCCGGCTCGAGGACGCGGATCGGCGTGCGCTCGCCCACCTGAATCCTGGCGTGAGCATGGTCCACGACCTGGATGGAGGGCGCCGCCTGGACGTCGGACAGCTGGTGGGACTCGAGGGCCTCGAGGAAGGCGAAGAGCGAGAAGTCGCCGAACGCCACCGCGGTCAGAATCTGGAGCGCCGGCCCGATCGGCCGATCGTTCGCGTTCGCCAGCGCCGCGATGGCGGAGCCCCCCAGGTTCACGAGCGTCTCGTTCGTCCGCCGCACGAAGGCGTCGTCCGGTACGCCGTCGCCGTCCACGTCTACGAGTTGGGGCGGCTGGTCGGGGTCGGGAACGGCGATCAGGTCGTTCAGCCCCTGCTCGACGAAACCGCCGTTCCGCTCCTTCAGGTCGTACACGATCCCGAGTTGCTGCACATCCGTCCGGTCGACGAACACGATCTTCGCCTCGATCGCCACTTGGGGGAGCCGCCGATCCAGGGCCGCGACGATGGTGTCCATGCGCGCGACGACGGAGGGCGCGTCCGTCACGATCAGGGTGTTGCTGCCGGAGAAGGATACGATCTGCCCGCGATTGGGCGTCGCCAAATGGCGGAGCGTCTCCGCAATCGAATCGGCGCTCGCGTAGTTGACGCGGATAACCCGCGTCTCGCTGAGCAACTGGTCCCGCGCCTGCAGGTTCTCGAGCCAGTCGACGACGATGATCCCGCTCTCCGTCGTGTGCCAGCCGAGGTTCTGGGCGGAGAGGATCGCGTTCAGGGCCACGTCCCACGGCTGGTTCCGAATATCGATGCCGCGCACCGTCACGGAGGCGACCTCGCCGTTGGGGACGACCGAGACATCCGCGAACTCGGAGAAGCCCGCGAGCACGTCGAGCATGCTGGCGCTGTCGTACACGACGGAGATCCGCGGCTGCGCCTGCTCGGAGACAGGCGCGGACCGCAACGCATCCGACGAGGGGACGTCGGCGAGGACCGGGACATCGTCCAGGGTGGGGAGAAAATCCGGGCTCGGGACGGCATCCGAAGTCGACCACGGGGCAAAGGCCGGCCCGGGATTGGGGAAGGTCACGCGAACGACGCCGCCATCCGTAGTCACGCGATAGTCGGTTCCCCGCGTCAGGTCGAAGATGAACCGCACGATGCCGGGCTGAAACTGGCTTGACCGGATGCCCACGACACCGCCTCGGCCGATCCCGGCGTAGTCGCGCCACTCCAGGGCGTGAACCGCCTTTTCGATGTCGAGGAGGAGCCGCGGAGGGTCGGCGAGCATGAGATGCCGGGCCTCGACGGGGCCGCCCGCGCCAATGGTGATCTCCGTCTCCGTCCCCGCAGAGACGACGCTCACTTCCCGCACGTCGAAGGAAGAGTCCGTGGGCACCTCCGCCGACTGCGCACCGGCCATCGCCAGCACGAAGGGCACGATCGACCTGAAGATCATGGTTTCGTCCCCTCGCGCCGAACTCGGAGCGTCTCCTCCCGGCGGACGCCGAAGCTCGTAATGGCGAAGTCTACCTCCTCCGGGCGAATCCGTACGACGCGGACCTCGCCCAGCATGTCGTGTTCGCGCACGCGATACCGCCTTCCAGTCTGCCGGTCGGTAAGGGTCGCCACACTCCCGAGCCCCTGGTGGTACAGGACGCCGGACAGCGTGAGATCTTCGAAACGGGGACCCGTTTGGGTCCCGAGGTGAAGGGGCTGAAACGGGTTGCGTCGCTCGATGGCCGGATAGGTGAACACCTCCCGTTCGTAGATGGGCAGGGACGGCGACTGGGCCGCGTTCCGCGCCGGCCCGCTCACCAGCGACGCGAAGGCGAACGCTGCCGCGAGGCTCGGGGGCGCGCGCATCAGCCACCCTCCCGCGGAGCGATGCCCTCGGGCGCGAGGACGAACGTCTCCAGGCTGAAGCGCGCGAGAACGAGTTGACGTCCCGAATTCGTGATCCGGGCGGGCACGATCTCCTCGACCCGGGGCCGCACGATGCGTGGAAAGCCGGCCACGCGCGTCAGGAATTGCCCCACATCGTGATACTCGCCCTCCACTTGCATCGCCCAGTGCTGTCGAAGGAAGTACCCGGCGGAGTCGGGCACGGGGTCGGCCGGGACGGCGTGGACGAGTTCGAGACCGAGCGACTGCGTCTCGGCTGCAATGGCTTCGTAGATCGCCGCAACCTCGCCCTCTCCGGGGACGAGCCGCTCGAGCATGGCGAACTGCCGCTCACCGAGCGTGAGGTCCTCGCGGAGGGCTTCGAGGTCGCCGGGGCGCGTTTCCGCGAGCGCATTGGCCCGTTCCGCCTGTTCGACGCGCCGTGCCAGGGCGGCGAGCTCCATCCTGCGCGGATTCCAAACGTACAGATAGAAGACGACGCCGAACCCCAGCAGGAGGAAGAGGGCAAGGAGCCGGTGGCGCGCCCCGACGTCACGTGGCAGAAGGTTCAATGTTGGCCCCCGTCAGCCGCGACGATGGGCGCCACGCGGCCGACCCCGGTCTCATCGGCGAACTGAAGGATGAGCGTGAAGGCCTGTCGTGCGACGTCGCCGGCATCGAGGCCCTGTTGCTGGCTGCCGATGATCTTCACGTCCGCGATGTGATCGGAGGCGTCGAGGCTGTGGACGAACTGAGTGATCGCAAGCGGATTGGCGGCAACCCCCTGTAGCTCGACGGCGAGCGCAGGTGGTGGGGAGAGTTCGCGAAGCGAGATCAACCACGCGAACGAGGGGAGTGCACGGCTGATCTCATCCAGCATGTGAGGCCACGCGAATCGGTCGCGGTCGAGTCGCTCGACGAGGGCGATGCGTTCGCCGATCTCGCGGAAACGTTCCGCGAGACTGTCGCTCGCGGCGCGGAGCCCGGCGAGTCTCGCCGAGTCGGCCGAGGCGGCTGCCACACGCGCGTCGAGTCCCCGGGCCTCTGCGTGTTGCGTCCACCAGAGTGAGAGCACTGCCGGCGGCACGATGAAGACCGAACCCCACAGGGCAAGGGTCAGCAGGGCATTGCGGCCGCCCAGCGGGCTGAAGGCGCCCGCGGGGTGGGTCCCGGCTCCTCGCCGAAGGGACTCCGGCAGCAGGTCGATCTCGATCACGGTCTCGCTCGCTTTTTCGGGTTCGGGGGTCCTTCGATGGGGCTTCGGAGCGCGAGGCCGATCGAGAGCATCAGCATCGGCGCGATCGAACCGATGTCCGGCCGATCGGCCACTTCGGGCGCAACATCGAGACGCTCGAAGGCGCTTGCGAGACGGGTTTCCACACCCAGCTTCTCCGCCAGGGTTTCGGCGAGGCTCGGGGCGCCGGCTCCGCCGCCGCACAGGTAGACGCGCGCAATACCGAGGTGCGTCTCCGATTCGACGAACCCACCGGCTCGCCGGAGGCCGCGCGCGATGCGCTGCACAGCCTCGCTCAGTCCCTCCGGCGTCGGCGCGACGACGGCCAGTTCACGCGTGAGCACGGGGAGCCCACCCTGGAGCAGGTGCACGGTCGTGGAGCCACTTCCGATGTCGACGAGCGCGGTCACATCCTGCATCGCGCTCGGATAGTTCATCTCGAGCGCGTTGTGGAGGGCCAGAGCGTCCACATCCACCGTCACGGGGTTCAGCCCGGCTCGGCGCAGGAGCGATACCCGCTCCTCGACGAGCGTGCGTTTCACCGCTGCCAGCAGCACGGTCATCGCCGGGCCGTCTCCGTCCGGATCGATGATCACGAAGTCCAGTTCTACGTTTTCCATCTCGAACGGTACGTGCTGTTCCGCTTCCCACGGGATCACTGCGCATGCCTCCTCCTCGTCCATGCGGTCGATCTCGATCACCTTGCTCATGACGTCTCGGCCGCCGATGCCGATGACGACGTCGCGGGCGTCGATCCGTTCCTGTTCGAACATCGAGGAAATCGCGTCGGCGACTCGGTCCGGATCGCCGCCGCCCCCACCGCGGCCTGCGCTGGTCTCGTTTGGCGCCAGAGCGACCCGAACGAGGCGTGGGGCACCAGCTCCGTGCTCGATGACCGCGGCCTTACAGAACCCGGTCCCGATGTCCACCCCGACGGTCCTCTTCCGGCGCCGCCTGCCGAAGCCCGCCATCTCAGTTGTGGAGCGGGATTACGTAGACCATTGGCCGACCGGGCCCGCGGCCATTTCGTCCGGTCGCCGTGCCGACGAAGCGGACCTGGCGCACGCGGGGCAGATCTGCGGCCGCGACGCTCGCCTGGACGATCCCGCCGACAAGCCCGTACTCGAAAACCGCCCCGGGCTCCAGTCGCGTCACGAACTCCTGACCATTGCGTCGCACGGAAACCGTCCCGGGATCGGACGTGGAGGGTCGAATCGCGTACGTGAGGCGCCCGTACACTCGCGCGAGCGAGCCGGGAGCCGGCGTCCCTCCGAACCCCGCGTTCCAGTCGCGGGCACGGCGGAACGACCTGGAGGGAGCCCGGTTCGCGGGATCCGCTCCGTTGGCCCGGCACGCGGTCTCAGCCGCTGCGGAGACACCGGACGTCGGCGTGAACGCATCGGCGTAGATCCAGTCCGCCGAGTAGGGGCCGGACACCGCCGTTCCCCGCCACGGGGAGCGCAGGTTCGTCGCGGTGACGGAATCGAACGCGAACAGATCGGCCTCACCGCCACTGACTGTGTCGCACACCACGGCTCGCAGCACGTCGAAGCGGAAGGACACCGTGTCGGGGGTGGCGAGGATCAGGTCGCCGGGGCTCGCGCCACGAATCTCCGCCCCCATCCCGTCCGCGAGAGCGCGCGCGATCTGCGAGGCGTGGACAGCATCCTCATTCCGCAGGTGGAAGCGGCTCTGGCTTGCCAGGATACTGATGAGCAGACCGCCGATGAGGCTCGCGCCGGCGAGCGCCACGAGCATTTCGACAAGCGTGAATCCTCCGCAACCGGGATCAAGCTCGGGCGGCGACAGACGCGGGGCGCTCATGGCGCCGTCGGGAGTGGCCGCGGCCGCGAGACGATGGATTCCAGCACGGATTCCGGCGCATTCGGGAGGGTCGCCGTCAGTCGCAGGTGCTTGAGTCGCGGCGACAGCGGAGTGACCTCGAACGAGAGATCGCACGCTCGACCGCCGACCTCCACGACACCCGAGCCGGAGACCACGGAGGTGAATCCCGCGTGCATGAGGGAATCCACGCCGCTCCGCCCCACCACCGTGTGATCGGTATACCAGGAGGTCCGACGCCCCAGCGAGGCGATTCCGAGCACGACCCCGGAGGCCCCGAGGATCCCCACCGACGTAATCACGATGGCGAGCAGGACTTCGACGAGGCTGAAGCCGGCGGACCCGCTTGACGCACGACACGTCGCGACCGGAGTCACGTTGGAGGCCGCCTTCATTGCGAAAACGACTCCGCGCGGACCCGGCCCACGAAGTTTGCCACGAGGCGAATGCCGTATCTGCCGCGGTACAGATAGAGGCTCCCGGAAGATCCGTGCCCCCGGGAGTTGAATCGCAGCGTGGAGGGCCGCACCCGCGCCGAATCGAGCCGGCCCAGAGCGTGCCGCCCGAGGTCGACGCGGGACAGCAACCGCCCTCCGCGAAGCGACACTTCGAGCCGCGTCCCGTTCAGCGTCACTTCGGTCGGTGAATGAGTGGCGACGGCGTGGAGGCGCGCCAACGCGAGTTGCGATTCCGCCACTCGGGCGGCACGGGTCAGACTGAAGCGGTCGAGCGGTTCTCGCGGTATGACGAAGGCGGCGGCGAGGCCGGCGAGCGCAATAGCGACCGCGACCTCCACGAGGCTGAACCCACTTCGCCCTGTACCGGGTCCGGGGATATCCACGGGGTGACTCTCCTCATCGAATGAGCGTTGCAACTTCCGCCCATAAGGATCACCCCCCGTATCAACCCCGCATTAACCGCGACGATCAGCAGGTGGTTCCCGCCACGATCTGCCCGACCTCGCCCGTGGCGTTCGCCGCCGACGAGTTCACGCACCACGTCTGCTGCGAGGATGCGTGTTTCGCCGTGATCCGGTAGCCGTCCGTCCAGATCGTCACCGTCAGCTCGACGTTCCTGCTGGCCTGGAAATCCGGTGTGCCATCGGTGTCCAGATCGGCGGTACCGCCGGCCGCGACGGTGGCCGCGACGTACGCCTGATTGGCGAAGAAGTACGATTCCTCCGCCGTCATCATGTTGCGGATATCGCTCTGCGCCGCGGCATCGAACGCCCGTTCCTTCGTGCTCGTGAACTGCGGAATCGCGATTGCCGCGAGAACGCCGATGATGACGACCACGATCAGGAGTTCGATCAGCGTGAACCCGCCCTCCTGCCTCATTCTGCGCGCCATGTCTTGTTTCATCGCACTTCCCCTCCCTCTCCACACATCCGGACCGATCGCCGGCAGCCGCCGTCCGCGCGGAATCGCGGTGGACGGCTCTGCCCCAATCAACCTTCGCCGAACATCCCGGTATCAACTACTCGTCCGGCTCCCAGTCCGGCGGCTCATCGAAGCCGGAGACCGAACGGATTCGCCCAGCGCGCAGTACAGCCGTGAGGGAGTGCACCCGTCCCGCTTCGTCACGCAGCGGCCGGCGTAGATCCCCACTGGCGGCGGTCGCGGCCGGGCGCTTCGGGGTCGGCAACCCGAGGGCGCGCTGAGCATCCGCCATCGTGTCGAAACCTCGTGCAAAAGCGGCGGTCCAGGAGCGGACGCGGGCCGGGCCGCCGTCGCCGCCGGGTCTGGCGCGCAGACGCAGGCTCCAGCCGGGACCCTCGAAGCGCAGCCACCGGTCCAGTCCCGCCACCCGGTCCGCCCCCGCCCGTCCGTACCGCTCGAAGGCGATCTCGAGCGGCGCGCCGAGAAGCCCCCGGACGTCAGGTGCCGCACCGCCCTCCCCGGGTCGTCGATCTTCGCTGTCGGCCGTGGACATGCGGGGAAAAAGCGGGTCGGGAAGGAACCCCGCAAGGCGGCGGGGAGTCACGGACCGCCGGTTCACTGAATCGCGTCCACGAGATCGAAGATGGGGAGATACATGGCGATGGTCATGCCGCCTACGAGACCTCCGAGAACCACGATCAGGGCGGGTTCGAGGATCTTGAGGAGGCTCTCGACGCCTGCGTCGACTTCTTCGTCGTAGAAGTCGGCGATCCTGGACAGCATCCCGTCGAGATCTCCCGTCTCCTCCCCAACGTGGATCATCCGGGCCACCATCGGCGGAAAAACGCCGGTCTCGCGCAGGGGCCGCGCGATGGATTCCCCACCCCGGATCGCGGTTCGGCTCTCGAGGACCGCGTCCTGGATCACCCGGTTGCCGGCTGTGCGAGCCGTGATCTCAAGCCCCTCTAGAATCGGAACGCCCGCCGAGAGGAGGGTGCCGAGCGTCCGCGTGAAGCGGGATACGGCAGCTCGGCGCCACAGCGGGCCCAGCACCGGCAGCCGCAGCAGCAAGCTGTCGAAGCGCCGCCGGCCGGTTTCCGTCGCCACCCAGCGGCGCAGAAGCAGGCCGCCCCCGCCCGCGGTGACGACGACCGCCCACCACCAGTTCTGGACAGCTCGGGAAAGGCCGATGACGGTCCGCGTCGGAAGCGGCAGCAGGGCGTTGAAGCTCGCGAACACGGTCTCGAATGTGGGGATCACGAACAGCAAGAGCGTCGCGACCACTGCGACGGCCACGGCGAAGATGACGGCGGGATAGAGCATCGCGCCCTTCACCTTTCGGCGGATCCGTTCGTTCTGCTCGAGGAAGGCGGCGAGACGTGTGAGGATGCCGTCGAGCCGGCTCCCCGATTCACCCGCGCGGACCATATTCACGTACAGCCTCGTGAAGACCCGGGGGTGCCTGCCGAGGGCGTCGGCCAGCGTGTTCCCGGACTCGATGTCGTACAACGTCTCGCGGGCCACGCGCTGCAGGACGGGGCTTTCCGCCTGCTGCGCGAGAGTTTCGAGCGCCCGGGTGAGCGGCAGGCCGGCGCTGATCATCACAGAGAGCTGCCTGGTGAACAGAACGAGGTCACGGTTCCTGGCGCGTGGCGGCGGGAGGAGCCGGAGAGGGGTGAACCGACCGCCAGCCCCCGCATCATCCACCCCGCTTCCGTGCCAGCGGCCGGTCACCTTGTCCATCTTCACTTCAGGGCTGAGCCGGGAAGAGATGTCCCCGTCATGCGCCGGAATTCGGTCGGATCAGACGTGACGCGAAGACACTCCGCGAAATCCACCTGTCGCCGCGTATAGAGTTGGTACAGGGCGTCGTTGAGCGTCTGCATGCCGAATCTGCGGGCAGCCTGCATCGCGGACTGGATCTGGTGGATCTTCGCCTCCCGGATCAGAGCCCGGATCGCAGGCGTGGCGATCAGCACCTCGCACGCGACGACGCGGCCTCGGCCCTCCGCCCGGGGGAGCAGGGCCTGGGAGATCACCCCCTCGACGACCGCCGCGAACTGCACGCGCACCTGTTCCTGCCGATGGGCCGGGAAGGCGTCTATGATGCGGTGGATCCCCTCCGCCGCGGAGCGCGTGTGCAGCGTGGCGAGGGCGAGGTGCCCCGTCTCCGCGACCGTGAGCGCCGCCTGGATCGTTTCCGGATCCCGCATCTCGCCGATGAGGATCACGTCGGGATCCTGGCGCAGGACGTGCCGGAGGGCGGTGGCGAAGGTGCGAGTGTCCTTCCCGACCGCGCGCTGGTTCACGATGCAACTCTTGTGGGCATGCACGAACTCGATCGGATCCTCGATCGTCACAATGTGTCCCGCGCGCTTCGTGTTGATGCGGTCGACCATCGCCGCGAGCGTCGTCGACTTGCCGGAGCCGGTCGGACCCGTGATCAGCACGAGCCCGCGAGGCTTCTCCGTCAAACGCCCGACGACCGAGGGGAGGCCGAGTTGACTCAGACTCCGGATCTCGACCGGGACCCGGCGAATCGCGCACGCGACACTGCCCCGCTGCCGGAAGATGTTCGCACGAAAGCGGGACAGGCCCGAGACGCTGAAGCTGAAATCGAGATCTCCGTCGCGCGCGAAGTCCGCCCGTCCCTCTTCGCCCAGCAGCGAGTGCCCCAACTCCGCAGTGTCCCCCGGCCCGAGCACGCCGGCCGTGCCACAGTCGGTGAGGCGACCGTCGATTCTGAGCTTCGGCCGTTCCCCGGCCGTGAGGTGCAGGTCGGAGGCATCACGCTCGACCAGTTCGTTCAGGAGCGTGACCAGGCGGGGCTCAAGGCGTTCCACGGTATCCGTCGCATTCATTGCGGGATGCGCCCGGCTTACGCCGGGGTCTCCCGCAGGACTTCGTCCAGCGTCACGATCCCCTCCCTCGCCTTGAGCAGACCGTCTTCCCGCAGCGTCACCATCCCCTCGGCCACGGCCCGGCGTTCGATCTCCTCCCCGGAGGCGCCGGCGAGCACAAGGCGGCGGATCGCCGGCGACATCGGAAGGACTTCGTACAGTCCCTGCCTGCCGGCATACCCGGATCCGCCGCACGCATCGCACCCTGCGCCACGGGAGAAGACCCATGCCGCGCCGGTACCTGCTTCGAGACCGAGCGAGCGGAGGACTTCGGCCGGGTAGTCCGCCTCCGTCCTGCATCGGCGACAGATCCGGCGGACGAGACGCTGTGCGGTAATGGCCCTGAGGGCCGCGGCGAGGTTGAAGGCTTCTATCCCCATGTCCACGAGGCGCGTCGTGGTCGTCGCGGCATCGTTCGTGTGGAGCGTGGAGAGCACAAGATGGCCCGTGAGGGCGGCCTTCACGGCGATGTCCCCGGTCTCGCGGTCACGGATCTCCCCCACCATGACGATGTTCGGATCCTGTCGCAGGAAAGCACGGAGTGTCGAAGCGAATGTGAGCCCAATCTTCGGGCGCACCTGAACCTGATTGATGCCCGGGAGGCTGTATTCGACCGGATCCTCGGCGGTCATGATGTTGACCTCCGGCGTGTTGAGCCGCACGAGAGCGCTGTACAGCGTCGTCGTCTTCCCCGATCCTGTCGGCCCCGTCACGAGAACCATCCCCGTCGTGTCCGCGATGGCCCGGAGCAGCACCCGTTCCGCGCGCGCCTCCATGCCGAAGGATTCGAGGTCGAGGGCCAGCCGCTCTTTGTCGAGGATCCGGAGCGCGATTCTCTCGCCAAACAGCGTCGGAAGGGTCGAAACGCGGAAATCGATCACCCGGTCCCCGAGGCGGATCTTGATGCGGCCATCCTGTGGAATCCGGCGCTCGGCGATGTTCAGATCGGCGAGGATCTTCAGCCGCGATGTGAGAGCCGCCGCCATGGAGGGCGGGGGGCGCATCATCTCGCGAAGTATCCCGTCGAGCCGATAGCGGACGCGCAGTTCACCCTCGTACGGTTCGACATGGATGTCCGAGGCCCCTCGGCGCACGGCATCGGTGAAGATGTCGTTGATCAACCGGACGGCGGGTTCATCATCGACCTCCGTCCTCGCCGCTCCGGCCCCGTTCTCCCGGGACTTGCTCTCGGGCTCGGAAGCGGCGCCGTAGTTCTTGTCGATAAGCTGGAGGAGTGTGCGTTCCTCGACGGCCACGGCCTCTATCTCGAATTGCGTGAGGAAGTGGAGGTCGTCGACGAGCGCCGTGTCCGCGGGATCCGCCATTGCGACGGTCAAGCTCCGACCGCTCCGCCGCAGGGGAAGGACCAGGTGTCGTTTGGCGAAATCTTCCGGGATGAGGCGGAGGACTCCGCCATCGGGCTTCAACGGCGAGTTCACTACGCCCCCGCGCAGATGCGGTCGGCCAGCCGGGCCAGTGAACGCTCGCCGATCCCCTTCACGCGGGTGAGCGCTTCGGGTGTCTCGAACGGCCCGTTCACCTGTCGATCCTCGATGATGCGCCCGGCGATCGCGGGCCCGACCCCGGGCAGACTCTCCAACTGCCCGCGGTCGGCTCGGTTGAGGTCGATCCGCCCGCCGCCGGGCGGACATCCGGACGGCCGCCACGCCGCCGCCCACGCGGACCCCGAGGGACCAGAGGGTGACGCGCCGCCAGGCCCGGGCCGGGGCGCCGCGGGCTCGAAGCGGAGATGCGGACCGAGCCGCCGGGCGGTGACCTCACCCACTCCGCTGATCCGCTCGAGATCCTTCACTCGGCGAAACGGGTTGTTTTCCCGTTCCTCGATGATGGACTGCGCCATGCTTGGGCCGACTCCCGGGAGCCGGCGCAACTCATCGGCGGGCGCGAGGTTCACGTCGATCTGCTCGCCTTCGGCGAGAGGCGTTTGCGCCCGCTGCTCGCGCCGCAGGGCTGAAATCACCTCGCCCTCGACGCCGTCCAGGTCCGTCGCGGGGTCGATCCCCTCGAGACCCTCCACCCGCCCGGGGTCGGGCGCGAGCAGCGTGCGGACGACGAGACTCACTCCTACGAGCACGAGAGCCGTGCCCAGTGCCTTGCGTTCCGCGCGATTCAGATCCCACACCCCTCACCTCCCCGGCCAGACGGATTCCTGCCCGAGGATCGGGGCGCGGATCAACGCGGCGTCAAGCCGTCATCGGCGGATGGTGTCAGACGGCAGAGGAAAGTGTCGAAAACGGCGTCAGAAGATGAAGGTGATCTCGGCCCAGCCGTCGACCGGGGACCCGTTGCGCAGCGCGGGCCGGTACTCCCACGCCCGCACCTGGCGCATGATGTCGCGGTTGAAGTCCTCGTCCGGGGTCGGGGGATCCAGTTCGACGAGGCCGGGGCGCCCCCTGGCGTCGACGAAGACGCGCACCGTCACCTCCATGCCGCGCACGGAGCCGGGGGGATCCCAGTGCGGCACCACGGACCTCGGCACGGGCGACACGTAATTCTCGCCCTCGCCTCCGCCGGCCCCCTCTCCCTCCCCGGGACCGGTTCCCGTCCCGCGCCCGGCGGAGGGCGCCGGCGCGCCGACCGGCAGCAGTTCTGAGGACACCTCGATCTCCTCCTCCGGGATCTCGATCTCGGGCATGTCGACGGCGAGGATGGGCCTGGGCGGTGGGGGAATCTCGATCCTCCGGGGCATGGAGACCCGCAGCGCCTGCAGACCGCCCCCGCCGGCGGGGAGATCCGGATCGGCGCCGGGCCGGGCCGCCCGCTCGAACTCGGGCGCCGGGCGCGCCCACGCGAACAGGAGGAGCGCGTGCAGGAGCACGGAGGCGAGCATGCCACCCCACCACACGGCCCGCTCCCGCGGATGTGAGCGCAACCACGCGACCCTCGGTCGCCAACCCCGGCCTTCCCCTGTCGCGCGCACGATTCGATTCGACTCCCGGGCTGTCAGGCGGCTTCCGGCGGGCTGTCCGCCGGCCCACGAGGCATCCTACGGCAGGCCGCGGTTTCAGGTTCCGGCGCTTGCCGCCCCGTCAGACCTTCCGGCACATTGTGCGCCACCCGACACGTCTCCATCCAGGAGCCATCTTCCGTCTCCATGAAAGCGATCCGCAAACCCGGGGCGGTCCCCGGCCTCGTGCTGTGCGACGCGCCGGTGCCCGAGATTCGCTCCGGCGACGTGCTCATCAAGGTGCGGCGGGCGGGGATCTGCGGCACGGATCTGCACATCCAGCAGTGGGACCAATGGTCGCAGCACCGCGTGACTCCGCCCGTCACCCTCGGCCACGAGTTCATGGGAGAGGTCGCCGAGATCGGCCGGCTGGTGCAGAACATCGAGGTCGGCGACCGCGTGTCGGCGGAGGGACACCTCGTCTGCGGGCACTGCGAGTACTGCGGCACCGGGCACGCGCACGTGTGCCGGGAGACCCGCATCATCGGCATCGACCGGGACGGCGCGTTCGCCGAATACGTCTCCATTCCGGCGGCGAACATCATCCATATCCCCGATTCCATCGACGACGACCTGGCGGCGGTGCTGGACCCGCTCGGCAACGCTTTCCACACCGTTCTGCACACGGACGTCGCCGGGCGCGTCGTGGCCGTGGTGGGCTGCGGCCCCATCGGCCTGTTCGCGATCGGAATCGCGCGCGCGGCCGGCGCCTCGAGGGTCATCGCGGTCGAGCCGCACGAGGGGCGGCGCGCACTCGCCGCGAGCATGGGCGCGCACGACTGCCTCGACCCGCTCGAGGGGGACGTGGAGACCCGGATCGCAGACCTCACGCACGGCTACGGGGCGCACGTGGTGTGCGAGATGAGCGGACACCCGGACGGCGTGCGCTCCGCGTTCCGCATGTGCCGCAACGGGGGCCACGTCCGCCTGCTGGGGCTGCCCAAGGACGCGGTGAAGGTCAACCTGGCGCGCGACGTGATCTTCAAGGGCCTCAACGTCTACGGCGTCGTGGGGCGCCTGATGTACCGCACGTGGATCGAGATGCGGGACTTCCTCGTCGAGGGGCGTCTCGACATCGACCCCGTGATCACGCACCGGCTCCCGTTCGACCGCTTCCAGGATGGGTTCGACGCCATGAACTCGGGCGAGGCGGCGAAGGTCGTCCTCGCGCTGGACTAGCGGCCCGTGGCAACCCCCCCGGACGGCCAGCAGCCCGCGGCGCGACCCGCCGGCTCCTCCGTCCCCCTCGTATCGGTTCTCGGCCTCGCGGTGCTGCTGGCGGCGGGGTGCTGGCGCATCGGGGATGCCACGCCCAGCGACGCTCTCGTCACCTGGGCCGCCTACCCCGAGACGGTGCGGGTGGACGAACCCTTCTCGTTCGAGTTCGCCGGCCCGGTGTCTCCCGACCAGTGCGGACGGCTCGACACCGCCACCCTGGCGATCACCGACGCCTCGATCGAACTCGCCGCCGTGCGGAGCACCTTCCGCACCATGTGCTCGCCGCAGAACGTCAGCTTCTACGAGGCGCGGCCGCTGAGGATCGCGACGCCGGGAGCGTATCGCGTGCGCGGCTCGGCCGGCATCGATCTCGGCACCCTGATCGTCACGGACACCGGGTCCTTCTCGGGCATCCGCATGTGGGGCGAGGGCACGATCCGCGAGGCGGCCGGGTGCTGGCTGTTCGGCCCGGGGTGGATCGGGACCCAGCGGGTGTTCGCGCTCGACGGCCTCAGCCCCGAGCTTCGCGAGGTGGGGACCGAGCGGGTCCTCCACGTGCGCGGACGGTTGCGGGCGTTCAGCGACTGCGGCAACTGGGGTTCGCGCCCCAGGATCCGTGTGGACACCGCGTGGGCGACCGACAAGACGGTCGGCGATCTCTATCCGTGAGCGACACGAGTCCGGGACGGCGCGATCATGGCACGGTATCATGACACTGTATGAGGAACGGGATGTGATGACGTCGAATGTGAACCGGGGCCTGGAGGGCCGCCTCGTCTCCGAACTCGGGGAGATGAAGGAGAACGGGGTCCACAAGGAACTGCTGCACATCATGGGGCGGCAGGCTCCCGTCGTGGACATCGATGGCCTCGGCGAGACCATCAACATGTGCTCGAACAACTACCTGGGCCTGTGCGACGAACCCTCCGTGATGCAGGCGGTGAAGGACGGGGTGGACAAGTACGGCGCCGGCACCTCCTCGGTGCGCTTCATCTGCGGGACGTTCGACATCCACCGCGAACTCGAGGCGGTGATCGCCGACTTCCTCGAGACACCTGCTTCCCTTACCTACACCTCCGCGTGGAACGCGAACGAGGGCCTCTTCGCGCCGCTCCTGGGGCCGGAGGACGCCCTCATCTCGGACCGCCTCAACCACGCCTGCATCATCGACGGCATCCGCCTCTGCAAGTCGCGCCGCTTCATCTACGACCACATGGACATGGACTCGCTGCGCGAGGCCCTCGAGGCGAGCCGGGACGCGCGGCACCGCCTCGTCATCACCGACGGCATCTTCTCGATGGAGGGGGAGATCGCGCCGCTCCCTGAGATCCGCGAACTGTGCGACCGCTACGACGCGATCATGGCGGTGGACGACTCGCACGCGACGGGGGTGCTGGGCGACACGGGACGCGGGACGCCCGAGCACTGGGGCATGCACGGGGAGGTCGACATCGTCACGTCGACGCTCGGCAAGGCGCTCGGGGGCATGGCGGGCGGCTTCACGGCGAGTTCCGAAGCCGTGATCGACTTTCTCAATCAGGCGTCGCGGACGCAGCTGTTCACGAACGCCCTGCCCTGCCACTCGGCGGCCGGCGCCATGGCCGCCATCCGCCATCTGGAAGCGCACCCGGAACTCGTTGCCCGGCTCCGCGACAATACGGAGTACTACCGGGAGGGATTGATCGAGCTCGGATACAAGCCGATTCCCGGCGGCACGCCCATCGTGCCCGTGATCGTGGGAAGGACGGCGGACGCGATACGCCTCAGCCGCGAACTGCTGCGCGAAGGGGTGTTCGTGATCGGGTTCGGCTATCCCGTGGTCCCGCGCGGGGAGGCCCGGATTCGCTGTCAGCTGTCGGCCGCGCACGAACGTGAACACATCGACGCCGCCCTCGCCGCCCTCAAGAAGGTCGGCCGGCGGCTCAACCTGATCTGACGCCTCTTGGCGCCACCGAGACTGCGGGGAGCATGGGATCGTGACTGAGCGCGGACTGAATCGGGAGCTACCGGGGGGGATGGTCATCGCCCCGTCGATCCTCGCCGCCGACTACGCGCGGCTGGGGGCGGAGGTGGCCGAGGCGGAGGCCGCGGGGGCGGAGTGGTTCCAGCTCGACGTCATGGACGGGCACTTCGTCCCCAACCTCACCATCGGGCTGCCCGTGCTGGAGTCGCTGCGCGCGGTCTCGGACTCGTTCCTCGACGTGCACCTGATGATCGACAACCCCGGCGAGTTCCTCGGGGCGTTCGCGGAGGCGGGCGCCGACATGCTCACGGTCCACCAGGAGGTGTCCGCGCACCTGCACGGGGAGCTGCACCGGATCCGGGAGCTGGGCTGCTACGCCGGCGTCGCCTTGAACCCGGCCACGCCCGCGGAGACGCTGTCGGAAGTCCTCGGCTACGTGGACCTCGTTCTCGTGATGACGGTGAACCCCGGGTTCGGGGGACAGACGTTCATCGCCGAGGCGGTGCCGAAGATCGCGACCGTGCTGCGCATGGCGGCGGACCAGGGGGTGGCGCCCCCCGTGATTCAGGTCGACGGAGGGATCGACCCGACCTCGGCTCCGGTGTGCGCCGCCGCGGGGGCGTCGGTGTTCGTGGCCGGCTCCTCCGTCTTCAGGTGGGCGCCCGGCATCGACGCGAACATGGCGGCGCTGCGCGACGCCCTCGCGCCCTACGGCTGAGGTCGCGGTGAACGGCGGCGGGCTCTCGCGCGAGGAGCTGGTCCGCTACGGGCGGCACGTCAGCATCCCCGAGGTGGGGCTGGAGGGACAGCGGCGCCTGCGGGCCTCGAGCGTCCTCATCGTGGGCGCGGGCGGGCTGGGGTCGCCGGCCGCGCTCTACCTCGCCGCGGCGGGCGTGGGGCGGCTCGGACTCGTGGATCACGACCACGTGGAGCTTTCCAACCTGCAGCGGCAGGTGCTCTACGACACGGATTCGGTCGGGACGCCGAAGCTGGCCTCCGCCCGGGCGCGACTCGCCGGACTGAACCCCCACGTCGCCGTCGAGACCTTCGAAGCGCGACTCGAGTCGAGGAACGCGCTCGAGATCCTCGAGGGGTGGGACTTCGTGATCGACGGGAGCGACAACTTCCCCACGCGGTATCTCGTGAACGACGCGTGCGTGATGCTCGGGACGCCCTTCGCGTACGGGGCCATCCTCCGCTTCGAGGGCCAGGCCTCGGTCTTCGCCGCCCCCGACGGCCCGTGCTATCGCTGCCTGTTCCGGGATCCGCCGCCCCCGGATCTCGTGCCCAACTGCGCGGAGGCCGGGGTTCTTGGCGTCCTGCCGGGCATCGTAGGATCGATTCAGGCGAACGAGGCGATCAAGTGGCTGGCCGAGATCGGCGACACGCTCGCCGGGCGCCTGCTTCTCATCGACGCGCTCCGCATGGAGTTCCGCTCGCTGGACATCGCGCCGGACCCCGAGTGCGTGGTGTGCGGCCCCGAGCCGACGGTGACGGAACTCATCGACTACGAGCGCTTCTGCGGGGTGCCGGACGACGGCACGGCGGACGATGGCACGGACACGGAGGGTACCATGCACGACCTCGACATCGACGTGCACGAACTGAAGCGCCGGGTCGACGCCGGCGAGAGCTTCCAGCTCATCGATGTGCGCGAAGACTACGAGTGGGCGATCTGCAACCTCGAGGCGGCGGGCGCGCGGCTCGTGCCGCTCGCGACGCTCCCGCAGGCCGTCGAGAACCTGGACGCGTCGGAACCGCTCATCATCCATTGCCGCTCGGGTCCCCGTGGGGACCGTGCCGTCGAGTACCTGCGCGCGGTCGGGTTCGAAAACGCGGTGAACCTCGCGGGTGGCATCCTGGCGTGGGCCGAGGAGATCGACCCCGCCATGCCGCAGTACTGATGGCGGCCTGACCCGCCGATGTCGGCGCCCCCCCGCATCGTCTCGCTCCTCGCCTCGGGGACGGAGATCGTTGACGCCCTCGGCCTCGGCGAGTGCCTGGTGGGCATCTCGCACGAATGCGACCATCCGCCGCATCTGCTCGACCGTCCGCGCGCCAGCCGGCCCCGCTTCGATCCCGAGGGGCTCACCAGCGGCGAGATCGACGCCGCCGTGCGCCAGGCCATGATCGAACACGGCAGCGTGTACGAGATCGACGAGGCCCTCCTTGAGCGGCTCGATCCGGACGTCATCATCACGCAGGCCGTGTGCGAGGTGTGCGCGGTGCCCACGGGCGGGGTGCGGGAGGTGCTCGGCGCGCGCGGGATCGAGGCGGAGATCGTGTCGCTCGACGCGCACACGATCGAAGACATCCTGGCCTCTCTCGGGCAGGTGGCGCGGGCGGCCGGGGATCCGGAAGTCGCTCGCGGACCGGGCAGGTCGCTTCGGGGGCGACTTGATGCGGTGCGAGCGGCGGTACGGGACGCCGACCCTCCACGCGTGCTCGGCATCGAGTGGTTCGACCCGCCCTTCGCGCCCGGGCACTGGGTGCCGGAGATGATCAAACTTGCCGGCGGCCGGAACCTGGCGGGCGAGGCGGGACAGCCTTCCCGCGAGGTGTCCTGGGATGAGATCGGAGACCTCGATCCGGACGCGTTGCTGCTCATGCCCTGCGGCTACGGCCTCGAAGCGTCGCGCGCAGACGCCGACGCGCACGCGGAACGTCTACGGGAAGTGGCTCCGCGCGCGGTGGCGGAGGGGCGCGCCTGGGTCGTCGACGCCTCCTCCTACTTCAACCGCTCAGGCCCCCGCTTCGTCACCGGCGTCGAGATCCTGGGCGGGCTGCTCCACCCCGACCGCCTCCCCGCACCCGATCCGCGGCACGCCGCCGTGTGGACGCCGCCGGGCTGACCGCCGCCACGGACCGTGCCGCGAGTGCGGTCAACGGCTTGCTCCCTCCCTGGTGTCGCCGTGGTTTCCCGTCCTGTACCGCACATAGCTCTCGAGTACACGGTTCATCCGCGTCTGGTAGCCCTTTCCCGGAGCCTTGAAGTAGGCCAGCACGGAGCGCTTCACGCGCATGGTGATCTGGTCGGTGCGGTCGGGCTCGACGAACTCTGCCCGGTCCCAGAAATCCTCGTCCAGTTCGGGGATCTCGCTGAAGTCGATGCTCTCGTCCTCTACCGCCGCGATCTGCTCGGCCGTGAGGGGCCTATCGTAGCGTCCGCTCATGGTAGATTCTCCTTTCCTTGCGCGACGCCGGGCGGGCGGAGATCAGACGAATGCGCCCGCGACGCTCGGTGTAGGCAACCACGATCAGCGCTCCGGGCTCCACCCGACCGATGCTGATGTGGCGCTCCTCGCCGTAGTCCCGGCGACGGTCGGGCGACGTTGCGATGGTCCCCTCGAAGATGCGCCTGGCAATCTCGAACCCGATACCGTGCTTGCGGATGTTCGTTTGATTCTTGGTTTCGTCCCACTCGAATTCCATTATCGATTATACATATAATATGTAATTACAGCAACCGTTTTCGCGAGTCGCATCGCGTCCCTCAAGTCCTCCCAGGGACCATCACGAACCCCGCCGTTCCGAAGCGCCGGTCCAACGTCAGGGCCTCTTCGATACCCAGTTCGGACATAATCGCGAAGCTCGTCGCGTCTGCGAGCGAGAAGTCCTGGTCCGCGAAACGCCGGATCCACTCGCCGATGGCCGCCTCTTCCCGTTCCGGCGTCACCTGCTCGACCCGGTTCGGCGGCTGCCGGACCGCGTCCAGGAAGGCGAGCGCGACGCGTCGGCCTGCGCGCCGCAGCAGGAGCGTGTGGATTTCGGCCACCACGAGGTTGGACGTCACGACGGCGACGCCGGCACGCACCCGAACGCGGAGAGCTTCGGAGACCGCCCGATGGTCGGGGTGGGCGAGGTCAGCCAGCGGATACCACGCGCTCGTGTCGACGAACAGCGCGCTCACTTCGAAGCGGCACCGGGTCCATCGGTCGCCTCGGGGGACCACGAGGCGATCTCGGCGTCGGCCAGAAATTCGTCGTGGGCGCGCGCCACATCGGAACTGGGCTCGCGATCCCGCGGCGCCGTACCGCGGAAGAGGCCGATGATCGACAGAGCGGGGTGACGATCGGGGTCCGAGAGCTGGGACTCCAGCGCTTCCAGACCTTTGCGCAGGACATCGGACTTGGTCGTGTCGAGGATGTTCCGCAGGCGTTCCAGGCGCTCGCGCTCCGTGCGCGAAAGATAGACCTGCACGGGCTCGCGGACCCGTCCCGCTTCACCCTCTGAATCATGAATGGACATCATGATTCATGATAGGATTTATGGTATCCGGATGCCAACCGCCCCGGGGGAGGTCAGTCGAACGTGACCTGGCGGACCTCTTCGACGCCGTCGAGATCGTTCAGCGCCTGCAGGACCTCGGGCGGCAGTTCCTCATCGATTCTCACGACCCCGAACGATCGACCGCCGCCCCGTCGGCGCGCGAGGTGGTATTCCGCGATGTTCGCCTTCGCCTCGCCGAGAATGGTGCCCACGGCGCCGATCACGCCCGGCTGGTCGCGATTCCGGATGAGGAGGCAGGTGCCGCGGGGCTCCGTCTCGATGCGGAAGGTGCCGACGTGCACGACGCGCGGTTCCATCCGGGACCCCATGAGCGCCCCGCCCACGGCCATGCCTTTGCCGCGCGCGGAGTCGGCCGAGAGTCCGACGTAGTTCGTGTAGTCGCCCGACGCCTGGGCCCGAACGCGAACGATCTCCAGGCCGCGCTCCGCCGCGATCGAAAGGGCGTTGACGACGTTGAGCGGGGGATCGACCCGGCGCTCGAGGAACCCGACGGCCACACTCGCCGCGAGAGGTCCGAGCACCCCGTCCCGCGTCCCCCCGTAGCGGACCTCGATGCGGCGCGGTGGCGCATCTTCGAGCCCGTGGAGGAGGCGCGCCAGACGATACCCGAGGTCCATGATCGGACCCGCGCCGTCGCGATCCTCCGCCTCGAAGGGGGCGTTCAGCGCGGCGCTGAAGTCGCCATCGACGAGCGCGTTACGCACGGAGACGGCGATCTGCCGGGAGACCTGGCGCTGGGCCTCGTACGTGGAGGCGCCCAGGTGCGGACTCAACACGAGTTGGGGGGCGTCCCGCAGCGGGCTGTCGGCGGGGAGCGGTTCCGTCTCGAACACGTCCAGGCCGGCGGCTCCCAGATGGCCGCTGCCGAGCGCCTCGGCCAGCGCCGCTTCATCCACGAGCCCGCCCCTGGCCGCGTTCACGAGGATCGAACCCTGCCGCATGGCCGCGATCTCTCTGCGGCCGATGAACCCGCGGTTCTCGTCGGAGAGGGGGACGTGCACCGTTATCGCGTGGCATGCCGGAAGGAGTTCGTCGAGGCTTGCGAGTTCCACGCCCAGATCGCTCGCCCGCTCGTCGCTCACGAAGGGATCGTGGGCCACCACGCGCATCCCGAACGCGCGCGCCCGCCACACGACCTCCGCTCCGATCCGTCCGAGCCCGATCACGCCGAGCGTCTTCCCGCTCAGCTGGATCCCGCGCAACTCCTTGCGCCTCCATTCCCCGGCGCGGATGCTCGCGTCCGCCTCCGTGATCCGGCGGGCCGCGGCGAGGAGCAGGGCGAAGGCCAGTTCGGCGGTGGACTGCGTGTTCGCCGCGGGAGCGTTGAGCACGGCGACGCCGCGGCGGGTGGCGGCGGGAATGTCGATGTGGTCCACGCCCACGCCCGCGCGTCCAACGACCCTCAGACGGTCGGCCGACTCGATGAGATCGGCGGTCACTTTCGTGCGGGAGCGCACGATGAGCGCCGATGCGCCTTCGAGCGCGGCGCGGAGCGCCTCCCGGTCCGATTCCGTGTGATCCTCGACCACGAGCCCGGGGGCGGCCCGCAGCGTCTCGATCCCATCCGGGAGGAGGGGATCGGCGATGATGACGCGAAGGTCGCCCTGTTCGGTTTCGCTCACGGGACTTCGCTCACGGCGCCTGGTTCACAGGACATCGTCGAGGACGGCCAGAAGCGCCTCCAGCTCGTCGAGAGTGTGTTCGCCCATGTGTCCGATTCTGAACGACTCCTGCTTCAGGGGCCCGTAGCCGGCAGCCACCGTGTATCCGCGCTCGAGCGCGCGGGACACGACATCCGGACCCGTCAGTCCGTCCGGAAGCATGATGACCGTCACGCACGGCGAGCGGTAGCCTTCCGGCGCGAGCACATGCCACGGCTGGCCCGTCCGCGCGGCCGTGTCATCCACCCATTCGTACGTCCGGCGGGCCATGGAGTCGTGACGCTCCCAGCGCGCCTCCATGCCTTCCTCCATCATCCGTTCCAGTTGGCGCTCGAGGGCGAAGAAGAGCGAGACCGCCGGGGTGTTCGGCGTCTGCCAGCGCTCGAGGTTCTTCTCGAACTTGAGGATGTCGAAGTAGAAGCCCCGGTGTTCGACCTCCCGCGCGCGGGCGAGCGCCCTCTCGGACGCCACGGCGAGCGCGAGTCCCGGGGGCAGCGCCACCGCTTTCTGCGACCCCGTGAGGACGAAATCCAGGCCCCACTCGTCGGTCTCCACCGGCGCCCCGGCCAGCGACGAGACCGTGTCCACCGCGATCAGCACGTCGTCGAACTCGTGTACGACCTCCGCGAGTTCCTCCAGCGGGTTTAGAACGCCGGTCGAACTCTCCGAGTGCACGACCGTGACGAGGTCGTACCGTCCGGGCGCCGCGGAGAGCGCGTCGTGCAGCCGCTCCGGCAGGTTCGGCTCGCCCCACTCCGCCTCGAGCGCGTCCGCGGGGCGTCCCGTCGCTTCGGCGATCGCGTGGAACCGCTTGCTGAACGATCCGTTCGTGAGGCAGAGAACGCGGCGGCGCGTGAGGTTCGTGATGGCGGCTTCCATCATGCCGGTGGCGGACGACGTCGACAGGTACGCCGGCCGCGAGCTCCGGAAGAGCCGCGAAACGGAAGGCTGCATACGTTCGACCAGGCCCGAGACCTCGGCGCTCCGGTGTCCGACGACGGGCCGTCGCATGGCGTCGAACAGATCCAGAGGGACTTCGGTCGGGCCGGGAAGAAAGAAGCGGCCGAACGAGATTGGAGGGTTCATGTCGGGAGATGGTATCGCCCCCGGACCCGTGGGGCCAATAGTTGGTCGATCGTTCGGTTGACGGGCCGCCGGGGACGGAAGATCTTGCGCCCCCGAACCCGATCGCCGAACCGGAAATCCACATGCGATACGTCACCATCACCGACCTGTCCCCGGAAGATGTCCTCGACCGCGCCAAGACGTTTTTCGGCCGGCACTCCGGGCTCACGGTGCGCGAGGAGACGGAGGCGTCGGTCACCTTCGCCGGGGAGATCGGCCTCGCCCGTTTCGCGGTCGACCGGGCGGGCGGCCACACGAACGTCCGGGTGGAGACCGACCGCGTGGTGGGGCTCGACGTGACCGACCTCGCGAAGCGTTTCCTCTACACGCTCCGCAACCTCCATTGACGCCGAGGGCCGCATGAGCGCAATCACGGTTCGTCTGATCATGCCCGACCGCTGGCTCGAGCACGTGATGGAGTTGCCCGCCGATACGACCGTGCTCACCGCCAAGGCGATCGGCATCCGCGAGATGCTCCAGCGCTCCTCGGACGACCCCGCCGACTTCTACGCCGAATTCTCCGAGCGCCGCATCCGCGATGAGACGCGGACTCTGGCCGACGTGGGGCTTGATTCGCGCGGCGTCCTCTCGATCCGGGCCTACGACCTCGGCCACTACCCGCCCTTCCGCGGCTAGCTGCGGTTGAAGTAGCTCCGGGTCTCCCTCCATACGACGCCTGACAGGAGCAGCAGTCCCACCAGGTTCGGCGCCGCCATGAGACCGTTGAGGATGTCGGAGATCAGCCACACGACATCGAGTTCCACGACCGCCGCGAGCCCGACCACGAGCACGAACGCCAGCCGATAGGGGCGGATCACGCGTTCGCCGAAGAGGTAGGCGAAGCTCCGTTCGCCGTAGTAGGACCACCCCAGCATCGTGCTGAAGGCGAAGGTCGCGAGGGCGAGGGCGACGATGATGTCCCCGGCGCCCGCGAGGAGGCTCGTGTCGAAGGCCAGCTGCGTCATGTTCGCGCCCTCGGCCCCCGACCGCCACGCCCCCGTCGTGAGGATCGCGAGTCCCGTGAAGGTGCAGACGACAATGGTGTCGATGAACGTCTGCGTCATGGAGACGAGGGCCTGCCGCACCGGCTCGCGCGTCCGGGCCGCGGCGGCGGCGATCGCCCCGGTCCCCAGTCCTGATTCGTTGGAGAAGATTCCGCGCGCGACGCCGAAGCGCATCGCCTGCATGACGGTGTAGCCGAGCGCGCCGCCGGCCACCGCGCGTCCCCCGAACGCGTGCTCGAACACGAGCCTGAAGGCGGCCGGGATCTCCGCCGCGTTGGAGATCAGCACCAGACCGGCAACGCCCATGTAGAGGATGATCATCGCCGGCACGATGACGCTCGCCACGCGCCCGATCGAGCGGATGCCGCCGATGATGACGAGGCCGACGGCAGCCGCGGTGACGAGTCCCGCGACCCAGTGCGGCAGATGGAACGATTCGTTCAAGGCGTCCGCCACCGCCTGGGACTGAACCCCGTTTCCGATCCCGAACGCGGCGAGGGTCGCGAAGAGCGCGAACGCGATCGCCAGACCCCGGCCGAGCGGGCTGCGGCCGAGACCGTGCTCGAGGTAGTACATGGGGCCGCCCGCCTTCTCGCCCCGAGAGTCCGTCTCCCGGAAGCGCACGCCGAGGACCGCCTCCGCGTACTTCGTCGCCATCCCGAGGAGTCCCGTCACCCACATCCAGAAGAGGGCCCCGGGGCCGCCCGCGCCGATGGCGGTTGCAACGCCGACGATGTTCCCGGTCCCGACCGTCGCGGCGAGCGCCGTCATCAGCGCCTGGAAGTGCGAGATGTCGCCCTCGCCCCCGGGCTCGCGGCGCTTGACGAGCGCCAGCCAGAGCGCGTGCCTCAGGCGGCGGAACTGGAGGCCGCGCAGCAGCAGTGTGTACACGAGGCCCGTGGTGAGAAGGAGGATGATGAGGGGGACGCCCCACACCCAGGCTTGAATCGCCTCCAGGGTTCCGACTACGTGAATTACGGTCACCTTCTACTGGAGGTCATCGGGGGAGCGCGCGCCGGACGGCTGCGGCGAGCGGGCTGGGACGTTAGACGCGCCTCCGAGCCGCCGTCAACGTAACGGGACCGGCACGGGACCCCGGCGGACGGGTCCGCACTTTGGACGGACGGACGCCTTGCGTACCTTCCCAACCGATGCGGGCGACGGCCCGTTCACGACCCTCGTCCAGCTCGTTCCCGGGATCTCGCTCTTGAAACAGGACCAGCCGGAGCATGCGGTGGAATCGGCCCCGCCGTCGCCGGAGGCGCTCGAGGCGCTGTCGGCCGCGATCGAACGGGGGCGCCACCTCGCGCTCATTGCCGCCGAGGGGGCGGGTCTCGCCCAACTGTACGCGGCCGCCGCGGTACGCGATCTGGCGGCGGGCGAGGCGGGTGGGCGCGTCTTCGTGCTCACCGTGACCGTGGATCG